>CAJYPV010000023.1 GCA_913776825.1 Burkholderiaceae bacterium
CCACCAACGTGGATGGGTCCAACACCGCGCTGGACCTGACCGGCCTGGTCAGCGGGCTGCAGGCCAAGGGCCACACGGTGTCCACCGCCGCGCAGTCCAGCGGCGTGTCCACCATCATGCGGGTCCAACGCACGGGCGGTGCCACGCTGGAACTCGAAGGCGGCGTGGACCCGCGCCGCGAAGGTATCGTGCTGGGCGACGGCGCGCTGTGACCGGAGCGCCCCGGCCGCCCCGCTGCACCGCGGGCGGCGTGGCGCCGGGCTTGCGATCTTTCGGGGAGTCTTTCGGGGAGCGCTAGGCCGCCCGTGCGCTCGCACCGGGGCAAGCTAGCTGTGCGATTCCTTGATTGATCGTAAGCGCGCAATTAACCACGTCCTTCCCGCCAGCCCCCTGAGCTGAGAGCCTACGTGCCCACGTACATGTAGATGGGAACGTAATGTCAGAGTGGGTTTCGGAGCTGGCCGGTCGGCTGATCGTCAGCCGCAAGCGCGATGGCCGGTGTGTGTATGACGCGCAGGCCAAGCAGGAACTGATCGAGGCCTGCGGCCGGCCAGGCATCTCGATGGCCAGGCTGGCGCGCGACTGCGGCATCAATGCCAACCTCCTGAACACCTGGGTGCGCAAGCACGAACGCAAGGCGGTAGCTCAGGCCTTGCCTGCCGCCGTCGAGGCCGATGCTGCTGCACCAGCCTTCTTGCCGGTCCACATCGAAGCACCGGCGGCACCAGCGCAAGCCGAAGTTCAACTGCAGGCCCGGCTGCCCAACGGCGTTGTCGTGGACCTAGCCGGCTGCGACCTGTCGCAGGTGTGCGAGCTTGTCCAGGTGCTGGGGAGGCTGCGGTGTTCCGCTTCGACCCGGAACTGAAGGTCTACCTGCACCGCGAGGCCATCGACTTCCGCGTCGGCCTGAACGGACTGGCCGTCCTGGTCGAGCAGGCGCTGGGCATGAACCCGTTCGAGCAGGCGCTCTTTGTGTTCCGCAACAAGCGCCGCGACCGCGTCAAGATTCTGGGCTGGCAGCGCAACGGATTCTGGTTGCTGATGAAGCGGCTCGAGCAGGACCGCTTCATCTGGCCGGACGCCGTGGCCGTGCCGACGCTGACGGTCGAGCAGTTGCACTGGCTGCTCGACGGCATCGACCTGGCGGTCGTGCACAAACATCCGCAGCGCCTGTACAGCCGCGTGGCCTGAGGTCCTGCACGTGGGAACGATGGGGTGGCATGCTTGTCAAAGCTGCCGTGTCGTTGCCCACCACCATCACCGCCGAAGACCTTGCTGCGCTCATCGCCGAGCGCGATGCCCTGGCCGGCGCGCTGCGGGTGGCCCATGCCGAACGCGACTTGGCGCTGGAGCGCTTGAAGGCCCTGCAGCGCCAGTTCTTCGCGGCCAAGAGCGAGGCGCGCAGCACTGACCAGGAGGACCTGTTCCTCAACGAGGCCGAGCAGCTCGCCCCCACGGACCAGACGCCGGCGGCGCTGACAGAGGTAGAGGAATCGACGCCGGTCGCCGGCCATCAGCGCAAGAAGCGCGGGCGCAAGCCACTGGACCCAGCACTGCCGCGCGAGATCGTGCGCCACGAGCTACCCGAGGCCGAGCGTGTGTGCGCCCACGACGGGCACGCGCTCGTGGAGATCGGTGCGGAGATTAGCGAGCAGATGGATGTGATTCCCGAGCAGGTGCGCGTGTTGCAACACCACCGCATCAAGTACGCCTGCCCGTGCTGCGACCAAGGCCTGAAGGTCGCGCCGACATCGGCACGCATCATCCCCCGCGGGCTGCTCACCGAGCGGGCGCAGGCCTGGGTCATCACCGGCAAGTACCAGTTCGGCATGCCGCTGTGTCGTACGGCCGCACTGCTGCGCCGCTTCGGTGGCGACCTCGCGAGCAACACGCTGGCCGCCGGCGTCGTGCGCATCGGCCAGGCCGTGCAACCCGTCATCAACCTGCTGCGCGACCATCTGCTGGACGCGGACCTCATCTACGGCGACGAGACCACGGTCCAGGTGCTCAAGGAGCCCGGGCGCAAGGCACAGAGCAAGAGCTACATGTGGGCGCAGATGAACGGCACAGGTCCGCCGGTGCGGCTGTTCGCCTATGCGCCGGGACGCGGCGCCGTGCATGCGGAGAAGCTCTACGCGGGCATCCGCCGTGGCGCCACGCTCATGAGCGACGGCTACGAGGTCTACAACGGCATTGCCAGGGCCGGCGGGCTCACGCACCTGGGGTGCTGGGTCCACGCGCGCCGCCCATTCATCAAGGCCGACGACGCCATCCCGAAGGCTGCGCGGTCACAGGACCAGGTCGCCAGCAGGTTCGTGGGGCTCATCGGCAAGCTGTACCGCGCCGAGGCGCTGGCCAAGGATTGGGCCCCGCAACGCCGACTGCGGCTGCGCTCGCGCTACAGCCGCGCGGTCGTGCGTGAGATCGAGGGGCTGTTGCTCACGCACCTGCACAGCGTCGCGCCGTCCAGCCTGCTGGGCGAGGCACTGCACTACTTGCACGGCCAGTGGCCCAAGCTCGTGCGGTTTCTGGATAGCGGCAGCTGGCCGCTGGATTCCAACGCGGTGGAGAACGCCATCCGGCCGTTCGTCGTCGGAAGACGCAGTTGGTTGTTCGCCGACACCGTGGGCGGCGCCAACGCCAGTGCCAACCTGTACTCGTTGATCGAGACCGCCAAGGCCAACAACATCGAGCCCTACCGCTACCTTGTCGCGCTCTTCAAGAAGTTGCCGCTGGCCCAGACGGCGGACGACTACGAGGCCCTGCTGCCGTGGCGGATCAACTTGGACGCTGCCTGACCCAGTAACTGCCTGCTCAGCCTGCTGGCTCGCCCAGGCCTGGACGCCAGGCGCGCTTACGTGGCGCTGGCGGCGCCTGCTGTATTGTTGACCGCAGTCCACCAACGATCAGCCCCAATGAGCAGCGACTTCTACGACCGGCTCGCGCCCTTCTATCACTTGCTGTATGGCGACTGGGACGCCGCCGTGCGCACCCAGGGCGAGGCGCTGGCGCGCCTTCTAGACATGCGGGGCGTGGGGCAGGGCGAGCCCATCCTCGATGCAGCTTGCGGCATTGGCACGCAGACGCTGGGCTTGCTGGTCCGGGGTTACTCGGTAGTCGCCTCAGACCTCTCGCCGGGCGCCGTCGCCCGACTGCGACAAGAACTTGACGAACGCGGCCTTCGAGCCAGCGTCCGCGTTGACGACCTTCGCACCCTGCAGAGCACGGCCGATGGCAGCTGCGCCGCCGTCCTCGCCTGCGACAACAGCCTGCCGCACTTGCTGACTGATGCCGAGATCCTGCAGGCGCTGCGCAATGCGCGCCGCGTCCTACGCCCGGGCGGTTCGCTGGTGCTCTCGGTCCGGGACTACGCCACCATTGAGCGCCGCTCACCCGACGTGCGCCCGTATGGCCTACACCTCGACAGCGAGGGCCGGCGCTTCCTTGCCGTTCAGGTGTGGGAGTGGGATGGCGATTACTATGACTTGCGCATGTACCTGACAACCGAACAGCCAGATGGTCGCTGCGCGACAGAGGTCCTCACCAGCCGCTATTACGCTGTGACGACTGATCGGCTGCAGGAGCTGATGCGTGAGGCGGGCCTACATGAAGTGCAGCGCCTCGACAATGTTCTGTTCCAGCCGGTGCTCGTCGGGTGCCGGGCCCAGGCGTCAGCCTGACGGCTTGCGTAGCACACCGTCGGCGTTGCCGCGAGGACGTGGTTCAAAGCGCGCTTACGATTGATCGTCAGCCTCAGCGTTTTCAGATTGCCAGCGGATCCACATCCACCAGCCAGCGCACCAGCCCCTTGTGCTCGGGCGCGGCGCGCGTGGCGTGCAGCAGCGGCTGCCAGGCCGCCAGGAAACGCTGCAGCGCGGCGCGGCTGGAGCTTTCCAGCAGCATCTGGGCGCGCTCCACGTTCGCCACGCGCTGCACCGCCAGCG
>CAJYPV010000024.1 GCA_913776825.1 Burkholderiaceae bacterium
TCCCAATCCCTATCGGAGGCTGGAGCGATCATTTCGCCCGGCACGATGCTGCCGCCGGATTCCTGGACCGTCGGCAGCATCCACTGCGAATTCAACCCCGACTCTTCCAAGACGGTCAGCAACGAGCGCGCCAAATCGCTGGGGGTATCGGGCACGCCCCGATCCTCCCAGCCGGTGTCCTCCAAAAACTGTTTGACCGACTGGAACAAAGCGCACAAGAAAGCACCCATGCCCAAGTCACCTTCTCCACTCGCCGCGACTTCCGCGCCGCGACGCAACAGCCATTGATGCCTGTCGACCGGCAACTTGCTCAGCGTGATCCATTCGCGAACATCGTCCGCTCTCGCGAAGCAGCGACGCACGCCTTCCTGATCCACCCGCAGTCCGACCTGTCGGGGCCACCACGGCGCGCTTACCGCGAGGCAGGCCAACTGATCGTTGAACATCGGTGACCAATGCGATGCAGTCAACACGGCGTGCCGCAATGCGTACACAGCATCGGGATCATCAGCGGGGCGATCCAGCACGTTGGTGGTGCTGGAGATTGGATATGAGGTGGGACGCATGGACAGGGGCGGCCAAGCCGTGAAGGAAGAGCGTTTCGTCCCTTCCGTCCTCTGCGGGGTTCACCTAAACGCTGGGCTCACCTGCCAGCGGACCCGGCTGACGCGGCCGAGCGCGCGGCGCCCTTCGCAGCAGATCGCGGAGGCTGCGCGCTGCCGCAGCGAAGGGGCCGCGCGGTTTGTCGGCGTCGCCCGTCGACGACGCTTTCGCAGGTGGCGCGGCTTCTGCGGGTTTCGCAGGTTTCGCGGGTTTCGCCGGCTTCGCAGGTTGGGCCGCTGCTGCCGTCGCCGCGCTGCCGCCGTCGCTGCGCTCCCGTCTCGCTGGCGTGGCGGCGCTCGTCCTGCGGCGCGGCACGGTCGGCGGCGAATCCCGCAGGGACTGGAGCAAGGCCTGCAACTGTGCCTCACCGAAGGGGCTGCGCGGGCTGTCGATGTCGCCCGTCGACGACGGCTCGGCGGCGTCACGCCAGGCCTGTTCGACTCTGGCGATCCACGGATCGATGTGGCGCTTCAGCTCACGCTCGCTCAAGGGCAGCGCCAGGCCGGCCGCGAGCTCGCGAATGAGCGCGGTGATCTGCTCGGCCTGCGCCGGCTCGATGCGCAGGTTGAATTCGCGGCTGATGTCTGCGATGAACGATTGAATCGCCGCGTCCTGGAGGGGCGACGACGGTCGCGGTCCGATGTGCCCCACCATTTCCGGAATCGCGAGTGGATGCAGATCCTTTTTCACGGTGCAGCGCAGCCGTTCAGGCACGACCTCGTCCGTCGACTTCGCGGGCTCTCTGCCGGGCAACTCGGGCTCGCCAAACGGCCCCAGGGTCAGCGCGCGATCGAGCGTCTCCAGGTAGGCCTGCTCCTTCTTCAGGACGTTCTTCAACGTGTCCTGTTCCTGGGAGCTCGCCGACGTCCCCTCCTTGGCCATCAAGGCATCCAGGCTGGCCTGAGCGCGTTGAATCAGCCGGAGGGAGCGCTCACGGGTCTGCTTGAGGTGGAAGTGATGCTCGACGGGCACGGCAAAGCCGGGCCGGAGATGGCTCATCCCAAGCAGGCGTGTGAACACACCGGGTCGGCCCGACACCGACAGTTGGCCATGGCCTCGGTGAGCCAGCTCATCCCGCAGTCGATACGCAAAGGTATTGACCTGGCCCAATCCGCCGGCGCCAATGCAGGAGTCCAGCGCGACGGTGCTGGCGAAGTCGGTCGACAAGCCCTGTTGAATCAGGCGATCGGCGAGGCCGGCGGGGTCGTCATCCCCCACGCGGTCGACCGTCAGAATCTCTTTCGACAGACAGCACGGCGTCGACCGCCCGCCATGTCCCAGCACGATCACCCGCCCGTTCGGATCGATGCCGGACAGGGGCTTACTTGCATCGACCTCACTCGCCATCGACGTCGGCACGTAGGCCTCACCGACCTTCACATGGCCTCGGCGAAGATAGATCCCCAACGTATCCGGCAGCAGCAGATCGATCGGTGTCGTCTTGCCCTCGACCGTCAGGAGGGCCAGTTGTTGCAGACCGGGCGGAAGGTGCATCACAGGACCGAGTGAGCGATGCTGGCGATCACCGTCCCGCTGAAAATGCAACTCCACCGCCGTCGCCTGATGATTCACCCGAAGCGCCCACTTCGCCCAACGCCGGACGGCCGCAGGCATTCTGATCGACGGTTCGACCTCCCCCATCATGATGGCCGCACGCTCGAATGGTTCGCGCTCCAACACCAGAGGACGCCGCCAACCGCATCGATCCTCCAGATACATCCCCAATTGCTTGGCGACTTCCCCCTTCATCGCGCTGACCAGCGTCGCCGCATCCCGCGCGCGACACAGCTCCCAACCCCTGCCGGGGGAGGGAACGATGGATTCTCCCGGCACGATGCTGCCGCCTGACTCCTGGACCTCCGGCAGCATGCAACGCGAGTTCAACCCCGTCTGTCCCAACACTTCGAGCAACGAGTTGAGCAATCCGCCGACCTCATGGGGCACGTCTCGGCTGTCCCGGCCGGTGTCCTCAAAAAAATACTGGACCGACTTCAGCAAGGCACCCATGAACGCATCGCGGCCCGGGTCATTCGGTGCACCTGAGGCGATTTCATCGCGGCGACTCAACGCCCAATCCTGGCCGTCGCCCGGCAACTTGCTCAACTTGATCCATTCGCGAACATCGTCCGATGGCGCGAAGGACCGGCGCTTGCCTTCCTGGTCCAACCGCAGCCCGACTTCCCGGGGCCACCAGCGCGTCTTCACCGCGAGGCAGGCCAACCGATCGTTCAAGCTCGGTGACCAATGTTCGTATGCATTGAATATGGCGTGGCGCAAGGCGCGAACGTCATCCGGCTCTTGAGCAACGTGAACTCGCACGGTGATTGAATTCGAGGTGAGACGCATGGGCAGGGGCGGCCAAGCCGTGAAGGAAGAGCGTTTCGTCCCTTCCGCCACGCGCGGGGTTCAGCCGATCCGTGCCGCTGGGCGTGCCCGGCGGTACGCGGTCAGACCTCGGACGGCGGCTTTGCGCGAGCGACCCGGTTCGCCAGGAACACCTCGTCGATGTCGAGTGTGCTGGCCCGCCCCACCGATGTCGCCTGCGTGGCCAGCCAGCGCTGCGCGGCGTGTCGGCCCAGGCTGAACAGCGTGGTCAGCAGTCGCGGATCGGTGTTGAGCTTGCTGGAGGCACCGAACGGCGCCAGCCCGTCCTCATCCGCCACGCGATGCAGCCGCATCTGCTTGTAGCGGCTGGGATCGATGCGCCGATCGCGCAGCAGCCGCTGCACGAAAGCGATCGCTCGCAGCTCGGCCACCAGGCTGGCGTTGAAGGTGATCTCGTTGATGCGGTCGTCGATCTCGGCGGCCGTGCGCGGAATGCCGGCATGCTCCCGCGGATTGATCTGCACCAGCAGCACATCGTCGGTGGTCGTGCCGTAGACCAGCGGCCACAGCGCCGGATTGCCGGAGAAGCCTCCATCCCAGAACGGCTCGCCATCGATGACCACGGTCTGCGCGCTTTGTGGCAGACAGGCCGATGCCATCAGCGCCTCGATGCTCAGATCCTGACCGCTGAAGACGCGCGGCTGACCGGTGCGCACCGAGGTGGCGGTGACGAACACCTGAAGCGGCCCTTCCCGCAGCGCCTGCACATCGACATGGGCTTGAACGATGTCGCGCAGCGGATCCAGATTGAACGGATTGAGCTCATACGGGCTCCACAGACGCCACCAGGCATTCCACGCGGCCATGCCGGGCCAGGCGTTGCGGTTGTAGATCCAGGTCGGCGTGCTGGCGCCGGGGCTGCCGACGGCGGGCTCCTGCCCCACCCGACCGAAGCAGGCCGGCACGCCCGACACCGCCTGCCAGAACGCCGACAGCGCCTGCCGCGCGCCCAGTGCGCCACCGCGGGCGAAACCCGTCGCCATCACCGCCGCGTTCATCGCGCCGGCGCTGGTCCCGGACACCCCGTCCAGTCGCAGGCGACCGTCTTCCAGCAAGACATCGAGCACGCCCCAGGTGAACGCGCCATGCGAGCCCCCGCCCTGCAGCGCGAGGTCGAGCGAGGGCCGATCCGCCACGGCGTCAGGCGCCGGCGCCTGCCGCGTGGATCGCCGGGCTCGTCGCGGTGTCGCGGGGCTCTTCGCCGTATCGGCGCGGCCGGGCGGGCTGGCTGGGTCAGCATCCTGGCGACGGGCCCGGCGCGGGCGTGGCAGCGGATCGGAAGCGCTCATGGAATCAGCCTGGTGCGTTGAGAACACGACGGGCGGATGAGCCGCCAGCCAGCGCGTCCAATATAGCGGCCGTCCTGCACACGGCGGCGTCCGAAGCAGCCGTCAAGGATCACGCCAGGTCAGCGCCGTTGGCGCTGTGGCTGTCCATGCGGATCGGGCCTCCGGCGAGGCCGGTCCGCGCTCCACCGGGGCCATGGAAGCCCGTCGCCCCGTAGTGAGGAATGAGCGCGGACGAGCGCGGCTTATTTGCCGCCGCGCATCTTGGCCAGCTGGGCCTGGGTCTCGTTCCAGAGGTCCATGCCGACCTGGGTGGCGACTCCGGCGTTCACATGCGTCAGCTTGTCGCGCATGCGGGCGGCCTCGGTCGGGCTTAGTTCGTTGACCTGCATGCCGCGGGTCTTCAGATCGGCCAGGGCCTTGGCGGCTTCGTCGCGGGTGTCCTTGCGCTCGAAGTCACGGCTGACCAGCGCGGCCTTCTGCAGCACGGCCTTTTCGTCCTTGGACAGGCCGTCCCAGAACTTCTTGCTGACCGTCACGATCCACGGGCTGTAGACGTGGTTGGTCACCGTCAGGTACTTCTGCACCTCGTAGAACTTGGCCGACAGGATGGTGTTGTAGGGGTTCTCCTGGCCGTCGACCGCATTGGTCTCCAGCGCGGTGAACAGCTCCGAATACGGCAGCGGCACTGCGTTCGCGCCCAGCTGCTTGAAGCTGTCGAGGAACACGTTGTTCTGCATCACCCGCAGCTTGATGCCGTTCAGGTCTTCCAGCTTGGTGACCGGGCGCTTGCTGTTGGTCAGGTTGCGGAAACCGTTCTCCCAATAGACCAGGCCCACCATGCCCTTGTCTTCCAGCTTGGCGCGCACCTTGTCGCCGACCGGCCCGTCCAGCAGCGCATCGGCCTCGCGGGTGTTGTTGACCAGGAACGGCGTGTCCCACAGCGCCATTTCCTTGGCGATGCCCACCAGCGTGGCGGTGGAGCCCACCATCATTTCCTGCGCGCCGCCGATCAGCGCCTGCTGCATCTGGGTGTCCGGCCCCAGCGCCGCGCCGCCGATCGCGCGGATGCGCATCTTGCCGCCGGAGAGCTTCTGCACCTCATCGGCGAAGACCTTCACCGCACGGCCCTGGTTGCTGTTCTCGGCCAGGCCGTAGCCGAAGCGGATCAAACGGGGTTTGATGTCCTGCGCCTGGGCAGGCAGCACCGCCGCGAGAGCCAGTGCGGCGCCGGCAGCAAGGGTGAAACGGCGGGCCAGTCGGGTCAGGCCAAGCGGGCGGGAGGTCGTCATGGGGAGGTCTCCTGAGGTGTCGTTGTGAGGTCGCTGAAAAGGATCGTCGAAAGGGTGGCGCCGAGGGTTCAGGCTCAGCGCAGCCAATGCATCGGCGCGATCACCAGCTGCGGGAAGCAGGTGAACAGGATGAGGATGGCCGTGTAGGTCAGCAGGAACGGATTCACGCCCTTGATCACCTGATGCATCGACAGCCGACCGACGCCGGCCACCACATTCAGCACGGTGCCCACCGGCGGCGTGATCAGGCCGATGGCGCCGTTGAGCACGAACATCAAGCCGAAGTAGACCGGATCGATGCCCGCCTTCACCGCGATCGGCAGCATCACCGGGGCGAAGATGAGGATGGTCGGGGTCAGGTCGAGCGCGGTGCCGATCAGCACCAGCAGGATCATCATGAAGGCCATCAGCAGACGCGGCGATTCGATCAGGCCGCCCAGCCAGCCGCTCAAGACGCCCGGCAGATCGGCCAGCGTGATCATGTAGCTCGCCACCTGCGCGCCGGCGCACAGGAACATCACGATGGCCGTGGTCTTGGCCGCGCGCACCAGCACGCCGTGCAGATCCCGCAGCGTCATTTCGCGATGCACCACGAAGCTGATGACCAGCGCATAGAAGGCCGCCACCACCGCCGCTTCGGTCGGCGTGAACACACCGGACTTCATGCCGCCGATGATGATCAGCGGCATCAGCAGCGCCCAAAAGGCCTTGCCGGTCGAGGCGAGACGCGCCGACAGCGACAGCGGCTCGCCTTGCGGCAGATCCAGCTTGCGCAGCTGCAGCTTCCAGGCGATCAGCAGGCCGGCGCCCATCATCAGGCCGGGCACGATGCCGGACAGGAACAGCGCGGAGATCGAGGTGTTGGTCGTGACGCCATAGATCACGAACGGCATCGACGGCGGGATGATCGGCGCGATGATGCCGCCCGACGCGATCAGCCCGGCCGAGGTGCCCATCGGATAACCGTGGCGACGCATCATCGGCAGCAGGATGGTCGCCAGCGCAGCGGTGTCGGCCAGGGCGGAGCCGCTCATGCTGGCCATCAGCACCGACGCGCCGATCGCGACGAACCCGAGCCCGCCACGGATGTGGCCGACCCAGGCTTGCGCCATCAGGATGATGCGGCGGCTGATGCCGCCGGCATTCATCAGTTCACCCGCCAGGATGAAGAAGGGCACGGCCAGCAGCGGGAAGCTGTCGATGCCGGCCACCAGGTTTTGCGCCAGCAGCTGGGTGTCCCAGAAGTCCAGCGCCCAGGCCATGCCCGCGCCGGTCAGCACCAGCGCGAAGGCCATGGGAATGCCCAGGCCCATCAGCACCAGCATGCCGACGACGAACACGATGAAAGAGAGGGCTTCGTTGCTCATGATGTGCGGGCTCGCCGGTTCATTCCACGTCGCTCTCGTGCGCCAGGTCCAGCGGCTGCTGGCGGCACAGTTCCCAGAGCGCCATCAGCGCGATCGCCACGCTGGACAACAGCGCCGGCAGCGGCAGCAAGGCATTCGAATAACCCAGCACCACCGATTGGCTGTCCATGCCGACGCGCACCTGCTGCCAGGCGCCCCAGGCCACCAGCGAAGCGGCCACGATCACCGCCACACGGATCAGCGAGGTGATCAATGTCAGCGCCAGCGGCTTGCGGCGCAGCGGCAGCAGCAGGCTGTTGAAGGCCATGTGCTGGCCCAGCGGATAAGCGGCCGTCGCGCCGATGAACACCATCCAGACGAACAGCAGCCGAGAGAGTTCCTCGCTGGCCGCCACGCCACTGCCGAAGCCGTAACGCAGCACCACGTTGATGAACACCGCCAGCGCCATGACCGCGAGGCACAAGGCCATCGCGCCCTCGCCGATCTTTTGCCAGAGCGGCTGCGGTTGCGGCACGGCGGCGGGCGCGGCGGAGTCGTCGGACAGATGCGGATCGGGCGCGCTCATCGCGGGGTCTCCTGAAGGGCCAGCAGGCGCAACACCTCGGCCAGTTGCTCAGTCGGCGGCAAGGCGGCCGACACCGTCACCACGCCAGCCTCGCCGGTCGGCGGCTCGAGGGTCTGGAACTGACTGTCGACCAGACTGGCCGGGAAGATGTGGCCCGAGGCCCGCGCGGCCACCCGCTCCAGCGCCAGGGCCTTGTCGATCTCGAGGTAGATGAAGCCCAGCGCCGGACAGGCGGCGCGCAGGCGATCCCGGTAAACGCGCTTCAGCGCCGAGCAGCTCAGCACCACCGGCGCCTCGCTGGCGAGCATGCCGCCCAGGCGGTCCAGCCAGCCCCAGCGGTCCTCGTCGGTGAGCGGCTGGCCGGCCTGCATCTTCACGATCGAAGCCGGCGCATGGTGCGCATCGCCCTCGATGAAGGCCCAGCCCAGCGCGTTCGCCAGGCCGAGTCCGACGCTGGTTTTGCCGCAACCGGCCACGCCCATCACCACCAGGGCGCGGGGAGCAATCAGGGGGGCGTTCGACATTGGATAGCGCTGTCCCGAATCAGAAAAAGAGACGGCGATGACTCGCCGTGGTCTCGATGTAACGGCCGCGGAAACGAGGCTGACCGACGTCAGCGCCCTTTCCGCGGTGGGCGCCGCGACCGACTTCGGTCACGGGATAGCGCTATCTTAGGCGCTGCTCCGGGGCACCAAATCAGGGATTACACCCAGGTTACGGAAGCGTGTCAGACCGTCCGGGGCGGCCTTCCGTGCCGCGTCAATCGCCGCCGGGACCGCGTGGAGAGCCGTCTCCAGGGGCGCCATCAGGGTGAGCCCGCTCTCCGCACGAGGGCGGACAGCGCTATCCTGGCTCTCCCTCTTTCCGTGCATGACCCGCTGATGTCTCCCTTCCCCGCACCGAAACGGCGCCGCGCCACCGGACGAGTCACCCTGCAGGATGTCGCACTGGCGGCGGAGGTCAGCCCGATCACCGCCTCGCGCGCGCTGCGCGGGGAGCGGGGCGTGGCGGTGGAATTGGTCGAGCGGGTGCGGGAAGCGGTCAAGCGGCTGGGCTATGTGCCCGATCCGGCGGCGCGGGCGCTGGCGTCGTCACGCAGCAACCAGGTGGCGGTGTTGATTCCGCTGCTGTCGAATGCCCTGTTCGTCGATCTGTTGGATGAAGCGCAGCGCACGCTGCTGGCGGCGGGTTACCAGAGCCTGATCGGCATCACCCACTACCAGCCGGAGGAAGAGGAAGCGCTGTTGCGCAGCTACCTGATGAACCGCCCGGCCGGCCTGCTGGTGACCGGATTCGACCGCACCGACGAAGCCCGCGCGCTGATCCAGGGCAGCGGCATCCCCTGCGTGCATGTGATGGAAAACCGCCGCGACGACGGGCTGTATTCGGTCGGTTTCTCCCAGCAGTCCGCAGGCCAGGCGATGACGGCGGAACTGGTGCGTCGCGGCTATCGGCACATCGCCTTCGCCGCGGCCCAGCTCGATCCGCGCACCTTGCAGCGGGCGGCCGGTTACCGCGAGGCGCTGGGCGAGCGCCACGATCCCGCGCTGGAGTTCATGGATGCGGCGCCCTCCTCGTTCGCGCTGGGCGCGGCCTTGCTGGAGCGGGTGATGCGGGAAGCGCCGCAGGTCGACGCCATCTTCTTCAACAACGACGACCTGGCGCAAGGCGCGCTGCTGCAGGCGCTGCGGCGCGGCTGGCGGGTGCCGGAGCAGGTCGCGATCGTGGGCTTCAACGACCTGACCGGCGGCGATCAGATGCTGCCGCCGTTGTCGACGGTGCGCACGCCGCGGGGCGAGATCGGCTTGAGGGCCGGCGAGATGCTGGTGGCGCTGATGCGCGGCGAATCGGTGCCCGCGCCTTGCCTGGATCTGGGATTCGAGCTGGTGCTGCGCGAGAGCTGCTGAAGCTGGATGTGGGCCAGCAGCGCCAGGCAATGGCGCTGATGCCGCAGACCCCGGTTCGGCGGCACCACCACTGCGCCCAGCCGCAGACCGTAGCGGCGCTCCTGGCGCTCGGCCTGCAGCACCGCGGCCACCAGGCGCGACAGCCGCCAGTCTTCGTCAGCGAACTCGATCGGCGCCTGCGTGGCGGCCACCTCCTCCACTGGTCTGGCGAGCCACTCGGCATCGATGTCCGCCAGATCCAGCCAAAACGGTGGCAAGCGCCGGCCGTCTGGAGGGGACGGCCGACCTGACGCGGCCCACCGGGTGACCGGCTCAGAACTCGTCGAACGCGAGGTCAGCGGGCGTGGCACCACCAGCAATTGCGCGCCGTGCCGCCAGCGGGCGGATGCCTGGAACAGGCTGAGCGAGGGACCCGTCTGCAGCAGCAGGTCGGGCATCGGATGCAGACCGCGCGAGCGGGTCGGACAGGCCACGAGGGTCAGGTCATGCGCGCGCGGCGGCAGGTCCATCCAGCTGCTGGGGCTGTCGAGGCCCTCGCGGCGCACGCCGATGTCCCAGCGAGCGCGGCGATCCGGATTGGCGACCCGCAGTTCCACCATGGCGTTGTCGCCGGCGAAGGTCGAGGCCGGCAGCACCAGACGCATCGTCAAGCCGCGCAGCACCTGCCAGGTCCGCCAAGCGGCCATCAGCACCAGCCCCCAGAGCACCGCCAGCGCGCCGTGGACCCCGATCGGGATCGCCTCATTCCACAGCAGCGCCAGCGCGCTCAGCGCGCCGATCACCATCAGCGTGCCCAGGCCGAGCGGCGTGGGACGCAGGCGCAGATCAACCGCGCCGACGGTGTGGCGGAGCGCGACCTCGCCCCGCACGAGATCCGCGGGCGGCGTGGCGCCGGGACGCTCACCGAGCGGTTCGAGGCCGAGGCCATCGGGCCTGGCAAGGGAGGCATCGCTCCGATGCGCCGCGCGATGGTCGACGCCATGCGCATGAGACAAAAAAACAACCGGCCCGTTGGACGGGCCGGTGAGGGAGTCCGACACGCGGCCGGACGATTGGAAGGGACTGGACATGATCGAGAGGAGGGCAACAACTGCCGATCAATGTGCCTGTCCCTCCCCCACCGGAGCCATGGCTCAAATAGGTGGTGAACCCGCCCGATCCTGACGTCAACGAGGCGGTCAGTCGGCGATGCCGGGCGTTGGCGTGATGGATGCCACGCCGCGTGGCGAGCCGCGGTCCTCGTCCACGGCGGCGCCACCGGCGTGGCCGCCGTGATCAACGCCGCCTGCGGGCGACGGATCGGTAGCACCGAAGGTCTTGCGACCGCGCACCAGGTAGGAATAGATCACCGGCACCACCACCAGCGTGAGCAAGGTCGAGGTGATCACCCCGCCGATGATCGCGCGGCCCATCGGCGCCTGGATCTCGCCGCCCTCGTTCAGCGCGATGGCCATCGGCAGCATGCCGAACACCATCGCGGCGGTCGTCATGATGATCGGTCGCATCCGGATCAGGCCTGCCTGCAGCAGCGCTTCGGGAATCGACAGGCCCTGGTCCTTGCGCGCATGGTTGGCGAAGTCAACCAGCAGAATGGCGTTCTTGGTCACCAGGCCCATCAGCATCACCAGGCCGATCATCGAGAACACATTCAGCGTCGTCTTCCACAGCAGCAGCGCCAGCATCACGCCGATCAGCGCCAGCGGCAACGACGCCATGATCGCGATCGGCTGCACGAAGCTGCCGAACTGGCTGGCCAGCACGATGTAGATGAAGATCAGCGCCAGGCCCATCGCGATCAGCAGACCGTTGAAGGCTTCCGCCTGCTGCTTGCCGTCACCGTCGACCATGAAGCTGATGCCGGTCGGCAGTTGCGTCTCCTTGATGAGCTTCTGCACATCCGCATTCACATCGCCGCTGGGCCGTCCTTGCACGCCGGCATAGACCGCCTCGCGACGCTGCAGGTTCTGGCGGCGGATCACTTCCGGATTGAAGACCGGCTCGATGGTCGCGACCTGATCCAGCGAGATCGGCGTCCCGTCCTTGGCGAAGGCGACCGGCAGGCCGCGCATCTGCTCGATGTTCTGGCGCTGGGCCTTGGGCAGGCGCAGCAGCACTTCCACCTGATTGCCGTCCGGCGTGGTCCAGTAGGTCGCGACCTCGCCGTTGACATACGCCCGCAGCGACGCCGCCACCTGCGGCGCATTCAGGCCCAGCTCGCGCACCGCCGAGTCCTTCAGCTTCACCGCATAGGCCGGCAGGCCGGGCTTGACGGTGGTGTCCACATCGACCGCGCCCTTGATCTTCTTCAGCTTCTCGGCGAAGTCCTTGGCGACCTGGGTCAGCACCTCCGGATCGCTGCCCAGAATCGTCACCCACACCGGCTTGTTGAAGCCGACGCTCACCTCCACGCCGGGAATGCGTGCGATCTCGGCGCGGATCGCGTCCTCGACCTGGGTCTGGGTGCGCTGGCGCTGTTTGCGATCGACCAGCGAGATGTTGAGCGACGCCTGATTGCGGCCGGTCGACAGACCTTCGCCGCTGCTGCCCACCACGGTGGACACCGTCTTGATCTCGGGCATCTTCGACAGGATCTCCTCGACCTGCCGCACCTTCGCATCACCGCGGTCCAGGCTGGTGGCCACCGGCATGCGCAGCGTCAGCTGGGTGAAGCCCTGGTCGGTCTGCGGCACGAATTCACTGCCCACCAGCGGCGCCAGCATCACCGCCACGACGAAGCTGCCCACACCCGCCAGCGAGACCAGCCCGCGCGGCGTGATCGTGGCCAGGCGCAGCCGACGGCGCGCCTGCTTCTGGCGCTCGCCATCGGGTCCGAACGGACGACCGTACACCGGGATCGGCAACAGGAACATCCGATAGCGACGGCCCGAAAACGCCCATCGAATCGTGCGCTCATAGCCGCGATGCAGCAGATCCATGCCGGCGTCGGTGCCGCGGATGAGATGACCGATCACCGGCATCCGCTTCAGGTAGGTGCTGGGCGGATCGGGCCAGACCGAGGACATCATCGGATCCAGCGTGAAGCTCACGAACAGCGACACCAGCACCGCCACCGCCACGGTGATGCCGAAGGGATAAAAGAACTTGCCGATCACGCCGCCCATGAAGGCGACCGGCACGAACACCGCGCAGATCGCGAAGGTGGTGGCCATCACCGCCAGGCCGATCTCGTTGGTGCCGTCGGCGGCGGCGGTGTGGTGGTCCTTGCCCATGCCGACATGGCGGACGATGTTCTCCCGCACCACGATCGCATCGTCGATCAGCAGGCCGATGCACAGGCTCAGCGCCATCATCGTCATGAAATTCAGCGTGAAGCCGAAGGCATACACCGCGATGAAGCTGGAGATCACCGCGATCGGCAGCGTCAGGCCGGTGATGATGGTCGAGCGCCAGCTGTGCAGGAACAGGAACACGATCGCGACCGTCAGCAGCGCGCCTTCGATCAGCGTGTGACGCAGGCCGTCCAGCGAGTGCTTGACGAAGTCGCTGTTGGCGTAGATGAGCCGCAGCTCCATGTCCTTGGGCAGGGTCTTGCGCAGCTCGGCCATGGCGGCCTGGATCGCGTCACCGGTGGCGACGATGTTGGCATCCTGCTGCTTGAAGATGTTGAAGCTCACCGCCGGCTGGCCGTTGATGCGGGCCACCGAATCGAGCTCCCGCTCGCGCTCGCTGAGCGTGCCCAGATCGCCGAGCGTCAGCGGCATGTCGCCGCGACGGCCCACCACCACATTGACGAACTGCTTCGGATCCTTGACCTTGCCTTCCACCCGCAGCATCGCGTCGGAATAGGCATCGGACAGCACGCCCACCGGCTGGTCGCTGTTGGCCTCGTTCAACGCGGCGGCGATCTGGGCCGGCGTGATGTTGTAGGCCCGCAGCCGCTGCGGATCGAGGTCGATGCGCACCTCGCGCAGCGCCAGGCCGCCGATGTCGACCTTGGCCACGCCCTCCACCCGCGACAGGCGCTTGGAGACGACCAGGTCGGCCATCATCGAGATCTCCCGCGGGGTGCGGGTCGGGCTGAGCAGCGCCGCCACCACGACCGGCTGGGCGTTGTCGCCCTGGAAGCGCGACACCATCGCCGGCTTCACATCCTTGGGGAAGGTGGCCTGCACCAGCGCGATGCGATCGCGGATCTCCTGCATGCCGCGGTTCATGTCGGCATTCAGGCTGAACTCGACGCTCGCCTGCACCCGGCCCTCAAAGCTGCGCGACTGGATCTTCTCCACGCCGGCCACGGTGTTGAGCGCTTCTTCCAGCGGCTTGGCCACCTCGCGCTCGACCGCTTCGGGCGAAGCGCCGGGATAGCGCACATCGATCCAGGCGCCGGGCAGCGTGATGTCGGGCATCTGCTCGACACCCAGCTTGGAGTAGGAGAACAGACCCAGCACACACAGGGCCACCATCACCATGGTGGCGAACACAGGGTTCTGGATCGAGACGCGGGTCATCCACATGGGGGCCCCCTTCTTGTAGTCGTGAGGTCGTCGAAGATCGGTGGCCGTCGCCCTCTGCGGCGGCCATCGGTCCGTGGAAATTCATATCAGCGCGGCGCACGGCCCTCGGGCGTCATCGTGCCGGTCGCTCATCGCTCATCGCTGATCACTGCTCGCTGATCGCGGCGGCGCGCTGGGCGCTCAGGTCGGCCGTGACGCGGGGCCGACTCGGCAGCGGCGTGGGGTGGGCGGATCGTCCTGGCCCCATGCGCGCCGCGCCATCAGGCCCGGCCGTTCATTGGGTGGCGCCGCTGGCGACTGCGCTCGCGACGGTCGCCTTGCCCGGCAGGACCGACACCTTGTCGCCTTCCTTGAGGTTGTCGAAGCGCGCGCCCAGCACCTGCGTCTGCGGCGTCAGGCCGGCGACGATTTCCACGCGGCCTTCACGGGGATCGCGCCGACCGGTGGTCACGATGCGGCGCAGCAAGGCGCCCTGCTCGATGACCCACACATGCTCCTGACCCGAGATGCTGCCCAGCGCGGTGGCGGGCACGGTCAGGCGTGGTTTGTCATCGGGCAGTTCCACGCGGGCGACGGCATATTGACCGGCGCGGAAGCGCTCGCCCGGGTTGTCCAGCGCCAGGGTCACGCCGATGGCGCGGGTGCCCGGTTCCGCGGCCGGCGCGATGCGGGCGATGCGCGCGGTGACCGGCGTGTCGGTGCCTTCCACCCGCACCTGCACGCTCATGCCGGGCTGCAGCCGGCCGACTTCATGCGTGCCGACCTGACCGGCCAGTTCCAGCCGCGACAGATCGACGATGGTCAGCACCTGCTGCTCCGCCGCCACCTTCTCGCCGGGCAAGGCATGCCGCTTGGCGACGATGCCGCTGATCGGCGTGATCAGCGCAGCCTGGCGCAGCAGCACTTCGCTGGTGCCCAACTGCGCCTGCGCCGACAACATCTGACCGCGCGCCGATTCCAGCGCGGCGCGGGAGTTGTCCAGGGCCGTCGGCGCGATGAAGTTCTGGGAGGCCAGTCCCTGATTGGCCTTGAACTGGCGCTCCGACTGCTCATACATCGCGCGTGCCGCTTCCAGGCTGGCATGGCGCTCGGCGACCCGATGGCGGAGCTCTTCCAGATCGAGCTGGCCCAGCGTCTCGCCCGCCCGCACCCGGCTGCCTTCAGCGACGGCCAGATGGACCAGGCTGCCGCTGGCCTTGGACCGCACGATCACGGTGTTGGGCGCGACCAGCGGACCGGAGAACTCGATCAGCGCCGGCATGGGGGTGGTGGTGGGTTTGACGACCTCGCTGGCCTGGAATTCCAGCGCTGCCTTTTCGGGCGACTTCTTCTTCGCCGGGGCGTCGTTCTTGCCGGTGGCGAAGACGGCCGCGCCGCCCGCCAGCACGATCAGCGCGGCCGCAGCCACACCACCGATCAACCATTGCTTTCTCATGTGCTCCCCCATCCGTT
This sequence comes from Burkholderiaceae bacterium, assembly GCA_913776825.1. Classification (GTDB taxonomy): domain Bacteria; phylum Pseudomonadota; class Gammaproteobacteria; order Burkholderiales; family Burkholderiaceae_C; genus Roseateles. Next base: position 15,333 of record CAJYPV010000024.1, read on the forward strand.
TAAGCCGGCCCGTCACCAGGTCCAGGAATGCGGCGGAGTGTAGGAAGGCGGTTCGGACGCCGCGCCCGAACTGCGACGAATTGCAGTTTGCGCGTCATGGCTTGCGCTGGACAGCGACCGAATCTGGCGACAGCCCGATGAACCGCGCCGGGAAGCGACGGACTGCGAGGTCGGCGCCTCACGCACGGCGCCTGAACCGGAAGCGCCCGACGCGACGTCCCCCACATCCGTCGCCTGACCATCAGGCAACAACAAGATCAATCGTGCACAATCGTGCAAACTCGTGCATTCTGCGACGCGACACCGACGGTGCCGCTGCGGCCTTGTTCCACCGCTCTCTCCCATCCTGCCCATGAGCCTTGACCTTCCCATGACCCGCCGCGATGCGATCGCGGAACGCCTGGCTCAGGGCCAGCCGGTGGCGGCCGTCGCGCTGGCGGCGGAATTCGGCGTGTCGGAGGACGCGATCCGTCGCGATCTCCGCGCGCTGGCCGCGGACGGTCTGTGCCGACGGGTCTACGGCGGCGCCCTGCCGCTGACGCCGGGTCATCTGCCCATGAGCGCGCGGATGAAGCAGGGTCAGGCGCAGAAGACGGCGCTGGCCGCCGCCGCTGCGGCCACGGTGCAGCGCGGTGAGTTGCTGTTCCTGGATTGCGGCAGCACCAACCTCGCCCTGGCGCATGCGCTGCCGGAGGACATGAGCCTGACGGTCGCCACCAATGCGGTCGACATCGCCGCCGCCGTGCTGCATCGGGCGGACATCCAATTGATCATGCTCGGCGGACTGGTGGACCCGGTGGTGGGCGGCTGCGTGGATGCCGCCGCCGTGCAGCAGTTGGCCACGCTGCGGATCGATCGGGGGTTTGTCGGCGTGTGTGCGCTCTCGCCCGAGGGTGAGCTGAGCACGCCGAACTTCGCGGATGCGGTCTTCAAGCGCGCCCTGGTCGCCGCCAGCCGCATCAGCATGGGCCTGATCACCACCGACAAGATCGGCACGGGGGCGCCCTTTCGCGTGGCTGCCGTCGGCGAGCTCGATCAGGCATTCCTGGAGCACGACGCGCCCGCTCACGCCGTGGACGCACTCACCGCCGGCGGCGTGCAGGTGTCGCGCGCGCCGGCGCTCGCCTGATGCGCGAACGGCGGCTCAACGCCCTCGCGGCGTCGCGCCTTTCCCCGCGCTCAAGCGCCTGGCCTGTGCCAGCTCCGACGACGTCCTGCGGGTCGCAGCCGCCGTCTTCCCTTTCTCTGACCCGATGAGCCGCTCCCGATGTCCATGAGCTCCTCCACCCTGCCCGCCACGCTGCATGCCGAAGATCGGCTGGCGGTGCGCCTGTCTTTCCTGGTGGCCGGTTTCGGTCTGGCCAGTTGGGCGCCGCTGGTGCCCTTCGCCAAACAGCGCCTCGGCGTCGATGACGGCACCCTCGGCCTCTTGCTGCTCTGCCTGGGGATCGGCTCGGTGCTGGCGATGTCGATCGCCGGGGCTTTGAGCGCGCGCTTCGGGACCAAGGGCGTGACGCTGGTCAGCGGGTTCATCTTCGCCTTCGCGCTGCCGGTGCTGACCGTCGCCCCCACGCCGCTGACCCTGGGCGTGGCGTTGTTCGTCTTCGGCGGTGCCCTGGGCTCGCTGGAAGTGGCGATGAATGTCAGCGCCGCCGCGCTGGAACGCGCCAGCGGCCGGCCGCTGATGTCCGGATTTCATGCGCTGTTCAGCGTCGGCGGATTCGGCGGCGTGGGCTTCATCACCGCCATGATGTCGCTGCATGTGACGCCCGCGATGGGCGCGCTGCTCGCCACTGCGCTGATGGTGCTGGCGCTGGGCGTGGCCTGGCCGCTGCTGCCGCGGTCGGCGCCCGCAGCGCCGGGCGGGCCGCTGTTCGCCTGGCCGCGCGGCGTGGTGCTGTTGCTGGCGGCGCTGGCGTCCATCACCTTCCTGGCCGAAGGCGCCTTGCTGGACTGGAGCGCGCTGCTGGTGACCGAAGCCGGCTGGCTGCCCGCGGCGCAGGGCGGTCTGGGCTATCTGCTGTTCTCGATCGCGATGACCGTCGGCCGCTTGAGCGGCGATGCCGTCACCGCGCGCATCGGAGACCGGGCGACGCTCTGGTGGGGCGGCCTGATCGCGGTGCTGGGCTTCGGCCTGTTGCTGCTGGTGCATGTGCCAGCGGTGGCGCTGAGCGGCTTCGTGCTGATCGGGCTGGGCGCCTCGAATCTGGTGCCGGTGCTGTTCCGGCGAGCCGGTGCGCAGGGGGTCATGCCGTCGGCGCTGGCGGTGGCCGCCGTGACCACGGCCGGCTATGCCGGCATCCTGGTGGGACCGGGCCTGATCGGCCTCATCGCCGATCGCGTCGGTCTGGTGACCGCGTTCTGGATGCTGGCCGGCTTGCTGTGCCTGGTGCCGATCTCCGCCCGCTGGGTGGTGCCGACGCGCGCCTGACGCGCCCCGATGCGGCCGTCGACGAATGGCCGCCGATCCGCTCAGGTCACCGACACCGCTTCGGGCGGCGTCAGCGGATCGCGCTTGGCGCCGCGCCAGTGGCAGAACGCGCCGATCAGCGCGAAGACGGAGGCCGCCCAGAAGCAGGCCGCGTAGCCGCGCCCGGCCGCCAGCCACGCGCCGGCCAGACTGCCCAGCACGCCGGACACGCCATAACCCAGCACCGCATACAAGGCCTGACCCCGGCCTTGCAGCCGCCCCGGGAAGTAACGCCCGATCAGCCCGATGCAGGCGGTGTGCTGCGCGGCAAAGGTGACGGCATGCAGACACTGCAGCAGCACCATCGCCCACGCATGCAGGCCGAGCGCGGCGGTGCCGGCGAAGCGCAAGGAGGCGAGCACTGCGGCCAGCATCAGCCAGTGATGCAAATGGTGATGCAGCAGCCAACGGCCTTGCAGCGCGAACCAGGTGATTTCCGCCGCCACCGACACCGCCCACAAGGCGCCCACCTGGCCCTTGCTGTAGCCGAGCTGATCCAGATAGAGGCTGTAGAACGCATAGACCGCGGTGTGGCCCAGCACGGTGAAGAACATGCCGAGGAAGAACCAGCCGACCTCGGGCCGACGCAGCGTGTCCGCCATCGATGCGGACGGCCCATGAACCTGCTGCACCGCCGCGCGACGCGGCAGCCGCCAGGCCGCCAGCACCAGCGTCGTCAACCCGATGACGATGGTCAGCGGGAAGACCGACAAGCCCGCCCATTCGAACCACCAGCCGCCGCCGACGACGGTGGCCAGGGAACCGACCGATCCCCACAGGCGGACCCGGCCGTAGCGTTTCGGGTCCATGCCGCCGCTGGCGACCAGCTCGGCGGAGATCAGCGATTCATTCAACGGCGTGACGCAGGCGTTGAAGAAATACATCAGGAAGACCGCCGCCGTCAGCCCCATCACCGAGGGCGGCAGCAACAGTCCCCAGGAGCAGATCCAGCAGGCGAGTGCCGCCGCGCGGATCAGCTCGACGCGACGACCGCTGCGATCGGCCACCATGCCCCAGAGATAAGGTGCGAACAGCCGCGTCCAGCTCTGCATCGACACCAGCAGGCCGATGCTCACCACCGGGACGCCCAGCGACTGATACCAGAGCGGCACGAACGGATTGAACAGCCCGATGCTGCCGTAATAGGCGCAACCCAGCAGCGCACTGGCGCGCAGCACGCGGACGCTGTCGGCCATGGTGTCAGTCCTGACGAGGGGCGGTGCCGGACGGCGCGGGCGATGACGTGACCGCCGGCGCCGGCGCCGGTGCCGGTGCCGGTGCTGCGTCGCGCGTGGGCGCGTCCAGCGGACGCTGGGCGGCGATGGCGGCGATCGGCAGCGACACATCGGCGCATTGCGCGCGGTCCATCAGCACATGGTCGATGACGACCAGCGCCAGCATCGCTTCCGCGATCGGCGTCGCGCGGATGCCGACGCAGGGATCGTGTCGGCCAAAGGTTTCCACCGTGGTGGGCTCGCCGGCGCGGTTGATCGAGGCCTTGGGGCTGCGGATCGAGCTGGTCGGCTTGATGGCGATGGACACCCGCAGATCCTGTCCGCTGGAGATGCCGCCCAGCACGCCGCCCGCGTTGTTGCTGGCGAAACCTTCCGGCGTCAGTTCATCGCCGTGCTGGCTGCCGCGCTGGCGCACGCTCTCGAAGCCGGCGCCGATCTCCACGCCCTTGACCGCGTTGATGCCCATCATCGCGTAGGCGATGTCGGCATCGAGCTTGTCGAACAGCGGCTGGCCCAGGCCGGCGGGCATGCCAGTCGCCTCGACCATCAAGCGCGCGCCAACGGAATCACCGTCCTTGCGCAGCGCGTCCATGTAGTCCTCCAGCGCCTGGATCTGGCTGACGTTGGCGGCGAAGAACGGGTTCTGGCCGACATGCTCCCAGCCTTCGAAGGCCAGATCGATCTCGCCCAGCGCCGTCATGCAGCCGCGGAACTGCACGCCCAGTTCCTGCTTCAGCCATTTGCGCGCCACCGCACCGGCCGCCACCATCGGCGCGGTCAGGCGCGCCGACGAGCGCCCGCCACCGCGCGGATCCCGCAGGCCGTATTTGCGCCAATAGGTGTAGTCGGCGTGGCCGGGGCGGAAGGTGTCGAGGATGTTGCCGTAGTCCTTGCTGCGCTGGTCGACATTGCGGATCAACAGGCAGATCGGCGTGCCAGTAGTCAGGCCTTCATAGACGCCGGAGAGGATCTCCACCTGATCCGGCTCCTGGCGCTGCGTGACATGGCGGGAGGTGCCGGGCCGGCGGCGGTCGAGTTCGGGCTGGATGTCCTCGACCGAGAGCGGCAATCCCGGCGGGCAGCCGTCGATCACGCAGCCGATGGCTGGTCCGTGGCTCTCGCCGAAATTGGTGACGCGAAACAAGCTGCCGAAAGTGCTGCCGGACATCTGGAGAACCTGCCGAGGCGATGGGAACGGAAGCCGCCGATTCTACGAGCCCGCATGCCATCGCCAGCCCCAAGCAAAGCGGCCCCGAAGGGCCGCTGAGCGCTGATCCATGGTGGCTGGACAACCTTGCCTTCGTGCGCCGGTGGGGCCGGGCGACTGCGGCGCTTGCCGCGCGGGCGGATGACCGCGGCGCCGGCCGCGCTGGCCGCACCGGCCGGTCGTTGCGGGCCGTCAGGCCGCCGGGGTGCCGCCCTCTTCCGATGGCCAGTCGCGGATGTAGGCCTTGAGCATGCGGTTCTCGAAATCCTGGGCATCGACGACGGTCTTGGCGACGTCGTAGAAGGAGATCACGCCCATCAGCTGGCGGCCGTTGAGCACCGGCATGTAGCGGGCATGGCGGCCGAGCATCATGCGGCGGACTTCGTCGATCTCGGTTTCGGGCGTGCAGGTCAGCGGGGCGTCGTCCATCACGCTGCGGACCAGCGAGGTGCCGACGCTGCCGCCATTGCGGGTGATCGCCTGGATCACCTCGCGGAAGGTCAGCATGCCCACCAGATCGCCGAACTCCATGACGACCAGCGAGCCGATGTCGCGCTCGGCCATGGTGTCGACGGCCAGCGCCAGGGGTTGGTCGGGAGAAACGGTGAAGAGCGTGTTGCCCTTGACGCGCAGGATGTCGGAGACTTTCATGGCCGTCGGGTGCGATCGGTGAAGACGGTGGGAGCGATCGGTCGGGCACGCAGGCGAGACCGAAGTGACACAGCGAGGCCGGCCCGACGCGCGGTTCCGCCGGCGGGACCGAGCGGATCGCGAGGGCTTCGTCGAGGCCGGATCGCTGGCTCAGCCCCTCCGGAAGGCAGCGCGCCGCCAGCGGGGAGGTTCACCAACATAGCACACAATCGCTTGCAATCCTCTGAGGACGGACCGTCTGCCGCTGCTTCGCGGCGACCGGCGTGCGGTGGCGTTGCAAATCGTCGCCATCCGACCGCAGAGGCACCGCATCCAAAAGAGCCAAAGAGCCACGAGCCAAAGAGCCAAAGACCAAACGATCCAAGGATCACACGATCCCAAGATCAAAAGACTGGAGACATGAATGGCAGGTCCTTCTGACCCGGGGTTCGACACCCTGGCCTTGCATGCCGGCGCTGCGCCGGATCCCACCACCGGCGCGCGCGCCGTTCCCTTGCATCTGACGACCTCCTTCGTCTTCGACAGCGCGGAACATGCCGCCGGCCTGTTCAACATGGAGCGCAGCGGGCATGTGTATTCCCGGCTGTCGAATCCGACGACGGCGGTGCTGGAGGAGCGCATCGCGGCGCTGGAGGGCGGTGTCGGCGCCATCGCCACGGCCAGCGGGCAGGCGGCCCTGCATCTGGCCATCGCGACGCTGGCCGGTGCGGGCCATCATCTGGTGGCATCGAGCGCGCTGTATGGCGGTTCGCACAACCTGCTGCACTACACGCTGAAGCGTTTCGGCATCAGCACGACCTTCGTCCCGCCAGGGGATCTCGATGCCTGGCGCGCGGCCATCCGTCCCAACACCCGCCTGCTGCTGGGCGAGAGCCTGGGCAATCCGGGCCTGGACGTGCTGGACATTCCCGCCGTCGCCGACATCGCGCATGCCGCGCATCTGCCGCTGCTGGTGGATGCCACGTTCACGACGCCCTACCTGCAGCAACCGATCGCGCTGGGCGCGGATCTGGTCTATCACTCGGCGACCAAATTCCTGTGCGGTCACGGCACGGTGGTCGGCGGCCTGGTCGTGGACGGCGGCCGCTTCGATTGGGAGCGGGCCCATGCTGCCAGCGGCGCGGAGCGGCGCTTCTCCGAGCTCTGCGAACCCTACGACGGCTTCCACGGCATGGTCTTCAGCGAGGAAAGCACCGTGGGCGCCTTCTTGCTGCGCGCGCGGCGGGAGGGTCTGCGCGACTTCGGCGCCTGCATGAGTCCGCACACCGCGTGGCTGATGCTGCAGGGCATCGAGACGCTTCCTCTGCGGATGCAGCGTCATGTGAGCAATGCGCAGCGGGTGGCGGAATTCCTGGCATCGCAGGATCTGGTGGAGCGGGTCGCCTATCCGGGCCTGAGCACTCACCGCGACCATGCGCTGGCGCAGCGACTGCTGCCCAAGGGCTGCGGCGCGGTGTTCAGTTTCGACCTCAAGGGCGGACGGGAGGCGGGTCAGCGCTTCATTGAATCGCTGCGGCTGTTCTCTCATCTCGCGAATGTGGGCGATGCGCGCTCGCTGGTGATCCATCCCGCATCGACCACGCATTTCCGCATGGACGATGCGGCGCTGGCGGCGTCGGGCATCGGCGCCGGGACGATCCGGCTGTCGATCGGCCTGGAGGATGTCGATGACCTGATGGCGGATCTGAAGGCGGCCTTGAAGGCGTCGCAGAAAGGCGGATCGAGCGCTTCATCGAAAGCCCCGCCGCCGGGGTCGTCTCAGGGCTTCGTGAAAGGAGCGTCGGCATGAAGCTCCTGGTTCAAGGCCGCGAGGCCTATGCGTACACCGGCGGCAAGCACTTCGATGCCGCCCTGCCCTGCGTGGTCTTCATTCATGGCGCGATGAATGATCACAGCGTGTGGACGTTGCTGGCGCGGTACTTCGCGCATCACGGCCGATCGGTGCTGGCGGTGGATCTGCCGGGCCATGGCCGCAGCGAGGGGCCGGCGCTGCCGGATGTCGCCGCGCTGGGAGCGTGGGTGCTGGCGATGCTCGACGCAGCGGGCGTGCGCACGGCGTCGCTCATCGGTCATTCGATGGGCTCACTGATTGCGCTGGAAGCCGCATCGCAGGCGCCGGACCGCTGTGATCGGTTGGTGATGGTGGGAACGGCGTGGCCAATGAAGGTCTCCGACGCGCTGCTGTCCACCGCGCGCGAGCGGCCGTTGGAGGCGATGCGCATGGTCAATGCGTTCTCGCATTCGACGCTCGCGGCCAAGCCGTCATCGCCAGGGCCGGGTGCCTGGCTTCAGGGTGGCGCGCTGGCGTTGATGGAGCGGATGCAAAACGGCTATGCCGCACACGGGAATCTGTTCGAGCACGATTTCCTGGTGTGCGATCGCTACCAGGATGCGCCCGGCGCCGCGGCCCGGGTGACCGCGCCGGTGCATCTGGTGCTGGGGCGCAAGGATGCGATGACGCCGCCGAAAGCGGCGAATGGATTGGCGGAGATGCTTCGGGCGCAGGTGCACTGGGTGCAGGCGGGGCATGCGTTGATGGGGGAGGCGCCGGAGGGGGTGTTGGGGGTGGTGACGGGGGTGGTGGGGAGGTGATTGGGTGTGGATTTGAGGGTCGGCATAACCCGCCGCAACTTTGAATTGAGGGGCTATTGGATCAACCAATGCCCTTCGACCTCGCCATCGTTAGAGATATACAACGTGTCGCCGGTTTGCAAACGGCCTTCAATGCTGATGGATAACCGCCGCCAGCAGTCGCAACCGGAATTGACCGACCTGCTGTTGGTCTCCTCATTCAGCACAAGCGTTGCGCGATGCTCCCTTGTTTCGGTGAGGTAAGGCGCAGCCATAGAGCCTCGGCATCGCATTGGTATGGCACCCGTGATCAAGATTTTGGCGCCCTGCCTTTTGACCTGGAGATCTCGATTTGCAATACCTTCCTGGCACTCTGACGCATCGATTAACTGCACGCCCGAGGCGTAGGTAAAGGCCGCGCGCTCATTCTCAGTCTTTGAGCAGCCAGACAGCATGCCCAACACAATAGGCACATAAATCAAGAACAAATATTTCATGGCGCGAATAGGTGAGACGTATCGATGGGCTGAGGCACTGGCACCGGACCCCATTTATCAAAAGTTCGCCAAGTGCCCGGATTGGTCACACCAGGAATATAGTTCAGACTAGACTTCAAATCCTCGAATACTGGGCCATATGCAACCGGATTTTCCCAATTCCCCACAATCCAAATTCGTTCTGTCGTCGCCTTAACTGAGGCATTCCAGCTCAATCTGGCCACGCCTAAAGGCACATATTCAAATTCGCGCCTTGGAGGCCGTCCTTTATGGAGCTCTCATAACTTCAACCGAGGTGTGGATTAAGACGAGAAACTGCCGCGAAAGTGAGGTAAGCCGTTACTAGGGCGTCAACCACAACCAACATCGAAATCGCTTCCGTAAAAGATGCGGAACCGCTAAATTTAGAAATTGCAGAATCAAGAGCACGAGCCCATTTAGCAAGCCACTGCTTTACCTCTCCCGGGCAAGTATTTAAACCAAATGGGGCCGTCATTAGTGTATCGGTTAAAACAGCCGCCGCGTATTCGGTCATGGCTCTACGATTGCACTCAAATGTCCAAGATGAATGGATTCGATATGGTGAGAGCACAGCATCCGGATTTCCAAAGTAACTCATTACCGCCAGGGCATCAAGCTCAATATTATCCAGACGCTCCGACAATTCCTCGTCAGCCCATCTTTCTGCCCCCAGTCCAGCCTGGCATATCTCGTGACAGTAGTTCAATCGACTCGTAAGACTTTCCCGCTGCGTCTCACCAAGTGTTGAATACTCATCGCTCTCCGTAAGCGCCTGAGGAATACTGATAGAATTTTGCAACATGGCCTTAGTGCTGTATTGGAACAACTAAATTCGCAACTCGCTCCCATTCCGGCAACTCTGGGGGCAACGGGGCACAGTAGCGGCGAACCAACCGAATGCCGTCCTTAAGTGCAGCCTGCTTTTCCAGAATTGAGCCGTAATGCGTCGCGTCTGGACCATTAACCCCACCACTTAGATACTGGGGGATTCGCTTAGTCGTCAAATCCCAATAAGCACCTTGCGCTTTGGCTTTGCCTTTATCGCACCTATCTGAGTTATCAGGGGTGCAGGCCTTCTCAATGGCAGAAAAACCGTCCTTAATTGCCTTTTGACCTGGAGGCGACATCACGATAACGCCAATACCGATTGCCGTCAAAATGACTGCATCATCGACAAGCGCAATCTTTCCGGAGGGGTCTATTCGACTGAGCGGGTTTCCACCCACATACCCATAGCCATTGATGCCGCCGTCCAGCCCAATCGGATCACTCTGAACATACCTCCCCGTCGTCCCGTCATAGTCCCGGAAATAGTTGTAATGCAGCCCCGACTCCTTATCGAAATACTGCCCCGGGAATCTCAGATTCACCACCAGCGTCTCGATGGAGCTTGGAATCGCCTCCGCCAACGTCGTCCCAAACGGCTCGCTCAACCAGCGCCAGCGTGTCGCACCGGCCGTGTCGATCAGCACTCTCGGCGTATTCAGGTGATCTGAATACGCGTGATACACCCGCGGCTCGGTTGAGCTGGACGGCGTGATCACCGCGACCAGCATGTCGCCTAGCCAGATGAACTCCTGCAGCGCGCCGCCTGCGCTGTTGTACTCCCCTTGCAAATGGCCGTCGAGGTCATACGCAAAGTGAAACTTCTGCGCGCCCGAAATCTTGCGGATGCGCTGACCCGCCGCGTTGTACGCATAGGTCGAGGTCACCCCCGCGCTGACCAGGCTGGCCATGCGGCCGTCCAGCCCGTAGGTGCTGGTGTAGCCGCCCGAATCGGTGATCGTGTTGCCTGCGGCGTCGTAGCTGAAGCTGCGCACCGGCGCGCTGATCTCGTTCAGCCGATTGCTGGTGGCCGACGTGGTGTAGGCCCGGCTCGCGCCATTGAGCGTGACGCTGGTCCGGTTGCCGTTGGCATCGTAGGCAATCGACCACACCGACGCCGGCAGCGTGATCGTGGTCAGTCGGCCCAGCTCGTCGTAGCCGAAGCTCTGGTCCATCGCCTGCGTGGCGGTTGAACTCGTCCCCGTCGTCGCGTCCAGATGGGTGTAGCTGACGATGCGGTCGGCGGCGTCGTAGGTGAGGTCGCGCACCACATCGCCCACCGGATAGCGCACCAGTCGACCATACAAGTCGTAGACCCGCTCTTGAGGCTTGGTGCCGCTGTTGAGGTGCATCAGCCAACTGCGCAAACCACCGAACGGCTCCCACTGCAGCCCACTGATCAGCGGCTTGGGCGTGGCGCTCGCGTTCGCCGCCAGGTACAGCGCTGCCGGCAGACCGCCGCTGTAGACCACCGTCAGCATCCGGCCCGAGGGATAGGTGATGCCGGTCAAATGACCCGTGCTGTCGTACGTGTAGCGCGTGGTGAGCACCACGCCTGCCACGCTCTGGACCTGACTGGTGACGCGGCCTTGCGCGTCGTAGCTGAACTTCGTGCTGCCCGTGGGGAAGGTCGACGTGGTCAGTCGGCCCACCCCGTAGCCGAACGCGGTGCCGGTCTGGTCGTAGGTCCAGCCGTAGGACTGGCTGGTCTGCCCGCTCTGCGAGTAGACGATGGACTGCAGCCGGTTGAGGTCGTCGTAGCTGTAGGTGGCCAGCACACCACGACTGTCGGTGCGGGTGAGCAGGTTGCCGGCCACGTCATAGGTGCTGTTGGCGGTGCCGGTGTCGGGGCTGCTGAGCTGGGTCAGGTCGCCCAGGCCATTGCGTTGGTAGGACGTGATCAGATTGCGAGGATCGGTGACCTGCTTGACCTGATCCAGCCCGTCGTAGCCGAGCGTGGTCGTGCCGTTCTTCGCATCGGTGCTGGTGCGCAGCCGGTCCAGCGGGTCGTAGCTGCTGCGTGTGGTGAAGCCAAAGCCGCTCACACCCTTGGCCTGGATGACCTTGGTGGGGTTGCCCTTGGCGTCGTACTCGTAGTCCGTCACCGGCGCCGGTGACACCGGGGGCGGGGGCAACGTCGCTGCGCTGCCGATCGAGCTGATGAGCGCCGCACCCATCGCCACGAGCGTCATCCGGCGCCGTGCGCGCCCATCGTGCTGATTCATCTTCACTCCCTGCCTGTCGATTGTTGTGTGCGGCTCAGCGCGTCGTAGACGCGGGCCATGCTGCGCCGAAGTGCTCCGGTCGGATCCTTGGCTTCTTCTTTGGTGCGGTTGCCGCGTTGGTCCAGCGTGTAGCTGATCCGATTGCCTTGGTGATCGGATACCGCCACCAGACGATGGGCATCGTCGTAGTCATAGGCCGCATAACTGCCATCAGGCTGTGTTGCCTGCTTGAGCAATCCGGTCGGCCAATAGCTGTATGCCGTCGTC
>CAJYPV010000025.1 GCA_913776825.1 Burkholderiaceae bacterium
CGGCGGATGGTGGCGTTGCTGGAAGAGCCGGGACCGGGGACCCGGGGCCCGGGACCCGGAACGCCGCATCCCGCAGCCTGATCTGTCTCTGCTACGGCAGCGCTTTGCTCTTGCTTTCCCGGGTCCCCGGTCCAGGGCCCCGAGCAAGATTCACCCGCCGCCGGCAGGCGCCGCTGACCCCGTGCCCAGCCGCTTCGGATCCAACACCACATGCTTGATCCGCGTGCGCTTCCACGTATAGCTGATGTGCACCTGGCCGTCGCGGGTCTGGATCACCGCGGGGTAGGAGAACTCGTCCTTGGGGCTGTCTTCCAGGGTCAGCACGCGGGTCCAGTGCTGGCCGTCGTCGGACAGGGCCACGGCGAGCACGCCGCGGCCGTCCCACCAGTCCTTGCCGGCCTCGGTCGGGTTGTAGACCAGTAGCGAGCGGCCGTCGGCCAGGACCACGGCGTCGGTGCCGGAATTGGGATTGGCCAGGTCGAGCAGGGTCATCGGTTCCCAGGTGCGGCCCTGGTCGCGCGACCAGGTGCTGAACACGTGGTTCTGCTGGCTGCGGCCCACCGCCTGCAGGCGGCCGTCCTTGTGCAGCAGCACACTGGGCTGGATCGCGCCGATCCTGGCCGGGTCGTTCATCGCCGGGCCGCGGGTCCAGTGCGCGCCGTTGTCGTCGGACCATTCCATGTGCGCCACCCAGCCGGCGTCCTCGCTGCTGCTGGGGCTGAGGATGCGTCCGCTTGGCAACTGCACCGGCTTGTTCTTGATCGGGCCGAGGATGCCGTCGGGCAGGCGCTCGGGCTTGGACCAGTGGTGGCCACCGTCGCTGGACGTGGTCTGCATGCCCCACCAGCGCTTCGGGTCCGGACCTACTTTGTAGAACAGCCGCAGCGGCCCTTGCGCAGGCTGGAACAGCACCGGATTCCAGGTCGGCAACGGCTTGCCCTGCGGCTGCGCGCCGTCGGCCACCCGCTGCGCCGGTTGCCAGCAGTGCGCGTCGCGACGCGCGACCCAAATGGCGACGTCGTCGGCGCCCTCGTGGCGGCCTCCGAACCAGGCCGCAAGCAGGCCGTCGCGGGTTTCCACCAGGGTCGAGGCGTGGCACTGCGCGGTCGGCGCCTGCGCGTTGACGAATTCGCTGTAGACGATGGGCGAGGGCGGTGCCTGTGGCGGGGCGACGGCGGCCGGGCCGGCGATGGCGCGCACCGCAAACAGCGACAGCAGGGGAAACAGCGAAGGCGACATCATGTGGTACGGTCCTGGCCCGCAAATGGGGATACCTATTTATCATCAATTAAATACCACATGCTGACACCACCGGTAGCGCCGCCTGTCTGCCCGACCGACGATTGCGCGGAATCGCAATGCCGGACCGTCCGCTCTCTCCGCTCCGCCGGCTGGCCGCATTCGGCCTGAATGTTCTGGCCGCGCCGCCGCTGCTCGCCGAGAACTTCGCCGACACCGCGTTGTTCGAGTACGGCGACGTGCGCTGGGTCGGCAACGGGGCGGGCGTGATCGAGGGCGAGGACTGGAACGCTATCGATCGCCACGGCGACCTGCGCTGGCGTCCGGTCGAGGTGGATACGCCGCTGCACAAGCTGCAGTGGTTCTGGCACCCGAACAGCGACCAGACGCTGAAGAGCGTCGACGAGCTGGTGCAGATATGGGAAGACAGCGTCGGCCGCGGCGGGCAACTGGTGCTGGGCATCGCCCCGGGCAAGCGTGGCCTGCCGCCCGAAGCCGACGTCAAGCGGCTGGAGGAAATGGGCCAGGCGCTGCAGGCGCGCTACGGCGCCGATCGCAACCTGGTGCGCGGCCGGCTCAAGAGCGACGACAGTATCGCCGCGGCGGTGGACGGCGACCGCGATACTTTCTGGAGCGCACCGGACGGCTCGCACCACGCCACCCTGGAACTGCATTCAAGCGGCCGGTGACGTTCGACACCGCGCTGTCGATGGAATGGCTCAACAATGGCCAACTGGTGCAGAAATACGCGGTGGAAGTGTTCCGCGACGGCGCCTGGGTCAAGGTGGCGCAGGCGCAGGCGATCGGCCACATGAAGATCGACCACTTCCCCGCGGTCACCGCCTCGCGCGTGCGCCTGAACATCCTGTCCAGCGTCGACGCCGCGCATATCCGCGTTGTTCAACGTGGGCGCTGCCGCCGCGCGCTGATCCCTGCCTGCGGCCTGCAACCGAAGCCGTGCCCGGCGATGCCGGGTGCGGCTTTTTCGTTGGAGTTGTGCGCTGCGTCTTGGCAAGAGCGCTGGCTTGCAGGCGCGATTCCAAAAATCGCTGCGAAGAAGACGGTGCGCGCCGCAGGGCAACTCCCCTCTCCCCCCGGGAGAGGGGTCGGGGGTGAGGGTACGGCGCGAGCGTCGCCCCTCCTCGCGATTCGTGATCAACAGTCGACGATGCATGCGTCCGCCCCTGACTCTGCAAGGCATGCCCGTGTTTGGCCGGCGCCGTGACGCAAGCGGCAAGAGCGGACCTGGAGCCGGAGCCTTTTGCGACATCGTCCTCGGTGCTTGGAGCGCGTGTTGTTCGGGCCGAACGCCATAAGGTGTGCGCCGGAGCGAGCGGTGGCTACCGCCAGAATGTGGTGTGTTGCCATTGCCAGCATGCAAGGTGCGAGGATTGCCTGGAGCATGTCTACGAATGTGGACAAAACCTGCTGCCTGCTGCGCGGGCTATGCAGGAACTGCGCACTGCAGCCGATCACGATAGGAGTGCGTTG
>CAJYPV010000026.1 GCA_913776825.1 Burkholderiaceae bacterium
TCTGCACACGCAGCACATACGGGCCGCTGCCGCTCTCGGGCTTGGAGACCAGCGTCTTGACCGGGTTGATCTCGATCTGCTTGCCGCGGATGCTGCCGCTGATCAGCAGCACGTCCTGGTCCGGCGCAGCGGCGACGGCCGCGGCCTTGGCCGTGGCGGCGTCGGTCGGGGTCAGGAAGGTCTGCATCAGGCGGTAGTTGTAGTCGGAGAAGACCACGCCACCGCAGTAGCTCATGATGTCGTGACGATCCGTCGGACGCGGGTCATAGAAGCTGTTGGTGTCCGACAGGTAGCTCCAGATGTAGCGGCCCGGCTTGCCCAGGTTGGCGTCCGGATACGGGTACTTCGGATCGGGCGATCCCGCGCCGCCGCAGGCCGCATGCGGCAGCGAGAAGTTGTGGCCCAGTTCGTGGGCGACGACATCCCGCACCGTGTCCGGCGCGCTCGGCATGTCGAAGCCGACGGCCGAGTTGCCCGGCACATAGCCCAGGCCGGCGAGGCCCCAGGTGCGCTTGGGGATGAAGCCGAAGTAGTAGTCGTGACGCGCGGCGCGCTCCAGCGCGTGCAGGTCCGACAGCTCGCCGAGGATCTTGCCGAAGGCATCGCTCCATTGCGCATCCGACGTCGGCAGCGTGGTGACGCGCGTCGACACATACGTCGGATGGGATTGCAGCGTCACCGTCGACACCGGGAACAGCGCGCGGAGGTGAGCGGTCTGGTCGACCGGCAGTTGACCCGTCGTGCCGGCGATCCTCACGGGGATCGGCAGGAACTTCATGGCCACACCACCACCGACGCGCGGGGTGAAGGTTTGTGCGGCAGCGCCGGCCACGTTGACGGTGACCTTCATGCCGGCCTTGACCAGGTCGGCGGGCAGGGTGACGGTGTAGGCGTCGTCGAAGGACGGCACTGCAGACACGGCAGTCGGCAGACCACGGCGCGGCGCGGTCAGCGGCAGGTCACGGCTCACACCGGTGTTGGGGTTCTCCACCTTCACGGTGGCGGCCGGCAGGGCGGCGGGCGAGGCCGGCGCGGTCACATTGACCTTCAGCAGTGCGGGCTTGTTGGCCACCAGCACCAGTTGCGCATCGGTGCTGCCGTAGAGCATGGACTGCGCGAACTGCACCGAGGCCAGCGTCACCTTGGCCGTGGCCGGCGGCGTGATGCGCACCGACGACACCACGTCATTGAAGTTGGACGGCACCAGGTTGGCGTTGTCCGCCGTCAGCGTCAGCACGCGGCCGCCGTAGTTGATGTCGGAGAACAGCTCCACCTTGTAGCCGGCCGGCACCTTCAGCGAGGAGATCCGGTCGTTCCAGGAGCTGCCGATCCAGGTGCTGCTGGCGGTCAGGCAGGTGCTGGCGCCGACATAGTTCACATGCTCGAAGAAGCAGACCTGCGCGGCAGCTGCCGCGGCGGTGGTGGTGGTGGCGCTGCTGGTGCCGGTCGAACCGTTCACGCGTGCCGCCTGCACCTCCGTGCCTTGGGATTCGCCGCCGCCGCAACCGACCAGCAGGCCGGCCAGTGCCAGCGACAGGGACAGCGGATGCAGACGCAGCCGAGCGGGGGCGCCGGACGAGCGCTGGAGGGTGAGAGTCATGGATGCTCCTTGCAATGTGGGAGCCACGGCGTCGATGACGCGGCGGCCGGGTCCGGCCGTGGGCGAGTCCGTCCACCTCCGGCGAGGCGCGATTATTCGGAGCCGATGCCCCTCAACGGTGCAACCGGTGTCGTGCATTCGTAAGCGCAAGAAAGCGCTTTCAAGATTTCCGAAGCACAGGGGAAACACCGAGTCCCACGGCCCGACAAGCCGTCGCTCTCAATGGGCGCTCCGGACCGGGCGGATGGGTGGGGATGGGCGAGCCGGATGGCCCTGCCGATGCGCGCGTGACGCCTTGTTACCCGTTGGTGTCAGGATTCTTTCGGCCGGTGTCGTGGCCGACAAACAGGCTCA
The DNA here is from genome assembly GCA_913776825.1 of Burkholderiaceae bacterium. GTDB lineage: Bacteria > Pseudomonadota > Gammaproteobacteria > Burkholderiales > Burkholderiaceae_C > Roseateles. The sequence goes on from CAJYPV010000026.1 coordinate 1,955, forward strand.
TGGGGAGCCGTCCCGGCTTCCTGCGACGTGGCTGGGCAGTGCGCCGTCGGCCGCCGCGCGCAAGTCGTCCGGATGCACCATGAGCTCCCGGACGAATCGCAGCGTCGGGTACTGCTGGCGGACCGCCTCGAAGCCGGGCTCGGTGAGCAGTTGATGCCAGACCGGCAGCAGGCGGGCCGGATCGGCGGGTGTGTCCTGATCGCACCGATGACTCGCCCAGTCGATCGACGCGGGCGCCGAGAGCAACTGCATCCGGCTGGCGGGATTCAGCCAGGGCGGTCGCCGGTCGGAGGGCGCGTCGCTGCAGTACAGCACCGACATGCCCGCGCCGTCGGGCCGCGAGCCCTCAGCGGTCGGACTGCCGAGATTCAGCGCCTGCAGCGAGCGCCCGGTCAGCGTGACGTCGCCCGCGTCGCTGGCAAAGACATGGGGGATGTCGGCGGTCGCCTGCTGAAGGCGTTGCAGTCCGCGTTGCAGCGTGTAGAGATCGGTGGTGGCGGCATCGGCCGAGGCTTTGGCTTCCAGCAGCAGGCACAGGTCCCATGTGGTGGAGGTCTCGCCCTGGGATGCGCTTCGCAGCAGCGCCGCATCCCATTCGCTCTTGGCGCGCTGGGGATCACCGGGGATCGAGCCCGGCACCAGCAGCCCGGTCACCACGCGGTAATCCGCGCTGGGGTCGTCGTGACGGAGCTGATCCGCCAGCCGGCTCAGCGCGTCTGCGGCCTGCGCTTCCACGGCCGCGCCGCGGGCCTGCGCACGTCGGCCGCGCGCATGGGCGTCCTCGGTGCCCGCCGTCGGCCCTTGTTGGCGCAGCAACTGCAGATAGCGCTGCATCCGTGGCTCGTGCGACTCGGCCGCCGTGGCGAGAAGCTCATGGAGCGCCGGCGCCTGCTGCAGCCGCTCGAGCGAGCGCTTCAGCTCGTCGTCTGCCAGCCTCTCGGGCGAGCGCAGCAGGCCTTCGGTGATCGTCCGCACCTGCATCCAATCGGCGCGCTCGCCGGCGTCATGCAGCGCCAGCAAGCTCTGCTTGAGCGCAGCGTCGGCCTCGGGGCGGCGCTCGGTGCGGGCCGGATGCGCGAAGGCGCGAATGGTGGTCTGCACCGTGCGGCGGTCGCTCGCCGAGCGGGCATGCCGATGCGCAAACGCGCGGACGTCCGGCCACCGATGCTGCAGCCCCATCGACTGAAAGCTCGCATCGCCGTCGTCAGGCCGAAGGGCGTGATCGAGAAGCTGGCTCAGCCCTTCGATGAACAGCGCACGCACCTCGTCGGCGGGCTCGGTCCCGCGCGCGAGCGTCTCTCGGACCTGCTCGATGGCGAAGGCCAGGGCGGCGCCGAAACCCTCGGCGCGCGCGGCGTCGATCGACACGGGCAACGAGGGGGCGCGATAGCGCCGGGCGCACGCGTGCAGCCGGTGGGTGAGCGCGACGGGGAGGGCGAAGGGAGGCATCCGGAGCGAGGCAAGGCGGCGAGGGAGAGAGGTGGGGCATTGTGGTCCCGCCGCCCGCGCGGGGCGGTGTTGCAGGTCAGCCACTCGAAAGGGGGGCTGAAGGGGGACTCGCCCGCCGCGGCGCTTTCGCCGCCGATGAAATGCGATCCAATGTCCGCCACCGTTGGAAGAACCCCTTGGGAGCACGCCCGAATGACCGCAGCGACCGCGTTGAAAGTAGTCCCGGCATGAGCGACACGATGACCAAAGGCCCGCATCCCGCTGGCGGCAGCGGCGCGCTGTCTGGCCGCTTGCGGACATGGAACGACGATCGCGGCTTCGGCTTCATTGCGCCGACGCAGGGCGGTCGCGAGCTCTTCGTTCACATCAGCGCCTTTCCCCGAGATGGATCTCGGCCCACCGAAGGCGAGACCCTGATCTACGAGCTGGGCCCGGGCAGGGACGGTCAACCGCAAGCGGTGCGGGTCACCCGATCCGCCGTCGTCGCTTCGGGGGAGTCCCGGAGCCCCGCTTCAACCCGACACCGCGCCCCGGAGCGTCCGGTCGGCCCCCGCGTGGCGGTCGCGGCCGATGGCGGTTCACCGGCGTCGCGTGCGCGGCGAGCGCCGGCGCGGACATCCTTCGTTCCGATGTTGATCGGGGTGGCGCTGCTGGTGGCCGCAGGCGGCTACGGCGTGCGGGTCTACCAGCGCCAACAGGCCGCACAGCAGCCGGTGGTCTCCCCGTCCGTGACCAGTCCCTTGGCGCCGGGCCGCACGTCACGATTTCGCTGCGATGGTCGTCAGCACTGCTCGCAGATGACTTCTTGTGAAGAGGCCACCTTCTTCCTGCGCAATTGCCCGGATACCAAGATGGATGGCGATGGCGACGGGATTCCCTGCGAATCGCAGTGGTGCCCGGGCGGCCGTTAGCGGCAAACCTCACACAAACCCCCGCTGGTACGTTTCGTTCCAGCTTTTCAGCCCGTTCATTCCTATCATCCGCCGGATGAACTCCCTCCCCATCGATGTTTCGCGCCGGTCGCGCTCCTGGCTGGCTGCCGCCGCTCTGCTGACCCTGGGCCTGACGGCCTGCGGCGGCGGCGGTGGTGACAGCGGCACGCCGGTCACGGCGGATCCCGTGGCCGTCGCCGGTACCTGCAACCTGCCTAACTTCCAGCAGGACCTGCTGACCCGCATCAATGCGCTGCGGGCCGCAGGCGCGGATTGCGGCAGCTCCGGCGTCTTCCCGGCGACCACCGCGCTCAGCTGGAATGCCCAGCTGACGCAGGCGGCCGACGGCCATGCCAAGGACATGGCGGCGAAGAACTACTTCAGCCACACCAGCCAGGACGGCCGCACCATGGCCGACCGGGTCAATGCCACCGGCTACGCCTGGAGCTCGCTGGGCGAGAACATCGCTGCGGGCCAGCCCACGGTGGAATCGGTGATGAGCAGCTGGCGCAACAGCCCCGGCCACTGCGCCAACCTGATGAGCGCCAGTTACACCAATGTCGGCGTGTCCTGCCAGCCGGCCACCGCGCAGGGCGCCAGCTACAACCCGTACTGGGTCATGAACCTGGGCAAGCCGCGCTGAGCGTCGGCCACTGACGCGCGGCGTGCCATGCGCCGCGCCTTGTCGCCGCCACCCGCTGGCGCCGACGAACGGTCTGTCCGCTGTCGCCTAAACAAGGCGAAATCCCGCTGGACCGATTCCTGGCCCCCTAGACCGCAGGTCGCGATCACTCGCAATTCCGAGGCCGTGCGCGTTTAATCCGTCGGTTGACGGGGCGACGCGATCGCGATGGCGGCTGGTCTGCCGCGCATGGCGCTCCCCTTCGACGATGTTGCCGAGACCCACGCCCCACACGGCGGGCGAGCCACGATGCACGGAGGAGCCATGCCTGGATCAGTTGCTGACGGCGCGGACGCGAGCGCGCCGCCATCCGTGAGCCTTGGCCGACGGGGAGACATCCGCGGCTTCATCCACATCAGCCAGGCGTGCGCTCGCGTGGCGGAGCGCCTGCCGGTGGTGGCGGATTGCCAGGCCAATGTGCTGATCACCGGCGAGACCGGCACTGGCAAGGAGGTCTGCGCGCGGGCGGTGCATTACCTCTCGCCGCGCGCGTCGCGCCCCTGGGTGGCGGTGAACTGCGGCGCGCTGCCGGCGGAGCTGGTCGAGAACGAGCTCTTCGGCCATGCGCGAGGCGCCTACACCACCGCCCACGCGGCCAGTCCCGGGCTGGTGCGGGAAGCCGAGGGCGGCACGTTGTTCCTCGATGAAGTCGATTCCCTGCCGCTGGCGGCGCAGGCCAAGCTGCTGCGTTTTCTGCAGGAACGCGAATACCGTCCGATCGGCACGAGCACCACGTTGCGCGCGGACGTCCGCGTCATTGCCGCGAGCAACTGTGATCTGCATCAGCGCATGCAGCGCGGCCAGTTCCGGCAGGACCTGTTCTTCCGTCTGAATGTGCTGCATCTCCAACTGCCGGCGCTGCGGGATCGACGCGAGGATGTGCCTGTCCTTGCCCAGCACTTCCTCCGGCAGTACGCCCGCGAATACGCCCGCCCCGCGCACGACCTGTCCCCCGCGGCATTGCTCAAGCTGTTGCGTCACGAATGGCCTGGCAATGTCCGTGAGCTCAGCCACGTGATCGAGCGCGCGGTGCTGCTGTCCACTGGGCCTGTGCTGGAGCCTCGCGACATCGACATCGATCTCGCCGGTCCTGACAGCGTGCCTGTCGATGATGCCTCCTTCCGCGTTGCCAAGATGCGGGTCGTGGACCGTTTCGAGCGCGGCTATGTGGAGCAGTTGTTGTCCGTGCACGGTGGCAATGTGACCCATGCGGCCATGGCGGCCAAAAAGGACCGACGCGCCTTTTTCGAGTTGATCCGCAAGCACGGCATCGATCCCCAGCGTTTCCGCCACGCCGGTTCGTGAGCGCGGGCGCCTGCCGCCACTGAGCGCCATCCGTGAGGACGCGCGCCCAAAGTCTCATCGTGTTCCAAATTCAAGGGTGAGGCCGCCGCAGTAAGCCATTAGGCGTCGCCCGCGACCCGCGACTGCGCAGGGTCACCGCATGGCGGACCGATCGAGTGCGATCCGGGAGAACGAGCCCTAAGCCCGCTCAGGCGTGTTCCGCATTCAATGGCGAGGTCGCCGCAGTAAGCCATTGAGCAGCGCCCGCGACCCGCGCATGCGGGCAAGGTCACCGCTTGGCGGACCAAGCGTCCTCGGTGGTCGCGGTTCAAGTAGCAGTGACCGAGCGAAGGCGAGCGATTACAGCGAGCCAAATCAAAGTCCGCCAGCGTTTCTTTGGTGACTTTCTTGGCGCGCCAAGAAAGTTACTCGCCAGCCGGGGCGAGACCCGGCGGGGTGCAGAGGGCGTTAACTGCCATCCGCAACTGCCCAGGTGGCCGTCGCCGCGAATTCCCCCACCCCCGCCCCACTCTTTGACGGCTGCTGTTAAGCGCCTCGCCCCCCCCCCCGCCGCTGCCCCCGCGTCCTTCAGCGAGCACCGTCGTGTCGCGGCGTGGTGTGGTGGTGGTGGTGGTGGTCGTGGTGGTGTTCGCGGGCGGACAAATTTGTCCCATTGCCCGGTTGGATTCCTCCATGTCGCTGTGAACACCCCGCAGCCGGGTTCCCTCCAGCTGTGGCGTCACCCGCCGGGTATCCGATGAACACGGAGATCGCGGGCGAGGGTGGGTGAAAACATCCTGGCACCCCTGAAGCATTCCGTGCTGTTGTTCATGGAAATCAACGACTTGCGATCACTGCCCAGACTGGCACGGCGCTTGCGATTCTGAGGTGACACGAGTCCTCGCCACATGGCCGACGCCACACCCCCCCGGGCGATCCCGCAAGCACTGGTCCAGTACCTGTGCGCCCGCCCGCAAGCGTCGGACACCGCGGAGGGGATTCGTCTCTGGTGGTTGGACCCAGCCTGGGAGGTCACGATGGAGCAGCTTCAGATCGCGCTCGACGCCTTGCGCGCCAGCGGCCTGATCGAGGAATCGCAGGCGGCCGATGGCCGCCGTCGCTATCGCCGTGTCGGCACCGACCGCCAGTTCCAGGATTGGCTCCAGGCCAACGCCGCGCCCGGCCAGGACGACGGCGTCACCCCCCCGCCCCAAGGCTGACGAAGCCCCACCCACATCATGGCCAACCACCGCGCCATCGCCGCCGTCAGCACCGCCCTCGCGGGCCTGATCCGCGACCGCTATCCCCGCGACGATTTCGGCGCCGGCCTGGAGGTGAAGCTCTACCAGATGCGCGACTTCGAATCGCCGATGCAGGACGGCTTCTCGGTCTGTCTCTATCGCGTCGCCATCAATGGCGCGGTCCGCAACCTCAGCCTGCGCCGCTCGCCCGACGGCCGCCGCTATCGCCCGTCCCTGCCGCTGGACCTGCATTACCTGGTCACCCCCTGGGCCCAGGACGCCGAGATGCAGCACCGCATGCTGGGCTGGGTGATGCGGCTGATGGAGGATGTCGGCTCCCTGTCCGCCGGCCACCTCAACCACTATCTCAGCGAGACCGACACCTTCGCGCCCAACGAGGCGCTGGATCTGATCTGCGATCCGCTGTCGCTGAGCGACTACCTGACGCTGTGGGACCGTTTGCAGCCCCGCTTGCCGGCCTCCGCGACCTACACCCTGCGCATGGTGTTCATCGACTCGGATGTCGAGGTGGGCGAGGGCGCGGCCGTGCAGCACCGTCGCTTCGATGTGCGTGAGGTGCTGGCATGACCGTCCAGCTGCGCCCGATGGACGACCTGTCCCGCCACGCCGCCATCGGCGTGCGCTTCTGGGATGTGGCCCGGCAGACCGCGCAGGTGGACGACCTGCAGGTGGAGGTCTACGCCCGCGCCAACCCGCGCCGCCGCAAGCCGATGCGGCCCAATCTCAGTCAGGTCTATGTCGGTCACGCCGTGCCCGGCCTGCATGATTTCGAGCACGCCGACCTGCAGCCCCCCGCCCTGTGGGCCAGCGCCGAAGCCGCATTGCGGGCCTGCCGGGTGGAGGTCCGCGATCCTCGTGGCCGTTTCCTGCCGCTGGCGTTCGATGTGGATCTGCCCGCACCGGGCCTGATCAGTTTCCAGGCGCCATGGTGGTCGCCGCCGCAGCCGATCGTGCTGCCCGGCACGCCCGGTTCTCCGCCGCAGCTGATGCTGGAGCGCATCCCCTTGTTCTCGTCCGTCAGCCGGGGCGTGCCCGATGCGTCGGCGGTGGTGTACGCGCAGATGCGGCACACCCACACCCATCGTCCCGCCGCCTGGGCGCTGCTGGGCGTGCGCATCGATGGCCGCCGCTGCGGTCTCGGCCTCGCGGATGCAGAGGGCCGCGTGGCGACGATGTTTCCTTATCCCGAGCCGCCGCGCCGCGCGCTGACCTCGCCGCCCGAAGCCCGCAGCGACTTCAGCTGGCCCGTGTCGCTGGAGGTGTTCTGGTCCGAGCCCGCCACCGCATCCCCCTCATCGTCGCCGTCACCGATGTCGACCGCTGTGCCCGAGATCCCCGACCTCGCGCAGTTGCTCGCCCAGCTCGACACGCCGGGCACGGTGGATGACCTGATCGCCTCGCCGTCAGCCACCCGCCGACTCGATTACCGCGTGCCGTTGACCGCCCGCACCCTGGGTGCGGTGTCGGAGGAATCGTCCTGGTTGTCCGTGTCCCCGGGCTGAAGGCCCGACCGAGTTCGCGTTCAACGTCCCGTTCCTGTTCTCGCTCCCGTTCCTGTTCTCACCCGTCCCCGTCGCAGGAGAACCGATATGCCCGAGTACCTCGCCCCAGGCGTCTTCGTCGAAGAGGTGTCGTTCCGCTCCAAGTCCATCGAGGGCGTGAGCACGACCACCACCGGTTTCGTCGGGCCGGCCCGCTACGGTCCGCTGGACCTGGAGCCCGAGCTCATCACCAGCCTGGTCGAGTTCGAGCGCACCTACGGTGGCCGCGAGAAGCTGGGCTATGCCGATGCCGGCGAGATCGACAACTACCTCTGGCATGCGGTGCGCGCCTTCTTCGAGGAAGGCGGCAAGCGGCTCTATATCAGCCGCGTGTTCACCCCGACGAATCCCGACGAGCCCGGGTCCGGCCATGCCCGCGGGGCGCTGCCCGGCAGCCCGGCGCCCTTGGCCGTGTTCGCCCGCTTCCCGGGCGCGGCCGGTGATGCGCGGGTGACCTTCACCTTCAAGGTCAGCCAGAACGTGCTCGTCACCGACGGCGCCGTGCCCGGCGTCCGCTCGCTGGTGAACCGTGATGTGGTGTGGATCCGCGCGGCGGGTGCCAGCGGCTCGCCACCGCCTTCGCCCGGCGTGGCCGATGGCTACTACCTCGCGCTGCAGGACCCGGCCCACGACACCTGGGTGTTCTCGTCCTCGGACGACGACATCGACACCGCCGAGGTCCAGCTCGCCCAGCTCACGCCGGGTGCCTATGAGCTGCGCATCATCACGGTCACCGTGACGGTGGCGCCGCTGTCCGGCAGCCAGGTGCCGTTCACCTCGCCCGATCTGCCGCTGGACCCGGACCATGAGCGCGCCGGCAGCCCGGATGGCCTGTTCGACTATTTCTCCGAATCGCCTGCCAGCCTGGCCCGCGCCCGCACGCTGCCCATCGTCTTCCGGGCCGACGACGTGGCCGGCTTCAACACCGGCGTGGACGTGCTGCAGACCTTCTTCGATGCCGCCCCCGCCGTGTTGCCGGCGCCGAGTCTGCAAGAGGCCTTGGAGGATGACGACAGCACGCCCGCCCAACGCAGCGTCTGGCTGGTGATGACCGGTGGCGACGACGGCAACCGTCCGGAAGCCGATGAGTACGCCGGCCTCACCACGCCGGACGATCGCAAGACCGGGCTGGTCGCGTTCGAGGACCTGGAGGACATCTCCATCGTCGCCGCGCCCGGCTCCACCTTCGGTTATGAAGACCCCGGCTACGGCCCGACGGCCCGCACCATCGTGCGTGCGCTGATCCGGCATGCGGAGCGCATGAAGTACCGCATCGCGGTGATCGACAGCGGCGACGACCAGGCCATCAGCGAGGTCCGCGCCATGCGCGCCCAGCTCGATTCCACCTACGGGGCGCTCTATTACCCCTGGATCCGCGTGCTGGACCCGCTCACCCAGCGCGAGATCCATGTGCCGCCCTCGGGCTTCGTCGCCGGCATCTATGCCCGCAACGATGTGAACCGGGCGGTCTACAAGGCGCCGGCGAACGAGGTCGTCAACCTGGCGCTGGGCTTCGAACGCTTCCTCAACAAATCCCAGCAGGAAGTGCTGAACCCCGAAGGCATCAACTGCTTCCGCTACTTTGAAGGCCGCGGCATGCGGCTGTGGGGCGCCCGCACCATCAGCTCCGATCCGGAATGGAAGTACGTCAACCTGCGCCGCTACTTCGCCTATGTGGAGCGCTCGATCGACAAGGGCACCCAGTGGGCCGTCTTCGAGCCCAACGGCGAGAAGCTCTGGGCCAATGTGCGCCGCACCGTCGAGGACTTCCTCCTCAACGAGTGGCAGAACGGCGCGCTGCTCGGCGACAAGCCCGACAAAGCCTTCTTCGTGAAATGCGATCGATCGACCATGTCCCAGAACGACCTGGACAACGGCCGACTGATCTGCCTGGTCGGCCTGGCCCCGCTGCGGCCTGCCGAGTTCGTCATCTTCCGCATCGGCCAGTGGACGGCTGATCGCAAAGTCTGAGGGAGCCCGCCATGGCCGAGTTGCGTGACCGACCTTATGTGCAATTCAACTTCCTCGTCGACCTGGGCGACGGCAACACCGAGGGCCCGCAGGCCGGCTTTCAGGAGCTGAGCGGCATCGGCATGGAAGTGACCGTCTCCGAATACCGGACCGGCAATGCCCGCGAGAACGCGGTGATGAAGATCACCGGCATGAACAAATCGACCGACGTCACCATGAAGCGCGGCGTCATCGGCTCGCTCAATCTCTACCGCTGGCTCGACCAGATCCGCAACGGCGATCAGAACGCGATGCGGACCGTCACCGTGCAGCTCCAGAACGAGGACCACACCCAGATCGTGCAGACCTGGAAGCTGCTGCGGGCCCGCATCATCAAGCACACCAGCGGTCCCTTCAATGCCAAGGGCACCGATGTGGCGATGGAAGAGCTGGTGCTCGCCTACGAGCGGCTGGAAATGGAGTGAGGCCGTGGACGCCACCTTGATCGCCCCCAGCCGGCGCTTGCCCGGCCTTCGCGTCGATGTCTCTCCGCGTCCGGCGGTGGAGGCCTTGCCGCGCATGGATGTGGCCGTGCTGGTCGGCTTCGCCGCCACCGGGCCGCTGCATCAGCCGGTGGCGATCGACAGCGTGGCCCAGTTCGCCGCCATCTTCGGCCCCGATGCGCCGCTGGCCTGGGATGCCCAGCGCGGTGAACGCGTCACCGCCTACCTGGGCCCCGCCGTGCGCGCCTTCTTCGCCAATGGCGGCCAGCGTTGCTGGGTCCAGCGCGTGGCCCGCAGCGCCGCGTTGGCCGCCGCGCTCGGCGAGGACCCGCAAGGCGATGACGTCGCCCGCGCCAACACCTTCGCCATGCCCGGGCTGCTGTCGCTGGATGCGAGCGGAAGGCTCAGCGCCGCGCGCGCTGCGGCGCGCTGTGAGGGCAGCTGGTCCGATGCGCTTCGCCTCAGCACCGCCGTCAGCGCGATGGGCGTCGGCCTGCAGGACTTCGCGCCCGTCAGCGGCGCCGGCATCGGACCGAATCGATTCGACTTCCGTTCCCGCGTGCTGCTGCGGGTGGGTGAGCTGCTGCAGATCGGCAGTCGCGACGCGGTCTGCGCTTACGGCGTCGTCGAGTCGGTGCAGATGGCGCCGGCGCTCGGCGGGCTGCAGCAGGTGCGGATGCGGCTGCTCGCTGCCTTCGAGCGCCTCCCGGCCGCGTCCGACGCCGCCGGTGCGTCGCCCCCCATCGGCCCGGTGATGCCGGGATCGCCCGGATCGTCGGGATGGGCGGACATCGTCGGCTTCGGGTCCTCCATCGCCGCCACCTGGTGGCCACTGCCGACCAGCAGCGCGGCAACGCCTGGCCCCACGCCACCCTCGCTCACCCGCCTGCGGTTCGACGCGCCATTGACCACGAGACTCGATGTCGGCCACTGGGTGCGCTGGCACGACGGCAGCGCGGTGGTCTGGCAACGCATCGACCGTCTGCAGCGGCAGCCCGCACTGACCGGCAGCCCGGTCGCGCTCTCCAGCACCTTGATGAACGCGGAGAGCGTCGGACCCGCCTGGCGCGAGCTGGGCACCGACCAGCCGCCGGCCTTGATCGGTGCCACCCAGGCGATGCGCCTGGACGCCGCCCTGCGCATCGGCGCGGGTCCGCAAACCGCGAGTCTGTCGGGCGTCGGACTGACACCGTCTCACCCCGCGCCGTTCTGGGCGCTTCGCTCGGACGCCGAGGCCTACCGGCCCCGCGAGCCGCGAGATGACCGCTCGACCATGACCTCCGACGGTGGCGCTACGGCGGCAGGCGCGACGGCGGACGCCGCCATCGAACTCCCGCGCTTTCCGCTCGCGCCGCTGCCCGAGCCCACGCCGCTCGCCTGGCTGCCCTTGGGGGTCGAGCCCCTGTTCGGCCCCGCCATCGGACCGCTGCCGCAGACGGCCGGTCCGCTGCAGCGCGACGGCCTGTCGCGCTTCGGCGCGGAGCTGTTCATCGATCCCGACTTGGCGGACGACGGCGCCGCCACGCTGGTGCTCCATGCGGACGACATTCGCCTCATGCGGCGCCAGCCCCGTCCGCTGATGGGCCTGCATGCGGCGCTGTCGATCGGCGCGGGCGGCCTGTTCAACGAAGCCAGCCTGATGGCGATCCCGGATGCGGTGCACCTCGGCTGGTCGCCCCGACGCGATCCACCGCCCGCGCCATCGCGCCCGGAACCGCCGCAGGCGCCCAGCAGCTGGACCCATCATCGCGGCGCCTGCGGGCACGCCGCTGTTGACGTCGCTCCCGAATCCTCGACATCGACATCGACATCAACATCAACATCCACGGCGAGAGCAAGCGCAGCAGGGCCGTCGGACCCACGCGCCGGCCCGGACTTCGGCGTCTTCCTGGACTGCCGCACCCGCGTCGTCGCCGCCCCGTGGCTGGATGGCCCGGATGAGCCGGTGCCTCCCGGCACCTACGGGCTCACCTGGAGCGACAGCGAACCCGGCGCGACCTATGTGCTGATGGAAGCGACCACGCCGGACTTCTCCGATGCCCGCGAGGTCTACCGCGGGCCCGACACCGCCTTCAGCGTGCTGACCGATCGCGACGGCGTGCTGCGCTATCAGGTGTTTGCCCGGCGGGACGATGAGCGCAGCGAAGGCTCGAACGCCGTCACCGTGATCGTGCGCGGCGATGACTGGGTGCAGCATCCGCCCTCGGTCGCGGAGTCGCTGCATGAAGCGGACTGGCTGCGCATTCAGCGCGCTGCCTTGCGACTGGCGCTGGCGGGCGGTGACCTGTTCGTCGCGCTGTCGATGCCGCGCCACTTCCGCACCGCCCAGGCCCTGCGCCATGCCGCGCGGCTGCGCAGCGTGCGGCAGCCGCCGGCAGGCGGCGATCCGCAGGCCTTCGGCTTCGATGAGGCCCGCGCGCTGTCCTATGGCGCGCTCTACTTCCCGTGGCTGCAGTCGTCCCTGCGCGATGTGGGCGATGTGGACCATGCCGCGTCCACCGCCCAGGCCGGCGCGCACGCGCCGTCACCGCGCACCGGCGGGTCCGGCAGTTCGAGCGTCGTCGGCAACGGCAACATGACCCCCACGGCCGCAGCACCAGGCCGCGCCGCATTGGACCGCGTCGGTGGTCACAGCGTGCCGCCGGATGGGGTGGCGCTGGGCGTGCTGGCCGCCCGCGCCTGGGAGCGCGGCGCCTGGATCGCGCCGGCGAATCAGGTGCTGCAGGATGTGGTGGCGCTCACGCCGCGGGTGCCAGATCTTGATCGGCAGGCGCTGCAGGAGGGCCAGCTCAATCTGCTGCGTCACGATCCGCGCGGCTTCCTGGTGCTCTCGGCCGACACGCTGTCCCTCGAGACCGACCTGCGACCGATCCAGGTGCGGCGGCTGCTCACCCTGCTGCGCCGATTGGCGCTGCGTCGTGGCATGTCCTGGGTGTTCGAGCCCAACGGACCGGCGCTGCATCGGTCGGTGCGTCGCGGCTTCGACACCTTGATGAACGACCTGTTCCGCCGTGGCGCCTTTGCCGGTGCGACGCCGTCCCAGTCCTTCCGCGTCGTCACCGACGACACGGTCAACACGCCGCAGGACCGCGACGGCGGCCGGCTCATCGTCGAACTGCGGGTGGCGCCGGCCCGGCCGATGCGCTTCATCACCGTGCGCCTGTCCCAAAGCGGCGAGCGCCTGAGCGTGGCGGAGGAACTGTGATGAGCGCCGTGCAGCCCTTCACCGCCTTCAACTTCGCCGTCGAGATCAACCGTGGCGAGGACGCCCGCCCGCTGGTCGGCGCGGCGTTTTCCGAATGCGACGGCCTGGAAATGACGATGGAGGTCAAGACGCTGCGCGAAGGCGGCGCCAACGACCGCCAGATCCGGCTCAACGGCCCCGCCTCCTTCGGCCAGCTCACGCTCAAGCGCGGCATGACGGCCAACTTCGATCTCTGGCACTGGTTCCAGGACAGCCTGAATGACCCGCGCCTGCGGGCCGAGGCGGAGGTGGTGCTGTATGCCGCCGATGGACAGACAGTCTGCGCCAGTTTCCAGCTCTCGCGCTGCGTGCCGATCAAGCTCAAGGCACCGGCGCTGAATGCGCGCGACGGCCAGATCGCGGTCGAGGAATTGCAGGTCGCCTACGAGACGCTGCGCTTCAACGGAGAACAGCCATGACCGCGCTCACCCGCGCCCGTCTGATCGAGCTGGATGCCGGCTTCAAGCAGGAGAAGCCGGGCGGCGTGCGCGTCGAGGTCCAGTTCAATCCCGAGACCCTCAAGCTCACCTTCGCCAACGAGATCAAGCAGCCCGACGGCGGCGATCAGAAGGCCGGCAACAACGGCCGACAGTTCGTCGGCGCGGGCACCACCAAGCTGGCGCTGCAGCTCTGGTTCGATGTCACCGCGATGGAGAAGAACGCCGTCGACGACGTGCGCCGGCTGACCACGAAGGTCATCCACTTCATGACGCCCCAGGACTCGGACGAGGACCCCACCAAGAAGGTGCCGCCGGGCGTGCGCTTCCAGTGGGGCACCTTCCTGTTCGACGGCATGGTCGAGAGCCTGGAGGAATCGCTAGAGTTCTTCTCGCCCGACGGCAAGCCGCTGCGGGCCAGCATCAGCCTGACGCTGTCGCAGCAAAAGATCCTCGAAGCGCAATTCAAGGGCACGGGCCGCGTGCCGGTGCGGCCGGGTCACGCGCCGCCCGGCCATGCACCGCTCAAGGCCGCGATGCAGGGCGATTCGCTGCAAAGCCTCGCCGGCCGGCTCAACAAGGGCGACTGGCAAAGCATCGCCGCCGCGAACGGCATCGAGGACCCGCTGCGCATGGCGCCCGGTCAGTTGGTGAATCTGCAGGCCTCGGTAGGCGGCGCGAGCGCGTCGGCCAATGGGTCCTTCGGCGCGGCGGCCGGTGGGATGAGCAGCGCGGGTCGCGGCGGCGTCAGCGTCAGCGGTGGCCTCAATGCCTCGCTGGGCGGCGCCAGCGGCACGCTGTCGATCGGATGAACACGGCCATGGCGACCGTCAAGTGGATCGCGACGGACGCCGGACCCGTGGCCGACACGGTCGGTGCGACGGACCGCGCCATGGACGCCTGGACCGCCATGGCAGCTTTTGAACCGAACCACGCGCGCCGGTCGGCGTGCGTTTTGAGGAGAGTGAGATGGGATCGGTCGTCATCAATGATTTCGAGGTGGTGCGTGAGGCGCGGACCGCGTCCGCCGGCGAGGCGGCCAATGACCGAGATGGGGCCGGGGCTGGCGCGGCCGTCGCGCAGCCGCTGCAGCCTCAGGCATTGAAGGAGGCGCTGCAGGTCCTGCATCAGCAGTCGCTGCGCGTGTGGGCCCATTGAGGGCCGATGGTTCCAGAGACCCAGGAGCGCGTCATGTCCACCCAGACCCCGGATGTCATCGAACTGTCGCGACCGTCGATCGAGATCGATGGCCAGCGCGATGCCGGCCTGTGCGCCGGGCTGATGGCGATGGAGCTGATCGAGACCAGCGAGGGCCTGGCACGGGCGGAATTCAGCTTCGGCAACTGGGGTGGGGCGGACAGCACCGGCTTTCAGTACTTCGATCGGCAGACGCTGGACTTCGGCAAGTCGCTGACGGTGAAGCTGGGACCGGACCTGCTGTTCCGCGGCGCGATCACCGCGCTGTCGGCGGACTTTCCCGAAGGCAGCACGCCCCGCATCGGGGTCTGTGCGGAGGATCGGCTGCAGGACCTGCGCATGACGCGGCGCACCCGCAGCTTCGCCGATGCCTCGCTGGCCGATGTGCTGCGCCGCATCGCGGGCGATCACGGCCTGCAGACCCAGATCGACCTCAGCGGCGAGACCTACCAGCATCTGGCCCAGGTCAATCAGAGCGACCTGGCCTTCGTCCGTGACCTGGCGCGGCGCGAGGACGCGCAGATCTGGATCGACGACATGAAGCTCAAGGCCGCGCAGCGCGCGCGACGCGAGGCACCGACGCTGGAGCTGGCCTGGGCCGGCGAACTGCGGGCGTTCCAGGTCTGCGCCGATCTGGCCCATCAGCGGACCCAACTGGTCGGCGCGGGCTGGAGCGTTTCGGACAAGCGGGTGGCGCGTCATCAGGCCGATGACGCGGCCATCCGCGCCGAGCTGCAGGGCGCTTCCAGCGGTGCGCAGATCCTGCAACGCGCCTTCGGCACGCGGGTCGACACCGTGGCGCATGCGCTGCCGGCCGCCGATGCGGAAGCCCGCGCCTTCGCCGAAGCGAGCTTCCGCCACATGGCCCGCCGCTTCATCGTCGGTCATGGCGTCGCCCGGACGCAGGCGGCGCTGCGGGTGGGATCGCGGCTCAAGCTCAAGGGCCTGGGACCGCTCTTCGAAGGCGACTACACCGTCACCGAAGTGCAGGTGCGATTCGATGCCAGCCAGGGCCTGCGCACCGAGTTCTGGTGCGACCGGCCGGCCATCGGGCAGGGGCGCTGATCATGCGGGTGACCGATCTGCCACCGTTTGAACAGCTGCTCAATGAGCGGCTGCCCACCGGCTGGGGCGGGCGCTGGTATGGCGTGTGTCCGGCGCTGGTCATCGACCTGCGCGATCCGGATCACCAGGGCCGCGTGAAGATCACCTTGCCCTGGACGCCGGATGCGGGCGGTCAGCGTTATGAGGCCTGGGCGCGGCTGGCCACGCTGTTCGGTGGCCACCAGCGCGGCAGCTGGTTCGTGCCCGATGTGGACGATGAGGTGCTGGTCGCCTTCGAGCACGGCGATCCCCGTCGGCCGTATGTGGTGGGCAGCCTCTGGAACGGCCGCGATGCGCCGCCCGTCAGCATGGATGGCGCGGGCCAGAACAACAAGAAGGTGATCCGGTCCCGCAACGGTGTGACGGTGAGCCTGGACGATCAGAGCGGACAGGAAAGCCTGCGGCTGGAGACGCCCGGCGGACAGCGCGTGACGCTCAAGGACGGACCGGGCAGCGTGACGATCGAGGACAGCCACGGCAACTCGGTGAAGCTGGAAGCCGCCGGCATCACCATCACCGCCTCCGCCAAGGTCACGGTGCAGGCCAGCACCGTGGCGGTCAGCGCGGGCATGGTCACGGTGGATGCCGGCATGTCCACCTTCTCCGGCACGGTGCGCGCCGCGACGGTCATCGCCGACACGGTGATCGGCACCTCCTACCTGCCGGGCGCCGGCAACATGTGGTGAGGCACCCGCGATGAACCATCCCGTCGCCTGGCAAACCCCGCAGCCGCTGTGGTCGCGGTTCTCGACGGCGTCCGGAACAAGCGCGGCAAGCGCGACGAGCGCCACAACCGCAGCGACCGATGCCGGCGCATCGACGGGCGCTTCCGCCGCTGCCGCCGCGCTCGCGCCGGACCAGTCCCGACCGAGCCTGCTCCGCTTCGACAGCGACGACTACATGGAACAGTTGCTCGCCGCGCTGGAGCACGACCCCGCCAGCCTCGGTGATCGGCTCGCCCGTCCGGAGACCTGGCGCGTCCCGCCCGGCGAATCGCCCGACCTGGTGCAGCGCATGCCGCTGCCCAAGCTGGCCAAGGCCTTGGCCCGTGTGCGCAAGGACCAGTCGCCGCGCAGCGCGCTGGCGCCGGTCACCGCCCGCCAGGCCATCGTGGAAAACAGCGTCACGCGCCAGTTGCCGCTGAAGCTCTATCAGCCAGCGCATTTGCGGCATTACCTGGTGGCGGCGAACCTCGTCTGCGCGCAGCCCGGTCTGCCGGACCGGGCGCTCTCCACCGGCGGCGGCGAGCAGGTCGGCTTCGTGATCCGGCGCCTGATGGCGCCGCAGGCCGGGGCGCCTCGCGCGGAATATGCCTTCGTCAAATCGGCCAACGGCGCGCGCTGGCAGCGCGTGGCGGACGGCGCCGCGATGGTGGCCGGTGAAGAGCTGCTGCCCTTGTTCTCGATGGCGTTCGTGGCCGACAACGGTCAGCCGCGCCGACTGCATGCCGGCACGATTCCGGTCGGTCGTCGCGAGGAGTACATGAGCACCCGCGCCCAGCATGCCGTCGGCGTGGAAGGGCCGGGCGCCGCATCGACGAATGGCTTGATCGGCGCCGTCAGCGGGGAGGGCGGTGGCGGTGGCGGCAGTGCAGGCGTGGCGGCGGCGCCCAGCGCCATCGCCAGCCGCAAGGAACAGTTCAAGCTGGACGTCGCCGAGCCCTGGAAGCAACTCGTGCGGTCGGCGGTGTATGCCAAGGGTCGGGTCATGGACCCCGCCAGCACCGGCACGGCGGCGCAACGGGCGGACCAGGCCGCCATCGTCAATCGTCAGCTGCAGGGCCAGTCCTGGCTGGTGTGGCTGGACTTCGCCGACTACCTCGCCACCCATGTCCCGGCCGTGTGGGCGGCAGTGGAATCACCGAGCCTGGGCGCCTCGCTCACCGGCCCGGCCAAGGCGCTCTTCGACTGGCTGCAGTCGGCGGCGACCGACATGGGCAGCGGCTGGACCGGTCTGGCCGACAACAGCCCGGTTCTCCGCGCGCGGGACGCGCTGCATCGCATCCGTGCCTCGCGGGCGTCGCTGGAAGGCACCACCGCGCTGTATCCCGATGCGCCGGGGGCGGACTTCGCCTGGCCCGATTTCCGTTGGCTGCTCGCCGGCCTGCGCGACGACGGCGGATATGTCGTCGCCGGTCTGCACACCACGCTGCCCGCCGCGACGGTCGATCCCGCCGATGTCGAGGCCGGCACCCCCGCCATGACGCCGCTGCAGAAGGAGGCCGAAGCCGCTGCCGCGCTGGTGGACAAGGCGGTGCAACTGGTCGTCGCCGCCATCGACCTCACCCAACCCGCCGCGCCATCGCCCGCCGTGCCGTTCGCGGCCCGGTTGCGGGATGCGCTGGTGACGACGCAGGGCGATGCCGGCTGGTTCGTGATTCGCTGCGCCTATCTGCGTTGCGACTGCGGGCCGCTGAAGCCGGCGGTGCTGTCCACGCCCAGCGAGCGTTTCCAGATGGCGAGCTTCTTCGATGCCGATGCGCCGGCGCGTCCGATCCGGATCGCGCTGCCGCTGGACACCTCGCCCGCGGGGCTGCGCAAGCATCCGAAGAACACCGCCTTCCTGATGTCGGATCAGCTGTGCGGCCAGGTGCAGCGCGCCAAGGGACTGGGCTTCGTGGACCTGGTCCGATCGGTGCTGCCGTGGCCGCTGCACAAGCCGCTGGAGGTCGGCGGCATGGGGCCGTGCGTCGGTGGGTCGCCGCAGGCGAGCCTGGGCATGATCTGCTCGCTGTCGCTGCCGATCATCACGATCTGCGCGCTGATCCTGCTGATGATCATCGTCAGCCTGCTGGACTTCGTGTTCCGCTGGCTGCCCTATTTCGTCATGTGCTTCCCGGTGCCCAAGTTCAAGGGCAAGGGCGGCGACGGCCCGGACGGAGGCGGACCATGACCGCGCGCCCGAGCCACGATCGGAGGGCCTCGCCATGAGCAGCATCTTCGGCCGCAGCCTGTCGTTCCCGCCTCGGGTCGGATCGGATGGGCGCTTCGTCTGGTCGCAAGGCGAGACCAACATCCGCGAATCCATCGCCGTGATCCTGCAGACCGAACCCGGCGAGCGCGTCGGGCTGCCGGAATTCGGCGCCGGCCTGGGACGCTTTCTGTTCGAGCCCAACAACGCCGCCACCCATGCGCGGGTGCAGGACGCGGCGCAACGCGCGCTCGCGCGCTGGGAGCCGCGCATCCAGGTGGAGTCGCTGGAGATGCAGGTCGATCCCGACGACCCGGAGAACGCGCTCATGACCCTCACCTACCGGCTGGTCGCCACCGCCAGCCGCGAGCGCCTGACCGTCGGTATCGCCCTGGGCGCCGGCTGAATCGGCCCTCTGCGCCCTCCGACCGATCGTTCACCGCCACCGCAAACCGCGACCGCCACCGCCACCGACCTCCGAAGGACCGCCCGATGCCGATCACGCCGCCGCCGCTCGATGACCGCCGCTTCACGCAGCTGGTCGACAGCACGCTGGCCCGCGCCCGCGTGCACACGCCCGAGTGGACCAACTTCAACCAGAGCGACCCCGGCGTGACGCTGGTGCAGCTGTTCGCGTTCCTCACCGAGAACCTGCTGTACCGCGCCAACCTCGTGCCGCAGCGCAACCGCGCCCGCTTCCTGCAGATGCTGCGGGTGCCGCTGGCCAGCGCGTCGGCGGCGCAGGGCCTGGTGGCCATCGCCAATGAGCGCGGCGAGGCCACGGTGCAGACCCTGGCCGCGGATCTGGAAGTGCGCGCGGGCGCCGTGCCGTTCCGCACGCAACTGGGTCTGGATGTGCTGCCGCTGGAATCGCGCGTCTTCTTCAAGCGGCCGGTGTCGGCCGCGTCGCAGTCGCCCGAGCTGATGGCCTATTACCGGCTGCTCTATGCGTCCTATCAGATGCCTTTCCCGGACGATGTGCAGCTCTACGAGACCGTCGCGCTCGATCCGCAGGTGGTGGACAGCGTCGACCTGAGGGCCGACACCATCGATGGCGGCGTGTGGATCGCCTTGCTGGCCCGCCGCACCGATGTGCCGGATGCCGGCCCCGATCCGTGGAAGACGCTGCGCGACCGGCTCGCCGGCCGCACCTTGACGCTCGGGGTGGTGCCGGCGCTGGAAGCGGTCTCTGCCCGGCTCACGCCGGTGGGGCAGGCCCAGTCCGCGCCGATGCTGCGCTTCGAGCTGCCGGACGTGAAGGCCGATGGCCGCGTGGTGCGGGATGCCACTGATCGCCCTGCACCGGCTTATCGCGCGCTGGACGCCCGCACCGAGGTCGACCTGCTGGCGGTGCCGGGCGTGGTGCAACTGACCTTGCCGGGCGCCGCTCAATTGCGCGTCTGGCAGGACGTCGATCCGCTGGAAGGCGGCGTCGGCGACATGCCGCCTGCACTGGACGACCCGACGCTGGGCACCCGCCTGGTGACGTGGCTGCGCATGCGGGTGGACGGCGCCTCGCCCGCGCGCATCCGCTGGACCGGCCTCAATGCGACGCCGATCCGCCAGATCCAGCGCATCGCCGCCGAGCCGCTGGCCGATGGCGACGGCACGCCCGATCAGGGTCGCCGGCTGTCTCGCGCGCCGGTGCTGCCCGGCAGCGTGTCGGTGAGCACCCGCGTGGGCGATGACGCGCCGCTGACCTGGTCCGAGATCGATGACCTCGCGGCGGCCGGGCCGGAAGTGCCGGTCGGCAATCCGAGGTCGACCGCGCGTGAATTCCAGGCCGACGACAACGGCCGCACCGAGGTGTTCGAGCTGGATGCCGAGGCCGGCGAACTGCGCTTTGGCGACGGGCTGCGCGGCCGCCGGCTGCCCTTGGGCGCGCGGGTGCTGGCCAGCTACGGCTTCTGCCAGGGCGCGGCCGGCAATGTGGCCGAGGCCGCGATCGACAGCGCGCCGCAACTGCCGTCCGGCTTCACCGTGACCAATCCGGTGCAGACCTGGGGCGGCGCCGATGCGGAGGATGTCGAGACCGGCGAAAAGCAGGTGCGGCGGTATCTGCAGCATCGCGACCGGCTCGTGAGCGCCGACGATTTCGAGGCCATCACGCTGCGCACGCCGGGCGTGCAGATCGGCCGGGTCGAGATCCTGCCGGCCTTCCATCCGGATCTGGTGCCCAACGAGCCAGGCGCCGCGCCGGGGGTGGTCACCGTCATGGCGATTCCGCGACTGGACCCGGCCCAGCCGGATGCGCCCCGCGCCGATCGCCTGTTCCTCAATGCCTTGTGCCAGCACCTCGATCCGCGCCGGCTGGTGACGACCGAGCTGGTGGTGCGCGGTCCGGTCTACAAGGGCCTGTGGATCTCGGTGGGCGTGGAGATCGCGGCGGGCTTTGCCATCGCGGAAGTGGTGGAGGCGGTCAAGGCGCGGCTGCGCGCGTGGCTCGCGCCTGTCGGGCCGAACGGTGCGCAGCCGCGCGAGACCGCGCTGTTCAATGCCCGCGCGGTGGACCCGAGCCGCGGCTGGCCGCTGCGCACCTCGGTCGCCAGCCGGGTGATGCTGGCGGAAGTCGCGCGGGTGCCCGGCGTGATGTCGGTGGCCGAGGTGCTGCTGGCGGAAGGCAGCCGCGCCGCCGCGGACGTGATCCCGATGACCGGGCTGGAGCTGCCGCGTGTGCTGGGGCTGTCGGTCGTCGCCGGCGAGCCCTTGCCGTTGGAATCGCTGCGCGGCGGCAGCGGCAGCGCGACACCCACCACGGTGTCGCTGTTGCCCGTGCCGGTGGTGCCGGAGACCTGCTGATGAAAAACGTCAACGGCGCCCGATTCCAGCTGCTGCTCGGCGAAGCCGACTGGGGCCGGTGTCTGCCTGGGTCGGCGGACGTCGATCCAGCGGCGGTGCCCATCGGCTCCGCCAGTGAAGCGATCGACACCGAGGGCGCTCGCCGCGGCGCCACGCTGTTGTCTCACCAATGGGCGCGACCGGCCGGCGCTCGGTCGACCGCCGACGCCTCGCCGCCAGCGGCCTGGGACGGCGACCGCAAGGAATTGACGCTGGCGCCACGCACGCTGGAACTGCCGGCCACGGTGACCGAATCGCCGCTGACGCTGGAAGCCCGGCGCGGCGCGGCGGCGGATCGCCACGGCAACGTCTACCGGATCGCGGGCGACCGCCTCGCGCTGCGGGTGGCGTCGGTCTCCCGCGCGGACGAGGGCGCGTTCTGGCCCGCCGAGCCCTCCGACTGTGCCGAGCTGCGCGCGCAGGAACGGCTGCTGTTCCAGCCGCATCCGCCGAGCGCGCCGGCCGCACCCGATCGCTATCTCGGACTGACCGTGACGGCCGACGACTGGCTGGTGGTCGCTTATGCGCGGGGCGATCGTCGCGGGTTGCTGAGCTTCGACCTGGTCGCCGGCGGTCAGCCGCTGGACCTGCCGTGGCCGGAGGCGGTCGCGTTCGAGCCCTTCGATCTCTGCGCTCGCGAGGGTGGCGGTGTCTGGATCCTGGACCGAGCCCACGCCCGGCTGTGGGAGCTGGATTGCCATCTCGCGGTGGTGCGCAGCGGTCAGCCGCTGCAGGCCCTGTCAGCGGCCGTCATCGACGACTTCCAGCCGGTGGCCGGACCCGCGCGTGCGCAGCCGGCCGCCGATCTCCCTGCCGGCCTGCCGTTGGGCGCCAGCCCCGCCTGGGCCGTGGACCCGATCGCCATCGAGTCGGACGGACAGGGCGGCATCTGGCTGCTGGACCGCGATGAGATGAACGGGCAATCGCGCGTGGTGCTGCTGCGTCGGCACGGCAACGCGTGGCGCTGGGCCGCATCGGACTGGCTGACCGGTCTGCCGGGCCTGGCGCATGACTTCGTTCGGGCGTCTGCTCAGCGCTGGAGCGCCGGTGAGACGGACGCATCGGTGGTCTGCTTCATCGCCACCACGGTGGGCAATCAGGCCCATGCCTTCGAGGTGATCGATGCGGCGGCGTCCGACGGCGCCGGCAGCGTTTCAGAAGCGAGCGCGCCGTGGACGGCGCCCGGAAGCGACGGCTTTGCGCTGCGCGCCTTGCCGTGGCTGGTGCCGCTGCGGCGCTACGGCGGCCGCGCCCTGATCGCCGTGCGCGGCGAGGGCTGCTACGACAGCGGCCTGTCCCAGGCCGTCTGGACCCCGCTGGTGCAGCAGCCTCGCGCGCGCTATGCCGCCGAGGCGACGCTGATCACGCCGGTCTTCGACAGCGGCGAGCTGGGCATCACCTGGGACAAGCTGCTCATCGATGCGGCCATCCCGGCGGGCACGAGCGTGGAGGTGTGGAGCCGCGCGTCCGATGAATTGGAAGACCCGAGCCTGACCCTCAGCGCCGAGGATGACGCGGCGTCGTCCTACGCGTCGGAGCAGCCCGCGCCCGGCGCGCAACTGGTCGGCGGCTGGAGGCGGGAGCCGGCGCTGCTGTGGCGTCCCGAGGGCCCGGAGCTGCCCTGGCTGCGCGGCGATGCGATGCGGCCGAGCTGCCGGGCCTCGGGCCAGGGCACCTGGGAGCTGCTGCTGCAGGCGGCACAGGGGCGCTACCTGCAACTCCAGCTGCGGCTGTCCAGCGAGCACGGCACCCACACGCCGCGGCTGCGGGCCCTGCGGGTCTGGTCGCCGAGGTTCTCGTATCCGCAGCGCTTCCTGCCGGCGGCCTATCGCGAGGACGTGACGAGCGCCCATTTCCTGGAGCGCTGGCTGGCCAACTTCGAAAGCACCTTCACCGCCATCGAAGACAAGATCGCCCGCGCCACTGCGCTCTTCGATGCCCGCACCGTGCCGCCGGAGGCGCTGGCGTGGCTCGCGGACTGGTTCGATCTGGCGCTGGATCCGAGCTGGGATGAACGCCGCCATCGGCTGCTGGTCCGGCATGCGATGGACTTCTTCCGCTGGCGCGGCACGGTCCATGGCCTTCGTCTGGCGCTCGAGCTGGCGTTCGATCCCTGCTTCGACGCCGCGATGTTCGATGGGCCGCGGGACAGCGACAGCGGCGCGCGTCGCCTGCGCATCGTCGAGACCTATCAGACGCGGCTGATCGGCGCCCTGGCCGCAGGCGATCCGGGCGCGGCGGAGTCGGTTGTCGCATCGGCGACGCCGTCCACGGCGGTGTCCGGCGCCGGTCCTCAAGCGGTGCTGGCTCAGGCGCGCTGGACGCCCGAGGAAGGCAATGCCGGTCTGGCCGATCGCTGGGCCGCCTGGCAGGGCCGCGTGGCCACGCCGTCGGAGCAGGTGATGCCGTGGCCGCTGGTGCCGCCGTCCGACGGCGACGGCGCGGCGGGCCCTGCCTCGACGGTGACCAGTACGGACGAGCCCGACGCCGACGCCGCCGCCTCGGACGCCAACGCCGCCGAATGGGCCCGCTTCTGTCAGAGCGTCTTGGGCTTCGTGCCGGCGGCGGGCGCGCAGGAGCGTGTGCGCTGGCAGGCCTGGCTGCGGGGGCGCTACGGCAGCCTGACGTCGCTCAATGTGCAGCACGGCAGTGGCTATGGGCGTTGGACTGCGATCCCGCTGCCCATCGACGTGCCCGCGCATTCGAACGCGGCCGCCGACTGGGCCAGCTTCTGCGCGCTTCCGGACCCGAGTCAGCACCGCACGCGCTGGCAGGACTTCCTGGCGCGTCGTTATCGCCGCATCGAGCGGCTGCGGCAGGCGCATGGCGCCGCATGGCCGAGCTTCGAGCAGGTGCCCGTGCCGGACGTGCTGCCGCTCACGCCGGCGGCGCAGCGCGATTGGTGGCAGTTCGAAGCGCAATTGCTGCCGATGCACCGCAGCGCGCATCGCTTCTCGGTGCTGCTGCCGGTGGACAGCGTCAGCGCCGATCCCTTCGAGCTGGAGCAGCGGGTGCGCCTGGCCGAGCGGATCGTGGCGCTGGAGAAGCCGGCCCATACGGTGTTCGAGGTCCGCCTGTTCTGGTCCTTCAACCGGGTCGGCGAAGCGCGCCTCGGGCTGGACACCCAGTTGGGTGGCGGCAGCCGCGCGCCGGAGCTGATCCCGGATGCGGTGGTGGGACGCGCCTACGTGGGCGCGAGTTTCGTTGGCGGGCCGGCGACGCCCGCCGCCACCGATCGCCGACTGCTGGCGTGTTGAGCGGAGAGGCGATGCACACCGACTTCCACCTGATGCCTGCCTGGCCATGCCTGTCGTGGCCGGGCCGTTGCCGATCGATCAATCCAGGAGCGAGCCATGGGCTGCTGCAATGAACCGGTGAGCCTGTTGACGGGCGCCGCCCCCGATCCGACCCAGCATGTCCACTATGCGCGCGGCATGGTGCTGGGCGTGGACGACTTCGTCCAGGAGTTCACCTACCTCGACGGCCGCGACCGCTGGCATGCCCGCGAGGCGATCGGCTACGGCACCCTGAGCGGACTGCAGGTCAGCACCGAACTGGATGGCGCGCAGGGCCCGCGGCTGCATGTCAGCGCGGGATCGGCCTTGACGCCGAGCGGTCGGCATCTGTGTGTGCCGGCCGACCAGTGCGCGGTGCTCAACCGCTGGCTGGCCAAGCCGGAGAACGCGGCGATGGTGAATCGCCTGCTGAATCCCGGCGCCGGATCGCCGCCGCTGCCGACGTCGCCGCCCGGCGGCTCACCCGCGGTGGAGACCGGCGCCATCGCGCTGGCGCTGACGCTGTGCTGGTCCGACTGCCAGACCCGGCCAGTGCCGATTCCGGGCGCGCCCTGCCGATCGGACGAGGCCCTGATGGCGCCGTCGCGCATTGCGGACGACTTCCGGCTCGAACTGCGCGAGGTCCCGCCGCAGCAAACCGAGGAAGACGCGCTGCGGGACTATGTGCGCTGGCTGCGGGCCAACGTGAGCGTGAGCAGCGCCAGCCCCGGCCCCGTGGCCGACGACATCGCCTGGATCGAAGCGCTGCGGCCCGGCATTCAACCGTGGCGCGACGCGGCCGCGGCCTCGCCGCCGGTGCCATCGCCGCTCTCGGTCGAGACCGTGGGCGATTACCTGTTCGACCTCGCCGCACCGGTGCAGGTCGGCAGCGGGGACCTCTGCGATTTCCTGCGCGTGGCGCTGCGCTTCTGGGTCACCGAATTGCGACCGATGTGGATGGCCCTGCGCGGCCATCAGGTGGCGCAGGGCGATGCCGACTGCGTGCTGCTGGCGGTCATCCATCTGGATGTGCAGTGGATCGGTAGTTCGCCCGCGGGCGCCTGGCAGGTGGTCGGCAGCCCGCCCATGATCGGCATCGACGAACGCCAGCGCCCGGTGCTGGCGCATCTGCGTTTCCTGCAGGAATGGGCCCTGTGCGGCTGCGATTGCGGCGAAGCGGGTGGCTTCGGGACGGCGCCCGCCGGTGGCGGCGGGGGTGGTGGTGGCAGTGGAGGAGGAGGTGGCGGAGGCGGTGGCGGCGGCGCACCCATCGCCGGACCGGTGCTGGTCTCACCCATCGGTCGTCCGCCATTGCCCACCCCGATCCGCCGGCCCGATCCCTTGACGCCGCCGGTGCCGCTGCCGGGGCCGGGTCCGGTCGCGGCCGCGCCGACCGTGGCGCCACTGCGCCTGCCGCTGGTGCGGGTCAGCCACGACCTCAGGTTGGACGACAGCCATTCGTACGTGCTGGCGCGGGACGCGCAAGCGGTGGCGATCACGCTGCCGGCCTCGGATGCCGGAACGGAAGGGCGGGTCTATGTGGTGAAGAACATCAACGTGCCGAGCCTGACCTTGCAGGCGGACGGCGCGACCGGCGATCGACTGGACGATCAAGCGCAGCTGTCGATCGCTCCAGGTCGAGCGGTGACGGTGATTGCGGACGGCGCCGGTCACTGGCACGACGTGGGCGATGCGGCGGTGCCCGGCGCCTTGCTCGCGACCGGCACCGGTTCCGCGACGGGCGCTGCCACCGGCCCGGCCACCGGCACCACGGGTGGCGCGGCCCCCGGCGCGCGATCGGGCGGTCGGACGAGGAGGCCGTCATGAGCGGCGATGCCCTGCAACTGGAGGAGCCGCTGAAGGAAGGCGGCATCCGCAGCGTCAACTTCTTCAATGGCCGGCTGCTCGCCAGCAAGGACCTGTCTCGTGAGCAGCAGGCGCGGCGCGACTCGGATGCGCGCCTGGGGTTGGCGCTCGGTGACGGCGTGGCCTTCGGGCTGGAGGCGGCGCGGGACCTCGATCTGGATGCGCCGCTGGCGCCGGTGTTGCGGGTGAAGGCGGGTCTGGCGATCAACCGGGCGGGTCAGACCTTGCGACTCGGGCTGGACACCAGCGTGGCCTTGACCCGCCGATTCGATGCGGGGGCGAGCGCGCCCTGTGACTGCGTCTTCGCGAATTGCCAGCCCTTGGGCGATGGCACCTATGTCGCCGGAGCCGGTGTCTACGTGCTGACCATCGCGCCCGCGCAGATGTCGGAAGGTCGGGCGCCGACCAACGGGCTGGATCCTGGCCAGGTGCGCTGCAACACCGATGTCACGGTGGAGGGGCTGCAGTTCAGGTTGCTGGCGGTGTCACCGCAGCGGTATGCGGATCTGGACATCGGCGCGGCGCAGTTCCGCAATCGGCTCGCCTACAAGTGCTTCGGCCTCGACGCGCGCGAGGCCTTCGTGCGGGACCCGTGGCGCAGCGATCCGTCGGCCTATGGGCTGATGGATGACTTGCGCGCCACGGGGACGTTGTCGTCGCTCGATGTGCCGTTGGCGCTGGTGTTCTGGACGGCGAGCGGCTTGAAGTTCGTCGATCTGTGGTCGGTGCGCCGGCGATTGATGGCGCCGGATGCGCAGAGCGCGGGCGCCTTCGTCGGCCGGGATCGGCGGCTGGTGGAGGCCGAGGCGATGTGCGCGCAGTTCCAGCAGCATTTGTCGGACCTGCTGGCCGCGAGCGCGACGCCGGCCTCGCTGCAGATCCGCGATCACTGCCGGTATCTGCCGCCTTTTGGGATGGTGCCGTTGCAGAGCGCGCCGCTGCGCGGCTTCGGCGATGCGGCCTTCTTCAGCGGGGTGCCGCGTCGGCCGGTGCCGGGGAGTGGGCAGGCGACGCCGTTCATCGATGCGAGGCAGTTGGGGGCGTTGCGGATGACGGCGCTGGGTCTGGCACCGATCGATGTGACCGCGCAGGAATTCATCCGTGTGTACCGACCCTCCCAAAACGCGCAGGCCGACGCCGCCGGGCAGCCGACGCAACCCGTTCTGGCGTTCGCGAGCGGATTGACCCCAGAGCTGGCCGTGGCCCGGTTCGACATGGCGCGGGCGGATTTCAGCAATTTCGCGAGCTGCTGCGGCAGTTCGTCATCCTGATTCTCAAAGGAGCCGGTCATGGCAGCCATCAACGAGACCATCAATCCGGGCGACGTGATCTCCTCGGAGTTGATGCGCAAGATCATCGAGCTGATCAACGCCCATGACGCGGCGCTCAGCGGCGGCGGAGGCGGCGGTGGCGTGACCGTGCCGAACCTGTTCGGCCGACCGCTCTCGGAAGCGAAGGTGTCGCTGCAGCTGCAGCAGTTGGCTCTGGGCACGGTGGTGGATGCGGGCGGCAGCATCATCAACCCGGCGTCGACGTCGTCGGGCTCGCTGATGGTGCTCAATCAGGTCCCGGTGGCCGGATCGAAGACGGTGGCCGGCGGGGCGGTGAACCTGGTGGTGGCGGGCAGTGCCGGCGGTACGGCCCCTCCGCCGCCGCCGACTCCGGTGGTGACGCTGCTGGTGCCGACCTCGGTGCGAGCGGGTGGCTCGCTGGAGATTCGAGGGTCAGGATTTGCCGGAGCGACCTGCACAGTCACTTTGGGCGGCATCAACGCGACGGTGCTCGGCACGAGCAACATCTCGCGCTTGTACGTGACCGTTCCGAGCGGCATTCCCGGCGCACCGACCTTGCCCGGCGGACCGGCGGCGAGCGACATCGAGCTGCGTGTCGTCAATCCGGGCGGGCTGTCGACGACATCGAGCGTGACCGTGCTGCCGCCGCTGGCCAACCCGCTGGCCATCACCGCCATCACGCCGAACCCGGTGACCGTGGGCAAGCCCGTGACGATCACCGGGACCGGTTTCGCCACGACCGCGAATCAGCAGTCCGTCAGCTTTGGGGGCGTGGCGGCAACCCCCAGCGCCGCGACGGCGACCCAACTGACGGTCACCGTGCCGGCGGGCATCCCCGGGCTGGTGGCGCCGGGCGACAGCACCACGGTGAACGTCACCGTCACCCGTGTTTCAGACAACGTGACCAGCGGCGCTCTGCCGTTGTCGGTCGACCTTTGATGACCTGGAGCTCATGATGAAGACGACCTGGATAGTCGCGGCCCTGGCCGCATCGACAGCTGGATGGTTCACGGCGACCGACGCGCGCGCCGACGCGACGGTGAAGTTCGTGATCAATGACCGACCCGCCAAGGTGCCTGTGGCACGTGTGCGCTGGAACTTTGCCTTGGCCGGTGCGCCGGCCGGGTCGTCGGTGACCATCGATGGTCAAACGGCCAATCTGGGTGGCGGATACGTGAACCTGAATGGTGGCGATCGGGTGCGGCTGGATGTCGCGCCCACAATGAACGGCGGGCAGGCGGTGAGCATGCTCTATGAGGCAGGCAGCCACTTCGCGTCGGTCGGGAGGTGTGAGCTTAGGCCGGACTTGCCCGCCAATGCGCTGCCGAGGGCGGTGACGGTCAACTTCTCGGGTCCTCAGATCATCAACCACGCCTTGGGCGCCTACACCGTGACTGGGGTGACCAGGTTGACCACGCGCGACTGCAACCAAGCCAAGCGCCGTGTACAGGATGGCGTCTCGGTCAGCACACCGCCTCCCGCGCCCGCGCCCGCCTTGCCCCAGCGATTGCCGCTGGATGTGATCCTGGTGCTGGACAAGTCCGGCAGCATGGGCGACTCCCTTCCGGGCAGCCCCTCTGGAACGCCACCGACCCGCTGGCAGGCCCTGGGCACAGCGCTGGATCAATTTGTGAATCTGTGGGATCAGGCGTCCGAGGCCGGCGTCACTGGCGATCGGTTGGGGCTGGTCCACTTCGACACCACGGCGCAGCCGGCGGACATCGGCGGGAGCTTCTTCCAGTTGCGAGGTAACTGGGCCCCGCTGCTTGCGCAAGCCAAGGCGAAATCTCCAGGGAGGAACACCGCGATCGGGGATGGCGTCAACAAGGCGCTGGAAAAGTGGAAGGCAGATCCTGCCAACTTCGATGCGGTGATGATTCTGATGACGGACGGGGAGCAGAACGTCGATCCGCGCATTGTCAAGATCCCGGGCACCGACGAATGGGCGCTGGCCGCGTCGGGGGCGCCGGGCGCGACCCTGGTTGAGCTGTACAAGCAGGGACTGCCTATTCAAACCATCGGATTCGGCACCCCAGCCGCCGTGGAGACCGAGCTGCTGGGTGGCGTGGCCGCGCAGACTGCGGGCACGTCCATCGTGACGGCGACGGCGAGTGGGCTCTCCAATGCGATGCAGGATGTGCTGGTGCAGGCGCTCAAGGGCAACACCCTTGGATTGCTGGCGCGCACGGTCGGCACTGTGGAGCCTTTCCCGGTGGTACGCGGCCCGCTTCCACCGCAGCTCAGGAGCAGTCCCGCTGCGGCCACAGCGCCGCAGCCGAAAGGCCCGCTCTCCAGCCCCATCTCGCTGCAGGTCGACGCCTCCGTGCGCCGGGTCACGGTGGTGATGGACTGGGATGGACGCAGCAACCTGTTCAAGCTGTGGTTCAAGAATCCAGCGGGTGAGTTGATCGAGCCGACGGTTCAGAAGCAGGGTCCCAACTGGCTGGTGGCTTCCGTGGATGTCCCGGCGAACCATGGTGAATGGGGCGCTGTGGTGGAGGGCAATGACATTGGCGCGCCGGTCGACTTTCGACTTTCGGCTTATGCGGTGGATCAGCGTCTGAAGTATTCCCTGACCTTCGGTCGGCAAGACTTCGGCACCGGCGACGCCATTCCCCTGATGGTCGAGGCGACCTATGACGGCAAGCCGCTCACCGGCCTTTCGGGAGGCATCCGGATTCAGCCGGCCTCGCCCACCGAGTCCGCCGGCAACATCCTGCACGCCGCAGCCACGGCGGCGCCGACCCCGGCACCGGACCAAAGCGCCACGACGGCCAAGGCGCTCTCCCTCGCCCTGACGGACAAGCTGCTGCAGCGCATCGAACCCAAGCCCGCCGCTCAAGCATTGATCCTCAACGATGGCGGCTCCGGCGGTGATACGCGGGCGAATGACGGCGTCTATACCGGCGCGGTCACGGACACACGGGTGCCGGGTCGTTATCGTTTTGACCTGGAATTGACATGGGATGACCCACGGACCGGCAAGGTGCGACGCGTCGAATCGATCGAACGGGTGGTGTCGGCGGTGCCGAATGCGCCGCAGACCGTGGTCGCCATCGGCGCGCCTTCCGGCGACGGCGTCTATTCGGTGAAGGTCACGCCTCGCGACCGCTTCGGCAACCATGTGGGACCGGGCCACGGCCGCGTGGTGCAAGTGAAGCTGACCGGCTCGGGCTCGGTGAGCCCGGTCACGGATCCGATGGAGACGGGCGATTACCTGGTGCGGGTCAGCGGCGTCGCGCCCGGCACGATGCCCGGCGTCAGCATCTGGGTCGATGGCAAGCAGGTCCGCAACGCCCAGCCGCTGCAGCCGGGCACCAGTGGTGGCGAGTACGGCCCGATCCCGGGGCCCGTGACCGGCCCAGGCCCGGGCACCGGCACCAGCGATTACGCCGCCTGGATCGCGGGCGGCATCGCCATCCCGCATGGCAAGTTCGCCGACACCCAGCGCACCGGTCCGGCCGTGGCCCTGGGCTTGGAAATGGCCTTGAGCAGCGACGTGTCGCTGGAAGGCACGCTGTCCTGGCATCGGCTCGATGGCAAGACCGGGCAACCGGATGTGGATGTGACGCAGCTGGGACTGAACGGCAAGTGGATGTTCTCGCCGTACGGCATGCCGATGCGTCCGTTCGCGACGCTGGGCGCGGGGCTCTACAGCTTCGATCCGGGCAAGACGCGGCTGGGCTTCAACCTCGGCCTGGGCGCGCAGTGGCAGATCGCGCCGCAATGGTCGCTGGAGGGCCGCTATCAGCTGCACGCAGTCACCAGCAACTCGCCGCAGTCGGTCCACTCGACGCTGCTGCTCGGCCTGCGCTACGCCTACTGAGCGGAGACGACGATGTCCTGGCCTGTCCGCGACGGCGCCGTGCTGCAGCGGGTGCGGTGGTCCGACCGCGCTCGCATCGGCTCGGGCGGCGTCGGGGCGAGCACCTCGGGTGGCGCCACGACGGACCCGCTTCGCGCGCGGCTCGGCCTGGAGCGCGCCCTCGCCGCGGTGTCGTGGTCGCCGACCTCGTTGGGGCCGTCCAGCCTGCTCTTCGTCCGACGGTTGAGCCTGGACCTGCGGCGTCCCACGCATCCGGTCGGCGACCCCGCGCGGGCCTTCGCGCAGCAGGTCTCGCAGGCCGTCAGCGCGCAGGCCGCGCAGGCGCAGCGGCCGTGGCGTCATCCGGAGGCGGCGTCCGCGCCGGCGGTCTGCTTCGAGGATGAATCGGAACTCGCGGCCTGCCTCTGGCGCGATCTCCTGCTGCGCGCGGTCGAGACCGGCTGGTGGTGGCCCGGCGTGCTGCGCAGCCGCACGCCAAGGCAGTGGCTGAGCGAGCAGGTCTTCAGCCAGGGCATGCGGCTGGTGCCCGCGCTCACGCGCTTGGCCTCGCAGGGCTGGGCACGTTCCGCCGTGGCGCAGATGGATGAGTCCGAGCGCTTGACCGCGCTGCGGGCATTGCAGGCGTCTCATGCGATGCCGGGGATGACGACGTCGGCGCATCCAGGGGCCATGTCATCGACGCGGACCATCGATGAGCTGGGCGAGCGCGCGGCGCTCGGCGCTGCCCCATCCGGGTCTCGCTCCGCTGAAGCAGCGCGACCGCTCGAGCTACGCCGCCTGCTTGAGGTCGTTCCGGAGTTGCAGCACTTCCACGGCGCGCCATCGGCAGGGCGGCTGTTGGCGAGCGCGTTGTCGGTCCAGCGTTCACCCAGCTGGGCGCGCTCTGCCGGGTTTCAACGAGCGCTGGCAGCGCTGGACGAGGCATCGAGCCCCGTCGGCAACGATCGGCCAAGCGAGGCCGCCGAGACCGACGTCTCCGCGCTTCGCAGCAATCGGCAGCATGTCGATCCGCATGGTGCGGTGCACGAGCCGCGTTGGGAAGCCACGATCGAGCCGTTCAGCGCGGGGCCCTCGACCTCCGATGAGCGCGTCGCGCCCCCAACGCTGCGGACATCTCCGACGAGCGCGGACCTTCCGCCCGCCGCCATGCCGGACGGCGTCGACGAGTCGCCCGCTTCGAGCCGCGATGCCATCGCGCCGACCGCGCATGGGACCCACGCCCACGGCCCTCGGCGCTCGCCAGCTGAGCCCGTGCCGGGCGAAGGCCCCACGGTCCTCGACACCCGCTATGGCGGCCTGTTCTATCTGCTGAACGTGGCGCTGGCGCTCCGGCTCTACGGCGACTTCACCATGCCTCGGGCGCCAGGTCTGGCCTGGTCGCCGTGGAATCTGCTGGCCTGGACCGGGCAGGCCTGGTTCGGGCAGGACCTCATCGCCGATCCGCTGTGGCGCGGCTTGGCGGACCTCGCCGGTCGCCCGGTGTCGGAGCCGCCGATCCGAAGCTTTGAGACGGTGCCGGATTGGCGCCTCGGGCCGGGCGACCTCGCTGCATGGCCGGCCCAGTCCGCGCTGCGCGTTCACGCCACCCCCACGCGATTGCGCATCGGCCACGCCGAGGGTTTTGCGATCGCCGATGTGCGGCGGATCGATGGCATGCCGCCGATGTCCCAGGCGCGCGCCGTGTGTGATGACCTGACGCCGTGCCGCGAGTCCGCGTTGCGACGCGGCGCCGTCGCGAGTGCGCGAGGCACGGCGGCGGCCCGTTGGCTGTCGCATTGGCGGGCGTACGTCGACGCCCGGCTCCGTGCGGCCTTGGGGCTGGCGCGAGACATCGATCCAGCGGCGCTGGTGGCGCGTCATCGAGCGCAGGTGCAAGTGAGTTTGTCCACGGTCGACGTCTGGCTGTCGTTGGCGGACTTGCCGTTGTCGGTCCGGATCGCTGGCCTCGATCGCGATCCCGGCTGGATGCCCGCGCTGGGCCGCAGCGTGATGTTCCATTTCGAGTGAGGTCGCGATGACGATGCCCGCTTCCCTGGCTGCCAGCGCCACGTCGCCCGCTCGGCCCGGATCGTCCGCCGACTTGCCCGGCGACTTGCCCATCGACGCGGAGGCGGCGCGCACCGCCACGGACGACGCCCACACCGCCGCCGCCCAGCATGTGCGGCTGATGCTGTTCGGCGTGATCGCGCGCCTGATCGGGCAGGTCATGGCGGGCGGCGAGTCGGCGGCCCTCGCCGCGCATCCGTTCCTGGTGGACTATCAATCGGAGATTCGCGCGCAGGTCGGGGCGGGGCCATCGCCCTGGCGGGCGTGGGCCGATCGGGTGCGGACGTGGGAGTCCGAGTGCGCCGCGCATTTGCCGTTGAGGGCGCTGCGCGATGCGGGCTTGTCCGCGCTGGACCTGGAGCTGCTGCTCGTGGCGGGGCTGGTGGAAGAGGATCCCCGTTTCGCTCTGCTGTTCAGCGAGGGTGTGGACGCGTCGGCGGCGCCACGTCGGCCGACCGTCGGCCAACTGATGGCGTGGTGGCGGGAAGCGGACGATGGTCGCGATCGCGCCGAAGCGGTGCGACGCAGTCTGCTCGATCTGTTGCGGCTCGGGCTGCTGCAGGTGGTGAATCCGGAGCAGGCCCGACCGGACTGGGTGCTGACGGTGCCTCATCCGATCTGGGATGGCCTGCGAGGCGATCCGCCCACCGCGACATGGCTGCATTGGCGGCCCGTCGAGCGCTTGCGTCCGCTGGATCGCTTGATCACCGATGGCGAGACGCTGGCCCGGGCTCGCGCCCTCGCCGTCATGATGGGCGCGTCGTTGGATGAGCGGTCCGACTCGTCCGTCGTTGATCGCTGCGGAGGGATCGCTGGCGCGGATCGGTCGAATCCGAAAGCGGGCCCATCCATCGATGCGCAGGCGCATGCGCACGCGACCGGCGACGCCAGCGGCACCGTGCTGCTGGTGCGCGGACCGCGTCACAACGGTCGCAAGACCTTGCTCGGCGGCGTGGCGCGCGCGCTGGGTCGTTCGCTGCTGGTCGCCGAGGCCGAGGTGATGGCGGATGAGGCGCGCTGGCGGCTCTTCGGTTTGCTGTCGGTGCTGCTGCATGCGCTGCCGGTGGTCGACATGGATCTGGCGCCGGGCGAAACGCGGGCGCTGGCGCCGATGCCGCTGGGCGCGGGGCTGCTGGGCGTGTCGACCGGACGTCATGGCGCCTGGACCTGTGCCGGTACCGGCGGGCAAGCGCCAGCGATGTTGACGCTGTCCCTGCCGATGCCCGATGCCGCGCAGCGCCTGCGGCATTGGCGCGAGGCGCTGCCGGAGCAGTCGTCGGACGCGCTGGTGGCGCTGGCGCAGTCCGCGCGCCTGACCAGCGGCCACGTGCGGCGCGTGGCGCAGACGGCGGCCACCCTCGCGCGCCTGGCACGTCGGGACCAGCCGGGTGTGGACGAGGTGCGCGAGGCCTGCCGCGGACTGCAATCGGCCCGTCTCGAAACCCTGGCGACGCGCCTGCCGGCACGGGGCGGCCTGCATGAGTTGGCAGTCGATGGCCCTACGCGGGACGAGATCGAGGCGCTGGCCGCGCGTTGCCGTTTCCGGGAGCGGCTGGCGGCGCGGGTGACCGATGGCTCGCCGGGCCATGCGGGCGTGCGGGCCCTGCTGGCCGGCAACTCCGGCACCGGCAAGACGCTGGCGGCGCGGCTGTTGGCGGCCTCGCTGGGCAAGGACCTGTACCGCGTCGACCTGTCGGCGACGGTCAACAAATACCTGGGCGAGACCGAGAAGAACCTGCATCAGGCGTTCTCCGCCGCCGAGGAACTGGACGTGGTGCTGCTGCTCGATGAAGGCGATGCATTGATGGCGGGGCGCACCGATGTGAGCTCGTCCAACGACCGTTATGCCAACCTCGAAACCAACTTCCTGCTGCAGCGCATCGAGACCTTCGACGGCATCCTGCTGATCACCACCAATGCGGTGGACCGGATCGACAAGGCGTTCTCGCGCCGAATGGATGTGGTGGTGAACTTCCGACCGCCCGATGAATGGCGGCGTTACGACATCCTCAAGCTGCATCTCGCTGCCGGAGCCACCGCGCCAGGCGATGACGAGCGCGGCCGTGTCAGCGCGGCCGATGGGATGGATGACCGCGATCACGAGGGCATCGGGGAGGACGCGTCGATCGCCGAGGACGACATCGACGACGACTGGCTGCAGCAGATGGCATGCCGGTGCACGCTGACCGGCGGTCAACTGCGCAATGTGGTCTCGCATGCGCGCCTGCTCGCCTTGCAGCGCGGCACCGGCCTGCGCACCGAGCACCTGTTCTCGGCCTTGCAGCGTGAGTATCGAAAGACGGGGGCGACCTGTCC
This sequence comes from Burkholderiaceae bacterium, assembly GCA_913776825.1. Classification (GTDB taxonomy): domain Bacteria; phylum Pseudomonadota; class Gammaproteobacteria; order Burkholderiales; family Burkholderiaceae_C; genus Roseateles. The sequence goes on from CAJYPV010000026.1 coordinate 37,909, forward strand.
GCTGCGGCCGGTGGAGCCGCGTGTGGCGGCGGCGCGCAGCATCGATCCCCCCATCCGGGCGTGAGCCATGGCCGTTGCACACGCCACCGCCCTGCGAGCCTCTGCTCAGGCGAAGTCGCAGCAGAGCGCCTCGCGCGCGGCGAATGTGCGGCGGCCGCCGGTTTCGCCCGCGCAATCGGCCGCCGCGCGAGGCAGCAGCTTGCTGCTCCCCTCGCGGCTGCAGGCGGCGATGCAGGTCTCATCGCCCGCGGATCCGGCGGAGCGGGAGGCCGTGGCGGTGGCGAGCCAGATCGTTCGCATGCCTGCTCCGCCCCTGTCGGCCGCTCGGCCCGTCGCCGTCGGGGCCGCGGTTGGCGCGACGGCGGGTGGGGCGATGGCGGCGCGGTCGCCTTCGCTCACGCCAGCGTGGACTGGCGTGAGCCTGCGCGGTGCGTCGACGTTGTTGTCGCCGTCGTTGGTGTCACGGGATGGGCGCGGCGGCGGCGGTGGTGCCGTGCCGGCCGAGGTGGCGGCGGAGATTCGCGCCAGCGCCGGGGGTGGACAGCCGCTGCCCGCGTCGGTGCGGGCCGACATGGAGCCGCGCTTTCGCGCCGACTTCAGTCCCGTCCGACTGCACACCGATGGCCGCGCGGCAGCGCTGGCGGCGCAACTGGGCGCACGCGCCTTCACCGTGGGACGGGACATCCACTTCGCGCGCGGCGCCTATCAGCCCGAGAGTCCGGCGGGCCGCGAGCTGATCGCGCATGAGCTGACCCACACCCTGCAGCAACGCGCCACGACGCAGGCGGGACCGGTGCATCGTCAGGTGGAGGCCGAGGCGACGGAGGCGGCCGTGCCCAGCGTCTCCACGGGCGAGCCGGAGCGGGTGCATCGGCTCGGGTGGGACACCGCGCTCAACTACTTCGCGGACAAGGCCAACCTGCTGCCCGGCTTCCGCATGCTGACCATCGTGCTGGGTCGCAACCCGATCAACAACAGCGCGGTGGACGCGTCGCCGGGCAATGTGTTTCGGGCGATCGTGGAATTCATTCCGGGTGCCAGCCTGGTGACCGAAGCGATCAGCAACGCCGGCATCTTCGACCAGATCGCCAATTGGGCTTACGGCCAGCTGAAGGGCGTGATGTCGGCGCTGGGCTCTCTGGGATCGGCGGTGCTGGGCTATGTGAAGTCCTTGGGTGCGGCCGACTTGTTGAGCCCGGGCGCGGCGATCGATCGCGGGCTGCATCTCATCACCGATCCGATCCAGCAGATCAAGAGCGTCGTGGCCGGCTTCATCGGCGCGATCCTCGACTTCATCAAGGAAGCGATCCTGCGGCCGCTCGGCAAGCTGGCCGAAGGCACGCCGAGCTACGACCTGCTGAAGGGCGTGATGGGCGAGGACCCGGTGACCGGGGAGAAGGTGGCCGATTCCGCGGACCTGATGGTCGGCGGCTTCATGAAGCTGATCGGGCAGGAGCAGATCTACGCCAACATCAAGAAGTCGGGCGCGCTGGGTCAATGCTGGACCTGGTTTCAGGGCGCGATGGGCGAGCTCAAGGGCTTCGTCGCGGAGATTCCCGCGCTGTTCCTGGCGGGGCTGAAGTCGCTGGAGCTGGCCGACCTCATCCTGGTGCCGCGCGCCTTTGCCAAGCTGGCGAAGGTCTTCGGCAATTTCCTGGGCCGCTTCATCAGCTGGGCCGGGCAGGCGATGTGGAACCTGCTGGAGATCATCTTCAAGGTGGTCAATCCCGGCGCGCTGGAGTACGTGAAGAAGACCGGCGCCGCGCTCAAGAGCATCCTGCAGAACCCGATGCCGTTCGTCGGCAATCTGATCGCAGCGGGCAAGGGCGGCTTCCAGGCGTTCTCGGGCAACTTCCTCACCCATCTGAAGAAGGGCCTGATCGACTGGCTGACCGGCTCGCTGGATGGCGTCTACATCCCCAAGGCGCTGAGCCTGGGCGAGGTGGTGAAGTTCGTGTTCTCGGTGCTGGGCCTGACCTGGCAGCGCTTCCGGGTGAAGCTGGTGAAGGAGTTCGGCGAGACCACGGCGGTGGCGATGGAGAAGGGCTTCGACATCGTGATGACGCTGGTCACCGACGGCCCCGCGGCGGCCTGGGAAAAGATCAAGTCCGAGCTGGAAGGTCTGAAGGATCAGGTGATCGAGGGCATCAAGGGTCTGGTCATCGAGGCGGTGGTGACCAAGGGGATTCCGAAGCTGGTGGCGATGTTCATTCCCGGCGCGGGCTTCATCGGCGCGATCGTGTCGATCTACGACACGGTGATGGTGGTGGTGAACCAGGTCGCCAAGATCATCGCGGTGGTGAAGTCGTTCGTGGACTCGATCGTCAACATCGCCAGCGGCAACATCGCCGGCGCGATCGCGAAGGTGGAATCGGTGCTGGCCTCGGGCCTGTCGCTGGCGATCAACTTCTTCGCCGCCTTTGCAGGGCTGGGCAAGGTGGCGCAGAAGATCAACGGCGTGATCCAGAAGATCCGCGCGCCGGTGGACAAGGCCATGGACAGCCTGCTGGGCTGGATCAAGAAGATGGCCAAGCGCTTCATCGACAAGCTCGCCGGCAAGGATGCGCCGCCGGAGGAGAAGCAGAAGCGGGTGGAGAAGGCCGCCGAGGCCGCACTGAAGGCGGTCAACAAATTTGCGGGCAAGGTGGTCGGCGATGCGGTGCTCAAGCCGATCCTGCTGGGCATCAAGGTCATCCACCGCGTCACCACGCTGGAGCCGGTGAAGGATGGGGAGTATTGGGCCGTCCGGGCGGAAATCAATCCGGTCAAGATCCTCAAGACCAGAGCGAGGGCTGGCAAGAACACCGCCGAGATGGAAGTGGGTTATGAACCGGATTGGCCGCTCGACGAGTTCCGCTCCAAGGCCAATGCGATCAAGCGCGCGGCGGAGGGCAAGACCGCGAACCAGGCCGCGACGCTGGGCTTTGTGGCGGGCAGCACGACCAAGCAGCAATCGACCAAGCCGCTGCGGCAGGGTGGGCAGGAGGCGTTCCGTTCCGAGATCCACGCGTTCATCGACCAGATTCCCGTCAAGAAGGATCAAGGCGCTGCCCGGACGCTGATGACGCAATTGCAGGCGGATCACCAGCAGGAGTTGCAGATGGGCGGTACGGATACGGCGGCGAACATGGCCATGATCGAGAGCCGGATGAATTCCCAGATGGGGGCGATGTGGCGAGGCCAATTGAAGGAGCTGGAGCCGAACACCAAGATCACGAAGGTGAAGATCGAGACCAAGACCGGAACGGCCAAGAGCCAGAAGCATCGGCCGAGCGGCGCTGCAGCGACCTTGCAGGCCCTGCTGCTCTCGCATGCCAAGACGCTCAACACCAAGCCTGCGGTGATTCGCCGCTGGTTCAAACTCTGAAGGACTCCCCATGACCGACGACGATCTCGACCACTGGATCGAGCAAGCCCGCGATTCCGTACGACAGCGCATGGCGCAGGCGCAGACACAGTTCGGCATCGGCGCAGGCGGGCGCTATGAACTGGACCTGCCCAGCGCGACGATCCGGTTCTTCGACGCGGACGACCATCCCCGCGCCACGGCGCGGATTCAAGTGGCCGGCAGTTGGTCGCCCTCGGGCAAATCGTGGATGTGGGGCTGGGCGAACGAGTCCTTGCCCGCCGCCGTCACCGAGGCGCTTGCCGCCGTGCGCGAGCGCGGCGAGCGCGACGGCCTCGACAGCCTCACCGCCGCCGTGGTCGCGAGCGAGGAGGCCGACGCCTGGACACTGGCCTCGCTCGCCGCGGACATCTGTCAGGCGGCCTGCGTCTACCGTGCGGCGGGCCCGAAGAGCCAGTTGTTCCTGCTGCTCTTCGACCTGCGCTCGGCCTCCGCCTCGGACAACACCTGAAGGCTGGCCACCATGACGACCACGCTGCAGGACTACCGCGACCGTCATGTTGGCGAGACGGTGATGGTCTGCGGCTGCGGCGTGTCGCTGCAGCAGGTGGCGTCGATCGATCCGCGATCCCGACCGGTGGTGGTGGGCGTCAACGATGTGGGCCGTTGCCTGGACCCGGACTATCTGGTGGTGGTCAATCCGCCCAGCCAGTTCAAGGGCGACCGCTTCCAGCATGTGGCCGCGTCGCGGGCGCGGGCCTTGTTCACGCAACTGGATCTGGGACCGGTGCTGCCCACCGTCGCGCGCTTCCGGTTGGGGCAGCAGGCGGGTGTGCAGATCGGCCGGGACGATGAGTTGCCCTACACGCAGAACTCACCGTACGTCGCGGTGTGCCTCGCGGCCTACATGGGCGCGCGGCGCATCGGGCTGATCGGTGTGGATTTCACCGAGGACCATTTCTTCGCCCGCACCGGTCGCCATGTGCTGGCGCCCCGGCTGCGGGAGATCGATGCCCAGTACGGTCGATTGGCGGAGGCGCTCGCCCAGCGTGGCGTGACGCTGGTGAATCTCAGCGCCGTCAGTCTGCTGACGCGGCTGCCCAAGGTCGCGCTGAACGACTGGATCGCGGAGGCGGCCGACGCATCGGCTTTGAGCGTCGACAGTGCCGCCGCGGCACGTCCCGTCGCGCGCGCGTCGTCGATCACGCGCGACTCCGCCGCGCTGCGCGTGGTGTCCTATGCGACGACGCCCATCGCCGGCGTGCCCGAACTGCTGGCGCGCTGCATCGCGCACGACACCCCGGATACGGCGACCTGTCTCTGGCCCACCGGCGCTTACGGCAATGGCGTGGCATTCGAGGGCGGCGTCTGCTGGGGCTCACAGCCGCAGCGAGTGATGGGCGTGCTGGAGCAGGCCGATCTGGTGATCGTCCACAACGGCAAGGTCGATGCAGCGCACCGGCCGCTGCTGAGCGGCAAGCCGACGATCACGATGGCACACAACTACGGCTGGAACGTGGACTTCCAGTTCGTGCGGGGCGGCCAGCCGGGCGTGGTCGTCGGCCAGTACCAGGCGACGCTGCCGGAGTTTGCCGGCTGGACCCTGGTGCCCAATCCGATGCCGTTGTGGGAAGCCTCTCACGCGCCGGGCTCATGGACCGATCGGGGCCCGGGCATCGGCATCGCCTACACGCCGTCGGGTCGGCATGAGCGCTATCCACCGAACCATCGCCTGTATTGGCATGGCAAGGGCTTCGACACGACGATGCGCGCGCTGCACGGTCTGGCCGCGCGCGGCGGCGTGCGGCTGGAGACCACGCAGGAGGGGCAGGTGTCCCACCTGGCGTCGATGGCGATGAAGCGTCGCAGCCATGTCGTCATCGATGAATGCGTGACGGGCAGCTATCACCGCAACAGCCTGGAAGGCCTGGCGGCGGGCGCGATCGTGATCAACGGATTGGGTCTGCTGCCCGGCGTGCGCGAGGCCTTCCTGCAGTGCGCAGGGGAGGGCGTGGATCCCGACGATCTGACGTGGCTCTTCGAATCGGTCAGCCTGGAGGCGCTGCCCGCGCGGCTGGCGGCGCTGGTCGCCATGGGACCGGAGGCGCTGCTGGCGATGGGACGTCAGCGTCGCGCCTGGATGGACGCGCATTGGCGATTCGGCACGCAATGGCGCACGCATTGGCGCATCGCGATCGAGCAGGCGATGAACGGGCCGTCTCGCGCAGGCGTGGCGGTGTCGATGGGCGCGGCGATGAGCGCGGTGATGGGTGGCGCTGAGCGGCACGCGCCGCGCACGACGCGTCGGAGCGAGTGGCCGATCAGCCGACGACCGGTGCTGCCCATCCAGGCGATCGCTCCCAAACCGGCGCAGGGGACGGCGAAGCGCGTGCCGTCTCTGGCGGCCGATCGGTCGTCACGGCCATCACGGCCATCACGGCTGGCGCGGGCGTCGGTGTCGGTCGCCGAGCATGACGCTCATTCCCGTCGAGCGGTCCGCTCGCTTCCTTTGATCCGACAGGAGACACCGATGGCCCCGCTGCCTGTTCAACCGGTCTCGGTGATCATTCCGCACGGCGGCACCGAGCGCCTGCCGCAGCTCGCCACCACGCTGGCCACGCTGCGGCAGCTCGGCGAGGCGATGGCCGTGATCGTCGTGGAGATGGGGCCGCAGCCGGTGGCGCTGGAGGTGGCGCGGCGCTGGGCCCACAAGCATCTGTTCATCGAGCATCACGGCGCCTTCGAGCGCGCCCGCGCGCTCAACGCGGGCGACACGGTGGCCGAGGGCGAGTGCCTGCTGTGGCTGGACAACGACCTGCTGGTCCCGCCCGGCCTCATCACCGCCGCGCTGCAGGAACTGCGGCAGCGGCGGCTGGACGGACTGAGCGCGCCGTTCACATCGGTGCGCTACTTGTCGGAGGCGGACACCCAGGCCGTGATGCAGGGCGCGAAGGACGCGCGGGACTGTCTCCCCGTCAAGGTGGTGACGCCCGCCAGCGGCGCGTCCGGCAACGCGACCCTCGTCACCCGGGACTTCGTGAAGCGGCATGGCGGCCTGATCGAAGGCTTCAAGGGATGGGGCGGCGAGGACAACGCGTGGAATCACAAGCTCGCGGTGCTGGGGCGCAGCGGGCGGTTGCAGCAGTCGGAGCAGGCGCTGCACCATCTCTATCACCCGCAATCCGGCGGGCTGGTGGGCGTGGCGGCCGGGGCGGGCAATCCGCATTACGACGCCAATGTGGCGCTGATGCAGCAGGTCTTCGCGGTGCGCGGCAAGGCGGAGTTTCAAGCCCGCTTCCCGCCCGTGCCTCCGACGCGCGGACGTCTCACCCCCTTCGAGGCGGGCGGTGCGGACGACACGTCCGTCGCGTCGACCACCCCGCCGCCCAGCGAGCTGCCGGCAGTGACGCCCGATGTGGTGTGGGCCTATTGGGAAGGACCCTGCCCGGACTGGATCACCGCCTGCCTGCGCACGCTGCGGGCGGCCGCGCCGCGCTTGCGCTTGCTGGATGCGGCCAGCTTCGACACCTGGTGGGACCAGGACCGGGACATCGACCTCAGCCGCCTGCAGGTGGCGCATCGCGCCGACTTCATCCGGCTGTTCCTGCTGCAGCGCTACGGCGGCCTGTGGGTCGATGCCGACTGCGTGGTGATGCAGCCGTTGGCGCCCGTGCTGGCGCTGCTGCGGACGCAGGAGATGGTGGCGCATCGCGAGCGCAGCGGGCTGATCTCCAACGGCTTTCTCGCGGCGCGGCCGGACAGCCGCATCCTGCGGGACACCTATGCGAAGGTCTGTGCGCTGCTGCGATCGCGGCGACCGCTCGGGTGGACGACGATCGGTTCCGAGCCGCTGACCGCTGCGGCGCGGCAGCATCCGGATGCCTGGCTGGAGCTGCCGGTCGGTCGGGTCCAACCGATCTGCTGGAGCCAGCCGCAGCGCTTCTTCGCGGCGGGCACGCCGGAGGACCATGCGCAGTCGTTCGACGCGGAGGCGCTCTGCTACATGATGTCCAACACCGAGATCGGTCGGCATGCGGGTCGCGATCCGACGTCGGCGCTGATGCGCGAGGACAGCTTTTTCCGCTACCTGCTGGCGCAGGCGGCGGGAGCCGGCGATGGCGAGCCGGCGGCGGGTGAGACGGCGATGGCCTCGTCGATGTCCGTCAAGCCGGCGCCCTCGCCGATCGCGACGCGCTCAGAGGGCGCGCGCACGGAACCCTCGGGGCTGGAGGCGGTGTTCCTCCGCGATGCGCAGACGTATCGGCGGGTGAGGGATGAGTCGCTCTCCGGTCCGGGCTCCAGCCTGCAGCAGACGCAGGTGCTGCGCGCTCGCTTGCCGCTGGTGCTGGCGCATCTGGGCGTGAACAGTCTGCTGGATGCGCCGTGCGGTGATTTCCACTGGATGCGGCAGGTGGCGTTGGGCGTGGCGCGGTATGTCGGCGTGGACATCATGACGGCCGTCATCGAGGCGCATCAGGCCCGCTACCGTCGACCCGATCGGACCTTCCTTCGCGCCGATCTGCTGCACGGCGAGCTGCCACGCTGCGATGCGGTCTTCTGCCGAGACCTGTTGCCGCATCTGTCGTTTCAGGAGATCGCGGCGGTGCTCAACAACTTCCGGCGCAGTGGCGCGGACTGGCTGCTGACGACGACCTTCACGCAGGCGCGGGGTCCCGCCAATCCGGACACGAGCGACGGCCGCTGGCGGCCGCTCAGCCTGCACCAGGCGCCGTTCGAGTTTCCGGAGCCGGTGCTGCTGATCAATGAGCACTGCAGCGAAGGCGGCGGCCGGTTCGCCGACAAGAGCCTGGCGGTGTGGCGTCTGGACGAGCTGCCGTGGGCGACGCTGCAGCGACTGGCTTACAGCCAGCCGGATTTCCTGAAGCGCCAGAACAGCACGCCGCAGGTGGCCGCAATCACGCCCAGCGCCATCGGATAGCCCCAGCGCCATTTCAATTCCGGCATGACCTCGAAGTTCATGCCCCAGATGCCGGCGAAGGCGGTGGCCGCCGCAAAGATCCCGGCCCAGGCGGCGAGCCGCTTGGTGACCTCGGATTCCTCGATGGTGGCCATCGACAGATGCACCTGGATGGCGGTGGTGGCCGTGTCGCGCAGGCTGTCCAGCGCGGCCTGCATGCGCTCCAGATGGTCGTAGACGTCGCGGAAGTATTCGCGGGTGTCCTCGCACAGCGGGGGCACGCGGCCGCGCACCAGCTTGCCGACCGCGTCCAGCAGCGGTGAGACCGCATGCTTGACCTGGGTGATGCGCTGCTTGAGTTCGTAGACGCGGCGGATGTTCTCGCGGGTGACGCCGGGCTCGAAGATCTGGTCCTCGATCGCTTCCAGCTCGGATTCGAGCGCCTCGATGACGGGGAAATAGCGGTCGACCACCGCATCCATGATGGCGTACATCACGAAGCCGGGGCCGCGGCGCAGCATGTGGGGTTCCTTCTCCGCGCGGGCGCGCACGCCAAGCAGGCTTTGCGTGACCCGGTTGCGGATCGACAGCACGAAATTGCTGCCGGCGAAGATCGCGACCTCGCCGCTGGTCAGCTCGTCGGTGGGGCTGAACTGCACCGCATGCATCACGGTGAAGAGGGTGTCGCCGTACTCCTCGATCTTCGGCCGCTGATGGCCATGCAGCGCGTCCTCGACCGCGAGTTCGTGCAGCCCGAATTCCTCTTTCATCGCCAGCACTTCGGCGTCGGACGCATCCCGCAGCGCAACCCAGACAAAACAGCCTGGCATGGCCAGGTACTCGCTGATGTCTTCCTGCCGAATGTCCGCCAGGCGATGGCCGTCGCGATAGGCGACGCAATTGATCAGCATGGGGCGCTCCTTCACGCCGCTCGACAGAGGCGGCTGGGCAGCGATTGGATCACGCCACGCCAACACGGCCGGTTCGGCGTCCACAACCGGTGCGCACCCTGAACGCTGTGTCGGATGTCTCAGGATTGACGGATTCGGTGTGATTAGGGGCGTCTCCCGACGAACGGCCGCTGGGGTTTTCCCGACGGGCTATGGCATCATTTCGCGCCGATGTACCTTACCTGTAACTGCGTGAGGACGCCTTCGATGTGCGTGTTCATCGGGAGTTTGTCGCCCCAACCTCCCCCGGGCGACGCCGGCAGCCGACGGGTGCGGGCTGTCTGTTTTTCTTTCAGAGCGACATGATCACTGCAATTTTCCGGGCCGGTCGGCCCCTGGCCCTGGCCGCGCTCGGCGCGATCGGGTGGATGAGCCTGAGCGCGCCGGCTCAGGCGGACACGCTGTCCCGCATCCGCGAGACGCGCAGCATCAATCTCGGTGTGCGTGACACGGCGCGGCCGTTCTCGTTCCTGAACGAGGCCAAGCAGCCGGTGGGCTACTCGGTGGATCTGTGCCTGGCGGCCGTGGATGACCTGAAGAAGGAGCTGAAGCTGCCTGATCTGAAGGTCAACTACGTGGTGGTGAGCGGCGCGGAGCGGATTCCGAAGCTGCTCAAGGGCGAGATCGATCTGGAGTGCGGCTCCACGACCAACACCCGGGCGCGTCAGGAGCAGGTGGACTTCAGCTACACCATCTTCGTCGCCGGCATGCGGGTGCTGGTGCCGCGCGGAACGCGGGTGGAATCGATCAAGGACCTGGACGGCCTGACGGTGGCGGTGAGCAAGGGCACGACGTCCGAGAAGCTGTTCAACCAGCTCCTGGCCTCGGGCGAAGCCAAGATGCAGGTCGTGCCTTACGCCAACAACGTCGAAGCCTTCAAGGCGCTGCGTGACGGCAAGGCGCGCGCGTTCCCGCAGGACGATGCGCTGCTGCAGGGCCTGGCGTCGAAGGAAAAGGCGCTGGATGCGCTGAACCTCGGCGGCATGGCGTTCTCTGTGGAGCCGTACGGCATCATGATGCGCAAGGGCGATGCGAAGCTGCAGGAAGCGGTCGACCGCAGCCTGAGCCGCATCTACACCAGCGGCGAAATCCACAACCTCTACAAGAAGTGGTTCCAGACCGACGCGCTGTCGATCCCGATGAGCCGCCTCACCCGCGACAGCTTCGTGCGTCCCAACAAGGAAGCCGGCGTGGCGATGCTGCTGGGCTATTCGATCTGACGGATCTGACGGATCGGATCGACTGAATCTCAGCGGGACGGCATGGCCTGACCCCGATGCGCCGGACGGGCGCGGAATCTGAGATGCGAGATGCGATGAAAACGGCCGCCCTTGGGGCGGCCGTTTTGCTTGGGGCGGTCGATCGCGGATCCGTGCGTGGGTCCGGTTGAAACGCGCAACTCAGGCCGCGTCTCCCTCCGGCAATTTCGCGATCACCTTGATCTCAAACTGAAAGCCCGCCAGCCAGGTGACGCCGACAGCCGTGGCCGTGGGGTAGGGCGCCTCGCCCCAGAATTCGGCGGCCACTTCCCAGGCGCGTTCGAAGTGGGCGTCGGGATTCACCATGAACACGGTGACGTCGATGACGTCCCGGAAGCTGCAGCCAGCGGCCTCCAGAATCGCATTCAGGTTGCGGAAGGCGCCGCGGACTTGCGCATCCAGGTCAGGCTCGGGAGAGCCATCCAGCCGGCTGCCGACCTGGCCGGACACGAACAGCAGTCCATTCGCGCGCACGGCTGGGGAGTACCGGTGCAGGTCATACAAGGCATGGCGGTGAGCGGGGAACACGACATCACGAACAGCACGGGTGGTCATCGAGGAAGGTCCTTCTGAAGAGGTGAACGATGGCACCACTTTAGGAAGACCGCGCGGCGCGATAAACCAGTGATCCGGCCCCACACTGTTTGGGCCAGGCAAACAATCCGCGCGCTCCACCGGCTCGCCTCACGCCGGATAGGGCGAGCGCGGTGCGCTAGCGGCTGCCGTGCCGGGGCCGTCCCGAAGCTGTTTCGTCGCCGTGTTTCGGGCTTCCCAGCGGCTCTCGGTGATTACCCTTGCCCGAATTGACGCGTCGAATGGTACCGCTATCATCGATTTTGGTACCGGTACCAGCGCGCATGGCGCGGGTGCCTTCGCGGCGCCTCGGCGCCTGCTTTCAACCTCCGATCTCCATCGCCATGACTTCGCCTCAAGCCCTCAAGGACACCATCTCGGACGGTCTGCTGTCGTTCCCGCTGACCGACTTCGACGCCCAGCTCAACTTCGCGCCGAAGCCCTATGCCGAACGGCTGGAATGGCTGATGCCGTATGGCGCGACCGCGCTGTTCGCCGCCGGCGGCACGGGCGAGTTCTTCTCGCTGGAGCCCAAGGAATACAGCGAGATCATTCGGGTCGCGGTCCAGACCTGCCAGGGCAAGATGCCCATCATTGCCGGCGCCGGTGGCCCGACGAAGGTCGCCATCCAGTACGCCCAGGAAGCCGAGCGCCTCGGCGCGCAAGGCGTGCTGCTGCTGCCGCACTACCTGACCGAGGCCTCCCAGGAGGGCCTGGTGGCCCACGTCACCGCAGTGTGCAAGAGCGTCAAGTTCGGCGTGATCGTCTACAACCGAGGCGCCTGCCGCCTGACGCCCGAATCGCTGCTCAAGCTGGCGGACGCCTGCCCCAACCTGATCGGCTTCAAGGACGGCATCGGCGACATCGAATCCTTCGTCTCCATCCGTCAGACCTTGGGGGATCGTTTCTCCTACCTGGGCGGTCTGCCCACGGCCGAGCTGTTCGCCGGCGCGTACAAGGCCATGGGCTGCCCGGTGTATTCGTCGGCCGTCTTCAACTTCATTCCGAAGACCGCCATGGCGTTCTACAACGCCCATGCGGCCGGCGATACCGCCACCACCGACCGCCTGATTCGCGACTTCTTCCTTCCCTACATCCAGTTGCGCAACAAGGGTCAGGGCTATGCGGTCTCGATCGTGAAGGCCGGTGCCACGCTGGTCGGGCACAGCGCCGGTCCGGTGCGTCCGCCGCTGTCGGACCTGAAGCCGGCTGAAGTCGATCAATTGAGCGCGCTGATCGCGACGCTCGGCCCGCAATAAGGAAGGAACGCCCGATGTTCAAGAACCTGATCAATGGCGAATGGGTCGACGGCCCACGCAGCGTCCGCAACATCAATCCGAGCGATACCCGCGATGTGGTCGGCGAATACGCCCAGGCCGACCCCGCCCAGACCCGCCAGGCCATCGCCGCCGCGCGTCAGGCATTCGCCAAGTGGAGCCTGTCCACGCCGCAGCAGCGCTTCGACATCCTCGACGCCGCGGGCAGCGAAGTGCTGGCCCGACGCGCGGAGCTCGGTGACCTGCTCGCCCGCGAAGAAGGCAAAACCCTGCCTGAGGCCATCGGCGAAGTCGTCCGCGCCGGCAACATCTTCAAGTTCTTCGCCGGAGAAGCCTTGCGGGTGGGCGGCGAAGTGATTCCGTCGGTGCGTCCTGGCGTCGGCGTGGAAGTGACCCGCGAACCGCTCGGCGTGATCGGCCTGATCACCCCGTGGAATTTCCCGATCGCGATCCCGACCTGGAAGCTGGCACCGGCCCTGGCCTTCGGCAACACCGTGGTGATGAAGCCTGCCGAACTGGTGCCTGGATCGGCCTGGGCGCTGGCCGACATCCTCAAACGCGCGGGCTTGCCGGATGGCGTCTTCAACCTGGTGATGGGACGAGGCTCCGAGGTGGGCGCCGAGCTGCTGGACAACCAGGGCGTGGACGCCATCAGCTTCACCGGCAGCGTGCCGACCGGTCAGCGCGTCGCGGCGGCCTGTGTGGCCCGAGGCGCGAAGTTCCAGCTGGAGATGGGCGGGAAGAATCCCTTCGTGGTGCTGGATGACGCCGACCTCGACGTTGCGGTGGCGGCGGCGGTGAACAGCGGCTTCTTCTCCACCGGCCAACGCTGCACGGCTTCCTCGCGCCTGATCGTGACCGAAGGCATCCACGATCGCTTCGTGGCCGCCGTGGTTCAGAAGATGAAGACCCTCAAGGTCGACGACGCGCGCAAGGCCGGCACCGACATCGGTCCGGTGGTGGACGAACGTCAGCTGGCGCAAGACCTTGAATACATCGGCATCGCCCGTCAGGAAGGCGCGGTGCTCGCGGCCGGCGGCGAAGCGCTGGGTCACAACACTGCGGGCGCGCCGGGCTTCTACCTGACGCCTGCGCTGTTCACCGAGACCACGCCGGAGATGCGCATCAACCGCGAGGAAGTCTTCGGACCCGTGGTCAGCGTGATCAAGGCCAAGGACTATGACGAGGCGCTGGCGCTGGCCAACGACACGCCGTTTGGCCTGGCCACCGGCATCGCCACCACCTCGCTCAAGCATGCGACCCACTTCAAGCGCCATGCGCAAGCCGGCATGGTGATGGTCAATCTGCCGACGGCCGGCGTGGACTATCACGTGCCCTTCGGCGGTCGGAAATCGTCCAGCTACGGTCCGCGTGAGCAGGGGCGCTATGCCGCCGAGTTCTACACCACGGTGAAGACGGCCTACACGCAGGCGTGACGACGCGCTGAGCGCCGGGCCCGGGTGTCGGGCCCGCGCGGCATGAAGCAGTCGATCTGACTGCGACGGGCACGGCGTCCTGAACGACGCCGCATGACGATGAAGGCCGGCACAGACCGGCCCCTCAATCCCGATGTGGAGACAACATGCAGATTTCCCTCTCCTCTGCCGCGGGTGCGGTGGGCAGCCGCACGCGTTATGGCGTGCTGGCGATGATCTTCCTGGTCACCGTGCTGAACTATGCGGACCGCGCGACGGTCGGCGTGGCCGGCCCGGTGCTGTCCAAGGACCTGGGCATCGATTCGGTGCAGATGGGGTTCATCTTCTCGGCCTTCAGCTGGTCCTATGTCCTGGGCCAGTTGCCCGGAGGCTGGCTGCTCGACAAGTTCGGCGCCAAGACGGTCTACGCCTGGAGCATCCTGCTGTGGTCGCTCTTCACGATGTTGCAGGGCACGGTGCATTACATGGGCATGGACATGATGCTGTTCGGCCTGCCCATGGCGGTCGCCGCGCTGTTCCTCATGCGTTTGCTGGTCGGGCTGGCGGAGTCGCCCTCGTTTCCGGCGAATGGTCGCCTGGTGGCGGCATGGTTCCCGGTGAAGGAGCGTGGCACGGCCTCGGCGATCTTCAACTCGGCACAGTATTTCGCGACCGTGATGTTCGCGCCGATCATGGCCTGGATCGTTCATGCGATCGGCTGGTCGGAAGTCTTCTATTTCATGGGCGCGCTGGGCATCGTGGTGAGCGTGGTGTGGATGCGCACCATGCACAACAGCCCGGCCGACCATCCCGGCGTGAGCGCGACCGAACGCCAGCACATCGAATCGGGCGGCGCCTTGCTCGCCGGTGGAAGCCACCGCGCGGCCTCCGGACCGAAGCTGGCCTATTTGAAGCAATTGCTGGGCAACCGCATGCTGCTGGGCGTGTACGTCGCGCAGTACTGCGTGAACGTGCTGACCTATTTCTTCCTGACCTGGTTCCCGGTCTATCTGGTGAAGGAACGCGGCATGTCGGTGCTCAACGCCGGGATCGTGGCGGCGCTGCCCGCGATCTGCGGATTTGCCGGTGGCGTGCTGGGAGGCGTGATCTCCGATGCACTGCTGCGTCGCGGATATTCGTTGACCTTTGCCCGCAAGCTGCCCATCGTGGTGGGCATGCTGTTGTCGACGACCATGGTCGCCTGCAACTATGTCGGCATGGAAGCGCTGGTGGTCGGCATCATGGCGCTGGCATTCTTCGGCAAGGGCCTCGGCGCGCTCGGCTGGGCGGTCGTGTCGGATACCTCGCCCAAGGAAATTGCCGGGCTGAGCGGTGCGCTGTTCAACACCTTCGGCAATGTGGCCGGCATCGTGACGCCCATCGTGATCGGCTACATCGTGCAGACCACGCACTCGTTCAACGGCGCACTCGTCTTCGTGGGCGCCCATGCCCTGATCGCGGTGCTCAGCTATCTGTTGGTGGTGGGCGAGATCAAGCGGGTGGAGCTCAAGCCGGCCTGATCCGGCCGACGCTCACCCGGACCCCGAACCGATCCGACCCGATCCGCTTCCGTCGATCGCCTCCCCGATTTTTCCCCGGCCCCGAACCCAGGAACTGACCATGACTGCTCCCATCACCCCGCTGATCATCCAGATGCATGAGTCGGACAACGTCGCCATCGTCGCCAACGATGGCGGCTTGCCGGCCGGCACGGTGTTGCCGTCCGGCCTGGTGCTCAAGGATGCGGTGCCGCAGGGGCACAAGGTGGCGCTGGTCGATCTGCCCGCCGACGAGGCGGTGCTGCGCTACAACGTGCCGATCGGCCATGCGGCGCAGCCGATTCCCGCCGGCAGCTGGGTGCACGAGCGCTTGCTGAAGATGCCGCCGGCGCGCGAGCTGGACGGCCTGCCCAAGGCCACCGCGCAGCCGCTGCCGATGCCGCCGCTGACCGGCTACACCTTCGAGGGCTATCGCAATGCGGATGGCTCGGTCGGCACCCGCAACATCCTGGCGATCACCCAGACGGTGCAATGCGTCGCGGGCGTGGTCGATTTCGCGGTGGAGCGGATCAAGTCGGAGCTGCTGCCGAAGTATCCGAATGTGGATGACGTGGTGGGGCTGTCCCACACCTACGGATGCGGCGTGGCGATCGACGCGCCGGATGCGGTGATCCCGATCCGCACGCTGCGCAACATCAGCCTCAACCCGAATTTCGGTGGCGAGGTCATGGTGGTCAGCCTGGGCTG
Source organism: Burkholderiaceae bacterium (assembly GCA_913776825.1). GTDB lineage: Bacteria > Pseudomonadota > Gammaproteobacteria > Burkholderiales > Burkholderiaceae_C > Roseateles. Next base: position 53,893 of record CAJYPV010000026.1, read on the forward strand.
CGAGAAGCTGCAGCCCGAGCGCCTGCTGCCGCCGGGCGTGATCCCGATCGCGGATCAGCGCGGTGACGGGGCGGCCGCACCGCTGGACGTGGTGTGCCTGCAGGACAGCCAGCATGTGGGCTTCATGTCGATGATCGAGTCGGTGATGGCGCAGGCCAAGGTCCATCTGGAGCGGCTGAATCGTCGTCGTCGCGAGACGGTGCCGGCGTCGGAGCTGGTGGTGGGCGTGCAGTGCGGCGGCAGCGACGCGTTCTCGGGCGTGACGGCCAATCCCGCGGTCGGCTTCTGTGCGGACCTGCTGGTGCGCGCGGGCGCGACGGTGATGTTCAGCGAGACGACCGAGGTTCGTGACGGCATCGCGCAGCTCACGGCGCGTGCGCGGACGCCGGAAGTCGCGGACGCGATGATCCGCGAGATGGCCTGGTACGACGCCTACCTGCAACGCGGCAGCGTGGACCGCAGCGCCAACACGACGCCGGGCAACAAGAAGGGCGGTTTGTCCAACATCGTCGAGAAGGCGATGGGGTCGATCGTCAAGAGCGGCAGCGCGCCGATTTCAGGCGTGCTCTCGCCGGGCAACAAGCTCGACGGTCAACGGGGCCTGATCTACGCCGCCACACCGGCCAGCGACTTCATCTGCGGCACCTTGCAGCTGGCGGCGGGCATGAACCTGCATGTCTTCACCACCGGCCGCGGCACGCCGTACGGTCTGGCGGAATGCCCGGTGATCAAGGTGGCGACCCGCAGCGACCTCGCGCGGCGTTGGCATGACCTGATGGACATCAACGCCGGCCTGATCGCCGACGGCGAGAAGAGCATCGCCGAAGTCGGTTGGGAGATGTTCCACCTGATGCTGGAGGTGGCCAGCGGCCGGCAGACCTGGGCCGAACGGCATGGCCTGCACAACGCGCTGGTGTTGTTCAATCCGGCGCCGGTGACTTGATGCGAATGGGTGGCTGAGGCGCTTGGGCGTCATTGGCGATGCGATCGCACAAGACGCCCGGGCAGACGCCACTCGTTTGCCGCTCCGCCGGCAAAGTGTCGAAGGACACTATCCCCGCCCACCCTGCGGCCTAAACTCCTCCAGATCGAAGGAGCTTCCCATGGCCAGCCGTGTTCCCGGATCGCTCGGCATGAGCGAATCCACGCCTCCCATTGACCCCGGCACGATGGTGCGCGCCACCTCGCCGCAAGTCCGGCCGGTGGGCACCACGCCCGCCGCCGCAGCGCCAGCGGCCGCAGCGACCAAGCTGGACGACGACACCCGCGCTCTGGCGGCGGTGGCCTACGGTGAGGGGTCGACCGCGAACGTGTTCGAGGAAATGGCCGCCATCGCCAACGCGCTGGTGCGCCAGCAAAAGGCTCGCGGCTACGCCACGATTGCCGCCTTCATCAAGGCCGACAAGACATACGCGTTCGCCGCTCACGATGGCAATCCGCGCCATGGCATCCTGATCAAGGCGTCCGAGCAGGCCATCGCGGCCGATACGGGGATGTCCGCAGCGGTTCGGGCCGCTCGCAACGCGCTCTCGGCCACCCCGACGGACTATTCGAACGGCGCCTACTTCTGGGACGGGGCCGACATCAAGACCAACTACAGCAATCACGCAAAAGTCCTGGCCGGCATCAAGTTCACCGACCCCAAACACAACATCTACGACATCGCCGAAAAGAATGTCCCGGGCGAAAACTTCTGGCGTGACGCGAACAACCGTCCCACCAAGTCCCGAGGCAAGTGGAACTACAAGTACGAGTCGACGGCAGCCTATGGCGGCACCATCTTCTGGAAGTACAACGAGGACTTCCTGAAAGCCACCAAGAACAAGGAATACAACTGATGCGGATCCTTCCAGTCGCCCCGGCCGGTCATCTCGACGCGCGCCGTCACGCAGGCGGCATGCTGCTGATCGCCGCGCTGCTGTCGCCACTCGCGGTGCAGGCCGATGCCGGACCCGTGCAGCCTCGCCCGATCACCAACGTCGCTGACCTGGTCGCGCAACTGGCGGCCGGCCCCGCCGTGACGCTGACCCCCATCCAGGGCCTGAGCGGCTGCGGCCCGAAGGGCTGTGCCGTGGACCTGGAACAAGTCACGGTCGCGCGCGCCGATGAGAACAAGCCCGGCGTCTTCCAGTCGGCGACGGGCGGCAAGATCCGCCTGGTCGAGCACCGGCCGGCCGATGGTCGCGCGTTGCCGGACATGGATTGGACGCCCCTTCGCGCGTTCGAGGTCCGTCAGGGCCAGCAGCGCTGGGGCAGCTGCATCGAATTCACCCATGAGGGCCTGGGCAAAAGCGGCGTTCACCAACGCTGGACCAGCGTGGTGCTCGTCCCGTTCAAGGGGAAGAAGCCTGGCGCCACGGCCCATCGCTTTGTCGGCTACTGGGCCGGTTGCGAGAGCCTGCGCGGCAGCGACAAGCCCAACACTGTGACGCTGCCGCTGCTGGAGCCCACCACGAAGGGCGCGCCCCAGCCGCTGCGCCTGATGCAGTTCGACTGCTCCCGCGAGGCCTGCACCGGGCGCGAGGATGCGCGCGTCGTCCATGGGGATCCGACCAGCGAGACCGGCCAGCTCACCCTCGACGCCGCGCGCTGAAGGCGCTGACCGGACCGAACATGCTGACCGCCTGGGTCAGCACGCCTGGCCTCACCTCTCCGGCATCGCCGACGAATGGTGGTGCGCGATCAGCCACTGGCCTTGCACCCATTCATACACATAGGTGTATCGGGCCTGGACCGTGCTGCCGTCCTTGAACTTGAAGGTATAGCTGCCGACGTCCTGCGCCACATTGCAGCCGACGCGGATGGTGCGTTGATCGATCTTCCCCTGCGGACTGTTCTTCAGAAACTTGACGAAATAGTCCCGGATCTCGGCCGGCGATCGACGCATCTGATTCGACACCGTCGGCAACAGCACCGCTTCCGGCGCGTAGTTGGCGGCGACCTTGTCCGGGTCCAGCGTCGCCAGTGACGCATTCCAGCGATCAAACAAGCCGGCGATCTCGCTGCTGTCGGCGGCCCGGCAATCCAGCGCCGTCTTGCTTTGCGCCATGGCCGGCGAGGCGCCAGCCAGCGCCAGAGTCAGCAGGGAAGCGCCGGCGATTGCGGAAAATGAAGCAGTGGTCATGAATCGTGTCCTGATCGATTGGAGAGTCGATGCACACGGCGTGATCGCCGGATGCCGCGCCTGTTGAACGGCGCAGAAACGATTCTGAAAAGCCTGCATGAACCGGCGGCGCACGACGAATGAATCGATCGTGAGCCCAAGATGAACCCCAGATGAATGCGCTCGAAATGCCTCACGCGATGGCCGCGTGACGGCGTGCGCGGCGTGGCGTGGCCCTCAGTTCGGACCGTCGTCCAGCCGATAGCCCAGTCCGCGCACCGTCTTGAGCAGTGGCAATGGGTGGCCGTCGTCGATCTTGGCCCGCAGGCGCCGCACATAGACGTCCACGATGTTGGTCATCGGGTCGACATGCACGCCCCACACATTGGCCAGGATGCGCTCGCGGCTGAAGAGCCGCCCAGGCGCGCTCATCAGCAGTTCCAGGAAGGCCAGTTCCTTGGCAGTGAGACTGATCAACGTGCCGCCGCGCCAGACCTGCATCCGCTCGCGGTCCAGCACCAGATCGGCGACCTGCAGCGTGGTCGCCGCGACGCGCTGCTCTCGCCCGCGACGCAGCAGTGCCGCGACGCGCGCAAGCAGCTCTTCGAAGTCGAACGGCTTGGTCAGGTAATCGTCGGCGCCCAGCCGCAGTCCTTTGACCTTGTCCTCGGTGGTGCTCATCGCGGTGAGCATCAGGATCGGCACCTGGCCGCCCTCGGCGCGCAGCGTCTGGCACAGGTCGAGTCCGTTCAGGTCCGGCAGCATCAGATCCAGGATCACCAGCGCCAGACCGTCCTGGCGCGCCAGCTCCAGCCCTTGCGGACCGGTGCGCGCCACCTCGATGGTGTAGCCCTCCGCCTTCAAGCCGCGCGACAGGAAGTCGGCCACGCGCGGGTCGTCCTCGATGATCAGGAGATGGCGATTCACGGTGCGCGCATCGTGGGATTGGTCCGGCCCATCGACCCTTCAGCCTCTGCTTCGTTCGTTGAAGCGGTGGGCGCAGGAAGGTCGCCGAAGCCGCTCTCCAGGTCCGCATCCGTGCGCAGCGGCAATCGCAGGCGCACGCGGGTGCCGACGTCCGGCTGGCTGTCGATCAGGATCTGGCCACCATGAGCCTGCACGATGCTCTGGGCGATCGACAGTCCGATGCCCGTCCCATCCGCGCGATGCATGCGGGCGCGACGGCCGCGCACGAAGCGCTCGAAGACCTGGTCCAGCTCATCCGCGTCGATGCCGATACCCTGATCGCGGATGGTGATTTCGATGGCATCAGGCCGCATCGGCTCGGCCCCGTCGTCGGACGAGAGCGATGACGGCGCGAGGGGCCGCATCGGCCGGTCCGGATCGCTGCGATCCGCCTGGAACAGCGTGCAGTCCAGCGAGACCTCGCCCTGCGGCCGCGAATAACGAATGGCGTTGTCCAGCACGATGATCAAGGCCTGCCGCAGACGCGGGGAGTCCGCGCAGATGACCAGGTCCGGCGGCGGCAGTTGCGCCGTCAGTCGCAGCTGGCGCACCGCCGCCATCGTGGTCGCCTGCTCGACGGTGTCCTTCACCAAGGCCTCCAGCGCGACCAGCTCCGGATGGATCAGCAGTTCATCCGCCTCCGCACGGGCGACCAGCAGCAGATCTTCGGTGACGCCGCTGAGCTGTTTGACCGCCGCGACGATGCGGCCCAAGGTCGCGCGATAGTCCTCAGCCGACAGCGCACTCGCGCGCAGCGCGATGTCGGCCTCGCCGCGGATCACCGTGGCCGGCGTGCGCAGCTCATGGCTCAGGTCGGCGAAGAGCTGGCGGCGGCGATGGTCCAGCCGCTGCAGCGTCTCATGCGCCGTCTGCAATTCCAGGGTGCGTTCCTGCACCGCCTCTTCCAATCGACGGCGCACCGCGTCCGCCTCGGCGCGATGCTGTTGCAGCTCCTGCGCCATCGCATTGAAGTGCGCGGCGACATGATCGAACTCGTCGCGGCGGTGGTCGGCGTCGCCGATCGCAATGCGGTGATCGAGACGCCCCGCCTGCAGCGCTTGAACGGCTGTCAGCAGTCGCTCCAGGGGCCGCTTCAAGCGATGGCTCAGGTGGAAGAACAGCCCGAGCGCCACGGCGAAGGTGATCACCACCATCAACAGCGCCTGCTGACGCAGCCGCTCCAGACCGCCTTCGGTCGCGGCACGTGCGATCGGCAAGGCGCGGCGCTGACCTTCGATCGCGCCATTCAGCAGGTCGCGCAGATTGCGGCCATGGGTGGTGTCGAACACCTGATTGATCTGCTGCCAGACGCCGGAGAACGCCGCATGGTCGTCCAGCGCCTGGAGCGCCTGCAATTGCGCCTGAACTTCGAGGATGTTGGCGTCCAGCAGTGCGCTGATGTCGACCAGCGTCTTCACTTCGGCGGGCACGGGCACGCCGTCCCGCGCGGCCATCGATTCCCACGAGGCCAGATGTCGCCGGGACAGATCGGTCAGCCGTGCAGCGCTCGCATGCATGCGTTCCAGCAACCGGTCGCGGGTCTCGGGTTGCGCGCCCGCGCCCATCAATTGCTGCGCGGCCCAGGTGCGCAGCCGCTGCTTGTCGGCCGAGAGGTCCAGCAACTCCGACAACAGGTCGTTGGTGAGCCGGGAGTGACGGGCGTAGCCGTCGACCCGGTCGGCGCCCCAGACCACGAAGGCCGCCTGGATGCAGACCAGCGCCAGCAGGGCGCTCAGGGCCAGCGTCAGTCGCCATCGATACATGCGTGTCCCCTCGGGCCCGATCAGTGAAACCGATGATTGTAGAAATGGCGCCCCCGACATCAGCGACGCGCTGGCATCGGTCTGTTCGATCGTCGTGATCGACCAAAGCCGCTGGGTCCGGCGTCCACTCTGTCCGACGAACGCTCAGAAGCCCGTGTTCATCGGCCCTGGCGTGAATGGAGCCCGTCGCCGGCGGCTGGTGGGACAGGAGGACGCTGACCTGATCGCCCCGTCGCAGCGATACACCTGGAGACGACTCCGTCGCCGGATTAGGGACTAACCCGGTTTAGTTGGTTCGATCGACAAATTATTGTGGCCGCACGGCAAGTCGACCGCTGCAGGTCGATGTCCCCGGCGCTGACCGGCGACGCCGTCACAGAGGCGGGCCCGCGCTCGACCCATCGGTCCTGCGCCGTGAACCGCCCGATCAAGGAGACAGCTTCCGCCCTGCCTGCGCCAGGGCCGGGGTGTCGTTGTGTCATCCCTGTTCGAACCGCCGGGCCGGCGCGAACCCCGCCATGACTGGGCCATTCCCGATGTCCATCGTTCAACGACTTCAGGCGCTGGCTGCGGCCGCGCCCATGACGCGTGCCGTCCGTGCGCTCGCACGCCTCACCCACCTTCCCGATGCCCTCCCGGATCGGCCAGCCGCGCTCGCGAGGGCAGCGCACGCGGCGCGGCCCGACCGGGCGCCTCGGCGCGCGCTGTCCGCGCTGCTGTTGCTGAGCGGGCTGATGCTCGCGCCCCTGAGCCAGGCACAGACCTGCGGCAGCGGCGGCGGCGCCACCGTGTGTCTGACCAGCACGGGCAGCGCTGACCAGATCGCGCTGAGCTGGACGGTGAGCGGCAGCATCTCCAATGTCCAGGTCTACCGCGACACCGACAGCGATCCGGCCGGCCGCACCCGGCTGAGCACCGTCAGCGCGAGCACCACGCGCTACACCGATGCCGCCGCCGTGGCGGGCACCCGTTACTGGTACTGGATCAAGTTCAGCGCCAACGGCACCAGCTACAACGCCGGCCCTGCCAATGCGGTGCGGACCCCGACCTCCACCGGCGGCATGCGGGACCTGACCAGCACCCAGCTCGCCGCCCAGATGGCGCCCGGGTGGAACCTCGGCAACTCACTGGAAGCCATTGGCGGAGAGACCGCCTGGGGCAATCCCAAGGTGACGCAGGCGCTGCTCGACAGCGTCAAGGCGGCCGGCTTCAAGACGGTCCGCATTCCGGTCTCCTGGGCGCAGTACGCCGATGCCAACGACACCATCAGCGCGAGCTGGATGGCCCGCGTGACCGAGGTGGTGGGCTATGCCCGCAAGGCCGGTCTCTACGTGATCATCAACGTGCACTGGGATGGCGGCTGGATGCAGCCGACCTATGCACGTCAGGCGGCGGTGAATGCGCGGCTGACGAAGTTCTGGACCCAGATCGCCAACAACTTCAAGAACCACGACGACTACCTGCTGTTCGCCGGGACCAATGAAGTGATGGTCGATGGCGATTACGGCACGCCCACCGCCGAATACACCACCGTCCAGAACAGCTTCAACCAGACCTTCGTGAATGCGGTGCGGGCGACCGGCGGCAACAACGCCAAGCGCCATCTGGTGGTGCAGGGGTTCAACACCAACATCGACCACACCGTCAGCTTCGCCACGCTGCCCAGCGATCCGGCCAGCAAGCGGTTGATGATGGAAGTGCATTACTACGATCCCTACAACTTCACCTTGAACGCCTCGAGCAACATCTGGCAGTGGGGATCGATCGCCACCGACGCATCGGCTACCGAGACCTGGGCCAATGAGTCCTATCTGGACGCCCAGTTCCAGAAGATGAAGACCCGCTTCATCGATGCCGGCACGCCGGTGATCCTGGGCGAGTACGGGGCCATCTCCCGCACCAACCTCAGCGGCGCCGAACGCTATCGGACCTACTGGGTGCAATCGGTGACCCGCGCGGCCAAAGCCAAGGGCCTGGTGCCGGTGTACTGGGACAACGGCTACACCAGCAACAACGCGATGGGCCTGTTCAACCGCGCGACCGGCGCGGTGGTCTACACCGATCTGGTGAACACCATCGTCAACGCGTCCAAGTAGAGCTCGATGCGGCGCGGCGCGGACGCCGTTGATGCGGCATCCGCGCCCACGCGCCCACATCCTTCCCCAGCGCGCGCGGGGACTTCCCGGCGCGCGCGACCTCATGCGCGACGCTGCGCCTACACTGCGCGCCATGCAACTCAAGATCGTCATCTATTCCAAGTCGGCCTGCCCGCAATGCGACACGGCCAAGAGCCTGCTGAAGTCCCGATCGCTCCCGTTCGAGGAGATCAAGATCGACGACGAAGACGAGCGCAAGGCCTTCTACGAGAAGTGCGGCCCGTCGGTCCGGCAGATGCCGCAGATCTTCATCAATGACCAGCGGGTCGGCGGCGTCGCCGGCCTGCAGGCGGCGCTCGCACAGATCGCCAAATAAGCGGCGGCGGATCACACGATCCGCCTGACCGATGGTCGGCGCAGGTGCTCACGGCCTGCGCCCGCTCCCAACTGCTGGCGTCGGCTTGCCCGGATGGCACCGACGTCGACCCCGCCGCAACCTCTCTCTTGAGGATGTGAGCCCGCGCGACCCGGCGCAGCATCGGCATCACCGCCTTTCGCGCCCCGGGAGCCCGCCATGTCCTCACCACGCCTGCCCGACACCCCCACCGCCGACCAGGTGCTGGGCCATTTGCCCTGGCCCGACCAGGCCTTGCAGGCGGCGCGTCTGCAATTCGCGCAGACCAGTGCACTCAGCGCCGCCGGTTGGCATGGCCCGCACGACATCAAGACACTGATCGGCTTGCAGGGCCAGTTCCTGTGGTCGGAGGACGTCTTCCAGGTGCGCACCATGCTGTTCGATTTCGATCCCGGCCATGGGGGATCGGAAGGGCGCTATCAGCTCTTCGGTGGCTGGACGCCGACCGAGCAGGGCCGCTTCCAATGCGTGCCCAACAACCCCGCGATCGGCTATGCCTTCATCGCGCTGCTGCCCGACGGTGGCGAACCGCGCACCGTGATCGTCAGCGGGATGATGACCGGCAACGACTGGAAGATCTACACCGCGGTGCTCAACAAGGTGGGCGCCAGCGGGCCGCAGTTGCCGCCGTTCAGTGCGGTCCGGTTGATGTGATGACCGCCACCCGCGTCGAGCCCGCCGTGACCGGGTTGCCGCCCAGCCTCGATCCGTGGCGCTTCTGGCGTTCGCTGATGCAGGGCGACCTGGCCAGCGCGGTGGCGGGCGGCGTGGCGCCGAACACCTTGGTTCAGCCGATCCTGCCCGGCTGGACGCTCAACATCAACAGCCACAACTCCAGCGCGCCGCAGACCGAAGCCGCCATCGTGTCGCAGCACAGCTATGGTCGGCAGATCGGCCGGATCGCGGATGCGCTGCACGCGCTGATCGCGGGCCTGTTTCCCGATGGCGCGCCGGCTGGCCCGCTGCAGCAGTTCCAGGCGCTGTGGCAGGCCATCGAGGCCGTGAAACGCCAAAGCGCGGCGGATCAGCTGACGGCCATCGCGGACAACCTGGCGCTGCTTCGACGCGACGACCCGCCGGCGTACGAGCGCGCTCGCCGCGCCTTGGAGGCCGCGCTGCGCCAGAGCGCTTGAGCGCTTGAGCGCTGACTGCTGAAGGGCTCGCCGAGAGGCTTTCGCCGCAGCGCTGCCTGCGCGTGGGCTGGCGCCGAGTCGTGCGCGCCGCTGCGCGCGTGCGCTGAGGAGGCCGATCGCCCCTCGCCCGACATCAGACCGTCGCCCGCGTTTGCGATGATGGGGGCCACTTCATTGCAGGATCGCCCGCCCGGCCGTGTGCATTGGGTGAGGGCACCATTGGCCACCATGTCCGTTTCCTCCGAATCTGCCGCATCGATGACCTCCGACACGAGGGGCGCTGCGGGGCTGTCGTCGTCGACGGCGGTCGCCACGTCCTCGCGGTCCGCCGCGCTCACGTCGCTGCTGGGCATTCGCCTGCCGCTGATCCAGGCGCCGCTGGCCGGTGTGCAGGGATCGCGGCTGGCGATCGAGGTCAGCCGGGCCGGCGGGCTGGGGTCGCTGCCGGCCGCGCTGCTCAACGCGGAGACGCTGCGCAGCGAGCTGACCGCATTGCGCGACATGGGCCTGCCCTACCAGGTCAACTTCTTCGCCCACACGCCGCCCGCGCCGGACGACGCGCGGGAAACCCGCTGGCGCGAGCGCCTCGCGCCGTACTACGCCGAGTTCGGCATCGATCCCGCCACGATCCAGCCCGGCGCGGTCCGCCAGCCTTTCACCGAGGCCATCGCCGATCTGGTCGAGCCATTCCGGCCGCCGGTGGTGAGCTTCCATTTCGGCTTGCCGTCCCCGGCCTTGGTCGAGCGGGTCAAGCGGTGGGGCGCGGTGGTGCTGTCCAGCGCGACCACGGTCGATGAAGCCCGCTGGCTGGAGGCGCATGGCGTCGATGCAGTGATCGCGCAAGGCTGGGAGGCGGGCGGACACCGCGGCCACTTCCTCAGTCACGACCTGACCCTGCAGCCGGGCACGATGGCGCTGCTGCCGCAGGTGGTCGACGCGGTGAAGGTGCCGGTGATCGCCGCCGGCGGCATCGTCAATGCGGCGGGCATCCGCGCCGCGCTGGCACTGGGCGCGCACGCGGTGCAACTGGGCACGGCGTTCCTGATGTGTGATGAGGCCACGACCAGCCAGGCGCATCGTCAGGTCTTGCGGCAGCCGGATCGGCATCACACGACCTTGACCAACCTGATGACCGGTCGCCCGGCGCGGGGCATCGTCAATCGCCTGATGCGCGAGGTGGGCGCGCTCAACGACGTGGCGCCGGAGTTCCCGAACGCCAGCACCGCGCTCGGCCCGTTGCGCGCCAAGGCCGAGGCCGCGGGCTCGGGCGATTTTTCGCCGCTGTGGTCGGGTCAGAACTTCGCCGGCCTGCGCGAGATCGGCGCGGCGGCCTTGGTGGCGGAGCTGGCCTGGGCATTCGACCGCGCCGACGGCGCGGAGTGATCGGGCGCGGCCTCAGCGCTCCGTCGCGTGAGGCCGCCTCCGAGCGACGGCGCCCTGTCGACAGCCCAAAGTGATCGCCATCGCCGCAGCGCGTGCGCGTCAGGGCAGCGCGGCGCCCCGGGCGGCTTCGTACAGGGCGTACCACTCGCCGCGGGACATCGTCATCGTCAGCGCATCGCCGCACGCGCGGATACGCGCCGGCTGGCTGGTGCCGATCACCGGCTGGATGCGCGCGGGATGGCGCATCAGCCAGGCGAGCACCACGCCTTCCGGACTCACGCCGTGCTGCTCCGCCAACTGGTGCACCAGCAGGCGTGCCGGTTCATCGCGTGGATCGGCGGCGGTGTCGCCGGTGAAACGTCCACGCGCCAGGGCGCTCCAGGCCTGCAGTTGAATGCCGTCCTGCTGGCACAGCTCCAGCGTGCCGCCCCAGGCCAGCGCACCAGGGCGTGCGGCCGCCTGACCGTCGTTGAAACAGGTGCCGGCGTCGATCGGCTCCAGATGGCCCAGTCCCAGCTCCAGCTGATTGGCGATCAGCGGCTGATCCAGCACCCGATTGAGCCAGGCGATCTGTCCCGCATGCATGTTGGACACGCCCAGGTGGCTCACCAGGCCGCGCAGCCGCAGCTGCTGGAAGGCCTCGGCGATCTCTTCCGGCGCCATCAGCGGATCGGGACGATGCAGCAACAGCAGGTCCAGCCGCTCGGTGCCCAGCCGACGCAGGCTGGCTTCGACCGCGCTCACGATGTAGTCGCGGCTCAGGTCGTAACGCTTCGGTCCCTGCTCATCGCTGAAGCGGATGCCGCACTTGCTCTGCAGCACGATGCGATCGCGCAGCGACGGCTGACGACGCAGCAACTCGCCGAACACCGACTCGGCCTTGCCGAGGGTGTAGATGTCCGCGTGGTCGAACAGCGTGACGCCGATGTCCAGCGCGGCTTCGACCGCCGCATGGGCGTGAGCGAGATGATCAGCGGTCCAATCGGACGCGTCCCAACGCCCGCCCAAGCCCATGCATCCGAAGGCCAGTCGGCTGGCTTTGGGCAGATGGCGTTGAAGCGGCAGGGCGAGCGAGGCGTCGGGCGTGCGGGTCGAGGCGGTGGCGGCGGTGGGGCTCATGGTGTCCAGACAGGAGGGCGGTCATCAGCAGCGGCTGCGCGGTTGCGCAGCCGGTCGGCATTGTGGCCCGAGTCGCGGAGCCTTTCGTGACCCCTTGGCGGCTTGGGACATCGCAAGACGGCGGCACGACGGCGAGCGACGATGCCCCGTCCAAGGGTTTCTGGACGGGGTGTGGATGAGATCGATCATCGGCCGCTTGGCCGCGCGCATCGGCGCCGACGTCAAGCCGGCGCGATGTCGTTCGGCCGGACCGTCACCTCATGGCGCGACGGGGTCTTCACCACGTCGAAGCACACCGGCAGTGCCTGCGCGATGACACCGAAGTTGGTCCGCGTGTGCTCGGTGAGCGTGCCAACGCTGTAGCGCGCCGCACGACCCGTGTTGAGCACGGCCAGGGCCAAGGGCAGGGCCCATTGATCCGCCAGATGCTCGCCGACCGCGCCCTCGTCGGCCTGCGCCGCACGGACCGCACGCGCCAGGGCCGAGGCCACGGCTTCCGCCGACTGGCCGCGCTCGCCCAACTGGATCAGCAGATCGGTGCTGTGCTCATGCACCAGCGTGGCCATCAGCGCATTGCCGGGGCCCTCGTTCTGACGACAGGGCAGCTCGCGCAGTTGCTCGGATTCCCAGCCCAGCAGCCGCGCCAGTGCCGCCAGCTCGCGCTGGCTGACGCTGCGCGGCAAGCCGGGGGAGACCGCTTCCGCAAACGCCTCGATGGGCGCGCCGCGCTCCATCAGGTCGAACGGCTGCGGACCGTCGATCGCGGGCTCGATCAGCGCCTCGACCTCGCCGCCACCGGCCGGATAGAAGCCCATCCGGCGCAGCGTCAGGCTCAGGCCGACGCCCGTGCGCCGCACCAGCGGCGCGAAGCAGCGTTCCAGGAAGTGGAAGGGCGGGGCCATCGGGTTGTGCGTGCCGCCTTGCAGCCGCAGCCGGCTGGGCGCATCGGCCAGCATCAGCGGCGGCAGCACCGTTTGCAGCACCAGCAGGCAACTGCCGGCCGTGCCGACGGCGAAGTCATGGTCGCCCGCGCGCACCGGGCCGGGCGTGACGTGCAAGTCCTGCGAGCCCAGCGTCGCGCCCGTCACCGTGGCATCGGAAATCGCCTGTGCGGCGAGCACGCAGGCCAGATGCTGGCGCATCAGGCCGGGCTTGGCGCGGCCGGCGCGGATGCGGGTGATCTGCAGCGGGCGGCCGGTGCACAGCGACAGCGCCAGGCCGGTCCGCAGGATCTGGCCGCCGCCTTCGCCGGTGGCGCCGTCCAAATGAATCGGCATGTTGGCGTCTCGGCGCAGCGCGGTCAGGAGTCGGGAAGCGTCGCGCTGAGTCGATGTGGGTGCCGATGCCGAGAGGCTGGGCGTCAAAAGTGCTTCTGTCATGTCTCAATTCCGATCGGGCGATCCATCGACCGACCCATCCATCCATCCAACCATCAGCCCTTCACGCAGACCACCTGCTTCAGCGTGTGGACCACGTCCACCAGATCGCGCTGCGCATGCATCACCGCGTCGATGTCCTTGTAGGCCATCGGGATCTCATCGATCACATCGGCGTCCTTGCGGCATTCCACGCCGTCGGTCGCGGCGCGTTGGTCGGCCACGGTGAAGCGGCGCTTGGCCTCATTGCGGCTCATCGTGCGGCCGGCGCCGTGCGAGCAGCTTTCGAAGCTCTCCGGATGGCCCTTGCCGCGCACGATGTAGCTGCGCGCCCCCATGCTGCCGGGAATGATGCCGAGCTGGCCCTTCTTCGCGCTCACCGCTCCTTTGCGGGTCACGAAGACGTCTTCGCCGAAGTGGGTCTCCTTCTGGACATAGTTGTGGTGGCAATTCACCGCTTCCAGATGGGTCTCGAAGGGCTTGCTGATCACCGACTTGGCCGCCGCGATGACGCGACGCATCATCGCCTCGCGGTTCAGCGCAGCGTATTTCTGCGCCCAGCCCACGGCGCGGACATAGTCGCCGAAGTAGCGGGCGCCTTCCTCGAAGTAGGCCAGGTCGATGTCCGGCAGATTCGCCTGCTGGCGGATCGCATCCTGCTTGGCCAGCTCGATGAACATCGAGCCGATCGCATTGCCCACGCCGCGCGAGCCGGAGTGCAGCATGAACCAGACGAAGCCGGTCTCGTCCAGGCAGACCTCGATGAAGTGGTTGCCGGTGCCCAGCGTGCCCAGGTGCTTGCGGTTGTTGGTGTTCTTCAGCTTCGGATAGTCGCGGCAGAGCTCGTCGAACTCCGGCGCCAGTTGGGACCAGGACTGATCCACATCCGCCGGCACGTCATTCCAGGCGCCGACGTCACGACCGCGCGGCGTGCGGCCATGTGGCACCGCGCGTTCGATGGCGCTGCGCAGACCGCCGAGGTGGTCCGGCAGGTCGTTCGCGGTCAGCGTGGTCTTGCAGGCCATCATGCCGCAGCCGATGTCCACGCCCACCGCCGCCGGGATGATGGCCTTGAGCGTCGGGATCACCGAGCCGATGGTCGCGCCGATGCCCAGATGCACGTCCGGCATCGCCGCCACATGCTTGAAGACGATCGGCAGGCGCGAGGCATTCGCCAGTTGGCGGCGGGCCTCCGATTCCACCGGCACGCCCTGGGTCCACATCTTGATCGGCACGCCGCCGGGGACTTGCTCTTCGTTGTAGTTCACGGCGGTGGTGGCTTCGGCGGAGGCGATGGCGGGCGCCTGGTCCACAGGCTTCTGGTCATTCAGCGTGGTCATGATTTCTTCTCGTTCTTTCTTTTGCTCTTTTGCTCTTGTGCTTGGCTGCTTGGCTGCTTTGCTTCATTCGTCGGGCGCATCCCTCGGCGCGCTCTGCCTGCTTCATCGCAATGGCCGTGCCAGGTCTTGCCCGTGTCGAGCGATCGGAAAGTTAAGTCCTTGTCATCGTTGGACTTTGCGGCTCTCCCTGGGTTCGGGAAGTCACCACCTGCCGATCTGCCATGCCGGGGCGAAAATAGCTCAAAAGCTAAACCCGTAGATGAGGGGCTATGTCGAAGAAGACCGTGGTGATTGGATTCCTGGGTTCTCAATTGGACAGCGGGCAGGGCGCCGGTCGTTGGGAAAAATGGCGTCCGACCGTTTCCTTGGTCCAGCATGAGGATGCGGTGGTCGACCGCCTGGAGCTGCTCCATCACCCGCGCCATGAGGAATTGGCGCGCCAGGTGAAACGGGACATCGCGCAGGTTTCCCCCGAGACCGAGGTGCGGCTGATCGAACTCGCGCTGGAGGACCCGTGGGACTTCGGCGAGGTCTACACCGCGCTGTACGACTGGGCGCAGGCCTATCCCTTCGATCCCGCGCGGGAAGACTACCGCGCCCACATCACCACCGGCACCCACGTCGCGCAGATCTGCCTGTTCCTGATGGTGGAGGCCCGCTTCATTCCGGGCGTGCTGCTGCAGAGTTCGCCGCCGTCGCGGCAGCGCGCCGGCAACCCCGGCACCATCGCGCTGATCGATCTGGACCTGTCGCGCTATGACCCGATTGCCAAGCGCTTCCAGGCCGCGCAGCGGGATGCGGTCACCTTTCTGAAGCGCGGCATCGCGACCCGCAATCCGCGATTCAATGCGCTGATCGAGGAAGTGGAGCGGGTCGCTGTCCGCTCCCGCGCGCCGATGCTGCTGGCCGGGCCGACCGGCGCAGGCAAATCCTTCCTTGCTCGACGGATGTATGAGCTCAAGCGCTCGCGGCATCAGCTCGATGGGCTGTTTGTCGACGTCAACTGCGCCACCCTGCGCGGGGACGGCGCGGCCTCCACGCTGTTCGGCCACAAGAAGGGCGCGTTCACCGGCGCTGCGGCCGACCGACCGGGCCTGCTGAGGACCGCCCATCGCGGCCTGCTGTTCCTGGATGAGATCGGCGAGCTGGGCCTGGATGAACAAGCGATGCTGCTGAAGGCGATCGAGGAGAAACGCTTCCTGCCGGTGGGCGCCGACCGCGAGGTCGAGAGCGACTTCCAGCTGATCGCCGGCACCAACCGCGACCTGCGGACCGAGGTCGCGGCGGGTCGGTTCCGCGATGACTTGTTCGCGCGGATCAATCTCTGGACCTACAGCCTGCCGGGGTTGTCCGAGCGGCCGGAAGACATCGAGCCCAACCTGGAGCATCTGCTCGCGCAGGCCGCGCAGGACACCGGTCGCGCGGTGCGCTTCCATGCCGAAGCCAAGGCCCGCTACCTGGCCTTCGCGCAGTCCGCGCAGGCGCCCTGGAACGGCAACTTCCGCGACCTGAGCGCCTCCATCACCCGGCTGGCGACGCTGGCCGAAGGCGGCCGCATCAGCCTGTCGCTGGTGGAGGCGGAAATCGACCGGCTGCGCTGGCTGTGGGATCGCGGGGACGGCGCGGCGCCGGCATCGCACGCGGCTGGCCAGTCGGGTCGACTCGGTGCACGGGCGGAAGCGCCAGTCGACCTGGTCGCCCTGTTGGGCGAGGACGCCGTGCAGGCGATGGATTGGTTCGATCAACTGCAACTGGCCGCGGTGGTGCGGGTGTGCCGCGGGGCCCGTTCGCTCTCGGAGGCGGGGCGGCAACTGTTCCAGGCCAGCCGCGAGGCACGCAGCGTCGTCAACGATGCCGACCGGCTGCGCAAGTACCTGATGAAGTTCGGATTGAACTGGGATCGGGTCAGCGCGCCCGCCTGACCGATCGACCGTCGGATCGGCGAATCGGCGAATCGGCGAATCGGCTGTCCGTGTCGCCCGTGCCGCCGACCCTCATGATTCGCGGGGCTTCAGATTTTTTCGTCAGCTGGTTGGACGGTTTTGGAGGAGCACGATCCGTTGTTCCGCCATGCCGAGCGGGCCGATGCTGCAGCGCATCAAGCGCGAGGCGATGAGGCGATGCATGCAGGCTCCGTCGATGGGCGATCCCGATCCGCCCGTTCCCGCGTGTTCCCGTCGCCGCAGCGTGCTGCGCTGCAGCAGGGCTGTCGGGCTGCGGCGCACCGTCTTCGCCCACGCGCTCAACCCCAACGTGGCGGTCGGGTTTTCACGCAAGTCCCGGGTCAGCCGGTGTACAAGCGCAACTCCCGCCCGCCATGCGAGATTCGGCGCCATTCGAGCGCTGCTGGCGCGGCACGGGATCGTTCCTTGGGCGCTGCCATCGCGCGCGCCACCGCGTCAGGACCTCCGGATCCACGTTGCACGTGAGGCACGTTTGGCCATGTTGACCCAGACCCTTCACCCACCGCATCACCATCACCACCTCGGCCGCGCCTACCTGCTGGCGTGCTGCGGCAATGGCCCGTTCCAGGGCCGCTTCATCGTCAAGGGCGAGGCCGACGGGCTGCATGACCGCACCGCCTGGCATGAGCTCGAGGATGAATGGCCGTCGCCGGAAGACGCGCTGCACCATGCCGAAGTCGTCGCGCGTCAATACATCGCGACCTTTGCCGCACAAGCCTGAGCGGCGCGGTCGGTGACGGCCCCGCGGGCCTCGACAGCCGGCCCGCAGATGCCTATGGTGGACAGCGGCAGGCATTGGGCTTGCCGCGATCGCCGTTCACGCCACCCGGCGCGGGAACGCGGTGCCTTCGTGCGCCGCGCCAAGACGCTGGGGACGATGAGGGCTTCAGGGAGCGAACGATGCCAAGACTGACCGACCTCAAGATCGGCACGCGGCTGCTGGCCGCCTTTGCCGTGCTGCTGGCGCTGCTGCTGCTGGTGCTGGGCGTGGCCTTCTCCGTGCTGAACCGCGTCAACAACACCATGGACGAGGTGGTGAATGACCGCTACGCCCAGATCGCGCTCAGCGACAACATCAAGAACATGGGCGACAAGGGCGTGATCCTCATCGGCCGGCTGTTGCTGACCACCGAGCCCGCCCAGGCCAAGCGCTACATGGACGACTACGCAGCCGTCCGCGCCGCCAACACCGAGAACTTCGCCAAGTTCGAGAAGATGCTCAACACCGACGAGGCGAAGGCGCTTTTTGCCGATCAGTCGGTGGCGCGCAAGGATTACGGCGCCGCTGTCCGCAAGTTGTTCGACCTGATCGCGGCCGGCCAGCGCGAGCAGGCGATGGCGGTCTACCAGGGTGAGATGGCGCAGCAGCAGGTCCGCTATTACGCGCTCATCGACAAAATGGTGGATTACCAGTCCCGCGCCATGAGCGACGATGCGGACCGCGCTCGAGCCGATGCGTCGCGCTCCAAGCAATGGATGGGCGCCGTGGCGGTGCTGGCGGTGCTGCTGGGCGGGGTGATCGCCTGGAGCATCACCCGCTCGATCACCTCGCGGATCCACAGTGCGATCGCCTTGGCCGAAGGGGTGGCCCAGGGCGATCTCACCCATCGGCCGATGGTGGAGAGCCATGACGAGATCGGGCGCCTGATGGCCGCGCTGCAGCACATGGTGCGCAGCCTGCATGTGATCGTGACCGAGGTCCGCCATGGGGCGGACACCATTTCCGCCGCCGCGCAGGAAGTGGCCCAGGGCAACGCCGATCTGTCGGCGCGCACCGAGGCCCAGGCCAGCGCACTGGAACAGACCGCCGCCGCCATGGAAGAACTCACCGCCGCCGTTCGCATGAGTGCCGACAACGCCAACCAGGCCAGCGCCTCGGCGGTCTCGGCCTCTGACGTCGCTGCGCAAGGCGGCACGGCGGTGGGGCAGGTGGTCGCGACGATGAACACCATCTCCGCCTCCTCCCAGCGCATCGGCGAAATCATCGGCGTGATCGATGGCATCGCCTTCCAGACCAACATCCTGGCCTTGAATGCGGCGGTCGAGGCCGCCCGCGCGGGCGAGCATGGCCGCGGCTTCGCGGTGGTGGCGTCGGAGGTGCGCGCGCTGGCGCAGCGCTCCGCCAGCGCAGCCAAGGAAATCAAGACCTTGATCGATGCCTCGGCCGAGCAGGTCGGTGCGGGCAGTCGATTGGTCGAGCAGGCGGGCGCCACGATGCAGCAGGTGGTCGCCGGCATTCAGCAGGTCAGCGGCGTGGTGGCGGAGATCAGCGCCTCCAGCCGCGAGCAGAGCATGGGCATCGAGCAGGTCAACGCCGCCATCATCCAGATGGACGACACCACCCAGCAGAACGCCGCGATGGTCGAGCAGAGCACCGCGTCCGCCTGGGCCTTGCAGGACCAGGCGGCGCAGCTCAACAACGCGGTGCGGGCCTTCGTGCTCTAGGGCTAGGGCCCTTTGCATCGCGCCTCGCGGGCGTTGGGCAGCGCTTCGCCAGGGCTGGCACCGCGGCAGTCTTGGCGGCTCGCAGCCTGACGAGCCGCCAGCCATGGAGATCGCATGAACGACAAGGTCCCCGGCGAGGCGTTTCACGCGCCGTCGCAGCCCCGTCTCCGTCCCGAAGTCCATGCCTTCATTGCGGCGCACCGGCGCGATGGGCATCGCTGCGCGCGGGTGGACCCGCTGGGCCTGTGCGCGCCGGCCGACCTCGGGCTGCTGGATCCGCAGCGCTTCGGGCTGTCGCCGTCGGAATGGCTGACGCCGGCGGGCACGCCGCTGTGGAATGCGCGCAGCGTCGCCGATCTGGACCGCAGCCTGAAGGCGACCTACTGCGGCGGCCTGGCGCTGGATGCGAGCGCGATCCGCAATGAGATGCGGCGCGACTGGCTGTTCCATCGCATGGAAGCCGCGCCGCCCGCGCCGGTGGGCGCGCGGGAGCGGCTGGCGCTGCTGGAGCGGTTGATCCGCGCGCAGGCCTGGGAGCAGCATGTGGCGCAGCAGTTCCCGCATGCGAAGCGGTTCTCGCTGGAAGGGTGCGAGACGCTGATCCCCCTGCTGGAAAGCCTGTGCAGCGAAGCTGCGGCGCACGGCGTGCAGCGGGCCTTCCTGGGCATGCCGCATCGCGGTCGGGTGAATGTGCTGGTCAACCTCATGGGCGTGGCACCGGCGCAGGTGCTGGATTTCTTCGATCCGAAATCGCCGCATCCGGAGCGCCACACCGATCTGGTCTATCACTTCGGCGGCGAGCGGGCGTTTCCGACCGCCCATGGTCCGGTGCGACTGATCCTGGCGCACAACCCGTCGCATTTGCAAAGCGTCTATCCGGTGCTGGTCGGCATGACCCGCGCCTGCCAGGATGCGCTCGGCGAGGACGGTCCCGCGCAGGTGCTGCCGGTCATGCTGCATGGCGATGCGGCCTTCGCGGGGCAGGGCGTGGTAATGGAGAGCCTGATGCTGGGCACCAAGCCGGGCTACTCGGTCGGCGGCACGGTGCATGTGATCATCAACAACCAGATCGGTTTCACCGAGCCGAACCTGATGTCCACCTGGCCGCCGCAGAGCTGCACCGATGTCACCCGCATGGTCGACGCGCCGGTGCTGCGGGTGAATGCCGATGATCCGGAACAGGCCTTGCGCGCCGCCGCGATCGCGATGGACTGGCGCGCCCGCTTCCACAGCGATGTGGTGATCGATCTGATCGGCTATCGCCGCCTGGGCCATTCGGAGAGCGACGTGCCCGCGCTCACCCGGCCACGGGTGCATGCGATCACCCAGCGCCACACCACCGTGCCCGATCTCTATGCCGCCGCGCTGCAGGCTGAAGGCGTCGCCGCGCCGGAGGCGATGACCGACCACGTCACCCGCAGCCGCGTGCGGGCGCATCAGGACTTTTCCAACCCCGAGATGCCGGCGCCGCGCCGCGCCGCCGTGCCGCAGACCGCCGAGTCCCCCGCGACCACCGCCCGCGACCGCGCGGTCACGGCGACCGAGCTGCGCGACCTGGTGATGGCGATGACGACGCTCCCCTCCGGCTTCCAGCCGCATGTGGTGG
Source organism: Burkholderiaceae bacterium (assembly GCA_913776825.1). Taxonomy (GTDB): domain Bacteria; phylum Pseudomonadota; class Gammaproteobacteria; order Burkholderiales; family Burkholderiaceae_C; genus Roseateles. The sequence continues at coordinate 74,602 of CAJYPV010000026.1, forward strand.
TGCAGACGCTGATCGATCACTGGCGGCGCATGGTGGCGCCGGCGCTGGCCGGGGAGGGCGCGCCGTCGCCGTCGGAGGCCCCGGCGATGCCCATCAACTGGTGCCTGGCGGAGAACCTGGCCTACGCCACCCTGCTGCGACGGGGCGTGGACATCCGCATCTCCGGCATGGATGTCCGTCGCGGCACCTTCTTGCATCGTCAGGCGGTGTGGACCTCGCAGACCGACTCCCGCCAGCCGGACGAGGTCGTGCCGCTGCGGCAGCTGGGCCAGGGCGCGGCGCGTTTCGACATCGTGAATTCGCCCTTGTCGGAAGAAGCGGTGCTGGGCTTCGAATACGGGTACAGCGTGCAGACCGCCACCGGCCTGACGATTTGGGAGGCCCAGTTCGGCGACTTCGTCAACGGCGCGCAGGTCTTTGTCGACCAGTACATCAGCTCAGGCGAAGAGAAATGGGGATTGCCCTCCGCGCTGACGCTGCTCCTGCCGCATGGCCATGAGGGCATCGGCCCGGATCACTCCAGCGGCTATCTGGGTCGCTTCCTCCAGCTGTGCGGCGGCGGGAACTGGCGGGTGGCCTGTCCGTCCACGGCAGCGCAGTGGTTTCATCTTTTGCGCCATCAGGGGCTGTCGCCCCAACGCAAACCTCTGGTGGTGATGACGCCCAAGGGCACGCTTTATCACGAGGCGGCTTCGCATGCGCCGCTGCAGGCTCTGACGGACGGCCACTTCCAGCCGGTGCTGGACGATGAGCGGGTGGAGCGTCGCGCGCAGGTCGAGCGTGCACTGCTGTGCAGCGGCAAGGTGTTCTATGACCTGGACCGAGGCCGGCAGGCGGTCACCCGCTCGGACCTGGCGATCTGGCGCCTGGAACAGTTTTATCCCGAGCCCGCCGAGGCGCTGACCGCGCTGCTGGCCCGCTATCCGGGGCTGATCGAACTCACCTGGGTGCAGGAAGAGCACCGCAATCAGGGCGCGTGGAGCTTCGTGCGCGAGCTGCTGGAGCCGCTGCTGCCCGCGCGGGTGCGTTTGCGCTGCGTCGCGCGGCCGACCTCCGGGTCGGGCGCGACGTCGTCACAAGCGATTCATCACCAGGAGCAGAAAGCGCTGGTGGCCGAAGCGCTGGGCGAAGCCCAGCCCTGACGGTGGCCCGCAAGGCGATCCTCGCGCCAGCCTTCACCGCAGCCGTGGCTGCGGCCTGAGCGGTCACTGCCCCAGCGAATCGGTGCGCCGCGCACTGGAGGGGCTGTCATGCCCCTGACCCTGCGGACGACCGAACTCACGGATCTCGATCGCATGGCAGGCCGCTTCGGTGGCGAAATTCAGCGCTTCGTTCTCGGTCGCCCAGGTCGGATCGAGCGACGGATGCAGCGCATCGGCCGTGCCGCTGATGGGCAGCGACTGCAACTGGAACTGACCCTGCCAATGCGCCTGGCCGACCGCGCGCGCCTCGACGACGTACTCGATGCCGCGGTAGTGGCCTTCGCGGCGGGCGGTGATGGTGCCGGCCACGGGCTCGGTCAGCGGCGCAGCGGCCTGGCGCTCGGTCGGGTCCGGAAAGATGTCGGTGCTCATGAGCGGTCTCCTGCGCCGGGCTGGCGCCTTGGTCGCCCTGGCGGCAAAAGCCGGTCCCGCGCGGACGACTGGTCGCTGACCGGCGCCAGGCGGCCGTCGTCGCTCCCCGGACTTGTGACAATATGGCGATAGTTACCACCCGACAACACGCTCGATCTTGGATGCCCTGCTCGCCCAGCTTTCCACCTCGCTTCCGCAAGCCCACACGCTGGACCAACTCGCCCGGCCGCTGCTGGAAATGCTGGGCAGGGTCACCGGTCTGGAATCGACCTATCTGACGACGATCGATCGGGACGCCGACACACAGACGATCCAGATTGCGCGCAATACCGGCAGCCTGGCGATGGCGGAGGGCCTGACCGTGCCGTGGTCGGACACCCTGTGCAAGCGCGCGCTGGACAGCGGTTGCCTGGCCACCAGCCAGGTCGACATGCTCTGGGCGGATTCCGAAGCCGCGCGTCGTCTGGGCATCAAGACCTACATGACCTCCCCGATCCGTGGCGATGGCGGCGAGCTGCTCGGCACGCTGTGCGCGGCCAGCCCGCGCCGCGAGCCGATCGGGGGCGATGCGGAAACCCTGCTGCGGCTGTTTTCGACCCTGGTCAGCCAGTTCCTGCAGCGCGAGCGCCTGATGACCGAGCTGCGCCTGGCCAATGAGCGGCTCACCACCTATGCCCTGACCGATGCGCTGACCGGCCTGCCCAACCGCCGCGCACTGTTCGACGATCTGCAGCGGCTGCTCAACCGCGCGGTGCGCGACGGCACCAGCGTGCTGGTCGGCTGCATCGATCTGGATGGCTTCAAGGCGATCAATGACCGGCATGGGCATCAGGTGGGCGACCGCTTCCTGGAAGCCGTCGCGCAGCGGCTGTCGCTGGAGCTGCGCGGCTCCGACCTGCTGGCTCGCATGGGCGGCGATGAGTTCGTGGTGGTCGGCCCCGGCGCCGATCTCACCCAATGGCCGGCGCAGGAAGGCGCACTGATCGAGCACGGCGAGCCGCACCTGGCGGCGCGCACGCTGCAGCAGCGGGCCACGCTGGCCACCGTCGGTCGCTTCGAGCTGGGAGATCAGGTGCTGCATTACGCCGGCGCGAGCGTCGGCGTGGTGGCGCTGAATCCGGTCGGCCTGAGCGCCGAGGAAGCGCTGCAACTGGCCGATGCGCGGATGTATGAGGTCAAACGTCGGCGCCATCAGCAAGCGCAGCACGCCAGCGCCGCCACGGGCGATCACGCGGGAATAGTGCCGACGGCAGAGGGCGGCGCACCGACGTCTGCTTCCGCATCGACCACCTCAGCGTCCTCTTCCTCGACCCCGTCTTTGACCTGATCGCCGTCCGCTACGACGATCGGATCAAGCCGCCGCCTCAGGCGCTCGACGGGCCGTGGGGACGCCTCAGGCGCGGCGCGTCAGCCTCGGTTCGTGAATGGGGCATCGATTGAACGCCCCACGGAACTGACGCGAAGCGGCCAGCACCACGCGCCGCGCGCGATTCACCGCACCGAGCGGGCGATGCGCCGCCAGCGCATGCCAGGGATCGAACGCGAGTTCATCCTCTTCGACCTGGCTGCGCCCCTGCAGCCAGCTCTGCTGCTGCGGGATGCGCAGCGAGGCGACGGTCACCCACGGACTCAGTTCCTCCGGCCAGACCACCGACGCCTCCTCGATCGGCATGCGGTCCAGATCGGTACAGAGCTGCACGCGCAGCGCCCATTCGGCCGGCTCGGCCGCCTGCGCAAAGAAGGCCGAGACGGCATGGCGCAGCAGGTCCTCGTCGTCGCCGTGCAGGTGGAGGTCGGTGAGCGCGGTGAGCGCCGGCGACACCGGCGCGATCGAGAACTTGGCGATGTGGGGCCCGTACAGGAAGGGCGTCTGCGAGAAGTAGGTCTCGCCCAGCGGATGCGCCTGCGGCTCGCCGCCCAGCGCCTTGAGCTGCGCGCTCTCGCCGCCGACCGCTTCCAGCAGCGCTTCCGCGCCCTGCAGCACCGAGGACAACATCTCCTTGGCCTGCGGTGCTTTCTCGGTGGTGGCGGCGAGCAGCTTCATGTCCTTCAGGAAGTCCTTCGGACCGGCGCGAGAGAACGCGGGACCATTGACCATCAGGAAGTCCTGCGTGTCGTGGTCGGCCGATTCGGCCACGCGGTCACCGGGCACACGCATCAGCTTCAAGGCCATCGCGCGAGGCGTGGAGACCTGATCGGACAGCTGCTCCGCCGGTGGCGACGAAAGCCGCATCAGCGCGTCATAGCGGCCCGGCTGCGCGAACAGGCCCTGCGCATACGGCGCGGGCAGGTCGTCCAACACGGTCAGCGTGCCGCGCAGCAAGCCATGACCCTTGGCATGCACCGCACGGAAGGCATGGCCTTCGTTGTCGGCCACGGTGTGGGCCATCTCGAGGAAGACCTCGACCAGCTCCCGAATGGTGTCGATCTCACCGGGTTCGGTCTGCTCCATGTCGGCTTGGAAATGCACCGGCTGAAGGTCGGGCGGAAGGCTCATTGCGCTGGCTCCTCGGGGCGTCGCTGTTGTGCTGCCAAGCGGCAATGCACATGCCCAAGAAGCGTTCGCGATGCGTGCCCGACGCGTGCCCGACAACGGCACTGTGCGCTGCCGAGCGCAGAGGGGGACGGCGTTTGTCCCCGATGCCTACGGGCCTTCCGGCCGGGAGCCGCCTGGCGGCGGGCGTGCCGCGCCCGCCGACGGCAGGCCTCAGCGAGGCAGCGCGAGCACCAGCTTTTCGATCAGCAGGTCCACGTCGACCGGCTTGGCGATGTGGTCGTCGAAGCCTGCGGCAATCGCTTCGTCCCGATCCTGCAAGGTCGCCAGTCCGGTGAGTGCAATGGCGACCACCCGAGGCGCCACCGCGCCGCGATCCCCGGCGGCTGGTCCGGCGCCATCGGCGGCCTCGCTCGCCGCGCGGAAATCGCCGCGGCGCTCGCGCTCGCGCAGATCGCGGATCAGCGCATAGCCGTCGGCGCCGGGCATCGCCACATCGCTGATCAAGGCATCGATGGCGCCGCGGTCCAGCGCTTCACGCGCTGCCGCCACCGAGCCGGCGGTGCGCACGTCGGCGCCGGTGGTGCGCAGCAGATGCTCCACCGCTTCCAGCGCATGCAGGTCGTCGTCGACCACCAGCAGGCGCAGGCCCGAGAGGTCATGCGAGGCGGTTTCCCGCAGCGGCGGCGTGTCGTCGGTGGGCGCGACCGAGAAGTCGATGGCCGGGAAGCGCACCGTCAGGCGCGTGCCGCGGCCTTCACCGTCGCTGTACGCCGTCACGGTGCCGCCGTGCGCCAGCACCAGATGCCGGACGATGGACAGCCCCAGGCCCAGCCCGCCGTATTCGCGGGTGCGGCTGTTGTCGGCCTGGGTGAAGCGGTCGAACAGGCGCGGCAGCTGGTCGGCGCGGATGCCGATGCCGTTGTCGACCACGGCCAGTTCGACCATCGGGCCGACCCGGCTGAGCGTCGCGGTGACGCGTCCGCCGTTGGGGGTGAACTTCACCGCATTGCCGAGCAGATTGGCGATGATCTGCTGCACCCGGCGCGGATCGCCCTGGATGCGGTGTGGCTGCTGCAGCCCGCCGGCCTGCAGCGTGAGCCCCTTGGCATCGGCGGTCGGCGCCTGGCTTTCGGTCACGGCGCGCAGGCTGGCGCTCAGGTCGATCGGACGCATCTCCAGCGCCAGATGGCCGGACGCAATGCGCGACACGTCGAGCAGGTCGTCGATCAGCTGAGACTGGGATTGGCAGTGTTTGAGGATGGTGGCGATGGCGCGGGTGGCCGTGGCCTCGCTCAGCATCTGCCGCTCTTGCGACTGGCGCAGCACCGAGGCCCAGCCGGCGATCACGTTCAGCGGTGCGCGCAGCTCATGCGAGACCATGCCCAGGAACTCGTCCTTGGCGATGTTGGCCCGCTCGGCGTCGCCGCGTGCGCGCTGGGCGCTGTCCAGCGCGCAACGCAGTTCATGGATGTCCTGGAAGGCGATCACGGCACCGTCGATGCGGTCGTCGGAGGTGCGGTAGGCCCGCACATTGATCATCCACCAATGCTTGGCGCTGTCCTGGTATTCATGCTCGACGGCGGTGAGGCCCTGCACGGCGGTCTGCACCAGTTGCTCCAGATCGCCGACCGAGAAGCGGGTGCTGACCTGGCTGATCGGCTCGCCGATGTCGCCCGGCGACAGGCCGAACAATTGCGCCGCCTGGGGCGAGGCATGGCGCAGCTTGAGCTGCCGATCCAGCAGCACCACCGGCAGCGGGATGCCTTCCACCAGATTGCTCAGGTCGTCATTGACCTGGTCCAGCTCGTCGTTGCGGGACTTGAGCTCATCATTCAGCGAGATCAGCTCCTGATTGGCCGACTCCAGCTCCTGCTTGGCGCTCTGCAGTTCTTCGTTCGCGCTCTGCAGCTCTTCGTTGGTGCTGAGCATCTCCTCGTTGGCGGTGCGCAGCTCTTCATTGGCGGACTCGAACTCGCTCACCATGGTCTTGAGCTGCGCCTGCGTGGCTTCCAGCTCGTCCGACAGCGTGGTGACGGTGCGCTCCAGATCGTCCATGCGCGGCGGCTGCGAAGGCAGCACCAGGCTGGGTCCGACATCCTCGAACTGCGGCGCCAGGGTGACCAGGAAGTGCCGCGCCGCGCCTTCGGCGTCGAAGGGCAGCACCTCCAGCACATAGCGCAGCTCGTTGAGCTGCACCCGCTCGCGGCGCACCGGCTGCGCGGTGCGTTTGGCCTCGATCAGGGCGGTGCGCACCGGCACATTCAGCTCGGTGTGCAGCAGCCGGGGCAGCGCCAGGGTGGCCTCGCCGCTCGCGGGCGAGATGAAGGCCGCCACATCGCCGCGGAACTGCACCACATCGCCGTTGTCGTTGACGACGAAGCCGGGCGGCACATACCGGGCCAGGGCGACGCGGTTGGCGGCGTCGGCGACCCGGTCCGGTTGCGGCGGCATGGCCGCGCGCGGCTGGTTGCCTTCGCTGGCCCAGGGGCGCAGCGCATCGATCGGGAACAGCGGGCGGGGCCGTCGGGCGGTGCTGAGCTTGCGATAGAGATGCGGCGCACCGGCATGCTCGAAGCCATCGGCGGCCGAGGCCGCTTCGGCGCGTCCGAGGATCATGAAGCCGTCGGGTCGGCAGGCGTAGTGCAGCACCTCGAAAACATGCTGCTGCGCTTCCTTGCGCAGATAGATCAGCATGTTGCGGCAACTGATCAGGCCCATGCCGGAGAACGGCGCATGGGTGAGCAGGTTGTGCCGCGCGAAGACGCACATCTCGCGCAGTTCCTTGGCGACCAGATAGCCGCCGTTGCTGGGCACGAAGGCGGTCTCGCGGAAAGGCTGGGGCACGTTTTCGAGCGAGGCGGCGGAGTACCGCCCGGCGCGCGCGGTTTCGATCGAGGCCTCGTTGATGTCGGTGCCGAAGATCTGCACGCGGCGGTTGGAGCCTTCGGTCTGCAGCGCGTCATGCAGCAGCATGGCGATGGTGTAGACCTCCTCGCCGGTGGAGCAGGCGGGCACCCAGATCCGGATCGGGTCGTGGCGCAGTTCCAGCAGCTTGGGAATGATGGTCTGCCGCAGCACGTTCACGAATTCGGCGTCGCGGAAGAAGGCGGTGACGCCGATCAGCACGTCGTCGCGCAGGCTGGCGGCTTCCTTCGGGTCGATCCGCAGCAGCTGCAGATAGCCGTCGACATCGCGGTCCTTCTGCAGCAGCACGCGACGCAGGAAGCGGCGGCGCAGATTCACATCCTTCACATAGCCCAGGTTCACGCCGGCCTTTTGCTGCACCAGCGCCAGCGCGGTCTCCAGCGCATCCGGGTTGGGGTCGGGCGTGTCGGCGCCGATGTTGGCCGAGAGGCTGTCGGGCCGACCAAAGCGCTGGATCAGGTGTTCCGCGATCTCGGCGGGCGCGAGCACCGCGTCCACCAGCCCGGTGTTGATCGCGGCGGTGGGCATGCCGTCATGGGCGGCAGTCTGCGGCGACTGCGCGATCGCCAGGCCGCCCGCGGCCTTCAGATCGATGATGCCGGCCACGCCGTCCTGGCCGGTGCCGGACAGGATCACCACGGCCGATTGCACTTCCGGGTCCTGCGCCAGCGAGGCCAGGCAGGTGTCGATGGGCAGATGCAGGCCGGGCGGGCGGCGGGTCAGGCGGAAGTGGCCATCCAGCGCCATGACGCTGGCGTTCTCCGGCATGACGAACACGCGGCCGTGCTCGATCTTGCGCAGATGCTCCAGGCGTTCGACCGGCAGCTCGGTGCGCGGCTGCAGCAATTCGGGCAGCCGGGTCTCTTCGGTAGGGTCCAGATGAGTGATCACCAGGACGGCGAAACCCGGCTCCTTCGGAAGGTCCGCGAGCACGGTGCCGAGCACCTCGATGCTGCCGGCCGAGCCGCCCAGCACCACCACCCGTAACGCTGAATTCTGTTCTGGCGCCAAGCCGTTCCCCAAAGATCGTTCGCTGCAGTGCGGCGCAGTCTACCGTCGGGCGCAAGCAGCCCTCTCAGCGTTCCTGCGTAGGCCCTTCGGCAGAGGCGACGCCCCTGCGCGTGAGCGGTGAAAAAGGGGCTGGGCAAACGACGTGCGCGCCGCGCGCCCGGGCGGCGGGCCGGCCGGCGTGGGGTGGCTCACCGGGGCCGGCGGTGCGGCGCCGCGCGCCGAGGCTCAGCGCAAATAGGCTTTCAGCACATCGATGACGGCGTCGGTTTCCTGCGCGCGGGCGGCGGCATCCAGGGTCGGATCGCCCAGGTGCTCCCGCACATGGCCTTCCAGCACCTCGGCCATCAGGCCATTGACCGCCCCGCGAATGGCCGCGATTTGCTGCAGCACCGCCAGGCAGTCGGCGTCCTGTGCGCCTTGCTCCACCGCGCGCTCCAGCGCCGCGGCCTGGCCCTGGATGCGCCGGATGCGGGTGAGCAGCTTCTTCTTGCCTGTGATGGTGTGTGCCATGAGGGCCATTCTAGGAGCGGCATCGACTGGGCTGCTTATACTGGGGGGGAGTATTTGCGACACGAATCGACCGTCGCACTGATCGCCCCGCATGCGCGTGATTCGCACGGGCTGGGCGACTGCTTCATGTGCCGATGCGGCCCGTCCAGAGGGGCGCCGGCGTCACCTCCAGCTCAAGCCGTCATGACTGCACCGTCTTCCACCCCGTGGCACCACACCCATGTCTTCGATGAAGGCAATCCGCTGGCGGAGCGCAACACCCGCTGGGCGGTGTTGCTGACCGTCGTGATGATGGTGGGCGAGATCGTCGGGGGCTACGTTTTCAATTCGATGGCGCTGCTGGCGGACGGCTGGCACATGAGCTCGCATGCGGTGGCGCTCGGCGTCGCGGTGCTGGCGTATGCGGCCGCCCGGCGCTGGGCGGGGCATGGCCAGTTCGCCTTCGGGACCTGGAAGATCGAAGTGCTGGGCGGTTTCGCCAGCGCGCTGCTGCTGGTGGGCGTGGCGGGGCTGATGCTGTTCCAGTCGGTCGAGCGGCTGATGCGGCCCACGGCCATTCATTACGACGAAGCCATCGCCGTCGCGGCGCTGGGCCTGCTTGTCAATCTGGTCTGCGCCTGGCTGCTGCGGGGCGGACATCATCACGGACACGGACACGGACACGGACACGGACACGGACACGGACATTCGCACGGGACGGGCCACGACCACCACCACGGGCATGGCCATGAGCACGATCATGCCCCGGTCGCACGGCCGGGCCAGCCCTCCGCCGCGGCCGCCCCGCCGGATGCCGCCGTCCACGATCTCAACCTGCGGGCGGCCTATGTCCATGTGCTGACCGATGCGGCGACCTCGGTCCTGGCGATCGTGGCGCTGTTCGGCGGGCGTTTGTGGGGCGCGGATTGGCTGGATCCGGTGATGGGGATCGTCGGTGCGGTGCTGGTGGCGGTCTGGGCGCGGGGCCTGCTGCTCGACACGGGTCGGGTCTTGCTGGATGCCGAAATGGATGCGCCGGTGGTGGCCGAAATCCGGGAGGTGATTCAGCACAGCCCCTGGCCGGCGACGATTTCCGATCTGCATGTGTGGCGGGTGGGGCGTGCGCATTACGCCTGCATCGTGGCGTTGGTGACGAATGCGGACGCGAGCGCGACGGATTTCAAGCAACTCCTGGCCGTGCATGAGGAACTGGTTCACATCACGGTCGAAATCAACCGGGCGACGTCATGAGGCAGCGCCACAATCGCGCCCCATGAAAACCAACTACATCTTTGCCGCCATCCTGGTTTCCAGCCTGATCGGCGCCTTCATTGCCAGCCGTTCCATGAAAACCGTCTTCGCCCTGGTGTCGGGCGCGCTGGCCCTGTATGCCCTGCTGCGACAGGTGATCTGACGGCCCGGCCCGGGCCCGACACATGCGGATACACCCCATGGTGGGATATCCGCTCCGCGCTCTCGCGTCGATAGTGAGCACTCGACGGGAGATAACAACATGCGGTACGGTCAATTCGAGGGTCAAGGGTCTCAAGGCGCGTCACAGACGCCACGGCAACCTCAGCCACTTCATCCCCACCAGTTCAGCGGGGTGATGCAGCGCATCCTGCGCCACACGGATCTGCTGATGCAGCGCCGCCCGGCCTTGCTGCCGGACGCGGCGGCGCCGGCGTCCCTGGACGGCCTGGAGGTCCAGGAGTCCAGCTGGGACGAATGGGCGGAAGTGACCAACCTTCAGAACGACGAGCGTTGATCGCCCGCCAGGGCGCGCCGTGATGGCGCTGATGGAACACAGGGCCAAGCACGCCAGCGGGCGCCCCGGCCACGCGGGAATAGCTTGACCTCCACTTGCCGCGATCTGCCAAATTCCGGTGATGCGGAAGGTAAGCAAATTTGTTTATGATTGCGGCTGTTTGGTGGGCTTGGTCTTCGTGCGCATTCAGTTGAACTCGTGACCCACTGACAACCGCCTCGCGACGCGCTCACCACTCGTTACCAGAACCCAAGAACTTCGCCCTGCATGCGCGGACTGACCGTCGGCACGCAGGAGGCGCAATGAAGATTGCTGAGTTCAAAGCATGGCTGCAGCGTCAAGGGGCGGTGTTTGTCGAGGGGTCGCTGCACACCAAGGTCTATCTCGATGGGCGCCAATCGGTCCTGCCGCGGCATCCCTCCAGGGAATTGCCCGAGGGCACGCGACGGGCGATTCTCAAACAGCTGCAACTTCAGCAGCGCTGAACAGAAAGCGAGAGCCGCATGTTGAGCTACCCCGCCCGGATCACCCGTGATGGCGACAGTGTGGGCGTGACCTTCCCGGACATCCCGGAAGCGATCACCTTCGGAGACACCCGTGAAGAGGCCCTGGCCATGGCGGTGGATGCACTGACCACCGCCATGGATTTCTACTTCGAGGACAAGCGCATCGTCCCGCCGCCGTCGCCTCTCAAGCGAGGGCAGGTGTTGATCGACTTGCCGCCCAGCGTCGGTGCCAAGGTGCTGCTGCTCAACGAGATGCTGTCTCAAGGCACTCGGCATGCGGAATTGGCGCGGCGCATGAACATCCGCGCGCAGGAAGTCAATCGGCTCACCACCTTGCGCCATCCCACCAAGATCGACACGATTGCGCTGGCACTGCGCGCGCTCGGCAAGCGACTCGAGTTGAGCGTGGCGGACGCGGTCTGAGCGTGGCGCCAGCCGCGTCGCACGCGGCCATCGCGACACGCCGTTGGCGGCGGCCGGGCTTCCGCGCCGCCCGTTTCTCGCCGCGCGGCCTGAATCAGCCGGCACTCAGCCGCCGCTCAGCCGGCGCTCAGCCGGCCCTCCCTCAGAACTTGTAGTTCACCACCACCCGCATCGCGCGGTTGTCGCCGCGAGCACTGTTGGGTTTGTCCAGATTGAGGTTGTCCCCCCCCAGCCGGTTGGCCGGCTGACCCGCCGCGGGGGCGCTGCCGACCCAATCGTCGAAGCCGTTGAAGTTGTCGGCGCCGAACAGGTTCAGCACATCCAGCCGCAGCCCCAGGCGATGGGCGCCATAGCGGAATTCCTTGCCCAGGCTGATGTCCACCTGCCGATAGCTGGGCGACTCACCACGCTGCAGCACGCAGCTCGTCGCGCCGCTGACGCAGTTGGTCAGGCGGCGGATGAAGCCGCTCGCATAAGTCGCCTTGGCCGAGAAGCTCATGCCCCACGGCAGCAGCTTGTCGGTCATGAACGCGCCGACCACGCGATGACGGTCCACCAACGTGCTGGGATTCCAGCCACGGCCCGGACGGCCATAGGTCCAGTCGAAGATGTCGTTGGTCCATTCGCGGTTGGAGGTCTTGGGATCGCTGTAGGTGTAGGCCAGCGTGGCCGTCCAACCGGTCGCTTCGTTGTAGGGCCGCTCCGCTTTGAGGAAGAGCGAATCCGTCCGCGAGCGTCCGATCGCGTCGCCCAGCACCACCTGGCCAAAGCCATTCGGGCCACCCCACAGCGGATCCACCGCGCTCTGAGTGCCGAAGCCGCCATTCGGGTCGCGATTGCCGCTGAACCAGGCGAACTGGTTCTTCTCTTCGACACGGCTGAGGGCGATCTCGCCGTTCCAGGTCGGCGACAGCGCCTGACGCAGGCCGATGCTGAACTGATCCGAGTACGGCATCTTCAGATCATTGCGAATCAACCAGATCTCGCCATTGGCCGGTTGATTCTTCTGCAGCTCGTCCAGCGCATGGTTGGCCATGGTGCGGTCATAGCTGCGGCCGTAGCCACCGAACAGCACCGTCGCGCGATTGCCCAGCACGTCGTAGGAAAAGCCGATGCGCGGCGCGAAGGCATTCTTGTACGACTGCCGCGAGCGGCCGTCGCTCAGGTATTGGGTGATGTCGATGCCGCCCTTGGCCAGCGATTGGGCATAGGTCTGGCCCGCCACCGGCGCAATGCCGAAACGGGTCACATCCGCCGCGAACAGCGCCGCCACCCGATCGGCCGGCGTGGCGTAGCGGTTGTTGAGCATGTTGTCTTCATAGTCCCAGCGCAGGCCGAGATTGAGCTCCAGCCGGGAGGTCACGCTCCAGTCGTCCTGCAGATACAGGCCCCACTGCCGGTTCTTGAAATTCGCCACCGACGGTGCCACCGCGCGCCGGATGTTGCATTGATCGCTGCTGCTGCCGTTGTTGGAGACATTGCTGCCCAGGCAGTTCGCGCCATCCCAATAGGGCAGGCCGGTGCTGCGGTCGATCAGCACATCGACGATGTCCACCGCATTGGCCGTGCCGCTCAGGTCATAGCGCATGTCTTTCATCTTCACGCCGCCCTTGATCACATGCCGATCAAAGCCGGTGTAGCTGAGTTCCTCCGACAGGAAGAAGCCGCGCTGCTGACGCTTCTGCGCATCCGGTGAGCCGCCGTCCAGAATTACATCCTGCGAGGTGGCGATCGCCTGCGGATCGCTGGTCGAGACCTTGTAGCGGACGAACGCCGCCGTCGAAGCCGACGCAGGATTCCACTCGTAGTCCTCATAGCCGATGCGCGCCTCATTGAGCCAATCGTCGCGCGACCATTCATGCTTCAGGTCGATGCGCGTCTCGTCGTTCTTGCGCTCCTTGTCATTGCCCGGGAGCGAGAGATTCCGATCCTCGGCAATGCGGTCGGTTTCGCGGCGCAGTCGGGCGGTCAGCGTCAGCCGATGTTCTTCATTGAGCTGCGCATCGAGCTTGCCGAACAGCAGATCCTCATGGAAGGGGTCGACCTGATTGCCGCGCCGCGCGCGCAGATCGGGCACGATGCCGACATCCGGCAGCTTCTCGAAGTTCTGACCGGCGATCTGGCGGGAATCTTCAATCCGCTTGCCGTCATAGGCAAAGAAGACATGCAGCTTGTCCTTCACGATCGGACCGCCGACGCTGCCGCCATATTCATACTTCTGCGAGCTGGGGCGAGACACGCCCTGTGCCTCACGTTCCTTCTCCAGCGCATTCTTCGCTCGCCAGTTGGTACCGGTGCGGTCGCCGTAAAGCTCGCCATGCCACTCGTTGGTGCCGGACTTGGTCACGGCGGTGATGGCCGCGCTGCTGACCTGATCGAACTCCGCCTTGTAGTTCTGCGTCAGCACCTTGTATTGGGCGATCGCCGATTGCGGGAATGGATTGCCGCGCGAGTTGTCCTGGCCGCTGAGGCCGCCGCGCAGGATGTTGTTCTTCTGGCCGACGCCATCGATGAACACATTCACATGGTCGCTGTTTTGCGCGCCGGACTGCAGTCGGCTCACGCCGCTCGCATCGCTGGAAAACGACACGCCGGGCGCCAGGTCCGCGGCGCTCAGGAAGTTTCGGGTCGTCTGCGGCAACGCTTCGATCATCTTCTGCGAGACCGTGGTGCCGACCTGCGGATCACGCACGCCCTGACGGATCGACGATCCCGCCACCGTCACCGTACCGAGCTGGACCACGGTCTCGCCCTCCGCGGCATTGGCATCCGCGCTGGTCGCTGCGGCCAGATCATGCGAGGCGATCTCGCCCACCGCCAAGGTGATCTGATCGGTCTTGACCACGGTGCCCGCTTCATTGGTCAGCCTGAGCGCGTAAGCGCCGGGTGCGAGACCCACCAGCAGATAACGGCCATCCGGCTGAATCCGCGCTCGGTAGGTCGTTCCATTGGCCTGATTCACAGCCACCAAACTCCAGCCTGCGCCAGACGCGGCACCCGCAGTCCCGCTGTTGGCTGCCGGCAAGCTCACCTGCCCACGCAGCGTGGCGGTGCTGACCTGGGCCTGGACCGGCTGATGCACCGCGGCGACCACCAGCGTCCCCACGGTCGCCATCGCGCCCGCCGCCCGCAGTGCGGCGCTCGCCGACGTGATGACGCGCCGCGGTGAAGCGCTCATCGAGCGACCCACACCTGCCAGCCCAAGAGCGATGGCGGAACGTCGGAATCGGGGTGTGGCGAGGGGCATGGGGAAGTCTCCTGTGATCATTGCTTGGCGAGGCGACAGCAATCGACGATCCAGGGGACAGGGAACAGCTGGCGGACAAGCGGGGCTTCGGTCACGGGCAAGCGCGGCGCCCACGGGGTGTGAGGGTGTTGAATGCCGTTTCCCGCTCACGTTGTGAGGATTCGCAACGGGGACGGCTTTGGCGGTTGGCTTGGGTGGCGTTTCGGACGACCGAGCATCAGGGCACGAGCCAGAGGTCGCCCTCCGTCAGGCGTGTTCACATTCCTCCGGGCGACCTCTGGCTCGTGCCCTGCGAGAGGGTGCATGCTGCGGTGGCAGGTCGGTGAACGACTCGGTGGTTCGAGTCGGGGAAGTCGGTCGACTCGGGGAGGAATGCGAAGCGCCTGACGAGACGAGGCGACCGGCTTCTCCGACTCCGCGTCTGCGGACCGAAGTGAGGGGCGGTCGTTGAGGTCTGCGCAGTGACGCTTCGGAGAGGAGGCGTCCTTCATGCGGACCACCGAGCGCCAGGGCACGAGCCAGAGGTCGCCCTCCGTCAGGCGTGTTCACATTCCTCCGGGCGACCTCTGGCTTGTGCCCTGCGAAAGGGTGGATGCTGCGGTGGCAGGAGGGTGGAACGGCTCGGTGGTTCGAGTCGGGGAAGCCGGTCGACTCGGGGAGGAATGCGGAGCGCCTGACGACACGAGGCGACCGGCTTCCCCGACTTCGCGTCTGCGCACCGAAGTGAAGGGCGAAATCAGGTTGCCTGACCGGCCTTGGCGCGCTTCATCTGCTCGGCGAAAACCGTCTCGACGGGCTTCTTCTCCGGCAGCACATAGACGATGCCGCCGCGCTTGCCGAGGATCGGCCACAACTGGTTTTCGAAGAACTTCACCGGCATGTTGATGCAGCCATAGCTGATCCGGTTGTCCTTGGGCGATGGCGTGGCCAAGCGCTCCAGGCGACGTTCCGCCGGATTGGTGACCCGCACGCGGTGCATCGACACCGCCGCGTCATAGTCCACCCACAGGACATCTTCATTCATCGCGTTCTTGCCCGGCTGGGCGACAAAGCGGCCCGCCGGCGTCGTGCGCTCGGACGGCTTCACTTCAGCGATGGGACGAAGACCGATGCCGGCGACGCTGTCATCGCCCGACGCATAACCCAGCAGCACCGGCGTGGCGCCGGCCAGCTTGCCGTCCGGGTAGAAGACGAAGACCTGCGCCTGACGCTTGTCCAGGATCGCAAACGGTCGTCCGCCGTGATCGAAGCCCGTCATCACCCATTGGGCGAGCTGACGCGCTTGCGGAGAAGCTTGGGTCTTTCCGAAATCGGCCGTGCCGGTCCGCAGCACTGGTGCGGGGGCCTGGGCGACCGGTTGGACCGGTGGATGGGTGGAGGAGGAAGCGATGGGCGCAGGCGGCGCAGGCCGCATCTGCTTCATCACATAGGTGGCAACTGGCCAGGCCAGCAAGGCGGCCACCACACCCAATCCCAATCCCTGAAGGGCCCATCCCAGGCGTTCACGCAAGGGGCTGACCGGCGAAGCCGGGGTCTCCGGCGACACCGCCGAAGTCGACGGATCGCCAGAGTCGTCACCTGGTGGCACGCGCATCATGAATGGGGCTCAAGGTGGGTTGGGGGAAGGGGGGCGCGACGAGGCCTATCAGTTACGGTCGGCACGCGGCGCCGGAGCACCTGCGCTGGTCGGCTCGGTCGGCAGCGGATCCTGCTGGCTGGTCGGGTTCTGGTTCTGCCACTGATCGGCCGGCTGGGTCGATTGGGTCGAACGAGTCGATTGGGATTCCGGCAGGGTTTGCGACTGCGGATTGGCGTTGTTGGCCGCCGGCGTCGTGGATTGCATCGTCTGCTCAGCCGGCGGCATTTGCTCGGTCGGCTGGGCCGGCTGCTGTTGCTGCATCGACTGGGCCTGGGTGGCGTCGGTGGCGTTCTCGACTTGCGCGTAAGCCATGCCCAGCACGCTGGCGAAAGCGGTCAGGGCGACGGCACCGGTCACGAGTGATTTGGTGGCATTCATGGGGTCTCTCCTTGATGGCTTGAAGGGCTGAGCCGATAGCAAGATCGGTTAGGGGTGACTGTGAACCCGACAGCGTTCCCCGGGCGTGAGGCGATGCCGCTAGCGCATGTAGGACAACCGGACATCGGTGTGCGGGTTGACCCGCACCCCCACCGGCCGCGTCCGCGCGCGATCTATCTTTCGCCTGACTGCGGTTTCACTCTAGACCGCAATCCCGCGTCGCGCCAGGAAAACCACCGCCGCCACCGCCGGAAGCAGCGCAATAAAGCCGAATTGCACATATCCCAGCGCGCCCAGGATCGCGCCCGCCCCGAACGCGGCGATCGGCCAGCCCAGCTTGCTCATGCGCTCGCGCACCGCAGCATCCCGATGCCCGAGCAGGTAATCGGTGAGTTCCAGGACCAGTTGGGTGACGTTGCCCGTCATCACGGTGTGCGGCGTCAGCTTGGCCAGCAACAACCGACCGGTGCCGTTCTGCAGCCCCATGGCCGCCGCGCCGAGCAATCCGGCGGCGATCGGCCACGGTGCGTCGGTGCCCTGGATGGGCTGCCCCATCACGCCCGCGCCCATGAATCCCAGCAGCAGCACGGCTTGCACCGCCAGCAAGGGGCGCAGCGCAGGACGCCCCCGTCGCTCGCGCCACAGCGCGATCACCCGGGAGGCCGCCACCGCCAGCACGAACGCCGGAAACGCCAGGAACTTCAACAACACGCCGTGCCCGGGCCGGATCAGCTCCGCGCCGATCAACACGAAGTTGCCCGTCACATGCGCCGTGAACAGGCCGAACAGCGCCACAAACCCCAAGGTGTCGACATAGCCGGCGATGCCGGCCAGCAGCACCGCCGCACGGTTGCCGCCGATCGGCGTCGGACCGTTGTCCTTCAAGGTGCCCGACGTGGCGTCCTCCGCCGAGGGCGGCGGCATCCGGGCCGGTCCGGACCTGGGCGTCGGCGAGGAGGACACAGCAGGCGCGGGAGCGGCAGCAGGAGCGGAGGCATCTGTCGTCATGGCAGCGGGGACCGTCGATCCACGATCGGTCGGCAAAGCGGAGGGACCGGCCATCCTGCGATGCGGCGACCCGCTTGTCCTGCCCCATCTGGGCCAACCTGGGCCGGGCTCGGCGCCCCAAACGATCGCCCATCGCCCGCCGGCCGGCCCCGCTGCAAAAGGTGTGAACGGTTGCTCAGCTGCACGGCGCTCCCCCTATCGCCCACATCCGACCGCTGGTCCTGCCTGACATAACCAGACGGCGTTTTCGTGCGATAGATGTCCGAAAGAGGGGTGTTGTTGTGAGTGATTGTCAATGACTTGCGTCAATATCGCGGTAGTTGCGAGCGGACGTGCTCAATCTTTGCCGGATGTAACCGGTGAGCAAGTCCTCACGAGCGTCGCGGAGCCTCAGTTCACGCTGGTGGTTTCACGCATGCCGTGTCTGGAAACTGTCCGCAAGATCGCAAACATCCGGTGGCGGGAGGAGGGTCCTTGACCGCCGGGTGGCTTCATAAAGTGCCGCGTCGCGGCTCATTTTCTTTTCAGGAGAACCCATGTCTACAGTGCTGAACGACCCGTCGGCGGCCGCCTCCGGCGGATCGAGCTGGCTGGCCAAGGAGCGCACCATCGCCGCTCCCGGCTTCAACCGCTGGCTGGTGCCGCCCAGTGCGCTCGCCATCCATCTGTGCATCGGCATGGCTTACGGCTTCTCGGTGTTCTGGCTGCCGCTGTCCAAGATGCTGCAGACCGCCGGCACCGGTGCTGCCTGCGGCAAGGACGTCGGCTTCTTTGCCCAGCTGTTCACCACCGCGTGCGACTGGAACGTCGCCACGCTGGGCTGGATGTACACCCTGTTCTTCGTGTTCCTCGGTTGCTCGGCCGCCATCTGGGGCGGTTGGCTGGAACGCGCCGGCCCCCGCAAGGCGGGTCTGGTGAGCGCCGTGTGCTGGTGCGGCGGCATGCTGCTGTCGGCGCTGGGCATTCATACCCATCAGTTCTGGATGATGATCCTGGGCTCGGGCGTGATCGGCGGCATCGGCCTGGGGTTGGGCTACATCTCGCCCGTCTCGACGCTGATCAAGTGGTTCCCGGACCGTCGTGGCATGGCCACCGGCATGGCGATCATGGGCTTCGGCGGCGGCGCGATGATCGGCTCGCCGCTGGCGGTGGAGCTGATGAAGCACTTCGCCACCCCGACCGACGCCGGCGTGATGCAGACCTTCGTCGTGATGGCGCTGGTGTACTTCGTGTTCATGGTCGCCGGTGCGATGGGCTACCGCGTGCCGCCGACCGGCTGGAAGCCGGAAGGCTGGACGCCGCCGGTCGCCCAAGCCAGCAACACCATGATCACGCAGCGCCACGTGCACGTGAAGAAGGTCTGGGGCATCCCCCAGTTCTGGCTGGTGTGGATCGTGTTGTGCATGAACGTGTCCGCCGGCATCGGCGTGATCGGCATGGCCAGCCCGATGCTGCAGGAAATCTTCGGCGGCAAGCTGATCGGCCTGGAACTGCCGTTCAGTGAGCTGGACAAGGGCCAGCTGGCCGCCATCGCCGCCATCGCCGGTGGCTTCACCGCGCTGCTGAGCCTGTTCAACATCGGTGGCCGCTTCGTCTGGGCCTCGCTGTCCGACAAGCTGGGCCGCAAGCTGACCTACACCGTGTTCTTCGTGCTGGGCGGCCTGCTGTATGCCAGCCTGCCGAGCAGTGCCGCTGCCGGCCACAAGCTGGCCTTCGTTGCCGCGGTGTGCGTGATCCTGTCGATGTACGGCGGCGGCTTCGCCACCGTGCCGGCCTACCTGGGCGACCTGTTCGGCACCCAGATGGTGGGCGCGATCCACGGCCGTCTGCTGACCGCCTGGGCCACCGCCGGCATCCTGGGCCCCATCGTCGTGAACTACATGCGCGACTACCAGCTGGGCCTGGGCATCCCCAAGGACCAGGTCTACAACCAGACCATGTACATCCTGGTGGGCCTGCTGGTGATCGGCCTGATCGCCAACCTGATGATCCGCCCGGTGGCCGACAAGCACTTCATGACCGACGCCGAACTGGCCATCGAGAAGAAGCTGGCCAGCGAGAAGGCGGCCGCCAATGAAGTGGGCAGCGGCCCGGGCGCCGGCAAGGCCACCCCGGTGGCGCTGGTGGCGCTGGCCTGGGCGGCGGTGAGCATCCCTCTGGCCTGGGGGATTTACCGCACCCTGCTGAGCGCGGCGAAGTTCTTCAGCTGATACTGCCGATCGTCCGGCGCGCCGGTGGCACCGAGCCTGTCTCGACCGCCACCGCCGCGCCCGGCCAGGGACCGGCCTTCGGGTCGGTCCGCTACCCCCTCGGGGGGTGTTGAACGGGCCTGCGAGGGCCCGTTCGAACTGGGGGTAACTCTCACATGACCGAACAAAAGATCCACTTCTACAAGGGCCCCGCCGGCGGTTGGGGCGCGCTCAAGAGCGTCGCCAAGCATCTGCAGCAGCAGGGCATCGCGGTGAAGGGCGCCAAGACGCTGCTGTCGGCCAACCAGGCGGACGGCTTCGACTGCCCCGGCTGCGCCTGGCCGGATCGCGACCACCGCTCCACCTTCGAGTTCTGCGAGAACGGCGCCAAGGCCGTGGCCGCCGAGGCGACCGCGCATCGCGCCACGCCCGAGGTGCTGGCCGCCCACACGGTGAGCTGGCTGGCGGAACAGTCGGACTTCTATCTCGAGAACCTCGGCCGCATCACCGAGCCGCTGGTCTACAACGCCAGCACCGATCGCTACCAGCCGATCGCCTGGGATGCCGCCTTCGAGCTGATCGCCGCCAAGCTGAATGCGCTGGCGACGCCGGACGAAGCGATCTTCTACACCTCCGGACGCGCCAGCAATGAGGCCGCGTTCCTCTACCAGCTGTTCGTGCGCGAGTTCGGCACCAACAACTTCCCCGACTGCTCCAACATGTGCCACGAGCCGAGTGGACAGGGCCTCAAGCCCACCATCGGCATCGGCAAGGGCACGGTCACGCTGCATGACTTCGAGCAGGCGGATGCGATCTTCGTGTTCGGCCAGAACCCCGGCACCAACCATCCCCGCATGCTGGGCGAGCTGCGCGAGGCCTCCAAGCGCGGCGCCCGCATCGTCAGCTTCAACCCGCTGCGCGAGCGCGGCCTGGAGCGCTTCGCCGATCCGCAGAACAAGCTGGAAATGGCGACGCTCGGCAGCACGCCGATCTCCACCCATTACTTCCAGGTCCGCATCGGCGGCGACATGGCCGTGATGAAGGCGCTGTGCAAGCGGGTGCTGGAGCTGGACGACGCTGCCGTCGCCGCCGGCCAGCCGCGCGTGCTGGACGTGGCCTTCATCGCCGAGCACACCGCCGGCTTCGAGGACTTCGCCGCCACCATCCGCGCCGAATCCTGGGACGCGCTGGAGACCGAATCCGGACTGTCGCGCGAGCAGCTCTTCGCCGCCGGCGATCTGTATGCGCAGGCCAAGAGCGTCATCATCTGCTGGGGCATGGGCATCACCCAGCATCAGCATTCGGTGCCGACCATCCAGCACATCGCCGCCCTGCTGATGCTGCGCGGCAACCTGGGCCGACCCGGCGCGGGCGCCTGCCCGGTGCGCGGCCATTCCAACGTGCAGGGCGACCGCACGATGGGCATCTATGAGAAGCCCGCGCCGGCCTTCCTCGACCGCCTCGGCCAGGTCTTCGGTTTCGAGCCGCCGCGCGCGCATGGCTACGGCACCGTCGAAGCCATCCAGGCGATGCTGGACGGCAAGGGCAAGGTGTTCTTCGCGCTGGGCGGGAATTTCGCCTCGGCCACGCCGGACACCGTCGCCACCTGGAAGGCACTGCAGACGGCCGAGCTGACGGTGCATGTCACCACCAAGTTCAACCGCAGCCATGTCATCCACGGCAAGGAAGCGCTGGTCCTGCCCTGCCTGGGCCGCACCGAGATCGACATGCAGGCCACCGGCCCGCAGGGCGTGACGGTGGAGGACTCGATGAGCATGGTCCACCTGTCCAGCGGCATGAACGCGCCGGCCTCGGAGCATCTGCTGTCGGAGCCGGCCATCGTGGCTCGCCTGGCGGCCGCCACGCTCAAGCACAGCAAGACGCCGTGGCTGTGGCTGGTGGAGGACTACGCCCGCATCCGCGACAAGATCGAAGAGGTCTTCGACGACTTCAAGGGCTTCAACGAGAAGATCAAGCAGCCCGGCGGCTTCCGCCTGCGCAACACCGCTTCCGAGCGGGTGTGGGCCACGCCGACCGGCAAGGCCAACTTCATCGCGCACCGCCTGCCGACCGACACGCCGTTCCACCTTGCCCAGGAACGCGCCCGCGAGCACAAGACCGTCGTCTTCAACCTGGCCACCGTGCGCTCGCACGACCAGTACAACACGACGATCTATGGCATGGATGACCGCTATCGCGGCGTCTGGGGCCATCGCCGCGTGGTGTTCATCCATCGCGAGGACCTGAAGGCGATCGGCATGAAGGCCGGCCAGTGGGTCGACATCACCAGCGTCTACAGCGACGGTGACACCCGTCAGGCCGAGAAGTTCGTGCTGATCGAGTACGACATCCCGCGCGGCTGCCTGGCCAGCTACTTCCCGGAGACCAATGCGTTGGTGCCGCTGTCCAGCGTCGCCATCGGCGCCGGCACGCCGACGTCGAAGTCGATCCCGGTGGTGCTGACCCTGCGCCCGCAGGATGAGCCGCTGCCGCAGGACCAGGCCCGCGCCGTGGCGGACGCGGACGCGACCGCCTCCGCCTGAGGGTGAGCGAGCGCGTCGTGGCCGCCGGACTGCCATCGCCCGATGCGGCGCTTGAACCGCGCCCGTCCGACGGGCGTGGCGAGAGCGCTGCCGGCCATGATGACGGCGGAAACCGCGAGGCCGCGCCCATCGGCGAAACCGATGCCGACCTCGATGCCGACCTCGATGGCGACGACGCGATCGAATCCCAGGCACGCGCCGCCCTGCAGGCCCTGGCGGAGCTGGACGGTGGCAAGGGCGTGTCCCTGCCTCGGCTGGCCAAGCGCACCGGCTTGCGGGTCAGCGTGCTGCTGCGGCTCTACACCTTGATGAGCGATGCCCGGGTCGGGGACCAGGTCGGTCCCGGCTGGGTGCAGCTCAAGGTGGACGAAGATGGCGGCCGATGGCTCGCTCGCCTGACTCCGGCCGGCCGCGGCGAACCCGACGCCGCCCCGGCCGCTTCCATTGACCCTGTCACGCACCCATGAGCTCCTCCTGTCCGATGCCGCCGTTCGCTCCGTTCGATGGCGATGCGCCGTTGCCGTCGGCGCTGGTCGCGGTGCAGCCGACCCGATTGGGCGGCTCGCGCCGGGAGGATGAGGAATGGGTCGCCGAGGAAGTGCCGGTCGCGCTGGAATACAACGGCCTGTCGCAAGCCGTGATGCTGGCGACGCCGCTGGACCTGGAGGACTTCGCCTTGGGCTTCTCGCTCAGCGAGGGCCTGATCGCCTCGGCGGCCGATCTGCTGGATGTCGAGGTTCAGACCCGACCCAACGGCATCGCGCTGCAACTGCGGGTCACCGCGCGCTGCGAGCTGCTGCTCAAGGAGCGTCGCCGCAGCATGGCCGGCCGCACCGGTTGCGGTCTGTGCGGCACCGACAACCTGGACCAGGTGTTCCGCCCACCCGCCCATCCCGTGCCGCCGCTGCCGATCGCGCGTGATGCGCTGATCCCGGTGCTGTCACGCTCGATGCGGGAACTCAGCGAGGCCCAGCCGCTGCAGCAGCGCAGCGGCGGCATCCATGCAGCCGCCTGGTGCGCGCCAGATGGTGCGGTGGCGATGGTGCGTGAAGACGTGGGCCGTCACAACGCGCTGGACAAACTGATCGGTGCGCTGGCGCGCGCCGGCATCGACACGGCGCAGGGTTTCGCGGCGGTCACCAGCCGCGCCAGCTTCGAGATGGTCCAGAAGGCCGCAGGCGCTGGAATGCCGCTGCTGGCGGCGGTCTCCGCACCCACGCATCTGGCGATTCGCACCGCGCAAGCGTGCGGCCTCACGCTCGCAGGCTTCGTGCGCGAAGGCCGCGCGACGCTGTATTCCTGAGCCGGCGCTTTGAGATGACGGTTTTAGCCGGACACATCTCGAATTTGCTGGACCGATTGGCTGGATAGAGCTGGACTTTCCGTCCGAAGAAGCGTACGAGCCCCTTATTCGTCAAGAGTCAGGGGCCTTTTGCTTTGATGGCGGTGGGGGAGCCCATGTGCTTGCTCCACTTGCGTTGGGTTAACTGGCGCCTGCGGGTCGCCGCTTCAGCCTGGAACGTGGAGTTCGGGATGACGCCCTCACCGGCCCGGCAGGTACCGACACGCTGGTCGTCGGCGCCGGTGATGACGTCTATGTGTGGACAGCACCGCCGATATCATCATCCAACGGTCTGACGAGGCCACAGACACCGGGAAATCCTCTGTCACGCTAACGCGGGGTCGCCATCTTCAGAATCTGACGTAGCGGGGAGCGGGACGGGCTGTGTGGGTCCGAAGGTTCTCGGAAATTGGACTAGCAGAGAGAAAGCAGCATGGAATTAATTTTCCTCGCGATGTATCTTTACCCGATTTGGGGCTTGGCAATTTTCTGGTGGTTATGCCGCAGCTCTGGTCCCACGTTGGACTATCGAATTCGATTATTTATCGCAATAGTCATCGGAGGGTTTGCCAGTCTGATGTTGACTCCCGCCGTGTTCGGAACAGAAGGATTTGCATTCTTCGTTCCTTGGTGGGTGCGCTTTCTTGATGGCCGACACACGCGCGAAATTTCCTGGGCAGGGACAACTCTATTCGTCATCGGCGTCGCTATCAACTTGCTGACCGGTGGGAATTTAAGGAAGCAAAGTAAACAAGCTACTCCGAGCGATTCTTAAGCAACGCATGAGGGAATCCAATCAATCTCGCGATTCGGAGTAGTAAACCGGGTCTAGCCGGGAATTCGTCAAACAGCGGCTGAGGTGCGCCAACAAATAGCGGGACGGTGTTTGACGTCTATGCCGGTGTCTCGCTTGATCGAAAACCGCTCAAGCACCCGCGCCGCTGAGCGCGACGCGCTCAGAACTTGCAGCCCATGCCCAGCTGTGCGCTGATCTCCACATTGGTGGCGCCATCCCGGCCGCGATTGAGCTTGGACGGCATCCGCAGGCGCGCGGCACATTCGGTCGCATCCAGCCCCAGTCCGCGGAGCATCTGCTTCGGACCTTCCATGCCGATGCTCAGCGCGTGATGCGCGCGCTTGGGCGGTGGGCCCAGGGTGCCGCCCTCGCGCGGCAGCTCGATGACCCGCACGTCCGGCAGCGCCCGCAAGGCGGAGGCACTGGCGGACTCTGACGCGGCGTTGTTGGTGCGCCAAGGCTGCAGCCGTGCTCGCAAGGTCGCCAACGAGGCACGCAGGGAGAGCGGCGCCGCCGGGACCGCCGACGGGCTCGCGGTCACAGGCGTGCCTGCGGCGGAGGCCGGCAGCACGGTCGATGGGTCCAGGACCGCGGCGGGCGTGGAGGCGGAGCGGGCATTGGCCAACGGCGCGGCTGGCGAGGCCGGCGCAGTGGAGGGCGTGAGCATCGCGATCTCCAGCCGATCGGGGGCCGGCGGCAGCGATTCAGCAGGCGCCGCCTGGACGGAGGCGGCGGACATCATCAAGCCCAACATCCAGGCGGTGCGCGCGCCCGTCGCGGGTCGCCCGGGCGGGTGGCTGGCATGTCGGCTCATCGTCGTCTCCCCTGCTGGCACTTCTCATCGCTGGTCACGATGCGCGTCGTGGCTGAAGCGCGGCTGAAGCCTCGCCTGGGACTTACCCGGTGCCGACGGCCGAGCGATGCGGGCGGGCAACAACCCGCCCGCCGCCGTGGCGGGTGAGCGAACTCAACAGGAGCGTGGACGCTGCGGCGGCATGACGCCGGGGTCGACGAAGCCGACCATGCCGCCACGATCGCCCGGCTGCGGCTCGGGCTCCCGATTCGGCCGCGCTTCAGGGGCGATGGCCACCATCCGCGCTCGCACGCGAGGCGCATGGGCCTGCGCCGACTGATGACGTTGCGCCCGCACCTGCGCCACCAATTCCGCCAAGGGCGAGGCGCCGCTCGCGGTGGCTGCCGCTCGCAACTGCGCGGCCCGGCGCAGGCGCGCCGGGTGCTCGCGGAGCAGCCGTGTCGGCACGGGTTCCACAAGCGACGCCTCCTCGGGGAAGGCATCCATGTCGGTGTCCTGCGGCGGACGGCTGGCCGGCGACGATGGCGAACCGAGACGCATGGGGCTGGTCGCGGCCGACGCAGGCGCGGATGGGGCATCGCTCAAGGCGGCGCGGGCGGACACCACCACGTGCCGACCTGGGGACCGCATCGGCTCGTTGATCGGCAAGCGCGCGGGCTGCGTCACCGAGTGGCCCGGCGGCATGGACGTTGGAGGCCGCCACTGGATCGCCACCGTCACGGGCACCTGGACCTGCATCGGGACGATCACCGCCACCGGCACCGGCACCCGCACCTGCACCGGCACGGCTACCGGCACCGGACAGGGCACTCGAATGACCGCCACCGGGCGCAGCGGCCACGCGCCGGCCTGATCGGCTTGCAGGCGCTCTGCGGCGCGCCACGGCCCGGCCAAGGCGCCCGCGCCGCTCGACAGATGGCGGATCAGTGCGTGTTGGTCAGCCGGCTCCAGCATCTGCAGCAGCGATTGCACCAGGGATTGGCCGTGGACCGACTCCACCGGCGCCGACTCGCCGGGCGGCCCGCCCCGGCGCCTCAGCCAGTTCGGGTACCAGGCGGCTTCACCGCGGGACGTCGGCAGGGGGTGGAGCCAGAGGTCGATCTGCCGCATGCCGTCCGCCGCCTGACGGATGTCGGCGAGGGCGTCCTGGCCGTCGGCGACGAACCTCAGGCGCAGTCCGAAATTCGCAGGACACGCGGGCAGACTCAAAAATCGCTGGGCCAGTTCCCTGGCCTCCGCCGCAGGCAGGGCGAACCGGGCCAGTCGGGCCGCCTCCGGCGGGAGGCCAGCGTGAGGAGGCGCCCCGGGGCCCGACGCGCGCGATGCCGGCACCCAGGCCTGGATATCCGGAAAGTCGCTCCAGAACGGCGTGGCGCCATGGGGCCAGTTCGTGATCGGATCGCGCCCCGGCCGGGGCGTGGAGGTCGTCGGGAAATCCAGGCGCGAGCGGTCGGCCTCGCCGGGGCCGGTCCACCAGCGGACCACGCCGTCTGGGGACGGCGCCTCGGCACGCCGAGGTCCGGTGTCACGCGACGCCGGGACCGACGGCGACGAGGCGTCCGCGTCGTCGTCATCGTCGGGCGCGGGAAAAGCCGCAGCGCCACGGCAGGCGGAAGGGAACATGGGGAGCCTCCAGCAAGGTGAGGCTCATTCGTCCCATGGCCTGCGGCGGCAGTTCGTCGTTACGCAGGGTGATGACCCGGCGAGGCGACGCGTCGTGATGGCCGCCGCAGATGCGTGAGGTGCGTGAGGCGCTGGCGGTTCATCGTGATGCCGATGAACCGCCAGCGGCGGTGCGCGGGGTCAGGTCACCAGACCCAGCCAGCGCGGCAGCGCGAGGGACAGCCCCGGCCAGTAGGTCACGACCAGCAGGAAGCCGAGCATCGTCAGCAGCCAGGGCCAGACGGCCACCGTCAGTTCGGTGATGCCCATCTTGGTGATGCCGGAGGCGACGTAGAGGTTCAAGCCGACCGGCGGATGACACAGGCCCACTTCCATGTTCACCGCCATCAGGATGCCCAGATGCACCGGGTCCACGCCCAGCTTCGCGGCGACCGGGAACAGGATCGGCGCCATGATCAGCACGATGGCCGCCGGGTCCATGAAGTTGCCCGCGCCCAGCAGGATCAAATTGACCAGCAGCAGGAACACCACCAGCCCGAAGCCCTGCGCCGACATCCACGCGGCCATGGTCTGCGGGATCTGCTCGGAGGCCATCAGGAAGCTGAACAGCACCGCATTCGTGATGATGTAGAGCAGCATCGAGCTCATCGCCGCCGCCTTCAGCAGCACCCGCGGCACGTCCTTCAGGCCCATGTCCTTGTAGACGAACACCGAGATGATGAAGGCGTAGACGGCCGCCACGGCGGCGGCTTCGGTCGGCGTGAACTTGCCGCTGTAGATGCCGCCGATCACCACCACGATCAGCATCAGGCCCCAGAAGCTGTCGCGGAAGGCCTGGAATCGTTCGCCCCAGGTCGCCTTGACCATGCGCGGATAGTCGTACTTCTTCGCGCGGTACCAGGTGGTCACGCCCAGCAGCAGCGACAGGCACACGCCCGGCACCACGCCGGCCATGAACAGCTGGCCGACGGACGCAGTGCCCACCATCTCGCCGTTCGGGCCGGTGGCCGACATGCCGGCGGTGGCGATGGAGAACATCACCAGGTTGATCGATGGCGGAAACAGGATGCCCAGCGCGCCGGACGTGGTGATCACCCCGGCGCCGAACTGCTTCGGATAACCCTGCTTGGTCATGGCCGGCAGGATGATCGAGCCGACCGCCACCACCGTCGCGACCGAGGATCCCGAGATCGCCGCGAACATCGCGCAGGCCAGCACGCCGGCCAGTCCCAGGCCGCCGTACCAGTGGCCGATCATGGTGGTGGCGAAGTGGATGATCCGCCGCGCCACGCCGCCATGGGTGAGGAAGTTGCCCGCCAGGATGAAGAAGGGCACCGCCATGATCTCGAACTTCTCGATGCCGGTGAACAGCTTGAGCGCGACCGATTCGATCGGCACGTTGGTCATCGTGAAGAGATAGGTCAGGACCGTCAGGCCCAGCGAAATCGAGATCGGCATGCCGGTGAGCATCAGCAGCACCAGCAGGGTGAAGATGATCAGGGTGTTCATGCGCGGTCTCCGGTGGCGCGGTCGGCGGTGCCGAGCGCGGTGTCGTCCTCGATGCCGTCGACATGGCCGTGGTCCGCATGCGGCGCTTCACCGGTGCGGATGAAGGTCCAGCAGACCTGCAGGAACCGGAAGCACATCAGGTAGGAACCGAGCGGCACGCAGGCATAGGCGATCCAGGTGGGGATCTCCAGGTCGGGCGAGGTGGGACCTTCGAACAGGTCCGGGTTGTCGATGCCCAGCGCATGGGTGAAGGCGTAATGCGCGCCGTTGTCCCAGACGAAGCTCGCGCCCAGCGTGCCGATGGTGGCGGTGAAGACCGCGCCGGCCAGCAGGCTGAAGATCACCAGGTATTTCGCATGCTCGGGTTTGAGCTTGCGCACCACCACATCCACGCCGACATGGGTGCCGGCGCGCACGCCGTAGGCCGCGCCGAACTTGGCCATCCACACGAACATGTAGATGCACAGTTCCTGCGCCCAGCTCACATCCAGGCGGATCACCCAGTCCTGCAGGACCGGCACGCCCGCCAGGAAGCGGTGCAGCACCGCCATCGCGATGACCAGGGTCGCGGTGCCCATGAGGAGCGCGATCAGCGTCTCCTCCAGTTTGTCCAGCCAGCGCAGGCGCATGGTGGTCTCCTTCGAGCGAAAAAAAATGCCGCGCCGCCGAGAGACGGCGCGGCATGAGACGCCCTCGGCGGTACAGCCGCGGGCGGGAGGGTCCTTGATTCCGCAACAGCCGGCGATTCGGCCGGCCGCGGCTTACTTGTTCGGCGGCACGAAGCCGGCCGACTTGTAGGCGGCTTCCACCGTGGCCTTGCCGACGCGGCCTTCCATGTCCTTGTGCACCGGCATCAGCGCCAGCTTCCATTCGTTCACTTCGGCGGGCGTCAGGGTGTAGACGGTGGACTTGCCGCTGGCCTTGATCTTTTCCATCGCCTGCTGGTTCTCGGTGGCGGCGATGGCGTTGGCGTAGGTGGTGGCGTCCTTGACGCTGCTGTCCACCACGGCGCGCAGATCGGCCGGCAGGCCGTCATAGAACTTCTTGTTGATGATCAGCGCATAGGCCAGGTGGCCGTGGTTGCTGACCGTGGTGTGCTTCTGCACCTCGTAGGTCTTCTGGGTGTAGAAGTTGGACGGCACGCCTTCGGTGCCGTCGACCACGCCCGACTGCAGCGCCTGATAGAGCTCCGAGAACGCCATCACCTGCGGAATCGCGCCGAGTGCGCGCATCTGGGCATCGAGCACCTTGGAGCTCTGGATGCGCATCTTCAGGCCCTTGAAGTCCGCCACATGGTGCAGCGGCTTGTTGGCGCTCATGATGTGGAAGCCGTTGTCCCAGAACGCCAGGCCCTTGATGCCCTTGGGTTCGAGCTTCTTGAAGAGCTCCATGCCGAGGGTCTGGGTGGTGTTGCGGAAGGCGGCGTCATCCTTGAACAGGAAGGGCAGGTCGAAGACCTCGAACTCCTTCACGCCGAGCGGACCGAACTTGGCCAGCGACGGGGCCAGCATCTGCACCGAGCCCAGTTGCAGGGCTTCCAGTTCTTCCTTGTCCTTGTAGAGCTGGCTGTTGGGATAGACCTCCACCTTCAGCCGACCCTTGCTGCGGTCTTCCACCAGCTCCTTGAAGCGCTGGGCGCCCTTGCCCTTGGGCGTGTCCGGCGCGACCACATGGCTCAGCTTGATCACGATGGGCGCTTGGGCCAGGGCGGCACCGCCCAGGGACAGACCCGCCAGCGCGAGCGCGGCGGACAACAACAGACGGCGGGGCAGGAAGCTGGACACGAGAGTCTCCTCGTCATTTTCGGGATGGGGCGGATTGTCAAAATCCACCCGTGCGACAACCAGTTGTGGACTTCCACATTGGGGAAAAACGAAATGCCGGGAGGCATTCGTGCGAGGGATGCAGCGCCTAGACTTCCCGGATGCGGTTCCTGTGGTTCTCCCGCCCGGCGGGTCTTTTTTCGGCAGACCCGTGGCGACGCGCCACCTGGGCGTTGCCGCTGGTGCTGGCGCTGGCCTTTGCCGCGTCGGTGGCGGCCTGGCTGCGCCACAGCGATGCGCGCGATCTGGAAGACGAGCGCCTGACCCTGATCGCCGACACGCTGACGCTGGAAGCGCGGCTGTCCGATTGGCTGACGGCCGAGCATGCGGCGGTCGACCGGCTGGCGCAGCAACTGCCGGCGGAGGTGGATGACCGCGTCCTGCTCAGCCATCCCGCCGTGACCGAAGGCCTGCGCCGCTTGTGGGTGAGCGTGACGGCGCTCGATGCCAACAACCGGGTGGTCGCCCATGTGCCGCAGCAGGCGCCGGCTTCGGTCGCGCCGCCGCGCGAGCGCACCGGGGTGAGCCTGGACGAAGGCGGTGTGACCGCGCATTGGAGCGCGGCGCGGGTCCAGGGCGGACGGCTGGTGGTGCGCTTTGCGCCGTCGGCCTTGTTGCGCCAGACGCTGCCGTGGTGGCTGGCCCAGAAATACGACGTGCGGCTGGTCGATGCGCTCGGCCAGCGGATCGCGCAGACCGGCGATCCGCAACCGCGCGAAGGCACGCAGAGCTATCGGCTCAGCGTGGACCCGGCGATGCGCGAGACCTGGCTGGAGCTCAACACCCGCGAGCGCCACATTCCGTGGTGGCACACGCTGGCCGCGGCGTTGATGGCGGTCTTCATCCTGCTGTCCGCGCTGGCCAGCGGCATGTTGCGTCGCCAGATGCGGGAAGTGCGCCGGGCGGAAGGCGAGGCCCGCACCGAAGCCGCCTGGCGCCGCGCGGTCGAGGATTCGCTCAGCGTCGGTCTGCGGGGTCGGGATCTGGAGGGACGGCTGACTCACCTCAACCGCGCCTTCTGTGATCTGGTCGGCTTCGGTCCGGATGAGCTGATCGGTCGTCTGCCGCCGATGCCCTACTGGCTGCCGGATGAGATGGACGACAGCCTGCGTCGCCACCAGCGCAACATGGCGGGCGGCGCGCCGCGCGACGGCTATGAGGCCCGCTGGCGGCATCGGGACGGCCATGTGCTGGACGTGATGATCCTGGAGGCGCCGCTGGTGGATGCCAGTGGCCGGCAGATCGGCTGGATGGGATCGATCGTCGACATCAGCGCCCGCAAGCAGGCCGAGGAGCGCGAGCGCCGCCAGACCGAGGCGCTGGCGCATCAGGCGCGCTTGAGCACGCTGGGCGAGGTCGCGTCCGCGCTCGCCCATCAGTTGAACCAGCCGCTGGCCGCCATTGCGGGCTACAACGCGGGGGCGATCCGTCTGCTGGAACGCGGCGGCGATGCGGACGAGATGGTGATGGAAGCGCTGCGCCGTCTCGGCGAACAGGCGGCCGAGGCGGGCCGCATCGTGCAGCGCATCCGCGCCTTCCTCACCCGCCGGGCGCCGCAGCCGGAGCGCTGTGCGGTGACGGAGATCGCCGGCCGCGCGCTGTCGCTGCTCAAGCGCGATCTGCGCGGCGTGCGGGTGGCGCTGAGCTTTCCTGAGGATCTGCCCGAGGTGCTGGCCGATGCGGTGCTGATCGAGCAGGTGCTGATCAACCTGATCCGCAATGCGGTGGATGAGCTGCAAGGCAAATCGGTGCCGGCCGGCGGCGCATCGGCCACTTCGCCGGTGCGGCAGGCTCCGGAAGTCCACATCGGCGCCACGCGGGTGGGCGAGCGCTTCGTGCGGGTGGATGTCGACGACAACGGCCCCGGTCTGCAAGGCCGACGGATCGACCAACTGACGACCGCCTTCTATTCGACCAAACCCGAGGGGATGGGCATGGGCCTGGCCATCTGCCGATCGGTGATCGAGGCGCACCATGGGGGCATGGAAGCGGGCGTCTCGGCCTTGGGCGGCGCGCGTCTGAGCTTCACGCTGCCGCTCGCGCTGACGTCCCGGTCCTTGCCCTCATCAGGCTCGGCCTCGCCCTCGTCTTCGATCTCGCCCTCGATCTCGACGTCCATCTCGACCGCCATCGACCCCCCGATGGCCACGACCAGTTCCCCGAAGGAGACTCTCGAATGAGCGACCCGCAAGCCACGGTGCATCTGGTGGATGACGAGGCGGCCGTGCGTGATGCGCTGGCCTTCCTGATGCGCAGTCATGGGCTGCGGGTCGAGACGCATGCCAGTGGGCCGGAGCTGCTGGCTGCGCTTGAAGCGGCGCATGAGCCGCATGGCTGCATCGTGCTGGATGTGCGCATGGAGCCGTTGTCCGGGCTGCAGGTGCATGACGAGTTGATCGCGCGGGGTCTTCCGTTGCCGGTGATTTTTCTGAGCGGGCATGGCGACATCCCGATGGCCGTCGATGCCATGCAGAAGGGTGCGCTGGACTTCGTCGAGAAGCCGTTCAACGATCAGGCGCTGGTGAACAAGGTCCAGCGGGCGCTCGCGCTGGATGTGCATCGGCAGCGGGAAGCGCGGGCGCAGGCGGACGCGGCCGGGCGACTGGCCAGCCTCACCGACCGTGAGCGAGAGGTCGCGTTGCTCGTGGCAGCCGGCAAGCTGAACAAGCAGGTCGCCGATGAATTGGGCATTGCCATCCGGACGGTGGAAGTGCACCGCGCGCGGGCCTTCACCAAACTCGGCCTGCGCTCCGCCGCCGAACTGGCCACCTTGCTGGAACGCTTCGAACTGAAGGGATAAGCACCCCCGCATCGCGAGCGACAGAGAAAGCAACCTCCCGAAGGACCGCGACAGCCGGCGGCCCTCGAAGCGAATGCGAACGCGTCTGAGCGAAGAGGGCTGCCGGCTGTGGCGGTCTCGCTCGGTCCCCGCAGGACGCAAGCAACGCAGCCACGTCCACGCATCGCGAGCGACAGAGAAAGCAACCTCCCAAAGGACCGCGACAGCCGGCGGCCCTCGAAGCGAATGCGAACGCGTCTGAGCGCAGAGGGCTGCCGGCTGTGGCGGTCGCGCTCGGTCCCCGCAGGACGCAGCCAAGCAGCCACGTCCCTGCATCGCGAGCGACAGAGAAAGCAACCTCCCGAAGGACCGCGACAGCCGGCGGCCCTCGGAGCGAATGCGAACGCGTCTGAGCGCAGAGGGCTGCCGGCTGTCGCGGTCACGCTCGGTCCCCGCAGGACGCAGCCAAGCAGCCACGCCCAAGCAATCAGGACAGAAGCCTCACACCCCCACCCCCCGCAGCACCAGCGAGACATTGCTCCCACCGAATGCGAAGGAGTTGCTGACGATCCCGCGCCGCGTGTCGAAGGGGCGCGGCTCGCCGCGGATCAGGTCCACCTGCTCGCTGAGCTGGCTCTCCCGCACATGCGCGCTCGGCGGCAACCGACCGCGTCGCAGGGCCTGGACGCAGGCGACCAACTCCAGCGCACCGCCCGCGCCGATCAGATGGCCATGCACCGCTTTCGTCGCGCTCACCGGCACGCCGCGCGGGCCGAAGACGCGCGCCAGACTCTCCGCTTCCACCGCATCGCCGACATCCGTCGCCGTGCCGTGGGCATTCACATAGGCGATGTCGGCCGGCGAGCAACCCGCATCGGCCAGCGCGGCGCGCAGGGCGCGTTCCTGCCCATCGGCGTCCGGGCGCGACAGATGCACCGCATCCACGCTATGCCCGTAGCCGGCCAGCACGGCAAGCGCCGACGCGCCGCGTGCGCGGGCGTGGTGCTCGGTCTCCAGCACCAGCGCTGCTGCGCCTTCGCCCAGCACCAGCCCGCGCCGGCCGTTGTCGAACGGGCGGCAACTCTGGGTGGGATCGTCCGCATCCGGCGCCGCCATCACGCCCATCGCCTGCCAGGCCATCACCGAGCCGAAGTTCAGCATGGACTCGGAACCGCCGACCAGCATCAGATCCGCCCGGCCCTGACGCATCATCAGCAGCGCTTCCCCGATGGCCTGGGCGGACGAGGCGCAGGCATTCGAGATCGACAGCATCGCCCCCCGCAGCGCGTGTTTCATCGCCAGATGCGACGCCGCCGAGTTGCTCATCACCCGCACCACCGTGTAGGGATGCACCCGTGGCGTTTCCTTGGTGAGCGCCTCGGTGTAGGACTGCTGCAGCGAATTCGACCCGCCCAGCCCCGTGCCCCAGGCCACGGCTGCGCGGGTCGGCTCGGGACACTGCGCCGGCAGGCCCGCCTGCGTCCAGGCCTCGGCGGCCGCCTGCAGCGCCATCAGGCTGTGGCGGTCGTAGAGGTTGCGCTGCGCCGGTGGCATCGCCTGGCCCAGCGGCGTGTCGATCACCGCCGCCGCGAACGGTGCCAGACCGCGGCTCGGCTCGCCAGGCTGCAGCGACACGCCCGAGCGTCCCGCTTCCAGCGCCTGCGCGAGCGCATCGGCGTCCGGGCCGAGGGCGCTGAGTGCGCCGATGCCAGTGATCCATATCTGCTCTGCGCTCATGCGGCGTTCCGTGTCGTTGCGAGGGAATCAGGCGGTCGCGATCTTGGGCGAGGTCCCGTTCGCGGCGGCGGGTGCTTCCGCGATCAGGCGTTCCACCAGCGTGGCCAGGCCGGCCAGGGTGGGCGTCTTCATCGCTTCGTCGTGGTCGATCTGGATGTGAAACTGGTCTTCCACCGCGAACATGAAGTCGACCAGCATCAGCGAGTCCAGGCCGAGCTCGGCGAACGGCAGGTGGCTGTCCAGGTCGCCGTCGGCGATGCCCAGTTCGCGGCTGGCCAGCTGGCGCAGCGGTTCAAGCATGTTGCTCATGGGGAAGGTCCTCGTTCAAAGGAGTGGGGAGAGTGAATTGAACCGCCGACGAGGCCGTCGACGGCGATGCCATCGGCAGACGGTTGAGCAGGAAATCACGCGCCGTCTGGGTGACGGCGCTGCGCTCGTTGTCCAGCGTCAGCATGTGATAGCTGTGATGGAACCAGTGCACTTCGGGTGTGTTGCCCAAGCGGCGCTGCAGTTCCAGCACCGAGCGCGGACCGCTGACGTCGTCCTCGCTGGCATGCAGCACCAGCGTCGGGATGGTGATGCCGGGCAGCCCGGCCCGCACCGAGCGGATCATCCGGGAGGCCTGATGCAGGGAGGCCGCCGACAGTTCCGCCGCGCCGGCCGCCGAGACATGCTCGGACACCATCGCCTGCGCGACCCAGGCCCGCAGCCGTTCGTTCTTGATGCCGTAGGGCGGCTGCTCCCGGAAGCTCAGCCATTGCCGCAGCGGCGGCACATAGGCCAGCGGCAGCAGGCGGCGCCAGGGCGACACATTCCAGCCGTCGAAATGCAGCGAGGTGGACAGCAGCATCAACGCCGCCGCCGGCCGCTTCATCGCCAGCGCCAGCGCCAGCACCGAGCCCATGGACAGCCCGCCCACGGCGACCCGCTCATGGCGCGCCGCCAGCACATCGAAATGCGCGGCCGCCAGCGCGACCCAGTCCTCGAAGCGGGCCACCGGGGCCTTGCGACCGCCGCGCTCCACCGCCACGCCGTAGCCCGGCAACGCGGGCGCTTCCACCACATAGCCGGCTTCGCGCAGCGTGCGGGCCAGCGGCATCATTTCGAGCGGATTGGCGCACAGCCCGTGCAGCAGCAACACGGCCGGACGGGGATCCCGCGCCGCGGCCGGCGGCGTGATCGCATCGGTCGGGAGCGAGCCGGGCAGCGACCGCAGCGATGAGGAGGGGTGAGAAGCAACCATGGCCGCCAGTCTGATCAAGGTCGCTGTTGCGGACTTGTCGCCAAGCTTGCAGAAGTCTGTCGGCGCTGTTGCCCTCAGGTTTCCGCAAGCTTGGCGGATGGCCGCCGCCAGCCTCCCGGCTTATGCTTGCCGCCATGCGCATCCTGTTGGTCGAAGACGATGAATTCCTGGCCGAATCCACGGCCCGGGCGCTGCGGTCGCAGTCCTGGGTGGTGGATGTCAGCGCGCGCGGCGAGCCGGTGCCGCTGTCGCTGCGCGAGGACCGCTATGACCTGCTGATCCTGGACATCGGCCTGACCGGCATCGATGGCTTCGAAACCCTGCGTCGGGTGCGCGCGCAGGGCAGCCCCGTGCCGGTGCTGTTGCTGACGGCGCGCGATGCGGTCGAGGACCGCGTCCGCGGCCTGGAAGGCGGCGCCGACGACTATCTGGTCAAGCCCTTCGCCCTGAGCGAGCTGATCGCTCGCGCGCGGGCGCTGGTGCGTCGCAGCCAGGCGCGTTCCGGCAATGAACTGGCGCTGGCCGCGCTGCGGATGGATCTGGAAGCGCGTCGGGCCTATGTCGGCGAGGAACCCCTGGCGCTGTCCGCGCGCGAATGGGAAGTGCTGGGCTTCCTGCTGGCCCGTGCCGGCAAGGTCGTGGCCAAGGAGCAGATCGCCTCCGCCAGCAACGGCTGGGAGCAAGGCGTGAGCGACAACGCGATCGAGGTCTGCGTCTCCCGCTTGCGCGCGAAGATCGAGCCCGCCGGCCTGCAACTGCGCACGGTGCGCGGCCTGGGTTATCTGCTGGAAGAAGTCGCCGGCAAGCGCTGAACCGGCGCTGAGTTCCGGCCACCGCCGCGCGCCTCGGCGCCATCGTCCCCTCACGACTTTC
Organism: Burkholderiaceae bacterium; assembly: GCA_913776825.1. Classification (GTDB taxonomy): domain Bacteria; phylum Pseudomonadota; class Gammaproteobacteria; order Burkholderiales; family Burkholderiaceae_C; genus Roseateles. The sequence goes on from CAJYPV010000026.1 coordinate 111,338, forward strand.
CGCGAATCCATGGCGCCCATTTCTGCCTCGACGCTGAGTCTCAAACAACGCCTGCTGCTGTGGCTGATGCTGCCGGTGCTGGTGGCGGTGCCCGTGGCCGGCTTGGTGCTCTACCGGGTCATGCATGAGACGGCCATCTCCTGGCTGGACCAATCCCTGGGCGACACCGCGCTCGCGGTCGCCAGCCTGATCCGGGAGCGCGACGGGCAGCTCTCCGTCGAGGTCTCCGCGCCAACCGATCGCGCCCTGCGTTTCGACCGCAAGGACCGCGTCTACTACCTGGTGCTCGATCCGGACGGCAAGGTGCTTTACGGCGATGCGCAACTGCTCGGCCTGGAGGTGCCGCGCCGCCATGGGGGCGAGTGGGATTTCGCCCTGGCCACGCTGGAGGGCGAGCCGCTGCGCGTCGCCGTGCTCGGCTCGGCGTGCCGCTTTGCGCAGGCCTGCCAGGTGATCGTGGCCGAGACCCTGCACAAGCGGGATGCGCTGCAGCGGCAATTGATCGTGGTGGTGGGCGTGATCATCGGCGGCATGGCGGTGCTGCTCGCGGCGGCGGGCTGGTGGGCCACGCATCGCGGCCTGCGGCCGCTGGCCCGCTTGAGCGCGGAACTGGAGCAGCGCGACCTGGCCCGACTCGAGCCGCTCGCCGCCGAGGTGCCCGGCGAATTGCGTCCGCTGATCGCCGCCTTCAACCGGCTCTTCGAACGCCTGCGTCGGGCGGCCTCGGCCCAGCAGGACTTCCTGGCCAATGCGGCGCATCAGTTGCGCACGCCCTTGACCTCGCTGCGCACCGAAATCGATCTGGCGCTGCTGGAGCCCCATGACCCGCAGATGGAGCCCTTGCTGAAGCGGCTGCAGCGGTCGGTCGACCGCAGCGCGCGGCTGGCCACGCAGATGCTGTCCATCGCCCGCGCCGAGGCCGAGCCTTCCGGCGGCGACCAGCCGCTGGACCTGCGCGAGATCGCCGCGCAGGTGGCCGAGGACTGGGTGCCGCGGGCGCTGTCGTCCGGCGTGGACCTGGGCTTCGAGCTGGCGGAGGCGCTGGTGCGGGGCCAGGGCTTCCTGCTGCGCGAGCTGTTGGAAAACCTGCTCCACAACAGCTTGAACTACGCCGGCAGCGGCGCCCGCATCACGGTGCGCAGCGGCTGCGAGGGCGACTGGGCGATGCTGGAAGTCGAAGACAACGGACCGGGCATTCCGCCGGCCGCGCGGAGCCGCGCCCTGCAGCGCTTCCAGCGTGGCAGCGAGTCCGTCGGCACCGGCAGCGGCCTCGGACTGGCCATCGCCCTGGACATCGCGCAGCGCCACGGCGGCCGCCTGGAACTGCTGGATGCGCTCGCCGGACCGGGCTTGCGAGTGCGCTTGAGCATTCCCCGCCGCGAGACGCCTTGAATCGCGCTGGCGATCGATCCGTCAGCCGGATGGCTTTCCGTTGAGGTGCAGCGCAGGGTCCACCGGTGATGCGGTGGATGCAGCGGATGCAGCGGCTGCATTGGGAGCGGGCATGGTGCCGAAGTCGATGGCCTGGAACATCCGGCGCAGCTTGTCCGCCCGTGACGGCACCACGAACTGAGTCGCCCAGGCGATGCGGCCCACGATCGGGGCGCGCAGGCCGGGATCGACCGGCCCCTGCGCCCCAAGCCGATGGAGCTCCGCCCGCAGTTGGTCGTAGGCCTCGCGCGGCAGATTCGGCCGCTCATTGACCACCACCCCGGTGATGCGCTGCCGACCGGCCGCAGGCATGCGGCGGGTCTTGTCGTGGCGCAGTCGAAAGCCTTCATCCTCGATGACGCCCGTCGCCCACGCCTGCAAGGTGCGCCAATCGCGGGCGAGGGGCGCCGGACCGGACCACACCAGATCGTCCGCATAACGCGAATAGCGCGCGCCGAAGCGATGCGCGAGGCCGTCCAGCCGCAGATCCAATCCAAAAGCGCAGAGGTTGGCCAGCGCCGGCGAGGTGGGCGCGCCCTGCGGCAGATGGGCGGAAGCCAGCCGCCGAGCGTCCTGATGGCTCAGCGAGCCGTCCGAGCGCAGGCGATCCCGCACCATGGCGGGCGTGCGGGTGGTGCAGAGCGCGGTCAGCCGGGCCGCCACCGCTTCGGTGAAGCCGAGCGTGTGGAACAGGGCCTCGATGCGCGCGCGGCCGATCGACGGAAAGAAATCCTTCAGATCCAGGCTCGCGACGAAGGCCTGCCCGGCGTGTGTGGCCGCATGGGTCGCCACCCGCCGGCCGGTCACGAAACCGTGGGCCGCTTCGTGCACCGGCACCCGGGAGAGCAGGTCCGACAGGATCCGCCGTTGCGCCGCCTTCAGCCGGGGCAGCGGGGCTTCGATCAATCGCAGGCCGCCGCGCCGCTTCGGCAGCAGCAGACACTGGTAATGGCGCGAAGGCTCGACCCATGGGCGCCGCGCGGTGGGGCTGGCCTCTCGATAACGGTAGGCGTCGCCGGCCAGCCAGTCCAGTTCCTCGATGCTCAGTCCGAGCCAATCGGCCAGATGCGCCTCCGTCGGCAGGTGCGGCAGCGTCAGGCCTTCCAGCGCGAAGGGCGGCGGCAACTGCCGGGACGGCCGCAGCAGCAGCCGCCGCACCTGAGGACGTTCATGCAGCGAGGGATCCATCCCATCGACGAACGGCGCCATCGTCTGCAGGCGATCGGCCAGCATGCGCACCGACAGCGATCGCCAGACCGGTTCCGGCCAGGCCGCCAGCTCTTGACACAGCGGCAGCAGCCACGGCTTCGCCTCATCGCCGAGACATTGCCGCGCGCGGGCCAGCAGCGCATCCGCGCCGCGACCGCCGACCTGGTGATCGTCCGCCTGCAGCGCGCGGGCCAGCGACAGCGCGATCCAGTGGCGATAGGGCAAAGCGACAAACCGGGTCATCGGACAGACGGTGGGTGCGGACGAAGCGAACGGTGCGCGGGAAAACCACACCGGCGCGGTTGGGGTGACCCCACCCGGCCAACCCGCCGGTCTGGCACGTTCTGACGCGCGCGGCCGCGCGCCGCGGATCGTGCGCCGTCTGCTCAGGTCAAGTCGATGCCACGGGGATGCCCCGCAGCCCGGAAGTACGAACACTTCCGACAATGCTTGGCCGGGTGAAGTCGCGGCGATTATGCGTGGCCGGGCGCGCTTGCGACGCGTCTTCCGACCTCGTCGACCACTGATTCAAGGAAAAGACGATCGATTCAAGTCAGTGACCCCGGGTCAGGTCTTGCCTAGTCTTTCGGGCTTTTGCACGGAGACGCCATGACCCGGAAATTGAGCCCGTTCATCGAGCCGATGAACCCATCGACGCGGTGCTCGCCGAGCCCGTCGAGCCCGTCCCGCCCCTCTCGCCCGTCACGGCACCGGCTGATGCTGCCGGTCCTGCTGAGTGCGGCGCTTCTCAGCGCCTGCGGCGGCGGCGACAGCAGCCGATCGGCAGAGGAACGGGTGAACAGCATCGCCAGGGATGTTCTGGCGACGACCGAACTGCCGGAGGATGTCACCCGGCTCTACAAGATCAGCGGCAACGTCGCCTCGAACACGGTGGTGCTGTTCCTGCAGGGCGGTCCGGTCGACACGCTGGCGCCGGCGGACAGCCTGGACACGCTGGGCCTGGGACTGTCCACGCAGGCCCTGGTGCAGGTGCACCAGGCCAATACCTACAACCCCGCCATCGTCGGCAATCCGGACCTCACCGAGACGCGCGCCACCCTGGAGAACCAGGTGTCCATCGAGATGGTGGACCGGGTCATCCGGCACTTCGTGAGCCAGGGGCGCCGAGTGCAGGTGGTGACGCACTCCTTCGGCTCGCTGCTGATCCTGCGCACGCTGGCCCGGCATCCCGAGCTGCATGCGATGGTGGACCGCTTCCTGGTGCTGAATGGCCGGCTGAACATTCCCGAGGTGGTGTGGCAGGGCATGCGGCAGGGTCAGCAATGGCGCTTCCCCGGCGGCGGTGCGCCCGCGCTGGCCGCGCGTCAGCCCACCCGCGAGAGCCTGGAAGGCGACGACGACCGTGCGCCCGGCGACCCGCCGCTGACCCACACCTACACGCTGTCGCAGCTCAAGCTGGAATCCGACATGGGCCGGATCGCCTTGACGGACGCCCTGGCCGGCCTGCGAATGGATCGGGTGATCATGGTGGAAGCCAGCGCCGATGAAGCGATCGGACGTCTGTCCGACCTCGAACGTCGCTTCCTGGCGGACGCGGGCGCCACGCGCTACTGCATCGAGGGTGGCAGCCACGACAGCGCCTTCGAGACCCCGTATGCGCAGGAACTCCTGGCGCTGCTGAACGGCACCTCGACCGCGACGCGCACCTGCTCGATCTGAGCCGGCGCATCGGTGGCGATGCCGGCGACCGGGCGATCGCCGTGCCTCGCTGGGGCCGGCCGCTCGCTGCCGGTGCAAGCCGCTGAGCGGGTCTGAGGCACAAGCTCAGGCGATGCTCAGCAGGGCTTCCTTGGCGGGCGTCTCGGACGCGGTGGCGGTGGCGGTGGCCGTCACGCTGCGGGACTCGCCGCCGGTCTTGGCATCGCAACTGGCGATCAGTTGCTTCTGCCATTGGGTATGGCGATCGAACAGCTCGGCGACCCAGTCAACGAACACCCGCAGCTTGGTGCTGAGATGCCGATTCGGCGGGTAGACCACATACAGCGGCAGCGGATCGGCTTCCCAGTCGCACAGGAAGGGCACCAGCTCGCCGGCGTCCACATGCGGCTTGATCATGAAGTAGGGCGCCTGGATCACGCCCAGACCGGTCAGGCCGGCCGTCATGTAGGCATTGCCGTCGTTGACCGACACCTGATAGCGCCCGTAGATCTCGTAGCGCTGGCCGTTCTTGCTGTAGTCGAACGGCAGCCGCTTGCCGGTGCGGGCCGAGAAATAGCTCACCACCAGATGCTGGTCCGATTCCAGGTCCAGCGGATGCTGCGGCATGCCGTGGCGCTGGATGTAGGCCGGTGAGGCGCAGCAGCCATAGCCCCAATCGCCGATGCGACGCGCCACCAGCGATTGATCGGTGATCTCGCCGCCCCGCACAACGCAATCGATGTTGTCGCTGATCAGGTCGACCGGCCGGTCCGACACGCCCAGATCGATCTGAATGTCCGGATGTCTGGCATAAAACTCCGGCAGGGCCGGAATGATGAGCATGCGGGCCACCGAGGACGCCACATCCACCCGGATGCGACCGCGCGGCGTGGCCCGTGCATGGGAGACGGTGCCTTCCAGCTCTTCGATGTCGGACAGCAGGCGGGTGACACGCTCGTAATAGGCGGCGCCGTCGGGCGTCACGCTCACCCGCCGCGTGGTGCGGTTGAGCAGCTTGACCTTCAGGTGATCCTCCAGCGACTGGATCAACCGCGTCACCGCCGTCTTGGGCAGGTCCATCGACTCCGCCGCCTTGGTGAAGGTCCCGGCCTCCACCACACGGGCGAAGGCCTGCATTGCATTGAGTTTGTCCATGTGATCGACCTCTTCCGCCTCTTCCGCTGCTGCGGTGCTCCGGCTTGCCGGCTTTTCAGCTCTTCAGCTCTCCGGCTCTGTAGCTCTTCAGCGCGCTGACCTCATTCACCGGGCACCGGCCCTGAAGGTGGACGTCGCGCGTGCGCGAGGTCGCCATCCTGCCCGAGCCATTGTTTCGCCGGCGAAATATTGATTCGCGCCGGCGGCTGTTTATCAAACGGCGCCGCATCCCTAAATTTCGCTGCATTGCAACATGTTCGCCTGCCCCTTGTCTGTGCAGGCCTTTGCGTTTTCCCATGGATGCCTTGCCCCTCACTTCCTGCCAGGACGATGTGCTGCCCGCCGGCGACGGCGTGTTGCCGGTGCGCGTCTACAAGGGCGCGACGCGGCGCCCGGATGCGCCGCTGGTGATGCATCTGCATGGCGGCGCCTTCACCAGCGGCGATCTGGACAGCGGCGAGCTGGTCTCTCGCCTGCTGGCCGAATCCGGCGCGGTGGTGGTGGATGTGGCCTACCCGATCGGCCTGGAGCGCATGTTCCCCGCCGTGCTCAAGGTCCTGGATGCGCTGCTGCACGGGCTGTGGAAGGCGCGCAGCCGTTTGTCGGGCAAGGCCAGCCCGGTGCTGGTGGCCGGCGAGGAAGCCGGCGGCAACCTAGCCGCAGCGCTGGCCTTGATGGCGCGCGATCAGGGCCATCGCCGCCTGTCCGGCCAGATCCTGCTGGGACCGATGCTCAATCCCTGCCTGGCCACCGCCTCGTTGCGTCAGGCCGAAGCCGGCGACGGCCAATGCCGCTGGAGCCTCGGCTGGCGCGCCTATCTGGGCCAACTGGAAGAGGGCGACCATCCCTATGCCGCGCCGGCCTGCACCAGCCGCCTCGCGGGCCTCGCCCCGGCCCTGGTGGTCAGCGCCGAGGACGACCCGATGCGCGACGAAACCCTGGCCTATGCCCGCGCCTTGCAGCGCGCGGGCGTCGAGGTCCGCCAGGAGCTCATCGCAGGCCCCACCGGCTGGCCTCACAGCCTGATGCGGCGGCCGCCGCTCTCCGACCTGCAGGCACCGTGGGCGCGCGCCCTGCGGCAGCGCCTGGCCGATTTCCTGGCGCGCTTCCCGCCGATCGGCCCGATGCGTCCTCAGCCCGCCTGACGCCCCGCGTCACCACCGACCCGGCGATTCCCGCCACCTGATCCGCCCCGGGCAACGGGGCGGCTGATGTCCTGCCGCCTGCGTGGCCGCCTGTGTGACCGCAGGCACCCGCGGCGGCCCCTGATCCGAAAGCCCTTGAGCGCTGTCCATGGCCCTCGATTCGCCCGCTGTCCACCTGCCTGTCCACCCGCCTGTTGTCCCCGATCACCCCATCGTCTACGGAGTCCACCCCATGAAGTCACTGATCTCTCGCCGGCGTCCGCTGGCCCTCACCGCCACCTCCCTGACCGCCGTCGCCGCCGTGGTGGCCGCAGTGGTCGTCGGCCTGCACAGCCAGCAGGCCGAAGCCAACCCGGCGGCCGCTGCGCCGCAGGCGATTCCCGTGTCCGTCGCCACCGTCGCCAGCCAGGACGTCGCCGCCTGGGACGAGTTCTCCGGCCGGCTGGAGGCGGTGGAGCGTGTCGATGTGCGCTCCCGCGTCGCCGGCGCGGTGCAGTCGGTGCATTTCCGCGAAGGCGCGCTGGTGAAAGCCGGCGAACTGCTGATCACGATCGATCCGGCGCCGTATCAGGCCGAGGTCGATCGCGCCGAGGCGCAGGTGCTGGCCGCCCAGGCGCGGGTCAGCTACACGAAGAGCGAGCTGGAGCGCTCCAACCGCCTGTGGAGCGAGCACGCCATCGCCCAGCGCGAGCTGGATGAGCGCAGCAATGCCGCCCGCGAGGCCGATGCCAATCTGCGCGCGGCCCAAGCCGCGCTGCAGACGGCGCGCCTGAGCCTGGGCTACACCCAGGTGCGGGCGCCGGTGGCGGGCCGCGTCGGCAAGCTGGAAGTCACCCAGGGCAACCTGGTGGCGGCCGGGCCTGGCGCGCCGGTGCTGACGACGCTGGTGTCGGTCAGCCCGATCTACGCCAGCTTCGATGCGGATGAGAAGACCGTCGCCCGCGCCCTGGCCGACATGCCGGGCGGCGCCGGTGCGCGCAGTCAGATCGATCGCATCCCGGTGCAGATCGGCACGGCGGCCACGGTCGACACGCCCTTCACCGGCCGGCTGCAGCTCGTGGACAACCAGGTCGACGCCCGCAGCGGCACCGTGCGGGTGCGCGCGGTGCTGGACAACAAGGACGGCGCGCTGATGCCGGGCCAGTTCGCCCGCATCCGGCTGGGTCAGGCCAAGAGCCGCCCGGCGGTGCTGGTGAATGAGCGGGCCGTCGGCACCGATCAGAACAAGCGCTTCGTGATGGTGGTGGGCAAGGACAACACCCTGAGCTATCGCGAGGTGCAGCTCGGCGCGAGCGTCGAGGGTCTGCGTGTCGTCACCGCCGGTCTGCAGGTCAATGAGCGCGTCGTGGTGAACGGCCTGCAGCGGGTGCGCCCCGGTGCGCTGGTACAGCCGCAGATGGTGCCGATGACGGCGAAGGCCGAGATCCAGGCCAAGCAGGACGCGGCCAAACCGGATGCAGCCAAGGCGGACAAGTCCTGATTCCTCGCGTCTCGTGCGTCGCGTCATCGCGGGCATCTCGCTTCGTTGCGCGTCGTCGCGCGTGATTGCGCGAGCACCCATCCAGTCGTATTGAAAGACTGACATGAATCTTTCCAAATTCTTCATCGACCGCCCGATCTTCGCGGGTGTGCTGTCGGTGCTGATCTTCGTTTCCGGTCTGCTCGCCATGCGGGTGCTGCCGATCTCCGAATATCCGGAAGTCGTGCCGCCGCAGGTGGTGGTCCGGGCCCAATATCCCGGCGCCAACCCCAAGGTGATCGCCGAAGCGGTCGCCACGCCGCTGGAGGAAGCCATCAACGGCGTCGAAGGCATGCTCTACATGGGCAGCCAGGCGACGACCGACGGCCTGATGACCCTGACCGTGACCTTCAAGCTGGGCACCGACCCGGACAAGGCGCAGCAACTGGTGCAGAACCGGGTGTCGCAAGCCGAGCCGCGTCTGCCGGAAGAGGTGCGGCGCCTCGGTCTGACCACGGTCAAGAGCAGCCCCGACCTGACCATGGTCGTGCACTTGCTCTCGCCCAATGAACGCTACGACATGACCTACCTGCGCAACTACGCGGTGCTCAATGTCAAGGACCGCCTCGCGCGCATCCAGGGCGTGGGCCAGGTGCAGCTGTTCGGCTCGGGCGATTACTCGATGCGCGTCTGGCTGGACCCGCAGAAGGTCGCGGAGCGCGGCCTGTCCGCCAGCGACGTGGTGCAGGCCATCCGTGAGCAGAACGTGCAGGCCGCCGCCGGTGTGGTGGGCGCCTCGCCGGGTCTGACCGGCATCGACCTGCAACTGCCGATCAATGCGCAGGGCCGCCTCAACAACGAGGAAGAGTTCGGCGACATCATCGTCAAGACCGGTGCCACCGGCCAGGTCACCCGCCTGCGCGATCTGGGCCGCATCGAACTGGGCGCCGCCGAATATGCGCTGCGCTCGCTGCTGGACAACCAGTCCGCGGTGGCGATTCCGATCTTCCAGGCGCCGGGCTCCAATGCGATCGAGATCTCCGACAACGTGCGCGCCACGATGGCGGAACTGAAGAAGTCCATGCCGGAAGGCGTGAGCTACGAGATCGTCTACGACCCGACCCAGTTCGTGCGGGCGTCCATCGAATCGGTGGTGCACACGCTGCTGGAAGCCGTGGCGCTGGTGGTGCTGGTGGTGATCCTGTTCCTGCAGACCTGGCGCGCCTCGATCATTCCGCTGCTGGCGGTGCCGGTGTCCATCATCGGGACCTTCGCGGTGATGCACCTGTTCGGTTTCTCGATCAACGCGCTGTCGCTGTTCGGCCTGGTGCTGGCGATCGGCATCGTGGTGGACGACGCGATCGTGGTGGTGGAGAACGTCGAGCGCAACATCGAAGCCGGTCTCAACCCGCGTGAAGCGACCTACCGCGCGATGAAGGAAGTCTCCGGCCCGATCATCGCGATCGCGCTGGTGCTGGTGGCGGTGTTCGTGCCGCTGGCCTTCATCAGCGGCCTGACCGGGCAGTTCTACAAGCAGTTCGCGCTGACCATCGCCATCTCCACCGTGATCTCGGCGGTGAACTCGCTGACGCTGTCGCCGGCCCTGGCCGCGATGCTGCTCAAGGGCCACGATGCGCCGAAGGACGGGCTGACCCGCGTGATGGACAAGCTGCTGGGCCGCTTCTTCGGCGGCTTCAACCGGCTGTTCAACCGCGGCGCCAAGGCCTACAGCGGCGGCGTGACCCGGGCGATCTCCCGCAAGATCCTCATGCTGGTGCTGTATGCCGGCCTGATCGCGGTGACCGTGGGCCTGTTCAAGGCGGTGCCGAGCGGCTTCGTGCCGGCGCAGGACAAGCAGTACCTGATCGGCTTCGCCCAGTTGCCGGACGGCGCCACGCTGGACCGGACCGAAGACGTGATCCGCCGCATGAGCGACATCACCCTGAAGACGCCGGGCGTCTCGCATGCGGTGTCCTTCCCAGGCCTGTCGATCAATGGCTTCACCAACAGCGCCAACTCCGGCATCGTTTTCGCCACGCTGAAGTCCTTCGACGAGCGCACCGGCAAGGGTCTGTCGGCCGGCGAAATCGCGGCCAGCCTGAACCAGCAGTACGGGGCCATCCAGGACGCCTTCGTGGTGATGTTCCCGCCGCCGCCGGTCAACGGACTCGGCACCACCGGCGGCTTCAAGTTCCAGCTGGAAGACCGCGGAGGCCTCGGTTATGAGGCGCTGGATGCGGCGGTCAAGGCCTTCATGGCCAAGGCCTCGAAGGCGCCGGAGCTGGCGGGCTTGTTCTCCAGCTATCAGGTGAACGTGCCGCAGCTGTATGCCGACCTGGACCGCACCAAGGCGCGCCAGTTGGGCGTGGCGGTGACGGATGTGTTCGACACCATGCAGATCTACCTCGGCAGCCTGTATGTGAACGACTTCAACAAGTTTGGTCGCACCTACACCGTGCGGGTCCAGGCGGATGCCGCCTACCGTGCGCGGGCCGAGGATGTGGGCCTGCTGAAGGTGCGCTCGGCCAGTGGCGAGATGGTGCCGCTGTCCGCGCTGATGAAGGTCGAGCCGAGCTTCGGTCCGGAACGCGCGATGCGCTACAACGGCTTCCTGTCCGCTGACATCAACGGCGGTGCCGCGCCCGGTTACTCGACCGGTCAGGCCCAGGATGCCATCGCCCGCATCGCGGCGGAAACCCTGCCGCCCGGCATCAGCTATGAATGGACCGAGCTGACCTATCAGGAGATCCTGGCCGGCAACTCCGCGATGTGGGTGTTCCCGCTCGCCATCCTGCTGGTGTTCCTGGTGCTGGCCGCGCAGTACGAAAGCCTGGCGCTGCCGATCTCGATCATCCTGATCGTGCCGATGGGTCTGCTGGCGGCGATGACCGGTGTGTGGCTCAGCCATGGGGACAACAACGTCTTCACCCAGATCGGATTGATCGTCCTGGTGGGCCTGAGCGCGAAGAACGCGATCCTGATCGTGGAATTCGCCCGCGAGCTGGAATTTGCCGGACGCACGCCGCTGCAGGCGGCGATCGAAGCCAGCCGACTGCGTCTGCGTCCGATCCTGATGACCTCGATGGCGTTTGTGATGGGCGTGCTGCCGCTGGTGCTGGCCAAGGGCGCGGGCGCCGAGATGCGCAATGCGATGGGCGTCGCGGTGTTCGCCGGAATGATCGGCGTGACCGCCTTCGGCCTGTTCCTCACCCCGGTGTTCTATGTGCTGCTGCGTCGGCTGTCCGGCAACAAGCCGCTGAAACAGCATGGCGAGACGCCGCATCTGGAAGCCTTCGCGCAGCCGGAGCAGGGCGCGGGCCATGACTTCGGCAATCACGGTGATCGCGGCGATCGCGGTGGCCACGGCGGCGGCCAGGCGGGCAACGGCTCGCATGGCGACCAGGGCGGACACGGCGCGGGCGGCGATGCCCGTCCGCATCCGGCGGCCCCGCGTCATGACCATGACTGAGACCCGCGCCACGACGTTGCTGAACGCGCCCGCTGGCGGGCGCACCGACTGGAATCGACAAGGATCCAAGCCATGAAACTGATGATGACGAGCCTGCTCGCGGCGCTGGTGCTCGCCGGCTGCGCGACGCCGCCGCCGATCGACGCCAGCCAGCTGCCGGCGACGCCCACGGCCTACAAATCGGGGGCGACCGCCGCCGTGGCCGACGGCCAATGGGCGGTCGTGCCACCCGCCGATGCGGAGCCGCGCGGCGACTGGTGGCAGGTGTTCGGCGACAGCGCGCTCAACGACCTGGAGCGCCGCGCCCTCGCGGGCAACACCGACCTGCAATCGGCGGTCGCCCGACTGGCCCAGGCGCGCGCCCTGGTGCGCAGCGCCGATGCGGATCGGCTGCCGCAGGTCGGCGTGTCCGCCGGCGCCTCGCGCGGCACGGTGGCCGGGCAAGGGCCCGCCGCCAGCACGCTCTACAACGCCGGTGTCGGCGCGAGCTGGGAGCTCGACCTGGTGGGACGCCTGTCTCAAGCCAGCCGCGCGGCCGTGCTCGATGCGCAGGCCCGTGAAGCCTTGCTGGAGAGCACGCGGCTGATCGTGCAGACCGATGTGGCGCAGACCTATCTCTCGCTGCGCTTCACCGATCAGGAGCGGCGTCTGGTGCGGGATACCGTGGCGGCCTACCGCGAGACGCTGGCCCTGACCCAACGCCGCTATCAGGCGGGCGATGTGGCGGAGCTGGATCTGGCGCGGGTGCAGACGGAAGTCGCCGCCACCGAAGCCGAAGCCGTCGCGCTCGACCGTCGCCGTGCGGAGCTGGAGAACGCGCTGGCGGTGCTGCTCGGTGAGCCGGCGTCCGGCTTCTCGCTGACCGAGGACACCGCGCTGGCGCCGCTGCCCGCGATCCCCGGCGGACTGCCCAGCGCGATGCTGGCCCGTCGACCCGATGTGGCCGCCGCGCAGCGCAGTCTGCTCGCCGCCCAGGCGCGGGTGGGCGTCGCCCAGGCCGCCTGGTTCCCGAGCCTGACGCTGACGGCCAATGGCGGCTATGCCTCGCCGGAGCTGAGCGATGTCTTCAGGTGGTCGGCCCGCGCCTGGTCGGTCGATGCGCTGCTGTCGCTGCCGATCTTCGATGGCGGTCGTCGCCGGGCGGGCGTGGAATCGGCGAAGGCGGGCCTGGACCTGGCGATGGCCGGTTATCGCCAGCAACTGCTGCAGGCGCTGCGGGAGGTGGAAGACTCGCTGAGCGGGCTGCAACTGCTGTCGCAGCAGGCGCAGGTGCAGTCGCAGGCGGTGCAATCCGCGACGCGCGCGACCGCCTTGTCGGACTCGCGTTATCGCAATGGTCTGGTGAGCCAGCTGGATCTGCTCGATGCGCGCCGCAGCGAGCTTCGCAACCGACGCGCCGCCTTGAAGGTGCAGGCGGCGCAATACCAGGCCACGGTGGGCCTGGTCCGCGCGTTGGGCGGCGGCTGGGCCTCGAGCGCCCCGGCGGCCTGACCCGACGCATCGCGGCGGTGGGGTCGGGCTAGGCCGGCCCGGCCGCCGCGCAGGGGCGGTCCTCCTGAGACGAACGACGCCCGTGCGGTGTCTTTGAGGCGTGCTGCGAGGCACGCCTTTTTTTCGTCTGCGGTTTCGGTCGGTGGTGGTCGGCGACGGGTCGCGGGCTCAGCGCGTCGGCGACGAGTCCAGGTCGGCGAGCAGGAAGGGCAGCGCGGCGTCCAGCAGGGCTTGCGGCGCTTCCTCCGGGATGTAGTGGCCGCAGGGCAGCGTGCCGCCGCTGACGTCGCGCGCCACCCGCTGCCATTCGGCCATCGGGTCAAAGCATTTCGCCACCACGCCTTGCGCGCCCCACAGCACGCGCAGCGGCATGGCCAGCTGAGCGCCGCGATCGCGGTCTTCGCGGTCGTGCTGGAGGTCGATGCCGGCAGCGGCGCGGTAGTCCTCGCACAGGCCGTGCGCGGTGCCGGGCAGCGCCAGGGCGCGCTGATATTCCGAGAAGGCGAGCGGATCGAAGGCCGCCAGCCCGGCATGACGGCGGCCCATCACCTCCAGCGCATAGGCGGCGGGATCGGCTTCGATCAGCCGTTCCGGCATCGGTGCGGGCTGGATCAGGAAGAACCAATGCCAATAAGCGCGGGCGAAGGCTTCGCTGGTCTGCTCATACATCGCCAGGGTGGGCGCGATGTCCAGCAGCACCAGCCGACGCACCGCGTCCGGATGGTCGGCCGCCAGGCGATGCGCCACCCGCGCGCCCCGGTCATGGGCCAGCACCCGGAACGCGTCATGGCCGAGGGCGCTCATCAGCAGCCGCATGTCCTGGGCCATGCGCCGCTTGCTGTAGGCGGCATGGTCCGCATCGCCCATCGGCTTGGAGGATTCGCCGTAGCCGCGCAGATCCGGCATCACCACGGTGAAGTGCTCTGCCAGCGTCGGCAGCACGCGATGCCAGATCACATGGGTCTGCGGATGGCCGTGCAGCAACAGCAGGGCGGGCGCATCGCCGCGGCGGCTCAGCAGTCGCGCATGCAGTTGCACGGCGGGCGCGCCGTCGCGGGCGGGTTCGACGTCGACCGTCAGGCGGCGCGTCTCGGCAGGGAAGAGCGCATCGCCTGGATGCGGCGCATCCAGGAACTGAACGGCGGGGCGGGCGTGATCGGTCATGGTCGCAGCGGGAGGATGAGGTGATGGAGACGGCAGTCCGCCCCAAGATTACGGTGTCTCGGCCGCTTGCCGTGCGAAAGACGGTGGCGTCGACGGACCGGGTGTGGCGAGGCCCTCTACCGCGCGTCCAAGTCAGTCAACGGGTGGCGAGCGCGCATGCGCCGTTCCCAGGCGGCCAGCCCGGCGATCACGGCGCAGGCCACGGCGCTGGTGAGGGTGGGCGACCACGTCGTCGACATCGCACCGGCCGCCGCGAGCGCGAGCAGCGCCACCGCATGCGACCACGGCCATCGTCCCCACACCGACCACTTGAACCAGCCGACGCCGGTCACGAACAGCCCGACGCCGCCGAGCACGCAGAGCGCGGTGGCGGTGGACGTCGTTCCGCCCGGATGGGCGAGCACGAATTCGTCGCCGGCGGCATTCACGATGATGCCCGCGACGATCGGCAGGTGCAGGTAGGTGTAGCCCAGGCGCGCCAGCCGGCCCGGGTCCTGGCTGTGAGCGATGCGGCCGGTGGCGAGGTCATGGGTGGTGTCGAAGTAGAGCCACCACATCGCCAGACTGCCGGCGAAGGACACGCCGAAAGCCGCCACGCCAGCGGGCGACATCGGATGCTCGGCGAAGGTCGCCCCGGTGACGAGCAGCGATTCGCCCAGCGCGATGATGACGAACAGCGCGCAGCGCTCGGCCAGATGCCCGCCGGAGACCTGCCAATCGGCGGTCGACGATCGACCCAGTCCCGGCACCGCGAAGCCCATCGACGGGCCCAGATATTCGAGCGACAGCGCCAGTCCCCACAGCGGAAGCCGGAGCGACGCGTCCAGTGCGCCCCACAGCCAGAGCACGGCGGTGGCGCCCAGCCAGGTCCCGATCCGACCGACGTTGCGCACCAGTCGCGGCTCCGCGCCCCGCACCGCCCAGGCGAAGAACAGCGAGCGGCCGACCTGGATCGCGGTGTAGCCGCCGGCGAACATCAGTGCGCGGTCGTCGAAGGCGCGGGGCAGTGCGGCCGACATCACTAGCCCGGCCAGCATGAAGACGAACAGGCACAGGCGCACGGGCACCCGTTCCGGGTCCAGCCAGTTGGTGACCCAGGAGGTGAAGATCCAGACCCACCAGACCGCCAGCATCAGAAACAGCGTCTGCCCCACGCCGGTCCAGGACATGTCGGCGATCAGACGATGCGACAGCTGGGTCACGGCGAACACGAACACCAGGTCGAAGAACAGCTCGGCGAAGCTGACCTTGGCATGGCCGTCCGGATCGGGCGCGCGCAGCAGCGAGGGGCGTCGCGTCGAGCGCGGCGCGGCGGGAGGTTGAATGCGGTCCGGCGCCGACGGACCGTCGCCCTCGTGCCAGGGAGAGGTGGAAGCCATCCGAAGACTGTAGGCGACCGACCCTCTGCCATCTGGGGGAGGACAGCGCTGCGGAGAGGTCGTATGGCTGGGCGGCTGCGGCGGCGGCGGCGGCGCCATCGTGCCGTCGCCGGAATCCGCGATGATGGATCGCATGGACATGACGACGACGATCAGGCGGATCAGAAGCGCGGTGCTGGGTGGATGTCTGGCAGGCGCGGCAGTGATGACGGCGGGCACGGCCACGGCGGCCGATAGAGCCGATGCGGCGGGCCAGGTGAAGCCGGTGGGTCGCGCGGCGGCGTCCGCGTCGTCGTCGGCCTCGGGTGCGGGCTCGACGGCGGGTTCGACCACGAGCGACGGCAGCCGTCCGCTGCGGGTGCTGCGGAACGACATCGGCGAGCGGGTCCAGGCCTGCTTGCTGTGCCACGGCGAGCAGGGACGGGCCACGCCGGACGGCTACTTCCCACGCCTGGCGGGCAAGCCGGCCGGCTACCTGTTCAACCAGTTGCGTCATTTCCGCGATGGCCGCCGCGCGCATGCGCTGATGAGCGGCCTGCTGCGCCACATGAGCGACGACTATTTGCGCGAGATCGCCGGCTATTTCGCCGCGCAATCGGTGCCCTATCCGCCGCCCGTGGCGACGGCGCTGTCGGACACGGACCGCCAGCGCGCGGAGTCGCTGGTGCGGCGCGGCGATGCCGCCCGTCGACTGCCCGCCTGCGCCGAGTGCCACAGCGCTGCGATGACGGGCCGTCAGCCCGCGATCCCCGGGCTGCTCGGACTGCCGCGCGACTATCTGGTCGCGCAACTGGGCGCGTGGCGCAGTGGCCAGCGTCGCTCGTATGTGCCCGATTGCATGGGCGACATCGCGCGCGCACTTCAGCCGGATGAGATTGCCGCGGTCGCGACCTGGCTGTCGATCCAGACACCGGGCGCCGAGCCCGCGCCGCAGAGCGCCACGCCCACGCCCGTCGCCTGCGGAGGGCTGGCGCCATGAGTCCGATTCGGCGGATGGCGCTGGCGTTGATCGGCGTGGCGGTGGCGGGCGGCTTGGCGGTCGGGACCGCGTGGTGGCGTGAGCACCGCTTGGCGCAGACGCTGGCCTCGACCGCCACGCCGACGTCTGGGGCGGCATCGGCGCGCGCGGTCATGCCGTCGGACGCATTGGTGGCACGCGGCGCCTATCTGGCGCGGCTGGGCAACTGCGCGGGCTGCCACACCGCGCGAGGCGGTGCGGCCCTGGCCGGTGGCGTGCCGCTGGTCACGCGCTTCGGCACGCTCTACAGCAGCAATCTGACGCCCGATGACGAGACCGGTCTGGGTCGCTGGAGCGCCGATGATTTCTGGCGCGCGATGCACCATGGCCGCAGCCGCGACGGCCGCTTGCTGTATCCCGCCTTCCCGTACGGCAGCTACACCGGCATGACCCGTGAGGATGCCGACGCGATCCATGCGTGGCTGCGGGTGCAGCCGTCGGTCCGGCAGGCGGCGCCCGCGCATCAACTGGGTTGGCCCTATCGATCGCAGACCAGCCTCGCGCTCTGGCGGCTGATGTTCTTCGAGCCGGTGGAGGCGAGCGACGGATCGACTCGCGACAAGGCAGCCGATGCGGCCGCTGTAGCCGCCGCATCCGGCCCGGCCACGGCCATCGCCGCCTCGTCGGCGCCGATGACGGACGAAGCGATCGCCGCGCGGGGGCGCTATCTCGTCGAGGTGCTGGGCCACTGCGCCGAATGCCACGCGCCGCGCAATCGTCTGGGGGCGCTGCGGGAGGCCCCGCGCCTGCGCGGCGGTTGGGTGGGCGAGGAAGGCTGGTGGGCGCCTTCGCTGGCCGATCCGAAGGCGGCCGGAGTGCAGGACTGGAGCGAGGCGGACATCGCTGCCTGGCTGCGAACCGGCTGGTCGGAACGCGGCGCGGCGCTGGGGCCGATGGCGGATGTCGTGGCCGACAGCCTGCAGTCTCTCAGCGACGCGGATGCCGCAGCGATGGCGCGCCATCTGCATCGTTTGCCGCGTGAGGCGGAGCCCGCGCCGGAATTCAAGGCCGCCGATCCGGGGCAACTGGATTTGGGACGGCGCGTCTATGCGCGTCACTGCGCCGATTGCCACGGCGATCAGGGCCAGGGTCGGCGCATCGATGGGGAACCCGCCTATCCGGCGCTGGCGGGCAACCGCGCGGTCACGCTGGCGTCGCCTCAGAACCTGCTGCAGATGCTGGCCAATGGCGGCTATGCGCCGACCACGTCACGGCATCCGCGACCCTATGGCATGCCGCCGCTGCGCCAGACGCTCAGTGATGCGGAGATGGCGGCGGTGGCCAGCTATGTGCGGCAGTCCTGGGGACATCGTGCGTCCCCGGTGACCGAGCAGGACGTGCTCAAGCGGCGCTGACCGCGCTGCGTCGTCGCGCCCGCGCGGGTCCTGAACGCGCGCGAACCGGCGGATATGGGGACGACCCCATCCCAATTTCAAGATCTTGAAGAACTGAACGGGCGACCAAAGCTTGGATGACAGGGCGGCGGCCCCAGCCGCAGCCTGCCAGACCGAGCGATCGGTCCGAGATGTCCACCCTGCGCCAGCGAAGACCGATGGCGTCGACGGAAGTGCCCGAAGCGCCCCAGGCGTGGCCGGGCGTCCCCTTCATGCTTCAAGGAGGCTTGTATGTATCAACGTCTGTTTGCCCGCGACCTGTTCAATGACCTCGACCGCTTCCAGCGCGAGGTGAGCGGCCTGTTCGACCGCAACGGCACCACGGCCGTGCGCGGCGCGGCCCGAGGCGGTTATCCCGCGCTGAATGTCGGCCTGTCGCCCGAGGCGGTGGAGATCTATGCCTTCGCCCCGGGCCTGGATCCCGCCAGCATCAGCGTGGACCTGGACCGTGGCGTCCTGAGCCTGGCCGGTGAGCGGGCCTCGTCCCTGGTCTCCCGGGAAGAGGGGGCGGACGGTGCGCCGTCGGCCAAGCCCTTCGTGCATCAGAACGAGCGTTTCGCCGGCCGTTTCCGCCGTGTGGTGAGCCTGCCGGACGACATCGATCCGGACCAGGTCCAGGCCAGCTACCGCGACGGGGTGTTGCGCGTCAGCGTGAAGCGCCGCGCACCGGCCCAGCCGCGCCGCATCGATATCCACTGATCGTCGGGCCGATCGATTCATCGCCCGTCGCCTGTCGACCGAACGTTGTCATTGACCGATCGCCCGCCCACCGCGCGGCCCTCAAAGGCCGCCCCGGCGCGATCCTCAGTTCCAGGAGTTTTCCCATGAGCACCACTGCTGTTTCGACCCCTGCCGCCACCGCCGCCACCCGTCCGTCGACCCCGGCGGGCGCCACGGCCACCACCACCAGCCGCAGCCGCGATGACTTCGCCATGCTGCCGCCGGTGGATGTGGTGGAAGACGCCCAGGGCATCACCCTGTACGCCGATCTGCCGGGCGTCGCCCGCGAGCAATTGCAATTGCGCGTGGATGGCGATCAACTGATCGTGGAAGCCGAGATGCGGCTGGACATGCCCGAGGGCCTGACCACCAGCCATGCCGAGGTAACCAGCCAGCACTACCGCCGCAGCTTCCATCTGAGCAAGGAACTGGATGCCGACCGCATCAGCGCCGAGCTGACCCAGGGTGTGCTGCGGGTGCGCCTGCCGAAGGCCGCGCATGCGCAGCCCCGCAAGATCGACGTGCGCTTGAGCTGAGCGCCGGCCGGGGACGGGGTCCTCGGAAGAGACGGGAGAAGCCGGGCGATGCCCGGCTTTTTCACGCCTGTTGCCCGAATCAGGGTCGCCTCCGCTCGGGAGAGTGACGCAGAGCTTCCCTGGTTCTCAGGTGGCTTCAGGCACAATCTTTCGCGGTCGATCAACGCCTTTGCCGCGCTTCAACGACACGCACGGTCGGGCGGATGGTGCCCGGCGAAACAACAGTGAGTCTTGCGGATGGGCGGCCCGCAAGCAGGGAACAACAGATGCAGATTATTCGGCTGAGGCTCAAGAACTGGCGGAACTTCCGATCCCTGGACATTCCGCTTCACGAAGTCTCCTATCTGCTGGGTCCCAATGCTTCAGGGAAGTCGAATCTGCTGGATGCGTTTCGCTTTCTTCGCGACATCAGCAAGGCCAAAGGTGGCGGACTCCAGACCGCGATCGCCGACCGCGGCGGCATCAGCAAGCTGCGCAGCCTGCATGCCCGCACGGACAACGAAGTTCAGATCGATGTCGAACTGGGCGACTCCCCGGACGAGCCTTATGAATGGCGCTATGTGCTGGGCTTCAAGCCGGAGGGCAAGGGCGCTCAACGCATCCTCATCTCCAGCGAAGAAGTGTGGCAGGGCGGGAGTCGCCTGTTCCAGCGTCCGGACAAGGCGGACCGTGCCGATCCGATGCTGCTCACGCAGACCCGCTTGGAGCAGATCGGCGCCAATGCCAAATTCCGCGAACTCGCGGACTTCTTCGGCACCACCGTGTATCTGCACCTGGTGCCGCAACTGCTGAAATTCGCGGATCAGATCGGCGGCCAGCGGCTCGAGGATGACCCGTTCGGACAGGGTTTCCTTGAGCGGGTGGCCAAGACCACGGAACGAACCCGCAACGCCCGTCTCGCGCGCATCAATCGAGCGCTCGCGCTCGCGGTGCCGCAGTTCAAGGAGTTGCGTTTCAAGAAGGACGAGCTGGGCCACCCGCATCTGGAGGCGCTTTATTCGCACCACCGACCGAATGCGGGCTGGCAATCCGAGGAGCAGTTCTCCGACGGCACGCTGCGGCTCTTGGGCCTGCTGTGGTCCTTGCAGGAAGGCAATGCACTGCTGCTGCTGGAAGAGCCCGAAATTTCGCTGAACGATGCGATCGTCAAACAGATCCCATTGATCCTCAGCCGGTTGCAGCGTGACCGCAAGGTGAGGCGACAGATCATCGTCAGCACCCACAGTGAAGCCCTGCTCAGCAATCCGGGCATCGACGGGCGGGGCGTGGTGTTGCTGCAGACCGGCACGGATGGTTCGAAGGCCAGAACCCTGAATCCGGACGAGGCCGAGATGCTGCAGCGGGGGTTCTCGGTCGCGGAGGTGGTGCTGCCGAAGACCCGGCCTGAAACCGTGGATCAGCTGGGGTTGTTCTGATGACGGGGCTGGTCATCGCGACGGAGGATGAACTCAGCGAAGCTGTCGCGAAGCGACTGGCCGCTGACGTCGCGCCGTCCCTGGCGGTGACCCACACCCTGCGCCGCAACGGCTTCGGTTATCTGAAGTCGAAGATGGCGAATTGGTGCCAGATGGCGCTGCACCAGCCTGTTTTCCTGCTGACGGATCTGGACCGTCTGGCCTGCCCGGCCGAGTTGCTGCGGCAATGGTGCGGCGCCCTGAATCCCCCCGCCAACCTGCTGTTGAGAGTGGCGGTGCGGGAGGTGGAAGCTTGGCTGCTGGCCGACCATGTGGCCCTGCGCGACTTGCTGGGTCCTCGCGGCCGATTTCCGGCTTCGCCGGATGAGTTGCCGGATCCGAAGGCCGAATTGCTTCGTCTCGCCAGCCGCCACGCGTCGCGGGAGGTGAAGGCCGATTTGGTGAAGCAAACGGGGGCGATGGCCAGCCAGGGCATTGGATACAACGCCCGACTGACGCATTGGGTGCAGAACCACTGGCAGCCTGAGCGGGCGGCGGAATGCTCGCTGAGTCTTCGCAAAGCACGCGCTCGGCTCAGAGAAATGGCGCTGCGGATCGGTCAGGGTTAGCGCCGGGCCCGGCCGGGCCGGGCGCGTGGCCTCAGCGCCGTCCCTGCTCGATGATCGCCAGCGCGCTGGCGGCCGCCTGGCCGGCGCGTGCGGCGTCGTCGACGCTCACCAGCACCCGGCGGCGGATCCAGGGCCGCAGATCTTCCAGCGGGCCGACGTCGGGCAGCAGGCTCCAGTCCTGCAGCGCCTGCATCGCTGGCGGCACCGGTTCTTCGCCGGCCAGCGCGCGTTCGAGTCGCGCCGATTGCGCGGGCAGGGCGGCGACGGTGTCCGGGCCCAGCTCCTGGGCGCGGCGCATCAGGCTCTGGCGCATCATCGACAGATGGGCCATCAGCCGGTAGCCGTGGTCGAGCACGGTGTTGAGCTCTTCCAGCGGCGGACGCACCCGCCGCGGCTCGGCCGCGCTGCGCTGCAGGGCCGCCGAGAGCGCCGCCAGCGCGTCGTAGGCCTGACGCCGCGCCATGCGCTGCGCCAGCGCGCCGGCGGGCGTCATTTCGGCGGTCATGGCCTGTCGCACATAGAGCTGCAGCGCGGCGCGCGCCCGCTTGAGCGAGCGCGGCAGGTTGCGGCGCTCCCACGCCGGCAGCACATAGCTGAATCCCCAGGCCAGCGCGGCGCCGAGCACCGTGTCGGCCAGCCGCTCGGTGATGGCCAGGCCATGGCTGGTGTCGGCCAGATGCGCCTGCAGCAGGGCCATCATGGTCGCGGCAATCGCGGTGACCAGATAGCGGCGGGTGGCGAACGCATGCGCGATGCCGACGGCAATCTGCAGCACCACCAGCCAGACCAGCAGGTTCTGCACCTGCGACAACACCAGCATCAGGCCGCAGCCCACGGCGGTGCCCAGCACCCGCAGATTGCGGCGCTCCAGCGTCTGGTCCAGCGTGCCGCGCAGCACCACCGCGACCGACAGCACCAACCAATGCGGATGCGACGCCCAGGGCAGATTCAGCGCAATGAAGTAGGCGCTGGCCAGGGCCAGCGCGCTGCGCAAGGCATGCCGCAGCACCGGCGAGTCCAGATGCAGCTGGGCCTTGACCATCGCGCCCGGCCATCCCTCCGGCGCGATGAACTGGCGCAGTTGCAGCTCATCCAGCGGCAGCGCGGGCGCCGGCTGTGAGGTGTCCAGCGCACGGGCGATCGCCAGGACTTCGTCGTCCAGATGGCGCAGGCGATCCTGCAGCAGCAACTGCAGCCGGCCGCGCGGATCCTGCGGCGGCAGCACCTGCCAGTCGATCGGCGCCAGCGCGGGCAGCGGCAGATCGCGCTCGTCCAGCAGCGCCTGGCGTGCCGCGTCCATGGCGGTCGACAGCGTCTTCAATCGATCGACCAGCACGCCGCGCAGGCGCTGGCCGACGGGGTCCTCGCCGATCAGCTCCAGATCCAGCCGGCTGGCCAGGATCAGATCGCGCAGTTCGATGACATGCAGCAGCACGGCCGCACTGCGGGGATCGTCGCTGGCGTGGGGGAAGAGCTGGTCGCGTGCGGTCTGCAGCAGGTCCGCCAGCTGCGCTTCATTGCCCAGCCAGTCGCGCATCGCCTGCGCGCCGCCGCCGCTGCCCAGCAGCTCGGCGCGGGCCGTCAGCAGTTGCGCCAGGCCGTGCAGCGCCTCGGCCAGGGCGAGACGCCGGAAGCGGCGTTGCAGCACCCAGCCGCTCAACAGCGCCCAGGCCAGATAGATGAGGACGCCCGCCGCGCCGCTGATCACGACCCGCGACAGCGGCTGCGGCGGCCACGCCAGCGCAAACACCATCGCCAGGACGGGTGCGAACGACACCGCTGCGGCGCGCAAGCCCCAGCTCATCATCAGCGCACAACCGAAGGCCAGCGCCGCGATCAGCCCGCCCATCCAGGCGTGATACGGCCGCAACAACGCCACCGCCGCGACGGCCAGCAGCGACAGCGCGCCGCCCAGCAGCACCCGTTTGAAGTTGCGGCTGACGCTGCCCGGCAGATCGGCCAGGCTGGCGCAGATCGCGCAGGCCATCGCCAGCTGCGAGGCCATGTGCGACAGCGGCGCCGGTGCGAGCACCGACACCACGATCTGCACCAGCATCACGCCCAGCGCGACGCTGAAACCGTTCCACCAGTGCGCCGGCCAGTGGCGCCAATGCCGCCACACCGCGCGGCGCGGTGGTCCGCCATCCGCCGGGCGGCTGAAGCCGCCGGACGTGGGACCGGTGGGAGGGGGGAGGGGCCCCCGCTCGGCGCCCGAGGCGCCGGGGGGCGAGGTCATGCGCTGATCCGTCGACAAGATGGGGACCGTCAAGCGTCCTTGATGCGCTGGGCCAGATGGGCCAGCGCTTCTTCCACCTGGTCGACCAGCACCAGACACAGGTCACCCGGACGCAGCCGCTCCAGCGCCCGATCGATCGCGACGAACTCGCCGCGGATCTCCTCGATGTGCTTGGTGCGGCTCGCGCCGCGCAGGCCTTCCTGCAGCAGGGCCAGAACTTCGCCGTCTTCGCGACCGCGCTGGCAGGCGTCCTGGAACAGGATCGCTTCGTCGAAGGCCTCGCCCAGGATCTGGGTCTGGATGCGGATGTCCTCATCGCGCCGGTCGCCCGCGCCGGAGATCACCACCGAGCGGGTGTTGGCCGGCAGCGCCTGCACGGCCGCCACCAGCGCGCGCATCGCATCGCCGTTGTGGCCGTAGTCGGCGATCACCGTCGCGCCGCGATAGTCCATCACATTGAAGCGGCCCGGCACGCTGTCCGGATCGCTCATGAAGCTGGCCAGGCCGCGGCGGATGGTGTCCCAGTCCAGACCGACGCCCCAGGCCGCAGCGACCGACGCCATCGCGTTCTCCACCTGGAACGGGATCGCGCCGCCACGAGTGAACGGGATGTCGCGCAGCGGAATCGATTCGCGCCAGGTGCCGGCGGCGGCGACCAGGCTGTCGCCATCCACATACACGCTGCGCTTGCCTTGGGCACGGTGGGTGGCCATCAGCGGATGGTGGCGGTCGCTGGCGAAGAAGATCACCTGGCCCGGGCAGACCGAGGCCATGTTGGCGACCACCGGATCCATCGCATTGAGCACCGCATAGCCGTTCGGCGCGACGTTCTGGACGATGACGCGTTTGACGAGGGCCAGCTCTTCCACGGTGTTCAGGAAGTTCATGCCCAGGTGATCGCCTTCGCCCAGGTTGGTGACCACGGCCACCTGGCAGCGGTCGAAGCCCAGGCCTTCACGCAGCACGCCGCCGCGGGCGGTCTCGAAGACCGCAGCTTCGACGTCCGGATGCATCAGCACGTTGCGGGCGCTGCGCGGGCCGGAGCAGTCGCCGCTGTCGGTCTGGCGGCCGTCGACATACACGCCGTCGGTGTTGGTCATGCCGACCTTCAGGCCCTGCGTTGCGAACATGTGCGCGACCAGGCGGGACGTCGTGGTCTTGCCGTTGGTGCCGGTGACCGCGACGATGGGAATGCGGCCATCGTCGCCGCCCGTGGCGCGCGCACCGTGGCCGGCCTGGCCCGCATGCGCGCCGTGACCCGCGTGGCCGTACAGGCTGGCGATGATGGCTTCGCCCACATCGCGGCCCTTGCCGTAGGACGGGCTCAGGTGCATGCGCAGGCCGGGCGCGGCATTGACTTCAACGATGCCGCCGTTCTGCTCTTCCAGCGGACGCAGCACGCTTTCGGCCACCACATCGACGCCGCAGACATGCAGGCCGACGACGGTCGCCGCCGCGATCGCGCGGGCGGCGACTTCCGGGTGCACGTCATCGGTCACATCGGTGGCGGTGCCGCCGGTGGACAGATTGGCGTTGTTGCGCAGGATGACGCGGCGACCCTTGTCAGGCACCGAGTCCGGGGTCAGGCCTTGCAGGTCCAGGCGCGCGATGGCGATGTCGTCCAGACGGATCTTGGTCAGCGAGGTGGCATGGCCATCGCCACGGCGCGGATCCTCGTTGACCTTGGCCACGAGCTCGCGCACGGTGTGCTGGCCGTCGCCGATCACATTGGGCGGATCGCGGCGGGCGGCGGCCACCAGCTTGTCGCCGACCACCAGCAGCCGGTAATCGCTGCCGGGCAGGAATTTCTCGACCATCACCTGGCCGATCTCGTCGGCCGCCTTGTAGGCGATCTCCAGATGCTCGCGCGAGGCCACATTGACCGTCACGCCCTTGCCCTGGTTGCCGTCCACCGGCTTGACCACCACCGGCAGGCCGATGTCCTGCGCAACCGCCCAGGCTTCATCGACCGATTCCACCGGCGCGCCGATCGGCACCGGCACGCCGGCCGATTGCAGCAGGCGCTTGGACAGGTCCTTGTCCTGGGCGATGGATTCCGACACCGCGCTGGTGGCGTCGACTTCGGCCGCCCAGATGCGGCGCTGCTTCACGCCCCAGCCCAACTGCACCAGGCTGCCCTGGGTGAGCCGGCGGAACGGGATGCCGCGCTTGACGGCCGCATCGACGATCGAGCCGGTCGAGGGGCCGAGGCGGATGTCCTCGTCGGTTTCCCGCAGTTGGCGCACGGTGGCGTCGGCATCGAAGCTGTCGCCGTTCTGCGCGGCATTGACCAGCTCGACCGCCTTCTCGAACGCCATGCGGCCGACGTCTTCCTCGCTGTATTCGACGATGACCTGGAAGGTGCCGGCTTCGGTGGTGGTGTGGGTGTGGCTGTAGGTCACCGGGCAGCCGGCCTGGGCCTGCAGCGCCAGCGCGGCCTGCTCCAGCACATGGGCCAGGGAGATCGGGCTCTTCTGGCTGCTGGCCGGCCGCAGCGGGCCGATGCCGGGGAAGCGCTCGCGCAGCCGGGCTTCGAAGCCCGGCATGTCGGCGATGGCGCGCTCCGACTCATTGCAATGCACCACCGCCTCGATGGCGGTGTGGCGGCTCCACATGTTGGGGCCGCGGAGGGCGCGGATGCGAGAGACTTCCATCTGTCGTCTTTCGTTCGTCTGTTCTGATGAGGGCAAGGCGGGGTTCTGAGCGTCGAGACCGGCGGCTCAATGCGGCAGTTCGGGCACGAAGGTGTCCAGACCAGCGGCAATCAGCTCGGGCGAGATGCCGCTGGCCCAGGCCGTCGCGACGGCGGCCAGCACCGCATCCGGGCTGATGGTCTGACCCGCGGCCTGGAAGCGCGCGCACAGACTGTCGACATTCGCGCCGGAGATCTCGGTGCTGCCCTGGGCCAGCACGGCCATCCCGTGTTGCAGGAAGACGCCGCGGCCATCCTTGGCGCGGTGCTCGGCCAGCGCGGCATTGGCGCCGTCCAGCGCATAGAAGAGCACCTCGCCGTCGGACAGCGGGGCCATTTCGACCAGTCGGGGCTCATCGGCATTCAGCACGGCGGCGCCGTCGGACAGCACCACATCGACCTGGGTGCGCAGGACCTTGAAGAGCTGGTCCTCGGTCTGGATGTCGTGCTGGTCCAGCTCCGGCACGCGGCCCATGTCGGTGACCACGCCGACCTGGCAGCGGTCGTAGGCGAGGCCGTCGCCGAGGATGGTGCCGGCGCCGTTCTCAGCCACGATCGCATTGACCGCGCGGTTCATCAGCAGGCGGTGGATCGCCGGCCAGTTGGCGCTGGCCTTGCGCTCGACCCGGCGGGTGCCGAGGAACAGGCCGTCGCCGCAGGCCAGGCCCACATGGCGGCCGTTCAGGTGCAGCAGCCAGCCGACCAGACGCGCGACCTGCGCGGTGCCGCGCGAGCCGGTCACGCCGACGATGGGGATGCGGCCGTTCTCGTCTTCCGAGAACAGGTGGTTGATGATGGCCTGGCCGACCGGCTGGGGCATGCCCTCGGCCGGCTTCAGGTGCATCAGCAGGCCGGGGCCGGCATTGACTTCGACGATCGCGCCACCGGTGTCGGTCAGCGGCTTGGCGATGTCGCTGGTCACCAGGTCGACGCCGGCGATGTCCAGGCCGACGGTGCGCACCGCCAGCGACACCGCATGGGCGACTTCCGGATGGATCTGGGCGGTGCAGTCGATCGCGACATTGCCGTTGCGCTGGATCAGCACCCGGCGGCCGGCTTCGGGCACGCCGTCGCCGGTCAGGCCCTGGCGCTGCAGCTCCAGCAGCACGACCGCGTCTTCGGTGATGTTGATGCGGTTGAGCGGGAAGTCCTCGGTCAGGCCACGGCGCGGATCGGTGTTGATCTGCAGGTCGATCAGCTCGACCACGGTGTGCTGGCCGTCGCCGGTGATCCAGGCTTCCTCGCCGCGCGCGGCCGCGACCACCTGGCCACCGACGACCAGCAGGCGGTGCTCCATGCCGGGGATGTAGCGCTCGACCAGCACTTCCGAGCCTTCCTTGTCGGCCAGATCGAAGGCGGCGATGACGTCCGCTTCCTGGCGCAGGTCCAGGGTGACGCCGCGGCCATGGTTGCCGTCGGACGGCTTGACCACCACCGGCAGTCCCAGGTCCTGCGCGACCTCCCAGGCCTGGGCGGCGGTCTTGACGGCCTCGCCCGCCGGCACCGGCACGCCGACGGCCTTCAGCAGGTCCTTGGTCAGGTCCTTGTCCCGCGCGATGCCTTCGGCGATGGCGCTGGTCATGTCGGTCTCGGCCGTCCAGATGCGGCGCTGGCGGCCGCCGTATCCCAACTGCACCAGGTTGCCGTCGTTCAGACGGATGTGCGGAATGCGGCGGTCGGTCGCGGCGGCGACGATGGCGGCGGTCGACGGGCCGAGGTAGCAGTCGTCCAGCTTGTCGCGGATGGTGGCGACCGCGGCATCGACATCGAAGGGCTCGTTGTTGATGGTGGTCATCAGCAGGGCATGGCCCTGTTCCAGCGCGCTGCGGGCGACCTGCTCATCGCGGGCGCGGAAGACCATGCGGTAGACGCCGTGCTGCGAGGTGGAGCGGGTCTGGCCGAAACCGGTGGGCATGCCCGCCAGGTTGAGCAGCTCGATGACGATGTGCTCCAGCACATGGCCCATCCAGGTGCCTTCATTCAGGCGCTGCAGGAAGCCGCCGCGCTCGCCGACGCCGCAGTGGTGCTCCACCAGCGCGGGCAGGCGGGCGCAGAGCCGCTCGGTGAAGCCGTCGATGCGGTGGGAGGGGTAGTCCTCCAGCCCGCCCAGGTCCAGCCAGGTTTCCAGCACCGGGCGGTAAGTCCACATGTTGGGACCCCGCAGGTAGTTGATGCGCAGGAGCTTGATGTCGTCGTGTCGGCTCATTTGGAGGGGGCGTGGAGGAGGGACCGGCTGCCGGTGGCGGGAGAAGAAAAAACGCGGGACAGGCATCGCATGAGGAACCAGGTCGCAATTGTGCGCTCAAGGAGCCCCGGCACAAGGCGTCGAGGGTGATGCGCCTGGGCGGCGGCGTCGCCTGCGGGACGGTGTGGGGCGTGGGCGGGAGATGCGGGTTTTCGCGACCTTCGGGCGGGGGAGGATGGCGGGTTGGCGGGGTCAGGCGGTGAGCGGAGGCATTCCTTAAGCGAAAATCCCGGCGCACAGGCCTGATCCGTTGGGGGTCGGGTCGAGCCAGACCACAGAACAATCACAATGCAGCATTCACATCCTGTCGTTTCGGCCGAACCGGCCTTGCAGGCGCTGAAAGCGCACCTGCGCCAAGGCGAGAACGTTCGGGCGACCCTGGAGGTTGACCTGGATTCGGCCCTGCGATTTGCCAGCGGGGTGTTGCAACTGACCAACGAACGGCTGCTGGCCTGGGACCCGGACAGCGCCCGCATCCGGGAATGGCCGCTCACCCCGGATCTTCGGCTCGAGCTGTCCGACCATGCCGGCCTGGGCCTGCTGGACCTGATCGATGACCGCGGCCGGGTGGCGCTGTGGCGCTTCACCATGCGGGTCAACCTGCAGGCGCAGCGCTTCCAGGATGCCTTCGCCAAGCGCGACGAGCCGGTCGCCCAGCAGGCCGAAGACCTGCAGCTGTGCCCCAGCTGCCAGGCCGTCCTGCCCGAAGACAGCGAGGAATGCCCCAGCTGTGCCCGCGAGCTGCACACGCCGCCCTCGACTTGGGTGCTGCTGCGTCTGTGGCGCTTCGCGCGCCCATACCGCGGCCAGCTGCTGCTCGGTTTCCTGCTGATGCTGGGCGCGACCGGCGCGACGCTGGTCTCGCCCTATCTGACGATGCCGTTGATGGACAACGTGCTCATCCCGTTCCAGCAGGGCAAGGAGATCGATACCGGTCTGGTGGCGCTCTACCTGAGCGGCCTGCTGGGCGCGGCGCTCGTGTCCTGGGTGTTGAGCTGGGCCAGGACCTACATCCTGGCGCTGGTCTCGGAACGCATCGCTGCCGACCTGCGCACCGCCACCTTCGATCACCTGCTGGGACTGTCGCTGGAGTATTTCGGCTCCAAGCGCACCGGCGACCTGATGAGCCGCATCGGTTCCGAAACCGACCGCATCAGCGTCTTTCTGTCGCTGCATGCGCTGGACTTCATCACCGACTGCCTGATGCTGCTGATGATCACGGTGATCCTGTTCAGCACCAATCCCTGGCTGGCGCTCGCCACGCTGGTGCCGCTGCCCTTCATCGCCTGGATGATCCACATGGTGCGGGACCGGCTGCGCACCGGCTTCGAGAAGATCGACCGGGTCTGGGGTGAGGTGACCTCGGTGCTGGCGGACACCATTCCCGGCATCCGCGTGGTCAAGGCTTTTGCACAGGAGCGCCGCGAAGCGCAACGCTTCAAGCAGGCCAATCAGCACAACCTGGTGGTCAATGACCGGCTGAACAAGACCTGGAGCCTGTTCACCCCCAGCGTGGCGCTGCTGACCGAAATCGGCCTGCTGGTCGTCTGGGCCTTCGGCATCTATCTGATCGCGCATGCGCAGATCACCGTCGGCACGCTGACCGCGTTCCTGGCCTACATCGGCCGGTTCTACGGAAGGCTGGATTCGATGAGCCGCATCGTCTCGGTGACGCAGAAGGCGGCCTCCGGCGCCAAGCGGATCTTCGACATCCTCGACCACCAATCCAACGTGCCGGAGCCGACCTCGCCCGCCACGCTGGACAAGGTGGAAGGCGGCATCACGCTGCAGGACATCGGCTTCCGTTACGGCAACCGCACGGTCATCCGCGACCTGAACCTGCAGATCAAGCCCGGTGAAATGATCGGTCTGGTGGGTCACAGCGGCTCGGGCAAGAGCACGCTGGTCAACCTGATCTGCCGCTTCTATGACGTGACCGAAGGCGCGATCAAGGTGGACGGCGTGGACCTGCGACGCTTCCGCCTGTCCGACTACCGCCGCCACATCGGCCTGGTGTTGCAGGAGCCGTTCCTGTTCTTCGGCACCATCGCGGAGAACATCGCCTACGGCAAACCCGATGCGACCCGCGAGGAGATCGTGGCCGCCGCTCGCGCCGCGCATGCGCATGAATTCATCCTGCGGCTGCCGCAGGGCTACGACTCGCTGGTGGGTGAGCGCGGCCAGGGGCTGTCCGGCGGCGAGCGCCAGCGCATCTCGATCGCGCGGGCGCTGCTGATCGATCCGCGCATCCTGATCATGGATGAGGCGACGTCCGCCGTGGACACCGAGACCGAGAAGGAAATCCAGAAGGCGCTGGACAACCTCGTCCGCGGCCGCACCACGATCGCGATCGCCCACCGCCTGTCGACGCTGCGCAAGGCGGATCGGCTGGTGGTGATGGACCGCGGCGAGGTGGTGGAGGTCGGCCCGCATGATGAGCTGATCGCCAAGCGGGGCGCTTACTGGCGCTTGTGGGAGGCGCAGGTTCGCCGCGTGGACCAGGATGACGACGCGGGCGAAGGCCCGGTCATCGTGGTGCCGCCCAATGCCAATGCCCACACCGCCAATGCCTGACGCGACGGAGATCCCGATGACTTCCAGCCCCACACCCACCGCCGACACCGCCCCGCGCCAGCTCAGCCGCAATGCCTACGGCCGCCTGATGCTGGTCGACCGCCAGGGCCAGACGCATGAGAACGTGACGCCCGTGCGGGCTCATCCGCTGAGCGCGCCGGACGAGGGCATCGCCTTCGTCGGCACCGATGGCCATGAGGTGGCCTGGATCGATCACATCGACCAGCTGCCGGACGATCAACGGTCGCTGCTGCGCGAGGAATTCGCCGGCCGCGAGCTGACGCCGACGGTGCATCAGCTGCTGGCCGTGTCGACCTTCTCCACGCCCAGCGAATGGACGGTGGAGACCGATCGCGGCCAGACCCGATTCATCCTCAAGAGCGAAGAAGACATTCGTCGCCTGGGCGAGGGTCGGCTGCTGATCGCCAGCAGCCACGGTCTGCATTTCATGGTGCCGGACCGATTCGCGATGGATCGGGCGTCTCGCCGCCTGCTGGAGCGTTTTCTCTGAGCGGCGCGGGCGCGGGCTCGGGCCTCGCCTGGGCGGGTCGGCGCGAGGCGCAGTAGGCGCAGTAGGCGCGGCAGGCGAGGGCGACTGCCATCGGCGCCGCCGCTGTCGCCTGGCCGGCCCGGCTTGGCTTGGCCAGCCGCCGGCACGCTTCGGGCGCCTCCTTAAGTAGTTTTGCAATGCCCGCAGCCGAACCGTCACGCCCTACAATTGACGTTTACGTAAACGTCACAACATGAATCGTCAACCGCGGCTTCCGTCGCGGGGAGTCGGTCGAGGAGACAACCCATGAGCCTGCCAGGTCTGAATTTCCATCTCGGCGAAGACATCGATGCGCTGCGTGATGCGGTGCGGGACTTCGCCCAGGCCGAGATCGCGCCGCGCGCGGCGGAGATCGATCGCAGCGACCAGTTCCCGATGGACCTGTGGCGCAAGATGGGTGAGCTGGGCGTGCTGGGCATCACCGTGCCCGAGACCTACGGCGGCGCGGGCATGGGCTATCTGGCCCACATGGTGGCGATGGAAGAGATCAGCCGGGCGTCCGCCTCGGTGGGTCTGAGCTACGGCGCCCACAGCAATCTGTGCGTCAACCAGATCAAGCGCAACGGCAACGACGCGCAGAAGCAGAAGTACCTGCCCAAGCTGATCAGCGGCGAACATGTCGGCGCGCTGGCGATGAGCGAGCCCGGCGCGGGCTCGGATGTCGTCAGCATGAAACTGCGGGCCGAAGACAAGGGCGGCCATTACCTGCTCAACGGCACCAAGATGTGGATCACCAATGGCCCGGACGCCGATACGCTGGTGGTCTATGCGAAGACCGAGCCCGAACTCGGCGCCCGCGGCATGACCGCCTTCCTGATCGAGAAGGGCATGAAGGGCTTCTCCATCGCCCAGAAGCTGGACAAGCTCGGCATGCGCGGCAGCCACACCGGCGAGCTGGTGTTCCAGGATGTCGAAGTGCCGGCCGAGAACGTGCTGGGCCAGGTCGGCGGTGGGACGAAGGTGCTGATGTCCGGCCTGGACTATGAGCGCGCGGTGCTGGCGGCCGGTCCGATCGGCATCATGCAGGCGGTGATGGACAACGTCGTGCCCTACATCCACGACCGCAAGCAGTTCGGCCAGAGCATCGGCGAATTCCAGCTGATCCAGGGCAAGGTCGCCGACATGTACACGGTGCTGCAGGCGGCGCGCGCCTTCTGCTACACCGTCGGCAAGAACCTGGATGCGCTGGACGGCGCCCATGTGCGGCAAGTGCGCAAGGACTGCGCCTCGGTCATTCTCTGGTGCGCCGAGAAGGCCACCTGGATGGCCGGCGAAGGCATCCAGATCTTCGGCGGCAACGGCTACATCAACGACTATCCGCTGGGTCGCCTCTGGCGCGACGCGAAGCTCTACGAAATCGGCGCGGGCACGTCCGAGATCCGGCGGATGCTGATTGGACGCGAGCTGTTTGCCGAAACGATGTGAGTCGGAGGGCCGCCGCGCCCCCGATCCCCACGGGTGTCGATAACGACGCGACAATGTCCTGATGAGCACGAATCAACTTCAAGACCTGCTGGACAACAACAAGCGCTGGGCCGAGGAAACCGAGGAGCAGACGCCGGGATTTTTCTCGCGCTTGTTGAAGCAGCAGACGCCGCAATACCTGTGGATCGGTTGCGCTGACAGCCGCGTGCCGGCCAATGAGCTGGTCGACCTGCTGCCGGGCGAGCTGTTCGTGCACCGCAATGTGGCCAACGTGGTGGTGCACAGCGATCTGAACTGCCTCTCGGTGATGCAGTTCGCGGTGGATCAGTTGAAGGTGCGGCACATCATCATCGTCGGCCACAGCAACTGCGGTGGCGTGCGGGCAGCCCTGCAGGACCTGCGCGTCGGGCTGGTCGACAACTGGCTGCGCCATGTGCAGGACGTGCGCAACCATCACCAAACCTGGCTGGACACGCTGGACGCGGACCAGCGCGTGAATGCGCTGTGCGAGCTGAATGTGCTGGAGCAGGCGCGCAATGCCTGCCAGACCACGGTGGTGCAGGATGCCTGGTCGCGCGGCCAGTCGGTGACGGTGCACGGCTGGGTCTACGGTCTGCACAACGGACTGTTGAAGGACTTGAGCGTCAGCGCCGCCAGCTCGGAAGATGTCGGTCCGGCCTATCACCGCGCGCTGGACGCGCTGCACCGCCGCTACGAGGCGGCCACCGGCGGCTGACCCGCGCGGCGGCGCGGTCCGGCCTCATCGGTCCCATCCCCCACGGCAGAACAGGCGGCCCGCATGTTCCCTCACGAGCTCACCGATCCGCGCGCTTTTGAGATCGCGCAGGCCTTGCTGGAGGGATTCAACAAGCATTACCGCCTGTTCCGCGCCGCGTCGGCCACCGCCAAGCAACGCTTCGAGCAGGCGGACTGGCACGGCCAGCAGCGCGCGCAGCGTGAGCGCATCGAGTTCTACGACCTGCGGGTGGACGAAGCCGTCGCGCTGCTGGAGCAACGCTATCGCACCAGCGAGCTGCCCAGCGAGGTCTGGCAGCAAGTGAAGCTGCATTACATCGGCCTGCTGACCAACCATCGGCAGCCGGAACTGGCGGAGACCTTCTTCAACTCGGTCTGCACCCGGCTGCTGCATCACCGCTATTTCCACAACGAATTCATCTTCGTCCGGCCGGCCATCTCGACCGAATACATCGAGAACGACGAGCCCGCCGCGCAGCCCACCTATCGCTGCTATTACCCGCTGAAGGACACGCTGCGCGACACATTCATGCGCATCGTCTGGAACTTCCAGCTGGCGCTCGAATTCGAGGACCTCGGCCGCGACGTGGACTGCGTGCTGCGCGCGATTGATCGCGAGCTCGGCGCCTTCCGCTGGCGCACCAACTTCCAGGTGCAGGTGCTGTCGTCGCTGTTCTACCGGAACAAGGGCGCCTACATCGTCGGCAAGATCGTCAACGGCTTCACCGAGACGCCGTTCGCGCTGCCCATCCTGCATCAGGAGCCACCGGTCGGGACCGCGCCCGCCGGCAGCACCGACCCTGGCGCTGCAGTCTCGACGGCCGCCACGCCCCCGCCGCAGACGCCGCGCCAGCTCTACATCGATGCCGCCTTGTTCGGCGAGGACGACCTGCTGATGCTGTTCAGCTTCGCCCGCGCTTATTTCCTGGTGGACATGGAAGTGCCCAGCGCCTACGTGCAGTTCTTGCGCTCGCTGATGCCGCGCAAGCCGCGTTCGGAAATCTATTCGACCTTGGGCCTGCAGAAGCAGGGCAAGAACCTGTTCTACCGGGACTTCCTCAATCACCTGCGCCACAGCAGCGACCAGTTCCGTATCGCGCCCGGCATCAAGGGCATGGTGATGCTGGTGTTCGATCTGCCGTCCTATCCCTTCGTGTTCAAGGTGATCAAGGACTTCTATCCGCCGCAGAAGGACACGACGCGCGAGCAGATCCAGGCCAAGTATTTGCTGGTCAAGCAGCATGATCGGGTCGGGCGCATGGCCGACACGCTGGAGTACACCCAGGTCGCGTTTCCGCGTCACCGCTTCGAGGAAGAGCTGATCGCCGAGCTGCGGCATTTCTGCCCGTCGCTGCTGGAAGAGAGCGGCGACGATCTGGTGATCAAGCATCTCTACATCGAGCGCCGCATGGTGCCGCTCAACCTCTATCTGCAAGAGGCCTCACCGGCGCAACTGGCACATGCGGTGGTGGAGTACGGCAATGCGATCAAGGACATGGTCGCGGCCAACATCTTCCCCGGCGACATGCTGTGGAAGAACTTCGGCGTGACGCGGCATGGCAAGGTGGTCTTCTATGACTACGATGAAATCGAGTACCTGACCGATTGCCAGTTCCGCGCCGTGCCGCAGCCGCGCAATGAGGAAGAAGAAATGTCGGGCGAGATCTGGTATCAAGTCCGCAAGCATGATGTCTTTCCCGAGACCTTCGGCCCCTTCCTGCTCGGCCATCCCGGCGTGCGCGAGGTCTTCATGGCCCATCACGCCGATCTGCTCGATCCCGCGTTCTGGCAGGCCCACAAGCAGCGCATCCTGGCCGGCCATGTGCACGATGTCTTCCCGTATGACCCGCACAAGCGCTTCCACATCCATGACGCGGCGCCCGCGCTGAAGGCGCCCGATCCGGAGGACCGTGAACTGCCGATCCATTGAGCCCGCTCGTCGATGTCGGCGCCACGGCGCGAGGCCTCGCTCGTTCGTTGTCCCGATTCATTCCTAGACCGCTTCGCTGAATTCCACTGAAGGAGACTTCCATGTCCGATCCCATCGTCATCGTTTCTGCCGCCCGTACCCCGATCGGCGGCCTGCTGGGCGACTTCTCCGGCCTCGCGGCCTGGGAGTTGGGCGCCGTGGCGATCAAGGCCGCCGTCGAGCGGGCCGGTGTGTCCACCGACGCCATCCAGGAGGCCTTCATGGGCAACTGCCTGATGGCCGGTCAGGGCCAGGCGCCCGCCCGTCAGGCGGTGCTGAAGGCCGGGCTGCCGCAATCGGTCGGCGCCGTGACGCTGTCCAAGATGTGCGGCGCCGGCATGCGCGCGGTCATGTTCGCGCACGACACGCTCAAGGCCGAGAGCGCCGACATCCTGATCGCCGGCGGCATGGAGTCCATGACCAATGCGCCGCATCTGATGTTCGCGCGCAAGGGCGTGAAGTACGGCGCGGCCCAGATGTACGACCACATGGCGCTGGACGGCCTGGAAGACGCCTATGAGCGCGGCAAGGCCATGGGCGTGTTCGCCGAGCAATGCGTCGACAAGTACGCCTTCAGCCGTGAAGCGCAGGACCAGTTTGCGATTGCCTCGACCGAGCGCAGCAAGCGCGCCAATGAAGACGGCAGCTTCAGCTGGGAAATCGCGCCGGTGACGCTGGCAGGCAAGGGCGGCGAGACCGTGATCGCCCGCGACGAGCAGCCGTTCAAGGCCAAGCTGGACAAGATCCCCGGCCTCAAGCCCGCGTTCAAGAAGGACGGCACCATCACCGCGGCGACGTCGTCGTCGATCAGCGATGGCGCCGCCGCGATGGTGCTGATGCGTGAGTCGACCGCCCGCCGCCTGGGCGTCGCGCCGGTGGCTCGCATCGTCGGCACGGCGGTGCATGCCAATGCGCCGGAATGGTTCACCACCGCCCCGGTGGGCGCGATCCAGAAGCTGCTGGCCAAGAACGGCTGGGATGCCAAGAGCGTCGATCTGTGGGAAGTGAACGAGGCGTTCGCGGCGGTGACCATGGCGGCGATGGCCGAGTTCAAGCTGCCGCATGAGATCGTCAACGTGAACGGCGGCGCCGTGGCCCTGGGCCATCCGATCGGCGCGTCGGGTGCGCGCATCCTGGTCACGCTGCTGGGCGCGCTCAAGCATCGCGGCCTGAAGCGCGGCGTTGCCGCGCTGTGCATCGGCGGTGGCGAAGCGACCGCCGTCGGCGTGGAACTGGTCTGATGAGCCGCACGCTTGTGATGACGCGCCTGCGCGCGGGCACTGGCTCAACGGGAGCTTCGGCATGACGCAGGTGCTGATCATTGGCGCCTCGCGGGGCATCGGCCTGGAACTGGTGCGTCAGCATCGGGATGCGGGCGATACCGTGGTGGCCACTGCCCGCGACGAAGAAAGCCTGACCCGCCTGCGGACGCTCGGCGCCACCGCTATCAAGCTGGATGTGTCGGACGTGGTCAGCATCGCCGGCCTGGCCTGGCAGCTCGACGGCTTCCAGTTCAACCGGGTGATGTATGTGGCGGGCGTTTACGGCCCGCGCACGATGGGCCTGCAACCGCCCAGCGTCGCGGACTTCGATGCCGTCATGCACACCAATGTGCTGGGCCCGATGCGGGTCTTGCCGCAGCTGATGGATGCGCTGGCGCCGGATGCCCGCATCGGCATCCTGTCGTCGCGCATGGGCTCGATGACCTTGCGGGCCAACTCGGCCGGCTGGGTCTATCGCGCGTCCAAGGCCGCGGCGAATTCGGTGATGCGGGACATCGCCCTGTCGCTTGATGGCCGCGCGTTCTGTGTCAGTCTGCATCCCGGCTGGGTGAAGACCGACATGGGCGGCCAGGAGGCCGACATCGATGCGCCCACCAGCGCGGCCTCGCTGCGTCGGGTGCTCGATGGGCTGAAGCCGGGCGACAACGGCCAGTTCCTGAACTACGACGGCACTCCGCTGCCCTGGTGATGGCCACGGCCCGCCCCCGCTGCGCACCGGCCATCCGCCGCGTGGCCGCGCGGGGTGCCGGGCCTCTCGCGCCCTGATCGGGCGCTCTCAATTTCATGACCCGCTGATCCGGGTCGGACCGACATGCTGCTTTCCGAAGACCACCGTGCCGTGCAGGACGCCGTCCGCGCCTATGTGCAAGACCAGATCGCGCCCAAGGCGGCGGCCTGGGACAAGTCTCACCACTTTCCCGCCGAAGAGCTGAAGGGCCTGGCGGCACTGGGCTGCTATGGCGTCGCGGTGCCGACCGAGTACGACGGCGCGGGCCTGGACTATCTCGCGCTGGCGATCATCCTGGAGGAGATCGGCGCGGGCGATGGCGCCACCTCGACCGTGGTCAGCGTCAACAACTGTCCGGTCTGCAGCATCCTGATGGCTTTCGGCAATGACGACCAGAAGACCCGCTTCCTCAAGCCGCTGGCGCGCGGCGACATGCTGGGCGCGTTCTGCCTGACCGAGCCGCATGTGGGCTCGGAAGCCGGTGGCCTGAAGACCACGGCGGTGCGTGACGGCGATGACTACGTGCTCAACGGCGTCAAGCAATTCATCACCAGCGGCAAGAACGGCGATGTCGCGATCGTGATGGCGGTGACCGACAAGGCCGCCGGCAAGAAGGGCATCAGCGCCTTCTTGGTGCCGACCAACACGCCGGGTTATGTGGTCGCGCGCATCGAAGACAAGATGGGCCAGCATGCCAGCGACACCGCGCAGATCCTGTTCGAGAACTGCCGCGTGCCCGCCGCCAATCGCCTGGGCGAAGAAGGCCAGGGCTTGAAGATTGCGCTCTCCGGCCTGGAGGGTGGCCGCATCGGCATCGCCTCGCAAGCGGTGGGCATGGCCCGGGCAGCTTTCGAGGCGGCGCTGAAATACAGCAAGGAGCGCGTTGCCTTCGGCGTGCCGATCTTTGAGCATCAGGCCATGCAGCACAAGCTGGCCGACATGGCCACCCAGATCGAGGCCGCCCGTCAGCTGATCTGGCATGCCGCGAGCTTGAAGGACGCCGGTCAGCCGTGTCTGAAGGAAGCCGCGATGGCCAAGCTGTTCGCGTCCGAGATGGCGGAGAAGGTCTGCTCCGCAGCCATCCAGGTGCACGGCGGCTACGGCTATGTCAGCGATTTCCCGGTCGAGCGGATCTATCGGGATGTCCGCGTCACCCAGATCTACGAGGGGACGTCGGAGGTGCAGAAGATCTTGATCGGGCGGGCGCTGGGCTGAAGGCGCGCCGGCTGCGGGCCGGCGTCGCCTGAGGCATGCCGCTCGAGCGACGGGCCGACTCAGTTGAGCAGGCAGGATTGCGCTTGCGGGATGCGATAGAGGGTCCAGACCACCGAGTCGTCCGCCTTGTGGAAGATGTCCAAGGCCGTGTTGATCAGGTCGGTCTGCTCTTCCTGCAACCCACTGAGCGCCAACTCGAACAAGGCCAATTGCAGCGGCAGGGCGAGAGGCCGTTCCGAGTTAAGGCAGATCAGCCCGGCATGCAATTCCACCTTGGCATGTTCACCGCCCAATTGGCCGGGCCCCTGACCACGGAAGTCCACTGAGTTGCCGGTCACGAAGGTGAAGTCTTCCGCCGTCACATGCTGGATCAGGCGGTGGTCCTTCATGCCGGCCCAACCCCGGTAGCGCACACAGGTCGACTCCACATGGCCTGCGGCGATGGAGATCTGGACCAGCTCCGGGGACAGGCATTCGTCAATCAGGAACTTGAAGATCATGGAAGCCGCTTCTTCAGGAATCGGTGACCCTGCTTCAGTGGCTCAGCGTTGGACAGATCGTTCAGCCGACGCGGGCGC
Organism: Burkholderiaceae bacterium; assembly: GCA_913776825.1. GTDB lineage: Bacteria > Pseudomonadota > Gammaproteobacteria > Burkholderiales > Burkholderiaceae_C > Roseateles. The sequence continues at coordinate 150,840 of CAJYPV010000026.1, forward strand.
CCCCGGCGCGGATGGGCGTCCTGGAAAATCTGCGCCGCATCCACATGCGCCTGGGTGAGGAAGGGATAGGCGGCCTGGACCTCGCTCAAGTCCATGCCGGCCAGCAGCGACGCCGACACATGCTCGATCGGCACCCGCGTGCCGGCGAAGCAGGGCACGCCGCCCATCACCTCCGGGTCCTCGATGATCAGCTTGCCGGCGTTGTCCACTTCCTTGGCGCGGCTCGCGGCTTCGCACACATAACCCCAGATGTCGATCACCACGCCACGGCCGGGCGTGGCCACAGTCCAGTCAATGTCGGCGTCCGAGATTTCCTGCAAGGCGAACAACTGATCGCGCACCTGCGAGCGCTCCAGCCGCGCTGTGACATCCGCCAGCACCTGCTTGCGAGCCGCCGCCAGCAGCACCGCATCGGTGGCGAAAAAGAAGCTGGCATAGGCGCCCATCAGACGCGCCACCGTGCGCGCGCCGTTCTCCTTCCGGAACAACGAGGGCGGCACGAGCGCCTCGTCGACGAGCCGGTTCATCTGCGTCGCACTGACGCCGCCGATGTAGGCCGCTTCCGCAGCCGGGACAAACGGGAGAGCGAGGTCCATATGATTCCTTCCGAACGTCCGGAAGGTATATGAGCCAATGCCATCCGTCAAGGCGACGGCCGCTCACCGTGACGAGCGCGCAGCCGCTAGACGGGCGCGTCGCGTGGGATCACTCCTCGTCGCCCAACCCCTTCGCCCAAACCTGGGCCGCCGCTTCGAACATCGACACCGACCCGCTCAACGACTTCGGATTCCCCGCCAACTGAAGCCAGGCGAGGGTGTCGTGATGGCTGCCGGGCAGGCGGTCCCGGGTGCGCTCCTCCACCAGCCAGGCATGCAGCGTGGCGTATTGCGCGGGATGACGCTGCAGCGTCCAGGCCAGCGCGACCAGGTCGCCATAGCCTTCCTCGCGTCGCGTGGACTTCATCGACAGATAGGCGCGCTCCAGCTCGGGGCTCAACCCGGCCGGGGCGCGATCCGCGCTGAAGCCGGCGGGCAGGCCGTACCAGACGCCATCGAGGTATCGACGGCAATGACCCAGCTCATGGGCCGCCATCAGTTCGAGCGCGCTGTCGGTCAAGCCGGCGGGAATGCGGTCCAGCGTGGCCTGGCCCTCCGGATTGCCGCGCAGGCTCAGCACCAGCTTGCAACGTCCATTCAGATAACCCAGCGCCAGCGGCGCGGCATCCGGCGCGTCCTGCGGCTGGACGACCACATCCAGCGGCAGACCGCTGCTGCGCGCCTGCTGAATCACCGGCGACATGCCCTCGACCCAACGTTGCTCCAGCGGCGTCAGTCCGGCGGCTTGCACCACCGTGGTCCAGGTCAGCACGGCCAGCGCGGCCCAGGCGTTCAGCGACTTGTTCATTCCGATCCCGGCTCAATGGGGTTGCTTGAGCCTGGATGGTGGGGCGCGAGCGGGCTCCGTGCGCGTCCTTCCACGTCTCAAGAGCCCGGGTCGTGTGAACGGTTTCGCGCTCGCCAGCGCGGCGATGGGCGCTGACGGAACCCGTTGCCTGAACGTGCGGGAATGACTCACGCGTCCCTGCGGGCCTCGCTCACGAAGACCGTGAACAATGCCCGATAGAGCGACGAGCGGCGGCGGAAAGCGTTCCGCGCATGGGAGTGAAGTCGACGGCATGGGTCTTCGACCGACCCATCGATCCATCGATCGGTCCGCTGTTCATCGATCGGCCGATGGGGCGATCGATGCCCTCTGCCGCTCGCCGCCGCGCGTCAGCCGAGCGCCGTATCCAGCACCATCATCAGCGCGAAGCCGAGCATCAGACCCTGCGTCGCCCAGCGCTCATGGCCCTTGCGATGCGATTCGGGAATGATCTCGTGGCTGATGACGAAGAGCATCGCGCCCGCTGCGAAACCGAGTCCCCACGGCAGCAGCATCGGCCAGGCCGACACCACCCAGGCGCCGAGCACCGCCCCGACCGGCTCCACCAGGCCGGAGGCCGCGCCCACTGCCACCGATCGGGTGCGCGAGAAACCGATGCTCATCAGCGCCACCGCGATGACGAAGCCCTCCGGCACGTCCTGAATCGCGATGGCCAGGCTCAAGCCGGCCGCCGCCACCGGATCGCCGGATGCGAAACCGACGCCCATCGCCAGGCCTTCCGGCAGGTTGTGCAGCGTGACCGCGATCACGAACAGCGTGGTGCGCCGCAGGCGCATCGCATCCAGGCCCTCGCGTCCCTTGATGAAGTGCTCATGCGGCAGCCAACGGTCCATCGCCATCAGCGCCCAGGCGCCGAGCAGCACCGCCATCGCCATCAGCGCGGCGGCGCCGGTGGCGCTGGTGTGCTCGCGGGCGGCGCTCAGGCCCGGCAGGATGAGGGAGAAGGAACAGGCCGCGAGCATCACGCCCGCGCCGAAGCCCATCAGCGCGTCCTGGCTGCGGTCCGACAGACTGCGGGTGCCCAGTGCCGGCAAGGTGCCGAGCGCGGTGGCGGCGGCCGCGATCAAGCCGGCTTGCCACGCCATCGACATCACCGAGGCCGATCCGCCGCCGTGCAACACGGTCCAGCCCACTTGTGCCAGCGCCGCCACGCCCAGCAGCAGGATCACGACACCGAGCATCGTCCGCCAGCGCGGACGCCGGCGCGCGAGCGGCGGACGGAGCGCGTCAGAGTCCGCCATCGGTGAGCTTGGACGGATCCAGCATCTGCTGCAGGGTGACGCGGTCGATCTCGGTCATTTCCGCAGCGACGTCGAGGATCGGCCGCCCCTCCGCATAGGCGCGCTTGGCGATGGCGGCCGCCTTCAGATAGCCGATCTCCCGGTTCAACGCCGTCACCAGGATCGGATTGCGGGCCAGCGCCTGCTGCAGGCCCGGCTCATTGACGCGGAACGCGGCGATCGCCTGCTCGGCCAGCGCCCGGCTCGCGCTGCTCAACAGGGCGAGGCTGTCGAGCAGGTTGTGCGCGATCAGCGGCAGCATCACATTGAGCTGGAAGTTGCCGGATTGGCCGGCGATGGTGATGGCGGTGTCGTGGCCGATGACCTGGGCGCAGACCATGGTCACCGCTTCCGGGATCACCGGATTGACCTTGCCCGGCATGATGCTGGAGCCCGGCTGCAGCGCTTGCAGCTCGATCTCCGCCAGGCCGGCGAGCGGGCCGGAATTCATCCAGCGCAGGTCATTGGCGATCTTCATCAGCGACACCGCCAGCCCCTTCAGCGCCCCCGACAACGCCACCGCGGTGTCCTGCGCCGAGAGCGCGGCGAAGAAGTCCGGCGCGGGCCGGAAGGTCAGGCCGGTCAGCGCGGACAGCTCCTCGCAGAAGCGCTGCGCGAATTGGGGATGCGCATTGATGCCGGTGCCGACAGCGGTGCCGCCCTGCGCCAGCTCGCACACGGTCGGCAGCAGTGCGCGCAGTTGGGCGCGGCGGGCATCGACCTGCGCGCACCAACCGCCCAGCTCCTGACCCAGGCGCAGCGGCATCGCGTCCATCAGATGGGTGCGGCCGGTCTTCACATGGTGGCCGTCGCTGGCGATCTTGTCCTTGAGCGTCTGCACCAGCCCATCGAGCGCCGGCAGCAATTCGCCGGACAGAGCCTGCGCCGCGCTGATGTGCAGCACCGTCGGAATGCTGTCATTGCTGCTCTGACCCGCATTCACATGGTCATTCGGACTGACGGCGGTCGACGACAGCAACCGGCTGGCGAGCGTGGCCAGCACCTCGTTGGCATTCATGTTGCTGCTGGTGCCCGATCCGGTCTGGAAGACCTCCACCGGGAAATGCGTCATCAGATCCGGCGCCTGCAGCAATTGCGCGCTGGCACGGTCGATCGCGTGGCCGATGTCTTCGGGCAATTGCGCCAGGCTGACATTGGCCCGCGCCGCGGCGGCCTTCTGCAGCAGCAGCGCGCGGATGAACCGTTCCGGCATCGCTTGTTGGCTGATCGCGAAGTTCTGCACCGCCCGTTGGGTTTGGGCGCCGTAGAGCGCGTCGACCGGCACGGCGACCTCGCCCATGCTGTCGCGTTCGATGCGGGTGGCTGGCTTCATCAGGACTCCTTCATGGGACTTTGACTGAGGCACCACTGGAAGCGCTGCAGGCGCGCGGCCAGTGCGGCATCGGCGTCCGCCAGACGGGCCAGCGCCGCCAGGGGGCGGTTCAGCTGGTCCATGCAGGCACAACGCCAATGCCAGGGTAGCAGTGGGTGGTGAGCGCTGCTGTAGAGCAACCGGAGGGCCTGCTCCTGAGCGGGGATCGCGGCCAGCACGCCGGCTTCGACCAACTGTTCGGTGGCGAGCTGGTGCTGCCGCAGCAGCGCCGGATCGTCCGGCGTCAGCCCGCAGGCGATCTTGAACGCCATCCAGCGCAGGCATTCCACCCCGGGATGCTCGGCGGTCCAGGCGCCGCGGTCATCCACCAGCGGGCCGAGTGCCGGGCCTCCCGAAAGACCGAGCGACGGACCCAGTTCGGCGGTGCGACGCGGGGTTCCTCCGTGCGTGGTCGGCGCCCACAGGCAGCGCGGCGCCGGGCGCAGTGAATTCGGCGTGGACGCCTCCTCGGGCGGCCGAGGCAGCGGGGGCAGCACGGACATGGGCACTCTCCTCACAAGGCGGGACCGGACGTTCCGGCGGACGCGGGCTGGCGAAGAGCGTGCTGGCGACGAAACGACGGGAGGGCTCCGGCAGGCGACGCGCCTGGGCGCATCCCGCGAGACCGACTTGGGGCCGGTCCGGCTCGCTGAGCGCCGCCGATCGCAGGGGATGGGGTCCCATCCGCCCGATCGGCGCCGTCGTGGAGGGTGATACTAGATGAGAATTGCTCTCATCTGCAAGGTGACGGGTGGTTGACCGGCGAGAGATGAGGTGGATGACGAGGAGGCGGTCGCCCTCAGAGGAGTCCGAGGTCTCGAGGCGTCGCCCCCGGGAACACCCGCGCCATCGCCTCGCGTGAGAGCCCGAACTGGCGCTGCCAGACTCCGCCGAGCACGGCGCGGTAATCGTTCAGCACGGGGTAATCGCGGTTCTGGAACAGGGTGCTGGCGTTCAGCGCGACCTGTTCGCCCGCCACGGGCCCGCCCTGGCTGGCCAGACCGCCGCCTAGCAGCCAGTAGACGCTGCCATGGCCGTGATCGGTGCCGCGATTGCCGTTCTCGCGGAAGGTGCGGCCGAATTCGCTGATCACCATCACCGTGGTCTGGCGCCACAACTCGGGGCCCAGACCGTCCGCGATCGCGGCGAGACCGCGGCCCACTTCCTCGAATCGATTCGCCAGCGCGCCGGTGGCGCCGCCCTGGTTGACGTGGGTGTCCCAGCCGCCGATGTCGATGAAGCCCAGGCTGAAGCGCCCCCGCATCAGCGCAGCGATGCGGCGCGCCTCGGCCTCGAAGCCCTTGGGGGCGATGGCATTGCGGCCAGCGGCGTCCATCTCCGCCTTCAGCTTGGATGGGGCCAGGTCGCGAGCCAGCTCCTCGCGCAGCGCGAGGCCTTCTTCCACGTTCTTCTCCAGCGCCCGGCCCTGGTACATGCCGCTGATCAGCGCCCGATTCTTCGCATCGACCGCCGGACGCGCCGAGTCGCGCAGCGCGGCATTCGCAATGCGGGCCGAGCCGCGAAACGCGACCGGCAATTGATCGGTGAAGGACAAGGCCTGCTGCGCATCCAGCTCGGCGGCCAGCCGGTTCAGGAAGCCGGAGTTGAGATCCCGCGACCCGCCCAGCGGCTGTCCCAGTTCGATGCTGTCCTGGGTTTCGAAATGACTGCGGCTCAGGTCGTCGGTGCCGGCGAACGGGATGAAGCGCACCTGACCCGCCCGCATCAACGGGTACAGACTCTGGCGAAGCGCGGGATGCAGGCCCCAGTCCGCATTCACCGGCAGCGCGGTGTCGGCCGCGTCGCCTGGCCGCGCGATGGCGATGCGCGGCCGCTGCTCGTAGTAGAAGCTGCTGCCGATGGGCACCAGCAGATGCGTGGCGTCATACCCGCCCCGCAGGAAGACCAGCAGGAAGCGCGGCCGATCGGCGCCCGCCGCGAACAGCCGCACGCCGGGCATCGACAGCGCGCCCAGCCCGGCCGCGGCCTGCAGCAGGTGGCGACGATTCATCGACGTGAGCGCGTCGGTCGACGAGTCGATGTCGAACGGCGAGCCGCGCTCGTGCGGGTTGTGCGAACCGTCCCTGCGTGAACGAATCATCCGGACTCTCCCAGACCGCCATCAGCGGTACATGAAATCGGGGCTGGACAGCCACAGCGTCAGCCATTGCTGCGGGGTGCTGGTCTGCGCCAGCGCCTGTTGCGTCGCTGGCGCGAGCGCCGGTCCGACACGCGCGCGCAGCGCCTGCAGATCGGGCATCGGCACCGGCGTGGTCGTGCCTTCCGGGCGGAACAAGGCGGGCGCGCCGTTGCCGATCTGACGGGCGATCTCGAAGCGCACCGTCATCTGGCCCGGGCTGTCCCAGGCCTCGGCGGTGAGCGGATAGCCGTCGGGCGTGAGCTTGTCGTACAGGCCCTGACCGAGCCGGCGCAGCCACTGCTGCAGCGGCTGGCTGTTGATCAGCGGCTGCTGCTCGAAACCCGCCCGCAGGCTGGACAGCAGGTAATGCTGCGGGTCCTTGAACTTGGCAAGCGCGCCGGGACCGGACGCCGACGAGCCGGCCACCGGCGCAAAGAACTCGGCGGCATGCAGCAGCGGTCGCAGGGTGGCGGGAATGTCGCCCCGGCTGCGCTCGAATGCGCGGGCCATCGCATCGACGACGGCGGCCGGCGGCTGATCGCTCAGGAAGAACACGGCCAGCTTCTGACTGATGAAGCGGGCGGTGGCGGGATGCGCCACCAGCAGATCCAGCACCTCGTCGAGTTCCGCCATGCCGCGGCCGCGGATGGTGTGCCCGAGCAACTGCTTGTCGCCGGCATCGTGGCGCGCCGGATTGAATTCGAACAGACCGTCGCGGTGGTATTGCGCCATGCGCTGGGGCGGGAGCTTCGGCGGCTCGGCGTCGATCCGCACGCCGAAGCCGGTCAGCACCCGGGCCAGCTCCTGCACATCCTGCTGGCGATAACCGCCGTTCACGCCGAGGGTGTGCAGCTCCAGCAGCTCGCGGGCGTAGTTTTCATTGAGCGCGCGCTGGCCGTTCTGGTCGTTGTCCAGATAGCGCAGCATGGCCGGATGACGGGCCACCGCACCGAGCATCTGCCGGAAGCTGCCCAGCGCATGCGGACGCAGCGCCTGTTCTTCATAGTCCGCCAGCAGCAGTCGCACATCGCGCTTGCCCTGGTGGACATTGAAGTGGTTGAACCAGAACCAGCTGATGTGCTCCAGCAGTTGCTGCTCGGAATACAGCTGCCGCAGCAGTTGCCGATGCGCCGCCTCCCGCGCGCCGAGGCCCTGGGCTTGCTGATAGGCCTGGCGTGCGGCCACGCGAGCGGCTTCATCGCCGGCCTGGTCCGCGCTGCGACGCAGCGCGTCGGCTTCGCGCACGCGGGTGAGCAGGTCGCGACGGCTGCAGTCCAGCGCATCGATCTGACGCTGCGCGGCGGCGAGGATCGGCGCCTTGGGATCGGCCCGCAGCTGGCCTTCGACATAGTGCGACCAGCCGTCGCGCTCGATCATGGCCAACTGCGCTTGCGTGGCGCCCCAACCCAGTCGATCGGCGGCCCGCTGGCGCTGCGCCGCATCCAGCCGGGCCGTCGGCGCGGTGGCGAGACCGCCGCAGCCCGCGAGCGTGGTCAGCAGCGTGAGCCCCGCGCCCGCGCCCAGCAGTTGGCGGCGCGAGAGCGACGAGCCGGCGCCGTCGATCGCCGTGTCAGGGAGAGGCGCGTGCGGTGCGCCCTGGCGGGAGGCGCAGCGGGCGTGCGAGAGCGCTTCGGCAAGTCGAGTCGGTCGGGACATGGGCAGAGCATGCCAAGCGCCACCGCCGCCTGTCCAGACACCTTTGCGCTACTTCACAGTTGTAGCGGTGACGGCGCGACCCGCTTCACGTCGCGGCGCCCGGCGCATTCGCCGCATGAAGGAACGTGTGCGGCGATGCGCGAACCGCTTCGCGTATCGCGTATCGCGTATCGCGTATCGCGCATCGCGTCACGCTCACAGTTCCGCCACGCCCTTCACCCGCGCGGGTGCGGCGGCCACCTTCACCATCGACACCGGCGCTTCCACTGCGCGGCCATGGAAACGATCGAGCAGATCCTTCCATTGCGCCCGCACCGTGACCACATTCGCCAGCTTCACATGGCCGTAGCCGCGAATGCCTTCCGGCAGGCGCGCCAGCTTCACCGCGAGTTCCACGCGGTCGGCGCTCAGGTGGCCGAGCAGGTCGTCGATCAGGGCTTCATAGTCGCGCACCAACTGGCGCTCGATGCGGCGCTCCTCGGTCTTGCCGAAGAGGTCCAGCCAGCCGCCGCGCAGCCCCTTGAATCGAGCGAGCAGGCCCAGCGCCTTGAAGGTCCAGCTGCCGAGCTCGATCTTGCGGGCACGGCCATCGGCGCCGGGACGCGAGATCAGCGGCGGCGCCATGTGGAAGCTGAGGTGATCCCAATCCTCGAACTGGGCCTTGAGCGCGGCTTCGAACTGGCCGTTGGTGTAGAGGCGGGCGACTTCGTATTCGTCCTTGATGGCCAGCAGCTTGGCGTAGTAACGCGCCACTGCCTTGGTCAGGCGCAAGCCCTTGCCGGCCTCGCCCAGTGCGGATTCGGCGTCGCGCACACGTCGCACCAAGGTCTCGTAGCGCGCGGCATAGGCGGCGTCCTGATAGTCGGTCAGGAAGGCCTTGCGGCGTGAGATCAACCCCGGCTGGCCGTCCTTGTCATCGAGTTGCTCGAAGTTGAACCACTGCACCGGTGTGGCCGCGTCGCCCGCGAGTCGGCGCAGAGCGTCCGGCGCGGCGATGGCCAGCCGGCCGAGCGCGAAGGCGGTCTTGTTGTTCTCGACCGCCACGCCGTTGAGCTCGATGGCCCGCATCAGCGCCTCGAAGCTCACCGGCACCAGACCGCGCTGCCAGCAGGCGCCCAGCATGATGATGTTGCTGGGCATGGTGTCGCCCATCAGGCGCTGGGCGATGTCCTGCGCATCGATGCTGTTGAGCAGGCCGACGCCGTCACCCACCGCATGCCGCATCTTGGCCAGCAGGGCGTCCGCCTGCAGGCTGGCGTCGGGGTTGCGCACGAAGGCGGCGGTCGGCAGCTCATGGGTATTGGCGAGGATCACGGTGCGGCCGGCCTTGACGGTCGCCAGCGCATCGGCACTGGCACCGACCACCATGTCGCAGGCCAGCAGCACGTCGGCCTGCTGGGTGTCGATGCGGACCTGATTGAGCAGGTCCTGCGTCGGCGCCACCCGCACGAAGGACAGCACTGCGCCGCCCTTTTGCGCGAAGCCCATGAAGTCCAGCACCGAGCTGCGCATGCCTTCCAGATGCGCAGCCATCGTCACCAGCGCACCGACGGTCACCACACCGGTGCCGCCCACGCCGGTCACCAGCATGTCGAACGGACCGGTCCAGTCCCACGGGGTGGGCGCGGACAGCGCGGCGATCTCGCGCGCCAGGTCGGCCGGACCGAAGGCCGCGCCCGCGCGCTTCTTCAGCTTGGCGCCGTGCACCGAGACGAAGCTCGGGCAGAAGCCGTTCACGCAACTGAAGTCCTTGTTGCAGCTGCTTTGCTCGATCGCGCGCTTGCGGCCCCAATCGGTCTCGACCGGCACCACCGACAGGCAATTGCTCGCCTGGCCGCAATCGCCGCAGCCTTCGCAGACGGATTCGTTGATGAAGATGCGGCGGTCCGGGTCGGGGAACTCGCCCTTCTTGCGGCGGCGGCGTTTCTCGGCGGCGCAGGTCTGGTCGTAGATCAGCACGGTCACGCCCTCGATCTCGCGCAGCTCGCGCTGGACCTGGTCCAGTTCCGCCCGGTCGTGGAAGGTGGTGCCGGCCGGGAACAGGCCTTCATGGCCCTGGTACTTGCCCGCGTCGTCGGAGACCACGACCAGGCGCTTGACCCCTTCCGCTTCGACCTGGCGAGCGATCTGCGGCACGCTGGTCTGGCCGTCGACCGGCTGGCCGCCGGTCATGGCGACGGCGTCGTTGTAGAGGATCTTGTAGGTGATGTTGGTGCGGGCCGCGATGGCCTGCCGGATCGCCAGATAACCCGAGTGGTAGTAGGTGCCGTCGCCCAGGTTCTGGAAGACATGCTTCTCGGTGGTGAAGCGGGAATGGGCGGCCCAGTCCACGCCTTCCGCGCCCATCTGGATCAGGCCGGAGGTGCCGCGCTCCATCCAGCTCGCCATGAAGTGACAGCCGATGCCGGCCAGCGCTCGAGAGCCTTCCGGCAGCTTGGTCGAGGTGTTGTGCGGGCAGCCGGAGCAGAAGTAGGGTTGGCGGCGCACGCCGTCGGCGCTGTTGGACAGCAGGCAGGGCGTGAGGAAGTCCACCACCAGATGACGGCGGTCCAGCGCGGGATTCAAGCGCGCGAGCCAGTCCGCGACCGTCGGCATGATGCGCGACGGGCGCAGCTCGCCGAGCGCGCTCAGCACCGGCCGGCCGTGTTCATCGGTCTTGCCGACCACGCGCGGCCGCTGCGCATCGGGCAGGTGATAGAGCAGCTCCTTGATCTGGCGCTCGACCACCGGCGCCTTTTCCTCGATCACCAGCAGATCGGTCAGGCCCTGCGCGAAGGCCTGGATGCGGGTCGGCTCGAGCGGATAGACCAGCCCGACCTTGTAGACGCGCACGCCTGCGGCGGCCAGCGCGTTGGGGTCGAGGTCGAGCCGGCGCAGCACTTCCATGAAGTCGTAATGCGCCTTGCCGACGGTGACGATGCCCAGACTGGCCCGGGGGCTGACGACGATGTGCTTGTCGATGGTGTTGAGCCGCGCGAAGGCCAGCACCGCGTCGATCTTGTGGGCCAGCCGGGATTCCAGCTCCAGCGAGGGCAGGTCGACCTGGCGGATGTGCAGGTCGGTCGGAGGCGTGTGGTCGACCGGCAGCTCGAAATCCATCGGCACCGCGTCCAGATCGACGGTCATGCCGGATTCGACGACTTCGGAAATCGCCTTGAAACCCACCCACGCGCCCGAGAAGCGCGACAGCGCCCAGCCGTACAGGCCGAACTCGAGGTACTCGGCCACATTGCCGGGATGCACCAAGGGCATCGACCAGGCCTGCAGCGCCAGATCACTCTGATGCGGCGTGGACGAGGACACGCAGCCGTGGTCGTCGCCGCACACCACCAGCACGCCGCCTTGGCGGGCGGTGCCGTAGACGTTGCCGTGCTTGAGCGCGTCGCCGGAGCGGTCCACGCCCGGGCCCTTGCCGTACCACATCGCAAACACGCCATCGACGGTGCGCTTGGGATCCAGCGCCACCCGCTGCACGCCCAGGCAGGCGGTGGCGGCCAGGTCTTCGTTGATCGCGGGCAGGAAGTTGATCTGCGCCGGCTCCAGGAACTTCCGAGCCTTCCACAACTGCTGGTCCACCATGCCCAGCGGGCTGCCGCGGTAGCCGCTGACGAAGCCGGCGGTCTTCAGGCCCTGGCGCTCGTCCTGCGCCTTTTGCATCAGCAGCAGGCGCACCAGCGCCTGGGTGCCGGTCAAGAACACCTGGCCGGCGCTGGCGGCGAGGTTGTCGGACAGCTGATAAGGGCGCAGCACAGGCGCGGGCGTGGCGAGGGACATGGCTGTCTCCGACCCGTGAGGGGGTTCTTGATGGGGATGGGGGATTCTTTACGAGAGAATGCGCGGTTTGTTGCTCCGATCTCTCCTGGCTGCAGGGTTTTGGAGTGGCTCCCACTCCCAATCAGCGCAAATGGAAAAGGATTCTTTCGATCGGGCCACACGCCTCATCCTGGAAGCGCTGCAGGCGGATGCCCGCCAGAGCACCCAGCAATTGGCTGAGCGGATCGGGTTGTCCGCCACGCCGGTCTGGCGCCGCATCAAGGAGCTGGAAGAGCGCGGCGTGATCCGCCGCCATGTCGCGCTGGTGGACCGGGAGCAACTGGGGCTGTCGATCTGCGTGCTGGCCAATGTGAGCCTGGTGCGCCACAGCGAGGGCGCGGTCGAGGCCTTCGAGGCGATGGTGGCGGCTAGTCCGGAAATCATCGAATGCCAGGCCATCACCGGCGAGGCCGACTATGTGATGAAGATCGTCGCGCCCGACATGAAGGGCTACGACCAGTTCCTGCAGACCAAGATCTTCAAGGTGCCGGGGGTGGCCAGCGTGCGCAGCAATGTGGTGCTGCGGGAAGTGAAGTACGAGACCGCGTTCCCGATTCCCGATGCCCGATCCGGGCGGTGAACGCGGCGGCGCATCGGTGATCGGCGGCGGGCCGGTCGGGATGGGCGCAGCGGTCTGGTCGTCCGCGCTGGCCGGCTCCTGTCGACTTCGTGTTTGCAGCAGTGCGCGCGAGAGTCGCGCTGTGTCATCCTGACGAAATGTTCTCCGTCTACGGCACCTCCGGAAAGATCTACACCGGCGGCCTGGAGCAGGTCCGAGACCTGGCGCCGGTGCAGGCGGTGGCGCGCACCCGCGCCGTGGGCGCGACCGGTCAACAGGCGGAGCTGACGCCGTCCACCGTGGTGCTGGCCGGTTTGGGGCAGGCCGCCAGCGGCGGCGCGGGCAGTGGATCGAGCGGCGGCGCCAGCGCTTATGCGGCCCACGAGGCGCTGGCGGCCTATGCGGGCGAGCCGGTGCGGCAGGCGCTGACGCAGGTCCATCAACTGATGAATCGTCGGCTGATCAGCGTGCGCAGCGGCGCCACCTTGCGACAGGCCTGGCGCCTGATGTCGCGCGCGGCGGTCGGGCAGGCGCCGGTGCTGGGACCCCACGGCGAGGTACGCGGGCTCATCACCCGAGCAGACCTGCTGCGCGGGCTGCCGGATGATCTGGAGGCCGGCGCTGAAGTTCTGGAAGTCGCGCGGCGATTCGCGTCGCCCGTCGATGACGCGATGTGGACGCCGGTGCCGGTGGCGCTCGCGGAGACGCCTTTGCGCGAGGCCGCGCAACTCATGCTGGATCTGGGGCTGCCCGGCTTGCCGGTGGCGGACGCCGACGGTCAGCTCCAGGGCTTTCTCTCGCGCAGTGACCTGCTGCGCGGCATGACGCACGAGCCGCCGCTGGATTTGTGGTCTTGAGCGATCGAGCGTTATCGCGGCCCGTCGCGTGGGCCTGAACGGGTTTTCGATGCGGATGACGCTTCGATGCGTCGCAAAAGGCGCGACTGGCGCGCCCAACACTTCAATGGCGCGTCAGTAGCGCTTCCAGGTCTTCTGCGAGGCCTCGATTTCCAGCGCTTGCTGGGTGCGCCAGTCGGTGCAGACGAAGACGCCGTCCTCCAGCACCAGATCGGGCAAGGAGCCGTCGCCGCGGGCGATGCGGCCATCCTTGCAGACCAGGCTGCTCTTGGTGTTGGCCTCGTCGGTCAGGGCGCGGCCGATGGCCATGCTGTCGCGGGTGTAGTGCGCCAGGCAGGCCAGCGCCAACAGCATGCCGAGCAGCACCACGACGCCGATGACGATGTCCATCACGTCGCGCAGCGCCGACGGGGCGGGCGTCGCAGGCGAAAAACGCTGGGATGCCGCGAAGCTGCCGGCATCCGCAGCGGCGGACGAGGGACCGCGCGCGCGCATCGGCGCGCTGGCGCTCCTTACGGGCGAAGAACGTGTGGTGGCCATGTTCATGAGAAAAATCGCGGCGTCAGCACAGACGCAGCGAAGGCTACAGGGGCGCGGGCGGTTCGTTCGTGTCAATGTGGGCGGGTTCCCCAAAAATGCACGCGACGACCCCCCGCTTTCCGATGGTTACACCAGTTGCAGAACTAAGATTTATAGGATCGAGATTCGTTTTCGACGAGCCCACCATGTCCCAAACAGCTGCCACAACCACCGCCGCTGGTGCCCACGAGGCGCTTCACAAGCTGTCGCAGGAGATCCCGGATGCCTGCGAGCGACTGGACTATGTCAAGCGCATGACCGATCAGGCGGCCAGCAAGGTGCTGGGCCTGGTGGAGTCGGCGCAGGACGATGCCGAAACCGTGCGCCGCCAGGGCGCCGAGCTGTCGGAATCGCTGCAGCGTCTGGCGCAAAGTCCGGAGCTGAGCGTCGAGCGCGCGCGGGCGATGATGCGACTCTGCGCGGCCTACGCCGCCGGTGCGGCCTCCTTCGCCGACCGCGTCAAGGGTCTGCAGACCGAGATCATGATGGCGCAGGACTTCCAGGATCTGTCCGGCCAGGTCATCAACAAGGTGCTCGGCATGTTGCGGCCGGCGGAAGCGCCGCTGCAGGAGCTGCTGGCCGAATTCGAGGCGGCCGCTCCCGCGGCGCCGGTCGAGCAACTGGCCGGCGTGCAGACGCCCGACAAGGCCCTGCAGCAGGACGATGTGGACGCCCTGCTCGCGGAGATGGGTTTCTGACCCCTCGCTCGTTCCGCTGATTCCGCTGATTCCGCTGATTCCGCTAGTTTCGAGGACGCCCGGCGCGCTGCGCTGCCGCGTTCACGACCACAGCATCGGATCGACGTCGTAATAGCGGCGCAGCGCGGCATAGACCTGCGGATGCGCCTGCGCCAGCGCCCAGGGCTGACCGAAGAATCGTTCGGTCGCGACGGCGAAAAATTCGGCGGGCTCGGTGGAGGCGTAGTCGCCCAGCGGGTCTGGCTCGCCGCTTTCCAGCCGTCGGCGCAGCAGGTCGAAGCTGTGCTGCATCACCTGCGCCCATCGCGCCTGGTCCGTTTTGGCGCCCAGCCACGGTGCGCCGTTCGCGAAGCCTTTGTCCTGGTCGAGCTGGTGGGCGAATTCATGCACCACCACGTTGTGGCCCTGCGCAGGTTGCGCGGCATCGCGCTGCACATCCTCCCAGGACAGCACCACCTGGCCTTCGCCCCAGGATTCCCCGCTCAACACCTGACGCTGCTGCATCTGCAACGGGCCTTGATGCCGCACGCGGTCGACGATGAACGGGCCGGGATACACCAGCACGCTGTGCAGCCGCGGGTAGTAACCGCGTGAGCGGCCCAGCAGCGGCAGGCAGGCCAGCGCTGCGATCGTGACGCGGACCTCGTCGGTGATGGTCTGGCCGGCGCAGCCGATGAATTGCTTTTCCGCCAGGAAAACCTGCATCTGCCGCTTCAGCCGCAGTTGCAGATCGGACGGCAATTGCGCCACCTGCGGCACGCGGCGCCGCAGGATGGCCCGCCAGGCGGCCGGAAAGGCCTGCGAGCGCCAGCGCGCACGCCGACGCGCCTGCCGCCAAGGGTGGCTGATCAGCCAGCCACACACGATCGCTGCAAGCAGCGCGAGCACGATCAAAGCCATGGTGAACAGTGTCTGCGGTTGCGCGCGGCCAGGTGCCGCGCAGGGGCATTCGACTCGGCGACCGTGATGAGGCCGCCCCGGCCGCCCCAGGCCGCTCGACGGCGCTGCCTTGGGTGGGTCCGACACCACATGCGACCGGCCCAGGCGGTTTCAAGCACCGTTTGTCGGCGTTGGACCACCCGCTGGCCGCGGCGTCCTGACCAGCTGCTCGCGTTGCCGACGGGAGCAACGCAGGAGGCGTCGTCATCCCACCGAGCTCGCACGCGCTCAAAGCGGGGAGCGGTGCCTGAAGCGGCTCGCGAAAAAGCGACACGCGCGATGCCCACGTGGGCGGTGCTGCTGTGAACGACTGCACGGCGCGGCGGCGATCGCGACGGTTCGTGCGCTGGGCGATTTCGGCGGGCGCGCCTTCGCCAAAGCGTCGTCCGTGCGTGGAGAGAATCCCGCCCGGTCGATGCCCGCGCTCGCCGCGACGGGCCTGACCGCTCTCATCACCACGCATTGAATCGGAGCGGGACGACGCCCCTCGGAATACCCGGCATGACGCCCGCGCGGCGTTCTGCAGAGCTTCCCCGGAGGTGATCGCCCGTCGGGACGGATTGAAGCTTTCGGACATCCTCGGCGCACCGCTGCAGACCTCGGCCTTTGCCGCCGACCCCATGCGTGAGCATCGGGCGGTGGTCCAGCAACAACTCCTGCAAGGCCCACCGCCGTCGGTGGTGCTGCAGCTGTCGCCGTTCCTCACCAACGGGTCGCCGCTGGACCACCTCGTGGCCGAGGCGCAAGCTGATGTGGTCTATGGTCGCCAGCCGCTGGGTCAGCTCGCACCGCCGGTGGACCAGGTGCAGACGCCGAGCTACTCGCGCGGTCGCTACACCGCCAGCGACGGACCGGACATGACGGTCTGGGTCGAGCTGGGGCCGGTCTTGTGGAGCCATGTCGAGCGCGGTGGTGAGGGCGCAAGGCTGTTGGACGTCAGCGCCTGAATCGCAGGCCGTTCGGGAGAGCGGCCCGTCACCGCGAAGCGGGCAGTCGCGAGCTGGCCGTGTCGAATTCGTCGTTCTCTTCCTGACGCGACAGGGTCTGCCGTGCGGGTTGTATGACCTCCCGCTTTCGCCGAGGGAGGGGGACTTCTCGCTTTGAAGGTGGTCTTTCGGGGGAGATTCGACGACCTGCCAAGGCGGCCAGCAAGGCTGCGAACCCTCGTGATGGGGGTGGTCACTAGAAACTGGTCCGACATCGGACCGTTTCACGCCAACCCGCAGGAGTTCTCTTCATGTCCCCGCCGTCCGATCCGCATGCCCGACCGATTCCCGAGGGTCCCTTGTCCTCACATCCGCTGGAGGTTGTTTCCTCCCTGGACATGGCGCAAATGCCGCCGGCATCGCAGTGGCAGTTCTGTGCGGGCATGCTGGCGCGCAAGACCGATGCGCTCGCCGCGGGCGTGACGCAGTATCTGGGGCAGGGCGAACAGCGGGCGTTGGTGGACGTGCTGCGATCACCGGCGGCGGCCTGGATGCCGGAAAGCAGCCAGGCGCTGCGGCGCTCCTGGCTGGCACGAGTGAGTGTCGGCGTGCCGGGCAGCGCGTCGGTGGAGACGCTGGAGACCCGGGAGATCCAGGAGCTGAAGCAACTGCTGGACGATCTGCTGATGACCGCCTGCGAGCGCCGCCATGATGGCTCGCTCGTCGTGAAGTGCGTGGATGACCTGCGCCTCACCCAGCGTCTTTGGGCCTGGGCGGTGTCGCCGAAGGATCATCGGGACATCGCGATTCGCGAGGACCATCACCGAGCCTTGCTGTCTCAGCATGGCGGTGTGGTCGATGCGATCACCTTGTCGGATCGGGATTCGTTGGGTCGGCCGGGGCGGCTGGACCTGCCGCCACGGGAGCTGCTGCTGGCGATCATGCGATACACGACCCGCGTCCGGCTGCAGCTCGACCATGACCTGTTGCTGACGGGCGACCTGGCCGATTCGCTGGCGGTGTTGCCGGTTCGGGTGCTGGACCTCCGCCAGCCAGGCCTGCTGCCGCCGCTGGCCGCGATGCAGCAACTGACGCTGCGGGAGATCGACCTCAGCCGCGCGCCGAGTCCCTGGCCGGAAGGCGCGGGCCTGGATCTGCGGGAAATCCTGGCGCAATGTCCGCAGCTGATGGAGGTGCGGCTCCATCCTGCGGTCTCGGAAGGCGTGCTGGGCCTGGACTGGCTGCCGGTTCCTGAATCACGCGGCGGGGCGAGCCGGCACTATCGACATGCTTCACGCAGCGACGTTCTGGGCGAGCTGGACCGGATGAATTCCGCCTGGGCTCGCGCGCTCACCCGCACGCAGGTCGATTTCCGGCATCACAAGAATCTCGCGGCGATGCTGCCGCTTCTGCAGATCTCCACCCGGCTAGCGGGCCTGACCAATCGTGCCGATGACGTCGCCAACCACCTGCAGCGCGTGCTGGTCTGCGCCGCGGAGAACCCCGGCCTGCTCAAGACGTGCGTTCGGCTGGTGGTGGATGGGGCGGAGAACGGCGAACCCGAGCTCACGACGCTCGCGCGCATGGTGGTGCTGGTGCCGGCGGAGCTGCCGACGCCGATGCCGCTGCCGTTCGACCTCCGCTAAGACGCCTGACACTGCCGCGGCGGCGGCGCGGTCCTCGCCGCTGTCGCCGCTGGTGCTGTTGCTGCCGCTGCTCGACGAGCTGGCCTGCTGCGATCAGCCCTTTTTGCCCGTGCCCTTGGGCCGAGCGGCGTCTTCCTCGACGACCCCAGCGTTCTTGCCATCCATGCCGTTGTCGGCGCCGTCGTCGCTTTCGGCGCTTTCGTTGCTGTCGTTGACGTCGTCAACGTCATCGATGTCGTCGCCGTCTTCTTCCCAATCCTCATCGTCCTGCTCGTCCTTCGAGGGGTCGTTGGCGGCCACGGCGTCGCGCGTGCCGCGCTTGGCGAGCACGCGTTGGGCTTCGCGAGCCGCTTCCTTGGCTGCTTCGGCGGCGTCGGCTTCGGCGGTCCAGGCGGCGAATTCATCGGGTGTTTCGAGGGTGATGCGGCCGAGCTGCGTCTGGCGCAGGTCATAGAGCAGGATCTCGGCGGCCTTCTGCGTGTTGATGCGCCCGCCGGGCAGCATCGCGCCGCGGCGCTTGCCGATGGCCTCCAGCAACTCGCCCTCGCTGCGCTCGTCGGTCGCGTCGAGCTGATAGCGCTGCTTCAGCGCTTGCGGATAGTGGCGACGCAGATAGGCCAGCAGATCGAGCGCAACGACTTCTTCCTCGAAGGCGTTTCGGCCGATCGCGCCACTGGCCGCCAGATTGATGCCTGCCTGGGGAACGCGGATCTTGGGCCACAGCATGCCGGGCGTATCGAACAGGTAGACGCCCTTGTCGAGCAGGATCTTCTGCTCGATTTTCGTGATGCCGGGTTCGTCGCCGGTGTTGGCGGCGCGTTTGCCGACCAGGGTATTGATCAGCGTGGACTTGCCCACGTTGGGAATGCCGCACACCAGCACCCGCAGGGGTTTGTCGAGCGTGCCCCGATTCGGCGCCGTGGCTCGGCATTCGTTGGCCAGGGTCTTGGCCAAGCCGGGCAGGCCTTGATGGATCGCGATCGCGCGGGTGTTGGGCTGCGCGCGGTAGTGCGCCAGCCACGCCTCGGTGCGGGCGGGGTCGGCCAGGTCTTGTTTGTTGAGCAGTTTCAGCGCGGGGCGGCCCAGCGTGAGCTGCGCCAGCAGCGGATTCGCGCTGCTGGCCGGCACGCGCGCGTCCAGCAGCTCGATCACCACATCGATCCCGCTTTTCATGCGCTCGCGGATCGCGCCCCGGGTCTTGTGCATGTGCCCGGGAAACCATTGAATCGCCATAGACCGCGATTGTCCGCGATCTGCGCACTCGACATGCCCCATCCCTCTCGGCAGCGCGCCGAACGGGGCAGGTAGGCGGTCGCGAGACACCGCAACCACCTCACACCGAAGCCAACAAACAGCAGCCCCTCGAACCGCACCCAACCCAAACCGGGACAGGCCACCCCTGGTTCGACCCGGGAGGGCTTGGGGTCTGTGCGGTGAGCACGGGCCCCATGCCCTCGCGGCAGCGCGCCAAAGTGATCAGGTAGGCGGTCACGAGACACCGCAACCACCTCACGCCGAAACCAAAGAACAGCAGCCCCCCAAACCTCACCCAACCCAAACCGGGACAGGCCACCCCTGGTTCAACCCGGGAGGGCTTGGGGTCTGTGCGCTGAGCACGGGCCCCATGCCCTCCCGGCAGCGCGCCAAAGTGAGCAGGTAGGCGGTCGCCGATCGGCCCCCGTCGTCCGACGCAGGCAGCGCCAAGAATGAAAGCGATGAGCCCCCCTCAGCGCCCCGACGTCACCCTCAGTTCGGTGATCACCAGTTGCCCTTGCAGTTGCTGAATGCGGACCTCGACCAGCGTCCCCGGCTGCAGTGCCGCGAGTTGCTCCGCCGAGAGCAGACCTGGCTTGAGCCGGAATGGCATCGTCATGCCGGGCATGTCGAGATGCCGGATGTCTCCGTGCTTGAGCGTCAGGCGGTTCTGGGCGGTGTCGATGCGGCGGACCTCGGCCGGGATCCATTCATCGGAGGAGGGCGCAGCGTCCGACGCGCTGTCGGAGGCGGAGCCGCTCGCGGCGTGGTGGTGTTCTTGAGCGTGCGCGGTCGACAGTCCCATGCCGAGCGCAATCAGGCTCGCACCGAGGCATTGAGCGATGGCGGCAAACAAACGATTCATGATGATGATGGAGAAAGGAAGTGAAGGAAGCACGCCCCACCTCGTGGTGGCAGCGCTGAACGGTGATGAAGGCGAGGAACCGCGTCGATCCGCCTCAATGGCCTTGATGCCCTTGCGAACCGGGCTTGCGCACCCGCAGCGGCTCAACCGCAGCGGGACCCATCGACGACGCTGATGACGCCGCCGATGACGACGACGCGGCGCCATGACCCGCGTGCGCCCCGTCCCTGCCTGAGGCGCTGACTGGCGCCTCGGCCGGCAGCGCGACCTTCCGCGCCACCGACCCGGCCGGCGCCTGGAACCAGCCCGGATCGCGGTAATCCCCGGGCTTCTGATCGGCCCGCACCTTCAGCACGCTGAACATGCCGCCCATCTCCAGCGAGCCATGCGGCCCCTGGCCAGACATCATCGGCACGGTGTTCTCCGGCAGCGGCATTTCCATCTCGGCCATGTCGGCCATCCCGCGCTCGCCCATGGCCATGTAGTCCGGAATGATCCGGTTGATGCGCGCTGCCAGCCCTCGGTGGTCGGCGCCGATCAGCGTGTCCACCGCATGGCCCATCGCATTCATCGTGTGATGACTCTTGTGGCAGTGAATCGCCCAATCCCCGGGCTCATCGGCGATGAACTCGATCTGACGCATCTGGCCGACCGCCACATCGGTCGTCACCTCCGGCCAGCGTGCGGAGCGAGGAACCGGCCCGCCGTCGGTGCCGGTGACCTCGAATTCATGACCGTGCAGATGAATCGGATGGTTGGTCATCGTCAGATTGCCCACCCGGATCCGCACCCGATCACCTTGCCGGACGTTCAGCGTGTCAATGCCGGGAAAGACGCGGCTGTTCCAGGTCCAGAGGTTGAAGTCGGTCATCGTGGCGATGCGCGGCGTGTAGCTGCCGGGATCGATGTCGTAGCTGGAGAGCAGGAAGCAGAAGTCCCGCTGCACCGGCGCGATCGCCGGATGACGGCCCTTGGGATGGGTGACCCAGAAGCCCATCATGCCCATCGCCATCTGGGTCATCTCGTCCGCATGGGGGTGGTACATGAAGGTGCCGGGCCGACGCGCGACGAACTCATAGACGAAGGTTTCGCCCGGCCGAATCGCCGGCTGCGTCAGGCCAGCCACGCCGTCCATGCCATTGGGCAGGCGCTGTCCGTGCCAGTGCATGCTGGTGTGTTCCGGCAGGCGATTGGTGACGTAGATCCGGACGCGGTCCCCTTCGACCACCTCGATGGTGGGGCCGGGCGATTGACCGTTGTAGCCCCACAGGTGGGCGCTGCAGCCGGGCGCCAGCTCGCGCACGACCGGCTCCGCGACCAGGTGGAATTCCTTGACGCCGTCTCGCAGGCGCCAGGGCAGCGTCCAGCCGTTGAGAGTGACGACCGGCTGGTAGGGCCGTCCATCCGGTGGAAACAGCGGCGCGGCCGTGTCGGGGGTGTCGCGCTGCACTGCCTCGGGAATCGCCGCCAATGCGACGCGGGAGACCGACGCGGCATTCACCGCGCCGGCGACGCCGACCGCCGCGCCGGCGGCCATCTGCGCAAACAGGTTTCTTCTGGAGATCATGGGAATCCTTGATTCGTTCGCGCTCAATGCGCGCCGCCAGCGGCGTCGTTGGACGCGCCGGCCGTGACGTTCTGCATCGCGCCGGCCTCGCGCCCCGAGGACGCGCCGCCCTCGCGCACCGGTCCGAGCAGCGTTTGCGACAAGGTCGCCTCCGCCAGCCAGTAATCGCGCTGAGCGCCGAGCGCCGCCGACACGGCGCGGGCTTGCGCGCGCGCATCGGCCAGCAAGTCCATGACGCCGATCAGCATGCCGTTGTAGCGAAGCAGGGTCTGGTCCGAGATCTGGCGCGCCAGCGGCAGAAGCTCCTGCTGATGCCGCCGTGCGATGCGCCAGGAGGACTGGGCACGCGCACTGGCCTCGCGCACCTCGGAGCGGGCTTCGATGGCGATCTGCGCCGTCTGCTCGGCCGATTGCAGGTAAGCCTGGCGCGCGCCGGCCACCCGCGCCTGTCCCCAGTCGAAGAGCGGCAGCTCCAGGCTGAGCTCGACGCCGCGCTGGGTCGGCGCTTCATTGCTGCTGTTGCGTTGAAGGCCCAATTCCAGCGCGTTGAGGCGACCCGTCTGGCGCGTCAGACCCAGTTGCGCCGCCAGCGCCTCCGTCTGCTGCCGGGCCGCCTGGATGTCGAGCCGCTGGCTCACGGCCTGACGCTCCAGATCATCGATGGCGCGCGGGCTGGCGGGCACCTCGGGCAGTCGGTCGGGCAGCGTCAGCCGGTCGACGTCGTCGCCCCACAAGCCGAGCGCGCGAATCAGCGCTTCCCGTTCTCGCACGGCCTGCAGCTGCGCCTGCTCCAGAGCGAGTTGCGCCTCGGTCAGCACGGTGCGTTCCCGTGCGAGTCGCAAGGCGCTGATGTTGCCGACCTGTCGCATGCGCAGCGCCAGCTCAGCGCCCGCGCTCGCCGAATCCAGCACCGTGCGCGCATGCGCGAGCTGGGCCTGCGCGGCGACCGCATCGATCCAGCGACGGCGCGCCTGGCCCGCCACTTCCAGCACCTGCTGCGCGACTTTGGCCTGTTCCGCCGCCAGATGGCGCGCGCTGGCGTCCTGTCGAGCGCCTCGACCCAGCAGCGCGAGCAGATTCAGGCTGAGGCCGCGCTCGATCTCGCGCTCCTCGCCGCGCACCAGACGACCCACACTGAGCACCGGGTTGGGCCACAACAGGGTCTGCACGCGCTCCGATTCGGCCAGCCCCAAGCCGTGCAGGCTGGCTTGCAGGCCGCGATGATTCAGCAGCGCCAACTGCACGGCCGAGGCTTCCTGCAGCGGTTGCGAGAGCAGCGCTTCCGTCCGCTGCCGCGCCGCCTGCCGCTCGGCGTCGTTCTGTTGAAAGGGCAGGTCGGCGTTGAGCCAGCGTTGGCTCTGCTGCTGGACCGGTGCGATGGCGCGTTCCGTCGACATCGACGCACAGCCGCTCAGGACGGCGATCACCGAGAGCGCCGCCAGGCGCGCGACGAGCCACGAGGGTCTCCGATCGTGTGAACTCATGATCTTTCCCTCCTCAATGCGCGTCATGGTGATGGCCGTGACCCGTCGATGCGGCCGATGCGGCCTTGGCGGGCAACGGGGCTGCGCCCGGCTGCGGCGGCGAGGCGGCGTTCGTCGACTGGCTTTCTCGCATCAAGGCGCGCCAGCCACCGGCCTCATGGACCCGCCGATTCGCCTGTCGCCAGTCGCCGACGCCTGGGTCGGCCACCGAGCGGCTGGACGGCTCGGCGCCTGAGGACATCGACATCGTCGACATGGAGGCCTTCCCCCGATGCGCTGCATGAGCGGCCGACGGCGCTGACGCGGCAGGCCCATCGGCGGCGAGTGCTGAGGATGATGAGCGCGTGATGCCCTGTCCCGGATCGGCTGGATCAGCGCGCAGCGGCCTAGACGCCGATCTGGGGGCAGGCGGCCGATGGCCATCATGCGCATGCTGCGCGGTCTGCGTGGGGGACGACGGCGGCAACGATGGCGCCGCCGCCGGGGCGGGCGCGTGCTCGTGCGCGGGTGGGGCCTGCTGCGCGGCGGCAGGCGATGCCCACGCGGTCAGCATCAAGCTGAGCGTGAGCGTGAGCGCCGCTGCAGGCGCAAGCGGCGGAACGGATCGAGAAGACATGGTGTCCTCGCTGATGAAGAGGGCAGGGGCCGTCGCCAGCGTGGATTCACGCGAGGCACGGCCACGGACCGGGCGCCGTCAGGCGCCGGTGGTTCAGGCGAGGACGGGTTTCGGCGGTCGGTCGAGCGAACGCGGCAGCGGCTCGATCACATCGACCGCGCGCAGCGTCGGGGCGACGTCGCGCAGGGCCTGATCCGCCAGGGGCGGGGCGGTCATCGGCAAGGCCGCGCCGACGCAGCATTGCAGGCAAATGCCGCAGGGATGGTCCGCGCTGGCATGTGCGCCTGCGGCATGGCATCCGCCATCGGTGGCGGGGAGGGGCGAATCGGACGTCGGCGACGCCATGGCGTGATCGCCATGAACAGCGTGATCGGCGTGCGCGGCGTCCTCGGCGTGATCGCCGTGTGGCATCGCAGCGTGATCGAGCGGCGCGTCGCCCACCGTCATCGCTTCGTCGTGACTGATGGACGCGACGTGTGAGGCGTGCGACACCGGAGGCATGGTCGGCATCGCATGGTGTCGATGCGGCGACGCCGCCTCCGCGCAGTCCGGCGGCATGGCGGAGGTCTGCGCCCCCATGGCGCCGGTCGACGACATCGGCATCAGCGCCATGTCGATGCCCATCGTCGCGGCCAGCGCACCCTGCAGCGGCAGCAACAGGCTCAGCAGCGCGAGCACCAGCCAGCGGCTCCAGAGGAGCCGGCTTGGCGTGGGGGCGTTGCGGGCGCGCATGAGGCTTCAGTGTAAGACGGGCTCGGCCGGTCGATGCCGACGGCCCCAAAGCGCGCTGGGACTTGCGACCGCGACCGCGATGGCGTGTGCTGTCGCGCGCCCGGAAAGACAAAGGGACCGCTCGTGAGCGGTCCCCGTCAGATCAGCGTCGCCGGGCGACTCAGTCTTCGTTCTTGAACACCAGCTTGACTTCGTGGGTCTGCTTTTCGCCGCTGGCTTCGAACTTCCAGTCCATCAGCGCGCGGGTGACGGCCTTGTCGAACACCTTGCGCGGTTCGGCTTCCAGGATTTCCACGCCGGAGACCTTGCCATCCGGATCGATGCTCATCTTGGCGCGGACCGAGCCGGTCGAGATCGACTGGCGGGCGGCTTCCGGCGGGAACTCGGGCGGCACCTTCTTGATGATCTTCGGCGTCGCATGGGCGCTCACGCTCAGCAGCAGCGCGGCGGTCAGGCCCAGAAGGCCTCGGGAAATGTGTTGGGTCAGGGGCTTGCTCATCTTGGGACCTCGTACGTCTTGGGTGAGGAAAGGAGGGTTGTCCGGGTGGGAACGCGGGTCGGGGGAG
This sequence comes from Burkholderiaceae bacterium, assembly GCA_913776825.1. GTDB lineage: Bacteria > Pseudomonadota > Gammaproteobacteria > Burkholderiales > Burkholderiaceae_C > Roseateles. The sequence goes on from CAJYPV010000026.1 coordinate 175,832, forward strand.
CGCGCGATCAGCTCGAGGACCGCGCGGTGCTGAAGAAGCCCACCGCCTGCACCAGGCGGGAGCTGCTTTCACGCAGCGAATCGGTCGAGCGGGTCAGCTCGTCCACCAGGGTGGTGTTTTGCTGGGTGGTGCGGTCGAGTTCGTTCATGGCGTTGTTCACCACGCCCACGCCAGCCGCCTGCTCTTGAGCCGAGTGCGAGATCTCTTCGATCAGCTGGCCCATGTTGTTCACCTCGTCCACCACCGAGCGGATGGTGGCGCCGGCGTTGTTCACCAGCGCGGTGCCGTTCTCGACCTTCACCGAGGATTCCTGGATCAGGACCTTGATTTCCTTGGCCGCCTGGGCGGAACGCGACGCCAGGGCGCGCACTTCCGAGGCCACCACCGCGAAGCCCTTGCCGTGCTCGCCGGCACGCGCCGCTTCCACGGCGGCATTCAGCGCCAGGATGTTGGTCTGGAAGGCGATGCCGTCGATCACGCCGATGATGTCGCCGATCTTGCGCGAGCTGGCGCTGATCTCTTCCATCGTCGACACGACCTGGCTCACCACATTGCCGCCGGCCGAGGCCGACTGACGGGCCTTGGCCGCGATGCCGGAGGCCTTGCGGGTCAGCTCGCTGGCGCCGTTCAGGTTGGAGGCGATCTGCTCGACCGACGCGGCGGTGTTCTGCAGGCTCTCGGCGGAGCGCGCGGTCCGGTCCGACAGATCGACGTTGCTGCCGGCGATCTCGTTGGAGTTGTGGGCCACTTCGCCGGCCGCCGCGCTCACGCTGGCGACCACGCCGGACAGCGCGTTCTGCATGTCACGCATGGCGTGCAGCATCTGCGCCAGTTCATCGCTGCCCTGGACGTCGATCTGCTGCGACAGGTCGCCGGAGCTGATCGCCTGAGCGGCATCCTTGGCCTTGCGGGCCGGCACCACGATGGAACGGGCGATCGTCAGACCGCCGACGCCACCGATCAGCACCGCGATCACGACCAGCGCGCCGGTGACGATGATGGACTGGTTGGCCAGTTGTGCGCCGGATTCGGCCAGCGCGCGGGCATTGCCGAACTGCAGCTCGACCAGCGCCTTCAGGCCTTCCTGGTAGGCCTGCTGGGCCGGGCGGACATCGGTGATCAGGCTTTCGCGGGCTTCGTCCGGGCTGCCGTCCTGCTGGATCTTCAGGAACTTGGAGACGGCGGCCGTGAACTTGTTCTGCTGCTCATGCACGACGCCGACGACGTCCTTGTCCTTGGCATCGGCAATCTTGGCTTCGAGCTCGGCCAGCTGCTTCTCGCTGTCGGACAGGGCTTCGGCGATGGCGGCCTTCTGCTTCTTGATCTGGCGGGCTTCGTCCAGCAGCAGCAGGTCACGCGAGGCGCGGGCAATGATGTTCACATTGCTTTCCAGCGCATTGGCCGAAGCGATCTTCAGCAGGCTGGAATTGGCGGTTTGATCCAGGTCGTGAGAGAGACGGCCGGCGTTGTGTGCGCCATAGGCGCCGATGATGATCAGCAGCAGGATGAGCAGGGTGTAGCTCAGCGTCAGGCGCTGCCCAATGCGCAGGCGGGACAGAAACGACATGGATTCCCTCGCGTGGAGATGATGTGGAATGACGGCTTGTCGACGCTCTTCGACGTCTGCCGTTCAGCGGCTTCGGCCGGATCATCGGCTCACTTGATTCGGGTATTCCATGCCGGTTTTCCGGCCCCGTGAATTCTGACGCGGCACCTGCAACTGATTGAAAAAGGCGTTTCCTCCTGCTTGGTGGAAGCCCTAATAGGGTTGTTACAGGAAGCCGACGATTGCGCGAGATGCGCACGAAACGACGTGGCTTGGCGCCGCGGTTTGACGGCGCGTCTGGCAGCGCGTCTGCCAGCTCGACTGAACAGCGCGATTGACCAGTGCGAATCAGCGGCCGGAGGACGACCCGTCGGCGGATGCCTCGGGCGTCTCCGCCTCCACCCGATTGCGACCGGTCTGCTTCGCGCGGTAGAGCGCGGCATCGGCGCGCCGAAGGCTGTCTTCGATGCCGTCATCGGTCGCCCGCATTTCGGCCACGCCGATGCTGACGGTGTAGGCGATCAGCGGCCCGTCTCCACGCGCGGCGCCTTCTGGCGCCGGCGCTTTCACCTGGCTCTCGGCAATGCGCAGCCGCAGGCGTTCGGCGAATTGCACCGCGCCGGCCAGGTCGGTGTGGGCGAGGCCGATGACGAATTCCTCGCCGCCGTAGCGGCCCGGCAGATCGACTTCCCGCGAGGCCTCGCGCAGCATCTGCGCCAGGGCGCGGATGACCGCATCGCCGGCCGCATGGCCATGGCGATCGTTCACCCGCTTGAAGTGGTCGATGTCCAGCATCAGCACCGCCGCCGGGGCGTGATAGCGGCGCACCGCCCGCATCAGCGCGCGCAGGCCGTCCTCGGCCGCCATGCGATTGGCCAGGCCGGTCAGACCATCGGTGCGGGAGCGCTGCTCCAGCTCCGCATTGACGCGGGCCAACTGAACGACCAGCGCTTCAGTCGAGCGCAGCCATCGTGACAGCGCCTGATAGCCGAATTGGCCGACGAACAGCACGATCAGGGTGAAGACCCAGAAGAACACCCACGCCGTGCCGAGCATCACCCGCGCGGCTTCCGCCAGTTGCGCCCAGTCGTGCCGATCCAGCGCCAGACGCAACTGCAGGGAGCCCAGGCCCAGGCTCAGCATTCCGAAGCCCAGCACCGCCACCACGATGGACAGCAGCAGCGCCACCCCCAGCGCGCGGCGTCCCGCCGGCGGATCGCCGCGCAGCGCGGGCCGGCGCTGTTGCCAGCGCCACATCGGCGGCCACGTCAGCGCCATCACCGGTCCGACCACCAGCAGGCTCTGCGCGAAAGCACCCAGCCACCAGCCTTGCCAGATGGGCAACTGCTCGCGGGGACCGAGCTGATGGACATGCGTCCAGACCAGCGCGCCGGTCGCGCTGAGCACCGCCGCGACGAAGCTCAGCGGCACATAGAACATCCAGCTGCGCCAGGTGCGCAGCGCGCGCGAGGCGCCCACGGCGCGATAACCGAGCGCCATGACGCCCAGGCCGAACGGACAAAACACGGCAAACGCCATCGCCCAGCCCGGCGCCATGCCGGCATCGAGCGCATGCACCAGGGACGCGGCATAGGCGGGCGGCGCGCCCCAGCGCCAGCCGATCGACAGCGTCCACCACAGGCACAGCGACAGCGGCGGGAACAGGCTCAGGTAGAGGAGACCCTTCGGCGCGGCGCGATCCGACGCGCCGATCATTTCCGGCAGAGGGATCGCGAGGCCGGCCCAGGCCAGCCGGTTGCTCGCCCATCCCAGGCCGATGGCCACCAGCCAGGTCAGCGCCCAGCCGCCGAGCAGCCAGCGGCGCTCACGGGAGGTGCCATGTCGCCAGAGCGCCATCAGCGACAGGCTGCCAGGCAATTCCGGCAGCCATTCGCTGGGGCGCGGCAAGGCGCTCATGACCGAGGCCGGCTCCGCCCGCGGGGCGGTTGGGGTGAAGCGGCCACGCGCTCAACGGGTGGGTGCAGCGCTCGGGCAGCGTGTGGACCGTCCGCGACCTGGCCTCGTGCCTGCAGCGCAGGCGGTGGGCGTCGCGGGCGGTCGGGGCTCACCGGGACCTCGTCGCGCCAGGATCGGAAGCAGGCGAGGCCGCGTCCACCGGCGCTGCGGGCGCTGGCGGCGCTGATGGCGGCTCCTTGGGCGGCATCGTGCGGCTGCCGAAGATGGCGGTGCCCACGCGGACCACCGTCGAGCCCTCCAGGATCGCCGCTTCCAGGTCGCCGGTCATGCCCATGCTGAGGGTGTCCAGCGCCAGCCCGTCGCGATTCAAGTCGCTGAGCAAGCCTGCCAGCGCGCGGTGCGGCGCGCGTTGGGCATCGATCGTGTCGCTGGCTTCGGGGATGGCCATCAGGCCGCGCAAGCGCACGCGCGGCAGCGCCGCCACGGCGCGGGCGAGGGCGGGCAGCTCGTCGGGCGTCACGCCGCTCTTGCTGGCTTCGCCGCTGATGTTCACCTGCAGGCACAGCTGCAGCGGCGGCAGATCGGCGGGCCGTTGTTCCGAGAGCCGCTGCGCGATCTTGAGCCGGTCGACGCTGTGCACCCAGTCGAAGGCCTCGGCCACGACGCGGGTCTTGTTGCTCTGCAGCGGACCGATCAGGTGCCACTCGACCTGATCGCGCAGGTCGGCCAGGGTGGCGATCTTGTCGATGCCTTCCTGGACATAGTTTTCGCCAAAGCGGCGCTCGCCCGCGTCGAAGGCGGTGCGGACATCCGTCGCGGGGAAAGTCTTTGTTACGACCAGCAGCGTGACGCTGTGCACAGGTCGCGACGCCTGCTCACAAGCGCGCGCCATGCGGGCCCGCAGCTGTTGTATGTTCTCGGAGATCGTCGCCATAATCGCCCAGGCTTTTCCTCATCCCATGGACATCACTCAACTGCTGGCATTCTCGGTCAAGAACAAGGCGTCTGACCTCCACCTCTCGGCCGGACTGCCGCCCATGATCCGTGTGCATGGAGATGTGCGCCGCATCAATGTCGAGCCGCTCGAGCACCGCCAGGTGCACGACATGGTGTACGACATCATGAGCGACGCGCAGCGCAAGGCCTATGAAGAGACGCTGGAAGTCGACTTCTCCTTCGAGATCCAGGGCCTGGCGCGCTTTCGCGTCAACGCCTTCAATCACAACCGGGGCTCCGGCGCGGTCTTCCGGACGATTCCGTCCAAGATCCTGACGCTGGAACAGCTCAATGCGCCCAAGGTGTTCGCCGAGCTGGCGCTCAAGCCGCGCGGCATGGTGCTGGTGACCGGGCCGACCGGCTCCGGCAAGAGCACCACGCTGGCCGGCATGGTGAATCACCTGAACGAAAACGAATACGGCCACATCCTCACCATCGAGGACCCGATCGAATTCGTGCATGAATCCAAGAAGTGCCTGATCAACCAGCGGGAAGTCGGCCCGCAGACGTTGAGCTTCTCGAATGCGCTGCGTTCGGCGCTGCGGGAAGACCCGGACTGCATTCTGGTCGGCGAATTGCGGGACCTGGAAACCATCCGCCTGGCGCTGACCGCCGCGGAAACCGGCCACCTGGTCTTCGGCACGCTGCACACGTCTTCCGCCGCCAAGACGGTGGACCGGATCGTGGACGTGTTCCCGGCCGCTGAAAAGGACATGGTCCGGGCGATGTTGTCCGAATCCCTGGTGGCGGTGATCTCGCAGACCTTGTGCAAGACCAAGGACGGCGCCGGCCGGGTGGCCGCGCACGAAATCATGCTGGGCACGTCGGCCATCCGCAACCTGATTCGCGAGAACAAGGTGGCGCAGATGTATTCGTCGATCCAGACCGGCAACAACATGGGCATGCAGACGCTGGATCAGAACCTGACCGAGCTGGTGCGGCGCAATGTGATCTCGCCCGCCGAGGCGCGGGGCAAGGCGAAGTTCCCCGAAAACTTCCCCGGGTAGATGGGGCCCCCGGCTTCACCGGCCCTAGGGGCCGATGAAGCCACCCCCCGAGGGGGTCGGGCCGGCTTGGGGCGGCCCGGCGCTCGGCCCGTGGCGCGGTGGCGAAGTCCGCCGGCTTCGCGGCTACAGCGGACGCTTCTATCCCGAGGCGAGGACGATCGATGCGCCGCTGAACGCGCGCCGATTGGGTTGAATGCGCCAGCCGCGCTGAACCTCGCGGTGGCTGGACTGGCGATGCGTCTCGGGAAGCGCGCTGCGTGCGTGGATCTGCTGCGCAGGGTGCGCCGCAGGGCGCCGCGGATCAGCGGCGATGGACAAGTTGACAGTGCAAGGCGGCGGGGCTGGCTTGCGCGTCGTGGTGTGTGGTGGGCCGGTGGACGGCTTGAATAGGACGGGTTATGGAACGCGATCAGGCGACAAAGTTCATCAACGATTTGCTGCGCCTGATGGTGTCGCGCAAGGGCTCGGACCTGTTTCTGACGGCAGAGTTCCCACCAGCCATCAAGGTCGATGGCAAGGTGACCAAGGTGTCGCCGCAACCCTTGACCGGGCAGCACACGCTGCAGCTGGCCCGTTCGATCATGAACGACAAGCAGGCCGCGGATTTCGAGCGCACCAAGGAGTGCAACTTCGCGATCTCGCCGCAAGGCATCGGCCGCTTCCGCGTGAATGCCTACATCCAGCAAGGCCACGTGGCGCTGGTGCTGCGGACCATTCCTCAAACCCTTCCGACCGTCGAGTCGCTCGACCTGCCGCCGATCCTCAAGGACGTGGTGCAGACCAAGCGCGGCCTGGTGATCCTGGTCGGCGCGACCGGCTCGGGCAAGAGCACGTCGCTCGCCGCGATGGTCGATCACCGCAATGAGACGACCTACGGCCACATCATCACGATCGAAGACCCGGTCGAATTCGTCCATCCCCACAAGAACTGCATCATCAGCCAGCGCGAAGTGGGCCTGGACACCGAAGGCTGGGAACAGGCGCTGAAGAACACGCTGCGTCAGGCGCCGGACGTGATCCTGATGGGTGAAATCCGCGACCGCGAAACCATGGAACACGCGGTGGCCTTCGCCGAAACCGGCCACCTGTGCATGGCCACGCTGCACGCCAACAGCGCCAACCAGGCGCTGGACCGGATCATCAACTTCTTCCCCGAAGAGCGCCGCGCCCAGCTGCTGATGGACTTGTCCCTCAACCTGAAGGCGCTGGTCTCGCAACGTCTGCTGCCGCGCCAGGAAGGCAAGGGCCGGATCGCCGCAGTCGAGATCCTGCTGAACACGCCGCTGATCTCCGATCTGATCTTCAAGGGCGATGTCGGCGAGATCAAGGAAATCATGAAGCGCTCCCGCGAGCTCGGCATGCAGACCTTCGACCAGGCGCTGTTCGACCTCTATGAAATGGGCAAGGTCAGCTACGAGGACGCGCTGCGCAATGCCGACTCGGTCAACGACCTGCGCCTGCAGATCAAGCTCAACAGCGAACGCGCCCGCAGCGGCGATCTGTCCTCGGGCACGGAGCACTTCTCCATCGTCTGATCCGACTCGCCGGACGTGGCCATCCCGGGCGATGGCCGCGTGCGGTACAGCGAATGACGTCGACGACGTCGATGGCGTCGATGGCACCGATCTCGTCGATCTCGGCGATCGCCGCGGTCGATCCGGGCGCGGTCACGTGGCGCCGCACTGGCGCCGTGAGAATGACCGCGTGAATCGATTGAGCGCTTCGGCGATCATCTCTATCCCGTTCTGAACAGGTCATCCTCCATGAGCAGCATCGGCTCCCGCAGCTATGAATCCGTGCCCACCCGCCGCGTGGCCTTCCTCGGCCTGGGCGTGATGGGCTTTCCGATGGCGGGCCATCTGGCCCGCGCCGGGCATCAGGTGACGGTCTACAACCGCACCGCCGCCAAGGCGCAGGCCTGGGTGGCCGAGTTCGGCGGCCAAGCGGCCGCGACGCCGCGCGAAGCCGCCCAGGGCGCCGAGGTGGTGTTCGCCTGCGTAGGCAATGACGACGATCTGCGCTCGGTGGTGCTCGGCGACGACGGCGCTTTCGCCGGCATGGCGTCGGGCGCGGTCTTCGTGGATCACACGACGGCGTCCGCAGCGATTGCCCGGGAGCTGTTTGCCGAGGCCCGGCAGCGCGGTCTGCATTTCATCGATGCGCCGGTCTCCGGCGGCCAGGCGGGTGCGATCAATGGCGCGCTGACGGTGATGTGCGGTGGCGATGAGGCGCCGTTCGAGGCGGCCCGTCCGCTGGCGCTGCATGTCGGCAAGGCGGTGACCCGCGTGGGCGAGGCCGGCGCTGGCCAATTGGCGAAGATGGTCAACCAGATCTGCATCGCCGGCATCGTGCAGGGCCTGTCGGAGGCGGTCGCCTTCGGTCAGAAGAGCGGACTGCCGATGTCGCTGGTGCTGGACGTGATCGGCAAGGGCGCAGCCCAGAGCTGGCAGATGGACAACCGTGGCAAGACCATGGTGGACGACAAGTTCGACTTCGGCTTCGCCGTGGACTGGATGCGCAAGGACCTCGGTCTGGTGCTGGACGAAGCCCGCCGCAACGGCGCCCGGCTGCCGCTCACCGCGCTGGTCGATCAGTTCTATGCCGATGTCCAGGCCGAGGGCGGCGGTCGACTCGACACCTCCAGCCTGATCAAACGCCTGCGCTGAGCGCTTGAACGCTTGAACGGGCGCACTGCCGCTACCAAGCGGTGGCCAAGCGGTGACCGCTTCAACCTCAAACGCCCATGAAAAAGCCGGTCCTGCGACCGGCTTTTTGCTGCCCGGGCGATGAGATCGCGACAGGGCGCTGGCATCAGGCGATGCGACGGGGCCCAGCCCCGCGCGGCGCTCGATCAGGGGTTGGTCGGGGCCGGCTTGGGCGGCTGCTGGCCCATGGCGGCGAGTTCGGCCTCGGTGATGATTTCCATCGCGCGGACGACCTTCTGCACGCCGCGCACGCCGCGGGCGATGTCGCTGGCGCGGGTGGCTTCGCGCTCGGTCACACGACCCATGATGTAGACGTTGCCGCGTTCGACGACGATGTAGAACGCATTGGTGATGAGGTCCTTGGCATCGACCAGGCTGGCCTTGACCTTGGCGGCGATGGCGACGTCATTGGCCCGGCTGGACAGCGAGCTGAGCATGCCGACGCCGACTTCATTGAGCACCGAATTCACGTTCTCGACGCCGCGGGCGATCGATTCGACGGCGGCGCGGTCTTCATCATTGCGGGTCTCGCCGGTCAGCAGCACCATGCGGTTGTAGCTGTTGACGTTGATGTGCACCCGATCGCCCAGCTGTTCGCGAATGCGGTTGGCGGTCTTGAGTTCGATGCCCTGATCCTCGAGCTGGGTGCCGGAGGTGCGACGGTCGGTCGCCACCAGGGCGCTGCCCACCGCGGCGCCGCCCAGCACCAACGGCACGCAGGCGGTTTGCAGGAGCGCGCCGCCCAGGGCAGCCACCAGAAGCAGGGTGCGGGTCTTGATCATCATCGTCGGGATCCTTCGGGAGTCGTGCGCGAAAAAGGGGAAGTGCTGGCGCCCAATTGGCGGGAAGCGCGGCCGAATTACTCGGTCGCCCCCAGCAGTTGCAGGTCGATGGCATCGGCCAGGCAATGAGAGAGCAAACGGTGCGCCTCCGCCACCCGGGCAAAACGGCTGTGCGGCACCCGCAGTTGCACATCGGTGTCGAGCAGCGCGCCGCGCCAGTCGTCGTCCTGGGTGCCGCTGAGCACGATCACACTCATTTCCTGCGCATGGGCGACCTGCAGCAGCGCGCCGACGGCGCCGCTGGACTGGGTTTCGAACAGCAGCAGCAGATCGCCGGGATGGCCCAGCGTCTGCACCTGACGCATCAGCGCCGAGGCCGGATCGCTGTAGCCCTGCGCCTGCGCATCCAGCGCGATCGCCGCCAGGCCGGGCCGTTCCTGCTCGAAGCGGCCCGCCAGCAGCGAGGCCATCGAGGTGGCGTCCGCAGCGGACATGCCCAGGCCGGCACACCAGACGCGACCGCCACCGGTGAGCGCGTCCACCATCATTTGCGCGGCCACCGCGAGCGGCCGCGACAGGCCTTCGGCGATCTGATAGAGCAGATCGGCGCTTTCGAAGAACTGTTGTTGTATGCGTTGTTCCAACATGAGCGCGGATGATAAGTGCTAACCCGAGGCCTTTTTCGAGCCCGCGCCCCGCTCGGGCCGGCGCGCGGCAACAAGGCGTTGCGGGCGGTTGCGAGCGGTGCGCGGTGGGGGAGCGCCACGCTTGAGCGCCAAGCGCCGAGCCGTGGGCCGGTGCTGGCGAAGTCGGACGACTGGAGCCAATGAGGGCGAATCGAGGCGAATCGAGGCAAACGCGGCGAACGAGGCGACTTGGGGCAATGGCGCAGCCCTCAATCCCCCGGCGTGGGCCAGGCCGTGTGGGTGTCGAAGGCCCCGGGCAGCCAGTCGATGCGGTCGGCCTCGATGGCGACGACGTCGAAGCGGCAGGGCGGCGTGATGCGCAGCGTGCGCAGGTAGTGGCCGGCCGCGAAGATGATGCGGCGCTGCTTGGCCGGAGAGATGCTCGCGGCCGCGCCGCCATGCGAGGGATCGCTGCGGGCGCGCACTTCCACGAACACCAGCGTGCCGTCGGGCGCCCGCATGATGAGATCGACCTCGCCACCCCGGGCGTGAGGTCCGCGCGCGACCCGATAATTGCGCTCCGCCAGACGCAGGCCTTGGCGGCTCAGGTAGTTCAACGCGCGGGTTTCGGCATCATCGCCGCGCGATTTTGTGGAGAGTGCCTTGAACATCCCCTCGTCTCCGTCCAGCGCCATGAGCGGGGCGGCAGCCGCCGCCGCCGGTCATCAACAGTATCCGGCGGGCACCCTCTATCTGGTGGCCACGCCGATCGGAAACTTGGCCGATATCAGTCTTCGTGCGATTCATGTGCTGGGCCTGGTGGATGCGGTGGCCTGCGAGGACACCCGGGTCAGCGCTCAGCTGCTGCGCTGGCTGGGTCTGCACCGCCCGATGATCGCGCTGCATCAGCACAATGAGCAGACCGCCGCCGAGGCGGTGGTCGCCCGGCTGCAGCAGGGCGAGCGCATCGCCTACATCAGCGATGCGGGCACGCCGGCGGTGTCCGATCCCGGCGCGGTGCTGGTCGCGGCCGCGCAGCGCGCTGGCGTGCGGGTGCTGCCGCTGCCCGGCGCCAGCAGCGCCATCACCGCGCTGAGCGCCGCCGGCGATGCGCGGGCGCAGGGCTTTCGCTTTGTCGGCTTCCTGCCCACCAAGGCGGCCGAGCGCCGCGCCGCCGTGCAGTCGCTGGGCGGCGCGCCTCACAGCCAGATCCTGTTCGAGGCGCCCCATCGCATCCAAGACCTGCTGGGGCTGCTCGCGGAGCTGGTGCCCGCCCAGTCGCTGACGCTCTGCCGTGAGCTGACCAAGCAGTTCGAAACCGTTCACACCGCCCCGTGCAGCGATTTCCCGGCCTGGCTGGCCGCCGACAAGCAGCGCGAGCGCGGCGAATTCGTGCTGGTGCTGCATGCGGCGCCGCCGGTCGAGCACACCGGCCTGGCCGATGAGCCGCAGCGGGTGCTTCGGCTGCTGATGCGTGAATTGCCGCTGAAGCAGGCGGTCGGCCTGGCGTCCGACATCAGCGGCGCGCCGCGCAATGCGCTGTATCAGCAGGCGCTGGCCTGGAAGCAGGGTGGAGCGGCCGACGCCGACGCCGACGCCGACGAGTCCGACGACGCCTGAGCGCGCATGGCGGCGCCGGATGGCGCCTGATCCAGTCTGACCGCATCTGACCGCGCCGCCAGACCCGTCGGCGCCGCTTCCTTTGCGGGCCTCCGGCGAGCCGGCGGACGCGGGAATCCATCCGCTGGGCAGGGCCGGAGCCGCTGCCTACAATCAGCCGCATGATTTCGCGCGAACCCACTCTCGCCCGCCTGGTCACTGCGCGTGCCCAGTTGCTCGAACCTTTCGGGCTGACCGATCAAACCCTGGCGCAAGCCCTGCGGCTGATCACCGAACACCGGGTCGACGATGCCGATCTCTACTTCCAGACCACCCGCTCCGAGGGCTGGAGCCTGGAAGAAGGCATCGTCAAGAGCGGCAACTTCTCGATCGATCAAGGCGTGGGCGTGCGCGCCGTGGCGGGTGAGAAAACCGCCTTCGCCTATTCCGATGACATTTCCGAAGCCGCGCTGCTGGATGCCGCCCGAACCGTGCGCGCCATCGCCTCGGCCGGCCAGAGCCGCCGGGTGAAGGTGCCCAGCGAGCCGACCGTGGCCCCCAGCCGCGCGCTGTATGGCGATGCGGACCCGATCGCCAGCCTGGACAGCACCCAAAAGGTCGCCCTGCTGGAGCGCGCCGAGAAAATGGCCCGCGCCAAGGATCCGCGCATCGTGCAGGTGATGGCCGGACTGGCGGCCGAGCATGAGGTCGTGCTGATCGCGCGCGCCGATGGCACCCTGGCCGCCGACGTGCGGCCGCTGGTGCGCCTGTCGGTGACGGTGATCGCGGAAAGCCAGGGCCGGCGTGAAGTCGGATCGGGCGGCGGCGGCGGTCGATTCGGGCTGGCCTATTTCACCGACGAGATGATCGCGTCCTATGTCGATCATGCGGTGAGCTCCGCGCTCACCAACCTCGAATCCCGACCGGCCCCGGCCGGCGAGATGACCGTGGTGCTGGGCCCGGGCTGGCCCGGCGTGCTGTTGCACGAGGCGGTCGGCCACGGTCTGGAAGGCGACTTCAATCGCAAGGGATCGAGCACCTTCTCGGGTCGGATCGGTGAGCGGGTTGCGTCCAAGGGCGTGACGGTGCTGGACGACGGCACGCTGCCGGACCGCCGCGGCTCGCTGAACGTTGACGACGAGGGATGTGCCTCGCAGCGCAATGTGCTGATCGAGGACGGCATCCTGAAGGGCTACATCCAGGACGCGATGAATGCGCGGCTGATGAAGGTCGCGCCCACCGGCAATGGCCGTCGTGAAAGCTATGCCCACATGCCGATGCCGCGCATGACCAACACCTACATGCTGGGCGGCGACAAGGACCCGCAGGAAATCATCGCCAGCATCAAGAAGGGTCTGTACGCGACCAACTTCGGTGGCGGACAGGTGGATATCACATCGGGCAAGTTCGTCTTCTCTGCCAGCGAAGCCTTCTGGGTGGAAAACGGCAAGATCCAGTACCCGGTGAAGGGCGCGACGCTGATCGGCAACGGCCCGGATGCGATGAACCGCGTCAGCATGATCGGCAATGACATGCAGCTCGACACCGGCATCGGCGTCTGCGGCAAGGAAGGCCAGAGCGTGCCGGTGGGCGTCGGCCAGCCCACGCTGCGCATCGACGGCCTGACCGTCGGCGGCACGGCCTGATCGTTGGCGCTGGGCCAGAAGCGTGAGCATCGGTCGGCCGCTCGCCCGTTCACACGTCGTGACAACGTCGTGCGGCAGTCACACCTCGGCGCTTGACGGCGCCGGGTGCGCACGTGCACTATCAGTCCCTATGCGTTCTGTCGGCCAGTTTTATTTTGCTTATTTTTGGTTCTCGCACCGCCCCGGCGGAGGAGAGGCGAACGCATAAGCAAGCGCCACTGAATCCTCAAGAAACCGCCGGGCCCACCAGCCCGGCGGTTTTTTTTCGCCGGTCGGGGGAGCGGCGGGAGGATGGCCCGAAGCGGCCGCGCATCCCCAACGACCTCAATGAAAGCGTCACCCATGAATGCCAAGTCGACCAGTCCTTATCCCACCTCGCCGCAGGCGGAGCGCTGGTATTCGCCGCAGGACAAGACCAGCCAGACCGACGACGAACGCATCCTGGATATCACGCCCTTGCCGCCTCCCGAACACCTCATCCGCTTCTTCCCGATCCGTGGCACCGCCATGGAGCAACTGGTGGTGGGCACCCGCCAGCGCATCCGCGACATCATGCAGCGCCGCGATGACCGGCTGCTGGTGATCATCGGTCCGTGCTCGATCCACGATCCGGTGGCCGCGCTGGACTACGCCCGTCGGCTGGTGCCGCTGCGCGCGCAGTACGGCGACACGCTGGAAATCGTGATGCGGGTCTATTTCGAGAAGCCCCGCACCACCGTCGGCTGGAAAGGCCTGATCAACGATCCGTACCTGGACGAGAGCTACCGCATCGATGAAGGCCTGCGCATCGCGCGCCAGTTGCTGCTGGAGATCAACCGGCTCGGCATGCCGGCCGGATCGGAATTCCTCGACGTGATCTCGCCGCAGTACATCGGCGACCTGATCAGCTGGGGCGCGATCGGCGCGCGCACGACCGAAAGCCAGGTGCACCGCGAGCTGGCGTCCGGACTGTCCGCGCCCATCGGCTTCAAGAACGGCACCGACGGCAACATCAAGATCGCCACCGATGCCATCCAGGCGGCGGCGCGGCCGCATCACTTCCTGTCGGTTCACAAGAACGGGCAAGTGGCGATCGTCGAGACCAAGGGCAATCCGGACTGTCACGTCATCCTGCGCGGTGGCAAGACGCCGAACTATGACGCCTCCAGCGTGGCCGCGGCCTGCGCCGATCTGGAAGCGTCCAAGCTGGACACGCGCCTGATGGTTGATTGCTCCCATGCCAACAGCAGCAAGCAGCATGAGCGGCAACTGGTCGTGGCGCGCGACATCGCGGGCCAGATCCGCGAAGGCAGCACCCGCATCTTCGGCGTCATGGTGGAAAGCCATCTGAAGGGCGGTGCGCAGAAGTTCAGCCCCGGCAAGGACGATCCGGCGCAGCTGGAATACGGCAAGAGCATCACCGATGCCTGCCTGGCCTGGGACGATTCGCTCGAGGTGCTGCAGGTCTTGAGCGACGCGGTGCGCGCTGCCCGCTCGGCTTGAGCAACAATCCGCTCCGATGGGCCGAACGGTGACCGGTTGAGCTGCCGAAGGCCCGACGTCCGGCATCGCGCCGGGCGTCCTCGGGGAGGACAGGAATGCGCAGTGACATCACCGTCGTGCTGGGGCCGAATCGGACCTTGCATCTGACGGTCGAGGCCCAGGACGCGTGGCCGTTTGGCACCGCGCGCGATTGGCTGGATCAACAGTTCGTCTTGCACCGTTGCGAGCCTTTGCGGCGCTCCGGCAAGGTGTTGCTGACCGACAAGGTGCTGGCCGTCGCGGCCGCGCTGGCGGTGTCGGGTTTTGCGGATGCGACGACCGCGAACGAGTTCGCTCGCGCCGCCGCTGGTGCGCTCGGCAAATCGCCGGTGACGGTGGATGTGGCGAGGATGAGCGTCAGCTGTTGAGCCGACGCGACCCTGCAAGGCGCGGTGCCGCCTGGCAGCGCGTCGGTTTCAGGCGATCCGCAGCATCTGCAGCGCCGGCAACTGCCAGTTCCACTGCAGCGCTGCGAGTCGCAGCGCGGCCACGCCGATCATGCCCAGCACGAAGGCCCAGCGGACCGACACACCGGCCGCCTTGAGCAGGAAATACAGCGCGATGCCGCCGATCGCGGCCGTGGCATAGATGTCCTTGCGCAGCAGCAGCGGCGCCTGGCCGCTCAGCACATCCCGCAGCACGCCGCCTCCGCAGGCGGTGAGCGTGCCCATCAGCAGGGCCGGCAGGGGCTTGACGCCCTGTTCCTCGGCGATCTCGGTGCCGCACAGCGCGAACAACGCGAGTCCGAGCGCATCCACCACCTTGAGAATCAGCAGGCCATGTTCCGGGAACGGGCCGAAGGCCAGCGCCGCGAGCGCGCTGACGATGATGACCAGCAGATAGCGGGTGTCCTTCATCCAGAACACCGGATGGCGATTGAGCAGCAGATCGCGCAGCGTGCCGCCGCCGACCGCCGTCATCGCAGCCAGCACCAGCAGACCGAACAGGTCCAGCCCCGCCTGCATCGCGGCCAGCGCGCCGCTGATGGCGAACACGGCCACGCCCATCAAATCGAACCAGTAGATCATCGGCATAGGGCGGGGAGTGTAGGACGCTCGCCCGGCGGCCTGCGCGATCCGTGCGGAGCGCGCGGCAGCGCCGAGGGCGGCTGTCGCCACGCCATGGGACTTGAAATCGCGACGCCCCGCCTCATGTGCCTCGCTCTCCCCGAGCGACCGCCGGGGAATGCTGCTGGCCCGGTCCGGCAGCGTTGACAATGTCGGCCTCGCGCGTCGGCGCCTTTCCGCATCAATCCGCAAATCAGAACGAGTGATGGACAAGCAAACCCATTCCTTCCAGGCCGAGGTCAAGCAGATCCTGCATCTGGTGACCCATTCGCTCTACTCGAACAAGGAGATCTTCCTGCGCGAGTTGGTCAGCAACGCCTCTGACGCCTGCGACAAGCTGCGCTTCGAGGCCCTGGACAACACCGCGCTGTTCGAGGATCAACCCAATCTGGAGATCCGTGTCGCTTTCGATCCGGCCGCCCGCACGGTGACGATCAGCGACAACGGCATCGGCCTGTCGACGGAGGAGGCGATCGCCCACCTCGGCACCATCGCCAAGAGCGGCACCCGCGAATTCATGGCCAAGCTCGAGGGCGACCAGAAGAAGGACGCCAACCTGATCGGCCAGTTCGGCGTCGGCTTCTATTCCGGCTTCATCGTGGCGGACCGCATCACCGTCGAATCCCGCCGCGCCGGCCTGCCGGCCGAGCAGGGCGTGCGCTGGTCGTCGGAAGGCACCGGGGATTTCGAGGTCGAGTCCATCACCAAGCCCGGCCGCGGTACCGACGTCATCCTGCATCTGCGCGAAGGCGAGGAGGAATTCCTCAAGACCTGGCGCCTGAAGTCGGTGATCAGCAAGTATTCGGATCACATCTCGCTGCCCATCCTGATGCGCAAGGAGGAATGGGATCCGGAGAAGACCGAGCCGGTCATCCAGGACGAGTGGGAAGCGGTCAACAAGGCGTCGGCGCTCTGGACCCGCAGCAAGAGCGACATCACCCAGGACGAGTACGACAGCTTCTACAAGCAGATCAGCTACGACACCGAAGCGCCGCTGGCCTTCACCCACAACCGGGTGGAAGGCCGCAGCGAATACACGCAACTGCTCTATATCCCGGCCAAGGCGCCGTTCGACCTCTGGAACCGCGACAAGCGCGGCGGCGTCAAGCTGTATGTGAAGCGCGTCTTCATCATGGACGACGCCGAAGCGCTGATGCCGGTCTACCTGCGCTTCGTGAAGGGCGTGATCGATTCGGCGGATCTGCCGCTGAACGTCAGCCGCGAGCTGCTGCAGGAAAGCCGCGATGTGAAGGCGATCCGCGAAGGCTCGACCAAGCGGGTGCTGTCGATGCTGGAATCGCTGGCCAACAGCGAGGACGTCTCCGACAAGGACAAATACGCCCGCTTCTGGAAGGACTTCGGCCAGCTGCTGAAGGAAGGCGTGGGCGAAGACCATGCCAACCAGGAACGCCTGGTCAAGCTGCTGCGTTTTGCCTCGACCCATGCGGACGAAGGCGTGAGCTTCCAGGACTATCTGTCGCGCATGAAGGAGGGCCAGGAGGCCATCTACTACATCAGCGCGGACAACCTGGCCGCTGCCAAGAACAGCCCGCAGCTCGAGATCTTCCGCAAGAAGGGCATCGAGGTGCTGCTGCTGGTGGACCGTGTCGACGAATGGATGCTCTCGCATCTCTATGAATTCGAAGGCAAGTCGCTGCAGTCGGTGGCCAAGGGCTCGATCGACCTGGGCGCGCTGCAGGACGACGAAGAAAAGAAGAAGGCCGAGGAAGCCGCCGAAACCTTCAAGCCCATGCTGGAGCGGCTGAAGACCGCGCTGGAAGGCCGCGCCAAGGATGTGCGCGTGACCACGCGTCTGGTGGATTCGCCGGCCTGCATCGTGGTGGAGGAAGGCGACATCAGCGGCCACCTGGCCCGCATGCTCAAGCAGGCCGGTCAGAGCGCGCCGCCGTCGCAGCCCACGCTGGAAGTCAACCCCGAGCACGCGCTGGTGCGCAAGCTGGGCGAGATCAGCGAGCAGCCCGACACTGCCGACCGCTTCAAGGACATGGCGCTGGTGATGTTCGACCAGGCGCTGCTGGCCGAAGGCGGCGTGCTGGAAGATCCGGCGGCCTATGTGCGCCGCGTCAACGCGCTGCTGCTGAGCTGATGAGCTGACGAGCGGAGGCGGCCTCATCCGATTCGGATGGGGCCGCGCGCGCCGGACCAGGAGTTCGGCGCCGGCCAGCTGCGCCTGCGGCAGCGAGCCGGTTCAGTCCCAGCTCGGCAGGCCGTTCTGTTTGGCGGCCTCGGTCTGCATGGCGTCGAGTTGATCGCGCAGCTTGACCACCTGATCCGCCCAGTAATTGGGCGTGCCGAACCACGGGAAGGCCAACGGGAAGGCGGGGTCATCCCATCGCCGCGCCAGCCAGGCGCTGTGGTGAATCATGCGCTGAGTGCGCAGCGCTTCCACGAGGCGAAGCTCTCGCCAGTCGAATTCCCGCACGCTCTCATAGCCGTCGAGCAGCGCATCGAGCTGCCGGCGCGCCGCGTCCGGATCGCCGGACAGCAGCATCCACAGATCCTGCACCGCCGGGCCTTGCGCGGCGTCGTCCAGGTCGACGAAATGCGGGCCCTGATCGGGCGTCCACAAGATGTTGCCGGGATGGCAATCGCCATGCAGACGCACGGTGCTGCGGTCGGGCAGGGCATGGAAGGCGGCATCGATCGCCTCGATGCATTGGCCGGCGACGGCATGCCAGTTGGCCGACAACTCGGGCGGCAGCACCTCCTGCGCGAGCAGCCAGTCGCGTGCATCGCGCGCCGGCGCGGCGCTGTTCCACTGCACACGGTGGGCGAACGGCTGTCGACGTCCCACCTCATGCAGGCGGGCCAGCAAGCGTCCGATCCAGCGCAGGACCTCGGGATCTTCGAGCTCCGGGGCCCGTCCGCCCTGGCGCGGCGACACCGAAAAGCGGTGGCCCTGGAAGTGGCCGAGGGTGCCGGTCTGGCCGTTGATCTGCAGCGGCAGCGGCGCGACGACCGGGACCTCGGCCTCCTTGAGCTCCTGCGCGAACTGGTGTTCTTCCAGGATCTGCGCATCGGACCATCGTCCGGGCCGATAGAACTTGGCCACGACCGCGCCGCCTTCCTCCAGATGGGCTTGCAGGACGCGGTTCTCGTAGGAATTGAGCTGAAGCAATCGGCCGTCCGGATGCAGGCCGGCGTCTTCGAGCGCGTCCAGCATCAGTTCGGGCGTGAGGTGGCCAAAGTCGGCCGGTGACGTGTGCATCTGCAAGGAAAACGGCGCTGACGCGCCTCCGGTCAGCGAAGGGAGGCGTGTAGCTTAGCGCCGCAAGGGCGAGCGCGTTCGACTCAATTCGGCCGGTAGCGCGGGGTGTCGACCACGACGCCGACGATGTCATCGGCCGCCTCATCGGGGAAGGTCGAGTCGCCGCCAAAACTGCTCAGCCGCTCGCCGAGCGTGCTGCCCGCGCGGGGACGGTAGCCGCGAGACCGCGGTTCCGGAGCGGTCGATCCGAGGCTGGACTCGGGCGCATGTGCGGATGGGGTCTCACCCGGTGGACCGAAGGGATCGAGGCGGCTATCCGGCGCGAAGAATGAATCGCTGAACACGGGGGACTCGTTCCACAGCGTGTTGCGCAGCGGCGTGGAACGGCTGGCCGGCGCCGCGGCGACGGGCGCAGGCACCGGTCGAGCGGTCGGCGCGCGACGTGCCGGCTGCGGACTGCGTGCGCCCTGGTTGCTGTAGGGCACCAGCAGCTGCAGCTCGGAAGCGCTGGGGAGTTGGTCCGCCGTGGTGCGCAGATAGCGGATGCGGCAGGCGCTCATGACGGCCTGCTTGATCTCCAGGCTGCGGCTCGACGGCTGGCGAGGGCCGTCCAGGTCGATGGCGGCCAGCACGCGTCCATTCGGACTGCAAATCGCGAAGTGCACGCTGATGCCGCCCAGCAGTTCATACCAGTAGCGCACTTCCTTGGCTTCGGTGGGCTGGCAGAAGCGCACCAGCGGCAGCTTGCACATCACCAGGTGATGCGGCAGTGCTTCGCGCAGCAGGCGGAAGACGCGGCGCTCGTCGGCACTGAACACCGGCCGAGCGGCCAGCGACCATTGGGTCGGCAACGGCTTGCGACGACGGCGCCGGCCGCGCGTGACCATCACCGCAGTCATGGCCATGACCACCAGTCCCGACAGTCCCGCGATGATCCACGGCAGGTAGTTCTGCATGGTCCCAGGCAACAAAAAGGTGAGGGCGTACGGTGCAGCCCCACTGTTTAGGCGACCCGTGACGAATCGCACGGTCGGACGGCCCCGTGCCTGAATCCGCGCGAATGTAGCGGAAAGGCGTTACAAAATGCTACTGCGACACCCCCTGAAACAGGTGGTCGTGCAGTTCATTGACACCGTTCTGTCGCGCGGCGGCGACCCGAATCATGGCAATCCAGGTGCCGAGGTCGTCGCGCTGCGAGGTGCAGGTCTTCGGCAGATCAGCGCTCTATTGCTTGGCGGCTTTGCCGCCCTTGCCGTCGTAGTTCGATTTCACCTCGGCCACGCCATCCAGGATGCTGCCGAGCGTTCGCATGTGGCGCTTGAACTGGAAATCCACCTCGGCCATGTGACGGCCGATCGCTTCATCCACATGCGAGGAGACGGAATCCGGCGGCAGACGCAGCCAGGCTTCCGATTCGCTGCCGTCGCGCTCGACCTTCGCGCCGGCCTTGCGGGCAATGGCCAGCATCGGCGCGTTTTCGCTGAGGGCGTGAATGAAGAGGGTGTCGATGCCGCGATTGCGTGCATGCAGAGCGGCGCGCTCGAAGAGCCGGGCGCCAAAGCCGCGACCGCGGGCGGTGGGCACCACCGAGACACCGAATTCCGCCATCGCCGGACGCCCCTTGATCTGCGGTGCCGGCGCATAGGCCAGGTGCGCGACGGCGATCAGCTCCAGGCGGCGATTGAAGATTCCGAGCACCTCATCGCGGCCGAAGTCCAGGCCGTTGACGTACTTCAAGATCTGCTCGTCACTGGCCGGGTAGCCAAACCGCAGGTAGCGGTCGCGCTCACCCAAAGCCAGCAGATGCTGCCCGATGCGTCGGCGGTGGCGCTTGCCCAACGGGCGGATCGGCACCCAGCCGGTCCAGCGCGCGAGCAGACGGCTGGGATGCCAGGCGCTGTCGCTGGGGTCGTCGGGCGTGGGGGCGGCTGGAGTGGTCATCGTGGGACGACGTCACGCGAGGTGTACGTAGTAACCCTGATCGTACCGATCTGCGGCGAATCGGCTAGAGGGTAAACCGCTGAAATTGCAACGATCGGGTCGATCGCCTGTGCTTCGACATGACTTCCTGACGAGATCGCGCCTGGATAGGCCGTTCCGGCGCATGAACCCATTTGGATTTCCCGGTGCTTGCTGCTAGACTCGCGGGCTTTCCTGGTTCCATGGCTACTGGGAATGCACCGACGCGAGAGGCCGCAACGACTAAGCGGCACCGAACGTGGTGAGCGGCAAGCACTGCACGGCGGAATGAATTGCACCGGACACCCGGCCGCGATGGAGTTGCCGAGCGGCGTGAACAGCCCGATCAGCCTGTATTTGAAAGAATCTCATGAAGACCTTCAGCGCCAAGCCGGCCGAAGTGACGCACGAGTGGTTTGTGATTGACGCCACCGACAAGGTGCTCGGACGTGTTGCCAGCGAAGTGGCACTCCGTTTGCGCGGCAAGCACAAGGCCATCTACACGCCTCACGTCGACACCGGTGATTTCATCGTCATCATCAACGCCGAAAAGCTGCGTGTCACTGGCAACAAGGCCACGGACAAGGTGTATTACCGTCACTCGGGTTTCCCGGGCGGCATCTACGCCACCAAGTTCAAGGACATGCAAGCCAAGCATCCGGGCCGCGCCCTGGAGAAGGCCGTCAAGGGCATGCTGCCCAAGGGTCCGCTGGGCTACGCGATGATCAAGAAGCTGAAGGTGTATGCGGGCGACACGCATCCGCACACCGCCCAGCAGCCCAAGGCGCTGGAAATCTAAGGAGCGGTGATGATCGGAAACTGGAACTACGGTACCGGCCGTCGCAAGTCGTCGGTGGCTCGCGTCTTCATCAAGAAGGGCACGGGTCAAATCACGGTCAATGGCCGTACCATCGAGCAGTACTTCGGCCGTCAGACCTCGATCATGATTGCTCGTCAGCCCCTGCTGCTGACGAACAACGGCGAGGCCTTCGACATCAAGGTGAACGTGCACGGCGGCGGTGAATCCGGCCAAGCCGGTGCGGTCCGCCTGGGTATCACCCGCGCGCTGATCGACTACGACACCGCACTGAAGCCCGAACTGAGCCGCGCTGGCTTCGTCACGCGTGATGCGCGTGAAGTCGAGCGTAAGAAGGTCGGTCTGCACGGCGCTCGTCGTCGGA
Source organism: Burkholderiaceae bacterium (assembly GCA_913776825.1). Lineage (GTDB taxonomy): Bacteria > Pseudomonadota > Gammaproteobacteria > Burkholderiales > Burkholderiaceae_C > Roseateles. The sequence goes on from CAJYPV010000026.1 coordinate 197,613, forward strand.
AGCAGTTCAGCAAGCGCTGATCGATCGTTGTTCGAGGATTGGATCGTCACGATTCGGTCCTTCGGCAACCCCACAAAAGGCCGCTGGTTTTTCAGCGGCCTTTTTGTTTTTGGGGACCGATGGCGCAGCGTTGAAGGCGTTGCCTCGGCGCCGCAGATGCGCGTTCATCGCCAGATCATGTGGCTGCATTGACGATAGGGGCTTGTCGACCGCGACCGCTGGCGACCCCTGCCTTTGCCATAATACGAACCATCATTACCGGATACACCGGGCTTTTCCGGACCGTTCCATCAGGAATCCAGCATGAGCACTGCAGTTCTCGAATCCCAAACCACCGACGTCGGCGGCATGCCTGCGCCTCTGGTGTTCACCGACAGCGCCGCCGAGAAGGTGCGCGATCTGGTGATCGAGGAAGGCAATCCCGACCTGAAGCTGCGCGTGTTCGTGCAAGGCGGCGGTTGCTCCGGCTTCCAGTACGGCTTCACCTTCGACGAAGCGGTGAATGATGACGACACGCAGATGACCAAGAATGGCGTCACCCTGCTGATCGACGCCATGAGCCTGCAGTACCTCACCGGTGCCGAGATCGACTACAAGGAAGACCTGCAAGGCGCGCAGTTCGTGATCAAGAATCCGAATGCGCAAACCACCTGCGGGTGCGGATCGAGCTTCTCGGTCTGACGCGACCGGCCTCTCCAGGAAACCGCCTTCGGGCGGTTTTTTTGTTGCGTGTGTCGACGGATGAATGGCAGCGTCGACCGAAGCGCTGCGGTCATCGCGGCCGAAGAACCGCGCGAGCCTCAGGCTGGCGTGTAGCTGCCGAGAATGCGCAGGCCGGTGGCACCGGTCGCCGCCGGCAGATTGCCGGCTAGATGCCGCACATGCCGCATCGCCAGCCAGGCGAAGGCGGCGCCTTCCACCTGCATCGGGGGCAAGCCTTGCGCATCGGTCGTGTCGACCGCCAGGCGCGGCAGCAGCGCCTGCAGGCGTTGCATCAGTTGGGTGTTGAAGGCACCGCCACCGCAGACCAACAAGCGAGTCCACTGACCCTGCGCGAATTGCAGCAGGCTCTGGACGATCGCCCGCGCAGTCAGTTCCAGCAGCGTCGCCTGGACGTCCACCGGCGCCACGTTCGGCGCATGAATCATCAGGTGCGCGTCCAGCCACTGCAGGTCGAACAGATCGCGACCCGTGCTGCGGGGCGGCGCCGCATGAAAGAACGGCTCTCTCAGCAGCGCCGACAGCAGGTTCTGCTGCACCGTGCCCTGCGCGGCCCATTGCCCGCCGTGGTCGTAGGCCTGGCCCAGGTGGCGCTGGATCCAGCCATCCATCAGGCAATTGCCGGGACCGCAATCGAAGCCGCTGCTGCGGCCATCGGCCCACAACAGGCTGATGTTGCTGATGCCGCCGACGTTGAGCACCGCCAGATCCTGCGCATCGTCGCCGAGGACCGCCCGGTGGAACGCAGGGACCAGCGGCGCGCCCTGGCCGCCTGCGGCCACGTCCCGACTGCGGAAATCGTGCACCACGGCGATGCCGGACAGCTCCGCCAGCAGTGCCGCATTGAGCAACTGCACGGTGTAGCCGGTGCCGTCGAACTCCCCCGGCCGATGGCGGACGGTTTGTCCATGCGCGCCCAGAGCGCGGATCTCATTCGGTGACAACCGCTGCGACATCAGCAGTGCGCGGCATGCCTGCGCATAGCAGCGCGCCATCGCGTTGGCGGCCAGCGCCACGCGATGCAGCTCATTGTCGGAAGCCTGATTCAGCGCCAGCAACTCGGTGCGCAGCTGGGTGGCGAAGCCTTGATGCTCATGCGCCAACACGCGCAGCCGGCCTTGCGAATCGGCGCGGGCCAGGACGGCGTCCACGCCATCCAGAGACGTGCCGGACATCAGTCCAATGAAGAGGTCTGCGCTCATGCCCGTCGGATGACCGCTGCGCGCGCGCTGGGGTCAGCGCCAGCGTGCAGCGGGAGGTGAAAGCGGAGAGAGGTGAGGCGGAGGCGTGAATGGCGATTTACTCGCCGCTCACCCCGTTGCCCAGCGAGGCGGCCACGTCGAGTTGGGTCTTCGCCGCAGCGACCTGCGCCTGGAAGGCCGCGCGAGCGGATGCCGGCAGCGTGACCGCTTCGGAGGCACGCGCGATCACGCGCGGATCCTGCTGCTGGCCATTCACCCGGAATTCAAAGTGCAGATGCGGACCGGTGGCCCAGCCGGTGGCGCCCACCGCGCCGATCTTCTGGCCCTGGTCGATGCGGGCGCCCTTCTTGACGTCGATGCGGCTCAAGTGCGCATAGACCGTCGTCCGATTGCCGCTGTGCTTGACGTGAATGACGTTGCCGAAGCCGTTCTGCCAACCGGCGAAATCCACCACGCCATCACCGACGCTGCGCACCGCCGTGCCGGTGGGGGCGCCATAGTCGATGCCCTGGTGCTGGCGCCAGGTTTTCATGATCGGATGGAAGCGCATCGCGAAGCCGGAGGTCACGCGCGAGAACTCCATCGGGCTGGCCAGGAAGGAGCGACGCTTGTTCTGGCCGTCGAAGGCGTAGTAGCCGCCCTTCGAGGCGCCGCTGTCCTTGAACCAGACGGATTGGTAGACCTTGCCGCCGTTGACGAATTCGGCCGCCAGCAGGCGTCCGGCGCGTCCGTCCCAGTTGATCGGCTCGCCGTCGGCGGTCAGGGTTTCGTAGACCACCGAGAAGCGGTCGCCCTTGCGCAGTTCACGGTGGAAGTCGATGTCGCCCGAGAACATGTCCGCCAGCTGCGATGCGATGGCGTCGGGCACGTTGGCCTCGTCGGTCGCGGCGAACAGCGAGCTTTGAATGGTGCCGCTGCCCAGGCGGACCTGCGTGTCCAGCGGCACGTTTTCCAGCGACGACACGAACTGGTCGCCCTGGCGGGTGATGTTCAGGCGGGTGAAATGCGTCGCTTGCTGGTCCGGGTTTTCTGCCGGGAAGCGCGCCACGATGCGCTGCACCTGGCCGCTGGCGGTGGCCGTGACCTGCACCCGCTTGCCGATGCGGCCTTGCAGGATGCGCTTGGCCGTGTCATCGGTGCGCAGGAATTTGGAGGCCAGCGGATCGAAGGCGCCCATGCGCTTGAGCAGCGAGTCGGCGGTGTCGGCGGCGCGGGTGGTGTCGCTGCGCGACAGGCCGGGATCGAAGGCGGCGAGCTCGGAGAGCTGCTCATCCAGGGACTGAAGCGCGATCGATTCCGTGATCTGGCGCTGCGGGAGATCGGCGGCGTCCGGGGCCATCGGGGCGATACCGAAGGCGGTCACTGCGAAGCCACCGAGCACGCCCACCACCGTGCCGGTGAGGGCGCGTGGATGACGGGCGGCGAAAGATTCGGCACGAGCCAGCGAGCGCTGCACGCGCTTCCATTCCTCAGTCCAGTTCATCACGCGCTAAAAATCCTGCTGACGTTGGAGGGCCAGGTCGACCGCTGATCCAGGATCAGCGACCACGGAGGCTTGCGAAAAACGGTCGGTACCGCGGGCTGTCGTGGCGAGCCATCCGGGTGGCGGGTGCTGCGGTGCCACGCGAGGGGAAGTCACTTCCCGCCGCTGCGGCGGCGAGCAGGCCTCCACTAGAATCGACAGCCTTTGCCGGTGGTGGTCAGGAACGACTTTTGCCCTGTCCGCCACCCTCAAAAACAGGCGTCAGTATAGCGGCGGGCCCGGGTTGGCAACGTCAAGAAAACCCGCTAAATCAAGACTTTACGTAAGCCCTGTGCGGGCTCTGTAGCAAAACATGACCGAATCCCGACCCTCGTCCGCCACGCCCGAATTCCCGGTCACCGACCGCGTCCAGCATGCCCTGGCCCAGTCCCTGCGGGGCTGCGAGGAACTTTTGCCGCAGGATGAATGGCTGAAGAAGCTGGTCCGATCGGAAGCCACCGGCGTGCCGTTGCGCATCAAGCTGGGCCTGGACCCGACGGCGCCGGACATCCACATCGGCCACACCGTGGTGCTCAACAAGATGCGCCAGCTGCAGGATCTGGGGCACCAGGTGATCTTCCTGATCGGCGACTTCACCTCGATGATCGGCGACCCGTCCGGCCGCAATGCGACCCGGCCACCGCTGACGCCCGAGCAGATCAAGCACAACGCCGAGACCTATTACAAGCAGGCCAGCCTGGTGCTGGACCCGGCTCGGACCGAGATTCGTTACAACAGCGAATGGAGCGATCCGCTCGGCGCGCGCGGCATGATCCAGCTGGCCGCCAAGTACACCGTGGCGCGGATGATGGAGCGCGACGACTTCACCAAGCGCTTCGCCGCCGGCACGCCGATCTCGGTGCATGAGTTCCTCTACCCGCTGATGCAGGGCTACGACTCGGTCGCGCTGAAGTCCGACCTCGAGCTGGGCGGCACCGACCAGAAGTTCAACCTGCTGATGGGCCGCCATCTGCAGGCGGAATACGGTCAGGAGCCGCAGTGCATCCTGACCATGCCGCTGCTGGAGGGTCTGGACGGCGTCGAGAAGATGTCCAAGTCCAAGAACAACTATGTGGGCATCACCGAGCCGGCCAACAGCATGTTCGCCAAGATCCTGTCGATCAGCGACGTGCAGATGTGGAAGTGGTTCGATCTGCTGAGCTTCCGCTCGATCGACGAGATCGCCGCGCTCAAGCGCGAGGTGGAGGGCGGACGCAATCCGAAGGAAGCCAAGGTGATGCTGGCCAAGGAAATCACCACCCGCTTCCACAGCGCGCAAGCCGCCGACGATGCCGAGGCCGATTTCAACAACCGCGCCAAGGGCGGCATCCCCGACGAAATCCCGGAGCTGAGCCTGACCGGCGCTCCGGTGGCCATCGGCGCGCTGCTGAAGCAGGCCGGCCTGGTCGCGAGCGCGAGCGAGGGCGGCCGGATGGTCGAACAGGGCGGCGTGAAGATCGACGGCACGCTCATCAGCGACAAGGGATTGAAGGTCAACGCCGGCACCATGGTGCTGCAGGTGGGCAAGCGCAAGTTCGCGCGTGTGACGCTGAGCTGAGTCGCGGTGATCTGATCTGAGCAGATCGGACGGCGCAGCCGCCGCGCCGGCGGAAACGAAAAAAGGGAGGCCAATGGCCTCCCTTTGTTTTGCGCTCGCCGACAGGTGGACACGCCGACACGCCGACACGCCCAATCAGCCGTGAGACAGCGCCCCGCGCCGCCCCACCGCTGATCCCCGCGTTCACTGCTGGATCGGTCGCAGATACGGACCCGGCTTCGGCACCACCACCGGCGCCTTGGCGATGGCCTGCTTCAGCCAGTCGACCGCCGCATCCAGTTGGGCATCGCGACCTTGCGCCGTCGCGCGAGGCAGGTTGTCGACAGGGATGTCCGGTGTGACGCCCTTGCCCTCGACGATGAAGCTGCCGTCCAGCAGCATCTGGCCGTTTTCAGCCGCACGCATCAGGCCGTTGTCGATCAGACGGTTCTGGTCGGACAGCCACACGCCCGCGCCGGAGGTCGTCATGCCGATCACCGGGCCCAGGCCCAGCCGCTTGAAGCCTTCGGAGAAGGTCTCGCCATCGGAGTAGGTTTCCTCGTTGGCCAGCACCACCACATGGCCGCGGAACACCTGCTGCATGTTGGGATAGGCCTTGCTGCCGGCCGGCGAGCGCGACTGCCAGAACGCCCAGGCGCGGCGCAGCAGCGTCTGCAGGATCCAGCTGTCGATATTGCCGCCGTTGTTGTGGCGCACGTCGATGATCAATCCCTGGCGGTCGCTCTGGGCATAGAACTCACGGGCGAAGTCGGCGATGTCATCACGTCCCATCGCACGCAGATGCAAGTAGCCGATCTGGCCGCCACCTGCCTGTTCGACGGCCTTCGCGCGGCCATAGCGCCAGTCGTTCACCCGCAGTTGGCCTTCGCGGCGCAAATCCACCGGCGTGACGATCACCGAGCGCTCCCGCCCCGACGGCTCGCGCAGCTGCAGCAACACCTGCTTGCCGGCCTGGCCGCGCAGCAGTTCGCTGGGGTCCGGCGCGACGGTCGCATCACGTCCGTTGATCGCGGTGATCACGCTGTCGACGACGATGTTGAGCCCCGGCGCCGCCAGCGGGCCGGCTTCGGACGGCAGTTCCGGATCGCCGGCATAGACATTGGCGATCTTCCAGCCTTTCGGATCGCGGGTGAGCAGCGCGCCCAGGCCGGCATAGCCCGGATCCTCGGGTCCGCGACGCACCTCACCGGGCGCGACCTGGCTGTGCAGCAGGCTCAGCTCGCCGACCATCTGGGCCATGATTTCCGCCAGCTCGCCGCGCTCGGTCACGCGGGCGACCAGCGGGGCGTACTTGGCGCGCATCGCGACCCAGTCGACGCCGTGCATGTCCTTGTCGTAGAAGAAGTCGCGCTGCATGCGCCAGGCGTCCTGGAACATCTGGCGCCATTCGGCCTTCGGATCGACGGCGATCTGCCAGTCAGACCAACGTACCCGCGACTTGTCCAGCTCGGCGGGCAGCTTCGGGCCGGCCTCGACGATCAGGATCTCCGGCGCGCTGCCCGGCGCGGCGGTGCGGCGGATCATCAGCTTCTTGCCGTCGGCGCTCAGCTCGAAGCTCTGGACCTGCTCGGTCACGGTCTCCGGCTTGCTTTCCTGCGGCGCGATCGGCAGTTGCTTCAGCGCATTGCCTTCGAGCAGATACAGCCGCTTGGCTTCCGCCTGCACACGGCTGTAGTTGCCCGCCGCCAGCGGCACCTCATACAAGCGCAGCGACAAGCCGGGAATCTGGATCGCCGGCTTGGCCTTGCCCGACGACGCGCCGTCCTTGGCCTCGCCTGCGCCGTCGCCCGCCACGGCGGACTTCACGCCCGCCTGGGCCAGCTTCTGTTTGGATTCCTTGTCGTCCGGCTTGTCCTTCTCCTGGGTGCGGACCTCGGCTTCTTCCTTGGACTTCACCGATTGCAGCTCATCCGGCGCCGCGAACGGGAAGCGCACGCCGGGCTGCAGCGCCAGCGCATAGACCTTCCAGCCGCGATCGAAACTCGGGCCCATGTTGCGGTCGCCCCAGGGACCTGGATTGCCGCTGACGACGAAGCTGCGACGCGACAGGAAGTACAGCCACTGGCCGTCCGGACTGAAGGTCGGCGAGGCCGCCGCATAGCGGTCGCTGCCGAGCTGATGCACCTTGCCATCGGCCACGGTCAGCAACATGAGTTGCTCGCGATACGGATTGCTGGTGTTGCGCACATAGGCCAGCGCCTTGCCGTCGGGCGACCATTGCAACTGCTGCGGACCATCGCCGGCGATGTCGCGATCGACTTCGCGGGTGGCGCCCGCACGGGGCGCGGCCTGCAGGTCGGTCAGGTGCAGATGGCCTTCCTTGTCGGTGTGCGCGAGCCAGCGGCCATCCGGCGAGGGCAGCAACTGCTGGCGCATCGCCTTCGCGTCCTGCGTCAGTTGCTGCGGCTGGCCGGTGCCGTTGGCGGCGAAGCGCCAGATCTCCAGCTCGCCGCTGAAGTCGCAGATCGCGAAGACCTGGCGGCTGTCGCTGCTGAACTCGGCATCGCGGCAGCGACCGGCGTTGTCCAGTCCGGCGGGCGAGGGCAGCTCGGCGCGGCGCAGCGGACCGACGCCTTGCGTTGCCAGGCGGCCGCGACTGGTCAGCACCACACGCTCGCCATTCGGCGACAGCGACACATGGGTCAGATAGTCCTGCGGCTTGCTGACCCAGCGGCGGCGCTGCTGGTCGAAGTCGCCGCCGAGGACCACCTGAAGCGGACGTTCCGCACCCGCTGCGGCCCCGGTGCTCGCGTTCAGATCGACGCGATAGAGATCCGCGCCGAGCGCATACGCCGCGGTCGATCCGCTGATGCTGGCATGGCGGATGTCCCAGCCCTTGTGGCGGGTGTGCTGACGCAGATCGCTGCCATCGGCCTTGACCGACCAGAGGTTGTAGGTGCCGTCACGGTCGGACAGGAATGCGACCCGCGCCGTGCCGCTGGCGTCGGTGTAGGGCATCGGGCGGCGATCATTGCTGCCCTCGGCGAACAGGGGGCGTGCCTCGGCCTGGCTGCTCAGGTCCATCACCCACAGCCGGGCGATCGCGCCGCCACGGTATTGGCGGGCGTTGTCGCCGCGCAGGCCGTTGCGGGTGAAGTAGAGGGTCTTGCCGTCGGCGCTCAGCGCGCCATCGCTGGCCTGACCCACCGGCAGCGCACGACGGGCGCCGGTGTCCAGGTTCACCAGGTGCAGCTGGGTGCCGGGCTCGCCGCGGTCGGTGGCGCCGGTGAAGATCACCTCATTCGTCGCGGTGATGCCCCAGACCCGCACCGCGCCGGTGTCCCAGGTGAGTCGGCGCGGCACGCCGCCAGTGGCCGGCATCACATAAACATCGCCCGCCCCGTCGTACTGGCCGACGAAGGCCACCCATCGACCATCCGCCGACAAGGCCGGCCAGGTCTCGCTGCCAGCATGGGTCGTCAGGCGCTGGGCGGTGCCGCCGGACAGACGCGTCATCCACAGGTCGCCTTCCGCGACGAACACCAGTTGATCGCCATTCAGCGCCGGCTGACGATAAAAGCCCGGTGCCGGCGGCGCGGTGCCGGGGGCGGTCGTGGACGGAGCTTCGGCAGCCATGGCCAGGGTGGCCAGGGCGCAGGCCGAAGCGATGGCCAGACGGTGGAGCGTGATGCGCATCGGTGTCGTTCCTCGTGGGCGCGATGGTCGGCGCGGGCCGACCGGTTGGGAAAGGGGTAAGCGGTAGAGAACCGGTGGAGAAGGCGCGTGAGCGTGTGGCCCGGGCCGGTCAGCGGTTGGTCACGCCGGCGGCGACATGGCCGGCCGGGACGTGGCCCAGCGCGCTGTCGATGTGGCCTTGCTGATCATCGAAAAAGAAGTCGGGCTCGAACTCGCGCAGGAACTCGCCTTTGGCCAGACCGCCGAGGAACATGGCCTCGTCGACCTCGACCTGCCAATCCATCAGCGTGCGGATCGCGCGCTCATGCGCCGGCGAGCTGCGGGCGGTGACCAGAGCGGTGCGAATCCGCATCGGGCTGTCCGGCACCCGTTGCAGGCGCTGGAGTTCATGCAGCACCTGCTTGAACGGGCCGGCCGGCAGCGGCGTCAGCTTGCGCTCGCGCTCGTGCAGGTGGAAGGCGTCCAGTCCGTCGCGCTGGAAGACCTGCTCGGCTTCGTCGGAGAACAGCACCGCATCACCGTCGAAGGCGATGCGCAGTTCCGTCGGATAAGCGGCCGAGGCGCGCGCCGATTGCGGAAACACCCGCGCGGCGGCCACGCCGGCGGCCAGCGCGGAGCGCACATCGTCCTCATTGGCCGACAGGAAGAGATGGGCCTTCAGCGGTCGCAGATAGCGCCAGGGACTCTGACCGCGGGTGAAAACGCCGCGCTGGATCGGCAGCCCGTAATGCTGCGCCGATCGAAACACCCGCATGCCGGAGATCGGATCATTGCGCGACAGCACGACCACCTCGACCCGCGGCGGCTGACCGGCGGCATTGAACGCGAGCAGCTTGTGCACCAGCGAGAACGCCGTGCCGGGCTTGGCGGGCAGGTCCAGGCGCTGCTGTTGCAGCCGCATGTAGGCGTTGTCGTCGCTGGCTTCGAAGAGCTGGTTTTCTTCCTCGAAGTCGAACAGCGCGCGGGAGGAAATGGCTACGACCAGTTGGCCGTCGAGATTGGCAGGCATGACCGCCATGATAGGCAGCGCCAGCCGCTTGCCCAGCCGCGAAACCCCGCGGAGTCGCGCGTCGGTGCGAACGTTCGCCTGAGCGGACGGCCGCGGTTCGGCCCGCTTGAAGGCACCGACGAGCCCGACCGATGAGCGCGCGCGATGCCGTCCGGGCCGACCGGCCCGGACCGGATCACTGCGTCGCCAGCTTGTTCATGTCGATGATCGGCAGCAGCACCGACAGCACGATCAGCATGACCACGCCGCCCATCGCGACGATCAACAGCGGCTCCAGCAGCGTGGCCAGCGTCATCGCCCGGCGCTTGACCTCGTTGCCCAGCTGGGTCGCGGCGCGCTGCAGCATGTCCGGCAACTGGCCGGTCTGCTCGCCCAGACGCGCGAACATCGACAGCAGACCCGGGAAGCGCTTCTTGCCTGCGAGAGCGGCGCCCAGCGGTGCGCCTTCCCGCACTTGGGACAGCGCGTCCATCGCATCGGCCCGCATGGCGTGGTTGGACAGCGTCTCCGCCGCCGCCTGCAAGGCTTTCAGGATGGGCACGCCCGCACCGGCCAGCATGGCCAGGGTGCCGGAGAAACGGGCCGCGTTGTAGCCGCGCGAAAGCCGGCCCAGCAGCGGCAGGTTCAGCCAGGCGGCATCGAAGCGCTGGCGCGGTCCTTCCTGCTTCAGCACCTGGCGCGCGCCGAAGAAGCCCCCGACCACCAGCACCAGCAGGAGCAGGCCCCACTGACGCAGCAGGTCGGAGGTGCCCATCATCACGCGGGTCAGCAGCGGCAGGGTCTGGCGGGTCTGCGTGAAGACGGCGGCCACCTGCGGCACGACATAGGTGAGCAGGAAGCTCACTGCCAGGATCGAGATGAAGCAGACGATGACCGGATAGGCCAGCGCACCGAACAGCTCGGAGCGCAGGCGCTGCTGTTCTTCCAGGTCATCGGCCAGCCGTTCCAGCACCGGACCCAGCGCGCCGCTTTGCTCACCGGCGGCGACGACGGCGCGATAGACCTCATCGAACTCACGCGGTGCGGTGGCCAGCGCCCGCGCGAACGGCGAGCCGGAATTCACCTCGGACTTCAGCTGCGACATCAGGTCGCGCTGACGGGGATCCTCGGCCTCATCGGCCAATGCGGCGAGCGAGCGCTCCAGCGGCAAGCCCGCCGCCACCAGACCGGCGAGCTGCCGCGTCCACACGGCGAGGCCCGCGCCCTTGAAGGCGCGGCGCGACCAGCGCGTCTGCTTGCGGGCCGGCGCGACCGGCTGCACATCCATCGGCACCAGGCCCTGGGTGCGCAACTGGGCCCGCGCTGCGCGTGGGTTGTCCGCCTCGACCAGGCCTTGATGGCTCTTGCCGGCGTTGTCCAGCGCGTCGTACTTGAAGGCCGGCATCGTGAATCACCCTCTCAATCGCGCGTGACGCGCAGCACTTCTTCTTCGGAGGTGACGCCGGACGCCACCAGTCGATCGCCGTCTTCGCGCATCGAGCGCAGGCCGTTGTCGCGCGCCGCCTGCAGCAGATCGGCTTCGGCCGCCTGGCTGTGGATCAGGTGGCGGATTTTTTCGTCGCACACCATCAGTTCATAGACGCCGGTCCGGCCCTTGTAGCCGCTGTTGCCGCACGCCTGGCACCCCACCGGCTGATAGCGCACACCGCCGCCCGGCAGCGGTGTCGGCGTCTTGCAGACCGGGCAGAGCTTGCGCACCAGCCGCTGTGCCAGCACGCCCAGCAGCGAGGAGCTCAGCAGGAAGGGTTCGACGCCCATGTCGGTCAGACGGGTGACCGCGCTGACGGCATCGTTGGTGTGCAGCGTGGCCAGCACCAAGTGGCCGGTCAGCGAGGCCTGGATGGCGATCTGGGCAGTTTCGTAATCGCGGATTTCGCCGATCATGATCACGTCCGGATCCTGACGCAGGATGGCCCGCAGCGCCTTCGCGAAGGTCAGGTCGATCCGCGCATTCACCTGCGTCTGGCCGACACCGGCCAGCTCGTATTCGATCGGGTCTTCCACCGTCAGCACGTTGGTGGTGGAGGTGTCGACCGTCTGCAGCGCCGCATACAGCGTGGTGGTCTTGCCGGAACCGGTCGGGCCGGTGACCAGCACGATGCCGTGCGGCTGCTGGACCACGCGCTGGAAGCGCTCCAGGCGTTCGCCGTCCATGCCGAGCGCGGCCAGCGAGAAACGGGATTCGGATTTGTCCAGCAGACGCAGCACCGCGCGCTCGCCATGCGCCGACGGCAGGGTCGAGACCCGCACGTCGATCGCGCGGCCGCCGATGCGCAGCGAGATGCGGCCATCCTGCGGCAGGCGTTTCTCGGCGATGTCGAGCTCGGCCATGATCTTCAGGCGCGAGATCAGCGCCGCATGCAGCGCGCGGTTGGGTCGCACCACGTCGCGCAGCGTGCCGTCGACGCGGAAGCGCACGCTGCTTTCGCGTTCATAGGGCTCGATGTGGATGTCGCTGGCGCCGTTGTTGGCGGCCTGCGTCAGCAGCGCATTGAGCATCCGGATGATGGGCGCGTCGTCCGCGGCTTCCAGCAGGTCTTCGACGGCCGGCAGATCCTGCATCAGGCGCGACAGATCGACCGCGCTCTCCACCTCGCCGACCACCATGGCGGCGTTGTCGCCGCCGCCGGCATAGGCGGTCTGCAGACGCTGCGCCATCTCCGACGGGCTGATGCACTCGAGGTGATGCGGCATGTGCACCCGCTGCATCTCGGACAGCGTCGGCAGCGTCACCGCGGGCGTGGCCCAGAGCGTGCGCTGCTGGCCGTCGTCCTCCAGCAGCAGTTGCTGCGCCTTGGCGAAGGCGTAGGGCAGGGGATGGCGGGTGGCCATGGTGTTCCTTCGATCAGCGCGAGGCGTCGGAAGCGGCCGGCGGCGGCGTCACCGCCGAGGCCGGAGCGCTCGGGACCGGCGCGGGCTGGGTGGGCGGCGTCGGCAGCAACGGCGACGAGGCCGGCTTCTCCGGCAGCAACGGCGCGCCGGTATTCGGCAGCACGATGCGCTGATCCGGCTGGACTTCGTTCTGATAGGCGCGGATCGCTTCGTAGCGGTCCAGCGTCAAGCCATTGGCGCTCTCGGGCGTGCGCAACACCACCGGACGCAGGAAGATCATCAGGTTGGATTTTGAGCGACTGCGGTTCTGGGTCTTGAACAGATTGCCCAGGAGCGGGATGTCGCCCAGGCCCGGGACCTTGCTCTCGCCATCGGCGTAGTCGTCCTTCAGGAGGCCGCCCAGCACCAGCACCTGGCCGTCTTCCAGGGTCACCGAGGTCTCCACCGCGCTCTTGTCCAGGGTCACGCCTTGCGTGGCCGCGGTGGCGGTGTCCACGACGCTGGAGTTCTCCTGATAGACCTTCATGCGCACGGTGCCGTTCTCACCGACCTGGCCCTTGACCTTCAGCCGCAGGCCGACGTCACGACGCTCATAGGTGGCGAACGGGCTGACCGTCGAGCCGGAGCTGGAGCTGGTCGTCGAGGAATAGCTGCCGCTGAGCACCGGCACGTTGCGGCCGATCAGCAGGTCGGCTTCCTCGTTGTCCTGCACCACCAGCGATGGCGTGGACAGCACATTGGTGCCGGTGGCCTGCTGCAGCACGTTGGCGATGGCGCCCAGCGTGTAGTGGCTGCCCACCTTCTTCAGGAAGCCCAGGTTCAGGCCGGGAGAGATGTTGCCGACAGCGCCGGCCAGCGACGTCGTGGTGCCCGTGACCGTGGCCGCGCTCAGCGACAGGATGTTGCCGGTGGTGCCGAAGTTGGTGCCCAGCGCCGAGATGACCGAGCTGGAGGCATCGCCGAAGATCTGCTGCAGTTGCACGCCGAACTGGCCGGTCTTGCTGGCGTCGACCTTGACGATCAGCGCTTCGACATAGATCTGGGCGCGGCGGGTGTCCAGTTGCTCGACGACCGCGCGGATCTGGCGGTACATCGGCTCCGGCGCGGTGATGATCAGCGAGTTGGTGGCTGGATCGGCCTGCACGAAGCCGCCGGTGTTGACCTGCGCCTGCGCCGCCACCTGCGTGGACGCGCCACCCGAGCTGCCCGAGCTGCCGGAGGATCCGCTGCTGCCGCCGAAGGACGAGCTGTTGCCGGCAAAGCTGCCGCCACCGCTGCCGCCGCTGCCGGTCTGCGAGCCGGCGAAGCTGCCGGTGGACGACGACGCGCCCGCCGAGCCGCCACCACCGGAGCCGCTGTTGTTGGTGGTGAAGGCCGCGCGCAGCACGGTGGCCAGGCGCACCGCATCCGCGTTCTTCAGATAGATCACGCGGATGTTGCCGGTCGCGGCATCGACACCGGGCTGGTCCAGCTTGGCGATCATGGCGCGCAGCTGCATCAGCTTGGCGGGATTGCTCGCCCGCACGATCAGCGAGTTGCTGCGCGGATCGGCCAGCACGCTGGTGCCGCCGCCCTGGGCGCCGGCCACGCCGGGATTGCCGCCCACGCCACCGCCGCCCTCGGACAGGCGCTGCACCAGCTGGACGATGTCGGCGGCCACCGCGTTGCGCAGCGGGATCACCTCGATGTCGGTGTTGGACGGCTGGTCCATCGCCGCGACGATGCGGCTGATGCGCTGCAGGTTCTCGGCGTAATCGGTGATCACCAGGCTGTTGTTGCCCGGGTTGGCATTGATCGTGTTGTTGGGCGTGATCAGCGGGCGCAGCACCGCCACCAGGTTGTTGGCGTTCTCGTGGTTGAGCTTGAAGATCTGGGTGACGATCTGGTCACCGCGCTGGCGCGCCTCGGTGCCGATGGTCACGCTGCCGGTCTGCAGCTTGGCTTCGGCTTCCGGCACCAGCTTGAGCATGCCGCCGGAATCCACCATCGCAAAACCCAGGCCGCGCAGCGAGGCCAGATAGCTCAGATAAGCCTCCTGCACCGGCACCGGTTGCTCGGCGGTCAGGGTCATCGTGCCCTTGACCCGCGGATCGACCAGGATGGGCTTGCCCAGCGCGGCGGACATGGCGCGCGACACCGCCTCGATGTCGGTGTTCACGAAGTTCAGCGTCACCGGTGTGCTGGGCCGAACGGCCGGCTGGCGACGGTTCTGCGAGGACTGGGCCGTCTGGGCCTGCAGCGGCAGACTGGTCGCGATCAAGGCGATCGCCAGGCTCAGGGCCGTCGGTCGCATCAAGTGCTTGTTCATGCTCATCCCACCGAGATGATCGAGCGCGCGCCATCGCGGCGCCCGATGATGTTCAACAAATTGGCCAATGCGGCTTCGCTGCCGGGGGCGGCAGTCGCCTCGCCCTCGAAACGCGTCCGCGCGCCCAGGCTTCCCTGGCCGCTCAATTGCAAGGGGCCGCGCTGCGTCTGCAACAGCAGTTGCGGCGTGCTGGCCCCCATCAGGTTCAGTTGATAGCTGCCCAGCGGCGAGAGCGTCGACAGCCGCGAGGAGAAGTCCCGCAATTCCAGCTGCGTCATGCCCTGCACCTGCCAGGCGCCCTGCGATTTCTCCACCACGAACTGCTGGGCACTGATGGCGATCTGGCCGTCCGGCACGATGGTGTTCCAGGGCGTGCCCAGGCCGACCAGCCAGGCGGCCGGCCAACGGATCCAGGGTTGATCGGGCGTCGCATCGGGCAGCCGCAGGTTGACGCGGCTCATGCCCAGCCGCACGGTCACTGCCGCGTCCGGCCGGATGCAGCAGGATTGATCCAGCACCAGCTTCAGACCCAGGGCGCCATCGGCCCAGATCGGGCGCAGCCGCCAGCCCAGGCGCTCCGGCAGTTCGCTCGCATCGCGGCTGCCGGCGCCGGGGCTCAGCACCAGGCGCGCACTGCCGGTCCAGAGGCTGCCGCGCGGATCGACCAGCAGCAGCCGGTCGCCGGTGGCCTTGGCCAGGCCCGAGGCCAGCCAGGCGGCCGGCGCGAACAGCACCAGCGCGACCAACAGGCCGAGCACCGCTCCGGCGATGGCCCAGCGGCCGTGGCGTACCGGTGCATCGATGGCGCGGCGGATCATGAGCCGGCCGCTGCGGGCAGCAGCACGGTGAGACGGCCGGTGTAGCCCTGCGCGCCGGTTTGCAGTTCCGCTTGTTGCGGACGGGCGCGGGCGGTCTGGCGGGCTTCGACCAGCCAGGCCGTCAGCGCCGCGCCGGGCACGCCGCGCAAGCGCAATTGCGCCTGCGCGCCGGTGACGGTCAATTCAGCGGCCGGTCCCAGCCGCTCGGTGGCGGCGCGCAGCGCGGCGATCGACTGGTCGGCGCTGACGGGAACGATCTGGCGGAATTGCTGGGTCTGCTCGGCGAGCTGACGCATCTGCTGCAGCTCACGATCCAGCCGATCGATTTCGACCGGAGATTTCTTCAGCGTGGACAGGGCCGGCGACAGCGCGATCAGCCAGAGCAGCAAGGCGCCGACGGCCACCACGGCCAGCCGGACCATCAAACGCTCGCGCGGCTTCGCCGCCTGCCAGCGTTCATCGAACTGGCGACGCCAGAGAGTGAGGCTGTTCATCGTGTGTTCTGACGCAGGCTGAGGAGGAGGGACTCGCCCTCGTCGGAGACGCTCAGGCCAGGGTCCTGGCTCAGTCGTTCGCGCAATTGCTGGCGCACGGGGGGCGGCAGACCGGTGAGTTGCAGCCGATTGGATTCATAGCGCAGGCCGGGCAGCGGCGGCTGGCCGGCGGGCCAGGCGCGGGCGACGGCCGCCAGCAGGTCTTCCATGTCGCCCGGGCCGATCTGGCCGGCGCCGCCGCGCAGGTTCTCAGTTTCCCGAACCATCTGGGCACGGGCATCCCGGATCGTGCGCACCTGCGGGAAGGCCTGGCGCAGGACCAGTTCCTGCTCGTTGCGGCGCGCATCGACGGCGCGGCTCTGCTGCCAGGCCATCAGATTCAGCCCGACCACCTGCACCATCAGCAAGCCGATCAGACCCCAGCGCACCGGCCGCCAGGCGGGCGTCTGCAACACCTGCCAGGCGCGGTAGATCCGCTGCCAGCCGCGCTGGCGCGGGGTGAACTCCAGCTGCAGCAGATTGATCGGCGCCTGGCGCGAGAGCCAGGCCCGCTCGGTGTCGTTGCGCACGTCGACCGGTCGGCCCAGCCATTTTTCGGCGTCGCCCGCCACGGCCGGACTGGCGGAGACCACCGCTTCCGCCAGCCAGCGCTCGCCGAGCCAGGTCCGGATGCCGGTGCTGTCGAGCGGGAAGGTGGCGACGCCGAGCGAGGTCCAGGCGCGCAGGCGCGGCCGCCCATCGGTGCCGGGCACGACATGACCCCCGGCGCGCAGTTGCGGCCAGGACAAGGGATAGACCGCTTCCAGCGCCAGCCCGGCGGCTTCGATCGCCTCCAGGTGCAGGCGCAGCGGTTCGCGCGCGGTGATGGCCACCCATTGCGGCGCGTCGGAGCCGTCCATCAGCACCGTGTCGCCGCCATTGGCCTTGTCGGGCGGCGGCGTGAGCGGTTGCAGCGCGAGCTTGGCCTTGCGGGAGGCGGGCTCGTCATCGCTGTCCATGATGGCGAAGTGCAGCCGCTCCGGATCGTCCAGCACCTGCTCTTCCAGCATGCCGACCAGCGCGCTGCGCAGCCGCGCGCCCTTGAGGTTGGGCAGGCGGACGGGCAGCCAGCTGACCTGGTCGTCGTCGATCAGCGCGATGACCTGATCGGCCCGCGGCAGCTCGGCCAGCGGCGCGCGCTCGCCCTGTCCGCGAGAGGCGGGGGCTTGAGCATCGGCGCTGAACCAGTATTCGTAGTCTTGCGGGCCCGCCTGGGAAGGCGGGGTCGCGGGCAGCAGAATGAGCAGGGTACTCATGAGAAGGCGGATTCTAGGAGGGCTTGCATGACGGTTCGGTGCCCCGTCCCTCCGCACAAGCCCGTAGTTGTTAGTTTGTGTCCAGGCATTCCAAGGCGTGGCGCGCGGTTTCCGTCCGTGCGTGCCCCGGGACCCTCTCCCATCTCCACGTCCGCCGGCTGCACGGACGCTTGCACTTCGAAACGATCGCGGCTCAGGTGATCGACCTCGCCCGCAGCGTTCACGGCGACGTCATGCCGGCTCTCGGGGCCTTTCCATGTGATCAGCGCTGACCAGGCTTGCCGGCCGAGGTCTGTTGCTGAATGCGCTCCCGGTCCAGCACCTTGAGATCCAGGGTGGTGGGGCTTTCCCGATGGACCAGCGAGCGCATCGTCAGGACTCGATCATCCATACGCAGCCGACCTTCAACGAAGAAGTAATCGGTCGTAAAGCCGGTCAGTTCCGAGGATTGGGTGAATGCCGGCGGCAGATAAGGCTGGACGTCGTCCAGCTTGGCGAACGGCTTGCCGTCACGAGCGCGGATCAGGCGATCGGCGGTCGACAGGTCGATGCTCTCGTCCAGCGCGGTGATCACTTCGCGGGGCGCGGTGTTGAGATTGACCTTGGTGGCCTTGGGCAGGATGACGACCAGCGGCCGCAGCCGCTCGATCTGTTCGGCCGACAGGCCGATCCAGCGCAACTGATCCAGACGGATGGGGGCGAGCGGCGCATCGCCCTTGGTCGCACTGGCGGCGGAAGCCATCGCCTGCGTCAAGCGTTCCTGCACCTGAGGCGCCAGGCCGGTGTTCATGCCCGCGGTCTGGAACAGACGCGCGGCGATCCGCAATTCCTTGGCGGCCTTGACGGGATCGCTCTGAACCAGATTGATCAGGTTGTAGCGCGACTGGGCGTCTTCGATGCGGCCGGAGAGATAAGCATCGGGGCCGGAGTCGCTCGAGTGATTGGAGTCGGTGGACAGGAAGCTGGACAGGCGCGCCTCCGCCAGCGGCACGGCCCAGACCTCGCCCAGATGGTCCGATGGCGTTTTCTGATTGGCGCGGCTGTCTTCCCGCAGGATCAGTCGGGCCCAGTCCAACGCGCCTTGCAGCACCCAGTCGGCCTGCGCGCGACCGCGCTCGGCGGCCTCGATCTGAATGCTGCGCGCCTGACGCCACATCATGGCTGCGGCCAGCGTGGTGATCAGCACGACGATCAGCAGCGCCGTGAGCAGCGCAGCGCCGCGCTGGCCGGCTGCTGGGGCCGTGGGCGATCCGAGCGCGCCTGATGCATCTGAAGCGCCCGGTGCGCGCGGTGCGTGTGAGCCGCTCATGGCGCCCGCTGCGTGTTGTCGGAGGTCGAGGCTCACTTGCCGCCTCCTGCAGGCACCAGCACTTCGCGGTTCAGCTCGCCGCGATAGCCGCTGTCGGGACCGAACTGCAAACGCATCCGCACGCCGGAGGGCGGCACCTCGCTGAGCTTGCCATCGGTGTTCTTCTGCTCGCCATCCGATTGCGGATTGCTCCAGGCATTGCCGCGGAAGAAGAAGATCTGCCAGTTCACGACGCCCGCGACGCCGGGCAGGGCGCGCAGTTCATCGGCGCTCAGCTGCTGGCTGCGGAACCAGGCGTCCTGCAAGGCGTCGCGCTCGGTGGTGGGCGTGGACTCCCAGCGGGTCAGCCGGTTGTCCTTGATCTGCCAGCTGACGAGCTGCAGACCGGCTTCTCGGCGGCGGGTCAGGCGCAGCGTGGCGCCATCGAACGACACGGCGGTGAGCACCTTGCTGTCCTGCACCTCCCGCAGATCCAGCTCCCATTGGCGGATCAGCGTTTGCAGCGTCTCGGCGCGGTCCATGTGCGCTTCGTTGTGATCGCGGGTGTTTGTCAGCGCGGACACGGCGCGCCAGGCCATCACCGTCATCATGGCCATGATGACGAGCGCGACCAGCACCTCGATCAGCGTGAAGCCGCGGCTGCGCCGGGACAGGCGATGGGCGGCCATGTCAGTAGCGGCCCACGATGGTGGTGATGGTCAGCAGCGGCTGATTGGCGGCGTCGAACACCTGCGCTTCGACGCGGCGGAAATTCGGATTGGGCGTGGGCGCGATGGTCATGCGGCCGATGAAGTCCCGGCCCATCTGGCTGCAACTGAAGTCGGTCTGGCCGACATTCGGGAAGTTCTGGGTCAGCCGCATTTCGGTGAGTTCGTTCTCAGCGCACCACTGCGCGAGGCCATTGACCTCCAGCCGATCGGCATTGCTGGTCATGGCGCCGCCGGCGCGCATGCCGGCGGCCAGGCAGAGTCCGACGATGGTCAGGGCCACCAGCACTTCGATCAGGGTGAAGCCGGCGGACCGTGCAGACGCCCGACGGGCGTGGCGCTGCGGTGCCACGCTCGGACGACTGCGCGGTGCTGAAGCAGTCCGCACATGCGGACAGACCTCGCGAGCAGGACCGGACCCGCTCATGGCGTGCCGCCTCCGCGTTGCACGCGAAACGGCGTGAGGCCGTCGGTCGCGACGGTCATGCGATGTTCGCCACGGGAGAGCACCACGCGCTGCGCGCCGATCAGCGGCTCGGGGCCGAGCCGCACCGATCGGCCATTCGCCGCGGCGCCCTGGATGTCCACTTCCGGCGGGTCACCCAACCAGGCGCGGTTCAGTTGCAGGCGGTCCATCAGCTCGGGGGGCAGGCCGGTGAAGCGGTAGCTGGCGCCATCCTTGCCGTCAGGCAGCCAGCGCACATCCAGGGAGGCCGCTCGCGCTTCGGCGCGGGCGGTTTCGAGCACGCTGGCCAGATGGAGCGCCTCGCGCTCCAGGTCGGAATCGCCGCTGCGCCCCATCGAGATCGCCACCGCCGCGCTGGCGATGGCGATGATGGTGATCGCCACGATCAATTCAATCAGCGTGAAGCCGCGCGCCGCCCCTCGTGCGAGGCGGTGGCGGCGGGCACCGGTCATTCCCAGGAACCGATGTCGGCGTCGTTGCCTTCGCCGCCTGGCTTGCCATCGGCGCCGAAGCTGTAGACGTCGATTTCGCCCTTCAGGCCGGGGCTGTCATATTGATAGGCATTGCCCCACGGATCCTTGGGCAGCTTCTCGATGTAGACCTTCCAGTTGTTCGGCACGTTGCCGTTGGTCGGCTTAGTGACCAGAGCCGCCAGGCCTTGATCGCCGGACGGGTAGCGGCCGTTGTCCATCTTGTAGAGCTTGAGGGCCTGGACCAGCGTGTTGACGTCCGTCTTGGCCGCGGTGCGACGCGCATCGGCCACATGGTTCATCACTGCCGGCACCACGACGGCGCCCATGACGGCGACGATGGTGATGGCCACGATCAGTTCGATCAGGGTGAAGCCGCGAGCGCGGCGCAGAGAAGAAGTCCGTTGCATGGCTTTGCAATCCTTGCGGCGCCGCCCGCTGCGGCCCCGTCGCGGTGAATCATAATCGGCGCATGCACGCACGATGGTTAAGCTTCGTCACTTGGGCGCTTCTGACTGCCAGCCTGGCCTATTGGTCGCTGGTGCTGATGTCCAAGGGTCCCCAAGGTCCTGCGATGACGCGTCCGGCCGTGGCCGGGAGTGCCACCGGTGACTGGACGCGCTTGTTCGCCTCCCAGGAACCGACGCCGGGGCCGGTGGAGTCAGCCTCATCGCGTTACCAATTGTTGGGAGTTGTTGCGCCCTCCACCGCGGGCCACCCCGGCGAAGGCGTGGCCCTGATCGCGGTCAGCGGCGCCCCGCCCAAGACCGCCCGCGTGGGTCAGGTCGTGGATGGCGATCTGGTGCTGATGGAGGTCACGCGACGCGAAATCGGCCTGGGCAAGGATGGCGTGGTCTCGATCCGGGTCAGCATGGCGCCGGGCGCTGCCGATCTGCTGGCGCCACCCAGCGCCGCGCCGATGCCGGGTGGTCCGCCGAACCTGCCCGCTGGCGGCGGCATGCCGCCGATGAACATGTCCGTGGGCGGCATGGGCCCGGGCGGTGGCGGCGTGGTCTCGCCGCTGGCCGTCGGTGGTGCGCTGCCGATGGCGGTGAACCCGCAAGGCCAGCCGCCGCAAGAGGGCGAAATTCGCTGATTGAGCGCTGACCCATCACGGGTCCCTCGCTGACACGGAGCCGCAGAATGCGGCTCCTGTCGTTTTCGGGGGGCGGCGCTCATCGGCAGGCGTCGCGGTCACTGGTGCGGACGGCGTCTTCAGGTCCGTTCGCGGGAAGGCTCACGAACGAACGCCTCCGTCACCGCAGCGACGGGCGACGGCCCGCGATTCAGTGCTTCGAATTCAGCGGCGGCCGGCCGCTGCCCTGACCGACCAGTCCCGCCGGACGACTCGACGCCCCGGTCCCCGGACTCAGTTCCGAAGGCCGGCTGTGGATCGGTCCGTCGGGCAGGTCCTGCACATCGGTCAGCAGCGCCGCAGCGCAGCGCACCAGTGGCCAGGCGAGCGCCGCGCCGGTGCCGTCCCCGCAATCCATGCCCAACTCCAGCAGCGCGGCCGCATGGAACAGCGCCAGCGCCTGATCCAGGCCTTGATGCGAGGTGCTTCGGCAGAACACCGCATAGTCGGTGACCGGCGGCGCGATCATCGACGCCACCTTGAGCGCGGCGCAGGCGGGCATGCCGTCGATCAGGATCAGCTGGCGCTTGCTGGCAGCCACCAGCATCGCGCCCGTCATCACCGCGAGTTCGAAGCCGCCGAAAGCCGCCAGCACCGCCATCGGCTCGACCACATCCCGATGCCGCGCCTGAGCGCTTTGCAACACGATCAGCAGATGGGCCAGATCTTCCTGCGGCATGTCCGGGCCGGACACGAGAAAGTCGCGCACGGGCAGGTCCATCAGGCGCGACAGCACCAGCGCCGCCGCTTCCATCGACCCCTGACCCAGGCCCGCGCAGGCGATCACATTGCCGGCGAGGTTGTCCGAGATCTCCATGCCCACCCGCACGCCGGCATGGGCCTGCTCGACCGACATCGCCGGACCGACCCTTGAGTTGCGCGTCCCGTGCGCGATCTTGCGTGCCAGCAGGCGCGGTTGGGGATTCAGCGGTTCGGCGACGCCGCAATCCACCACGGTCACGTGCATGGATTGATGGCGAGCGAACACGGTCGCCGGCAAGCGGTTCTGCAGCGCCAGCAGGGCTTGCTCGCGGGTAGTGCGGCCGTTCGGCAGGGCGACGCCGTCCACCGCCAGACCATGGTCGCCGGCGAACAGCACCAGCGTCGGATCATGGAGTTTCGGTGTCAGCGAGTTCTGGATCAGGCCGAGCCGGACCGCGAGTGGTTCCAGCTCGCCCAGGCGTCCGGCAATGGCGCATCGCCGATCCAGGCGCGCCCGCAGCGCGCGTTCGAGTTCCGGGTTGACGGTCGGCGAAATCAGGGACTGATGGATGGACATGGGAAGACAACACGCAATCCCGCCGCTCGGGTGGAGGACCGGCGCACGGGGCCGCCATTGTCATCCCGTCATCCGATTCGGCGCATGGGCAAATGCCCGGCCGGCGCCCCTTGTCCCGGGGGCACTGTGTGCGCGGGACGGCGCGTCATCCGCGAGGGAAGCGTCATTGACGCGGTGCAGCATGCGCAGGCGCAGGAGCGACCGCCGTCATCCGGCGCTGCGCCGGGCGCGACGGCCGACTCGGCGGCGACGCAGCGATCAGCGAAGGAACAGCCGATACACCGGGTTCTGGGTTTCTTCGGTGAACGGGTAATTCAGCTGGTCGAGGAACTGCTTGAAGGCCTTCGCGTCGCCCTTGGGCACCTGGATCCCGACGAGGATGCGGCCGTAGTCCGCGCCCTGATTGCGGTAATGGAAGAGGCTGATGTTCCAGTCCGGATGCATGCTGGACAGGAAGCGCATCAAGGCGCCGGGACGTTCCGGGAACACGAAGCGGAACAGCCGTTCGTGCTCGGCCAGTTCGGTCCGGCCGCCGACCATGTGCCGCACATGGGCCTTGGCAAGTTCATCGTCGGTGAGGTTGACGGTCGGGAAGCGATGCTTCTCGAACAGCCGGGCGAGCTTGTCGGCCTCCTCGCGCTTGGTGATGGACACGCCGACGAAGACGTGGGCCTCCTGACGATCCGAGATCCGATAGTTGAATTCGGTGACGCTGCGCGGACCGATCAATTCGCAGAAGCGCTTGAAGCTGCCGCGCTCCTCGGGAATGGTGACCGCGAACAGCGCTTCGCGCTCCTCGCCGACTTCGGCGCGCTCCGCGACGAAGCGAAGCCGGTCGAAGTTCATGTTGGCGCCGCAAGTGATCGCGACATATGTCTGACCCTTCGCTCCGTGCTGGGCGGCATATTGCTTGATCGCGGCCACGCCGAGGCCGCCGGCCGGTTCCAGAATGCTGCGGGTGTCCACGAACACGTCCTTGATCGCGGCGCAGACGGCGTCGGTATCGACCAGGACATAGTCGTCGACCAATTCGCGGCAGACGCGGAAGGTCTCCTCGCCGACGAGCTTCACGGCCGTGCCGTCGGAGAACAGCCCCACGTCATTGAGCGTCACGCGTTTGCCGGCGCGGACCGAGCGCACCATGGCGTCGGAATCGCGGGTCTGCACGCCGATGATCTTGATCTCCGGCCTGACGGCCTTGATGTAGGCCGCGATGCCCGAGATCAGCCCGCCGCCGCCGATGGCCACGAAGATCGCATCGATCGGCCCCGGATGTTGGCGCAACACTTCCATGGCGATGGTGCCCTGGCCGGCGATGACATCCGGATCGTCGAACGGATGGACGAAACTGAGCTGCTGTTCCTGTTCCAGCAGCAGCGCGTGCTCATAGGCATCGGTGAACGATTCACCGTGCAGCACGACCTCGCCGCCGAGCGCCTGGACCGCGTCGACCTTCAATTTCGGCGTGGTCACCGGCATCACGATCACCGCGCGGCAGCCCAGTTTTCGCGCGGACAAAGCCACACCCTGCGCGTGATTGCCGGCGGAGGCGCAAATCACCCCGCGAGCGAGTTGTTCGGCGCTCAGGTGCGCCATTTTGTTATAGGCGCCGCGCAGCTTGAAGCTGAATACCGGCTGTTGATCTTCGCGTTTCAGCCAGACTTTGTTGCCGATCCGTTTGGAGAGATTGCGGGCAGGGTCCAGAGAGGTTTCCTGCGCCACTTCATAGACCTTGGCATTCAGAATTCGCTGCAGATAACTCTGATCGGCGGGCAACAACGCCGGTTGGCGTTGGGAAGTCGACTGGCGCAATGCGCGGCGGGTGCCGGCCATGGAATACCCCTTCTGAACGCGAGTGGCCGCCCGGTGGCGGCAAATCATGATAGCCAGGGTTTCTCGGCGCCTGGCCATGGGGTTCGGCATCCTCACCGGATTGGTTTCGCCGTTCGAAGAGGCTGACTTCTCGCGAGCGCCGCGCGGCACGAGCCTGTCGGCGTCAAACGAGTTTCAAGCGGCTCAGGGCGGTGCTGCGGCGGGAGGTTCGGCAGGTAGCTGGCGCGCGCCGCTGGCCGAAGGCCTCGAAGACGGCGCGGACGGCGCGGACGGCGCGGACGGCGCGGACGCGCTCCGCGTCAATGCGAAGTGGTGGCGCCGAGTGCGCCGCCATCCGCCCGATTTTTGGACGAAAAAAAGCCCGAGGCTTGTGGCCTCGGGCTGAATCCACCATGGAGGCGGTGGAGGAGACAATCGGTGCGGGGCTACCGCGTTGGTAGCGCTATCGCATGCCTAGAATTCTAGGGCGGAGCATGCTGCGCCGCAATATTTTTTCCGCCATTTGTCCCTTGGGGCAGACCTCTAATCGAGCAATATCACCGGATGGCGACCCCCGCCAGCCGTTTCGAGGAACACACGCATGGAATGCACGATCGACTGGATGGGCCAGGACGGCATGAGCTTCACCGCCGAAACCGGCAGTGGTCACCTGGTGACGATGGACGGCGCACCCGATGGCGGCGGACGAAACCTCGCGCCACGACCAATGGAAATGGTGCTGCTGGGCACCGGCGGCTGCACCGCGTTCGACGTGGTGTTGATCCTCAAGCGCGGTCGCCATGACGTGCGCGGCTGCAAGGTCAAGCTGAAGGCCGATCGCGCTGAGGTCGAACCCAAGGTGTTCACCCAGATCCACATGCATTTCGTGGTCGAGGGCAAGGGCCTGCCGCTGCAGGCGGTCGAGCGGGCGGTTGCGCTCTCGCACGAGAAATATTGCTCCGCCAGCATCATGTTGGCGAAGACCGCGGCGATCACCACCTCGGTCGAGGTGGTGGAGGTCTGATGGCCGCGGTGGGCGGCCGCCGGTGGGGGCCGCTGCTTCCGGTTTGCGAATCGATGGGCTGAGGCGACGCGACGGATGGCGGTCGCGCTCCTGGCCAGAGGCCCGGCTCCTGCCCTATATATAGTGAGCGGTGCGCGTCATGACCCGGGCAGCGAGACGCATCAGGCCCTTGACCGGTGCGGGCAATTCGACCGCGCCGCGGGCGATGGCCTCTTGCGCGTGGCGGGCTTCCTCATCTTTCATCTGAGCGACGATCGCTCGTGAGGTCTCGTCGCCTGCGGGCAACCGCTCGAGGTGGCTGTCCAGATGGGCCTCGACCTGTCGCTCGGTCTCTACCACGAAGCCGAGGCTGACTTTGTCCCCGATCAGTCCGGCAGCGGTGCCGATCGCGAAGGCGCCCGCATACCAAAGCGGATTCAGCAGGCTGGGGCGGTCATGGAGGTCGCGCAGGCGTTCAGCCGTCCATGCGAGGTGATCCAGCTCTTCCTGGGCCGCGTGTTCGAGATGCAGCCGCAATTCATCGTTTCGCGTGCTGAATGCCTGAGCGCGATAAAGCGCCTGTGCACAGATTTCGCCGACATGATTCACCCGCATCAGCGAAGCGGCTTCTCGGCGTTGGGACTCATCCAAAACCGCATCCGGACGCGCTGCCACCGGGGTGGGGCGGGACATGGGTGCCACGCCGGCCAGGGTTTTCAGTCCGTGGTCCAGGGTGGAAATCCAGGCATCCGATCGGGTAAGGCGGCGGGACTTTGCGTGCATCGTCAGCATTGGACAGCCAAGGGATTCCCCAGTTTAGGCTTGGGGGATTCGTCGGCCGGACGCCCTGTCCCTGCTTATTGTGCGAATGCCTGATGACACATTTCTTTCTCTGCATACGCGTTGCACGGAGCCAACGAAATCAGGACTTTTCCGGGGTGGCCGCTGGTCAGGTCCGATCGGAACTGTTGCAATACGCCACAGCTTCATTGCAGGAGCTTGGTTTGCGAACACCCAGTGGGGGCCGCAGGCCTCATTGAAGATCTAGGAGTCTCTAATGAAGAAATCTCTCGTCGCGCTGGCTGTGCTGGCTGGTTTCGCCGGTGCCGCTGCCGCTCAATCGTCGGTGACCCTGTTCGGCGTCGTCGACGTCGCTGCTCGCTACACCAAGGCCAATGGCCAGAACACGTCTCAGCTGTCGAAGGACGGCAGCAGCTCCAGCCGCTTCGGCGTCCGTGGCGTTGAAGACCTGGGTGGCGGCCTGAAGGCTGGCTTCTGGCTGGAAGGCGCTTTCGGTGCCGACAACGGCACCGCTGACACGACCCGTTTCTGGGGCCGTCGCGCTTCGGTGAGCCTGATGGGCGAATTCGGTGAAGTGCGTCTGGGCCGTGGCAAGACCTCGACCCGCCTGGTCGTCGATGACTTCGACGTCTACAGCACCACCGGTCTGGGCGATGTGACCCGCGTGTACAGCCTGCTGGGCAGCGGCACGCAGACCATCAACCGCGCTGACAACCTGGTGCAGTACTTCCTGCCGGGTAACCTGGGTGGCGCTTACGGCTCGTTCGACGTGGCCGCTGGTGAAGGTGTCACGGGCGCCAAGTCCTACGGTGGCCGTCTGGGTTGGAAGGATGGCGCGATCAACGTCGCCGCCGGCTACCAGACCACCGAAGCTATCGGCACCGCCAAGTTCAAGCAAGCCTCCCTGGGTGGCAGCTACGACTTCGGCATGGTGAAGCTGAGCGCCCTGCTGTCGCAACTGAAGTTCAACGACCGCAAGCAAAACATCTACACCATCGGCGCCACCGTTCCGGTGACGACCGCTGGCTCGGTGCTGGCTCAGTTCTCCAAGGCGAACACCAACCGTGCCGCTGACGGCCTGCGTGGTGCCAACCTGAGCACCATCGGTGGAGCTGGCGACGCCAAGATGTTCACCATCGGTTATCTGCACAACCTGTCGAAGCGTACTGCCCTGTACGCCACTGGCTCCATCATCGACAACAGCGGTGTGGCCAACTTCAAGGTGCAAGACAATGCCGTGAACTCCGCCTTCGGCGGCAAGTCCGGCGGCGTCGACGTGGGCGTGAAGCACAGCTTCTAATCCACTCTCGCTGCTGGCGGATCTTCGGATCCGTCGCATCAAAAGCCGCCCCTCGGGGCGGCTTTTTCATTGGCGCGCGCCAACAGACTTCGCCAGCTCCAGGCAGGGCAGGGTCCAGGCGGTGTGAGGCGCCATTGTCGTCAGCGCCGTCCGGGTTTCCGGCGCCCGATCCACGGCTGCCGTCCAGCGGAAGCCCCGTCGGGATTCGCCGTCATCAAGGCTGATGAGGCGTCCGCCGTGTTCTCCGAAGTCGTCACCAACTTGACAGGGTTTGCTCCCGTGGGCGATCAGCAACACGGCTGATCTTCATTGCGAACGTTCGCTGAGAATCAATCTCGGCGAATAGACCACACCTACAAAAGGAGACAGACCTATGAAGAAAGCTGCCATGGCGCTCGGCCTTGTTGCTGTCGGCGTCAGCTCCGCCTGGGCACAGTCCAGCGTTCAGCTCTACGGGATCATGGATGCCGGCGTGCGCTGGACCAGCAATGCGAACGTGGGCTCATCGAAGAAGCAGCTCATCCCGGGTGGGATGTCGCAAAGCCGGCTCGGCATCAATGTGACCGAGGATCTTGGTGGCGGTCTGAAAGCCATTGCGAATCTGGAACATCGCTTGAATTCCGACAACGGCGCGCAAGCCTCGCCGACCGATTTCTGGCGCCAGTCGTGGGTCGGCATCCAGTCGAGCGACTTCGGCCGCATCACGCTCGGCCGCCAGTACAACATCCTGTTCGACATCTACACGTCGACCTACGCCTCCTTCAAGTACTCGCCCTACATCGAGGCCTACAAGCCGGAGATCGGCCTGTCCATGGGCGCGCGCCAGGACAACATGGTCAAGTACCTGGCCGAGATGGGCCCGGTGCGGGGTGAAATTCAGGTCTCCGCCGGTGAAGGCAACTCGCAGAACAAGTCGTTCGGTGGCTTGCTGCGCTATGCGGACGGCGCGTTCTCAGCGGGCGGCGCTTACTTGCAGGTCGAGGACACGCTCGGCAAGAAGGTGAAGGGCTACACCGCGGGCGCCGCCTACAACGACGGCCCGTGGTACCTGAACGTGTCCTGGGCCAGCAACAAGTTTGACCGAGGCGGCCTGCTGGGCGCGGCCTACACCTCCGGCCTGCTCGGACCGGTGCTGAATGCCGCCGCGAACGACGTGAAGAAGCGCGACATGATCTCCGCCGGCTTCACCTACCAGATCACCACCCAGCTCAACCTGGGCGCGCATTACTGGTACGCGACGCAGACCCACTACATCGTGTCGACCGAGAAGAGCAAGGGCCATTACGCCGCATTCGTGGCCGACTACGCCTTCTCCAAGCGCACCGATGCCTATCTGGAACTGGACTACACCAAGCACAGCGGTGCGGTCCGGTTCGGAAATGGTGCAGAGAAGCGCGGCGGCGCCATCCTCGGCATGCGTCACCGCTTCTGAGCGTTGCAGCGGACCGCGCGTTCGTGCGGTCCGCCGGCCACGCCTGGAGATGGCGATCGCCTCACTGGCGAGCATGCTGCGGAGCGGCCCGGCCGTCGGGCGACGGCGATTTCGGTCACGTCGCATCATGACTGCGCAGCCTCAACGATCGCGTCAGCGCTCGATCCGGCTGGCCGCCGGATGCACCGCGCCGGCGCCGGATGCCCCGAACCAGAGCAAACGCCAACTTCCGTCCGACCGCAGCGCGATTCAGCTTTCCCCGCTGTCGCGCCTGCGGCACGTTAAGGGCTTTCCCAGTTGCCCAGGGAGGGCTGCGTCCCGGATGATGGACTGCTTCTAAGAGCGCGCGCCTTCGGGGGTCAGGTCTTGTCACGGTGATCCGCCGGGCACAGACCGCCGGGGCCGATCCCACATGCTGGTTTTCATTCTTCGCCGCCTGGTGCAGGCCTTGGTCGTCATGCTGACGGTGGCGTTCATTGCCTTCATGCTGTTCCAGTATGTCGGCGATCCGGTGCACAACCTGCTGGGGCAGGACGCCACCCCCGAACAACGCGAACAGCTGCGCCGGGATCTCGGCCTGGATCAGTCCTTCGCCGTCCAGTTCGCCCATTTCGTCTCGAACGCCGCGCAGGGCGAGTTCGGCATCAGCCTGCAGCAGGGCCGCAAGGTCTCGACGCTGATCATGGAGCGCTTCCCCGCCACGCTGGAGCTGTCGCTGGTGGCGGCGCTGATCGCGGTGGGCGTCGGCATTCCGCTCGGCGTCTATGCCGCGCTGCGCCGAGGCAGCTTCGGTACGCAATTGGCGATGGCGCTGTCGCTGGTGGGCGTGTCGCTGCCGACGTTCCTGATCGGCATCCTGCTCATCCTGACCTTTGCCGTGCAGTTGCAATGGCTGCCCAGCAACGGCCGCGGCGATGTGGTGATGCTGGGCCGCTGGAGCACCGGCCTGTTGACCGTCGATGGACTGCGCCATGTGCTGCTGCCGGCGATCACCTTGTCGGTGTTTCAGCTCACGCTGATCCTGCGGATCGTGCGCGCCGAGATGCTGGAAGTGCTGCGCACGGATTACATCAAGTTTGCCCGCGCGCGGGGCTTGAGCAACCGCGTCATCTATTTCGGCCATGCGCTCAAGAACACGCTGGTCCCGGTCATGACGATCACCGGCTTGCAACTGGGATCCCTGATTGCCTTCTCCATCATCACCGAGACGGTGTTTCAATGGCCCGGCATGGGACTGCTCTTCATCCAGGCGGTGCAGTTTCCTGACATCCCGGTGATGGCCGCCTATCTTTGCTTGATCTCGTTGATCTTCGTCGTGATCAACCTGGTGGTGGATTTGCTGTACTTCGTCGTCGATCCTCGGCTGCGCCTGGGCGGCGGCGCCCACTGACATGACTGCATTCAGCACGGTTGCGGCCGGCACCTACCAGCGTCTGCTGGAGGCCCGCGGCGAATTGGTGGCCCTGCGCCGCGAACTGCACGCGATGCCGGAGCTCGGCTTCGAGGAGCGCCGCACCGGCGCGCGCATCGTGCAGGCGTTGCGCGCCTGTGGCGTCGATGAAATCCATGAAGGCATCGGCCGCACCGGCCTGGTGGCCTTGATCCACGGCCAGCCCTCGGCCCGACCCCGCCTGATCGGCCTGCGCGCGGACATGGATGCGCTGCCGCTCAAGGAGCAGAACGACTTCGCCTGGCGTTCCGCCTCGCCCGGTCTGATGCATGCCTGCGGGCACGACGGACATTGCGCGATGTTGGTCGGTGCGGCGCGTTATCTCGCGCAGACGCGTCGATTCGAAGGCACCGCGGTGCTGGTGTTCCAGCCCGGTGAAGAGGGCTACGGCGGCGCGCGCGAAATGATCGCCGATGGTCTGTTCGACCGCTTTCCGGTCGAGGCGATCTACGCGATGCACAACTGGCCGCACCTGCCGCCGGGCAAGATCGGCCTCAACCGCGGCGCGATGATGGCTGCTGCCGATCGCGTGCAGATCAGCATTCAGGGGCGCGGCGGCCATGGCGCCCATCCGCATCTCAGCGTCGATCCGGTGCTGATTGCGGGGCACATCATCACGGCAGTGCAGAGCTTGGTATCGCGCAACATCGCGCCGATCGAGCAGGCGGTCGTCAGCCTCTGCTCGATGCAGGCCGGCGAATCCAGCGCCTTCAGCGTGATCCCCGAACTGGCGCAGCTCACGGGCACGGTGCGCAGTTTCAAGCCCGAGGTCCAGCAACTGCTGGAAGAGCGGATGACCCGCATGGTCGAGTCGGTCGCGCTGGGCTTCGGCGCGAGCGCCAAGGTGGACTATCAGCGCCTGTATCCCGCCACGATCAACAGCGCGCCCGAGGCCGATTTCGCCGCCAAGGTGGCGCAGTGGCTGGTCGGCGCGGAGAACGTCGACGACAAGTTGCCCCCCAGCATGGGCAGCGAGGATTTCGCCTTCATGCTGCAGGCACGACCTGGCGCGTATCTGAGGTTGGGGCAGGGTGGTCCTTGCGGATTGCATCAACCGCGTTATGACTTCAATGACGAGGTGTTGCCGCTGGGCTCCGCGCTGTTCTCCGCCTTGGTGGAGCAAAGTCTGCCGGTGACTGCGGCGTGAGGCGATGACGTCTGTGGAACGACCGGCACGTCGTGATCGCGATGACGGCAACGAGCGCAGCGAATGCGACGAATGCGCCGAACGCGGCGACGGCCGTCAGCCCGCCGATTGGCGACGCGTGGTCAGCCGATCGTCCCGACCGGCCCGTCCAAGTCGCGCGCACCCTCACCGCGGTCTCACGGTGCGGGATCCGACGGCCGGTTCGCACCACCTCATCTTCGACTGAGCCATGACCCGACGGGTCGTCTGTCCATGATTTCGCACGGAGTGTCCGACTTATGAGTTCCATCGCGCCGCCCTCGGTGCCGCCCACACCGAACCCGGGACCGCCCGTGCGTTCGCCCAATGCCCTGCAGCGTTTCCTGGATGGCGACGTCTGGCATTCCTTCACCCGATCGCCGGTGACGATGGCCGCGGCGCTGGTGGCACTGTTCTGTCTGGTGTGCGCCGTCTTCGCCCCGTGGATCGCGCCGCATGACCCCTTCGATCTGTCGACGGTCGACCTGATGGATTCCCGTCTGCCGCCCGCCTGGAGCGAGGGCGGCAGCACGAAATTCCTGCTCGGCACCGATGACCAGGGACGCGATCTGCTCAGCGCGATCATGTATGGCGCCCGCATCTCGATGCTGGTGGGCTTCGCTTCGGTGCTGGTGTCGATGGTGATCGGCATCGCGCTCGGCTTGCTGGCCGGCTTCGTGGGCGGCAAGACCGATGCCTTCATCATGCGCGTCTGCGATGTGATGCTGTCGTTCCCGTCCATCCTGGTGGCCTTGCTGGTCGACGGCATCGGCCGGGTCATGTTGCCGAACGCGCATGGCAGCCTGGCCTTCGCGGTGCTGATCCTGGCGATCTCGCTGACCGGATGGGTCCAGTACGCGCGCACGGTGCGCGGCTCGACGCTGGTGGAGCGCAACAAGGAATATGTGCAGGCTGCGCGCGTCATCGGCGTGAAGAGCTTCGCCATCATGTGGCGGCATGTGCTGCCCAACGTGACCGGGCCGGTGCTGGTGCTCGGCACCTTGCAGGTGGCGTCGGCGATCCTGACCGAGGCCACCTTGTCCTTCCTCGGCGTGGGCGTGCCGCCCACCAGCCCGTCGTTGGGCACGCTGATCCGCATCGGCAATGACTTCCTGTTCTCCGGCGAATGGTGGATCACGATCTGGCCCAGCGTGATGCTGGTGATGATCGCGTTGTCGGTGAATCTGCTGGGCGATTGGCTGCGCGATGCGCTCAATCCCCGCCTGCGTTGAACGGGTGGCGACATGACTGCCTTGCTTGAAGTGCGCCACCTCCGGGTGGAATTCCCGACCCGCCGCGGCACGCTGCTCGCGCTGGACGACATCTCCTTCGACATCGCGCCCGGCGAGGTGCTGGGCGTCGTCGGCGAATCCGGCGCCGGCAAGTCGCTGACGGGCGCCGCGATCATCGGTTTGCTGGAACCGCCGGGCCGCATCGCGGGCGGCGAGATCCTGCTCGAGGGCCGCCGCATCGATCAACTCTCGGCTGACGAGATGCGACGGGTGCGCGGTCGTCAGATCGGCGCGATCTTCCAGGATCCGCTGACGTCGCTGAACCCGCTCTACAGCGTCGGACGTCAGCTGATCGAAACCATCACCGCGCACCTGCCGCTGACGCCGCGTCAGGCCCGTGCGCGGGCCATCGAATTGCTCGCGGCCACCGGCATTCCGGCGCCCGAAGCGCGGGTGGATCAGTATCCGCATCAGTTCTCCGGCGGCATGCGTCAACGCGTCGTGATCGCGCTCGCGCTGGCGGCCAATCCGAAGCTGATCGTGGCCGATGAGCCGACCACCGCGCTGGATGTGTCGATTCAGGCGCAGATCATTGCGCTGCTGAAGCGGGTCTGCAAAGAGCAGGGCGCCGCGGTGATGCTGGTCACCCATGACATGGGCGTCATCGCCGAGACCTGCGATCGGGTCGCGGTGATGTATGCCGGACGCATCGCCGAGATCGGACCGGTGCAGGAAGTGATTCACCGCCCCGGGCATCCCTATACGGCGGGCTTGATGGGCTCGATCCCCGCGATGGATGAAGACCGTGAGCGCCTCGTGCAGATCGATGGCGCGATGCCGCGCCTGCATGCCATCCCGAACGGATGTGCCTTCCATCCCCGTTGCCCCAAGGCATTTGATCGCTGCCAGCAACAGCGCCCGGAATTGATGGCCGCGCCGGCCACGTCGGCGGCCTGCTGGCTGCATGGAGACGCTGCATGACCGCCGCCGTTCTGCCGCCGCAAGGCGTGTCGTCGTCGCCCTCCTCGTCCGCCACGTCCAGCCCTGGCGCGGCCTGGCCGCTGGTGGAAGTGAGCGGGCTGTCGAAAAGCTTCGATGTGTCGCCGCCCTGGCTGAATCGCGTGATCGAGCGCAAGCCGCGCCAGTTCGTGCATGCGGTCGATGGCGTCAGCTTCCAGATCGAGCGCGGCACGACGCTGGCGCTGGTCGGCGAATCGGGTTGCGGCAAGAGCACCGTTGCCCGGCTCTTGGTCGGCCTCTATGCGCCGACGGGCGGTGAAGTTCGCTTCGATGGAACCGACATCGCCAGCACCCTGGCCGGACCGGGGGCGCTGGCGCTTCGTCGGCGGATGCAAATGATCTTCCAGGATCCGTATGCCAGCTTGAATCCGCGCTGGAAGGTGCAGGAGATCGTCGGCGAGCCGCTGCGCGAGCACGGCCTGGTGCGCGACACGGCAGCACTGCGACAGCGCGTGGGCGAGCTGCTGGCCTCCGTCGGGCTTTCGCCGGCGGATGTCGAGAAGTTCCCGCACCAGTTCTCAGGCGGTCAGCGCCAGCGGATCTCGATCGCTCGAGCGCTGGCGACCGAGCCGGAATTCCTGGTCTGCGATGAACCCACGTCCGCGCTCGACGTCTCGGTGCAGGCGCAGGTCCTCAACATCATGAAGGACCTGCAGCGGCGGCAGGGGCTCACCTATCTGTTCATCTCCCACAACCTCTCGGTGGTGCGGCATGTCGCCGATCAGGTGGGCGTGATGTATCTGGGCCGGCTGGTGGAGCAGGCGGACAAGCGTCGCTTGTTCGCCGCGCCGCGCCATCCCTACACACGCATGCTGCTGGATGCGATTCCGGACATCCATATGACCGGCCGCTCCCGCACGCCGGTGCAGGGCGAGGTGCCGAATCCGCTCAATCCGCCCAGCGGTTGCAGCTTCCATCCGCGCTGCCCGCATGCCAATGCGCGCTGCAGCCAGGAGCGACCGGCACTGCTGATGAACGAAGGCACGCGTGTCGCGTGCCATGCGGTCGAAGAAGGCCGGATCTAAAGCGTCGGCGCACCGCGCGCTGCGCGCCAGGGTTCAGCGCTGCGGCATGACGGCCGCGCTGGCCGGCATCGCGGCGGGCTCGGCACCGGCGCGGGAGATGTCGGGCTCGGTCGGCGGATTGGTGTTGGCCGGGCGCGCATGGCCCGGTTTGGCCGGCAGTTGCAGCGGTCGCTTCTGACCACAACCTGCGGCCCCCAAGGCCAGCAGCAGCGCGCCACACAACATCAGCCCGGGCAGGGCCTTGCGGTGCTCGCGCTGTGGGCGGTGGGAGGCTGCGCCTACACTTCGCGTCTTCATTTTCATCATGGACTCCAGTCTAGCGAGTCCCGACCCATGACCGCCACCGCCACGCCCCTGACCGATGCCGAATACGACGCCAAGACCAGCGCGGTGCTGTCGCGCCTCGAGACCGTGGTTGATGCCTGGCTGGACGACGATGTGATGGATGTGGACCAGCACCGCACCGGCGGGCTGCTCGAACTGGAGTTCCCGGATCGCAGCAAGATCGTGGTGAACACCCAGCCGCCGCTGCATGAGCTCTGGCTGGCGTCCCGCCGCGGCGGCTTCCATTTCAAGTTCGTCGACGGCCACTGGCGCGACACCAAGGACGGCGTGGAGTTCTTCACCCGGCTGTCCGAGGAATGCAGCTTCCATGCAGGCAAGACCTTGACGGTCGACGCGGCCTGAGTGCGGCGCGCGACGCATCGTCCGCACCAATGAAAAACGCCAGCCTGTCGGGCTGGCGTTTTGCTTTGCGGCGCCGTTGACGAGGCGCCGTTTCAGTGTCTGAGCCTCAACGCTTGAACAGATCGAGGATGCTCTTCTTTTCTTCCTCGGTGCCGGTCGTGGGGACGTGGTCCTCGCCGGTCAGCTCGCGCACGCCTTGGTTGCCGCTGAACTCGTCGTAGAACCATTCGCCATTCAGGTTGACCAGGCCTTCGGTCGGCGGAATCTCCGCCACCGGCGTGTTGCGCAGCGCGTACTGCATGAACTCGATCCAGACCGGCAGCGCCAGTCCGCCACCGGTTTCGCGATCTCCCAGCTTGCGGGGCTGGTCATAGCCGATCCACACCACAGTGGCCAACGTCGGCTGGTAGCCGGCGAACCAGGCATCCATCGAATCATTGGTGGTGCCGGTCTTGCCGTACAGGTCGGGTCGCTTGAGCGTGGACTGTGCGCGTGCGGCGGTGCCGCTGCGCGCCACTTCCTGCAGCAGGCGGCTCATCATGAAGGCGTTGCGGGGCTCGACGGCGCGCATGTCGTCCGAGAACGGCTTGGCGGTGGCCTGGTAGAGCTGACGACCTTGGTGATCAGTGATCCGCTGCACCAGCGAGGGCGTGATCCGATAGCCGCCATTGGCGAAGACCGAGTACGCCTGAGCCATCTGCATCGGCGTGACCGCGCCGGCGCCGAGGGCCATCGTGAGATAGGCCGGATGTTTGTCCGCCTCGAAGCCGAACCGGGTGATCCAGTCCTGCGCGTAGCGCACGCCCACGGCTTGCAGGATCCGGATGGACACCATGTTCTTGGACTTGGCCAGCGCCGTGTGCAGCGGCATCGGGCCTTCGAACTTGCCGTCGTAGTTCTTGGGTTCCCACGGCTGGCTGCCGGTGGTGCTGGCGTCGAAGAACAGCGGGCTGTCATTGACGATCGTCGCCGGGCCGAAGCCCTTTTCCAGCGCGGCCGAATAAATGAAGGGCTTGAAGCTCGACCCCGGCTGCCGCCAGGCCTGGGTGACGTGGTTGAACTTGTTCTTGTTGTAGTCGAAGCCGCCCACCAACGCCCGCACGCTGCCATCGCGCGGATTCAGGGCGACCATCGCCCCTTCCACTTCCGGCAGCTGGGTGATGGTCCATTCATCCTTGTTGTTGCGGACCAGCTTGACCACCCGAATCACCGCGCCGCGCCGGATGCGGGTCTTGGGATTTCCCTTGTCCGACAGGCCGGACGTCGCCGGTTTCAGCCCCTCGCCGACGATGGTGACCGTTTCGCCGCTTTGCAGCGCCGCCAGGACGCGCTTCGGATCGGCCTCCAGCACCACCGCGGCGAGCAGCTCGTCATTCGCGGGATGGTCCGACAGGGCTTCGGCGACGCGGGTGTCGAGCTCCTTGGGATCGGCGGGCAGGTCGACATAGGCTTCCGGCCCGCGATAAACCTGGCGCCGCTCGTAATCCATGATGCCGCGGCGCAGCGCGCGATAGGCGCGCTCCTGTTCGTCGGCATTGAGCGTCAGGTAGACATTCAGCCCCCGCGTGTAGGCCTCTTCGCCGTATTGGCTGAAGATCAGCTGGCGCGCCAGCTCCGCGACGTACTCCGCATGATTGGCCGCTTCCTGCGGCGGCCGGATGCGGAGCTTCTCCGCCTTGGCTTGCGCATGCTGTTCGGGGCTGATGAAGCCCATCTCCAGCATCCGATCGATGATGTATTGCTGGCGCAACAGCGCGCGACGCGGATTGTTGATCGGGTTGTAAGCAGATGGTGCTTTTGGCAACCCTGCGAGCATCGCCGCCTCGGCCACCGACAGCTCTTTCATGGGCTTGCCGAAGTAGACCTCGCTGGCGGCCGCGAAGCCGTAGGCGCGATGACCCAGGAAGATCTGGTTCATGTAGATCTCGAGGATCTTCTCCTTGGGCAGCGCCCGCTCGATCTTCAGCGCCAGCAAGATCTCATAGATCTTGCGGGTGAAGGTCTTCTCGGTGGAGAGGTAGAAGTTGCGCGCCACCTGCATGGTGATGGTGGAGGCGCCCTGGCTCTTGGACTCCCCCACATTGGCGAGACCGGCCCGGATCACGCCCAGATAGTCCACGCCGCCGTGCTGATAGAAGCGGGCGTCCTCGATCGCCAGCACCGCGTCCTGCATGACCTTGGGGATGGCGCGGATGTCGGAATAGCTGCGGCGCTCTTCCCCATACTCGCCCAGCAGCTGACCTTCGCTGGAGAGCACGCGCAGGGGCAGCTTGGGACGGTAGTCGGTGAGCCCGCTGATGTCGGGCAGCTGCGGATAGGCCATGGCCAGTGCCATGCCGGCGAGCAGGACCACGGCGCCGACACCGGCCAGGACCAGGCCCAGCAGCCAGGCGATGGCGCGGAGCAGCCAATGCATCTTCGGCTTCTGCTTCCGCGACGCCTGCTTGGCGCCGCCCCGCTTGCGAGGGGAGTCGGGGGAGGAGGAAGAGGGGGAGTCGTCGGGCGAGTCTGGGGGGGTCTTCGCGGGCATGAGCAAAGTGTGCATTTGTGCGTGCCCGCCCGCAGCCTGTCAGGGCCTGCACGGGTGCGAATCGGGCCGCGAGCAGCGATTATAGGAACCCTCTTCCGGGCACCGATGCATCGCCCGACCCGGCGGTGGCACAACGGCTTTCATGCCCGCTTTTCGAGCTTTTGACAGGCTTCTGCGGCGTGTATGTTACGCAACGCGGTGTTACGTGCTGTGACCGCTTTGCCTTGGGGCACCAAAGGCATTGCTGCTAGCATTCAAGTAACTTATTAACAAACCGGCGCAAAGCGGCGCGTTGGGGGAACGCTTCATGGGATTTTGGGACGTACTGCTTGGGCGCGCGCATCCACCCATGATTGGCCTGGACATCTCGTCGTCCAGCGTCAAACTTGTGGAATTGAGCCAAAACTCCAAAGGTGAATACGTGCTTGAACGTTTCGCCACGGAGCCATTCGAAAAAGGTTGGATCACCGACGGCCAAATCGAGAAATTCGATGAGGTGGCGGAGGCCGTGCGACGCGTCGTGACGCGCAGCGGCAGCAAGACCCGGCATGCCTCACTGGCCATGCCGCAGTCTGCGGTGATCACCAAGAAAATCATGCTGCCGGACGGCCTGCGCGAGGAAGAACTCGAGTTGCAGGTCGAGGCCGAGGCGAATCAATACATTCCCTTCTCGCTGGATGAGGTGTCGCTGGATTTCTGCGTCATCGGCCCCAGCCCGACCTCGGTCGGTGATGTGGAAGTGCTGATCGCCGCGTCTCGCAAGGACCGCGTGCAGGACCGTCAGGCGCTCGCCGAAGCGGCCGGACTGCGTCCGATGGTGCTCGACATCGAATCGCATGCCTCGCGCATGGCGATGGGTCGCCTGGTGCAGAACCTGCCCAATGAGGGCAAGGATGCGCTGGTCGCGCTCTTCGAAATCGGCGCGGATACCACCAGCCTCAAAGTGCTGCGCGACGATGAAATGCTGTATGACCGGGATCAGGCGTTTGGCGGTTCTCAACTGACCTTGCTGATTTCTCGCCAATACGGTTTCTCGTTCGAAGAAGCGGAACAGAAGAAACTCAACGGCGAATTGCCTGAGGACTATGACACGCAAGTGCTCAATCCTTTTGTGGACAGTTTGTCCCAGGAAATTGGCCGCGCGCTGCAGTATTTCTTCACCAGCACCCCGCATCACAAGGTTCACTATGTGATGCTGGCTGGCGGCACGGCGACCTTGCCGGGCCTGAAAGAGCGCGTGACCGAATTGACGGGATTTGCCTGCATGGTCGTGAACCCATTCGAAAACATGGAACTGGGCGCCGCCGTGCGTGAATCCAAACTGCGGCGCGAAGCGCCGGCCTACCTGACCGCCTGCGGGCTGGCGATGCGGAGGTTCTTTCAGTGATTCTGATCAACCTGCTCCCGCACCGCGAGGAGAAACGCAAGCGTCGTGAGACCGCGTTCTACGTCGGTCTGGGCATGTCCTTCATTGCCGGCCTGCTGGTCGTTGGCGTCATCTATGTGATGCTCGAACAGATGACGGCCGCTCAAGTCGGTCGCAACGACTTCCTGAAATCGGAAATCGCCAAGCTCGACGAGCAGATCAAGGACATCGCCACCCTGCGCGATGAAATCGAAGCGCTGCGCGCCCGTCAGCGTGCGGTGGAAGACCTGCAAAGCGACCGCAACACGCCGGTGCACCTGCTCAACGAGCTGGCCAAGTACACCCCGGAAGGCATCTACCTCCAGGGCATCCGCCAGACCGGCAAGAGCGTGGTCATCAATGGCGTGGCCGCGACCAACGAACGTGTTTCGGAATTCCTGCGCAATGTCGGCCGTGCCGACTGGCTGGAGAACCCGGAACTGGTGGAAATCAAACTGGCGCAAGTCAATCAACGCGATGCGCGTCGTCTGTTTGATTTCTCGATGAAGGTGGCCATCAAGAGCCCGGCGGTGGAAGCACCTGCTGGCGCCGCGAGTGCGCCGGCCGTCAAGGCCAACAAGTCCTGAGGATCGCATGGCAGACCTCAAAAGCATGGATCTGAACGCGTGGTTCGCGGATTTCTCGAGCCAGTTCCAGAATCTCGATCCCAAGAAGCCCGGCCAGTGGCCGCCCGCCCCCAAGCTCTTCGCCTACCTGATGGTGGTGATTCTGGTGGTGGTGGCGAGCTGGTTTGCGCTGCTGTCCGATGTGAACGATCAGCTTGAGGCCGAAAAGGCCCGCGAGCCGCAGCTCAAGGAAGACTACCGCGGCAAATTGGCCCAGGCGGTCAACCTGCCCGAACTGCGCAAGCAGAAGAGCCAGGTCGAGGAATATGTGCTGCAGCTTGAGAAGCAGCTTCCCGGCAAGGCCGAAATGGATGCGCTGCTGTCCGACATCAACCAGGCCGGCCTGGGTCGTGGTCTTCAGTTCGAGCTGTTCCGTCCAGGCCAGATCGTGATGAAGGACTATTACGCCGAGCAGCCGATTTCGCTGAAGGTGTCCGGTCGCTATCACGACATCGGATCGTTCACGGCTGACGTGTCGAACCTGTCGCGGATCGTCACGCTGCATGACCTGAACATCCTGGCGCCGCAAGTCAATTCGAATGCGAAGGTGGACCCGAACGGCAACCTGACCATGGAAGCGATCGCCCGGACCTACCGTTATCTGGACCCGGCCGAGGTCGAAGAACAGAAGCGGGCTGCTCGTGAAGCGGCTGCAGGGAAGAGGAAATGATGCGCGCCACCCTGATGACACGCATCCTGTCGAACCGGATGCTGGCGCTCGGACTGTGCGGCACGCTGCTGGCGGGCTGCACCTCGAGCACCGATGAACTGCAGCAATGGATGGAAGAGCAGCGTCAGCAGACGCGCCCGACCGTCAAGCCGCTGCAGCCGCCCAAGAAGTTCCTGCCGGAACCGTATGCGGCGATGAATGCGGTGGAGCCCTTCAGCACGCAGAAGCTGACCGTGGCGCTCAAGTCCGAAGCCTCTCAGCCCAGCTCGCTGCTGGCTGCGGAGATGAAGCGTCGGCGTGAGCCGCTGGAAGCCTATCCGCTGGACAACATGTCCATGGTGGGCAGCGTGAACCGGGGCGGTCGTCCCTACGCGCTGCTGCGGGTGGAAAGCCTGCTGTATTACGTCAAGGCGGGTGACTACCTGGGCCAGAACTTTGGCCGCATCACCAAGATCAGTGAAACCGAGATCACGTTGCGAGAAGTCGTCCAGGACGCTGCGGGCGAATGGATTGAACGCACCAGTACTCTCCAGCTACAGGAGCAGGGACGATGAAGACTTTTGTGGAGAACGCTGACATGAGCGCCGCATCGAGCCAACCCAAGAGGGAAGGGAAAAGCGTCTTGAAGAGCCGCATCGGCGCCTGGCGTGTGCTGGCCTGCGCGATGGGCGTGGCGGCGTTGATGCCGATCCAGGCTTTCGCGCAGAACATGATCCGCTCCATCACGTCGACCCAGCAATCGGGTGCGGACGTGGTCCGCATCGAGCTGTCGCAGCCGCTGACGGAAGTGCCACGCGGCTTCGCCGTGCAAGTCCCGCCGCGTATCGCGCTGGACATGGCCGGCGTCAGCAATGGCCTGGGTCGCAACTCGGTGGACATCAACAGCGGCAACATGCGTTCCGCGAATGTGGCGCAGGCTGGAGACCGTACCCGTGTGGTGCTGAATCTGCGTCAGGCCAGCACCTACCGTGCCCAGATCCAGGACAGCGCGCTGCTGATCTTCCTGGATCCCGCTGCCGGCACCGGTGCGACCGCTGCTGCCGCCGCGACGACCACTGCCGCGACGACCGAGCCGCTGCACTTCGCCCCGAGCCAGAACGCGACCACCCAGGCGCTGCAGGACATCGACTTCCGCCGTGGCGCTGATGGCGCTGGCCGTGTGGTGGTGAATCTGCCGAGCAGCCAGATTGGCGTCGACATCCAGCAGCAGGGCCAGACCCTGGTGGTGGAATTCCCGCGCAGCTCGCTGCCGGAGCGCCTGCGCCGTCGCCTGGATGTGACCGACTTCGGCACGCCGGTGCAGACGGTGGTGGCCACGCAGCAGGCGGACCGTGTCCGTCTGGTGGTGACGCCCAAGGGCAACTGGGAGCACAGCGCCTATCAAAGCGACAACCAGTTCGTGCTGGAAGTGCGCCCGCAGAAGGTTGACCCCAACAAGCTCACGCAAGGCCCGGGCTATGCCGGCGACAAGCTCAGCCTGAACTTCCAGAACATCGATGTCCGCGCGCTGCTGCAGGTCATCGCCGACTTCACCAACTTCAACGTGGTGACCAGCGATACCGTGACCGGCAACGTGACGCTGCGTCTGAAGGACGTGCCTTGGGACCAAGCCCTGGACATCATCCTGCAGGCCAAGGGTCTGGGCATGCGCAAGTCCGGCAACGTGCTGTGGATTGCGCCGAAGGATGAGCTGGCCAACAAGGAAAAGGCCGAGCTGGAAGCGAAGCAGCAGATCACCCAGCTGGAGCCGCTGCGCACCCAGTCCTTCCAGATGAACTACACCAAGGCCGAAGATGTGGCCAAGGGTCTGACGGGACAAAACACCACCGGCGGCGCTGGCGCCAGCCAGGCCTCGCGCATCCTGTCGCCGCGTGGCAGCGTGATCTTCGAGACCCGCACCAACCAGCTGTTCATCACGGACGTGCCGGCCAAGCTGGAAGAGATCCAGGCGTTGATCGCCAAGATCGACATCCCGGTTCGCCAGGTGCTGATCGAAGCCCGGATCGTCGAAGCCGATGACCGCTTCGGTCGCGCGCTGGGTGTGAAGCTGGGTGCTTCCGATCTGCGCGGTCAGCAGGGTGGCATCCCCGGCTACAACGTCGGCGGCAGCAACTACCTGACCATCGGTGGCAATTACAACGCGGTGGGCGGCCAGACCGGTCAAACCACGAATCGCAGCTACAGCGACAGCCAGTTCGTGAACCTGCCGGCCAACGTGTCGTCGGATGCCTTCGCGGGCACTTCGGCCGCCAACTTCGCGCTGTCTCTGTTCAGTGCGACGGCGAACCGATTCCTGAACCTGGAAATCTCCGCCCTGGAAGCGGATGGCCGCGGCAAGGTGGTGTCGAGCCCCCGCGTGGTGACGGCTGACCAGACCAAGGCGCTGATTGAGCAGGGCGAGGAAATTCCCTACCAGCAGGCCACGTCCAGCGGCGCGACCTCGATCAGCTTCAAGAAGGCTGTGCTGAAGCTGGAAGTGACCCCGCAGATCACGCCTGAAGGCAATGTGATTCTGACGGTGGATGTCAACAAGGACAGCCGTGGCACCTTGACGCCAGGTGGCTACGCCATCAACAACAAGCATGTGCAAACGCTGGTGCTGGTGGAGAACGGCGGTACCGTGGTGATCGGCGGCATCTACACCCAGGAAGACCTGGAGAGCGAGAACAAGGTGCCGTACCTCGGTGACATCCCGCTGCTGGGCAACCTGTTCAAGAACAAGAGCCGCAGCTCGTCGAAGACCGAATTGCTGATCTTCATCACGCCCAAGGTGGTGAACGATCGGGTGTCGGCACAGCGTTGATTCAGCGCCAATCATTTCAGTGAGGAAGACACGGCCCATCCATCGATGGGCCGTTGTCACAGGAGTCGAAAGCAATGAAGAAAATTGATTCTCAGATCGTGAGCAGTGATTTGACCGGCCGCGCGGCGCAACTCGCCCTGACCGCCACGATGGTCGCGGTTCTGGCCGCTTGCGGCGGCGGTGGCGGCGCGTCGGGCGACCCCGTCGTCGGCGGCGGCAATGGCACGACCGGACCCACGATCACGGTGTCGGATCTGTCCATGACGGTCGACAAGACCAGCATCACCAACTCCGGCAGTGACACGGTGGTCACCACGGTGACCGCCGTGGACGCCAACCGTGCGGTGGTCGCCAACGTGCCGGTGAGCTTCTCCGTGAACAACGGTGCCACCATCACGGTGCTGAACTCGTCGACGGATGCGACCGGAAAAGCCGTCGCCAACGTGCAGATCGGCGCGGACAAGTCCAATCGCCTCGTGACCGTGACGGCCACCAGTGGCTCGCTGAGCCGCACGGCGACCTTCCAGGTGACCGGTGCCGGCCTCGATGCCTCCGCTGTGCCCACCACGCCGACGGCTGGCTCGGCCGGCAACACGGTTCAATATCGCCTGCGCGACGTCAACAACAACGCGATCGCGAATGCGCCCATCGCGGTCACGGCCCCCGGGCTGACCGCCGCCAGCGGCACGACCGATGCCAATGGCGCGTTCACCTTCACCTACACCGCGCCGACGACCCCTGGCCCCATCGACATCTCCGCCACCGCTGGCGGCGTGACGACGGTGGCAACGGTGACTGTCCCGTCGACCACCTCGACCATTCCGGCCGCGACGACGATCGTCGCTTCCAGCGCCGTCTCGGCCAACCCGACCGTGCTGAACGTGAACAGCTCCGGCGCGGCGACCAACCGCGCGGAGATTCGCTCACTGTTCCTCGG
This sequence comes from Burkholderiaceae bacterium, assembly GCA_913776825.1. GTDB lineage: Bacteria > Pseudomonadota > Gammaproteobacteria > Burkholderiales > Burkholderiaceae_C > Roseateles. The sequence goes on from CAJYPV010000026.1 coordinate 242,271, forward strand.
CGCGAACAACGCCCCAATCAAGAACGTGCGTGTCCGTTTCGACATGGACGGCGACGTGAACAGCATCGGCGGCACGATCAGCTCGGGCAGCGCGTTGGTTTACACGGACAGCGCCGGCGTCGCCACGACCAGCTACTACCCCGCTTCCCGGCCCAGCCCGACGAATGGTGTGACCATCCGCGCTTGCTGGGACTATGCGGACTTCGCTGCAACGGCCTGCCCGAACAAGCTGACCACGACGTTGACGGTGGTGTCGGATCCGCTGTCGATCAGCATCGGCACGGACAACACGCTCGCCGAAGGCAGCAGCAAGCTGACGTACATCAAGCGCTTTGTGGTGCTGGTGGTGGATGCGGCGGGAAACCCGAAGCCTGATGTTCAGATCACGCCGTCGTTGGACCTCACCTCTTACATGAAGGGCGCGTACTCCGTCAATGGTGCCGCGTGGACCGCGTATCACATCCTCGATGGCGTCCCCACCGCCGGCAAGAGCGAGTTGTGCCTGAATGAGGACTTGAATCGCAACGGCTCCATCGACAGCGGCGATGACAAGAACCTGAACGGCCAGCTGGACCCGCGCAAGTCGGACGCATCGGTGAGCTTCGAAGGCGCCACGAAGACGGACTCGAGCGGCACCGCCGTCATCAAGCTCGAATATCCGAAGAGCGTGGCGACGTGGGTGAACTACTCGGTCACCGTGTCGGCGTTCGGTGTGCTGAGCCCGCCGGCCGCTTACAACGGCACGCTGTCCGCTCTGGCGACGGACTTCACCAGTGCCACCGTGTCCCCGGCGTTCCAGACCAGCCCGTACGGAATCAATCGCCGTTCCGGTGAAAGCTACTGCACCACCAAGGACTGACCGTCCGTCCATGATCCTGAGCCTGGTCGGCATGCCCGGCGGTGGGAAATCCACCGTCGGCCGTCTGCTGGGCAGGCAACTGGACATTCCCTTCGTCGATTCCGACGCCGAGATCGAAAAGCGTCTCGGCGGCGAGTCGATCAAGGACTACTTCGCCCGAAAGGGCGAATCGTCGTTTCGGGACCTCGAATCCGAGGTCATCGCCGACTTGTTGAAACGGCCCGCCGAGATGGTGCTCGCCACCGGTGGCGGCGCGGTGCTGCGCGAGATCAATCGCGATCGGCTCCACCAGCATTCGACCGTCGTCTACCTTCGCTCGTCGCCCGACGAACTCTTCCGCCGGCTGCGGCACGATACCCAGCGTCCCCTGCTGCAAGTGCCCAATCCTCTCGGCAAACTGCGCGAGCTCTACGCCCAGCGCGACCCGCTCTATCGGCGCTGCGCGCATTTCGTGCTCGAGACGAGCCGCCCGTCGGTGCATGGGTTGGGCAACATGATCCTGATGCAGCTCGAGCTCGCGGGGTTGATCGATCCGGCGAGAGTGGCCGCGACCGTCGGTGCGTCGGTGACCCCCACCTCATTGGGGTAGCGAGGGGGAGAGGCGGCCCCATGGGCGGCACCGCCCGTACACTGGGTGCATGAGTGTTTCGCCCCTTGACTCCTCCACCGTGGTCCCGATCGCGCTCGGCGATCGCAGCTACGAGATCCGCATCGGCGCTGGGCTGCTCGATCATGCAGCGACCTGGCAAGACCTGCCCCGCGCGGCCACGGCCCTGATCGTCACCAACGACCGCGTCGGTCCTCTCTATCTGGATCGCCTGCGCACGCAACTGGCCTCACGGTACGGCCGGGTGGATGCCGTCGTGCTCCCGGATGGAGAGCAGCACAAGAACAGCGATTCGCTGGATCGGGTCATCGACCACCTGCTCGCCCATGCAGCCGATCGCAAGACGGTGCTGTTTGCACTCGGCGGTGGCGTGATTGGTGACCTGGCAGGCTTTGCGGCGGCGATCTACATGCGAGGCGTGCCCTTCGTCCAGGTGCCGACGACCTTGCTGGCGCAGGTCGATTCATCCGTCGGTGGCAAGACGGCCATCAACCACCCGCGCGGCAAGAACATGATCGGCGCGTTCTATCAGCCGGTGCGTGTGGTCGCGGATCTGGACACGCTCGACACCTTGCCCGCGCGCGAGCTGTCGGCGGGTCTGGCCGAGATCATCAAATACGGCCCCATCGCGGACGCGGACTTCCTGGACTGGATCGAAGCCCATCTCGATGCGCTGCTGGCACGCGACAAGGCGGCCCTGGCGTACGCGGTCAAGCGCAGTTGTGAGATCAAGGCTTGGGTGGTCGGTCAGGACGAGCGAGAGTCCGGGCTGCGTGCCATCCTGAACTTCGGTCACACCTTTGGTCATGCGATCGAAACCGGTCTGGGCTACGGCGCCTGGCTGCATGGCGAAGCCGTGGGCTGCGGCATGGTGCTCGCGTCAGAGTTGTCCGCCCGCCTGGGACTGATGCCGGCGAGCTTTGTGGACCGAATGAGTCGCCTCATCGAACGGGCCGGCTTGCCGACACGCGCACCTGCGCTCGGGTTGCCGCGCTATCTGGAGCTGATGCAGGTCGACAAGAAGAACGAGGACGGCGACATCCGCTTCGTGCTGATCGAGGGCCTGGGCAAAGCCGTCATGCGCGCCGTCCCGCACGATCTGATTGCCGACACCCTCGCGGCCCACCTGGATCCGTCGCCGGTGCCGCCCCCACCCACAGCGTCCTGACGCTCACCCCAACGCTTCACCACCATGCTGCGCCGCGCCCCTTATGCCTCAGATCCCGCGCGCAGTCGCGGTCGTCGTCATCCAGAGCCCTCGGCGCCGACGCGGAGCGAGTTTCAACGAGACCGCGATCGCATCGTCCACAGCAGTGCGTTTCGGCGTCTGGTCTACAAGACCCAGGTGTTCCTCAACCATGAGGGTGATCTGTTCCGCACCCGCCTGACGCATTCTTTGGAAGTGGCGCAGTTGGGGCGGTCGATCGGTCGGAGCCTCGGTCTGGATGAGGACCTGATCGAGACGGTGGCCCTGGCCCACGACCTGGGTCATACGCCGTTCGGACATGCGGGGCAGGACGTCCTGAACGACTGCATGAAGGCTCACGGCGGCTTCGAGCACAACCTTCAATCGCTGAGGGTCGTCGACAGCCTGGAGCTGCGTTATCCGATGTTCGATGGCCTGAACCTGACCTTCGAGAGTCGGGAGGGCATCCTCAAACACTGCAGCCGGCGGGACGCCGAACGGTTGGAGGAGCGTGAGCCTGGCGGTGTCGCCCACCGATTCATCGCGGGAGGCCAACCCAGTCTCGAGGCCCAGCTGTGCAACCTGGCCGACGAGGTCGCCTACAACGCCCATGACGTGGACGACGGCGTGCGATCGGGCTTGGTCACGCTGGACCAGTTGGAAGAAGTCCCGCTGGTGGAGCGATTCCTGCGGGAGACGTTGACCGAATACCCATCCCTCGTGGGCAAACGGCTGCTCGCGGAGACCATCCGGCGCATGCTGTCGGAACAGGTCTACGACATCATCGCGGCGACACGAACCGCCATCGAGACCGCCGCGCCGGCGGACGCCGACGAGGCGCGCCGGGCCGGCCCGCTGCTGCGATTCAGCCCGGAGATGCGGCACGCCAGTACCGAGCTCAAGCGCTTCCTGTTCAGCAATCTTTATCGCCATCCGGTGGTGCAGGAAAAGCGAGTTCGGGCTGAGGTGGTGCTTCGGGATCTCTTCCAGATCTACCTCAACGACTGCGCCCAGCTGCCGCCCGACTTCTCGGGGAATGTGGACCACCCGCGCGCCTGTGCCGATTACATCGCGGGCATGACCGACCGCTTTGCGCTGCGCGAGCATGAGCGTTTGACGGGGAAATGCTTGTTCGGGTGAGACGGCGACCGATCGGGCTGAAGCGAGGGTCATAATTGGGGACAGACTCAGCATCCTCACATGGCACGACTTCCCCGATTAGCGCTGGCAGGCCATCTGTACCACGTGATCCACCGTGGACATAACCTGCAACCCATTGCCCAGGACGACGAGGACCGCCGCGGGCTGATCGCCTCGCTTCAGGACTGCGCGGCAACGCATCAGGTGGCCATTCACGCCTACGTCTTGATGCCGAACCACCTGCATCTGTTGGCCACGCCCAAGGCGGACGACGGCCTCAGCCGGATGATGCAAGCGTTGGGTCGGCGCTACGTGGCGGCCTTCAATCTGCGCCATGGTCGTGTGGGAACGCTCTGGGAAGGGCGCTTCAGAGCCGCCCCCTTGGAGCCTGAGCTCTACCTATTGCCGGTGATGCGGGCCATCGAACTGAACCCGGTCCGCGACGGCCTGGTGGCGGAAGCGGCAGATTTCCTATGGTCATCTGCTGCGCACCATCTCGGGCGGCGACGCGACCCGTTGATCACCGATCCTCCCGGATTCTGGGCACTCGGCAACACCCCGTTTGAGCGCGAGCTGACGTGGCGTCGCTGGCTGGACGAGGGCGAGAGTGAGAGCGAGCGCAAACGTCTGGTCGACGCCGCGCTGAAGGGTTGGCCGCTCGGATCGGCACGCTTTCTGCAGGGTTTGGGGGAGTTGTCAGAGCGCCCATTGACGCCGCGTCCGCGCGGCCGGCCTCGCAAAATTGAATCTGTCCCTATTTAATGAGGGACGGATGCGTGCTGCTCCTTTAATTCGGCTCTGACCCTATTTAGTAGCGCTTGTGTGCGGAACGAGCGGGCATTAACCTGCGCAGGTTTGTCATTGACTCCTGGAGGCCACCGATGTCGGCAGCTCACCCCACACCCGCGCAATCCGCCACCGACGTGGCTGCCTCGGCGTCGCACGCAGAGATTCAGGCCTTGGCCGAACACGGCCTCTACCGCCCGTCGGGTGAGAAGGACGCCTGCGGTCTCGGTTTCGTGGCGCACATCAAGGGCCAGAAGGCGCATCACATCGTCCAGCAGGGTCTCAAGATCCTGGAGAACCTCGACCATCGCGGCGCGGTGGGCGCGGACAAGCTGATGGGCGACGGCGCTGGCATCCTGATCCAGATTCCGGACGAGTTTTATCGCGCCGAAATGGCCAAGCAGGGCGTGACCTTGCCGCCGCCCGGCGAATATGGCGTGGGCATGATCTTCCTGCCCAAGGAACATGCGTCGCGCCTGGCCTGTGAGCAGGAGCTCGCCCGCGCGATCAAGGCCGAAGGCCAGGTGTTGCTGGGATGGCGCGATGTGCCGGTCGACCGCGACATGCCGATGTCGCCGACCGTGCGGGAGAAGGAGCCGATCATCCGGCAGATCTTCATCGGCCGTGGTCCGGACATCATCGTCCCCGACGCCCTCGAGCGGAAGCTCTACGTCATCCGCAAGACCGCTTCCAGTGCGATCCAGGCGCTGCAGCTGACCCACAGCCGCGAGTACTACGTGCCGTCGATGAGCTGCCGCACGGTGATCTACAAGGGCCTGCTGCTGGCGGATCAGGTCGGCAAGTACTACCAGGACCTGGCCGATCCGCGCGTGGTGTCCGCCATCGCGCTGGTGCATCAGCGCTTCTCGACCAACACCTTCCCGGAATGGCCGCTGGCGCACCCGTACCGCATGGTGGCGCACAACGGCGAGATCAACACCGTCAAGGGCAACTTCAACTGGATGCGGGCCCGCGAAGGCGTGATGAAGTCGCCGGTGCTCGGCGATGACCTGAAGAAGCTCTATCCCATCAGCTTCGAGCATCAATCCGACACGGCCACCTTCGACAATGCCATCGAGCTGCTGACCATGTCCGGCTATCCGCTCGCGCATGCGGCGATGATGATGATCCCGGAGGCGTGGGAGAACCACGAGCGCATGGATGAGCGCCGCCGCGCCTTCTACGAGTACCACGCCGCCATGATGGAGCCGTGGGACGGTCCCGCTGCCATGGTGTTCACCGATGGCCGTCAGGTCTGCGCCGCGCTGGATCGCAATGGCCTGCGCCCGGCGCGTTACTGCGTCACCGATGACGACCTGGTCGTGCTGGCGTCCGAGTCCGGCGTGCTGCCGATTCCCGAAGCCCGCATCGTCAAGAAGTGGCGGCTGCAGCCCGGCAAGATGTTCCTGATCGATCTGGAGCAGGGCCGCATCGTCGACGACGAAGAACTGAAAACCCAATACGCCAACGCGCGTCCGTACCGGCAGTGGATCGAGAACGTCCGCGTCAAGCTGGACGAAATCCCCGCACCGCAGACGCAGCCGACCGCTTACCCGGCCTCGCTGCTGGATCGCCAGCAGGCGTTCGGTTTCACCCAGGAAGACATCAAGTTCCTGCTGGCACCGATGGCCGCCAACGGCGAGGAGGGCATCGGCTCGATGGGCAACGACAGCCCGCTGGCCGTGCTGTCCGACAAGAACAAGCCGCTCTACAACTACTTCAAGCAGCTGTTCGCCCAGGTGACCAACCCGCCGATCGATCCGATCCGGGAAGCGATCGTGATGTCGCTCAACAGCTTCATCGGTCCGAAGCCCAATCTGCTGGACATCAACGCCATCAACCCGCCGATGCGGCTGGAGGTGAATCAGCCGGTGCTGGACTTTGAATCGATGGCTCGCCTGCGCGCCATCGAGCAGCACACCAACGGCAAGTTCAAACCTTATGAGCTGGACATCAGCTACCCGCTGTCCTGGGGCCGTGAAGGCGTGGAAGCGCAGTTGGCCTCGCTGTGCGCGGAGACGGTGGATGCGCTCAAGAGCGGCCACAACATCCTCATCATCACCGACCGCCACCTGAGCGCCACCCGCGTGGCGATCCCGGCGCTGCTGGCCTTGTCCGCGGTTCACCATCATCTGGTGCGCGAAGGTCTGCGGACCACCGCCGGTCTGGTGGTCGAGACCGGCACCGCGCGCGAGGTGCATCACTTCGCGGTGCTGGCGGGCTTCGGTGCGGAAGCGGTGCATCCGTATCTCGCGCTCGAAACCATCCAGGCGATGAGCGCGGAACTGCCGGCGACCTTGTCCAGCGACAAGGCCATCTACAACTACATCAAGGCGGTGGGCAAGGGGCTGTCGAAGATCATGTCCAAGATGGGCATCTCGACCTACATGTCCTATTGCGGCGCGCAGATCTTCGAAGCCATCGGGCTGAAGTCGGAGTTCGTCGGCAAGTACTTCCGTGGCACGCCGACGCAGGTCGGCGGCATTGGGGTGTTCGAGGTCGCGGAGGAAGCGCTGCGCCTGCACCGCGCCGCCTTCGGCGACGACCCGGTGCTGGAGCACATGCTGGATGCGGGCGGCGAATACGCCTGGCGTGCGCGCGGCGAGGAGCACATGTGGACGCCCGATGCCATCGCCAAGCTGCAGCACAGCACGCGCGCCGGCAAGTTCGACAGCTACAAGGAATATGCGCAGCTGATCAATGATCAGAGCCGTCGCCACATGACGCTGCGCGGGCTGTTCGAGTTCAAGTTCGATCCGACGAAGGCGATCCCGCTGGAGGAGGTCGAACCTGCGGCAGAGATCGTCAAGCGCTTTGCCACCGGCGCGATGTCGCTGGGTTCGATCTCGACCGAAGCCCACGCCACGCTGGCCGTCGCGATGAATCGCATCGGCGGCAAGAGCAACACCGGCGAGGGCGGCGAAGATCCGGCGCGCTATCGCAATGAGCTCAAGGGCATCAAGATCACGGCCGGTACCCGCATGTCGGATGTCGTCGGCCCGAAGGTGGTCGCGGTCGACTATGAGCTGAAGGATGGCGACTCGATGCGTTCGCGCATCAAGCAGGTGGCGTCGGGCCGTTTCGGCGTGACGACCGAATACCTGGTGAGCGCCGACCAGATCCAGATCAAGATGGCGCAGGGCGCCAAGCCCGGTGAGGGCGGCCAGTTGCCCGGCGGCAAGGTGACCGATTACATCGGCTTCCTGCGCCATTCGGTGCCGGGCGTGGGTCTGATCTCGCCGCCGCCGCACCATGACATTTATTCGATCGAAGATCTGGCCCAACTGATCCACGACCTGAAGAACGTGAATCAGCGCGCCGACATCTCGGTGAAGCTGGTGTCCGAAGTGGGCGTGGGCACGATCGCGGCGGGTGTTGCCAAGGCCAAGGCCGATCACATCGTGATCGCCGGCCATGACGGAGGCACGGGTGCGTCGCCGTGGTCGTCGATCAAGCATGCCGGCACGCCGTGGGAATTGGGGCTCGCGGAAGCGCAGCAAACCCTGGTGCTGAACCGTCTGCGCGGCCGGGTGCGGGTGCAGGCCGACGGCCAGATGAAGACCGGTCGGGATGTGGTCATCGGCGCGCTGCTCGGCGCGGACGAGTTCGGCTTCGCCACCGCCCCGCTGGTGGTGGAGGGCTGCATCATGATGCGCAAGTGCCACCTCAACACTTGCCCGGTCGGTGTGGCCACGCAGGATCCGGTGCTGCGCGCCAAGTTCAGCGGCAAGCCGGAGCATGTCGTCAACTTCTTCTTCTTCGTGGCGGAAGAGGCGCGTCAGATCATGGCGCAGCTGGGCATCCGCAAGTTCGATGAACTCATCGGTCGCTCCGACCTGCTCGACACCCGCAAGGGCATCAGCCACTGGAAGGCCAAGGGCCTCGACTTCAGCCGCGTGTTCCATCGGCCGGAGCTGCCGGGCGAGATCGCGCGCCTGCACAACGACCGTCAGGACCATGGCCTGGACCGTGCGCTCGACGTCAAGCTGATCGAGAAATGCCTGCCCGCCTTCGAGAAGGGCGAGAAGGTGCAGTTCATGCAGGAGGTCAGCAATGTCCGCCGCACCGTGGGCGCCATGCTGAGCGGTGAACTGGTTCGTCGTCGGCCGGAGGGCCTGCCCGATCACACCATCTTCATCCAGATGGAAGGCACCGGCGGTCAGAGCTTCGGCGCGTTCCTGGCACCGGGCATCACCTTCTATCTGATCGGTGATGCCAACGACTACACCGGCAAGGGCTTGTCGGGCGGTCGGGTCGTGGTGCGGCCGTCGATTGAATTCCGCGGCGATGCGACCAAGAACATCATCGTCGGCAACACGGTGCTGTATGGCGCAACCAAGGGCGAAGCCTTCTTCCGCGGCGTGGCCGGCGAGCGCTTCGCGGTGCGTCTGTCCGGCGCCACCGCCGTGGTGGAAGGCACCGGCGACCACGGCTGCGAATACATGACCGGTGGCACGGTGGCGGTGCTGGGCAAGACCGGCCGCAACTTCGCCGCGGGCATGAGCGGCGGCATCGCCTATGTCTACGACGAGGACGGCCAGTTTGCGCAGCGCTGCAATCCCAGCATGGTGTCGCTGGACCGGCTGCTGCCCGCGCACGAGCAGGAGACGACCGTGGACAAGGCGATCTGGCATCGCCTGGCCGATGGCGAGCCGCGCACCGATGAGGCGATCCTGAAGAAGCTGATCGAGGATCACCTGCGCTGGACCGGCAGCCAGCGCGCGCGCGACATCCTCGACCATTGGGCCGAGTCCCGCGCCAAGTTCGTCAAGGTCTTCCCGACGGAATACCGCCGCGCGCTCGGCGAGCTGCACGCCGCTCGCGAAACCGCCGCCACCATCGCCGTTGCCAAGGCCCCTGCGGCCAAGGCGAAGGTTTGAGCCACGCATCGCTGACAAGCTGAACCGATCAGGAGAAAGCCGACATGGGAAAAGTCACCGGCTTCATGGAGTACGAGCGTCTGGAAGAGGGCTATGAGCCCGTCGCGACGCGGCTCAAGAACTACAAGGAATTCGTCATCGGCCTCAACACCGAGCAGGCGAAACAGCAGGGCGCACGCTGCATGGACTGCGGCACGCCGTTCTGCAACAACGGCTGCCCGGTCAACAACATCATTCCGGACTTCAACGATCTGGTGTATCGCGGCGGTGAGGCCGACTGGAAGAGCGCCATCGCGGTGCTGCACTCGACCAACAACTTCCCGGAGTTCACCGGCCGCATCTGTCCCGCGCCCTGCGAGGCGGCCTGCACGTTGAACGTCAACGACGATGCCGTCGGCATCAAGTCGATCGAGCACGCGATCATCGATCGGGCCTGGGCCGAAGGCTGGGTCACGCCGCGGCTGCCCAAGCTCAAGACCGGCAAGACGGTGGCCATCGTCGGTTCCGGCCCGGCGGGCCTGGCGGCTGCGCAGCAACTCGCTCGCGCCGGCCACAGCGTGACCGTCTTCGAGAAGAACGATCGGGTCGGCGGTCTGCTGCGCTACGGCATTCCCGACTTCAAGATGGAGAAGAGCCACATCGACCGGCGCGTGACCCAGATGGAAGCCGAAGGCGTGGCGTTCCGCACCGGGGTGCTGGTCGCGCGGCTGCCGGAAGATTCCAAGGTCACCAACTGGGCCAAGGACGTCGTCACGGCGGATGAGCTGACCCGAACCTTCGATGCCGTGTTGCTGGCCGGCGGTGCAGAGCAATCTCGCGATCTGCCGGTGCCGGGTCGTGATCTGCAGGGAGTCCATTTCGCGATGGAGTTCCTGCCGCAGCAGAACAAGCTCAATGCGGGCGACAAGCTCAAGAACCAGCTTCGGGCCGATGGCAAGCATGTGATCGTGATCGGCGGCGGTGACACCGGCAGCGACTGTGTCGGCACCAGCAACCGCCACGGCGCCAAGAGCGTCACCCAGTTCGAACTGATGCCGCAGCCGCCGGAGGTCGAAGACCGTCCGCTGACCTGGCCCTACTGGCCGATCAAGCTGCGCACCTCGTCCAGCCATGAAGAGGGTTGCGAGCGCGAATTCGCGATCGCCACCAAGGAGTTCATCGGCGGTGAGGGCAAGGACAAGGGCAAGGTCGCTGCGGTGAAGACCGTGCGGGTGGAATGGGTCAACGGCAAGATGGTCGAGGTGCCGAACACCGAGCAGGTGCTGAAGGCGGATCTGGTCCTGCTGGCCATGGGCTTCGTGGCGCCGGTCGGCTCGGTCCTGGACGCATTCGGCGTCGGCAAGGATGCGCGCGGCAATGCGAAGGCGCACACCGATTTCACCGGCGGCTACAAGACCAATGTCGACAAGGTGTTTGCCGCAGGCGACATGCGCCGCGGTCAGTCCCTGGTCGTCTGGGCGATCCGGGAAGGCCGTCAGGCGGCGCGGGCCGTGGATGAGTTTCTGATGGGCGTGAGCGAACTGCCGCGTTGAACGTCGGCGCAGCGCACCGGCGCTGCCATCGAAGAAGAAAGGCCTGCCGTCGAGAGACGGCAGGCCTTTGCTTTTGCGTGTTTGCGCGCTTGGGCGCTTGGGCGTTTGGGCGTTTGCGTGTTTGCGTGTTTGCGTGTTTGCGTGCCGCCATGAAAAAACCCGCTGTCGCGAGACAGCGGGTTGGGTGGGGAGACCGCCCGGATCAGCGGTCAGGTGAGGCCCGCTCAGTTGCGCAGCGGGATCTCGCGCCAGTTGATCAGGCGCTTGTCGCCAGAGCCACCGCCGAAGGGGTCGATCGTCAGGTCGCCGTTCTTGGCGCCACCGCCAGGCGTGGACGTGCTGGGCTTGCCCGCGAGGGTCAGCTTGATCTTGCCGTTGTCGTTCACGAAGCGGGTCTCATCGACGGCGAAGTCCACTTTCAGGGTCGACGAGGTGCCCGTGTCCAGGTTGAGCTGCGTGCTGTAGCTGGTGCCCGACGGACTGCAAGCATCGGTGGACACCGGCCGCACCGGTGAGAACGCCACGAGGTTCTCGAAGGCGTCCGCCTCGGCAATCATCCGATAGCCGGTGACACCACTACCGAGCGTGTCCAGATCCATCACATAGCCCACGTGCGTCTTGAAGTTCAAGGCCGACGGCGTCGAGCTGACATCCAGGAAATCATGACGGCTCGCGTTGTCCAGGAACGGCATCGTGATGCCGCTGGGCAGGTCGCTGCTCTGGGTGTAGCGACCTTGGTAGCCATCCAGAATCGCATAGAAGCGGTTGGCACGATTCACCGGAATGTCGGTGGTCGCCAGCAATTGGCCGGTACCGACGGCAATCCAACGACGGTTGTTGCTCGGGGTGATCACCGGCGTCGGCGCCGACGTGATGGGCAGTGCAACGCCGGCGGTATCGGTCAGCGTGGCCAGCTTGACCGGAGCCGGGTAAGCCCCCGAGGTGGCCGTCAGGTCTAGACGCCAGAGGTTGCCCTTCAGGTCGCCGGCATAGATCGATTCCACGGTCGCGTCCTGACGGTCGCGGTAATAGGTTTCGAGGTAGGTCAGGCCGGTCGGCGAAGTGGCCGTGCCATCGTCGCCCGCCGTCGGCAGCGACACCTTCTGGATCAGGGCGCCGGTGCGGGCGTTCAGGATGTAGAACGCGCCCTTGCCGCTCGTGTTGTTGTAGCCCGAGCCCACGACCACCACCCAGCCGTGCTGAGCCGTCTTGGTGATCACCGGGGTTCCGAAGGTGAAGCCCATGTCGCTCTCGGTGTACTCCCACAGGACGCGGCTGACGGCCATGGCTTCGCTGGTGACTTCATTCGCCGTGGTCAGATCCAGCGCATACAGGCTGCGACCGCCCTTGCCAAGGCCACCGACCAGGATGCTGTGCCATTCATTGGACGAGAGGCTCGATCCCACGGTCCGCTTGAAGTCCACCTCGGCCACGGCAGGCCGGGCATCGATCATGTAGCGGTGTTGGAAGTCGGGATTGCCGAGGGAGGCCAGGCCATCGATGCTCGGCGTGCCGCTCGGGCCCGTGATGACCGCGCTCGGGATGTAGGCGAACAGTTCCTTGCCGCCATCCTTGGCCGTGGTCGACCCATTGATGATGTGCACCAGGCCGCTGTTGGCACCGGCGATCAGGATGTTCGGACGATTCTTGTAGGTCTGCACATGCGCCGAATAGCCGGGGTTGGAGGCGTCCGACAGCACGGCCTGCGGCGGACCCATCACCACGACCTGGCTGTTGATGATGTCACTCACCAGAGAGCTGCGCGTCCGGTAGGTGCCCGACTCCAGGCTTTGGTCGCCGCGGATGTACTTCACATAGTTGGTCGAGTCGTTGCCGGAGACATACGTGGTGTCCAGCGCACTGGCCTGGGTGCTCGACAGGTTGTTCAGGCGGAAGGCCACCGCTGTGCCGGTACCCGAGCCGCTGGTCGACGGCTTGTAGGTGACGATGTTCCGGCGCACATCCCAACCCGTGCCATCCGTGCCCATCTGGGCCTTCAGCTTGTCGGAAAACTTCCACACGCTGACGTAGCCAATCGGCTGAGCCAGCAATGACACCGTGTTGGCCTGAATATCGCCCGTCCAGGTGTTCGGATCGTAATTCGTCCCGTAGGACTCGGTGCCCGCGCTCACATTGTTCGACGCCGTGTTCAGCGACGAGGTGTAGGCGCCCAGTCCTTCAACGAAATTCTTGAAGGCACTCTGCAGGCCGGCGACCATGGTGTCAGGGCGACCGGCGGTGTAGTAGTTGTCCGGGCGCAGTTGGCCGCCCACCGTGTCGGTGGCGGGGCCGGAGTGCCACCAGGATTGGGTCAGGTCGGTGGTGCCCAGCGGATTGAAGTTGGAGTTCGCCGGGATCTTGGCGCCGCCGTACTTCGTAGCCAGATAGAACTGGTTGTTGGTCTTGTAGGTCTGCAGTTCCAGCACGTCCATCCAGTAGGTCTGCACCGTCTGGATGCCGTCCATCGTGGGACGAATGTCCTGCGTGTTGGCCCAATAGGCGGCCCCGGCCATCAACGCGCCGTTGTTGTTGCAGCAGCCACCGTAGTTTTGCACCGTGCCCAGCGACGCGTTGTTGCCGTTGAGCTGACCGACCTTGTTGGTCCAGACCACGGCGTCGAAACCGTTGTCTGCGGCGACTGCCGCGGGCTTGGTGGGTTCCGAATTGCCCGTGGTGTTCGGGCCGGGCAGGTTGCGGTCCGCATGGGTGTTGACGTCACCGATGCCCAGAATGGCGTTCTTCTGGCACGAATAGAGGATCGGGTCCTTCCAGGTCGTGATGATGGGGAAGCCGTCGGCGTAGGTCTTCTTCGTGTTGTTGTTGGTCGTATTGGGATTCGACCATTCAGGCACGTTGCCGAGATTGCGGTAGTAGCGCAGGGCGGCGTAGTAGAGCTCGCCCACCGGGTCGTAGGTCTTGTAGGACCCCGGGGTGATCTGCCCGAACTTGTTCAGGTAGTTCATCACGCCGCTGTTGCTGATCGGCACGCCGTAGGCCGTTGCCGTATCGGAGGCATCGAGCGGATTCGGGTTGGCGATCATCACCCCAGTGGTGGCGCTCCATTCGGCGAAGTCATTCGTCTTGGGATCGCTGCCGGGCACGGGCTCGGTCGGTCCGACAAACTTCTGAGCAGCACGCAAGACCGCCCCATCGCGAGACAGCGAGCCATCGTTCAAATAGCCGAAGGCGCTGAAACGTATCCTCTGCGAATATTGCTGAATCAGGCCTTCGGGCTTGTAGTTCGACCCGTACGCGACGCAGTTTGACTCGAGGTCGCCTGCGGTCTTGCTGGGGTCGCAGACCTTCACACGAACGCTCACTTCCCACACCGTCGCGTCGTTCCAGCCATTGCTGGCGGTATCGAACGGCGTCGGGCCGGTCGACCCGGAGTTGTTGTCGCCCTGGCGCGTGAAGCGCATCTTGTTGCCCAGGCCCTGGATGCGGATCTTGATGCCGGACCAATTCATCGGCGTGGCGCCGCTGACGATCGAGCCGGTGGTGATCGACCGATCCGGGAAGTTGCCGCTGCCGCCCTGGCCGGTGGCATAGGCCTTTTCGATGATGGTCGTCGTCGCGGTGTCGGTCACCCGGTAGCCACCCGTCAGCGCCCAGCGGAACGGGTCGATGGTCTGCATCGTCGCCCAGTTCAGGAAGTTGCCGCTCCACTTCTTGCTGCAGACGTGGTTGTTGGCCGCGCCGGCAGGCTGGAAGTAGCGCTTCAGCTCGTCCGAGTCATACACATACGTGTAGCACTTGTCGGGATCGAAGTAGCCGAGGTAGGTGGACGCCGGCGCGTAGGTGGAATCCGTGTGCGCGTTGCTGACGGCCGTCGGATATTCCACCGACAGGGCCAGCGCCAGGTTGCCGGGCACCGCGGTCGCGGAGAACACCGGCTGATTGGCCAAATTCGTCTGCGCGTGTGCCGGCAGGGCGGCGCCCAGCCAGGCGGCGGCCAGGCCGAGGCCCAGGCGCGCGGTGCGGGAAAGGTGCTTGTTCATCTGGAGGCCTCAGTTGCTGTAGGTCGCCTGGTAGAAAGACTGCGAGCCACGCGGTCCGTCCACGCGCACCGTGATGCGGAAGACGGGCTTCGGGCTGCTGGTGACGTCGCCGGGGCTCTTGCCGCCTTGAGGGGCCGCCGACACGGTCTGGCAGCTGTCGGACGACAGCGGGCCGGCGTTCAAACAGAGCCGATCCACGACGTAATAAATCTTCATGTTGGGGAGATTGCTGGTGCTCTCCCCGGCGACGGCCGTGGTCAGGTCGATCGCATTCGCGGCCACGCCGAAGCCGCTCACGGTTTCCGGCGTGCTGGTGGCCAGCAACGCGGTGGGAATGCCTTCAGCCGAGGTCGGCAGCATGGCGGCGCTGTAGTTCAGCGCGGTGTCGTTCGCCTCGAGCGCGCCGCCGGCGTTGAGCGCGCCCATGGCGCGACGCAGCGCCCGCTCGGCCTGGTTGGCCATGTCGCGCTTGAAGCCGAAGTTGCCAACGCTGCTGAGCGACACATTCATCGCGCGGATGGCCGCGACGGCGCCGATCATCAGGATCGCCAGGGTGATCAGGGCGATCACCATGATCACGCCGCGCTGGCGGCGTACGGAGGTGGCTTGCATGGTGGTCTTGGTGGAGGAGGGGGTGGGCGACGAGGTCTTCATCGTCGGCTCAGGGCGGCACGGCACGGCCGCTCATGACCAGCACATTGCGCAGCGGCACGGTGAACTCCACCACGCGGTGGCGGCGCTTGCGGTCCGCGACCGTGTAGGTCGTCTGGAGCGCGGTGTCGAGGCCGCTGAACATCGTCAGCTTCTCGGGTGCGATGTCGTCCTTCTCCATGTAATCGGTGCGAAGGACCATGCTGACCTTCACCGCCATGATGCGGAACACATTGCCCTGGTTGGCGGGCTTGTTGAGCTCCGCCGGCGCGTAGTTGCCGGTCGGCGTGACCCAGGCGTCCACGACACCGTCCATGGGGGCGGTGGTGTCCACGCCGTATCGGACGCGCATGTCCACGACGCCATCAGCCACCGGGATCGGCACGTTGCCTGCGCCGTTGGTGAATTGCAGCAGGTCGTAGCGCACCAGTTGCAGATCGCTGTTGATGCCCAGCAGCAGCAGGCGCGGCGGGTTGCCGTTGGTGGCGTTGCCCATCAGCATCGCGTTGGCGACGGCGCCGGTGGAGCGCGCGTTGATGGATTCCGTCCCGATGGACGACGCGTAATAGTCGCCGGCCAGGTCGACCTGCTGACTCGCGCCACCGGTGTAGGTGGACGCCAGCTGTTCCAGCATGCAGGGCCGGCCTGATTCGGAGATCAGCAGCAGGTCGTCACCCTTCAGCCCGACCGTTGCCGTCAGTCGCATCAGGTTGGTCGCCACGCTGTTGAGGCGGACCTGGGTGGCGGTCTCACCGATGCCGCCGGTGCCGGTCATCACCTGGATGACGTCCGATCCACCCTGGCCAATGCCCGGATAGACCAGCAGCGGCAGCATGCGCACGCTCTGGGCGACGCTCGCGAAAGGCGCGGGAAACGCGGCCTGCGCGGGAAGAATCTGCGTGCCGCTGCGGGTGGCATAGAGCTCGCAGCCGTAGGACTCGTTGCGGTTGGTGCTGAAGCCCGAGCCGGCGCTGCGCAACTGGCGGTCGAGGTCGTAGGCCAGATAGCCGGTGTTGAGCGACATGTCCGAGGTCGCGGTGCCCTGGCGCTTGCCGGTCTCGAACTTGGACGAGATCACGCCCATCGCGATGATCATCGCCATCGCGATCACGATGGAGACCATCAGCTCGACCAGCGAGAAGCCGTGCGCGCGACGCAGGCCGTGCGGCGCCAGACCGCGACGTGCGGGACGGCGGAGGGGAAGGGGGCGGCGGTGCTGGATCATGGTCAGTTGTTCAACCGCACGTCGGTGAAGTATTGGCGCGCGGTCCCGCTGGGAGGCGTCCAGGTGATGGTGATGCGAGCCACCTGATTGACCGAGGTGATGGTGCCGGTGCCCGAGGGCAGGCCCTGATCGGTCGCATCGGCCACGCGGGTCTGCCAGGCGGTCACGGTGGCCGGCGGCAGCGTGATCGTGCCGGCCAGCCACATCTCGGTGGCGATCTCATTGGCCAGCACGGCGGCGCGCTGGCTGTCTTCGGTGGCGCTGGTCGCTTGCGAGGCCCGGGCCATCAGCGAGACCAGGCCCAGCAGGCCGACGGTCATCACCAGGATGGCGCAAAGCACTTCGATGAGCGTCATGCCACGGGCACGGCGCCGCCGCGCGGGGCTACGGAGGTGCGAGTTCATGAGGTGGGCGTCTGGTTGATGTCGGGGCAGCCGTCCGGCACGGAGGCCGAGACCTTGCGGGTCTTTTCACACATGCGCACGGTGCCGCCCAGGGTCAGCCAGACCTGCAGCTTCTTCAGGTTGGCTTCGTTGGCGGTGGTCGAGTCCATGCCGTAGATGATCCGGCCGCTGGTGCCCGTGGTGCAGGCCACGCCCACGCCGGTCTGGGTGTTGGTCAGGGCCAGCGGGCGGCCATTGGCGTTGAAGCAGACGGCCGTCGGGCCGGTCACCGCGATGGTGGGCGCGCTGTCCAGCAAATTGCCGCACTGGGTGGCGGAGACCGCGCCGCCCGTGGTCAGCGGCAACACCTTGATCACGAAACGGGTGCCTGAAGCCGCGGCTTGTTCCGCTCCGGTGCAGGTGGTTTCATTGGTGCGGAAGAAGACGACCTGCCGGAAGCTGCGCACCGCCTCGGCTTGGGCCTGCTTGAGGTTGGTCTGCATCGCCGCGGCCGTGCTGCGGAGTTGCGCATTCGCCGACCATGTCCGCATGCCGGGCATGGCCAGCGCCGTCAGCAGACCGATGATGGCGACCACCACCATCAGCTCGATCAGCGTCAGACCACGTTGGCGGGTCAGCATGAGTCGCCCTTGCGAGTGAGCCACTTGGACGTGCACGACGGCCAGCCGGTCGGGGCGACGGTGCTCTTCTCATCCTTCTGGTTGACCGTGAACGTGAAACCAGCGGCGGCGCTGCCCGTCACGCCGACAGCCTTCAACTGATAGGCACTGTCCGACAGGTTGGCGGCCGGGCAGCTCACCGTGAACTTGCCCATGACCGTGCCGGTATCGGTGCACGGGGGTGTCGCGGTGCCAGTGACGGCCTTGTAGGTGCGGAAGTCCTGGTAATAGCGCTCCATGTCGGCCCGCATCGTGGTGAGGTTGGTCACCGCTTCGGTCAGCTGACTGCGGACGACGTAATCCCGGTAGGCCGGCAAGGCGATGGCGCTCAGCACGCCGATGATCGCCACGACCACCATCAGTTCGATCAGCGTGAAGCCCCGCTCCCATTGATTGGTGGGCTTATTGGCTTTGATATGGGTGTTCCCAAACATGAATCACTCCTAGTTGTAGAAATTATCGACAGCGTCATCATGAAGGCGAGCCCGCTCATCGCGCCTCGGGTTCCGCCCGTCTTGCGGGGGTCTTCAAATGTGCAGTTCGTCACGTTTGGCTCTGGAGAGCGACCCGTTCGTCGGCTGTGCGGGGGATGCCGGCGGGCCAGGTTCGAGGCCATGCTGCCGCCTGGGACAACGGCGGCGGCGGCTCGGGGACGCCACCAATCAGGCGATCTGCGCACCGACTGCGGTGCGGGATCGTCAAGGCTTGTCATCCGACTGTCGCAAAACGTCTGCGCCCCACCGCCGCTCCGGCATCAATTCGGGCTTTACCCTATGATCCCGGCTCCCGGGCGGCCGCCCGTCCGGATTCCTACCAAGAAATGGCATTCACCGACCCCCAATCCCCCCGTTCTTCCGGCCCGTTGATCGAGGTGAAGGACGTGACCTGCGGCTACGGCGGCCGGGTCATCTTGAGCAAGGTCAATCTGAGCCTCTCGCGTGGCAAGGTGATCGCGCTGATCGGCTCTTCGGGTGGCGGCAAGACCACCTTGCTGCGGTTGTTGACCCGTCAGCTGCGGCCGATGAGCGGTCAAGTGCTGTTCGATGGTCACGACCTGGCGCCGATGAAGCAGGACGAGCTCTACGCCCAGCGCCGACGCATGGGCATGCTGTTCCAGTTCGGTGCGCTGTTCACCGACCTCAGCGTCTTCGAGAACGTCGCCTTCCCGTTGCGGGAGCACACCCGCTTGCCCGAAGCCATGATCCGCGACCTGGTGCTGATGAAGCTCAATGCGGTCGGCCTGCGCGGCTCGCGGGATCTGATGCCCAATGAGATTTCGGGCGGCATGGCGCGTCGCGTCGCGCTGGCTCGGGCCATCGCGCTGGATCCGGACTTGGTGCTGTACGACGAGCCCTTCGCGGGCCTGGATCCGATCTCGCTGGGCGTCACCGCGCGGCTGATCCGTGACTTGAACGACGCGCTCGGTCTGACCAGCGTCATCGTCACCCATGACCTCCATGAAACCTTCGCCATCGCCGACCATGTCGTGATGGTGGCCAACGGCGGCATCGTCGCCCAGGGCAACCCCGACGAATTGCGTCACAGCCAGGATCCGCTGGTGCACCAGTTCGTCAATGCCCAGGCCGATGGCCCGGTCCGTTTCCATCAACCGGCCGCGCCGGTGCGCACTGATTTCGGCCTGCCCGAAGCCGAGGAGGCCGCATGAAGAATCTGAGCACGGCCATCGGCCGCGGCCTGCGGCTGCGTCTGGTCGATTGGGGTTGGTCCGCGCGCCTGCTCGGCGCGATGCTGCTGCATCTGGGCGCCAGCCTGCGTCGCTTCAGCCTGGTGCGGGAGCAGATCTTTTTCCTGGGCAACCGATCGCTGTCGATCATCGGCGTGTCCGGGCTGTTCGTCGGTTTCGTGCTGGCCTTGCAGGGCTACTACACGCTGCAGCGTTACGGCTCGGCGGAGGCGGTCGGTCTGCTGGTCGCGCTGAGCCTGGTGCGGGAGCTGGGACCGGTCGTCGCCGCGCTGCTGTTTGCGGGACGGGCCGGCACCTCGCTGACGGCGGAGATCGGCCTGATGAAGGCCGGAGAGCAGCTCAGCGCCATGGAGATGATGGCCGTCGATCCGATTCAGCGGGTCCTGGCGCCGCGCTTCTGGGCCGGCGTGATCGCGATGCCCTTGCTGGCCGCGGTGTTCTCCGCGGTCGGCATCATCGGTGGCTGGCTGGTCGCGGTGCCGCTGATCGGCATCGATGCGGGCTCGTTCTGGTCGCAGATGCAGGGCGGCGTCGATGTTTTCGCCGATGTGGGCAATGGCGTCATCAAGAGCGTGGCGTTCGGGGTGACCGTGAGCTTCGTCGCTCTGCTGCAAGGCTATGCCTGCAAACCCACGCCGGAAGGTGTGTCGCAGGCCACGACGCGGACGGTGGTGTTGTCGTCGCTGGCCGTGCTGGCGCTGGACTTCATGCTGACCGCCATGATGTTTTCGATCTGAGTCTGCGCCAGACGGGCTCTCAGCCCGGCGCAAGACCAGCGTGATTCACCAGACTGTTTTTTCGATTTGATCCGGAGTTGCTGATGCAATCCTCTCGTTATGACGCGTGGGTCGGGTTCTTCGTGCTGCTGGGCGGCGCGGCGCTGCTGTTCCTCGCCTTGAAAGCCGGCAACCTGCTGAGCCTGAACTTCGAAGACACCTACACCGTCACCGCCAAGTTCGACAACATCGGCGGTCTGAAGCCGCGCGCGGCGGTGAAGAGCGCCGGCGTGGTGATCGGCCGCGTGGATTCGATCAGCTTTGACGACAAGAGTTTCCAGGCCCGCGTGGTCATCAAGCTCAACCATGGCGTGGCGTTTCCCAAGGACAGCTCCGCCAAGATCCTGACCTCGGGTCTGCTGGGCGAGCAATACATCGGGCTGGAGCCGGGCGCGGATGAGAAGAATCTGGTCGCCGGCGACATGATCAAGCAGACCCAGTCCGCGGTCGTGCTCGAGAACCTGATCGGCCAATTCCTCTACAACAAGGCGGCCGATGCATCATCGGGAGAGAAGCCATGACAGAAGAACAAGCCCCACGAGGATTGACCACCACCGGCGCGCGTGAGGCGCTGCGTCCCCTGTTGCTGAGCGCCGCGCTGCTCGCGGCGGCGCCGGCATTTGCGTTGTCAGCGCCGGACGATGAGCTGGCCGCAGCACCGCTGCCGGCCGCACAGGCCGCGCAAGCCGCGCAAGCCGCGCAGGCCGTTGATGCGGCAGATGCCGCTGCTTCGGACGCCGTCGCGGCCGAGCCCGCCGCTGCCGCGTCCGCTCAGGAACCGGCCGCCGCAGGTCAGGCTGGCCAGGCGGCGCAGGCCGTCGCCGATGCGCCCGCGCCGTCACCGCGAGTGCGCAATCGTCTCGATCCGTGGGAAAGCTGGAATCGCAAGGTTTTCAATTTCAACGAGAAGCTGGACGAAAACATCCTGCGTCCGGTCGCCACCGCATACAGCGATCTGGTGCCGTCGCCGGCCCGCCAGGCGGTGGACAACTTCTTCGGCAATTTCTCGGACGCCTGGTCGGCCGTCAACCTGTTCCTGCAAGGTCGCCTGAAGCTCGGCGCGCAGCAGACGATGCGTGTCGCCGTGAACAGCGTGCTGGGCCTGGCCGGTCTGATCGACATCGCCACGCCTGCCGGCCTGGAGAAGAACAGCGAAGACCTGGGCCGCACCCTCGGCTACTGGGGCGTGAAGACCGGGCCGTACATCGTGTGGCCGGTCCTGGGCCCGTCGTCGCTGCGAGACTCCGTCACGCTGCCGGTGAACGTCTATTACTCGCCGGCCTATCTCTTCGAGAACGGCGAGTACAAGGTCGGGATCACTGCGCTGCAGCTGATCAACACGCGCGCCAACCTGCTGCGCGTCACCGACATGCTGGATGGCATCGCGCTGGACAAGTACACCTTCATCCGCGACGCCTACCTGCAGCGCCGCAATGTGAAGAGCCACAACGAACAGCAGCAGGACGAGGACGATGACTACGAAGTCATCACCACCGACGAGAAGTCGGCCCCGGCCCGCTGAATCGATCGATGAAACAACCGGTAACGCCACCCTCGGCGACCGGTGAACCGGCACCGGACTTGCCGCGTTGAAAACGTGTCCGTCCGTGCCATGAAGAGAGAAAGGACAAGCATGAACTCCACCAAACGTCTGTTGTTGCGCCTGGCCCTGTCGGCGGTCGCGTTGAGCCCGCTGGCCTCGTTCGCGGCGGATGCCTCGGCGCCGGACCAACTGATCCGCCAGCTTTCCCTGGAGACCCTGGAAGCGGTCAAGACCGACGCGGCCATCCAGGCCGGCGACGTCAGCCGCATCAACGACCTGGTCAACAGCAAGGTCATGCCGCATGTGAACTTCCAGCGCATCACCTCGTCGGCGGTGGGACGCTTCTGGCGTCAGGCCACGCCCGAGCAGAAGCAGCGTCTGCAGGAAGAGTTCAAGACCCTGCTGGTGCGCACCTATGCGGGCGCGCTGACTCAGGTCAAGGATCAGTCGATCGCGCTCAAGCCGCTGCGCTCGAATCCGGAAGACACCGAGGTGGTGGTTCGCACCGAGATCCGCAGCAAGGGTCGCGATGCCATTCCGCTGGACTACCGTCTCGAGAAGATCGATGGCGTCTGGAAGATCTACGACGTCAATGTGCTGGGCATCTGGCTGGCCGACCAATATCGCAACAGCTTCGCTCAGGAAATCAATGCCAACGGCATCGATGGCCTGATCAAGGCGCTGGCTGAGCGCAATGCCAAGCCGGCGACCGCTGCCGCGACCAAGGCCAAGGGCTGAGCCATGCTGAAGCTGCCCGCCCGTCTGCGCATGGACAACGTGCCCGAAGTCTGGCGCCAGCTGGAAGGCGCATTGCGCGCCGAAATGGCTCAGGTGGGCAATGCGGCGGGCCGGACGGTCACGCTGGACGCGAGCGGGCTCAATGATTTTGATTCCGCCGCGCTCAGCCTGCTGTTGAGCGCGCTGCGCCTGTGCGGCCAGGATGGCTGGCAGCTCGACCTGCTGCAGGCGCCGTTGCATCTGCGTGAACTGGCGCGCGTCTACGGCCTGGAACATCTGTTCTGGGCCGATGCGGCCGTGCCGACGGCGGCGGTGGCGCCCGCCGCCAAGGTCACGGCGCTGGCCTGAGGCCTGCGTCGGTGCCAGGCCCCAGCCATGTCGCCCGCTGATCCGTCAGAGACGGTCTCCGTCGCCGTGGCGGCGAGCGATCCGTCCCCGGACCCGATGCCGATCGCGCCCATCGCGCCGGACCTCGAGGCCTGTTGCGGCAACGGCTGCGATCCGTGCATCTTCGATCTGCACGATCTCGAGATGGATCGCTATCGCCAGGCGCTGCGCGCGTGGCGCGCACGTCATCCCGACGCGAACGCCAGCTGAATCGGCGCGCCCGGCGCGATGGTGTGCGGGCCCGGCGATCGCCGGCCCGTGAACGCTCAAGCCGGGATGCTGTAGTCCCGCTGCGTCATCACATCGATGCCGCATTCGAGCGTCGACACCCAATCGATGAACTGCTGAATCGCCGGTCCCGCCATCGGCGCGCCGTGCTGCGGCACCAGCATGCGGATCGGCAGTGATCGCACCATGGCAGCCCACAGCCGCAACACCTTGCCGCTGACCATGTAGCGGCGATGGAAGGCCTGCATCGACGCGATGTGCGGTCGAAGGTCGGTGATGGTCTTCGAGGGATCCACACCGATCGAGACACCCAAGTCGCCCGAAAACAGGATGCCGCTGGTCTCATCCCAGAACTGGAAGTTGCCCTCCGAGTGCAGGAAGTGCGCCGGCAAGGCGACCAGCTTGCTGTCTCCCACGCTGATGCGCATGCCGCCGTCGGGAATGCCGACGATGCGCCCCGCCGTCTTGCCCGGCTTGCAGAAGTGCGGAACGAAGCGCTCCCAGACCTTGGAGATGTAGACCGGCGCGGAGGTCGCGGTCATCCACCGGTCGAGCGAGGCAATGATGTCCGGATCCGCATGCGAGGCCACGATGGCCGACAGCCGGTGCGGCGGGAAGCAGTGCGTCATCCCCACATACAGATCGTTGTAGGCCAGATTGCCGCCCGGATCGATGACCGCGCCGGTCCCGTTATCGACGATCAGAAATTGGTTGGATTGAACGCCGTCGCCATGCTCGATGTCGCAAAACATCAGGCAGCGGTGTTCGCCCTTGTTGAAGAGTTCGATCGGCAACGCTGCCCCCTGTTGATCAAAGGCAAACACGTTACCCCGATGACTTTCATTTGCGGGGCGCGACACACGGCTGCCTTGACATAAGGCAAGTCGCCGTCGAACCAAGACGGCCGACTGCTACGCTTGCCGTCCTTGCAAGTTTTCCGTGGTCCTTCATGCCGTTGCATCTTCAAACCCCGCTGTTGCACTCCCGTCCGCTGAGCCTGCGCACCGGCAAGAACGTCTGGTTGAAATTGGACGCGCTGCAGCCCGTCGGCTCGTTCAAGCTGCGCGGCATCGGCGCGGCCTGCGAGGCCCATGCCGCCGCGGGTAAAACCCGATTCGTGTCATCGTCGGGCGGCAATGCCGGCATCGCCGTGGCCTATGCCGGGCGCCAGTTGGGCATCCCGGTGACCGTGGTGGTGCCGGAGACGGCCACGGCCCATGCGCGCCGTCTGATCGAGCAGGAGGGCGCCAGCTTGATCGTGCATGGCGCTTCCTGGCAGGAGGCGAATGAGCGCGCCTTGTCCTTGCTCGACGCGGACACCGCGTTCATTCATCCTTTCGACGATCCGATGCTCTGGTCGGGCCACGCCTCGCTGATCGATGAGGTGGTGCAGGCGGGCATCGCCTTCGATGCGGTGGTGGTCGCAGTGGGTGGCGGTGGTCTGCTGTCCGGGGTCGTGGAGGGTCTGCGTCGGAACGGCTTGGCCGACCTGCCGGTGATCGCGGTGGAGACCCACGGCGCCGATTCGCTGGCGCAGGCGATGCAGGCGGGGCAGCGGGTGGTGCTGCCATCGATTGCCAGCGTGGCCACCTCGTTGGGCGCCAAGCAGGTGTGCGCCCAAGCGTTCGAGTTATCCCGGTCGCACGATATCCGCAGCCAGGTCGTGACCGACCGCGCCGCCCTGGAGGCTTGCCTGCAGTTCCTGCAGGATCACCGCCTGCTGGTCGAGCCCGCGTGCGGCGCGGCACTGGCGGCGCTGTATGACGGCGCCTCGACCGCGCTGGCACCGTTTCAGTCGCCGCTGGTGGTCGTGTGTGGAGGCGCGACGGCGACGCATGAGCAACTCCAGACCTGGCTGCGCGCGCAGCCCGATGCCGCTTCATGACCTCGCCGTCGCCCGGGCCGGATGGTGAGATCCACGCCGAGCTGACGGACGGCTTCCACCTCGCGCCGAACTGGCTGTTCGCGGTCGGCTGGACGGTCGGCTGCGCGCTGGTCTGGGCATTCAATGACGGCCGCCATTGGCCTGCGCGCTATCTCGCGCTGTGGGCCTGCGCCCTGGTCGCGGGGGGCGCGATGATTCGCCTGGCCTGGCGCGAGGATCGCATGATCGCGAGGACGCACGGTCTGCATCTCAGTTACCGGCTGCGGGCCTCGCGTGAAGGTCAGCGGGTGCGCTTCACCCTCCGCATTCCCGGCCGGTTGTGGCGGCCCGGCATGTGGCTGCTGCTTCGGCTGCAGGCGTACGGCGAGGATCGACAAACCTCCGGCACCCCTCAGACGCTGTTGCGCGAATATGTACAGCGCGTGTCCATCACGGCGCCCGCACAGCCGTCGATGGACAGCGATCCACCGGATGCGGTGGTTCACGCCGGCTTTCTGCTGGATCGCGATGCGCGATCCACCGGCACCCTGATCGATCACGAAACGCAAGCATGGCGTGTGCTGATCGAGGGGCTCGCCGATGACAGCGTGCGCGACTGCGTGTTGAAGTTCGACTTCCCTCCACCGCCCACGGATCCCGTGGGGATGGACACGACATCGTCGACGGGCCCCATCACCGCACCGCTGCGGTGGTGGAACGACGGGTCGTCCGAGACCATGCCGACATCGGGTGCTGCCGCCTCCGGGGCGGAAGCCAGGCGCCAGCGCGGCGACCTCCAGATCACTCCATTGAATCCCGAGGCCTTGGCGGCGCTTCCGCCCCTGCCCAGCGATAGCCTGATCCTGCTCAGCGACGGGGAACGCTGGCAAGCGCGCTTCTCCATCGCCGGGTCCACTTTCGGCGCGCTGATGGCCTTCATCCTGGCGGCGGGCCTGGTCACGGAGGCGCACACCAGCGCGTGGGCAGGGCACGCTCTGGCAGCGGGGCTCTGGTGGCTGGGCTCGGTGGTCTGCGCGGGCCTCGGTCTGCATTGGGCGACGCGGCGCCGGCGGCTGCTGGTCGATGCGACGGGTCTGACCTTGGACCTCAGTTCCGCCTTGCGACGCGGACGCCAGTCGCTTGGCTTTCCCCGCGAGTGGCGGCACGAAACGCGACACGAGGTCGGCCTGAAAGCCTTGCATTCGCTGGTCGTGTTGCCAGCGAAGGAAGTGGGGCCGGGTGAGCCCGTCGAGTTGGCCCACTTCTCCGGCCTGCGTGGAGTGGAAGCGCTGGCGGGCATGCTCATTCGCGCCTTGGTCCAACGCCGAGGTCGGTTCGTCTCCGGCCCGGAGGCCGCCGAGCGTGGCGATCCTCAGCGCTGGCGCTTGCCGGCTCTGCTCGTGTGGATGGCCTTCGCCTGCTATGGCGCGCTCGGGATCTGGCTGCCGGCGGTCTGCGTGGCGCGCGGCTGAGGCTCAGGCTCAGGCTCAGCCTTAGCCTCAGCCTCGACAGGAGGCGGAGGGTCTGGGGCAGAGGCCGTGGCGTTGTGCGTGAGCGCGAACGACAGCGATAGCGAGAGGCGCCAGGCGCCTCCGTTCGCGAGCATCCTCGCCATTGGTTGACTGCTTGTCGTGTCCGGTACTGGCTGAGATGGGTGGTCAGCCCTCGATCCAGGCGGGCATGCCGACTGAAGCCAGTCGGTCGAGTTGAAACCAGGCGTGACGGCAGGCCGGGCTTTGATTTTTCACCGGGCCGAAGCGAGCGCCGATCACATCATGGATGCCCGCCGATACCCACCGGCGCCATTCAGCGAGTGATCATGGCCAAGAAGATGTCCCGCCCGATCCGTTCTCATCCGCGTGCCTCCACCGATGCTTCGGTGACGGTGCGTGCCGCACCAACCGCGCCGACCGCGCCGACCGCGCCGACCCCGTCGATCGTGTCGAGCGCTTCTGAGCCGCTTGCATCAGGACTTACAGCGGCTGCGGATGCGGATGCGGCTGCGACCGCGGCTGCGGCGACGGCAACCACGGCAGCGGCGGCGATTGCGGCAATGGCAGCAACAGTGGGAGCGGCTTCAGCAGCGTCGGCGCCATTCACAACATGGGAAGCGGCCATGCCCCCGACGACAGCCCCGCTGACATCGATCGTGGGGACCATCGAGGCGTTGCCACAGTCGCTGCCAGTCGACGTGATGGAAGCAGCCGTGGCGAGGCCGCCGCAACGAGCCTCCCGAACGAAGCGGTGGGAGGGCAAAGCCTCTCTCACAGCCGATCCGACGACCACGGCGGCGGCGTTGGCAGCGGCCCGCTTCGGCGAACGGCTGCAAGCACAGAAGGCGGCGGCGCAGGCGAGCGCCAATCCGCGATCCGCGCGACGTGCTTCGGTCGTCATTGGCTCAGATCAGCGGACGGGATGGGCGTCCGTGGCGACCGACCGACTGGTCCCGCTACTGGAGCTCAAACCGCTGCTGTCGCTGGATGACGAGGCCTTCGACGACTTCCTCTATCAAACCCGCATGTATCCGAGCCGCAGCCGCTTTCCGTGCGGCAATCTGGACTGGCTCGCCCCGAGGCGCGACATCACGGTGCGCGCCGCAAT
The DNA here is from genome assembly GCA_913776825.1 of Burkholderiaceae bacterium. GTDB lineage: Bacteria > Pseudomonadota > Gammaproteobacteria > Burkholderiales > Burkholderiaceae_C > Roseateles. Next base: position 270,040 of record CAJYPV010000026.1, read on the forward strand.
GGCCTGCCTTCGGGAGCGTCTGCAGCAAGCGGCGGCTGCCGGCGAGTTGGTGGCGCGACTGGAACGGGATTTCCTCGATGAGGATCCGTTGCCCGACGACGACGAGGCGGTCGTGGTGGCGGCCAATGTGCGGGATCTGATTCGCGGCGCGCTGGCCATGCTCGGCATCGTGGAACGAGCTCTGCATCAGGCCGATCCGATGGTGAGCGTGGAGCACTCGCCTCTGCCGTCTCTGCGCGAGCCTGCGATGCCCTATGCGGCTGCCGCAGGCATGCAAGGGAATGGCTTGGCCCATTGAGGTCGTCCGGCGGAACCGCGGGTGTGTCGCGAGGCTTAGGCCTCGCGCTTGGTTCACGCTGGCGCGTAACTGAACCTGGCGCGGCGCTCAGCCTGGCGCGTGGCTGAACCTGACGTTGCACTCAACCTGGCGCGTTGCTCAGCGAGGCGCGAGGAGCGGGCGTGGCGCGCGGCGCGAGGCGAGACGCGAGACGCGAGACGCGAGACGCGAGACGCGAGAGGCGAGAGGCGAGAGGCGAGAGGCGAGAGGCGAGAGGAGAGAGGAGAGAGGAGAGAGGAGAGAAGCGTGGGCGTGGGCGTGGGCGTGGGCGAGGCCCGAGGTCCGAGGCGTGGCCATGGTCGTGGGGCTCCAGAGTCACCTGCGGCATGGCACGCCCATCGGGACGAGCGACGGTGTCATGCCGCGCAAGGTCGGCGCCGCAAGGTTGGCGGCGCATGCGCGTTAGAGTGTCGGCCGTGAAGGCGGCTGGACAAGCCCGGGCTCGGTCCGCACGCCCGCGCATTCCGACCGCCTGCAAACCGCTTCCCTACCGCCTGCCGCTTTCCCGCCGTGACCGCATCGCGATCTCCGAAGACGCCCGCCAAGGCGACCCAGTCGCCCCAGGCGACCAAAGCCACGAGTGCGCCGAGGGCGACAGCAGTGGCGGCGCTCCCTCGCGCCACTTCTCCCGCGCCTCCTGCGACCAAAGCCGCCAAAGCGGCCAAACTGGCCAAAGTGGGCCAAGCACCGAAAGTACCGAAAGCGCCGAAAGCGCCGAAAGCGCCAACAGCACCGAAGGCACCCAAAGCGCCGAAGGCACCGAGCGGTACGCCTGCGTCCGACGCCAACGCCTCGGCACGCGGGCGTCATCACCACCATGTCTACGTGGTCGAGCTGTCGGACCGTGTGTGGAATGAGGCCCGATTCCGCCGGGCCAATCCGGACTATCAGTTGGGCAAGCCCTTTGTGTATGTCGGCATGACCGGTCTGGACCCCGACCTTCGATTCGACAAGCACAAGGCCGGCATCCAGTCCAACCGGTTTGTCTTCGACTACGGCCTGCGCTTGCTGCCCTCGCTGTATGAGGTCTACAACCCGATGCCCTACGAGGCGGCGCGCGAGATGGAAGTCGAGCTCGCCATCGGCCTGCGTGAGGCCGGGTTCGGCGTCTGGCAGGCCTGAGGTCGTCAGCAGACGGCCATCGCAGGGTCAGGGCGCGGCGACCACCACTTTCACCAGCGATTGCGCTGCGGGTGGCGTCGACTTGCTGTAGTGACCGTTGAGCAGCTTGAGCTGCGACTCGGTCAACACGGAAGCTTTCGCCAGCTCGGCGAAGCCGCCGGGCGGGAAGGGCCGCAGACTGATCTTCCAGGGCTTGGCGAGCTGCCGGTCCTGCGCGGTCAAGGCGCGGAAGCTCTCTTCGGTCTGCGTCAGCGCGGCGCGTTGCGCCTGCAGTGTGGCCGCGTCCTTGGCGGCATACGCCAGCGCATAGACCTGGCCTTTGGCGCTGGTGATGAGCGTCAGTTCCGCCTGGCTGCGCTGGCCTTGCGCATTGCGACGCACACCGCTGAAGCGGGTGGCCGTCAGGCCGTTGATGCGCTTGGCATCGGTGCGGCCCTGTTCCGCGCCCCAGCGGCGAAGAATCTCCTCATGGGCGGTGCCGAACTTCGCGGGCACCGATTGCAGAATCAGCGCGGCATCCCGGCCCGGACTCATCACGGTGAGTGACTCGCTCTCATTGGCCAATCGCCATCCCGCCGGCGCGGTCAGGGCAATGTCCAGCGAGGGATGCAGGAACTGCTGTCCGCGCACCAGACCTTGCGATGGGCTGTCCCCGAACACCATGCCGTCGATGGCACGCAGGAACGCCGCGCGGTTCTCATCCACCGGACGGTCCGCCGTCAGCGCCGCCGCTTCGTCACGAATGCGCTGCAGGCGCTGCTCGTTGCTGGGATGGGAGGCCAGCCAGCTGTTGCCGTTGTTGGGTTGGCGCCCCTGCGCCCGGGCCTGGTCCGCAGCGAATTGCTCCTGGTCCTTCAGCACCTGGATCACGTCGACCATGTGCCGCGGGTCGTAGCGGTTGCGCGCCAGGTATTCCGCACCCAGCTCGTCGGCTTGCAGCTCTTGTTCCCGGCTGTACGAGGCGATGTAGCCCGCGGCGACGTTCTGCGAGACCTGCCCCGCCATATCCGCCGCGCCGCCCAGTCCGCGCGATTCCAGCACCGCGCCCAACACGGTGGCGGCCAGCACGCCGATGCCGGCGGTTTGCTGCCGCGTCGCGCGTTGCGCGCCGTGGCGGGCGGTGACGTGGCCGATCTCGTGACCCATCACGCCGGCCAGGTCGGCTTCGTTCTCCATGTAAGCCAGGATGCCGCGCGTGACGTAGACATAGCCGCCGGGCAGCGCGAAGGCATTCACCTCGGGACTGTCCAGCACGGTGAAATGCCAGGCCAGCTCCGCGCGATGCGACTGGGCCGCGAGCTTGTTGCCCAAGGCCGTCACATCCGCCTGCAGCGCGGGATCGGCGACCGGCGTGTAGGTCTTGAGCACCTCGTCATGCGCCTTGCGGCCTTCTTCGACCTCCTGCTGCAGCGACATCACGCTGCGCTCCGCGCGCCCGGTGACCGGGTTGACCACGGTGCTGCCGCAGCCGCTGAGAAGACCCGCGCCGACCAGCGTCAGACATGCCAGCGCTTTCGCCGATGGACGCCACGCGTGATCCGAGCGCACCGGCTCCGACCGCTGCGTGGCAGCGCGCGACATCTGCCCGACCGCGGGCGCTCCGATCACCGTCACCGTCATCGTCACCTCGCGTCGTGGATCAGTGGGCCTGTTCGCGCAGGGTCCAGAGGGTCAGCACGCCTTCCGGCACTTCGCGGCTCAGGGCATCGCGCCAGTGCAGGTCGGTCAGCTTGGCCTGGTCTTCGGCGCTGAGCTGGCTTTCATCGCCACCGAGCAGCGCGATCGGCGCCAGCGCGGCGGCGGTCTTCACATGCTCGAACAGCGGGCCCCAGGCGTCGCCGTCCTGGTCCACGCCGATCATGAAGCCGGTGCACCAGTCTTCCGCGTCGACCAGTTGCTGTTCGCCTTCCTCGGCCACGCTGAAGATGGGTTCCCACTCCTGCTGCTTCGAGCTCCATTGCACCGCCAGACTGTGGACATGCCGCAGCAGCCACAGCGCGATGCGCTTGCGCTGCTTGCCGCTCTGGAACGGATCGCCGCCGCCCCAGATGGGCGCCATCCATTCCGCGCCCGGCTTGTCGGTCAGCGGCGCCGGGCTCAGCAGCATCGCGCTGAGATAACCGTCCAGCGCCTCGATGTTCATCGCGGCATCGGTGGGCAGGTCCGACAGCCAGTCGTCGAGGTCCTGCAGCTCGTCGTCGGTCAGCGGCAGATAGTCGGCCTTGTCGGGTTGGTACTGCGGAAAGTCCATGGTGGGTGTCCTGAGAGCGCGGAGGGAAGAGAACGCGCGGGGTGCGGGAAATGAGGGGCGGAGGGGGCGGGGGGCCGGTCGACGACTGGCAGCCAAGGGCTGACGGAGCGTCGTGCCGACGGGGTGCCTGCTCAGCGCTGGCTGCGGGCCTTGCGGCCGTCGAATTCGCTGAGCTGGGTCTTGAGCAGCGCCATCAGCACGCGGGCATTGGCCTCGCTCATGGTGATGAGGGACGAGGGCTCGATGCCTTCCACGGGCTGGCGTCCAGTGACCAGGGCGTCCACCTTGAAACTCACCGTGCCGTGGCTGGAGTTGGAGGCGGCCTTGAACTTCTGGATCTCGATCTGATGCGTCTTCATGGTGTGATTCTCCGCGATGAAGGGGGGCGCCGGCGCAGCGTCCCGGTCAAGGACCGCGGCTTTTCCTGTGGCCGGGACCCGGGACCTGGCGATTCGGCACCGCGCTCTGCCGGTACATTCGCGTTGGCCGATCCGCCAGGCTCGCCGCGGTGACGCCCATCACCGGCAGCCACCGATTCAGGACGACGGTTCCGCGCCCGCCCGCACCTTGTGTTCCACCATACCAGCGATGCCGAGATCGAACGAGCCACGTGACCGCCGCCCCGAAGCCGAACGCCTGGGCCGGCCCCTGTCGGGATGGCGGCTGAAGGTCTACACGATCATCTTCGAGGCGGATACCCGCGCCGGGCGAGCCTTCGATCTGGCCTTGATCGGCCTGGTGCTGTTCAGCATCGCGGTGGTGATGCTGGAAAGCGTGGCGGCCTTCCGCGCCCGGCATGGTCTGTGGTTGAGCGTGTGCGAGTACCTGCTCACCGCCGTCTTCACGCTGGAATACCTGCTGCGGCTGGCCTGCGTGCGGCATCCCTGGCGCTATGCCCGCAGCTTCTACGGCTTGGTCGACCTGCTGGCGGTGCTGCCGACCTATCTGGCGCTGTTCATGCCGGAGCTCTATGCGCTGGTGGATGTGCGGGTGCTGCGGCTGCTGCGTGTCTTCCGGGTGCTCAAGCTCAGCGCCTATGTGGCCGAGACCGCGATGCTGGTCGACGCGCTGCGCGCCAGTGCCCGCAAGATCTCGGTGTTCATCTCGGTGGTGTTGATGATCGTGGTGGTGCTGGGCACCGTCATGTATGTGGTCGAAGGACCGGAGAACGGCTTCACCAGCATCCCCGCCAGCATCTATTGGGCGATCACGACGATGACCACCGTCGGCTATGGCGACATCACCCCGAAGACCGATTTCGGCCGGGCGATCGCCTCGCTGATGATGCTGGTGGGCTGGGGCATCCTGGCCGTGCCGACAGGCATCGTCACCGCGGAGATGACCGCTCAGCGCCGCCAGCGCCCCGCGACCACCCGCACCTGCCAGGTCTGCCTGAGCGAAGGCCATCTGCCGGAGGCGCGCTTCTGTCGCGATTGCGGCGCCCAGTTGCCGCCGTACCAGCGGGATTGAGCGCTCGGCGAGCCGACTGAAGCGACCGAGCCCACCGCCGCTGCGGCAATCTGCCCGGTCTGCCCGTTCGAGTCCGTGGCGGCGACAGGCGGTGAAAAGCCGATCTCCGCCAACGATCCCGAACTCAGCGGCGGCGCAGCCGCTGCACCAGCGTCACGCCAGCCAGCACGATCGCGCCGGCGACCACGCCCACCAGCGCGTCGCTGATCAATTCCACGACCGTCTGCACGAAGCCGGTGACGCCCAGGGCCTGGACCAGATGGTGGATGCCGTCATGCAGCACGCCCAAGCCATGGGTGAGGATGCCGCCACCCACCAGGAACATCGCGGCCGTGCCCGCGACCGACAACGCCTTCATCAGCCAGGGCGCCAGCGCCAGCAGGCCGCGGCCGAGCGATTGCTGCCAGGCGGCGGCGCGTCGGCTCAGCCACAGGCCGACATCGTCCAGCTTCACGATGGCAGCGACCAGGCCATACACGCCGATCGTCATCACCAGCGCGATGCCCGCCAGCACCATCAGCCGGGTGGTGAACGGCGCATCCGCGACGGTGCCCAGCGTGATCGCGATGATCTCGGCCGAGAGGATGAAATCGGTGCGGATCGCGCCTTTGATCTTGTCGCGCTCCAGGGTGGCGAGATCCGCCTTGGGGTCGTTGAGCGCCTGGTCGAGGGCCGCGTCCTGCGCGTCGTCCTCGGGCGAATGCAGCCATCGGTGCGCCAGCTTCTCCACGCCTTCAAAACACAGATAGGCGCCGCCCACCATCAGCAACGGCGTCACCAGCCACGGCGCCCAGGCGCTGATCGCCAGAGCCGCCGGCACCAGGATCGCCTTGTTCATCAGCGATCCCTTGAACACGCCCCAGACGACCGGCAGTTCCCGGTCGGCCCGCACCCCGGTGACTTGCTGCGCATTCAGGGCCAGGTCATCACCCAGCACGCCGGTGGTCTTCTTGGCGGCGAGTTTGGACAGCAACGCCACATCGTCCAGAACGGTGGTGATGTCGTCGAGCAGGGCTAGCAGGCTGGAGGCCATGAATCGTTTCTTTCCGGGGTTGTGCAGGCAAACCCTGCTTTGTACCGCATGCGCACGGCTGTGCCCCCGGCGCGCTCAGGGTCGCCCCCGCGATGCAGGTGGCGGTGGCACACTCGCGCGCATGAAACGTCGCACCTCCTTCACCCTGGCGGCCGCCGTGCTGGCGTCGGCTCTGTCGCTTCCTTCGATGGCCGCCGACACCGCCGCGCCCTACAACGAGCAGGCCGATGCGCGGGCGGACATCAACCAGGCGCTGAGCCGCGCGGCAGCCGAGCACAAGCAGGTGCTGGTGGTCTACGGCGCCAACTGGTGCAAGGACTGTCTGGCGCTCGACCGTGGCTTCGGCCAGGGCGCGCTGGCGGACGAGGTGAACAAGCGCTTCGTCACGGTGAAGGTGAATGTCGGTCGCTTCGACCGCAATGTGGACGTCGCCAACCAGATGGGCGTGACCCTCAAGAAAGGCATTCCGACCGTCGCCGTGCTGTCGCGCGACGGCCAGGTGCTGGGCGCCACGCTGGGCGGCGAGCTGGCGGATGCCCGCAGCATGGGTCAGGACGCCGTCCTGCAGGTGCTCGGCCGACTCGGCCAGCAATAAGCCGGAGGCCACACGCCGCCGCGCACGTCGACGGCGCGGCGTCGTGCTTCAGGCCTGACCCTCCTCCGGTCGCCGCGCCTCGGGGCCACGTCTTGCGCCTGCCTGCGGGCGGCGCGCCGGTCGGGTCCGCGCCGAGTGTGACAAGTCACCGCGAACCGGCGTTCCAGCGTTCTCGTCCCCAGGTTCAGGCGGCATGGCCCGCTTGCCTTTTGGTTCGGCCTCGCCTAGTTTTGACGGCATGGCCCGACCGCTTCGCATCGAGTTTCCAGGCGCCGTTTACCACGTGGCCACACGGGGTGAATCGGCGGTGTTCGCGGATGACGATGACCGTCATGCGCTGCTGGAGCTGATCGACCAGGCGGCCCAGCGCTTCGATGCGCAGGTCCTGGCCTACGGCCTCGGCCGCGAGCATTACGAGCTGCTGCTGTTCACTCGCCAGGCCAATCTCTCCCGGCTGATGCGGCATCTGAATGGCGTCTACACGCAGGCGCACAACCGACGTCACGGTCAGACCGGCCATGTCTTCCAGGGCCGGTTCAAGGCCGTGCTGGTGGATCGCGAGCATCTGCTGCTCGATGCCTGTCGGTATGTCGAGCTGATCGGCCGCCGCAGCGGGCTGGTCAGCGCGCCGCAGGAATGGCCGTGGAGCAGTTACCTCGCGCATGCCGGGCTGGCGTCCGCGCCGGAGTGGCTGGAAGTCGAAGGATTGTGGACCCATGTGCTGGGCCGCGTGCCGCAGAACGCGGCGGACCGGCGCCGGGCGGCGCAGCGCTATCAGGCCATGGTCACGGCCGAGCCGGATCTGAACATCTGGGGCCAGTTGCGCCATCAGATCTTTCTGGGCGACGCGGCTTTTGTGCAGCGCACCGTGCGCCAGAGCGAGCGTCCGTCCCGTTCCGCGCGTCCGCGCGGCTGGCGGGACTGGCTCAAGAACAGCACCTCCAGGGAGGAGGCCCTTTATCGTGCCCACACCGAAGGCGGTCAGTCGATGACCGCGCTGGCTCGGGAGTTGGGTTTGTCGGTGTCGCGCGTCAGCCGGCTGATCGCCGGCCATGAACGCGGGCATCGTGACGCGGGCGGCCGTCCTCACTGACCTGGCAGGTCGCCACGCCAAGACGTGGCGCACCATCGCCGTGAGGGCGGGCGCAGTCTCTCAAGACAGGCCGCTGCGTCGTTCGGGCGCAAGCGCGCCCGTCATGCGTTTGAAGCGCGCCAGTGCGCGCTCGCTCAGAAGATGCCGTTTCAGTGCAGCGCCATGGATGACCCGGCGGGGCAGGGCGTCAGCGCCTGGTTGAAGTCGGCTGCTTCGTTCCAGGCTTCGGTGGTCAGCTCGCGTGCGGCGCTCAGCTGGTGGCAGAGTTCTGCAATGCCCAGGCCATCGGCTTCGCCTTCGGGCACCGGCATGGCGTTGATTTCGGCCGGGAGATCGGCCAACGCGCCCAGCAACTGGAACAGCAGTTCCAGATCGGGCTCACCGCCGGGCTCTTGTTGACGAGCCAGACCCAGGCTGCGGCACAGATAGAAGCAGGCATCGGCGGCCTGATCGCACATCGCATGCGAAAGCGCCAGCTGCTCCAGCGCTTCGGCGCGGGCGGCCTGGGCCTCCGCGCTTTCCGCGGCCTCGACCGAGGTCATCAACGCTTCCAGCGCTCCGGAGATCGGAGGCTGGGCGAGGGACGTCTCGTCGGACGGCAGCGCCAGCGCCTCGGCAGCGAGGACGCGATCAGCAGCGGTATCTGTAGTCGCCATGGAACACAACCCGGTGAGCCAACAACAGGGCCAATCCTAGGGATTCGCCGCTCCGGTCGCTTCCCGCAGCTTGGGGGGGAGCGCGCCATCGACTGGGCCGACCTGTGACGTTCTCACGAATCGGACAGCCCAGAATCTCAAGCTTACGGCTTTTCAGCCGCCGGGACAGCCCCTCACTTCTTTTTGGTCGGGCGGGTCCAGCCGGAAATCACGGTTTGTCGGCCCCGCGCCACGGCCAGCTGGCCGGCCGGGACGTCCTTGGTGATGGTCGAGCCCCCGCCGATGGTGGCGCCATCCCCCAGCGTGACCGGCGCCACCAGCACGCAGTTGGAGCCGACATGGACGTCCGCGCCGATGGTGGTGCGGTGCTTGTTGGCGCCGTCGTAATTCGCGGTAATCGAGCCCGCGCCGAAATTCACCCGCTCGCCGACCGTGGCATCGCCCAGATAGGCCAGGTGATTGGCCTTGGCGCCGGCAGCCAGGGTGGCGTTCTTGACCTCGACGAAGTTGCCGATGTGCACCTGCGCGCCCAACTGGGCGCCCGGCCGCAGGCGAGCGAACGGACCGATCAGAGCGCCTTCGCCGACGCTCACGCCGGCCGCTTCGCCGTCGATGTGGGTGAATTCATGGATGCGCGCACCGGCCGCGATGCGGGCATTGCGGATCACGCAGTGCGCGCCGATGCGGACCCCGTCGCCCAGCGTGACCGAGCCTTCGAACACGCAGTTGACGTCGATCTCCACGTCCTGCCCGCAATTCAGCTCGCCGCGGAGGTCGAAACGGGCCGGATCGGCCAGGCGTACGCCGGCTTCCATCAGCGCATCGGCCTGCTGGCGCTGGAAGCGCCGCTCCAGGTGGGCGAGCTGGGTCGGGCTGTTGACGCCCAGCACTTCGGTTTCATCGGTCGTGCGCACGGCCACCACCGGCACGCCTTCGGCCACGGCCATGGCGACGATGTCGGTCAGGTAGTACTCGCCCTGGGCATTGCGGTTGTCGAGCTGGCCGACCCAGCGCTTGAGCGCGTCGGTCGGGGCCGCCATGACGCCGGTGTAGCACTCGCGCAGCGCGCGCTGCTCGGGCGTGGCGTCCTTGTGCTCGACGATGGCCTTCACCGATTCGCCCTCGCGCACGATGCGGCCATAGCCGGTGGGATCGGCGTAGTCGATGGTCAGCAGCACGAGTTGCCGGCCCGCGCAGGCATCGACCATCGCGCGGGTGGTGGGCGTGCTGATGAGCGGGGTATCGCCGCTCAGGATCAGGGTGCTGCCGCCCTCGATCAGCGCGGGCACCGTCTGCTGGATGGCATGTCCGGTGCCGAGCTGCGGCATCTGGCGGACGAACCGAAGACCGGGACCGCTGATGGCGGCTTCCACCTGCTCGGCACCATGACCGGTGATCACGATGCGGGCGTCGGCGTCCAGCGCCGCGGTGCGGGTCAGCACATGCTGCAGCAGCGACCGACCGGCGAGCTTGTGCAGCACCTTGGGCAGGCTGGACTTCATGCGGGTGCCCTTGCCCGCGGCCATCACGACAATGTTCAGCGACATAGACAAATCGCGGTCCCTGTGGAGAAACCGCGATTATCGATGCGCCGTCGGGGCGGACCGCCGTCAAGCGGCCCGCCGCGTCCCCGCGATCCGGGGCCCGCAAACCAAGGTTACTTGGCCGGCGGCGTGGCCGGTGCCGTGCCGGGCGTCGCCGGCGCGGGGGCGAGCGCGCTGCTGGCCGGCGGTGTGCCGCCCAGCTGGACGGTCACGCGATGCGGCTCGGGCCGGGTCTGGGGGAAGTCCACCATCGAGGCCTCGAACAGCGCGGCCATCAGCGACAGATCGCCCTCGGTCAGGCCGTCGTTGCTGGCGCGCGCTTCGTAGAGCGGCTCATTGGTCTTGCGATCCCGCAGCAGCAGCGCGACCTCGCGGTCATACCGCCGTTCCATCATCGGATCCATCGGATACGGATAGCCCCAGCGGCTGTAATACGGCCGCCAGGCGGGGCCGTAGCGCCAATGGAAATAGCTGCCGTTCCAGCGCCACCAGAGGGGGTCGTCCCAGGGCGCGGACGCGCTGCGGGAGATGCGCGCGCCGATCGACACCATCACATCGGCATTGCGCGCGTCCGGCGCGGCGGTGAAGCCGGCTTTCTCGAGCGCGACGCGGGCGGCGTCTTCGATCCGGCTCTGGCCATCGCCGTTTTGCTGTTGCGACGGCAGCCGCTCGAACGCATAGGTGCCGGGCTGGCGACCGGCGGGCCAGCTGCCGAAGGACTGGGCGTCGGCCGACACGCTGTTGAGCGTGCCGCAAGCGCTCAGCGCCATCAGTGCTGCGGCGCTCAGGCTGACCATGGCCAGCCGGCGGGTGAGGGTGAACATACGGACCTCCTGTTGTCGATGCCGCCAGGGTGGCCGGTCAGGCCGGACACCCCGCACTGCAGAACAACGATTGTGGCCCGGTCAGGTTGACCTTGTCTGTGAAGCCGGTGTAAGGCCTAGGGAAGCGCGGCAATCACCCCCGCGAGGCGTTTTGCGGCGCTTCCCGCAGGTTTCGCTTCACTTGCAGGTGAAGCTCTTGGCGTTGACTTCCTTGACCTGGCCCGCGCCGCAGGTGGCCAGCGCCTGCTCGCTCATCTTCGCGACGTCGGATGCGCTGCTCACCTGCACCGTGGACGGCGGCGCGAACACGCAACCGGTCGCCAGGACGGCGGCGGTCAGGGCCATCATCAGCGCTGCGGGGCGGGCCATGGTGGTAGTGGTGGCGGTGGCGGTCGGATGATCTTGGGTCATGGCGGATTCCTGTGCAGCGCACGGTGGGAGTTGATTCACCGGCGCAGTCTAGGAGGGCCAGGACTTGCGCACGACGCTGCGCAGACGAACTGCCGCGCGGTCAGGACAGCCCGCAAGGGCGCGCGACGAAAGGCGGCCGCCGCGCTGTGCGAGCAGTTCCGGCTCAGTCCTGCTCGTCGTCCCGCACCAGGCGGATGACCGAGCTGCTGGCGGCGGTGGTGCCGCAGTTTTCTTCCTCGTCGAAGGCGATGTCGCCGTTCTCGACCGGCGCGCCCGTCGCCTGGATGGTCTGGAACGGGTAGAGGTTGCGGTCCAGCATGTGCGAGGTGACGATGTTGCCCATCGCGGTGAACATGTTGTCCACACGGCCGGGGAAGCGCTTGTCCCAGTCCTGCAGCATGGCCTTCACCGTGGCGCGCTGCAGATTGGGCTGACTGCCGCAGAGGTTGCACGGAATGATCGGGAACTGGCGATGCTCGGCCCAGCGCTCCAGATCGGACTCCTTCACATACGCCAGCGGACGGATCACCACGTTCTTGCCATCGTCGCTGACCAGCTTCGGCGGCATGCCCTTCATGCGGCTGCCGAAGAACATGTTGAGCATCAGCGTGGTGACGATGTCATCGCGGTGATGGCCCAGCGCGATCTTGGTTGCGCCCAGCTCGCCCGCCACCCGGTACAGGATGCCGCGCCGCAGCCGCGAGCACAGCGAGCAGGTGGTTTTGCCTTCCGGCACCAGCCGCTTGACGATCGAGTAGGTGTCCTGCTCCTCGATGTGGAAATCCACGCCGCGCGACTTCAGGTAGGCCGGCAGCACGTCCTCGGGGAAGCCGGGCTGCTTCTGGTCGAGGTTGACCGCGACGATGTCGAACTTGATCGGTGCGCGCTCGCGCAGGTTGATGAGGATGTCCAGCAGCGAGTAGCTGTCCTTGCCGCCGGAAACGCAGACCATCACCTTGTCGCCGTCCTCGATCATGTTGAAGTCGCCGATCGCCTGGCCGACCTGGCGGTGCAGGCGCTTCGACAGCTTGTTCATCTCATGCGCCTGCTTCTTCTCGGCGGCCGCGGCCGCATCGGCGTGGGTGGCGGTGGGCGCGGTCGGGCGGTCGGTGGCGCTGTCGAGGGGCTGGGCGTCGATCATGGTCATGTCCTCAAATCGGTATCGGGTGGCTGAGCGCGGCGCCGTCGGACGGCGCGGGGCCAGAAGGGTGGATGTCGGGAGCGGGCGGGGGCCGGCTCAACGCCGCAGCGGCGCGGGTTGGCCGGCCGTGCGCCGGTGAAGGGGTCGCAGGATCACCACTGGCCGCACTCCGCGCTGATGGCGACCTGGCAGTCGGGGAAGATTTCCAGCTTGGTGACCTTGATGCGCACGCCCACCACGCCCGGCAGCTTCATCAGCCGGGTGCAGAGCTTGCCGAGCAAGGCTTCGAGCAGGTCGGTGTGTTCGGCGGTGCACTCGTCGATGATGATCAGGCGCACCCGGCGATAGTCCAGCACATGGCCGATGTCGGCGTCGCGCGAGACGATGGTCTGCGCGCCGAGGTTGACCTCCGCATCGACCTGGATCGGCTGCGGTCCTTCGCGCTCGAAGTCGAGCACGCCCAGGTTGGCGCCGAAGCGCAGCCCGGCAATGTGGATGACCTGCCGATTGTTGCGGCGCAGCGCCGGCGGCGGCTGGGATTCCCGCAGCGGGCGCAGGAAGGCTTCGATCTGTTTGGCGGCGACCACGCCGTCGCCGAGCGCGGTCTGCACACAAGGATGCTGCCGGCCGCTGGCATCGCCCGCCACGAACAGGCCGAGCACGCCGAAGCGCGGCTCGTCCCGGAACGGATGGGACGGCGCGGTCACGCCTGCGCGCTGCAGCGCATCGGCGACCTGCAGCCAGGCCGAAGGTTCCGGCTCATAGCCCAGCAGCACGGCGACATGGTCGAAGTGCTCGTCGCCATACGCCTTGGAGCTGACCGTCACGCCCTCTGGCGTCGCGACGACGGCGGTCGGCAGGGTCTGCGCCTGGCGGCGGCGCAGGCCGGGTCGGTCATCCAGTTGCTGGACGAGATGTGTCTGCGCGCGCCAGTCGGAGCGCGACCACAGCGTCACCTCATGGCCACGGGCTTGCAGGAAGAGGGCGTTCTCGACCGCGTTGTCGCCGCCGCCGAGCAGCAGCACGCGACCGACCGGCAGCGATTCACGCCGGGCCGTGAGTTCGAGCGCGTCGAGGATGCGGCCATGCCGATCGGACGCGGGATACAGCGGCGCCGGATGACGTGGCGTCAGGCCGGTGGCCAGCAGCAGCGTGCGCGCATGCAGCGGCTGGCGGCTGGGGGCGGTATCCGGCGCATCCGGCCCATCCGGCGCATCGGCCAGCGGGTCCAGGGACAACTGCCAGCCGGGCGTGGCGGACCAGTCGAGATGGTGCACCGTCTGACCGGTCAGCACCTGCACGCCCGCTTGGCCGCTCACCTGGGCGGCATAGCGGTCACCCAGCGCCGCGAGGCTTTCACCGGGCGCGCCGAGCAGCCAATCCTGCGCATAGGTCAGCGATTGCAGACTGCCGCAGAGCCGCGGACCGCGTTCGATCAGGGCAACGCTCAAGCCCAGCTGCGCCAGCCAGCTGGCCGCACTGCAGCCGGCGGGACCGCCGCCCAGGATGGCGGCATCGACCGACAGCGGCGGGGCGTCAGGCGGCAGGCGATTCGGGCGTTGGGACATGGCGTTGGAAAGCGTCGTCTAAAGGTCGGCGGGGCGTGGCGTGGCAAGCGTGGCGGAAATCGTCAGCGGATCCATCGAGTGGGACCGCGCATCGGCAGCGGCCCCGCGGAATCGGCGCGCACTGGCGATACACGATCTTGCGGCGAGGCGTCCGGTTTCCCGCCCAACGTTCGATGTCGGCGGGCGTTGAGGCCGACCGTCGAGCCCGTACCGTCCATCGTCCGACGTGCCCAGCGCCAACGCCCCGTGCGCCGCCAGCGGCATCACGAGGATGTCGAAAGCCGGTCCACCTCGCGCAGGAAGTCGCGAATTATCGGGGAAGGCCGCGCCGATTGCCGCCGCAGGGCGGATCAGACCGTGAACCGCTGCGCCGGCGCGGTGGTTTTTCGCTCAGCCTTTGGCCCGTTTCCAGATCCGCCAGCCCAGCAGCACCAGCAGGATCGCGCCATAGATCGCGGGCTCGGCGAAGTTGTTCTTGCCGGCGCGCATCCAGATGAAGTGCATCAGCCCGACGATCGCGATCAGATAGACCAGCCGGTGCAGCAGTTGCCACCGCTTGGCGCCCAGCGCCTTGATGGCGCGATTGAACGAGGTCGCTGCCAGCGGCACCAGCATCAGCCAGGCCGCGAAGCCCATCAGGATGAAGGGGCGCTTGACGATGTCGCGGGCGATGTCGGCCAGGTCCAGACCCATGTCGAGCCAGCCATACGCCAGCAGATGCAGGCTGGCGTAGAAGAAGGCGAACAGGCCCAGCATGCGCCGGAAGCGCGCCAGCGCCGGCTGACCGGTCCACTGGCGCAGCGGCGTCACCGCCAAGGTGATCCAGAGCAGGCGCAGCGCCCACTCGCCGAGGCCCCGGATCAGCGCCTCCGCTGGATTGGCGCCCAGCGTGTTGGCGAAAGCGCGCCAGACCAGCCAAGCCAGCGGCGACAGGCACAGCACGAAGAGCACCACCTTCGCGGCCGGATGCAGCAGCGGATGCCGCCGGGCTTTGGGCGCGAAGGCGGCGCGGCTGGCCGCGGCGGGGGCGGGAGTCGTCATCGCGGCGCTTTCAGTAGTTCTTCTTCAGGTCCATGCCGGCGTAGAGCTGACCCACTTGCGCTTCATAGCCGTTGAACATCAGCGTGGGGCGCTTCTTCGCGAAGAGGCCGTCCTCACCGATGCGGCGCTCGGTGGCCTGGCTCCAGCGCGGATGGTCGACCTTCGGATTGACGTTGGAATAGAAGCCATATTCCTGCTGCGCCGCCTTGGTCCAGCTGCTGACCGGCTGCTGTTCCAGGAAGCGGATCTTCACGATCGACTTGGCCGACTTGAAGCCGTATTTCCACGGCACGACCAGCCGCAGCGGCGCGCCGTTCTGGTTGGGCAGCACTTCGCCATACAGCCCGAACGCCAGCAGCGTGAGAGGATGCATCGCTTCATCCATCCGCAGGCCTTCGATGTAGGGCCAATCCAGCACGCCGGAGCGCACGCCGGACATCTGCGCCTTGTCGGCCAGCGTCGTGAATTCGACGAACTTGGCCTTGCCGGTGGGCTCGGCCTTCTTCAGCAACTCGGACAGCGAGTAACCCACCCACGGCAGCACCATCGACCAGCCTTCCACGCAACGCAGGCGGTAGATGCGCTCTTCCATCGGTGCGAGCTTGAGAAGGTCCTCGATGCCGTAGCGGCCCGGCTTGGCGCACTCGCCCTCGATGGCGACGGTCCACGGACGGGTCTTGAGCGTGTGGGCATTGCGCGCCGGATCGCTCTTGTCGGTGCCGAATTCGTAGAAGTTGTTGTAGCTGGTCGCGTCCTGGTAGCTGGTGAGCTTTTCCATCGCGAAGCCGCCGGCGACGGTGCTCTTGGCGCCCGGCAGCTTGGCCAGCTTGCCCGGCCCCGCCGTCTGGGCCTGGACGCCGCCCGACAGGCCCAGACCGGTCAGGCCCAGCGCGCCGGCGGCTTTGAGCCAGTCGCGGCGGCTGTCGTAGACATCGCGAGGGGTGATCTCGGAGGACGGGATGTGCTGTCCATCACGCGGCTTGAGGAAGTGCATGGGGCGGGCCTTTCGGGAATGCGCGGCGCGGCGCGAAATGTCGATCCCCTTGGTCGCAGATCGAGCCCCGAACCTTACGCTGACTGCGTCAGGTTTTCATGAGCGCAGCCTTAAAGCCCGCGGATTCACTCCGCTGATCTGCGGATCAGGCATCAAAGGAGCTTCATCCGCCCATTTCAAGCGAGGGTTGGCTGATCAGCGACCGCCTACCTGCTCGCTCCGGCGCGCTGCCGCGAGGGCATGGGGCCCGTGCTCACCGCACAAACCCCATGCCCTCCCGGGTCGAACCGGTGTCGGTCGATCACGGTTTGGGGATGGGTTGGGATCGAAGGAGCGCCATTCGCCCGCGTCGATGGGGGTTGGCTGATCGGCGACCGCCTACCTGCGCGCTCCGGCGCGCTGCCGCGAGGGCATGAGGCTCGTGCTCGCCGCACAAACCCCACGCCCTCCCGGGTCGAACCGGTGTCGGCCGATCACGGTTTGGGGGTGGTTTGGGATCGAAGGAGCTGCCCGCCAGTTGCGGACGGGGCGCGGCCGCGTCAGAGCGTCCCGTAGGAATGCAGGCCGGAGAGGAACATGTTCACGCCGAGGAAGGCGAAGGTCGTGACCAGCAGACCGATCAGCGCCCACCAGGCCGACATCACGCCGCGCAGCCCCTTCATCAGGCGCATGTGCAGCCACGCGGCGTAGTTGAGCCAGACGATCAGCGCCCAGGTCTCCTTCGGGTCCCAGCTCCAGTAGCCGCCCCAGGCCTCCGCCGCCCAGAAGGCGCCGAGGATGGTGGCGATGGTGAAGAACGCGAAGCCCAGCGCGATGGCCTTGTACATCAGGTCATCCAGCGTGCCGAGCGCGGGCAGACGCGCCGTCAGCGCACCGCGCAGCACCACGCTCAGCGCCAGGAACACCGCCAGACCAGCCATCTTGCCGGCCCAGCTGTCCAGACCGGCGACGGTCTCCGGCGGCAGCGACGCGCCGACGCGGAACGCGACCAGCACCAGCACCAGGCCGACCGGCACGCCGATCAGACCGATCATCAGCGACCGCGTGGACGCCGTTTTCAGCAGCGTGGCCAGTGCCACCATCGCGGCCATGGCGAAGCAGCCATAACCGACGAAGTTGGCGGGCACGTGGATCTTCATCCACCAGCTTTGCAGCGCCGGCACCAGCGGCTGGATCTCATGGGCCTCGCGGGCCACGGTGTACCAAAGCAGGAAGCTCACCGCCGCGCTGACCACCAGCATCACATAGGCGCCCAAGGCACGGGTCTTGAAGCGCTGCTCGTAATACAGGTACATCAGCGTCGTCAGCCAGGTGAAGAGCACGAACACTTCGTAGAGGTTGCTGACGGGGATGTGGCCGATGTCCGGCGCGATCTGATGGCTTTCGAACCAGCGCACCATGGTGCCGATCAGCGCCATGCCCACCGCGCCCCAGGCCAGGCGCGAGCCGATGGCTTCCGCCGCGCTGTGGCCGCCGTCGCGCTTGAACAGGCCGAGTCCGTAGAACAGCGTGCTCATGTAGACCAGCACGCTCATCCACAGGATCGCGCTCTGGCTGGACAGCATGTATTTCAGGAAGAAGACCTTGTCCGCCGCGGCGAGGTCGGCACCGAAGCTGTCGGTCTGGCGCAGATAGAGCTGGATGGCGAGCAGGCTGGCCGCGCCGACGATCACGCTCAGCAGGCGCAGCGGTCGCCAG
This sequence comes from Burkholderiaceae bacterium, assembly GCA_913776825.1. GTDB lineage: Bacteria > Pseudomonadota > Gammaproteobacteria > Burkholderiales > Burkholderiaceae_C > Roseateles. Next base: position 287,818 of record CAJYPV010000026.1, read on the forward strand.
AACCAGCCCAGCGCCATCAGCGCGGGCGTGGCGCAGAGCAGGATGCCCTTTTCATAGACATCCATCGAGGCGTGATAGCGGCTGAAGGCGAACCCGGCGCCGAGCAGCACCATCGCCGCGAACAGCCAGTCCGCCGGGCTGCGGCCATGCAGCCAGCCCCGCTTGCCAATGACCAGAGAACGGGGTGCTTGCAGTTCCGAGGGCGCGCCAGGCGACACGCTCACGGATTCCAGGGCGGGCGTTTGGGTGTTCATCTCAAGCCTCCTCATGCAGCAGTTGCTGCTTGAGCGCATCGAATTCGGTGTTGAGGTCGGGGGTGTCGCGGTTGCTGGACAAGGCCATGCGCACGCGGGTTTGTTCCGATCGGCCAGGCGCGGACTCCAGCCACAGCCACAGGCGGCGCTCGCGGATGTAGAGCATCGCAAACACGCCGATGATCAGCAAGATGGCGCCGGCATACACCAGGGTCTGGCCCGGAGCGCGGGTCACCTGGAAGACGCTGGCCTGCACCTGCTTGAAGTCGGCCAACTGGATCAGCGCCGGCGCCGGATAGAACATGGCATCGGACAGCGAGAGCACCGCTTGCGTCATGAAGGCCTGCGTCTTCGGACCCGCCTCGGGCGCCGGATGGCCTTGTTGCTCCTGCGCCAGCTTGTGCAGCTCGAACAGGCTGCCGTTGAGGATGCGCAGCAGCACTTCGGAGACGCGCGCCCGTTCTTCCTTGGGCACTTCGCGCTCGATGAAATCGGACAAGGCCGGCAGCCCGCCCAGCGACGCGCCCTGCGCCGGCGCATCCGCCTTCAGCCCTTCCGCGCCCGCGAACAGCGCCATCGTGCGCACCGCCGTGGCTTCCAGCTGCGGCAGCATCTGCGGCTTGTCGGTGGGCGTGGCGCTTTCGGCATACAGGCGCGCGGCGCGGTTGCGCTGCGCCGGATCGGCCAGCGCGCGGCGCAGGGCGATCCAGGCTTCGAGGCCATCCTGCTCGTCGACCGGAATGCGCAGATAGCGGAAGCTCTCGGCGGGGGTGTCTCGCACGCCCATCAGCATGACGCGCTGGCCTTCCAGCTCCAGCGGCAGCATGTAGTTGTTGTATTCGCGGGCCTGGCCGCTGGCATCGCGCAGCTTGTAGCTGAACGACGGGCCGACATTGCGCAGGTGCTTGTCGCCGGAGACATTCGCGCCGGAGCCGAGATGCTTCTCCAGACGACCGACCAGATCGACCTTGCGCACATCGGTCGCGCCCTCGCTGCCGTTGGCGCCGCCCATGTTCTCGACATTGATCACCCGCAGGCCGGTGAATTCGATGCCCAGCGTGCCGCCGTCGCTGCTGAGCGAAGAGGCCCCGCCCACGCGGCCCGACAGATCCGCATCCACCGGCGCGGACAGGCTGCGCAGGCGCATCTTCAGTTCCGAGCCACCGTCTTCGAAGCTGCTCTGATAGAGCGTCAGCCCGCGGTAGCTGACCGGCTCATTCACCTTCACCGTGGCCGCGCGGGTGGCGCCCGTTTCGCGGTCATGGATGACGATCTCGCTGGCAAACAGCTTGGGCATGCCGGTGGCGTAGTACTCGACGATGAATTTCTTCAGTTCGACATCGAAGGGCAGTTCCTGCATCACCACGCCGGTCGGCATGTTGAGCAGCGCCGCCGCCGACTTGCCGCCTTCGGGCACGAACAGGTTGGCGCGGAAGCTGGGATTGCCTGGCCCGAGCCGGTTGTCGACGCTCATCGCGTTCAGATCGTTGCCGGTGTAGACCGACTTGCCCTGTGCCCACATGATCATGCGGATCACCAGATCGCCATCGAACAGGCCGCCCAGGCAGATCAGCACGATCGCCGAATGCGCTGCCAGATAGCCGAGCTTGTGGGACGCGCCCTTGCGCGCACCGATCATCACGCCGCCGGTGCGCACCTGGGCCCGGGCGCGCCAGCCGTTGGCCGCGAGCCAGGCGTTGATCTGCTGCAGCGCCGCTTCGGGATTGAGCTCCAGATGGCCCAGCGCCTTGTGCTTGAAGGCCTGCAGCGATTGCTCGCGCACGCCTTCCTTGAAGGTCTTGAGCTCGCGCAGGATCTTGGGCGTGTGGCGGGCGATGCACAGGCTGGTCGAGACGACCAGGAAGGCCAGCATCAGCAGGAACCACCAGGCGCTGTAGACGGTGTAGAGCCCGAGATGACCGAACAGCTCCGCCCAGAAGGGGCCGAACTGGTTCACATAGTTCGGCATCGGCTCATGCTGTCGCACGACGGTGCCGATCACCGACGCGATGCAGATCACGGTGAGCAGCGCGATCGCAAATCGCATGGAGGCCAACAGCTCCATCGCGTCGGCCAGAGCGGCGCGCGAGGCAGACGGGCGGGCGGGGGACGTCTCGGTCATGGGCACATTGTCGCGGTCTGAGGGGACAGATGTCGCCCGCAAAAGCAACAGGCCGGTGAGAACACCGGCCTGCATGCAACGTCTTGATACGGATCCGGCATCGAATCCGTGCGAAGAGATCTCACCGGCTCATTCAGTGCAGGCCAGCGATGTAGTCGGACACGGCCTTGATTTCACGGTCATTCATCTTGGCAGCAATGCCGACCATGGGCGTGCTGTTGAGCCGCACGCCGCCGCGGAAGGCGGTCAATTGGGCTTCGGTGTAATCGGCGTGCTGACCGCCCAGGCGTGGGTATTGGCTGGGGATGCCGGCGCCGTTGGGGCTGTGACAGCCCGCGCAGGCGGGGATCTGCCGGTCGGCGATGCCGCCGCGGTAGATGCGCTCGCCGAGCAGCACCAGGTCCTTGTTCTTGGCCGAACCGGGCTTGGCCTGCTTCGTGCCGTAGAACGCGGCGACGTTGCGGATGTCCTCGTCGCTGAGCGGCGCGGCCATGGCGTTCATCACGGCGTTCTTGCGCTTGCCTTCCTTGAACTCGTGCAGCTGTTTGGCCAGGTAGTCCGGGTGCTGGCCTTGCAGGATGGGGTTGGCGGGCAGGCCACGCGAGCCGTCGGCCGTGTGGCAGGCCGCGCAGACCTGGGTGGAGATGGTTTGGCCCTTGGCCAGATCGGGTTTGGCGGCAGGCTTCGCATCCGCGGCCTGTGCAGCGCCGGAGATCAGAACCAGACTCGACAACAACAAAGCAGCAGTCTTCATGAATGTTGAGGGGTTGGGTGAGCGCAACCGCAGGATCTTACAATGGCACCTCTTTTGAGCCCGAAGCGCGATGACCGATTCCAACAAGAAACCCGCTTCGGCGGCCCCAGGGAAACCCGCAGGCCGCGCCACGGGTCGGGGTGGCACGTCGTCCACCAAACAAGGTCCGGGCAAAACCGGCTTGCGCGCCGCCGCCAAAGCCCGCGCCAAAGCCAAGGCGCAAGGCGGGGCCCCGGCCCCCAAACCGGCTGCCGCCCCCTTGACGCCCGGCAAGCGGGCACTGGCCTGGGCGCACACCGCGCGTTTCCTCACCACCGCCAGCCAGCTCCGTCACCTGCCGATCAACGGCCTGTTGCCGGAAGAAGCCCGCGCCGCCGCTGAAGCCGCGCTCGCCGCGCAGGAGGCGGACGCCTTCGACCCGATCGATGCGATCGACGAGACCGATGGGCCGGCAGCGGATCGCTCGCTGGACGCGCAGGGTCAGCCCCTCGATGGCGTCGGCGCCGACGACTCGCTGCAAGACCTGTCCCCGCGACAGTTGCCGGAGATCGCTTTCGTCGGCCGGTCCAATGCGGGCAAGTCCACCGCGATCAACACGCTGGCGCAGCAGAAGCGCCTGGCGTTTGCTTCCAAGACGCCCGGTCGCACCCAGCACATCAACCTGTTTGCCCTGGGCCCGCGCGACGCGCCGGATGCGCTGTTCGCCGACCTGCCCGGCTACGGCTATGCCGCGGTGGCCCGTGACGCCAAGCTGCGCTGGCAGCGGGTGATGGCCGACTACCTGAGCGAGCGGGAGAGCCTCTCCGGCGTGGTGTTGATGGTTGACTCGCGCCTGGGCCTGACCGATCTGGACAAGCAACTGCTGGAGTTCGTGTCCGACCGCGTCACCGCGGGCGAAGTGAGCCTGCTGGTGCTGCTGACCAAGGCCGACAAGCTCAACCGCAAGGAAGGCGCCGCCGCGCTGGCCAAGGTGCAGCAAGAACTGGGCGTGCTGGCGACCGAGGATTCGGACATCGCCGTCACGCTGTTCTCCGCCCTCAGCAAGCAAGGGCTGGAAGACGTGGCAGAGCAGATCTATGACTGGGCGCATCGCCCGGCTCGCCAGCTCAGCCATGAAGACTTCGACGGATCATTCGAAGAGCAGGACGATCCGGCCGATGGCGATGATGGCGATGATGCCGAGGACGGCCCGGAGTCCGATGCCGCATCGTCGGCCGAAAAGCCCTGAGCGTCTGATCAGCGCTGACCCGCGCTGGGAAGCGCGGGTCGGCCTCCCGGCGGACGCCGGCGGCTCATCACCTGAGCCGGTCGGATTCAGCGTGCCGGACGGCCTTCACGGCCATCATGGCCATGGCGGCCATCACGGCCGACCGATGAAGACATACAGCGAGGCGCCCGCCTTCGGCGCATAGCCCACGCCCACATACAGCGGACCCAGGCCGGTGTCCGAGCCCAGGAAGAGGCTGCTGGCGTAGCGCAGGTCCTTCACGGTCATGTCGCGGCGCTTGGCCCAGGTGTTGCCGGCTTCGAGCGTGCCGCCGACGAAGAAGCCGCGCGACAGGAACGGCGTGTCATTCAGCCGCCGGTAGTAGGTGGCCCGCGTGAACATCAGCGCATTGCCGCTCAGCTGATTTGGCTGATAGCCGGACATCTGATGGAAGCCGCCCAGCGTGTCGCCGCCCAGGCCGGTGTCGTCCGGCTGCTGCGCCGCCAGGGCGCGCGCATGCAGGCTCAGCGTGTGGCCGCCGAAGCTGCGCACCAGCGTGCCCTCGGTGTTCACGCGGATGAAACGGCCGCTGTTCAGGTTCTTGTTGTCCTGATGACCGGCCAGCGCATCCACGGTGAAGCGGTAGCCGTGCTGCGGGAAGTTGGCGAAGTCCAACTGGTCGACCACGGTGCGCAGTCGGAAGGCCCGCTCATAACTGGTCCAGCGCAGCTTGCCCATGCCGCTGGACAGCACGGTGATCAGATCCGGCTTCGCATGGCGGATCTGGCTGACGAGGCCCAGGCGCACCTCACCCCAGCGTCCCCACGGCTGGCCGAGGTCCAGCCCCAGCGAGGCATTGCGACGCAGCAGCCGGGCCTGGCCGAGGTTGGCGTTGTCGGGATCGAGATCGTCATAGACGATCTGCTTGCGCTGGTTGGCCTCGGCCCAGAGCGAGGCGAACCAGTCATCCGCCACGCCCAGCTTGAGGCCCAGCGGGTGATAGAGCTCGGTGTAGAAGCGCGGCGTCTCGCCGATCGTCAGCTGGTTGCGCCATTCGGTGCCTTTGTCGGTCAACCAGTGGCGGTTGTGGCTGAGCCGCAGGTTGAAGGCGCTGTCGCCGCTGGAATCGGTCGACAGGTCCATGCCGATGCGGAAATAGTTGGGGCCCCACGGCTTGTCTTCCAGGTTGAAGACCAGCGTGTCGCCCTCGGGCCGGGACTCGACGTGATAGTCCACCCGCTCGTAATCGCCGCTGGAGGACAGGAAGCGCATGTCCCGCTCCGCCACCGTGTTGTCGAAGGGCGCGCCAGGCTGGGAGCCGAGCTGGGAGCGCAGACGCTCCGGATTGGTCAGGTCGGAGCCTTCCAGCTTCACCGCCGCGATCAGGGGCGGCGGCGGGTTGATCTCGGACCGGGCCAGGCGCCAGACCTCGTACTGATCGGGCGGCACCGCATAAGCGCGCAGCTCCGGCAGCATGGCCTCGGCCGCCTGCTCGCCCAGGCGGATGAAGTCCTTGGCCTTGTCGAAATCGCCCGACGTGAGCTTGCCCAGCTTGGGCGTGATCAGCAGGTCCTCGCCGGCCGACATCGTGGCGATCGAGCGCTGCACGTTCTGCTCGGTCAGGATGTTGATCATCTGCGCGGTCAGGCCCAGCAGCGAGTTCAAGGTGTCCCGCCCACCGACCGGCGTGCCGACATTGATCGCGATCAGCCGCTCGGCGCCCATGTCGCGGGCCACGTCGACCGGCAGGTTGTTGACCAGGCCGCCGTCGCCCAGGATGCGGTCTTCCCATTCCACCGGTGCGAACACGCCCGGCACGCTCATGCTGGAGCGCAGCGCCAGGGCCAGATCGCCGGCGGCGAGCACCCGCTCGGCGCCGCTTTCCATGTCGGTGGAGACGGCCCGAAACGGCGTCGGCAGACGGCTGAAATCGCTGATGTTGCGCACCGGCAGCGTGAGGCGCCGCAGCAGCGCTTCGAGGCCGCGGCTGGAGAGTGTCCCGGTCGGCACCCGGACCTCGCCGTTGCGCAGGCCGAATTCGATGGTGGCGGAAAACTCGAAGTCCTCTTCCTTGCGGCGCTGCGACAGGTCTTGCCGATCCACCCGGCTGGCGAAGAGCCGGTCCCAGGCGATGCGGGAGAGCTCGCGATCCAGGTCCTCTGCGCTCATGCCGCTGGCGTAGAGCCCGCCGATGATCGCGCCCATGGACGTGCCGGTGATGACGTCGACCGGGATGTGCTCGCGCTCCAGCACCTTCAACACGCCCACGTGCGCCAGGCCGCGCGCGCCGCCACCGGACAGCACCAGACCCAGGCGCGGCCGGGATCCTGTCGAGGCCGTCGGTGCCGCCGTGGTCGGCGCCGATGCCGAAGCGGAAGGAGAAGCGGAAGGAGGAGCGGAAGCGGAACCCGCCGAAGCCGGCTCGATCGCGCGTGCTTCCCGCGCACGAACACCGGCGGGCGCAGGCAGGGCGGCGTCGCGAAGCGTGCGCCCGGCATTGGAGGCGGACGACGCGACACCCGCAGCTGCGGAAGCGCTGCGGGACGTTGGGGGCGGGGTGAGCGGCGAGGGCGTCGACGTGGTCGAGGCGGCGTGGACGGCCGGGCCGACGGCCATCCACACGCCGACCGCGATCAAGGCGGCGGCACGGAGCGTCAGGGTCATGCGGATTCAGCGTTGCTGTTCGAGATCCTGCATGAGTGTGCCAATCGCGCGTTGCAGCAAGGGCTCGGTTTCCAGCGCCGCGATCAGGCCGTTCGAGACCAACTGCTCCAGCGCCCCGCGGGTGAGCGAATGCCGCTCTTCGTGGATCTGGCCGACGAACAGGAACAACTGGCGGCTTTCGCTGATCCAGGCGACCTGCGCGGTGAGCCATTCGCTCTGCACGAACAGGTGGAACCAGCCACCGATCTGCACGCCATCGATCCAGTCCTGCATCGCGACCTGCGCATCGGGCGAATGTTCCTCGCTGAACAGACCGACCGGCACCGTCGGCAGTTGACCGCGATCGACCTGCTCATGGGCCCAGCGCGAGGGCAACTGGGATTCGCGCTCGGCCAGCAGCTGGGCCAGCACTTCTTCGGGCGTGAGCGGGGCCCGGCGCAGGGCGCCTGGCATCGCGGCGGCTTCGTCCACCGCCGGCAGACCGCGCAGCACCCGGCCGTGTTGGCGCATCAGTTCGTCCATGAAGGCCTGACGCTGCATCGGCGGCAGCGCGATGCTGTCCATGCCGCGTTCCAGCAGTCCGACCAGCGCTGGCAGGCGCATGCGCAGGCCTTGCCGCGCCGGTTCATCCACATGGACCTGCACGCTGTGCAGCAGGCCGTCGACCAGGTCGATGTAGCCCATCGCTTCCGGCGAATCCCGGCCCGACTGAACCATCGCCTGCGCGATGACTTCCACCCAGGGGCCGAGCAGGAAGCGCCGCATCAGCTTGCCCGCCTGGGCATCGTCGAGCTGGTGTTGCAGTTGCTCGCGCAACAAGCGCTTCCATTCCTGGCGCTGCTGCTCCCGGTCCATGCGCTCCAGGGCGCCGGCGCTGTCCTGGCCACGGCGTTCGGCCTGGGCGCGGATGTGCTGGTCGACCTCGGTGAGCGCCTGCTGGAACTGGCCCGCGGCCGGCTGCTCGCTGGTGATCAGCGGCTGGATGACGCGGTCGAGGAACTGCAGGAAGTCGCGCAGGCCGGCGTCATCGCCGGTGCGGAAACCGGCGCCGTGCGCCGCGATGCGGTTCAGCAACTGCCAGGTGGGGTGATCCTGACGTCGCAGCAGGGTGACGTCATTGCGGGACAAGCGCACGATCGCCACCTGCAGCCGACCCATCAGCACCTTGAGCTGCGGCTGGAGCCGGTCATCGGCCAGGATCTGGTCGTACAGACGGGAGAGCAGATCGCCGCTGCCGCCCACGCCGGGGCCGAGCCGTGGCGCGCCGATCGGATCGCCCAGCCCGGCCGGGCGGGTGACGGCATCCAGCTTCAGGGCGACTTCATCCAGCGTCGTGTTCTGGGCCTGGGTGGCGGCCTTGAACTGGCGCATCCGCAGGTCGGATTCCTTGATGGCGGAGCCGTGGCTTTCGAGCATGCCGCTCAGCTGGGCTTCGCGCAGTTGCCGGCACAGCAGCGCAAACACCGGCTGCAGGTTGCGGGCCAGCGGCTGGGCGGCGATGCGCATCACCGCATAGCGGCCTTCGGCGTCGAGGTCCGAGCCTTCCATCGCGCGGGCCAGCGCATGGGCGAAGATGGCGGCGCGCAGCGGGTTGTCGTTCTTGAGCGGGCGCGCGATGCCGCGCAGCGCCGCGAAGAAATTGCCCAGCTGGTGCAGCTCCGCGCGACTTTGCTCTTCGATCGCGGTGATCACGCTGGCGATGGCCACATCCTTCAAGGCCTGGCTCTCATCGACCAGGCTCAGCATGTCGGCACTGCCGGCGCGGCGGTCGCGGTGCAGCGGATCGCCGCCATCCCGCGAGACCTTGAGCAGCAGGTTCAGCGAGCCCTCGAAATCCGGCGTGAACTGCCCGCGCCGCTTCGACCATCCGGCCAGCAGCGCATGGTGTTCAAGCCGGCTCTTGAGCTCGTCCTGAATGCCGTTGAACACCGCATGGGCCAGCGTGGGCACATGGGCCAGGGTCTCATCGACCAGGGATTGAAGCGTAGGCGCTTGATGCATCTTGAGATTCAATTTACGCCTGCATTATGTGCGTCGCTGCCGCAGGCGGCACGCCCACCCAAGTCGGTGGACCACCCTGAACCGGGTGGGCGATCGTTCGGAAAATCCGGGTGATGCGAAGAAAGCGCTGCGCCAACGAAAAAGGGGCCGCTTGCGCGGCCCCTTCGATCGAGTGCTGTTCAGCCTCGGCCGGACATTACATGTCCATGCCCATGCCGCCCATGCCGCCCGGCATGGCCGGACCGGCGGCTTCGTCCTTCGGCGACTCGGCGACCATGCATTCGGTCGTCAGCATCAGCGAAGCCACGGAAGCGGCATTCTGCAGCGCGGTGCGGGTCACCTTGGTCGGATCCAGGATGCCCATTTCGATCATGTCGCCATAGGTGCCGTTCGCGGCGTTGTAGCCGTGGTTGCCGCTGCCGGCCAGCACGTTGTTGACGACGACCGAGCTCTCTTCACCGGCGTTGTAGACGATCTCGCGCAGCGGGGCTTCGATGGCCTTCAGGATCAGCTTGATGCCGGCGTCCTGGTCGGCGTTGTCGCCCTTGATCTCGCCAGCAGCCTGACGGGCACGCAGCAGAGCCACGCCGCCGCCGGCGACGATGCCTTCTTCAACGGCAGCACGGGTGGCGTGCAGCGCGTCTTCCACGCGGGCCTTCTTTTCCTTCATCTCGACTTCGGTGGCGGCACCGACCTTGATGACGGCCACGCCGCCGGCCAGCTTGGCCACGCGCTCTTGCAGCTTCTCGCGGTCGTAGTCGCTGGTGGCTTCTTCGATCTGCACGCGGATTTGCTTCACGCGGGCTTCGATGTCGCCGGCAGCGCCGTTGCCGTCGATGATGGTGGTGTTTTCCTTGCCCACTTCGACGCGCTTGGCTTGACCCAGGTCAGCCAGCGTGACCTTCTCGAGCGACAGGCCCACTTCCTCGGCGATCACCTTGCCACCGGTCAGGATGGCGATGTCTTCCAGCATGGCCTTGCGACGGTCGCCGAAACCAGGCGCCTTCACGGCCACGACCTTCAGGATGCCGCGGATGGTGTTGACCACCAGGGTCGCCAGCGCTTCGCCGTCGACTTCTTCGGCAATGATCAGCAGCGGACGGCCGGCCTTGGCCACGGCTTCCAGCGTGGGCAGCAGGTCACGGATGTTGCTGACCTTCTTGTCGTAGAGCAGGACAAACGGGTTGTCCAGGATCGCCGACTGCTTTTCCGGGTTGTTGATGAAGTAGGGCGACAAGTAGCCGCGGTCGAACTGCATGCCTTCGACGATGTCGAGCTCGTTGTCCAGGCTCTTGCCGTCTTCGACGGTGATCACGCCTTCCTTGCCGACCTTGTCCATCGCCTTGGCGATGATTTCACCGACGTCCGCGTCGCTGTTGGCGGAAATGGTGCCGACCTGGGCGATTTCCTTGGACGTGGTGGTGGCGCGCGAAGCCTTCTTCAGCTGCTCGACCAGGGCCGTCACGGCCTTGTCGATGCCGCGCTTCAGGTCCATCGGGTTCATGCCGGCGGCCACGTACTTCATGCCTTCGCGCACGATGGCCTGAGCCAGCACGGTGGCGGTGGTGGTGCCGTCACCGGCGTTGTCCGAGGTCTTGGAAGCGACTTCCTTGACCATCTGGGCGCCCATGTTCTGCAGCTTGTCCTTGAGCTCGATCTCCTTGGCGACCGAGACACCGTCCTTGGTGACGGTGGGGGCGCCGAACGAGCGCTCCAGCACCACGTTACGACCCTTGGGGCCCAGCGTGACCTTGACCGCGTTGGCCAGGATGTTCACGCCTTCGACCATGCGAGCACGTGCTTCGCCGCCGAAGACAACGTCTTTTGCTGCCATATTGAATTCTCCGAATCAGTATTGGGTAGTCCGACCACGCCGGCCGTCACGCGCACTGGGCGAGACATCCGGGTGGTGAGCGGTCCGCGCAAGGGGCGCAGGGGGAGGGCGATCCGGATCGATGACGATCCGGGCCCACCGTGCCGTGCGCCGCGGCAGACCGCGTTGCAGTCTTACTTGGCGACCACGGCGAAGAGGTCTTCTTCGCGCATGACGAGCAGTTCTTCGCCGTCGACCTTGACCGACTGGCCGCTGTACTTGCCGAACAGGACGCGATCGCCCACGGCCACGTTCAGGGCGACGAATTCACCCTTGTCATTGCGCTTGCCCGGACCGACGGCCAGGACCTCGCCTTGGTCAGGCTTCTCGGCGGCGTTGTCGGGGATGACGATGCCGGAGGCGGTCTTGGTTTCGTTTTCCAGGCGCTTGACGATCACGCGATCGTGAAGAGGACGCAGTTTCATCTGATCTCCTTGACTCTGTCGGACTTGATTCCAGGCCCGCAGCGGCTGCCTATTCAGGCATGCCCATGACTGCCGGCCCATCACAAGAAAGTGGCCCCTTGACCGACACACTTGTCGTTCGGGGCTGTTAGCACTCAGGCGATGCGAGTGCTAGCAGCAAAGGATTATAGGGACGGCTCGTGACGTTTCAAGTGCTGGAGTGGAGATTCAGCTAACTTGAGAACTTCATCGTCTAAGTTGAAACTTTCGCCCCAGCGGGCTGCGGCCGGCGGGACCCCGCCGAGCCTCGGCCGCCCCACTACGGGTTGAATTGGTCCACCCAAGCTGTTGTGTCTTGGGCGATGCCAAGCTGACCTCGGCGCTGCCGGACCGCTTGACCAATCATTGCCACATCTTTGAGGCCGGCAACGATAGCTGCCGGCTCAAGACTACTGACGCGCGGACACGTGGACTGAGCCAAGAGCCGCGCGGCGTGGCGCTCTATACGCCAAGCCCAGACTACGAGTGCGTTCGGCTTTACACCTACTCGGGCGCACAAGGGTGGCGCGCTCAGCGTGCCTGCGAGCACGGCTGGGAGACTGTCGACACCCTGTAGCAGTTGCGCCGAGAGCTGGACACGCCGACACTGCTGTCACGGTATGCTCAATGGATCTCGGCGCAGGAAGAGGCCCTTGCCGATACGACGACGTTTGTCGAAGGAAGACTTGCGCACCACCGCCGTCGAACAGCCTATCGTTATCGCGACGTCTGTGCTGCGTGCGGCGCTCCCGCCATTCGCCATGCGAGCTCAACGATCGGCGACGGGGCGAAGGCTCGGATGCTTCACCTGTCGCTGTGCGAAACCCATTACATCGAAGCCCAGCAGCATCCCTCCATCCTGGACTTCGCCAGTCATCTGTTCCGCCGGGATCCAGACCTGCCGCCGATGAAGCGGCTGGATCACCTGACCGACGAGATTATCGAATCGTTGCGCCACCAGGTCGCGACGCAGCTCCGCGCCACGTCGATGCCAGCGACCAAACGTCGCAACGGCTAGCACCTGGGTTCGCCTTGCACAGCGGCTGGTCATACTTGCTGCGGATTCGAACGCTGCTGGACTACGCCTACATGCTGTATGAGGCGCACGACGCTCAGGGATATCGAGCCGACTCCGCCCCACACCATCCAGAGGTGCCCTTCATCCCCGATCACGAGCACGCGGCTCCTGACGAGGAAAACGGCGTCACGCCGATCTCCCTCTGTGGCAACCCCCTCTGGACGCCAAGCCCCTAGCGCAAGTTGCGCGGTCGCTCTAAGCGTATCCGGAGGGCCGGGTTTGGTCCACCTGCAGCGGTGCCGCAGCCCTTCCTCGCTCAGCGTCAGCGTCGCAGAGTTAGAACGACCTCGGTGCGCATGCGCTTGGACAGGTCTGCACCTGTCACCGGCAGGTATCTGCTTGCTGCAGGGAGCTCTCGCGTTGTCTCTCCAACGAGCGTCATCCCGAACTGCTGCGCGGCCAGAGACAGGCCTTGGGCGTTGTTGACGAAGCTGCCCTTCAAGCAGGAATTTCCCACTACAAACGTCGCTAGCCCACCAGGACGAAGAACCGTAGCCACTTGGTTTGCGAGACTTAGGAGATCGCCCGCGTAACGCTTGATCATGCCCTCCACACGGCGCTCGAAAGCTTGGCCAGCGGTGATGCCGCGCATCACCGACTCGAGGTCTGCTCGGTCGACATCAGGTGATCGCTCGGCGCCAATCGATGAGCTTCGAATGTCACGCAACTCCTCGAATGTGTACCCCAGCCACACGAGTGCGAGTCGATGGCCTCGCAGGTAGTCGATGGCATTCAGGTATGGCGGCGACGTGATAACCGCATCGACGCTCGCGGATGCGACCTTGAGGGCTCTTGCATCCCCGAGCGATATGGTTGCCGCCGTGGAGGGCGGATTCTCAGAGCTGCGTGAGACGATCTGCCGAACCGATCTCTGAAAACCAGCCCACACGTCAAAGTCCGACGTGTCCCCGACGCGGTGAGGTCTGCTGTGAGACGTGTCCCGCGCGAGCGAGGCGCCTGCATCCTTGGTCACGATGATTCGGCTCAGTCCCAACTGAAGCACGTCCAGCGTCGAGTTCCGGGCGCCGCGGCTAAGCCGTCCCCGCCGGCAGTGGAGCACGTAAGCCAAGCGCGTCAGCGCTCGCCTTTGTTCCGGCGCAAACCAATACTCGATGAACTTTTGGGTTTGGGATCCATGCTGCACCCATGGAAGCTTGCAACGCCGTAGGTCGACGTCATCGGCCTCCTGAAGCACCGTGGCGAGCTCTTTCTCCACTTCGTCGCCATCCAAAGGAGAAGTCCAGACCTTGGCCATTAGCACGGCCAACGGATCCACATCAAAGCCAATGGCACGATGGCCGAGTGACAGTGCATGTCGCAGGACGGTGCCTGACCCGCTCATGGGATCCAAAACTAGGCTGTTGGCCGGAAGAGCCTGAAGCGGCTGCAGGGCGAGCTCGGGAGCCATACGAGCTGGAAATGGGTGGATTGCACGGATGGCGGTAGCTGTCATTTTTTTGCGACCCGAACGGCCTCACTCTTGTCTGGCACTTGCGTGTGCGCCTGTGCAGCGCAGTGTATGGCGGTCTCTAGATCTCCCAGGGCCCCCATGACGGCCGTCCATTCGTCTCCTCTTTCACTCAGACGCAACAACCGGGACGCCCGAAACCCGCAAACATGCATGCAGTGCATAAGTATAGTTCCAGGCGGAGCCGCGGCACCCGATTCATATCTCGAGATATTGGGCTGGCTAACCCCAAGGAACGTCGCCATCTCTGCTTGAGATAGCCCCATTCTTTCCCGCGCTGCGCGCACGACAAGTGCCACGTCTTCCCTGAGCAAATTAGGATCTCGCGATGCATGCATACGATGCATAGCATACACTCTGCCTGCAACGAGGACGTATCAGCGCCCAGGGAGAGGCAGTGAAGCGAGAAGAACTTGTGTTCGCTCATACGGCGCAGCTGCGCTGGCTGCGCGATGCAGACGTGCCCGAATGGTCTGACTGGGATCTACCCACGGAGGCCGAATCGCCCGTCCACCGCATCCACCCATACCCCGCAAAGTTTCCTGCTCATATCCCAGCCCGGGCGATCGAGTTGGCACGACTGACCGGACGTCAGGTCAGTCGGATTGGCGATGTGTTTTGCGGCTGCGGGACAGTGGCATATGAAGGTCGGCGGCGCGGACTGCAGTTTTGGGGGTGCGACATCAATCCTGTCGCTGCTTTGATCGCGCGGGTGAAGAGCGGTGCATACACGTCTAACCGGATTCAATCGCTCGCTTCCCAGGTTGAACATGCGTTGTCTGCGAGCACGCCAACTTGCAGTCTCAGCGCTCACGCCCAGTCGCAGCTGCAGCGATGGTTCTCGCCAGAGCAGTTTGAGGGTCTCGCTCGGTTGCGCCAAGCAATCATTGCCGTTACCCCACCGGCTACAGCTGAACGCGATCTCTTGGATTGCGCCTTTTCCGCATGTTTGCGCCCAGCCAGCCTGTGGCGGAGCCGGGCCACGAAGCCATCCGTGGATGCCGAAAAAGTCGTCGCGGAGCCGCTGCGCTGCTTCATGGCTCAGATGCGCCAGTTCGCAAGGGCCTGGAGCTTCGACAGTGAGCAGCCCTGCTCTGAAGGGGGCCCAGCAGTCCAGATCACCGTTGCGAGCGCGACCGACGTCGCGCCGCCTGAGCAACGGTTGGACCTTCTTGTCAGCAGCCCGCCGTACGTCACGTCCTACGAGTATGCGGACCTGCATCAACTATCACTGTTGTGGCTCGGATATGTGGAGGACCACCGGTCCTTGCGACCGCTGATGGTCGGAAGCGCGTCAAACAAGACCAACTTCGCTTCGTCGTTCAAGCGGTTGAACGATACCGGCTCCCATCTGAGTTTCAGCATCTACGGCAGAGACCAGGCCACAGCAGCAGCGGTATCGAAGTACTACCTGGATATGCAAGCGGCCATTCAGAACAGTGTCCGGTTGCTTGCAGACGACGGGCTGGCCGTCTTTGTTGTGGGCAATGTCACTCTCAAGGGCGTTGAGAT
The DNA here is from genome assembly GCA_913776825.1 of Burkholderiaceae bacterium. Lineage (GTDB taxonomy): Bacteria > Pseudomonadota > Gammaproteobacteria > Burkholderiales > Burkholderiaceae_C > Roseateles. Next base: position 303,194 of record CAJYPV010000026.1, read on the forward strand.
GGACAACGCTCGCCACATGGTCGAGGCGATGTTGGATTCGGGATACCGTCGGGTTCGTCTCGGCCGGCGTGCTATATCGAACAAGAAGAACACGTCGTATCGCAGCACCAATGGTCGGCTCACAAGTGATCCGACGCAGCGACGCGTGTACGCGCATGAGTACATCCTGGTGGGAGAAAAGTAATGGCAGAGGGTCTTCAGTTCAAGCCGTACGCGCGGCTGCTGACGATGCTGGGCAACCAGCTGATCAAGAACGAACGTGTCGCGCTGGTGGAGGTGATCAAGAACAGCTACGACGCTGACGCGACGTGGGTGGACCTCCGATTTGAGAACTTCGACGAGAACTTCGTGCCTCAAAGCGGCGCGCAAATCATCATTGAGGACAACGGGCAAGGCATGGATGAAGCCACGATCCGCAACCATTGGGTCAACCCTGCCACGCCAGGAAAACTCCAACGCAAGAAGAAGCGTCCTACCACTCCAGGAGGACGCGTTATCCAAGGCGAGAAGGGGATCGGGCGTTTTGCACTGCTGAAGTTGGGACGGCACATCACCATCACGACGCGCCCCGAGGGATCGTCGGAAGAGTTCGTCCTAACGCTCGACTTCACCGAATACGACGAAGACTTCATCGTCAAAGCTGACAACAGCGATGAAGGGCGGGCCCTCTTCCTTGAAGACCTCGACATTCAGCTGGAGCGTCATAAACCGGCGACTGTGATCACAGAACGGGACATGGAATCGGGAGGGAGCATCGTCAGGCGTGAGCCTCACGGAAGCCGCATCGTGATTCAGGTGTCCGATTACCCGTGGAACGAGGAGCGGGTAAAAAACGTCTACCTCGATCTGGTGCGGCTGCAAACCATCTTCGGCGTCGGTCCAAAAGCAACAGCGACCGGCGAAGCGGTGGGTGGCGAGGCACAGGTTGCTGCAGCCGAAGGCGCACCGCAGCAATCGTACAAGGCGCCCAGGCCATTCGAGGTCGTGATTCATCGCAACGGCGAGCATGTGACCTTCGGCCAAGATCGACAGAACGATCTGGAAGTGCTGATGGAGACCGCAGCTGTCTTGAAGATTGAGGACGGCACCTTCGATCCCGAAACGCTTGCGTTCAACTTCAAGCTCGACGGAAGACGCAGGACTTTGAATCTCAGGGATCCAGAAGTCAGTGGCCTGAAGATCTTTCGTAGGTACTTTGCCGACCGAGGCACGAAGCTGCTCGATTCACGCAGGCTACAGAGCGGGCCCTTCGGCTTCACGTTCTTCGTGTTCGACCTGAGCGCTGCAGCGACCGGCAAGCATTTGCTGGACAAGGAGCAACGTGAGTTGCTCAAGGAACACCGGATCTATCTCTATCGAGACGACGTTCGCGTCTACCCGTACGGAGATCCAACCGACGATTGGCTGGGCATCGACATATATCGCGGCACGGTAAAGGCCAGCGAGCTCCTGAGCAACGAGCAGGTCCTGGGCTTCGTTTCCATCACTCAGGAGGACAACCCGCAGCTCAAGGACAAGACAAGTCGCGAGGGGCTGTTGGAAGTCGGCGACGCGTTTGAGGATTTCCGACAGCTGCTGCGCGTGTTCCTAGGTTGGCTGAGAAACGGTCCATATGAGGAGTACCGCCGGCGCGAGGAGAAGAAGAAGGAGCTTGAGGCGTTCAGCAAGAAGCAGGTCGAGACGGCGTTCGACAACGCGATAGCGGCGGTCAAGGACATCGCCTCGCCGGAGGTCAAGACGGCTCTGAGCCAAGCGGCTCAGATGTACAAGGCCGAGCGCACCTACCTGACGCAGCGAGCGGAGACGACGGAGCATCTTGCTGGCGTTGGCTTGTCAGTCGAGACTGCCTCTCACGATCTCATGGTTGCGATGAGCAAGTCGCTGGGTGTGATCGATCGGCTGCTACACGAGGTGAATCGCCCCGGGGCAATAGACAAGCGCCGGCTTGCTGAAGAACTCACGATGCTTCGCGGCGTGCTTTCGTTCATCGAGACTCAGCTGAAAGACATCCAACTGCTGTTCCGATCCACGAAGCAGCGACGGCGAGACATCCGTGTGGGAGAGCTGTTGGACAAGGTCGCCCGCTTGTTCCAGTCTTCACTCGACGCAGCCAACATCGAACTGGTCGTCACGTCGACGACTACACCGCTCGTGGCGAAGACAACGGAAGCCGTGGTGCTTCAGGTGCTTCTTAACCTATTCGACAACGCTGTTTACTGGCTCGATGGCAGCGACGAGCCGCGGCGCATTGAGGTCAACCTAAACGGCGACGATGGCACGTTGATCTTCGCGGACAACGGGCCGGGCATTCGCCCGGGCGACGAGCCGTACCTCTTCGATCCGTTCTTCTCCGGGAAGGGGCAGGAGGGGCGAGGCCTGGGTCTGTACATCGCGCGCCAGCTGCTACAACGTCACGATTACGACATCAGTCTCCTCACTGCGGGTGGAGACACGATTCAGAAGGGTGCGAACTTTCTTATTTCGTTCGTCAGGGAAGAGAAAAAATGAACGTTGAAGATACTCAGAGCGAACCGAGGCCGGAGCGGGAAATCGTCGGTCAGCCGCCAGCTTCTTCAGGCCCGGAAGCGCCCCCCGTCGCGATCCCTGCTGCCGTAGGGTCTGTTCCGTTTAATGCCGACGCGCAGGCTGCCGAGCCTTGGGACCATACCGGATCAACACCATTGGCTGCGGCCATCCTAGTGCCAGCAATCGAAGTCGCAGTTGGACCGGACCAGGGCCAACTCACCGAGGACCGCAAGCGCGAACTGCGAGCGCTGTTCAAGGGCGTAGCCGTGGTGATCGACGATGACATCGACGACGCTGATAGCGAGATCTCCAAGATCGTGCTTCAGATCGAGACGGGCGGTGGCAAGGTGGTCAAGATGGCGGACCTACCGCCCGAGGATTACGACTATGCCAACTTCGCCGGCGTGTCGTTTTTCGTGCTTGACTGGCAGTTGACGAAAAGCGTTCACGTAGATGCCGACGGGGAGCTCGCCCGCGTTCCTCAGCCAGCCGGCCTGGCGAAACGCGAGGTTCAACGCAAGATTAACTTCCTGCTGAAGATCATGGAGCACCGGCTCGCCCCAGTGTTCATTTTCACCAGCAGTGATTTGGAGCCTGTGCGTGATGCTCTGGCGAGGAAAGCCGAGCTGCATTCCGCAGACACTCACTCGCACATCATGGTGCACACAAAGGCCAAGGTGATCACCGACGAGGTCTTCAACGTGCTCACCGACTGGATCCACCAGCGACCCTCGGCCTACGTGCTAAAAACCTGGGAACAGGAATATGAGCGCGCCAAGAACGCCATGTTCAAGGACCTCTACACCAAGAGCGTGGACTGGCCCGTGTTGCTGTGGCGCACTTTCGAGGAGGACGGTCTGCCGGCCTCCGATGAACTTGGCCGGCTCATCACGCGGATCATCTTCTCGCGCATGACGCCGTTCCACATGGATCTCTCGCCGTGGGTCAAGAACGACGAGAAGCAGTCGACAGAGCAAGAAGCTGAGTATCGAAAGAAGCTTCTTGCTGTGTTGGAGTCGGAACGCTTTGTCCCGGAGGACGGGCTGCATAGCGACTCTGTGGCACCCGGCGATGTCTTCAAGTTCCCAGGTCAGAAGTACGCCATCAACATTCGTCCCGATTGCGATTGCATCGTGCGCGGCGACCAGGGAGATCTTGAGCTGTATTTGCTCTATGGCGATGCGGCGTCGTCTGGCCAACTCGAAAAGATGCTTGATGTTGAGCGCGGGTTGCTCCAGGAGAACGATGCCGAGGTGGCGGTTTTCAGCATGTATGAAGGCAAGACGATCAAATTCCAGATGAAGGAATTGGGCAAGGGCAATTGGCAGGACCTGAAGAAGAATCGCATCGGCCGCCTTCTGCCGCCGTATCTCACGCGCGTGCAGCAGCGCTACGCCTCATACCTTTCCCGCCCCGGTCTCCCTCGGATTCCGCGCCATGCTCTGGCGCCCGAAAAGCAGGCGTGAAGCGTCCTATCGTGCCATCCCGGCCGAGGACCTTGCTCGAGTGCGCGGGTCGTGTTGACGCACCACGAATCCGTGACTCGACATGTATTCCTGCTGTTGAATGCGGGTAACTTCTTGGTCTTGGACTCCTTCGGGGTGGGTTGTGCAGAGCTGTTCTTGAACCGGTAGCTCTCGTTGCCGGTTTCAAGGATATGGCAGTGGTGAGTGAGCCGGTCCAGCAGCGCCGTGGTCGTCTTGGCGTCGCCGAAGACGCTGGCCCATTCGCTGAAGCTGAGGTTCGTCGTGATGACGACGCTGGTGCGCTCGTAGAGCTTACTCAGCAGATGGAAGAGCAGCGCGCCAGCCGAGGAGCTAAACGGCAGGTAGCCGAGCTCGTCGAGGATCGCCAGGTCCATGTGAGCCAGCCGGTGCGCCATCTGGCCTGTCTTGTTGTTCAGCTTCTCCTGCTCCAGCAGGTTCACGAGTTCGACCGTGGAGAAGAAGCGAACCCGTCGCCGGTGATGCTCCAGGGCCTGCACGCCGATGGCGGTGGCCAGGTGGGTCTTGCCCGTGCCCGGCCCGCCGACCAGCACAACGTTCTCCGCCCGGTCCAGGAACTCGCCGCGGTGCAACTTCACCCGCGCCTCGTTCACTTCGCTGCGCAAACTCGAAGCCATCGTGCACGGTGCCTGGCAGCTTGCCGTGCGAGATCTCGGTCCACAGCGCCTTGCAGCGCTTCTCCCCCCAGACGTTGAGCGCGTCCAGCGAGGGGAAGGCCGGCACGGATTGCCCAATCCGGTGCCGGGCGTCGCGCACGTTCTTCGCGATTTGGCCCTTCTCCCAGCCCGAGGCCGGGTTGCAGAACTCGACCTCGAAGAAGTAGTGGCTGACCATGGCGGCGAAGCGCGCATTGACGTCGCGCGCCTTGCCGCTCAGGACCTTGTCCACAGCGGTCTTCATGTCGTCGTAGATGCCGCGCTGGGGCACGCCGCCACACACGCTAAAGGCGTGGTTGTGAGCGTCGAACAGCATCTCGTGCGTCTGTGGCAGGTAGGCCCGCACGTAGAAGCTGCGGCTGTGGCCGAGCTTGAATTGCGCCACCTGCAGCTTGGTGCGCTCGCCGGCGAGCACGGCCCAGTCCTCGCTCCAGTCAAACTGGAAGGCCTCGCCGGGCTCGAAGACACGGCATGAAGGTGCCGCGGCCGGTGGACTTCTGCGCTTCCTAGCGCTTGAGCGCCCAGTCCCGCGCGAAGGCGGCTATGCGGTTGTAGGAGCCGTCGTAGCCGAGCTCCATGAGCTCAGCGTGCATCTGCTTCAAGGTGCGCCGCTGCTTGGGTTCTTACCGGACTCGGTCTTGAGCCACTGGGCCAGCTTCTCCGCTAACGGATCGAGTCGGCTGCGGCTCTCGCGCATGCTCCTGCCGCAAGTTGCGGCAGGCTAGGGTTCATACGTGGGTCAGGCTTCAACGGAAAACAATGCGGTCGGTGGGTCAGGATTCGGCGGCAATCAACACCGTCGTTCCACCTTGCGTCCCGCTCTCGACTTAAATGCACGTCAACAGCTGGGGTGGAGATTCAGCGCAGCGCCTGCGAATGCCGGCGAACAAGTCGGGCGCGAGCGCATCCGCGCTTCGAGCGGCCCAAATGAGGATGCAGTCAAAGGTGCCCGGAGCGAGCACCGCCTCTTCAACGAGCCCAGCCTGGCCGCATCGCGCGGCCGGCCAGGACCCGTCTGGAGTCAGGCTCAGCTGGCGTCGACCTTGAAATCGTCGCGCGAGCGGCCTTGGGCTTCGTAGTCGGCCAGCCAGCGGGCCGGGCGGCCACGACCGCTCCAGGTGTTGGCCGGATTGGCCGGATCGCGGTAGAGCACCGGCGCGGCGGCATTGCGCTTGTCGGCGCCGGCGCGACGCGGCGTGGCGTAGGGCTGCAGCGCTTCAATGGCTTCTTCCACCGAGAAACCAGCCGCCTGGATCTTCTTGACGTAACCGTCCGCGATCACCTTCAGTTCTTCGGACCGCTTGTCTTCGATCTGCTGTTCCAGCTGCCTGCTGAGCGCAACGAGTTCGGCGTAGGAAAGCTTGGAGACATCAATATTGCTCATGGACTCGTGGAGGAGAGGCAGTGAAACCCGGATCCTAGTCTCAAAACCGCTGGATCCATGCAATGCCGATGCGCCCTCGCGACGGTCGCAGCGCCGTCACCGGCGCCCTCGGCGCGGTGGCGCCGACGAATCTCCCTCGCGGGCAGGCGGCAGGGAGGTTCTCAGGCTCTGGCGGTTTCCGCGCGCTCGCGCAGGCGAGTCATCTCCTGCAGGCAGATGTTCTCGCCGACGGTCGTCAGGCGCAGCCCGCCGCCGTTCCATTCAAGCCAGTCCAGGCGGACATAGTCGTCGATGAAGGTTTCGTCGATGTCGCAGGCGCGGCGGCGCGCCAGCGCATCCACCGAGGCCTGAAGAGACAGGCGCAGGGTGTCGAGGGGGTTCTGGGTGCGCATGGTGTCGGCTCCTTGCAGTCCGCACGACGACATGTCGCGCGAGCAGATGCGCCAAGCGATCAACCAAGAGCGGGCGTTCGCCAGCGTGCCGGCTGGGCACGGGAGGACAGACGCTTCAGACTGACAACCTCACGGGTCTACCGCCTGATCCTACGCGCAACGCCCCGACGGCGCCGGCATTTCGCCGGTAAGGGCTTTCCAGCAGAGCGGGGGGAAGTGAGGCCGATCGTCCCTAGCGCACGTCGAAGCTCAGGTTGGCCGACACATAGCTGATCGGCATGAAGACGCCGCCGCCGATGTACTGCAGCTGCAGCGCATCCTGCTGACCGCCGGACAGGGAGCCCGTCGTTCCCAGCGTGGTGGAAGAGCGTCGTGATCCCGACTGCAGGGCCGCGCCGGCATTGCCCGCGACCAGGCTCAGGCCGTCGGCGCTGCTGGCGACCGACGTCCACTGCCCGAAATCACCTGTGGCCCGCCAGGTCATGCCACTGTCGGTCGACTCGTACAAGCTGCTGTTCAAGGTGGCGGCCACCACGAAGCGTCCGTCGGCCGAGCTCGTGATCGCCCGCCATTCCCGATTCACCGTGCGCGATTCCCAGGTGGTGCCGAAGTCGCCGGACACCCAGATCGCGCCAGTATCGACCGTCGCATACAGCCGCTTGCCATCGGCCGAGCTGGCCAGCCCCCACCAATATTGCGTCGATGCACGCGGCGTCCAGTTGTTGCCGCCGTCGGTCGACACGAACAAGGTGTCGCCGTTGGTGCCGGCCACCAGCACCTGACCGTCGGCGGACGAGGTCACCGCCCGCCAGGCCCGATTGGTTTCGCGAGGACTCCAGGTCGCGCCGCTGTCCGTCGAAATCCAGATCTGGCCGAGATAAGCCGTCGCCACGAGCTGGGTGCCGTCGGCGGAACTGGCCACCGCGCTCCAGCCCCGCGGCGCGGCCACGTTGTTCCAGGTGGTCCCGCCATTGGACGAGACGTAGATGAAGCCACCATCCGCCACCGCCACCAGCTTCATGCCGTCGCTGGACGAGGCCACCGCGCTCCAGGGTGGGCCCGAGAACTGAGGCGCCCAGTTCTGACCGCCGTCGGAGGTGACGAAGAGGGTGTCGTTGCTGGCGGCCAGCCGTCGTTGCCCGTCGGCGGATGATGCGACCGCCTTCCAGGTCGCGACCGGCGTCTGCACCGTCCAGTGCAGATCCAGGCCGCCCGGCAGGCCGCGGGTGATGATGCGCTGTCCCGCGTTCTGAGCGAGGGTCCATCCGCCGGTGCCCACGCCGGTCACTTTGACCCAGTCCCCGATGGCGGGCGCGCTGGGCAAGGTGATCACCACCGCACTGCTGGCATTGGCCAGATAGCCGGTGTTGACCTCGGCCTGGACCGTGCCGCCGGTGACGTTGACCCATCGGGTGTCCGCCGGCGCGGCGCTGCACAGATAGGCGGTGGTCGTGACCTCGCCCGAGTCCAGCACCTGATTGCCGTTCAGATCGATGCCCGAGGTCACACGCTGACCGCCGTAGGTGCAGTTCGCGCCGGGCGCTTCGGCGGCGAGGGCCATCAGGCTGTCGCGCCCCGCCGCACCGGTCGCACCGGTCGCCCCCGTGGACCCGGTCGCGCCGGTCGCTCCGGGCGCGCCGTTGCAAACGTAGCCGGTGGTCGTCACTTCCGCATCCGCGAGAACGCCATCTCGATTGAGATCCAGACCCGCCAGCACCTGCGAGCCGCCTTGGGCGCAGTGGCTGCCCGCGGGCTCGGCTCGCAGGCGGACCAGCGTCGACGTGCCGTCCACGCCCGGCGCACCGGGGGCGCCATTGGCGCCGGTCGATCCCGTCGCGCCCGTCGATCCCGTCGACCCATTCGCGCCAGGGAGGCCGTTGCATACCCATTGCGTGGTGCTGACTTCCGCATCGGACAAGGCGCCGCTGCGGTCGAGGTCCAAGCCGGCTTCGACCCGCACCCCACCCGCCGGGCAAGCCGCGCCCGGCCCTTGAGACGACACGCGCACCAACGCGCTGACGCCGATCGGCGTGGGCGTGGGCGCATCCACTCTCGCATCGCCCGATCCGCCACCGCAGCCTGCCAACATCGACGTCAGCACCAGCGCGAGGGCGCCTGTCCATCGCGACAGGCCAGCAGGGGCAACCGGGTGCCCGAAGATCGGGAGCAGCATGAGACGTTCACTTGACGAAGATTCCGAATCTTCACCCAAGCCTTGCCACACCGCACCGGCGCAGACCCTCAAGGCGTTGCGATCGACGCAAAAAGTCCGGGCCCGCGCGCCGCCTTCCCCCGAATGGGGGGCCTTCGGCTGGGATCGTCCTGGCCCTTCAGCGCGGCTTCCTCGGAGTCTTCTGTGGCAACCCGCATGACGTGCGCATGAGGGCGGTCGTTCACCAGCGGCGGCGCTCAACATTTGCTCACGCTTTCCAGCCGCTGTGGTGGCGCGGGATAGGCCGACCGATGGCAGCATGCGCGGTCCTCGTTGTCCCGGTCGCTGCTGCTCGCCATGTTGTCCCTTTCTGATCTGCCGCTGGCGCGGCCCGTCACCGTGCCGATGGGCGCGGCGACCCGTGTGCTGGGACGCTGGCTGGCGTTGTCGTCGATGGTCGCGCTGGTCGCTTGCGGCGGCGGCTCGGGCAGCTCGACAGACGCGGGCCCGACCGCTTCCGATCCCGCAGCCAGCACCCCGACGACCGGCGTCGGCAGCGGCACAGGCACAGGCACTGGCACCGGCACCGGCACCGGCGGCGCCGGCACGGGTGGCACGGGCGGGACCACGCCGGTCGATCCCACCATTCCGGTTCGCACCGCCAGCTTCACCGCCACCGATGCGGAGTTCCCCAACCCCGAGCGCGGCTTCTTCCGCTGGGCCTGGACCAAGCTCGACGCGCTGGATGCGGCCGATGTGCAGGACGCCTATGCCAAGGGCTATCGCCTGCTCTACACGCCGCTGGACCTCTCGGCCTATCGCGGCACCGACATCCCGGCCAGCGTGCTGACGCAGCTCGACACCGCCTTCGCCCGCGCGCGCGCTGGCGGCGTCAAGCTGGTGGTGCGGGCGGTTTACAACTACCCGTCGTCGGAAACCGATTACCGCAATGCGCAGGATGCGCCGCTGGCCCGGGTGCTCGGCCACATCAGCCAGCTCAAGCCGGTGCTGCAGCGCAATGCGGACGTCATCGCCTATGTGCAGGCCGGTTTCATCGGCGCCTGGGGCGAGTGGCACACCTCGTCCAACCAACTGACGACCGTCGGCAACCGCACGCAGATCCGCGACGCCCTGCTGGACGCCGTGCCCAGCAGCCGGTTCATCCAGGTGCGCTACCCGCCGAATGTGATGGACTGGACGACCCAGTTGCCCAGCCTCGCCACGGTGCTCGCGGGCGGCTATCGCGTCGGCGTGCACAACGATTGCTTCCTCGCCAGCACGACCGATGTCGGCACCTACGACGACAACGCCACCGTGCGGGCCACCCAGCGCGACTATGTCGACCGGCTCGGCGCCCTGGCGCCGTTCGGCGGCGAGACCTGCGATCCCGCCGATGAGCCCTCGCCGACACCCCGCAGCAGCTGTGCCGACATCCTGGCCGAAGGCGCCCGCTACAAGCTGACCTATCTGAATGACGAGTACTTCCGCCCGCTGTTCCATGACCGCTGGGTGCAAGCCGGCTGCATGGCCGAAGTCCAGCGCAGGATGGGCTATCGGCTGCAACTGCTGAATGCCTCGCATCCGGAATCGGTCGCGCGGGGTCAGGCCTTGTCACTGAGCGTCACCGTGCGCAACAACGGCTGGGCGCGCGTCTTCAATCCTCGCGCGGTGCAGGTGCTGCTGCGCGATGCGACCTCGGGCGCCGTGCGTCGGATCGACGCGACGGGCGCGGACCCGCGCACCTGGCTCCCCGGCGCGGACCAGGCGGCGACCCTGCGCCTGACCGTGCCGGCGGATCTGCCGGCCGGCACCTACCAGCTGTGGCTCGGCCTGCCGGACGCGGACAGCCGTCTCGCCTCCGATGCGCGTTACGCCATCCGGCTGGCCAATGCGGACAACAGCAGCCTCGGCCAGCGCTGGGATGCCAGCCTCGGCGCCTTCGCGCTGGGGACGTCAGTGACCGTGAAGTGAGCGGGATGCGGCATCGCTGATCGGTGATCAGCGGTCTGTGATTTGCGAATTGCGGTCTGCGATCAGCGGTCAAGGACGGCGGCGATGACCTGAAGGATCAGCTCTCACGCCTCGCGGTCGAGAGTTTTCGACGCGGCGGTTCCAGCTCTCGACGCCGGGCGTCGATGTCGCCGCTCAACGGCCTTGCTCGCCGAAGCGGATCGAGATGATCCGGCCTTCGCGCATCTTCACCACGGCGGGCAGATTGCCGGGGCCGCGTTCATACAGCCATTCGTCGGTCATCACGCAGCCGCTGTAGACCGGTTGCACCTGACCAAGCCGGTCCGGCGGTCCGGGCGTGTAGATCGGCACGCAGTAGGCGTCGGAGAGCACCGGCTGGCCGCAACTGCGCATCAGCGACAGCTTGGAATCGCCCTCCCGGACGCCGGTATCGCCGCAGCGCAGCGATTGCGCCTGCGCGCTGGCGCCGATCAGCATCAGCGCGGCCACAGCCAGGCAGCGGGACAGGGCGGCAACGTCAGCGAAAGGGATCATGGATGCGGCTCCGAAGCTTCGACACAGTGCAACGCCCGTCAGGGTACCGCGGTTGACCGCCATGATCCGGGAGGCTGATGCGAGCTGTCGGCGCATGGCCCGCCATTCATGAAAACGGCCCGCTCCCAGATGGCAGCGGGCCGGATCGTTGGCGGGCGGGAGGCCGCGGCGAATGGCTCGCCGCAGCGGCTCAGCCCTCGTGGTGAGGGCTTGCCATCACGCTCACTTCCATTCCGACGTCTGCAGCAGCGGATCCACCGGCAGCCCCAGCATCGTGCCGACCTTCTGGCCGACCGTGCCCGGCGTCGCCAGCGCGGCCGAACCGCAGGTGCCGCCACCGGTCTTCAGGATCGCCCACAGCATCGCGCCATCGCGCACATTGCGGTTGGGCGAGCTGCTGTTGAGCACCGCGTTGGTGTAGCGCTGGACCGAATAGGGCTGGTTCAGGTTCACGCCGTATTGATCCTGCAGATTGCGCGATCCGGTGCATTGCGCATCCGCATCGTTGACCACCAGCAGACCGCCGGCCCAGCCTTCGGGTGCGGGCTCCAGGCCGATCGACACGATGGTCTTGGACGGGAAGATCGAGCGGTACTGCTGGTAGGCGGTGATGCCGTCGTAATGCTCGAAGCGGGCGTCATAGCTCATCACATTGACCATGTCGAGCATCTTGGCCACCGCCGGATACTTCAGCGCCACGGCGCGCTCACGCCCGGCGTTGCCGCCCCAGTAGGACAGCTTGCCGGCGCAGGACGGATCGGTCGATGTGGCCGAGGTGCAATCCGCGCCGGTCGACCAGCCCGCCAGCGTCAGCATCCGGCCGTTGCCGGCCAGATCCACCGCGCGACGCAGGGCCTTGATCACATTGGCATAGCGATCGACATCGCCATCGCTCTCATAGTCCACGTCCAGGCCGTCGAAGCCGAGCTCGGTCTGGATCTTCGCCAGCGCATTGATGATCGGACCATTGCCGGCCGCGCCTTCCGCAGCGATCGGGCCCCAGTTGTTGTAGGTCGCGCCGCCCACCGCCAGGATGACCTTCTGATTGCGCTGATGCAGCACATCGATGGCCGCCTTGATGTCCTTCGGCGTGGCATTGAAGTTGATGCCGGTGCCGGAGAAGGTGTTGGCCGACAGGCCCGCCCACGAGAAGCTCGGATCGGCGAACGACACCATCACATGGGTGTAGGTGGCCGGAATGCGGGCGAACTTGCTGGCCTTGTAGACCTCGTTGGCTGACTTGCCGGTGGCATCGAACCAGTTGTCGCTCCAGGTCGGGTAGTAGCCGACATAAACCCGACGCGTCTGCACCGCCTTCATCGCTTCCGGCAGCGTCAGGCCGGTGCCGGGCGACGGTGCCGGTGCGGGCGACGGCGCGGGGCTCGGCGCCGGGGACGGGGCCGGCGATGGCGCGGGCGAAGGTGCGGGCGTCGGTGCCGGTGCGGGCGCCGGGGAGGGCGACGGCGCGGCGCTGCAGCTGCCGGAGGTCGGGGCCCACAGCGACGGCGTGGCGGCCGGATTCCAGTTGGTGCCGACCCAGGCGGTGTGCGCCACCAGCGCCTTGTAGGTCTTGCCTTGGTAGCTCACCACCTGGCCGACGGTGAAGCTCTTGCCTTCGGCCCAGGCCACGCAAGCGCCCGGAGCGGGAGCGGGCGACGGGGCGGGTGACGGAGCCGGGGCGGGAGAAGGCGCCGGCGACGGGCTGGGAGCCGGGCTCGGCGCCGGGCTGGGGGCGGGCGAGGGCGCCGGCGCGCTGCCCTTGGCGGCGGCGAAGGCTTGCCAATACTCGTAATCGCGAGTGTTGGCGCGGCTGTATTCGCCCAGGTTGCCGGAGCCGACGCGGTCCCGCTGCGCGGCCCAGTACGACAGCAGGCCCACGCCCTTCTGCTTGGCGAAGCTGGCCACCGTTGCCGCGTCTGCCGGGGTGAAGATCTCCGAGGCAACGTCGTTCTGGCCGATCATCGGCGTGATGCCGATCATGGCCCAGCGCTGCGCATCGGTCTTGTTCGGGTAGATCGACTTGAGCTGCGCCACCGTCTGCGTCGCGGCCGAGATGGCCAGGTCGCCCATCTTGCGGCCGCCGCTGTAGTAGCTGCCGTAGTCCATCGTCATCAGGTTGACGATGCTGATCTTCACGCCCGCCTGCGCCGCGCCGCGCAGCAGCTCCACCGCGCTGGCGCCGAGGCCGCCGGTGTCGTTCGCGTTCACATAGGGCGCGACCGGCAGGGTGAAGGAGGTGTAGAGGTCGGGATAGATCGACTGCAGTTGCAGGATCGCGGCATTGCGCACCGCATTCAGTCGGGCGTCGGCCAACTGGCCGCCTTCGATGTCCCAGTCGATCGAGCGGGTGCCGTGGGTGTCGATCAGGCGACGCAGCTGGGCCACCAGCTCCGGCGCGGAGCAGGCCGATTCCATGTAGGTGCCGTTGGCGCCGCCGAAGGACAGGATCACCCGGCCGCCCGACTGGATGTAAGCCTTGATGTCGGATTGGAAGCTCGGGTTGGTGAGCGTGCTTTCCATGCCGCCGCCCAGCGTGCAGCCGCCGGCCGAGACGCCGAAAGCGAGCGTGACCGCGTCGATGCCGGCCTTGGACTTGGCCTCGCTCAGCGTCTTCAGGCTGTAGCTGCCGTTGCCAAAGCCCCAGGTGAAGAAGTAGGGCGCGACGATCGTGCCCGCCTGCGCCTGCGATCCCGCCGCCAGCAAGGCTGCCGCCAGTGCCACTGCCTTGATTTGTCCCGTCCGCATCATCCTTGTGCTCCTGTCATCCGCCGCATCGGTGGCGCTGCGGGCTTGTTGTTCGCGATAAAACCACCTTAAGACCAGCGGCGGACTTTACTGAGCGGCGCGGCAAAAAGCTGTGTCAACCGGTAGGCGGGATTCGTGTCGATCTGTATGCGGTTATTCAAAGGCGGGGCAGTCGGTATCGAGTTTCTTCTGCGACGCACCGGGAATCAGTGACACGGCGGCGCGAGCGGTCATTCAGCGGCGATAAACGGGTCGTTGTCTGCGACGCTGCCTGGGAACAACCAGCCGACGAACGGTCGATACCAGTGGTCTCTCTCCGCGCTCAGGCGTTTTCGGCGACGCGCGGCGACCGCTCGTCGCATTGCAAATATTTGTTCCATTGGAGAGGCGCGAAAACACCGTCCCGACAGAGAGAAAACCGCCCGTTCATCGGACACACGACGTCACGAGCGCGAGTATTGAACTGGTATTTCCATTTCTACACTCGTGCCCCTCTGAGACTGACCTTGAGACAGGAGACGCGCATGGCGTGGAATGCTGAACCGAACGATCGGACCCCATCCCGCTCGTCACGGGCCCTGATCGTGGCCGCGGCCTGGATCGCCGCCATGGCCCTGCCGCTGGACGATGCCGAAGCCGCGACCTTGCGCGCCGTGGCCAACAACAATTTCGTCAGCGCCACGGCCACCGGCACGTCCTTCCTGACCGCGACCGCCGCGGTGGCGGACACCTGGGAGCAATTCCAGATCATCAACAACGCCAACGGCACGATCTCGCTGCGCGCCAGCATCAGCGGCAACTACGTGGCCGCCGACACCGGCCTGGCCGCCCCGCACACCAACAAGCTGATCGCCAACCGCGGCAGCATCGGCGGCTGGGAGCAGTTCACCGTCGTCCCTCAGGCCAACGGCACGGTCGCCCTGCGCTCGATGGCCAATGGCCTGTATGTCTCGGCCGACCTGAACCTCGGCGGCGTGCTGGTCGCCAACCGCAGCACGGTGGCGGCCTGGGAGCAGTTCGTCATCAGCGATCTGCCCAACACCCCCCCGCCCGGCACGCCGCCGGATTTCGGATCGAACGTGCGGGTGCTCAGCCCGACCACGCCCAACCTGCAGGGCGTGATCGATGAGATCTACAACGCGCAGCAGCCCAACCACTTCGGCTCGCGCCGCGATGCCATCCTGCTGACGCCGGGCACCTACAACAACCTGCGCATCCCGGTCGGCTTCTACACCCAGGTGCTGGGCCTGGGCAGCCATCCGGACCAGGTCCATGTGAATGGCGACCTGCGCTCCAATGCCTTCCTCGGCGGCGACAACGCCACCCAGAATTTCTGGCGCGGCGCGGAGAACTTCTCCGTCACGCCCAGCCAGGGCATCGGCAACAACACCATGCAATGGGCGGTGTCGCAGGCGATCCCGTTCCGGCGCATGCATGTGCGCGGCAACATCAAGCTCAACCAGAACAGCGGCTGGTCCAGCGGTGGCTGGTTCTCGGATGTGCTGGTGGATGGCCAGGTCAATTCCGGCAGCCAGCAGCAATGGATCTCGCGCAACAGCCAGTGGGGCAGCTGGGTGGGCTCGAACTGGAACATGGTGTTCGTCGGCGTGCCGAATGCACCCGCCGGTGAGTTCCCCACCGCCGGCCAGCGCTACACCAAGATCGCCCAGACGCCGGTGATCCGCGAGAAGCCCTATCTCTTCATCGATGCCGACGGCAGCTATGCGGTGCGGGTGCCGGCGCTGCGCAACAACACGAGCGGCATCTCCTGGGCCAATGGCGGCATCACCGCCGGTCGCACCCTGCCGATCAGCCAGTTCCACATCGCCAAGCCCAGCGATTCCGCGGCGACGCTGAATGCGCAACTGGCCGCCGGCAAGCATCTGCTGTTCACGCCCGGCATCTATGTGCTGACGCAGACCCTGCGCATCAACAATCCCAACACGGTGGTGCTGGGCATCGGCTTCCCGACGCTGCGCTCGGACAACGGCCAGCCGCTGGTGCAGACCGCCGACGTCGACGGCCTGACGCTGTCGGGCCTGTTCCTGGACGCCGGCACGGTGGAATCCGGCGTGCTGATGGAGATCGGCCCGAACGGCGCCAATGCCAATCACGCGGCCAATCCGATTGCGCTGCATGACCTGTTCTTCCGGGTCGGCGGCGCGGCGGCGGGCAAGGTGCGGATCGCGCTGAGCATCAACTCGAACCACACCCTGGTGGACCACACCTGGATCTGGCGCGCCGATCACGGCGCCGGCGTGGGCTGGGCGAGCAATCCGTCGGAGAACGGCCTGTGGGTCAACGGCAATGACGTGACCATCTACGGCCTGTTCGTCGAGCATTTCCAGAAGCATCAGGTGGTCTGGAACGGCAACGGCGGCCGGGTCTATTTCTACCAGTCCGAGATTCCGTACGACCCGCCCAGCCAGGGCGCCTGGAACAGCAGCACCGGCCGCGGTTATGCCGCCTACAAGGTGTCGGACTGGGTGACCAGCCATGAAGCCTGGGGCCTGGGCGTCTACAGCGTCTTCACCAACGGCAACATCTGGCTGGACCGCGCCATCGAAGCGCCGGTCAACGGCAATGTCCGCTTCCACAACATGATCTCGGTCTGCCTGGGCAACAACGGCGGCATCGTGCATGTGATCAACAACACCGGCGCGCAGACCGGCTGCAATGCGTCCTACACGCCGACCGTCACCAACTTTCCCTGAGCGGTCCGCGCCGCGCCGACCGTTGCGGCGGCCGGGTGGGGCGCCCCGCTGAGCCGCGTGGAAACGACAAGGGCCCGATGCCTGGCGCATCGGGCCCTTTGTCTTTGGATTGCTCGGCCAAGGAGGCCCACCGGCCGGCGTGATCCTCGTCGCGCGGCGCTCAATAGGTGATGGTGACCGTCACCGTGTCGGTGTATGCGCCGGGCACCACATTGGCCAGCGACGGGATCCGGCCATAGACCGACAGGGTCTGGGCGCTGCCGCTGCCGGTGCCGGTCTTGGTCGAGGAGCTGGCGGTGCCGTCGCCCCAGACCGTCGTGCGGCCGGTGTCCAGATAGAGCTGATAGCCCAGCGTGTTGGCGCCGTTCTTCATCGTCCGCGCGCCGAAGTTGGACGCGCCACCCGCATTCGCGCCGGCATTCAGCGACACCGCATAGGGCGTGGTGTTGGAGCAGGTCACGGTCAGGGTGGAGACGCCATCGAGCGGGGTGGCCGTGGCCAGCGGATCGATCGCGCTGCCGAAGTTGAGGCTGGAGCCCGACACCGTGCAGGCGCTGACGATGGTCGCGGTCACCTGGAAGGTCGTGTTCGCCGTCGACGCCGTGGCCGTCACCGACGTCGCGGCGGCGGTGGCCAGCAGGGCCAGACCGACGGCGACTTGGCGGATCGTCTGGGCGGTGCGGGTCGAAAACTGGTTCATGGGGCCCCCTGTGTGGATGGAGAAATCTTCGTTGGCCCCCCGTGTTTTCAACAGGCGCGGAAGCCGCCAGCCCGCGTCGGCGCTGTGCCGGAGGCTGCTGTAGGCGGTTTGCCGACAGGCGTCGGGCGAGCCCTGTCGCCGGATGGCCTTGGCCGCCGGCCTGGGCGGGGGCGGCCGAGTGATGGCAACATGCGGACCTCTCATTCCAACAAGGACCGCCATGCCCACGCCTGCGCCGCATCTGCTTTCCACGTCCGCCGACACCGTCGCCCTGACCGCCGCCGAGCGCGCGGCCGGTGTCTCGACCGCCCGTCTGCCGGCCGCCGGCGCCCAGCGCCGTGGCGCGCTGGCCCGTGCCGTGGTCGCGGGGATGGGGGCGTTGTGGTTGTCGGCGACGGCCATGTCGGCCCAGGCGGCCGATTTGCTGGACGAGGTGAAGGCCCGCGGCACGCTGCGCATCGCCTGTGAAGGCACCTACCCGCCCTTCAACTTCAAGGACGAGAAGGGCGAGCTGACCGGTTTCGATGTCGAGATCGGCAAGGCGCTGGCCGCCAAGATGGGCCTGAAGCCGGTGTTCACCACCACCGAATGGAGCGCCATCCTGGCCGGCCTGCAGGCGGGCAAGTACGACGTCATCGTCAACCAGGTCGCCGCCACCGACAAGCGTCGCGAGACCTTCGATTTCAGCGGACCGTATGTGCTGTCCTATCCCCAGCTGATCGTGCGCGCCAATGAGTCGCGCAAGCTGGAGACCACCGCGGACCTGAAGGGCCTGAAGATCGGCGTCGGCCAGGGCAGCAATTTCGCCGAGCTGGCCAAGGGCATCGCTGGCGCGGAGGTGCGCACCTATCCGGGCGCGCCGGAATATCTGCAGGATCTGGCCACCGGCCGCATCGATGTCGCCATCAACGACAGCCTGCTGATTCCGTACCTGCGTGCCAAGACCAAGCTGCCGGTCAAGGCCGGCGCGCCGCTGGGCAAGCCGGAAAGCAATGCGATCCCCTTCCGCAAGGGCAGCCCGCAATTCAAGCAGGCCATCGACAAGGCCCTGGCCGACCTGATGGCCGATGGCACCTATGCGCGGATCTCGACGAAATGGTTCGAGCGTGATGTGAGCCAGCCGCCCGCGGCCCGCTGACCCGGCGCGGTCCATGGAACTGCAATCGCTGTTCGCGATGGCCTGGCCGGTCCTGCTGAAAGGGACCGGCTACACGCTGATGTTCGCCATCGTCTCGATGCTGCTGGGCCTGCCGCTGGCGGGCCTGGTCACGCTGGTGCGGGTGCTGCGCGTCTGGGGCCTGGATCGGCTCACGGCGGTCTATGTCAGCGCGATGCGCGGCACGCCGCTGCTGGTGCAGGTGTTCATCGTCTATTACGGGCTGCCCAGCATCGGCATCGAGTTCTCGCCGATCACCGCAGGCATCCTGACCCTGACCTTGAACGTCGCGGCCTACATGAGCGAAACCCTGCGCGGCGCGATCACCGCCATCGAGCAGGGCCAGTGGCTCGCGGGCACCAGCCTGGGCCTGACGCGGCCGCAGACGCTGCGCTACATCGTCGCGCCGCAGGCCTTGCGGGCCGCCGTGCCCAGTTTGTCCAACAGCCTGATCAGCCTGATCAAGGACACCTCGCTGGTGTCGGTGATCGCGGTGACCGAGCTGATGCTCGCGACCAAGGAACTGATCTCCACCACCTTCCAGCCGTTCCCGCTCTATCTTGCGGCGGCGCTCATCTACTGGGCGCTGAGCCTGAGCTTCGAGCAACTGCAGCGGTGGATGGAGAAGCGGCTGGCTTATCCGCATTGAGCGGGCGGTCGGCGCCGCCGCGCCGAGGCCCCGCGCACGCGATCGCGGCGCGCGGGCCGACGCTCAATCCCACCAGAAGAACCAGACCGGCGATTTCAGCAGCGAGGCCGCCAGCGCTTCCAGCGTCTCGCAGCCTTGATAGACGATGTCGGAGCAATAGATGAATTGCTCCCGTGCCAGCGCCAGCGCGTCCTCACGCGTTTGCGGCGGCCGCGCGACGGTGAACTCCACCACATCGTCGGCAATGCAGGCCACCTCGGCGCCGAAGCGTTCCGACCAGGAGCGCCAGAGCGCCGCATGTTCATGGGCCTGCGGGCAATCATTCCAGCCGCCGATCTTCAGCAGCGCCGCGGCTTCCGGCGAGGTGCGCGCCGGCAGGATCGCGATCAGCACCTCATCCAGCGGCTCACCGCTGACCATGTCGATCGGCGTGGTCAGCGCCATCGCGGGGGCGGTGTCCTCGGGCCAGTCGGCGGCCTCGATCTCGTAGAAATCGTCTTCGGCCTCCTCGCGGTCCTTCAGCCATTCCATCGGATCCAGCGCCTCGGCTTCGGCCAGGATCTCCTGGGGCGAGGCGTCATTCATCGCCATCGCTTCCTGCAACCGTTCGAGTTGCTCCGGCCCGCCGAGCATGACCGGCAGGCCTTCGCCGCGGTCTCTCAGCGCCCAGAGTCGCGCCGGGGCTTCCAGGCCGGTGACGGTGATGATCGGAAAAGGAAAGTCCATGGCAACGCATCCTGTGTCGATGAGCTGCCATCGTAGCGGTGTGTGCCGTGCGGGACGTGACACCGAGGTGCCAGCCTGTCCCCTCAGTCCGCAGACGCGGCGAGTGGCGCGACGAGTGGCGGCGATCCCTCCGCCACCAGCGCCCGGGCCAGCGCACCGAGCCGCCTCAGGCCGTCGCGGCGCGCAGCGTCCATCGGCTGCGTCGCGGTCAGCCGCAGGCTGGCGTCATGGCGACGATCCAGACCGAAGACCGCGCCTGGGACAAAGTTGATCCCCTCCCGCCGGGCGCGGGTCAGCAGCTCGCAGGCATCCGCGCCGTTGGGCAGGGTGACCCACAGCGCGTAGCCGTCCGGTCCGATGCCGACTTGCGTGCCGGTCGGGAAGGCGTCGCTCAGTACCTGTTGATGGGCCAGTACCTGCCGTTGGAGCTGTCGCCGCAGTTGGCGCACATGACGCGTCCAGCCTTCCGATGCCAGGAACTGCGCGAAGACCTCGTCCATCAATTGGGGCAACAGCTCGGCATGCACGGCCCGCGCGGCGCGCAGCGCCACCCGGTAACGAGCACTGGCGATGTGCCCGAGCGTGAAGCCCGGACCGGTGAGGCCCGCCAGGCTGCGGCAGTAGAGCACCCGGTCGTCGGTGTCGAAGGCCTTGAGCGGACGGCTCGGCCAGGCGCCGTGATGGAGGTCGGCCGTCATGTCGCACTCCACCAGCGGCACCTCATGCCGCGTCATCAGCGCGACCAGGGCCTGCTTGAGCCCATCCGACCAGCGCGCGCTGCCGAGTTGATGCAACGAAGGCTCCAGCACGCAGGCCGCCACCGGCTGATGCGACAGCAGCGCGTCCAGTCGACCGAGCGCCTCGACGGACAAGGTCCCATCGGCATCGACCGGCAGCGGCAGCACCTGCAGGCCGCGGTTGGCCATCAGCTCCAGCGCGCGAAACGGCGTCGGCGTGCCGACCAGCACCACGTCCCCGGGGCGGGTCAGCAGGCGCAGACACAAGCCCAGCGACTCGCCCTGACCGGTGGTGACGACCACATCGGCCGCCTCCACCCGACAGCCCAGCGCCCGATCCCGGGCCGCCAGTTGATCGCGCAGCGCCTCGGATCCCTGCACCGTGCCGGTCGCCAGCAGCGCCGGATCGCGCTGCAGTTGCTGCGCCAGGAGACGCTTGAGCGTGGTGATCGGCAGCAGCGAGGCCGGCAGCGCCAGATGGCCCAGCGACAGGCCGTCGTCCGGCGAGGCCGCGAGCGTCATCAGGCGACGGCGGCGCTCGTCCAGCGCGAGCGCCGGGGTGGGGGTGGTGGCGCTCGCCGACGCCAACGCTGACGGGGCGGTCGGCCGGACCGGCGGACGGACAAAGAAGCCCAACCGTGGCCGGGCTTCGATCAGCCCGGCGTCCTCCAACGCATGCAACGCGTGGGTCACGGTGGAGAGACTCGCGCGGTGCAGCTCGCACAGTTGCCGCACCGAGGGCAGTCGAGTGCCCGCCGGCAGTCGACCGTCCTGCATGGCCGCACGCAGCGCGTCCGCCAGCGCGCGATAGCGGAATCGGCGGTCGTCGCCGGTGGCGGGCGCAGGACCGGGCGATGGGACGGCGTCGGGCAGGACAGGAGACTCGTTGGACACGTGGACGCTAGGCGAGGGCGGCGAGCAGGCCGAGGTCCCGGACGATAGCGGCAAAGCGCCCGGATGGATCGATACAGCGGTGGTGCCATCGGATCGATTCAGCGTGCATCGACGATTCGTCGTCACCTTGGGTGCGGCGCGACATCGCTGTATCCATCGCCAACGCGGTGGGCTGAGTCTGGTTTTCCGGCGCGTCGTTTTTAGACTGGGCCGCCTCGGAACAGAGCTTCCCTTGAGGTGAGCCTCGATGATGAATGGACTGAGCGCCTTGGGGCGCATGGAACGCGGCGTCGGCGCGCTGCTGCTGAACGAGCTGTCCGGTCTGCTGGCGGCGGCGATGGGCCAGGTGGTGATGGCCTGGTGGCTGGCCGAGCGTGGCGGTGCGCAAGACCTGATCCGCTATGCGGCGGTGATGGCCCTCACGGCGCTCGTCGCCACGCCGCTGCTGTCGCCCTGGGGCGATCGCGTCTGCAAGCGGCGCTTGATCTTGTGGGGACGCGCTGCGCTGTTGGCGGAAGCGCTGGTGATGACTGGCGTGGCGTGGCTCGATCGCTACGACTTGCGGCTGCTGATGCTGTGCGGCGGCCTGTCCACGGTGGCGCAGGCGGCGCTGCTGCCGGCGCAGGTCAGCCTGCTGCCCGCGCTGGTGACACGCGACGCGCTGCCGCAGGCGATCCGTCAGCGCCGTGCGGCGCAAGCGATCGGGACGCTCCTCGGCCCCGGCGTGGCCGGCCTGGCACTGTCGATCGGCGGCGTGTCCGGCGCCTGGCTGGTCAGCGTGCCGCTGTTCGTCCTCGGAGTCGGTGCGGCGGCGCGACTGCCGCGCATCCACGTCCCGGCGGCTGCGGCCGCGCCCTGGCGGCGGGATCT
Source organism: Burkholderiaceae bacterium (assembly GCA_913776825.1). GTDB lineage: Bacteria > Pseudomonadota > Gammaproteobacteria > Burkholderiales > Burkholderiaceae_C > Roseateles. Next base: position 325,505 of record CAJYPV010000026.1, read on the forward strand.
GGTCGCGGGCGTGCGGGCCAAGTGGGGCGTGAGGGTGGACCGCTGGTGGACCCTCACCGGCGCGCTGATGATGGTGTTCTTCCTGCCCGCCACCGGCGTGTTGCTGCCTTTGCGGCTGCAGTCACTCGGACTGCCCGCCGGCTGGCTGGGCGCTTGTGGGGCGGCGATGTCGCTCGGGCTGCTCGCGGGCGTGCTGGGTCTGGCGGACCGGCTGGTCGCGCGGGTCGACCGCGCGCGCGCCATCGGTGGCGCCGTGCTGGTCTGTGGCCTGTGCGTGGGAGCGGTGGGCGGCTGCGATCGACCGACGGCGCTGGTGGCGCTCTTCGGTCTGATGGGGCTGTGCCTGTCCGTCACGCAGTTGATCGGGCAGACGCATCGCGCGCTGGCCGTGCCGGAGGACTTCCGGTTCCGCATGGCGGCCGCGCAGTTGACGGTGGCGCATCTGGCGGCCAGTGCCGCGCCGCTGGCGGCGGGGCTGTTGCTGTCGCGCTTCACGCCCGGCGCGGTCTACCTCTGGATGGCGGGGGGCTTCCTGCTCAGCGGGCTGGGCCTGCTGGCGGTACCGGAGCTGCGCGGCTTTCTGCGGCTGAATCACCAGCAGGTGGCCGGCTGGTATGGGCGCCGCTATCCGGAGGCATTCAGGCGCGGGCGATGATGGCCCGCACCCACGTCCGGTCCACTCAGCGACGGACCTTGCCGTCGTCCGTCAGGATGGTCATGTCGACATAACGCGACCCGGTGTGACGCTGGTTCGAGAAGCTGACGAAGAAGCCGCCGAGGTTGATCTCGTTCAGGCCTTCCAGTCCCGTGATCAGACTGTCCGGCGTTGGCGAATTGCCGGCGCGCTTCAGGCCTTCCACCAGGGTCTTGGCGGCGATGAAGCCTTCCATGCCGGTGTAGCTCAGCTCCTTGTTGCCGGAGGCCTTGCTGCGCTGGATGTATTCCGATGCGATCGGCGTCAGGCCGGAGAACGGGAACGGCACGACCTGCGACACCACCACGCCGCGCGCATCCTTCTTCAGCTCGCTGGCCAGCGCCTGCGCACCGACGAACGACAGGTTGTAGAAGTTGCCCATGAAGCCGGTGCGGCGCGCCGCGCGGATGAACGCCGCGCAGGAGTTGTAGGCGCTGATCTGGATGATGCATTCCGGCTTGCCGGCCATGATGCTGGCCAGGGCGGTGTCCACCGCCACCGAGTTGCGCTCCACCGTGCCCACCGACACCGGCGCCAGCTTCAGCGGCGCCATCGCGGCCTTGACCGCCTCCAGGCCGCCGATGCCGTAGGCATCGTTCTGATAGAAGACGGCGATCTTCTTGATGCCGACGGCGGTGATCTGCTTGAGGATCTCGGCCGCCTCGTCCTGATAGGACGCGCGGATGTGGAACAGATACCGGTTGAACGGCGTGCGCAGGCCCTCGGCGCCAGTGAACGGCGCGAAGCACGGCACCTTGGCGGCGGTGAACAGCGGCATCGCGGCCAGCGTGGTGGGCGTGCCCACGTAACCGAACAGCGCGGTCACGCCGTCTTCCAGCAGGCGACGGGTGTTGGAGGCGCAACGCTCCGGCTCATAGCCGTCATCCAGGCTCTTGAGTTCGATGCGGCGACCCGCCACGCCACCGCGGCTGTTGACCTGGTCGAACATCAGCATCGCGCCTTCGCGGAACTGCTCGCCGAGCTCCTTGGCCGGGCCGGAGAACGGCGCCGACTGGCCCAGGATGATGCGCGAGTTGTCCGCGAAGACAGGCAGGCTGGCAGCCCCCGCGAAGGCGGCGGCGTGTTGGAGCAGTTGACGGCGTTTCATGATGTGGCGGTGGCAGAGGGGCCGGTGGGGACGGCTGGCGCTGGATTCGGAGCGGCCTGTGACCGGACCCTCAGGTCAGGCCACCACAGGCCGGAGACCGTCTGTCCGAACGGGCAGGCGGGCGGTAGAGCCGATGGGCCAACGGAACTGGCGACACGCCACGGCGCGCCGGCAGGCGGGAGGGCACGACACGCACCACGCAGGCGGAATGGCCTGCGCGCGCCCGTCGCGCCGGGCAGAGCGCCATCTTGCTGGAAGCTGTCCCGTTTGCGACCCGGTGGCGTGCCCGGGGCGCGAATTATGCGGGGGGACCGTGGACAAGTTCACAACCGAATTCGTCAAACTGGGATCAATACCACTAGCCATGAATCGTTACAAATGCACGGTTCTTGCAAATTCGGTGGCGAAGATCGAGAAAGCCGAGGCGCCACCGGGGTCAGGTCTCGCGGCGGTCGACCTCGGGTGGCGCCGTCGCGCGTCGGCATGTCTTTGGTCGCTTGCGTCGATCGCCAAAACGGCTTTGGAAATCGGCATCGATGGCGCGCCTGTCGCTTGAGCGGCACGCCAATGCCCGTGATCGCGGACCGTCTGTGCGACAGGCGTGTTCCAGCAGGTGCCGGAAGCCATGCCCGGGCAGGGACCGATGGTGCGTGGCGAAGCGCTGCGATAGCCTTGCCGGCTTCTCTCCTTACCGCCGGCCTGGTGCTGGCCGTTGTCCATGTTCCGTCCCGCCCTGTTGGCCGCCGCTGCGGTGGCCGCCCTGTCCGCCGCGACGGTGCAGGCTCTTGACGTCAAGAGCTTCGCCACCGACGTCTCGCCCTGCGTCGACTTCTATGACCATGTGAACGGCCCCTGGGTCGCCCGCACCGAATTGCCGGCGGATCGCTCGCGCATCGGCAGCTTCGACGGCCTGCGGGTCGCCAACGACCGCCTGCTGAGCGATGCCCTGGCCGAGCTGCTGGCCAAGCCCAAGCTGCAGACCACGCCCGGCCTCAAGCAGGTCGCCGCGTATTACGCCAGCGGCATGGACCTGCCCGCCATCGAGGCGCAGGGCCTGAAGCCGGTCAAGCCGCTGCTGGATCGCATCCAGGGCATGAAGTCGAGCGAGGACCTGCCGGCGGTGATGGCGCAACTGGCGCGTGTCGGCATCGCCGCGCCGATCGGCGAGTTCGTGCGCGCCGATCCGAAGAACACGCGCGTGAACGTGCTGACGCTGGCCCAGTCCGGCCTGGGTCTGCCGGACCGCGACGACTATTTCAAGGACACCGACATTGCCAAGAAGCTGCGCGAGGCCTACCGCCTCTATGCGCAGCGGCTGCTGTCGTCGGCCGGTTTCTCCGCCACGCCGGAGACGCTGGATGCGCTGATCGGTTTCGAATCCCAACTGGCCGAAGCCACCAAGCCGCGCGCATCGCTGCGTGATCCGCTGGCCAGCTACAACCCGATGACCACGCCGGAACTCGCCGGCAAGGCACCGGGCCTGAACTGGGAGGCCTATCTGAAGGCGCTGACCCGCAGCGACACCCGCCCCGGCGGCGTGGAGCGCCTGATCGTCGCGCAGCCCGAATTCATGCAGCGCGTGGCGCTGATGGCCGAGCACATCCCGCTGTCGACCTGGCAGACCTATCTGCGGCTGCGGGTGCTGGACAACAGCGCCAACCGCCTGCCCAAGGCCTATGCGGATGCCCATTTCGATTACTACGGCGCCACCATCAGCGGCCTGCAGGCGCGCACGCCGCGCAATGAAGAAGTCATCCTGCTGATCGGCGGCCGCACCGGCGGCTCGCCGCTGGGTCTGGCCTTGGGTGAGCTGTTCGTGTCGAAGGCGTTCTCGCCGGAAGCCCAACGCCGCGCGACGCTGCTGATCGGCGATGTGAAGGCCGCGATGCACACGCGCATCGAGAACCTCACCTGGATGAGCCCGGAGACCAAGGTCAAGGCGCTGGAGAAGCTGGCCGCGATGCAGCCCAAGATCGGCGCGCCCGAGAAGTGGCCGCAGTATGTGGGCCTGTCGCTGCAGCCTAAGGACTTCGCCGGCAATCAACTGCGCGCCGCGTCCTGGTACCACGACGAGCAGATCAAGGACCTCGATCGCCCGACCGACCGCACCCGGTGGACCATGGCGCCCTACATCGTCAATGCGCAAGCGGGCGGCCTGAACGAGATCACCTTCCCGGCCGGCATCCTGCAGCCGCCGTTCTTCGATGCGAAGGCCGACGACGCGGTGAACTACGGCGGCATCGGCATGGTGATCGGGCACGAGATCATTCACCACTTCGATGACCGCGGTCGCCAGTTCGACAGCATCGGCAGCCTGAACGACTGGTGGACCGCCTCGGACGCCGAGAACTACAAGACGCGCGCCGATCGCGTGGTGGCGCTGTATGAGCGTTATGAGCCGGTGGCCGGCACGCCCATCAACGGTCGCCTGACGCTGGGCGAGAACATCTCCGACATGGCCGGCATGCCGATCGCCTTCGACGCCCTGCAGAACGCGCTCAAGCGCACCGGCAAGACCGAGAAGATCGACGGCTACACCCAGGAGCAGCGCTTCTTCCTGTCCAACGCCATGGTGTGGCGCAACAAGTCGCGCGAGGCGGCCCTGCTCAACCAACTGCGCACCGACCCGCATTCGCCGGGCAAGTACCGCGTGCTGGCGCCGATGTCCAACATGCCGGAATTCGCGCAGGCCTTCAGCTGCAAGAGCGGCGATGCGATGGTCGCGGCGGACCCGATCAAGGTCTGGTGATCGACCGCTGCTGAGCGCGTGAGCGCGTGAGCGCCTGAGCACGCGTGAGCGTGCGAGCGCCCGGTGTTCATGCGTCCCGTCTGGGGCGCATGACCCGGGCGCTTTGTCCATCGGCTCCGCCCGTGCCGAAGGGCACCCCGTCTGTGCCTGCCGCACCACAAGCCGGCTGCGTATCGCGCGCTGAAACCATTCGCGACGCGATGCCTGCTACAACCGGCCACTGAGGAAAGCGCTGCCTCACTCCCGCGAGGCGTGATGCAGCGCTTCTCCAGCGCCACACGGTGAGTCCGAGTCTCGCCGAAGGCCCAGGCCGACTCATCCGGCTTGATTCAGAACTCCTTCTGCAGACGTTCCATGACCGCTCCGTCCATTCCCGGCCCTTCCGCTCCCGGCCCTGCCATCTCCGGCCCGCCGCCTTCTTTCAGTCCCTACCAGCGTTTCGCGGTGGCACTGCTGACGCTGCTGCAGTTCGCCGTCATCCTCGACTTCATGATCATGTCCCCGCTGGGCGCGATCATCATGCCGACGTTGTCGATGACCGCGCAGCAGTTCGGCATGGTCGTCTCGGCCTATGCCTTCAGCGCCGGCATCGCCGGACTGCTCACGGCGGGCTTCGCCGACCGCTATGACCGCAAGAAGCTGCTGCTGTTCTTCTATGGCGGCTTCCTGCTCGGCACCTTGTGGTGCGGCCTGGCCAACAGCTTCGAGATGCTGCTGCTGGCGCGCATCGTCACCGGGCTGTTCGGCGGGGTGATCGGCTCGATCGTCATGGCCATCACCGCCGACCTGTTCGAGCCCGCGCTGCGCGGCCGCGTGATGGGGATGCTGCAAGGCGGCTTCGCGGCCAGCCAGGTGCTGGGTCTGCCGTTCGGTCTGTTCCTTGCCGCGCATGGCGGCTGGCATGCCCCGTTCCTCGCGCTGGTGGCGATGGGGTTGGTCGGCGGCCTGTTGATCGCGCTGTTCATGAAGCCGGTGAATGCGCACCTGGGCGCCGCCCGGACCGACAGCGCGCGGGCGCACCTGTGGCGCACCCTGATGAAGCCGCGCCACTGGCTCGCCTTCGGCACCACCGCCTTGCTGACCACCGGCGGCTTCATGCTGATGCCCTTCGCCAGCGCGTTCGTCGTGCACAACGTCGGCATTCCGTTGAGCGAGCTGCCGGCCATCTATCTGGCGACCGGCCTCGCGGCGCTGGTGGCCTCGCCGATGATCGGGCGGCTGGCCGATCGCTTCGGCCCGATGCCGGTCTTCTACACCGGATGCGTCATCACCGCGGCGATGGTGCTGATCTACACGCACCTCGGCCCGTCGCCGCTGACCTTGCTGATCGTGGTGAACGTGGTGATGTTCGTGGGCATCTTTTCCCGCATCATTCCCTGGCAGGCGATGGCGGCGGGCATTCCGTCGCCCGAGCAGCGCGGCGCCTTCAATGCGATCAACAGCGCCTTGCAGCAACTCGCCGGCGGCGTGGCGTCGCTGGTGGCCGGCCATCTGGTGCACATCGGCGCCGATGGTCAGCTGCAGGACTTCCCACGCGTCGGCTATGTGGTGATCGCTTCCACGATGATCGCCGCCGTGCTGATGCGCCAGGTGGCGCGGACGCGGCCCGCCGCCGGCGCGAACTGAGCGCCTCCGGTCCGGCAAGGCGCGTGAACGCCAGCGGGCCGCGAAGCGCTGAAACATCTGTTGACGAGTTTCGGCGCTCTATCGCCCACTTTGACCTCGGTCGGCACCATGCGGGTGCCGCTGCGCGAATGGCGCTCAATATCCCTTCGAAAACACGGGCGAATGCCGCGCCGGGACGCGCTCGGGCTGCGTGCGTACGCTCGACCACTTGAATCCCTCGACGGCTGAGCGGCCTCGTCGGCGTTGCTGTCCCATGGATGGCGTGCCGCGGCGCTCAGGGCGACGGCGCATTGGCGTCAACAGGGAGCTTTGCGAAGCCGTCACACGTCGTTTGCATCCAGTCTTTAGGCTGACCGTCCGAAGCCGACCGGCGCTGTGGTCGTGCTTCTTCTTCGAGCGATGTCTGTGGTCCCGCGCCAGCGCGGTGATGCGTGCAGCGTCGTCCTCCGAATTTTCCAAGTGTGATCCCATGTCTGTGCTTGCCTCCTTCCTCACCTGGCGTCGTGTTCGCGTGGCCGTGCTGCCCATGCTGGCCGCGATCGCCGTGGGCGGATTGACGGCCTGTTCCCGCGCGCCGAGCTATGACGGTCCGGAGCTCTCGGCCTGGGAAGCCCATCAGCATGAGCGCTGCGTGGCGCTGGTCACGCAGATGTGGGGCGATGAGCGCGTGCGGCACACCTCCGCCGAGCGCGGCGCCCGCGGCCTGGACTATGTCTGGGTCAACGCCGATGTCGACGACGACCGCGACGACATCGATCGCCGCACGGCTCGCGGCACCCGTCACGCCGGCCATTGCCAGTTCGAGGGCGGCTCGGATGCGGTGCACATCCACACCTATGCGCTGAGCGACGGCGCGGTCGCGGAGGCGAATGAAGCCGCCTCGGGCTACCGGTTCTTCACGGCTTCGGCGAACGCGAACGTGGCGTTGGCGGACGAGGCGGGGGATTGAGCTGGGCGCTGAGGCCCTGAGGCGTTGAGGCGTTGAGGGCATGAAGCCCTGAGCCATTGCGGCGTTGCGCGGTTCGGCATGGGTGCCCAACTTCTGGCCCAATCTCACCTCACCCAGTTCCAGGCCTGACCGGTCCCCCACCATGCTCCGACGCCTTCATCACGCCGCCATCATCTGCGGCGATTACGACGTCTCCCGCCGCTTCTACACCGAGGTGCTCGGCCTGCGGGTGCTGGCGGAACACTATCGCGAGGCGCGGCGCTCGTACAAGCTGGACCTGGCGCTGCCCGATGGCGGTCAGATCGAGCTGTTCTCGTTCCCCGATGCGCCGCCGCGGCCGTCCTATCCCGAAGCCCGCGGCCTGCGCCATCTGGCATTTGCGGTGGACGATGTCGACGCCTTCAAGTCCACCCTGCAGGCCCAGGGCGTGGCGGTGGAGCCGGTGCGGGTCGATGAGTACACCGGACGACGCTACACCTTCTTCGCCGATCCGGACGGCCTCCCGCTGGAGCTCTACGAGATCTGATCCCGCCGCACCCGGTGCCAGGTCTTGCCGGAGCAGGCAGGCGCGACGCATGAGCTCACTCGCACACTCGCGCATCAAGCGCTCACTGACGCATCAGCCACGCCGTGGCGTCGGCCACCGTCATGCGGCGCACGCCGAGCGCCTCGGCACGTGACAGGAATGCCTGCTCGCCCGCTTCGAAACCTCCGACCGGGCTCATGCCATCGCTGAGCAACACCACCCGGCTGCGACGCTCGGCGTCCATCTCGGCGAACAGATCGTCCGCCGTCGCTGCGACGCAGTGGCTGCTCGCCTCGCCCGCGATGAAGGTGACGCCGGGGAAGTCCACGATCCGGCGCACCAGCGCGTGATTCGTCTGGGTGCGCGGATCGCCGTCGACCGGCACTTCGGCCCGCACGGCGCTGTATTGCTCGGTCAGCGGATTCAAGCCCTTCAGCACCTTCTCCACCGTGCGGCAGGACGACGCCTCCCAGCGCCCCAGCGCCTCGGCCAGCGCGCCATGCAGGTTGTGGCCCCAGGTGCCGGTGACGCAGTGAGTCGGCCACACCATCAGCGTGTACTTCTTGGGGCTGGCCTCCAACGCATTCAGGTAGGCCAGCACCGTGGCCTGCAGTGACGGATCGCGCGGCGCATAGGCGCCGTCGCGCACCGATTGCGCCGTGATCGCGGTGAACGGAGAGACCGCGTCGGATGCGTCGTCGGTGGCGACCGAGTGCCCGCCGCGCTTCCAGAACGCGGGCCGCTCGATCCCGTAGACCGCGTGGGAATCGAGCGTCACCACGATGTCGGAGAGCCGCGATCCCGCCGTCTCCACCAGCGCGGCCACGCGGCGCAGATCCGCGTCGGCGCCGGGCACGGGCAGGGTGGCACCAGCGATGTCACAAAAATCATTCTGCGGATCGACGAGAAGCAATTGCGCGGTCATGAAGATCTCCGGGTGAGCACGGACGGCAGTATGCGGGCGTCCGCGAGGCACCGGTTCAAAACGGCGCCCTGGAAATGATCACGCGCCTGGACGCGAACAGCGTCACAGGCGCGCGAAGCAGCACGCGCGGCCAGCCGATGCTGGCCGATGGCGGATCAACTCAGAGCCGGAACACCCGCACCGCTTCGACCAGGCTGTGGGCCTGGCCGCGCAGGCTGGACGCGGCAGCGGCGATCTCTTCCACCATGGCGGCGTTCTGCTGGGTCGCCGCATCCATTTCATTGACCGCGCCGGAGACCTGCGACACGCCCTGCGCCTGCTCGGCGCTGGCCACGCTGATCTCGCTGACGATGCCGGTGACCCGACGGATCGCGTCCACCACCTCGGTCATGGTTTCGCCGGCGCGGTTGACCAGCGCAGTGCCGGCCTCGACCTGCTCGACGCTCGCTTCGATCAGGGACTTGATTTCCTTTGCCGCACCCGCCGAACGGCCGGCGAGGTTGCGCACCTCGGCCGCCACCACCGCGAAGCCACGGCCCTGTTCACCGGCGCGGGCCGCTTCGACCGCCGCGTTCAGCGCCAGGATATTGGTCTGGAAGGCGATGCCGTCGATCACGCCGATGATGTCGGCGATCTTGCGCGAGCTGCCATGGATGCCCTGCATCGTCGACACCACATCGGCGACCACCTGGCCACCGCGCTGCGCCACGTCGGCGGCATTGGTGGCGAGCTGATTGGCTTCGCGCGAGGACATCGCCGTCTGGCCCACCGTGCCGTTGAGCTCTTCCATCGCGCTCGCCGCGCGCTGCACATTGGAGGCCGTTTGCTCGGTGCGCTGGCTCAGGTCCTGATTGCCGGCCGAGACTTCCTGGCAGGCGTTCTGGATGTTCTCGGATGAATCCCGCACCTGCGAGATCGCGCGCTGCAGACTCAGTCGCATGGTGTCGAGGTCTCGCATCATGTGCGCGATCTCGTCATGACCGTCGCTGGGCGCGCTGCGGGTCAGATCACCGGCCGCCACCGCGCCGACGACTTCGCTGGCGCGACGCAGCGGCACCGTGACCGAGCGCGTCAGCATCCAGGCGAACACGCCGCCAATGATCAGCGCCAATGCGCCGATCACGCCGATGTTCCATTGCGCATGCGTGGTCGCGCTGTCCACACCGGCGGCCATGTCGTCCAGCGTCTTTTGCTGGAACTTCAGATAGCCCGACATCTTCGCGAGATAGACCTCGGACTGCGGCTTGAATTCCTGCGTGAGGATGCGTTCCGCCTCTTCGGTGCTGTTGGATTTCTTCGCGGCGGCGATGCGGTCGCGGGTGGCGATGTAGTTCTTGCGGGCGTCGGTCAGCTCGGCGACGACCTTCTTTTCCTCGTCGCTCTTGGGCAGCCCGTCCAGCGTCTTGACGATCTCATTGCCGCGCGCGGTGGAGATCTTCACATCCTCGACGAAGTAGTCCGACAGCGTGGTGTCCGAGCTCTTGGCAATCGCGGTGTAGCGCTTCACGCCGACCAGCGTCAGCATGTACCACTCGCTGACCAGCCGCTCCTTCTGCAGCGGGATGGCCATCATGTCGCGGGTGGACTGCGCGGTGCGCCCCAGGCTCAGGCTGCCGATGATCATGATGGTGGCCAGCAGCGCCAGCACGACGCCAAAGCCGGCGGTCAGGCGCACCGACAGCCGCATATCGTTGAGTTTCACAGGGGTCCCCTCATGCCGATGCCTGAGCACCCATGCCCAAGCCGCTCGATTGGATCGAGCTGATCAGGGACTGTAGGCCGCGAGGCGTCCGCACAGCCGGGGAGAACCGGGCCATTCCACAGGCATTTCGTGTTTTGTAGACGGAATCAGGCCGGGTGGACGAGGCGGCCCTGCGCCGCGGATGGCGGACCACCCGCAGTTCCTGCGCGAGCCGAGCGCGAGCCGAACGCGAACCCAGCGCGAGCCCAGCGCATGGCATGCGCGAACAGCCTAGCCCGCTCTTCCCTCCACGCCCATTCCTCGATGGGGTGGGGCATCGCTGCGCTGTGTGGTTCGTGCCGACGCCTTGGTAACGGGTGTTTCAAGCCTGTGTCCATCGGGCCTGCGCGCTTGCGGCAGACGTCACGCTTTTCTCTAATGCGCCCGGTCTGAGGCATGCGGCCGATCTGTCGGGGTCGTGGCCATCAGTGAAAAGGATGTCCATGAACCCCGTCCCTTTGTCGTCTCGCCGAACTTGGCCCGCCCCTGTGCTGCAGGTGGCACTGATGTCGCTGCTCACCGTCGCGCTCGCGCTCACCGCGTGCGGTGGCGGCCACTCGACGGTCGAAACGCCGCGAGCGACGCCGGTGGCGGACGGCGGCGGCACGGGCATCGGCACGCCGACCACGCCGAGCACGCCGACGACGCCGACCACGCCGACCACGCCGAGCCCCACCAGCCCGCCAGTGTCGCCGTCCCCAACGCCGCCCGCCACCGATCCGCCCACGCCGACGGTCCCCGATCCCACCACCCCGCTGCGCCTGCCATTGGAGCTGCTGGGCGACGGGCTCCCGGACGCGCCGGTCATCGCCAGCGCCAATCTCACGCTGGACAGCGCCGGCATCGGCAGTGCCACGCAGCTCTGGTTCCAGTGCCATCGCTGCGGATTCTTCGGACCGCCCGAATTCGAGGCGACGCGGCAGGCGCCCACCCGCATCAAGGCCAGCCTGCGGGTGCTGGGCGGCACGGCGGTGGCGAATGCATCGTCGATTCCCTGGGTCGACATCACCGATGCGACGATGACGCTGGCCGATGCGGAACGAGTGCAGGGACTCAACCGCGGCGGCGCGTACACCGTGCGCATCGGCTTCAACCTGGATGCCGCCACCCGCGCGCGGCTGGTGGCCGGCGTGAATCTGGTGCAGTTCCGCTTCAACGGCACCGATGGAGAGTCCAACGGCTTCCGTGTCATCGCGCTGCAACTGCGCAATGCGCAGGGACGCAGCCTGGCGACCAATCCGGTCCAGATGCAGGACATCCAGGCGGAGAAGCTCGCGGGCAAGACGCTCACCGCCGATGTCAGCGCTGGTGAGGCGCTCTGGTACGGACAGAACCGCCTGCTCAAGTCCGCGCTGACCGGTCGTCCGATCAAGGCGGCCTGTGCCTCCTGCCATGCGTCGGATGGGCGCGACCTGCAGTACTTCAACTACTCGAATCAATCGATCATCCAGCGCTCTCGCTTCCATGGCCTGACCGAAGGACAGGGTCGCCAGATCGCCGCCTTCCTGCGCTATAGCCAACAAGCGGTGCCGCATGTGCCGCAGGCCGCGCCGTGGAACCCGCCGTATCAGCCCGGGCCCGGACTCGACAGCCGCCCCATCGCGGAATGGGCCGCAGGCGCCGGACTGGGCGCCGTGCTGGACTCGCCGACCGACGCCGTCAAAGCCCTGTTCGGCAAGCCGCTGGATGGATCGCCGCTGGCGTTGACCCAGGCCGACGTCGACCGCGTCATGGATGCCACCGCCACGCTCAATGCCCGCGAGGTGGCGATGCCCATCCAGTATCCCGACTGGAATGCCTACCTGCCCGCGATGCATCCGATGGACATCTGGCCCGTGGGCGCGAATGCCGCCGGGTCGTTCGAGGGCGGCGCGACCTTCGCGGGCAATGGTCGACTGGACCCGCTCGGCACGACCCGCAAGATCACCGCCTGGTTCGATGCGCATCGGCATCCCAGCGGCCGTCACGGCGATTGGAGCCACCTCACGCCTGCGCAGCGTCAGGAGATCCAGAGCCTGTTGCAGCCCTACGGCTTCGAGGTCTACGCCTTCCTGGGGGGAGGGCGCGGCAACCACATCGCCGCGTCGGGGCAATACGGCGCGCAAGTGGGCGCGGCGAATCTGCAGAAGCTGGCCTCGCCCGCCAGCACCGCGCTGGAGCCCGCCGCCTTCACCACGAATGCCTTCATCGAGCGCGTCGTCGGCAGCCTGCTGCAATGGAATGTGGTCCAGCAATGGGACTGGGCCCAGCGTTTCGGTCTGGAAGGCGACCAGCGCTGGTTCATCGGCGACTACGACGCCGCCACCCAGACCTGGAAAGGCCGCGGCGAGGCGCGAGGCTGGCCGTTCAATACCGTCAGCGCGTTCTACCTGGCGCCGCACATGGTCTATCAGGCCGATCAGGACGCCAGCGGCAAGCTGACCCGCGAATGGTTCCTGGCCTGGGAGGCCGGCAACCAGGTCGGCTCCTACTACCGCACCAATGCCTGGTATCAGGCGCAGGTGACCCTCAATCCCGGCGCGCAGAGCGACTGGGTGAACTATTCGGTGGACTGGCCCTATCTCACCGGCTTCGATGAAGTGCTGGCGGATCACCTGGGCACCGGCACGCCCGCGGCGGCGACGGCCGCCACGCTCAGCCATGTGCGCCTGCTGCAGGCGCGCATCAAGTCCGCGCAGTACGTCAACAATGCGATCCCGCTGTACGTGCCGTCGGCCACGCGTTCCCTGATCGACAACCGCGGTCGCTTCAGCCGGGCGCAAGTGCTCAAGCACCTGATGCCGACCAACTTCATGGACGCCACCTCGACGCAGGGCACGGCGGGCTCGCGCTACCGCCAGCTCGATCAGCTGCAATCCAATCTGTCGCTGCTGGTCCTCAACGGCGCCCTGCGGCAGTTCAATCAGGTCTATGCCAGCACCGATCCGGCGGCCTGGCGGCGTTGCGATCCCAACAACACCGCGCTCGGCGAGCCCGAACCCACCGCGGGCTTCGCGTTCTGTCTGGACCGCAGCCGCCAGCCGCTGGTGCAGCTGTCACCGGGGGTCTGGGCGATGAACTCGGTGGACTACCGCATCACCGGCGAGCAGAAGCTGCAATACGCCGTGTGGAAGGCCGGCACGCTGGGCGCGGACCCGGCGCGCATCGCCACCTTGAACGGATGGATCCAGCGCATCTGGCCTTGACCCGCGCGAGGGCGATGGAAGTCGACGGCATCGTCGACCTCCTGCGGTGATCGCAGCGATGACCTTGCAGCGCCAAGGTCATCCTGAGACCGCGCCACACCCTGCACACGAGGCCGGTCATGTGCCCCGCGCACTCGGCTGCGCGGACGAATCAACGTGGCGCGCACAGCCAGTGTCCCTACCGACAAGGGGGATGGAGCGGCTCTCCTAGACTCCGCGCCTCGCGGCTGGGAGTCCGATCTCTTATCACGTCTCTCGTGGAGGAGGTCAAACCGGAACAGCCGTCCTGGTTCTGTCACTACGCCCGACACTGCTGGTTCGCAGCAGGGCGTTCTCGAGGTTTTGTCACGATGTCCGATCTGTTCTCTCCCTTCACCCTGAAATCCGTGACCCTGCGCAACCGCATCGCGGTGCCGCCGATGTGCCAATACAGCGCGGTGGACGGCCTGGTCAACGACTGGCACCTGGCGCATTACACCGGCCTGGCGCGCGGCGGCGCGGGCCTGGTCATCGTGGAAGCCACCGGCGTGTCGCCGGAAGGCCGCATCACCCCGGCCTGCCTGGGCCTGTGGAACGACGAGCAGGCTCGCGGCCTGGCCGGCATCGCCGCGGCGATCAAGTCGGCAGGCGCGGTCGCCGGCATCCAGATCGGCCATGCCGGTCGCAAGGCTGGCGCGAATCGGCCTTGGGAAGGGGATGACCACATCCCCGCGGGCGATGCCCGCGGCTGGCCGACGCTGTCGCCCTCCGCCGTGCCCTTCGGCAAGCAGCTGTCGCAGGTGCCGAAGGCGATGACGCTGGACGACATCGCGCGCGTGCAGGCCGACTTCGTCGCCGCGGCGGTGCGGGCCCGCGATGCGGGCTTCGAATGGCTGGAGCTGCACTTTGCCCACGGCTATCTGGCGCAGAGCTTCTTCTCCGTTCACGCCAATCAGCGCGACGACGCCTTCGGCGGCGACGCGGTGCGTCGCAGCCGCTTCCTGCTCGACACGATGCGCGCGGTGCGCGAGGTCTGGCCGCAGCATCTGCCCCTGACCGCCCGTTTCGGCGTGCTGGAATTCGATGGCCGCGATGAGGAAACCCTGAGCGAGGCCATCGCGCTGACACGCGCCATGCGCGAAGCGGGTCTGGACCTGCTCAACGTCAGCGTCGGCTTCTCGACGCCCGATGCGCAGATTCCTTGGGGTCCGGCCTTCCTCGCGCCGTTTGCCGAGCGCGTGCGTCGCGAAGCCGGCCTGCCGGTGGCGTCGTCCTGGGGAATTGACACGCCGGCCCTGGCCGATCGCGTCATCCGCGACGAGCAGATGGACCTGGTGATGGTCGGCCGCGCCATGCTGGCCAATCCGCACTGGCCGTATCACGCGGCCCTGGCGCTGAAGAAGGAGAACGCCGCCTGGGTGCTGCCGGCGCCGTATGCGCACTGGCTGTCGCGCTACCAGCCGGCGCAGGACTGAGCCCCATCGCGTCGATGCCCCAACGCAGCAGCGCGTTTCGCTGCCGCGTTGGGGGCTGATCGTTGAAAGGGCGCGGCCCGATCGCGTCCAAGCGACGCGTCCGCCAGCCGCTACGGCGTCTCCACCTTCGGCTTGAAGGTCGCGATCACCCCCCCGATCACCAGCAGCGCGATCACGCCATACAGCAGGTAGTTCGCCTCTCGCCAGGCGGCCAGCGAGGGGTCGCAGCTCAGAATCGCGATGGCCACGGCCAGCGTGAGGATCAGCCCGATCCACAGCGCCGCCTGCACCGGGCGGCCCAGCCGCCGCACGCGGCAGCTCCAGCCATAGACGGCGAGGCCGGTGAGCTCGGCCACGGCCAGCACTTCCAGCAGCAGGCGGATGGGCACGCGGTTCGGGCAGACGAACGCGCACACCGCGCTGGATTGGTCTTCCTTCTTTTCGAAGTACTGCTGCAGGGCCTTCGTCACCGTGTCGCCCTGACCGATGGCGCTCTGCGGCAGCGGCCAGGCCGCCGCACCCGCGAAGGTCCACTCCATGTAGGCCAGATTGCTGCCGATGCGGTTGATCTCCGCCGTCGTGTCGGGCGTCGGTTCACCCACCCGGTGGAACAGCACCGGGACCATGCTCTCGAGGAAGTCCACATTGGTCATCGGCGGGACGTCCCCCTCACGATCCACCTTGTCGCGCAGCCGAATCGCGCTGTCATCGACGGGGTCGCCCATCAGCACCAGCAGATAGGCATGCAGGCCGCTCGAGCGGTGATTCCCGACATCGCCATCCGGCAACCGCTCCACCCGTTGGGGGCGACCTTGGTCATCCACCACCGATTCGGTGTCCACGATGAAGCGCTTGAGCTTGTTGAAGCCATACGGCCCGTTGGGCTCGCCGAGTTCCAGATCCGGCACCACCAGGTTCAGGTCCAAGGGGCGCTTCTCGGCTTTCATCCGCTTGGCCATCTCGTCCATGAATGCCCACAGGAAGCGCGCGAACTTGCCGCGCTCGACGGGATCGGTCGGCGCATCCTCGAAGAAGACGGTGAGGCCGTTGAACACCTTGTGGCCCTCGCGCCAGCCCGGCAACATCAGCGGGCGCAGGCGAGACTGCCAATCGGTGCGGTCCTGATTGACGATGGCCAGTGCCTTGCCGACCGCGTTGCGGATCAGCGCCGATTGCTGCGCGTCGGTCAACGCGAGCAGGCTGCGCCATTCACGGCGATAGATCACCAGGTCCATCTGCACCCGATGCCGATGCGCCTCGGCGGAGAAGCCTGACGCATCGCCTTCCAGCCCCGGCGGCAAGTCCAGCGTGCCATCGTTCTGGAGCACCGCGCCCATGTACTGCAGCCGGGTGAACTGCCGGAAGTTCACCGGATACGGCGCTGGGGTGCTCATCCAGTAATTGGCGAATCCCACCACCTGATTGCGGTTCTTGTTCGGGGAACAGTCGCAGCCGGTGCTGTTCCAGCGAAGGGCCTGCGCCTTCGTCATGGGATGCAGCTTGCGGGCGGTCTGCACGATGTCCTTGATGTTGTCGGCATTGAGCAGCGACGCATAGAACTGCGACAGATCCGCCACCTCGTCCTCCTTCAGCGGCTCGGGCGTGGGGGCCGACGCGGCCGACCGATCCACGCCGTAGCGACGTCGGCCGCTCGGTGTGGCCGGCTGGTCGTCCGGCGGCTTGCGCACGACGGGCAGATCAGGCCCGGGGTCGCCGGCGGCGAGGACCGGCAGCGGCGATGTGCGCATCACCATCGGCGCCACCGGCTGGGGGCGCGGGCAGTCCGGTCGAACCGTCTGGCCGCGCTGCGCGGCGATCTCCATCACATGCCGGACGAAGTACTCGCAGCGCCGCGCCTCCAGCGCGCGGCGGAACAGCGCTTCGGTCGGGTATTCGATCTCGATCAGCGGCGTGAGGATGGCTTTCAGCTGCTCAGCCGTCGGCGCACTGAAGGGCACTTCCTTGGCCGGCGGCGGTCCCCCCGTGACGGCGACGGCCGGTGGCGCGTCCCCCTCCTTGGCCGTCTGGCCGCTGGCGGCCGCGCTGTCGCCGGGCGCCGAGGCGCCGGACTCCGCCGGTGCCGCCCCGGGCACCAGCGCCGCCACATCGTCCGCGGTGAGCCGGTAGCTGGCGGGCACATTGGCCTGCAGGTCCAGCGCCGCATCGATGTCCTGCTGGCGCAGGCCCGTCATGCTGTTGGACGGCGGTGGTGGCGGCTCCTGACGCGGCTTGGGCCTGGCGGTCGGCGGCGTGGGATCGATGATGCGCAGCACATAACTCTGCTGCGCTTCCATCACCGTGGGCGATTCATCCTCGGCCGTCAGGGTGAAGCTGAAATTGCCCGCCTGGGTCGGCGTGCCGGACAGCACGCCCGCGCGATCGATCTGCAGTCCGGGCGGCAGCATGCCTTCCACCAGCAGTCGATACGGCGGACGCCCGCCCTGCACCAGTTCCCGCCGCGGATAGGTCACGCCGCGTCGGCCGCTGGGCAAGGGCACGGTGATGTAGACCAGCCGCAGATCACGGGCGCCATCGGCGGCGCGAGGCTTCATCCACATCACGCCGCCAGGGGGCAGCGCGCCACTCGCGGCGGCGCTCGGCCGGCTGGCGGCGGCGATCGATGGCAAAGCGGCAGCGCTGCCCGACGACGACGCCGCCGCGCTCGGGCCGGGCGTCCCCGTCGCGCCTGACGCGCCTGACGCACGCGCCACGGGCGCCGATGCCGATGCCGCAGCGGCAGCGACCATCTGATTCACCGCATTCGCCAGCGCGGCCGCTGCGGCGGCGCTCAACGGGGTGGACGCGGCGTCGCTGCGCGGCAGCGGAAAGCTGACGGCGGATGCCGCCGCCGCCGCCGCGCTCGCGGCCTCCGCGCTCTTGGCCGACAAGGTGTTCAACGCCGCTGCGGCTGAGGCCGCCGCCGCCGCCACACCGGCGGCCTTGGGGGGCACCGTCAGCTGCAGCTGGACGCCGGAGATCGACACGGGCACTTGCATCGCGGCACCCGCACCCGCACCCGCACCCGCTTGGGCAGGCCTCGTGGCGTTGGGCGACGCAGCGGTCGCGGGATCCCGGCCCCAGGCGTGCATCGCCACGACGGCGACCGCCGTGAGCATGCCCGCCACGAAGAGCCGCGCACGCCGGCAGCGGGCGCACACGGGACGTGCCGGCCGTGCGCGCGCTTGCGGCGAAGGTCTGGATCGAAGGTTCATGGCTACACCATCCGTCCTTCCTTGCGCAGTTCCTTGGCCACGCCCTTGCGCAGGTCGGCCGCCTCGATGCGATCACGCCCGGCTTGAACAGCGTTCAAGGCGCCAAAGCGCACCACGTTGGCGATCGCCCCACCGGCCAGCTCGTGGCGCTCGGCCAGGGCGCGCAGGTCCACATCGGCGGCCAGGCGGCCGGTGTGGCGCACCATGCCCTCCCACAGGCGCAGACGCTGGTCGGCGTCGGGCATCGGGAAATGCACCACCGACTGGAAGCGCCGCGCAAAGGCCTCGTCGATGTTGCCCTTCAAATTGGTCGCCAGGATCACCGTGCCGGGGAAGTCTTCGATCCGCTGCAGCAGGTAGGAGACTTCCTGATTGGCATAGCGGTCATTGGCGCTGGAGGTCGCGGTGCGCTTGCCGAAGAGCGCATCCGCTTCGTCGAAGAACAGAATCCAGCGCCGATGCTGGGCCTGGTCGAAAACCTGGGCCAGGTTCTTCTCGGTCTCGCCGATGTACTTGGACACCACCATCGACAGATCGATCCGATAGACATCCGCGCTCACCGCCTGACCGATCAGCGTCGCGGTCAGCGTCTTGCCGGTGCCGGGTGGCCCGAAGAACAGGCTGCGATAGCCGGGCTTGAGCGACTTGTCCAAATGCCAGTCCCGCATCAGCGCCTCGCCATGACGGGCCCAGGTGGTCAGGCTCTGCACCTCTTCCAGCGCATCGCTGTCCAGCACCAGGTCGTCCCAGCACAGCCGGGTGGTGATCAGCTTGGCGGGAAAGCCGGCGCTGAAATCCGGCTTGCGGGATTCTCCGGTGACCAGCAGATCCAGCGTCTGCGCGCTGATGTGCAGCGCCGCGCTGAACCACGGCTCGCCCGCCGCGTCATGGTCCAGGCGGATCAGGTCGTGGTGGCGCAGCGGCGCTTCGTCGTCGAGCGCGCGGCGCAACTGGGCGCGCCGGGCCAGGTCCTCGCCGGCGATCAGGAAGGCGGCGGTCTCCGCCGTCGGCAGGAAACCCCCATGGGCGCGGCCCTTCCAGCCGCCGAATTCGCTGAAGCCCCGATCCAGGTTGCGGTTGCGCACGAACAGCATGTCCAGCAATTGCGGCCGCAGATGCGGTGCGAGCGCCAGCGCCAGCACCAGCCGCTCATCCGCGCCGAGACCCAGCGACTCGATCAGGCGACCGTGATCGCTGTCCAGGTCCAGCGGCGGCGGTGCGCTCGCGCGCAGGTCGGATCGGCCGTCCCCGCGCGCGTCGGCCGCACCCACGCGCAGCGGACGTGAGGCCGTGCCCGCGAGCGCGCCATGGCGCTCATCGGTGCCGGTGGCGGCGCTGTCCTCCACGGTCGCGCGCTCGCGCTCGCTGTCGGCCTCCTGGCCGAAGTGCGCGCCGATGCGCGTCTGCAGCACCCGGTCCAGCCAGGCCAGTTCTCGTTCCAGCGCGCGGGCATTCACCGCCACCCGCCGCTGTTGCTCATCGCCAGTCCACATGCAGGACCCTTTCCATCCAGGGAAACTTCACCGTCGAATAGCCCCACGGGAGCCGATCGATCAGCATGTCGAAGGTGCCGGGCTCCACCGCCAGACGCCAGGCCTCGCTGTCGCCGGCCTC
The DNA here is from genome assembly GCA_913776825.1 of Burkholderiaceae bacterium. Classification (GTDB taxonomy): domain Bacteria; phylum Pseudomonadota; class Gammaproteobacteria; order Burkholderiales; family Burkholderiaceae_C; genus Roseateles. The sequence goes on from CAJYPV010000026.1 coordinate 345,288, forward strand.
GACCGCGCCGGGGTCGAGGCTGAGCCGGCCGGCCCGGCGCAGAAAGGTCTCCTGCAGCCCGCCCACCGAGGTGCTGCCCAGCACCCGCCAGTGCTGGATCACCGCGCCCAGCAGGCCCTCCACCGCGTCGCGCTCGGCGGCCGTGGGCGTCCAGTCGCGCGGCACCGGTTGCTCGAAGGGCAGCCCGCACAGCAGCTTGTTCAGCAGCAGGGTCGGCTCCGGCGCATCGGTCTGGCCGGTGGCCAGCCACTGCAGCACCAGCACGCCGCGAACCGCCGCCGCCTCGTCATGGAAGGCGCGCTCGCCCGCCAGGCCCAACATGCCGAACAGCCGCGGCAGATAAGGCGTCAGCAGCACCAGCCCCGCGTTGTTCACCGCCATGGCCTCGCGGGGGACGTCGGCCTCCGGCGCCGCCTCGAGGGCCTCGTCCGCCGCGTCCTCCTCCAGCGTCGGCGCGGCATTCGGCCGCCAGCGCAGCCGCAGGGCAGCGGCCGCCGCCGACAGCGCGGAGGTCGCCGCCTTCGCCACCCGATCGAACCAGCGCCGCGGCGCTTCGCGGCCGGGCGGTGAGACCGCCTCCACATGCCGGATCACTTGCTCGGCGTAATGCTCGGCATCGAAGCGAGCGGTCTCGCCGCGCAGCGCATGGTCCAGCGTCGCCTGCCACAGCCATTGGCGACGTTCCGCCGTGTCGGCGGCGGACGCGGGGGTGCCGGTGGTCACCGTCTCGATCCAGCGCTCCACCGCTTCCTGCAGCGCGTCGCCCAGCCACAGGGTCAGGAGTTGCGGCAGCAGGTCCTCGGGCAGGGCGGTCACCAGGCGCTGGCGCAGCGCATCGGCGCGGCCGTAGCGCTGCAGCGTCTGCTTCAGCCAGGCCCGGTCCTCCCGCAGCAGCGGCGCCCAGACCGCCGAGACGCCTCGCAACGGATCGGTGGAGGCGGAGAAGCCTTCGCCTGCCTCCAGAGCCGCCAGCAGTTGAGCGCGCCACAGGGCGGTCGGCGCCGGTCGCGCGCCGCCGCCATGGGCCATCGCGTCGTCCAGCAAGGCGCACCACAGCGTCCAGGTGCCGGTCGGCGCCTGACCGCGCAGACCGCTGGCCGCGACGCTGTCCAGCAGGCGGCGCGCGGCGCCCGGCTCGCCCGGCATCAGCCGATGGACCAGCTCCGCCAGCCAGGCCCGATCGAACTGGGCCACCAGCCGATGCAGCAGCCGGGGACGATCGTCCATGGCCCGCAGCGCGGCGGCGAGTTCGGCGCCTTGTTCAGCCATCACCTCGGCGGCCAGCGTCATCGGGTCTTCGCCGCGACCGTGCCAGGGCAGTCGCCCATGACGCAGGAAATGCAGCAGCAGTTCCAGCCGGCCGGTGGCGCGGCTGCGCAGGCCCGGCACCGTCGCGGTCCGGCCGGTCGGGCCGCGCAGATCGCTCAACCGATCCCGCAGCGCCTCGCGCAGACGGCGCGACCAGAGGCGCTCCAGCTCCGGTCCGGTGTCCGCCACCGTGCCCAGGTCCAGCGCGAGCGTGGACAGCCGCCAGACTTCATCTGGACCGCTGAATTCATCGAACAACTCGTCCACGATGCGCAGCGCCGGGCCCCGGGCGAAGTCCTGCCAGCGCTGGGCGAGGTCGGCATGCTGCGACATCGGCACGCGCAACGTGGCCTCGGCCTCCAGATGCTCGATGACGTGACCGTCAGGCATGACCGTGCAGGACCGGCGGATCGCCGTCCTTCTCCGTGACAGGCAGCAATTGCGCGATCACCCGCGCGGAGGCCGCATCCACGCGCGCGATGCGGGCCGGATCAAGCGGTGCGGCCGCCAGGTGCAGCCGTGCGTCCAGCCACGCCTCATAGACCGTCTCGAAGCGGTGCATCGCGTCCAGATCCAGCCAGAGGCAGCGCAGCGACAGATGCGCCGGCGTCGAGATGCGCAGGGTTTCCTCGGCGAAGCGCTGGAACGCCGCCTGCGAGCTGCGGGCCGTCCAGCGGGGCAGCAGCACCGTCAGGCGCATCGGATGGAAGTCCGGCGGAGTGGGCAGTCCGGCATGGGCCGCGGACGTGGCGCCCAGCGGTCGCAGCAGGACGTGCTCCACCACATGCAGCCCTTCGCTCTCCTGCTCCAGATGCAGCAGGAACAGCCGCAGGCTGGCGGCGGCGCGGCGGGCGGCGTCCTCGTCGGCGAAGTCGCCCAAGGCCCAGTGACGACCGCGTTCATCGGGACCCAGCACCAGTCGGCAGGCCGGGGACGACACCGAACCGGCCGACGACGCCGGCGATGCCGGTCCTGCCGCTCCCGCCGGCGCATCGAGAAACGCGTTCGGATCGACCCGGCCGTTGACGCCCGCCCCGCGCGAGTGGGTGTGGACGGTGCCGTCGCTCGGCGCGGGTGAGCGATGCAGCGGCAGCAGCCGATACCGATCCCAGCGCACCGCGGCCCGCATCAGGCTGGCGGGCAGCTCATGCTGGCGCAGCCAGGGCATGCGGCGCAGATCCTGCTGGATCTCTTCCCGTCGAGCCGGACGCGGCACCAGCCCGGCGGGCCGCGCCTGACGCGCGAGTTCCGGCGCCACGGCGTCGGGGCCTTGATGGCCCGGCGCGTCCGGCACGAGACGCAGCCGATGGTCGCGGATCGCGCGGGTCAGCGACCGGTCATGCCACAGGCGGAATCCCAGCAACAGACTGCCGCGCCGATGCAGCGCCGAGCAGTTGTCCAGATAGCCCCAGGACGGACGTCCCGGATCGAAGCCCGCGCTGCGATCGCGGGTGATCGCGATGATCTGGCGCAGCCAGGCCGCCTTGTTTTCCAGCAGCAACGCATCGAGCTCTTCCGGCGTCAGGTAGCTCAGGAACTGGCGCAGGGTGTTCTGCGTGTAGGTCTCGCCATGCAGCGCCAGCAAATGGTCCAGCGCGCGACGCTTGCGGTGCCCGCCGCCGTCCCTCGGCTCGTAGACTGTGGCCTGGATCTCCTTCGGCGAGGCCAGATGCAGGTCTTCCAGTCCCGGCACCTGAGACGGACCGATCACCTGCGACCACAGGGTCTGGCGCGAGCCGCCATCGATCGAGAACAGCTGCCGCAGGTGCTGCAGCTGGGCCAGGCTCTGGGCGATGACCTGCTCATGCAGGACCATGTAAGCCTTCAGCTGCCGCGACCGCGCATGCGCCTGCGGCGGCGCCGAGCGCGGAATCCCGTGCGGACCGACGCCATAGATCGCCGGCAGATGCCGCTGTACGGAGACATAGCGCGACAGGTCGCGATGCGTGCCGCTTGGTAGCAGGGACGCGGCGCGCTCGTCCTGGTCGGCCCGCTGACGGGCGCGTTGGGCCCGACCGGCGGTGCGCAGATCGGCGAGGCGGCGTTGCAGCGCCTCCGGCGACAGATGCAGCGGATGGCCACGCCGCCTCACCAGAATCGTGGGCGCGGTGCCGTTCATCGGCAATCGCAGCGACAGCGCCCAGCCGTCACCGCGCCAGGCCACCGAGCCGCTGAAGCCGGTCTCCGGCGCGTGCGCCTGCGTGCCGCCGGTGGCCCGGGCGAGGGCTTCGGGATCCGGTACCACATCGATCACGCGCACATCGAACACGCCCGGCACGCTCCGGATCAGGCTGGCCAGCTCGGACAGGAACAGCCGCTGGCCGTCCTCCCGCTCGGAGTTCCATTCATCGATGAAGCCGTTCAGCGTCGCCGGGCCGTCGTAGATGGTCTCCAGCGAGTCGCCGCGCAGCAGCAGCTCGTCCAGGCTGTGGGCCACCGGCGCGCCCGCCATGTGGCGGGCACAGCGGTCGTACACCTCGGCCAGGATGTCCACCGCATCGCGCGCGCCTTCGACCTCGATCTCCGCATGCAGATCCGACGGGACGTCATGCACCTGCTTGACCTCGGTGATCAGGTCCTCGCACAGGTTGCGCTGTGCGTAATAGGCCGCCCGCGCGGCGAGCTCGCGCGGATCCATCGAGGGAACGCCTGGCTGTGACGACGGCGGCGCGCCCGGGGTGTGCGCGGCCGTCGCCTGGCCGGTCGAGCCAACCTGCTCGGGCGCGCCGGCGTCCACCGGTCCGCTCAACTTCAAGTGCAGCCGATACACCCCATCGGCCTCCGGCTCGACCCAGGCGTCATCCAGTCCGGGCACCGCATCCAGCAGCACGCTGCGGTAGTCCGCCGCGGTGGTGGCGCGCGACGGGAAGACGGCGGCCGGCGGATGCAGCGACAGGCCCTCGTAGTCGATGCGGCCGTCCGGACCGGTCAGGTGATCCGCGACCGGGAAGCCGTGGCGATACACCACATCGGTCAGACCGAAGCAGAACTGCTCCAGCAGGGTGATGCCGGGGTCGTGCAGGTTGTGGTCGGTCCAGGTGCGGCCGCTCAGCACCTGCAGCCAGCGCAGCCCTTCGGCGCGCAGGCCTTCCAGGCTGAGCGCGCGTTCTTCCGGCGTCAGCGCGCGCAAGCGAGTGGGCTGGGTGCTCATGGCGGGTCGCCCTGGGTGAAGTCGTTCGACCAGAGCTGGGTGAGCGACGCCTGGATGGCGATGCCGGGACCGTATTCGCAGCGGGTGCGGATCTGCAGGCGGTAGCCGGGCTTGTCCTTGTCGACCTGATGCCAGCGCAGTTCGAGCTGGTCGCAGCGCTTGCCATACCAGGCGCATTGGGTGCGGATGCGGCGCTTGCGGGAGAGGAAGTCGAACCAGCCCGGTCGCGGATGGAAGGCGTTCATCGCGATCGCATGCAGCAGGGCATAGCGGCCGGTGCCTTTCTCGCCGACGCCGGCCATCACCTCGAAGGCGTGGCAGCCGTTGAGCACCGGGGTCAGGCTGTGCCATTCGCCATCCGCCAGCAGCGGGGTGGCATCGTCGTCGCGGTAGCTGCCGCGCCGGCCGCGCGAGGACACGACCCCGTCGACCTCCAGCGTGTGCCGGGGATGGGCGGTGCCGATGCCGACCTGTGCGTCGCCGTCCTGTGTCGCCAGGGCCATGACCGGCGCACGGCCGGCGTCGCCGCCCATGCGGCCCTTGCGGAAGACCAGTTGTTCCTGATCGCCGCCATGGCCGATGGACCACAGCGCGCTGCGCGCGTTCTGATCGCGATAGAAGCTGATCAGCGCGTCATAGCCGATCGGGCTGGAAATCTCCAGACCGTTCTCGACCGACTTCCTGAATCCCTCATCGCTCATGTTGAGCATGGAATCGATGAGGTCGCCAAAGTGATCGCGCGTGGGCAGCTTCCCTTCATCGAAGAAGTGGCGCAGCGTTTCGCGGTTGCGGATGGTCATGCGGTGCCTCCGCTGATGACGAAGGTGCTGCCGATGGCCAGCTTGGAGATTCCGGTGACCTGCGGGGCCGGATCGGCGAGGGCATCGGACGCGCTGAGGATGTGGGTCGGCATGGGCAGGGCCAGGCTCCAGGGCGTGCGGGCGCTGACCTGGCGCGGGGAGTCGCGCGCCGTGCGGGCGCGCGCGGTGTCGGACAGGGCATAGGCGCCGCGGTCATCGCTGGCCACGCTCAGCAAGGACAGTTGCGTGACCGCGGTGATGCCGGGGACCGATCGCAGCACCGCTTCCAGCTCTTCCGCACGGATGACCCAGTCGAAGCGCGGACCGTAGACGCCGTCATGCCATGGCGACAGCGCCTCATTGAGGCGCTGGGTGACCCGCTGCATCGTGGCGCCTTCATGGGTGCCGCGGGTCAGGGTCAACTGGCAGCGCAGCTGGATGCGCTCATAGGCCGCGTTGCGCACCTTGATGCGCACGAAGGGCGAAGCCAGCCGCTTCAGGGCGCGGGCCATTTCATCCAGCCGCAGCGCATTGAAGCGGGGCGCATCGAGCAGGGTGTCGGGCCGGTTGCGCGGCACGGTGGGCACCACCACGACGACCACCTCGCCGGGCACGCCGCCCAGATGATCGGCATTCAGGCAGCGGACCTTGAACACATCGGGGAACTGGTCCAGCAGCAGCCGTTCCATGTCCCACGCGACGCTGGCGCGATTCTTGTGCTGCAGCCGCTCGCCCGCGCGGGTGTACATCGCGCGCTCGTCTTCCGCCGCGCCCAGGCCGACCGAGCCGCCGATCTGGGTGATCGCCGCCACGCCGGGCAGGGTGTGCAGGGGCTTGGTGATGCGACCGGGCGGCAAGGGCTCCGGCGGTACAGGCGCGACGGGGGCGGCCGGCGCGGCGTCGGCCTTGAGCGCCGCTGGCGGCACGCGGACCTCGGTCGACATCACCCGCCGCACCGACAGGCCCTGGGTGCGCACGCCGCGCAGGCGGGCGAAGCTGTCGAAGCCATCGTCGGTGCTCAGCCGCAGCCAGTACAGGCCGGCCGGCATGATGGTGTGGGTGCGATCCAGATCGCGCGGCAGGTCCACGGTGATGATGCCGGACGTCAGCAGCCCGTGCGTGCCATCGGACAGTATGCGCGAGGCCGGCAGCGGCCGCCATTCATTGCGTCGCAGCGTGGCCCAGCGCACCGGGCTGCGGCGGGCCTGGATCCACGGTTCGACGGCGGACTCGCGCATGTCGAAGAGCAGGTTCAGCACGCCGCCGGGCTCGCTGGCCTCGCCGGTGCGCAGGCCGATGTAGAGCTGGCCGTCCTCGGTCAGTCGCGGCACCAGGCCGTGACCGCCCTGGCCGTCAGCCGATTGCAGCGAGCGCGTGCCGAAGGGCAGCAGATGCATCAGGCGTTCGCTGTCGGCGAGCCGGCTCGTGTCTTCATCCCGGTTGGCGGCGATCACGCTGCTGGCGCGGTAGTCGGCGGTGATGCGTTCGATCAGCGGGGTGTAGGGCGGCAGCGGCAGCGGCACCGGGCGCTTGGTCCGGGCATTGGCGGCCACCGCCTCCGACAGCTTGAGCGGATAGGACGCATGACCGAAGGCGCCGCGCGGTCCGTTCAACTGCAGCCGGCACAGGCCGTTGCGGGGCAGCGTGGGCTGTGACCAGTCTTCATGGGTGGCACGGAAATGCTGGCGCACCGAGCCGGCATCGATCTCCACCGTCTGACGCTCGCGCAGCAGGCCGTCGTCATCCAGGCCATCGAAGAGCGGCTGCTGCGCCGACACGCCCTGGCAGGGCTGCCACTCGCCGTCTCGCAGCAGCGACACCGAGGTGATGAAGCGGCCCTCGCGCAGCTCGCGGTCATAACCCTGGTAATGGGTGTCGAAGCCGCCCGGCTCATTGGGCAGACCGCCCCATTCGATGTTCAGGGTCCATTGGTGGATCGGTTTCTGCGCGGCTTCCTGCGAACCCACGATGAAGTAGGACGACAGCGTCGGCAGCGGGCCGAACGGCATGAAGGCCTTGGTGCCATCGAGTCGCCCCAGGTTGTTGGACAGCAGCAGGTGGCGCACGCCGCGCGCCGCCACCTGCAGGATGACCTCGCTCATCGGCTCTCGGTCCAGCAGCGAGCAGGCATAGAGCTGGCCGTGGGTGCTGAGCTGCAGGCGCAGCATCGGCAGCGCGGTGCCCCAGCCTTCGCCATGGCGTTCGGGGTCGCAGCCGACGATCGCGGGCGCATCATGGCCCAGCCGCAAGCGCACCGACAGCCCGCCCGCCGCCGCTGGGGCCACGACCGCATCGCTCACCATCAGCCACCCGTTGGCGGCGCTCAAGGAGAAGCGAAGGACGCCGTCGAACATCAGGCTGAAGAGCAGCGGCCGATTGGGAATGTCCGTTCCATTGATCAGGCTCAGCGGATCACCGGGATCGGGCGGGCCCGCATGCTGCGGCCATTCGTCGCCCAGCACGTCGCGGCAGGCGTCGCGCACGCGGTTCCAGGCCTCCAGCGAGGCCTCGCCGCGATCGATCAGCAGCCAGTGCGTCAGCAGCGTGCCCATGGCCTGGCGCAGCGCGCGGACGGGATCGGCGAGCTGAAGCCGGGTTTGCGCGATCGTCTCGACCTCCGCCATCAGGCTGGCCAGGGTGTGCTGCCGCCCGGTGTGGTGCGGATCATCCTGACGCATGCGCAGCTCGACCTGGATCTCCCGCTCGCCCTCCGCCAGCAGCAGCAGCGGCGACACGATGGCCAGGCCAAGCCGCGCATTGACCGCGCCGGCGCCGCTGCTGCCGCCGAAGGTCGGCCACAGCGTCTGGCCATCCGGCTTGAGCTGGGTGGCCTTGGCGCGGGTGATGAAGCCGTAGTCGCGCTCGGGCGAGATGCTCGGGTCCCGCTCCAGCCGCAAGGTGCACAGCGAGGCGACGACCGCATCGGTCACGCTCAGCGCGGTCTCGGCCTGAAAGCGCAGCGGCCGGCCGAGTGCGTCCTTGCCGGCATCGAACAGCGCGCCGCGCGGCACGCTGACCTCGCCCAAGGCGCGCGGATCGCGCTGGCAGGCCAGCAAGGCGGCGTCAGCCGACGGGCCGCGCGGCTGGAAGCCCAGGCAATCGCGGTAATAGAAGGCGGCGTGGCGGGCGGCGAATCGATTCAGGTCCTGCTGCACCCGCTGATGGACCTTGAGGAAGGCGATCAGCAGCGCGGCCGCAGGCTCATGGTCGCCCGAGCTCAGCGACGCTTCCAGCATCTCGCGGGCCTTGGTCTGGATGCTCTCGACGGCGCTGAGGAAGGCGACATGGCGGTCGCGCATGGCGTCGCGTTCGCTCAGGCGTCGGTGGTCCAGCCGGGCCATCCGCTCGGCATCGGGCGCACGCCAGATGCCCGACAGCTGCCCCGGCCGCAGGCCGATCGGTTGCTGCTGCCAGAGCTGCTGACCGAATCGCAACTGCACCCACTGCAGATCGCCGGCCAGTTGCTGCTCGACCAGCAGCCGGATGCGGTCGCGCAGCGCCAGCGCGCCGGGATTGGACTGGCAGTCCAGCGCGCGGAACCAGCGGTCCATGCGCAGCGCCAGCGCGGTGATGTCCGCGGCCAGCGAGGCCAGCGGCATCGCGTCGATCTCGCGGCTGAGGCGACCGTGCATCTCGTCCAGGTCGATCGCCGCGATGCGGGCCAGCACCAGGGTGGTGTCGTCGTTGAAGAGCGCGCCCCAGTGGCCGCCGTCGCGGTTGTCCAGGTCGACGAAGCGCAGCTGGGTCGCCAGCGCGGCCGCGATCGCCACCTGCTGTTCGAAGCTCAGCGCATCGACGTGGAAATAGCCTTCCTCCAACGCGGCGGGGAAGCGCTCATGCTGGGCGGTACCGGCGCTCATGGGGTGGCGTCCTCGATCAGGTGAGGCCCTTCGCCGGGTTGCAGGTAGAGCGGAAACACCAGGTTGTCGCGGCTGTTGGTGCTGCAGATGCAGTACTCGAGCCGGATGCGCAGCACGCCTTCGAGCAGGTCGTCGAGCTCGATGTGGGTGTGCTCCAGCGTGATCCGCGGCTCGAAGAACAGCACGGCCTTCTCGATCAGGCTGCGGATCTCGGTGATGGCGCTGCTGTTGATCTGCTCGAAGACCATGCGGCGCAGGCCGCAGCCGTAGGTCGGATGCAGGATGCGCTCGCCGGGCGTGGTCGAGAGCAGGATGCGCAGGCTCTCGCGCACATCGGCCGCGCCGTCGACCATCACCGCGCCTTGGGTGCGGCCGTCGAAGGCGGGCGGGAAGGCCCAGCCGGTGCCGAGGAATCCGGGATCGGTGCTCATGTCGCCGGTCTCCTCATCCGCCGATGATCACCGTCGGCAACCCGAGGGAGATCATGCCGCCGTGGGCCGTGGGATCGCCGATCCGGCCGGCGGGCCGGCTGCCGATCAACACGGTGGTGGAGCCCTGGATCAGGGTGTCGGGCGGGCCGACGCAGGTCAGGCTGTCGCCCACGACGGTGGCGGGCAGATTGCCGATCAGCACGGTGGGCACGCCCGGTCCGATGACCGGGCCGCCGACATGCGGGATCGGCGGCAGGCCGGGTGTGACCATGGGGCAGATGTGCAGGTCGGTGATGCGGGCGGCGGGCGGCATGACGACGTCCTCAGTTGATCATCACCAGAGCGCCCTTGACGACGGTCTGGCCGGTGGAGTTGAGTTCGGCGGTGGCGCTGCCCTTGGCGCTGAAGGCGATCTGGGCTTCGGACTTCACATTCATGCCGGTGGTCTGCACATCGGCCTTGGAGCTCACCGACACCTTGCCCACCGCATCCAGGCTGATCGTGCCCTTGGCGGTGATGGCGATGTCCTTCGGGCTGTCCAGCACGATGCCGGACGGACTGAGCTCGACCTTGTTGTTGTTCTGGTCCTGCACCAGGATCGACTTGTCCTTGTCGCTCAGCACGACCTTGTTGTTGCCCGGCGTGGTGATGGTGATGATCTTGTCGGCCTCGTTGAATTCGATGCGCGACTTGCAGCGGGTCACGATGGCCTTGGTGTCGTTCTCGGCGGCCAGCGCATAGGGCGGGGTGAGCTTGCTGCTGTAGAGGCTGCCGAGCACCACCGGGTGGGACGGGTCGTTGGCGAAATAGCCCAGCACGACCTCGTCGCCGACCTCCGGCAGGAAGAAGGCGCCGAATGAATTGCTGGCATGGAATTGCATCAGGCGGGCCCAGACGCCTTCGGTCTCGGCCTGCAGCACCGGCACCTTGACCTGCACCCGGTGCTCGGCGGCGGGGTCGGCATCCAGCTTCATCACCACGCCGACCTGCAGGCCGTGCACGCCGGGCAGCAGACCGGCGGCGGGCGTGGCGGTGACATCGGGCCGATCGGTGAACCAGTCCGGCGCCAGACCGAAGTCCGCTTCGGTGAACCAGTTGCCGTCCTCGATCTCATGCCGCACGCCGGTGACGAACAGCTTGCCGCTGAAGCGCGCGCCGCAGCCCTTGAGCTCCATCACACCGCCGACCACCGCCTTGGCGCTGCCCTGGAATTTCACCCGGCCGCGCACCCGCGCCAGCCCCGCCTTGATCTGCAGCGCCTTGGCCCATTGGGTGAGCGCCGCCTGGCTTTGCGGCGCACCGGCTTGCAGCCGCAAGCTGTCCAGCGCGATGACCTGCGACAGGGCGGCGGCATCCAGATCGCCCTGCGCCGGCAGCGAGGCCGGATCGGCGGCGGTGCCTTCCATCACGGCCTGGGTCTTCATGTCCCAGGAGATGGCCTGCGCGCTGCTGTACTGGGTGCGGGCATCGATGTCGCCGGAGAATTCGATCAGGTCGACGCCGTAGGTGACGCACAGCGCGGGCTCGCCCTCCGCAGTGGGGGTCTTGATGGTCAGCTCGCCATCCTGGGCGACCACCAGCATGCCGTTGGCATCGGCCCGCGACAGCATGAAGTCCCAATCGCTGCAGTAGTGCTGGGCCAGCTCCGTGTAGGTGACGGTGGTGGCATCGACGGTCGCGGTCAACCCATGGGCTTCGGCCAGCGCGGTGAGGATGTCGCTGTCGGTCTTGTCGATGAAATTCGCGTTGCGCCGGCCCACCGTCATCACCACGGACTTGTCGCGGCATTCCACGATCAGCCGCGCATCATTGTTGCCCGCGACCCGCAACGAGTGGCGCACGGCCACGCCCTCGAACAGGACTTCCTCATCGTCCATGTAGCCGGCCTTGATGGTGATGGCCGTGCCGGGTTTGAAGTCGGCGCCGTCGCTGAGCGGGAAGGTCTTGCTGGGCATGTCGCCATCGACCAGTTCCAGGCGGGCGCTGGGCACGGCATTGACGGCCCGGTGAATCCGCACCGAGATCAGGTCGGTGGATTCGGGCAGGCGCTGGCCGTCCACCAGCAGGCTCAGGCGGACGACGCCGACGGCGTTTTCAAGCGGAGAGGCGGCAGGCATGCGAGGTCCTAGGCCTTGGGCGGGAAGATGATCTGCTGCCCGGCCTGGAGGCTACGGGTCTCGACCAGGTTGTTGTGACGGGCGACCTGTTCGGCCATGTCGCCGTCGCCATAGACCTCGACGCACAGGCGGCGCAGTGAGTCGCCTTCCTCGGCGGTCTTGCGGGTCGACAGCTCTGACGACGAGGACCGGCTGGTCAGCCGCTTCTCCTCGGACTTGCTCATCGCGCCGACGAAGCTCACATCCACCTTCGCCCGCAGCGGATCGCCGCTGGGCTTGAACAGGGTGTAGTGGGCGCTGAGGCTCTTGAGCCGGCCGAAGAAGATCAGCGTGCCCCACAGCAGCCGCACATAGGGCGGCTCGGCATTGAGCTCGACATAGTCGTAGACCACCTTGCTGAGCTGCAGCAGCTGTTCCTTCACATCCAGCGATTGACCGGTGGCGGCGGGCACGATGCCGGTGCCGTCGAGGACGAAGCTGAAGCTCACTTCCTCATCACCGAGCGCGGAGAACTTCGGCTCGGTGCCGGCGGCGCCCTGCTGCTTGGTGGTGTCGTAGCCGATGCTGAAGTTGTGCTTGAAATCGGCCGGATTGATCTGGGTCTGGAAGGTGGTGTCGCGGTCGAGCTTGACGGTGCCGTCCTTGTTCAGCGCATAGCGCGTCATCAGCAGGCGGGTGAGCTCGCCATCGGTGCTGTTGGGCATGTCAACGCTCCCGCTGGGCGTGCAGCCGTTCGGCCAGCCAGGTCTTGCACTCGGCCAGCAATTGCTCCCGCAGGCGCTGCAGGTCGCGCGGCGCGACCGACGGCCGCGGCGCGTCGGTGGCGGCCGGCGTGACCTGGGTGCGGATCAGCAGTTGTCGGACTTCGATGCTCATGGCCTCAACTCATTCACGGGTTCGATCGCGGCGTTCGTCACAACGTTGATCGCAGCGTTGATCGCGGGTTTCTTTCGCGGGGCGGCCCGACGTCATTCACGGGGTCCGCTCGCCAGACTCGACGGCGAGCGGCCTCACAAGGTGCGTTTCCAGCCGCGATGGACCAGCTCGATGCGTTCCATCGCGACCTTGTTGCTGGTGGAGTCCAGCGGGTCCACGTCCCACTTGACCGGAAATGCATCCTGGAAGGACCAGATGCGCAGCGGCTGTCCCTTCTGGTCCAGCAGCCGCACCTGCAAGGGCTTGGTGGTGATCGGTTGCGCCAGCGCGCCTTCCAGCACGCTCTTGCACCACTGCACCAACACGCTGTCGCGGCCGGCGATGCCGCGCTTGAGCGTCAATCGCGGGTACTTCACCGGCTTGGGCAACTGATGGACCGATTCATTGCGACCGCCTTCGGTGACCGTCTCGACTTCCATCTCCACCGACAGCCCGCCCACTTCCTGGAAGGAGGCTTCGGGCTCCCGCACCCGGGCGCTGTCGATGGTGACGGCGAAGTGAAACGCCATCGGATAGGGCACCGCCGGCGCCACGGTGGCGGACGTGGTCGACGACCCCGGCATGCCGGGCGGCAGGGGCGGTGCGGGCGGCGGCATTACTTGTTCTCGATCTTCAGACCTTCGTGCGCGATCACGATGGTCTCGACCGCGACCTCATTGCCTTGCGACTTGAGATCGGTGCCGGTCACCTTGGTCGGCCAGGCGTTGGTCAGCGTCCAGACCATGGTCGGATTGCCGCCTTCGTCCAGCAGGCTGATGGTGATCGGCTTGCGCTTGATCACATTCATCTGGATCTCGGTGAACCAGTCCCAGAACTTGTTGTCGCCCTTGAAGACGCCCTTCTTCATGGTGACGTCGCTGAACTTCTTCAGGCCCGGCATCTTGATGACCGAGAACTCGGGGCTGTTGCCATGCCGGTATTCGATCGGCTGGGCTTCGGCATCGAGGCCGGAGACTTCTTGAAAGGACATTTCCGCCGAATCCCACTTCACCTGGAAGCGGAATTTGGGGAGGGGCCACACTGTGGTCGATTGGGATGAGCCGTCGTCTGCCATTGCCTGCCTCCGCAAGGTTGATGGTGGTGTCCGGGCGCGGCGGGATCACTGGGGATCAGGCGCCGGCCGTGGATCAATGAAGAAAGAATGGATCGAATCAGGGGTCTCGGCCGCGGTGGGGCCGCGGTTGCGCCGAGCGTCGAGCGGGCCCGGTGTCCCAGGCCGCCGACGCGTCGATCAGGACTTCTGCATCTGCTGCTGGAAGGTGATCTCGATGAATTCGGCCGGGCGGCTGATGGCCACCAGCACGCTGACCCGCAGGATGCCTTCGAGGATGTCCTCGGGCGTCATGGTCTCGCCGAGTCCGACATGGACGCTGAACGCGTCCTCCGGCACCGCGCCAGCCAGGCCGCCGCGCTTCCAGATGCCGGTCAGGAAGTTGGAGATCATGCTTTTGATGGTCACCCAGGTGTTGGCCACGTTCGGCTCAAACACCAGCGCCTTGGCGGCCAGTCGGCAGGACTCCTCCAGCATGATCATGGTCCGGCGCACGTTGACATAGCGCCAGTCCAGGCTGTTGCCGTCCAGCGTGCGCGCGCCCCAGACCAGCACGCCCTCGCCGATGAAGCTGCGGATCGCGTTGATCGACTTGCCCTGGGTGGTGACGTTCAGGTCTTCCTGGTCTTCATGCGAGATGCTGACCGCCGGCGACACCACGCCGTTCATGCTCACATTGGCCGGGGCCTTCCACACGCCGCGGGTGTTGTCCACCATGGTGTAGATGCCGGCCATCGCGGGCGAGGGCGGCAGCAGGTTGAGCTTGTTCTTGGCTTCGGTCATGAGCGTGCCGTAGAGGCCGCTCATCGACACCAGGCTCTTGTGCAGCAGCGCCTTGTGGGTTTCCACCGCGACCTTGATCGCATCCGGCGCGGTCTGCTTGCGCTTGTCGTCGTCGGACTTGTCGGAGGCCGTGATCTCCGCGGTGATGGCGGTGGCCCACTGCTCATCGGTCTTGGTGACGTCCTGCACCGCCTGCCATTGCTGGCGCAGCCGGGGTGGGGCGCTGTCGTCGAGCTTCTCGGGCAGCTTGAGTTCCTGGCTGAGCAGCGTCACCAGCAGCTCGGGATTGGCGATGTGGGTGTAGTCCAGATCCTTGTCCTGGACGATGGTGGTGTTGACCCACGGGTAGTAGGCGGTGGCGAAGTCCAGGAAGTTCACGCCCAGCGCGCCACGGAAGGCCTCGATCGGATCGCCGGCGGGGCTTTGGCGGTCGCGGTCGCCGCCCCAGACATCCAGGATGGCGATGCGGCTGCGCATGCGGCCGCCGCAATGCTGCAGCATGGCCTGCTGCACCGAGATGCAGTTCTTCTCATCCAGCAGCACCGCATCCGGAATGACCACCATGGTCGGTTCCTGCTCCTTGACCAGCGTCTCGATGCCGGCCATCAGGCGGTCGGCCTCGACATTGCCGTTGTAGTCGCCCACCGACACCACATAGCAGGGGCCGCCGCCGTTCTGGAAGAAGTGCAGCATGCCGTAATAGAGCAGGAACTTGCCGCCGTCCTTGCCGTTGGCCTGGGTCAGCAAGTACTCCTTGCCTTGCGCGCCGAACGCCGCTTCCGCATGCGGATCGGTCTTCTCGGCGATGGTCAGCTTGGCGTCCGGGCCCAGTCCGAAATACTGGTGGAACTCGGCCATCGAGCTGATCCGCCAGGGGCGCATCAGCAGCGACTTGCCAGCGTTGTCGGCCCGACGGGTGTAGCCGATGAAGGCTGGCACCGCGGTGGCCACTTCCACAACCGAGTTGGGAAAGGCATTTTTCTCAACGATATAGACACCGGGTGTCTTCATAGCCATGGCGGCCTCCTCTGCGGGTTACTGCGGGGTTATCGATGGACATGGATTTCGGAGATCAGCGTGGACACGCCATCGATCTCCTCTCGGCCGAGCTGACGCGCGGCAGCGACCGGCAGGCGCTTGATCAGCACCTTGGGGCCGGCGCCGTTGCGGCAGCGCAGTTGGAAGCGCGACACGGCGCGCTGAGCCAGCGCGATCGGCTCGCGCGAGCACACCGCCAGCATCGGGCGGCCGTCGTCCAGACGGTCGTCCCGCGGCGCGGTGAATTCGGTGGTGCCGGCCAGGTCGATGACCTCCAGCGCCGCTTCGGACCATTCGCCGAACAGGCAGTACTTCCAGACCGTCGCGCGCGGCGCGAGCGACCAGCGCAAGGTCAGCGGCGTGCCAGCGTCGTCGTCGACCGGCATGGCCGAGGCCGGCAGCGAGAGCAGCGCGAACGGCGGACGCAGCCGTGCCGCGCCATGCAGCGAGGGGGCGACGCGGGCATCGGTCAGCGCCACGGGTTCGGCCTGCAGCGGGATGGGCGCCAGCGGATCGGCCTCGGTGCCGACGGCGCGCGCGGCGCTCTCGACATCCAGCCACAGCAGCTCGCCGGGCCGCCGCGCGGGATCGTCGGTGTAGAAGCCGAAGCCGTCGTCGGTGGCGTAGACCTGCCAGGTCAGCGGCTGATGGTCCGGATCGTCGCGCAGGCGGTCCCAGGCGGTGTCGGCGGCGCCGTGGATCAGCAGCGTGGCGCCGTCCTCGCGCACGACGGTGTCGGCGCGGCGCAGGCGATCGGCGGTGTCGGGCGTGGGCACGAAGCGCAGGCCACGGCAGCGGCCATCGGCGAAATAGCCGTGGGCCACATCGAGCCGCAGCAGGGTGACGTACGGGCCCATGGCTCAGGTCCTCACCGAGGTCAGCGGTTCGCGCACCGCGCTCAGCTGGCCTTCGCTGTGGCCGGCGTCGATGGTGACCATGCGCAGGCGGTAGAGCACCGACGGCAGATAGCGCCCGCCCAGAATGCCCCACAGGTTGGCCAGGTCGCCGGTGGCGAGGTTCTCGATGTCCATCGCCAGGCGGTCGATGCGGCCATCCAGTTCCGGCGTGTTCTGGTGGTTGAACACCGGACGGGACTGGAAGAAGGCGATGGTGCTGCCGATCAGCTTGAGCGCTTCCGGATAGGTGCTGCCGCCGAAGTTGGCGGCGAACATCAGCATCAGGTTCAGGTTGACCGGTGGCTGCGACAGGGTGAAGCGGCCGGTGTTCAGTGGCCGAGGGCCGGCGCCGGCCACGGTGTCGCGTTCGATGTTGACCAGGAACACGGTGATCCGATTGGCCGCCTGCGCCGCGGGGCCGCCGTCCTGCTCATGCAGGCTGGACACGACGACCAGGTCTTCCGCCACCTGATAGCTGCGCCGCAGCGCAAGATTCAGCTGCTGGGCGATCTGGACGATGGCGGCGTCGATCATGGTGGTGGGCAGGCGCGTGTGAGCGGAAGCAGGTGAACAGGTCGGGCGAACAGGTCGGGCGGGGCTGAGTGGCCCAGAGGGCCCGGGTGGGCCCCGGGGCCGGTGCGGTGGACGGGTTGTCGACCGTGCGCAGCGACCGTCCGGACTGCGATGTCGAAACGATAGGGGGCGGTTCGGTCTTCACCCATCGGACGAAAGCTGAGCTTGCACTTCCGCATTGCTGAGGGCCCGGGTCATGGGCGAGCCACGCGCAGAAAGCCTGGGTGTCGATCTCCGGTGGCATGACGATGGACGCCGTCACGCGAGACTCCTAGACTGCGTGCCTCACCGACGCGAGAGCGATCGGACTCGAGGGAGAAAACAAGAATGGAACGGACGTCCGACAGCGGCCTGAGCCCCGCTGCGGCGCCTGCGGCGCGGTCGTCGTTGACGCGTGACGCAGCCGCTGCGGCGCGGCCCGAGGGCGGCGCGCCAGCGCGCTTCATGCTGGGTGACTGGTTGGTGACGGTGCCGACCCGGCGACTGCGGCTGGGCGATGCGGAGGTGACGCTGGAACCACGCCCGATGGCGGTGCTGGTGGAACTGTGCCGTCGTCCCGGCGAGGTGATCGCGGCCGAGGACCTGCTGCAGCGCTGCTGGCCGGATGCGGTGGTGGGTGACAACCCGATCCACAAGGTGGTCGCCGGCCTGCGCCGCGCGCTGGGCGACAGCGCCACCGATCCTCGCTACATCGAGACGATTCGCAAGCAGGGCTATCGGCTGGTGGCGCCGATCGGCGTGGTGTCGGCGCAGGGCACCCGCAGCCATGAAGGCGGCTGGCGCGGCCAGTCGCCGTTCCGCGGGCTGGAGCCCTTCCAGGCGGAACATGCCGCGATCTTTTTCGGACGGGATGACGCGGTCGCGGCGCTGCAGGCGCGGCTGTCCGCGCAGTGGCGGCGGCGCCAGCCGCTGGTGGTGCTGCTCGGTCCGAGCGGCTCGGGCAAGACCTCGCTGGTGCAGGCCGGTTTGCTGCCGGCCTTGCGCAGTGTGGCCGCGCCGGAGGGCGAGCCCTCGGCGCGCGCCGGTCGTCGCGGCCCCGCGCTGCCGGGCGCGGAGGCGCCGTTGACGGTGTGCACCTCGGCCACGGTGGATCTGGCGGCGCTGGGGGACCTGGATCCGTGGTCGGCCCTCGCGGGCGCGATGCTGGATTGGGAGATCGGCGATGCGCCGCTGTTGTCGGGCCACAGCATCGACACCCTGGCCGCCGATCTGCGCGACCGGATGGACGAGGTGCTGCGGCTGCTGGACATCGTGCTGGAGGCCTTGTCGGCGGGCAGCGCGCGGCCGGGCGCCATGTCCCCGCCAGGGCCGCCGGGACCGCCGCTGCTGGTGCTTGATCGCCTGGAAGCCTTGTTCCAGCCGGCCGCCGAAGCGCATGTGGATGCTTTCGTGGCGGGGGTGGACCGGCTGGTCCGGAGCGGTCGGGTGCTGGTGCTGGCGGTCTGCCGCAATGACTTCTATCCGGCCTTGGCGCGGCATCCGACCTTCATGCGCGACAAGGAGCACGGCGCCCACCTGGATCTGGCGCCGCCGGATGCCGAGGCCATCGCCCAGATGATCCGCTTGCCGGCGCGGGCGGCCGGGCTGGTCTTCGGCGCCGATGCGAGCGGATTGAATCGGCTGGACGACCGCTTGTGCGCGGATGCCATCCATGCGCCGGATGCCTTGCCGCTGTTGCAATACACGCTGCAGGAGCTCTATCTGAATCGTGCCGCCGGCGATGCGCTGACCTGGGCCGCCTATGAGGCGCTCGGCGGCCTGGAAGGCGCGATCGGCCGACGCGCTGAAGCGGTGCTGGCCGGGCTGCCGGCCGCGCAGCAGGACGCGCTGGGCCGGTTGCTGCCGCGCCTGGTCATGCTGGGCGCGGACGAGGCGTCACCGACCAGTCGCTGGGTGGCGGCGGACGAGTTGTCCGACGAGGACGAACGCGCGCTGGCGCGGGCCTTCGTGGAGGCGCGGCTGCTGGTGGCGGATCGGGTCGGCGAAGCGATCGGACTGCGGGTGGCGCATGAGGCGTTGCTGCGTCGCTGGCCGCGCGTGACGGCCTGGGTCACGCAGCACCGGGCCACGCTGGCCAGCCGGGACGAGCTGCGGCCGTGGCTGATGCGCTGGCAGGAGGGCGAGCAGTCGCCGCTGCTGTTGCTGCCGCGTGGCGCGATGTTGTGGCAGGCCGCGCGCATGCTGGCCGAGGCGCCGAGCCTGTTCACCGAGGATGAGCGGGATTTCATCGGCCGCTCGGTGGCGCGGGCGCGGCGGCAGCGGGTCTGGCGCTGGAGCGCGGTGGCGGCGTCGATGCTGCTGGGCGTGCTGGCGGTGATCGCGGCGTTCGCCTATTCCCGGCAGGCCCAGGTGGCGGCCGAGCGGGAGCGGCAGAGCCAGCGGCTGGCGTCATTCATGCTGGGCGATCTGGCCGACAAGTTGCGGCCGATCGGCAAGCTGGAGTTGCTCAGCCGGATTGGTGAGCAGGGCGTGAAGTTGCTGGCGCCGATCGACGGCACCGCCGAATCGCCGATGGATGCGCTGCAGCGGGCCAAGGCGCTGGTGGTGATCGGCGAAGTGAACAGCAGCCGTGGCCAGGGCCGCACCGACATCGCCACCGATGCGCTCAAGGCGGCCCAACGGCTGCTGGAGCCGCTGACCCAGGCCGCCGAGCAGGACCCGGCGGAGTACTACCGCACGCTCGGTGCCGCCGCGTTCTGGCTGGGTCAGATGGCTTATGACGCGGGCGATCTGACGCTGGCGGCGCAGGAAATGCAGCGGTATCAGGAGGCCTGCCAGCGCTGGCGCACCGCGCTGCCGGAGGATGCGTCCGCGCAGGTGGAGCTGGCGTTCGCGGTGAACAGTTTGGGGTCGATCGCGTTTCGTCGCGGCGATTGGCCGGCGGCCCAACGCTGGTTCGAGCAAGCCCTGACCCTCAAGCTGGGATTCCTGAGCAAGGATCCGGGCAGCGAGGAGGCGTTGGATGGGGTGGTGAATTCGCGCACCTGGTTGGGCCAGGTGGCGCATGTGCGAGGCGAGCCGGTGCTTGCGCTGACCTTGCTGGACGCTGCGGAGGAGATGGCCGCCTCGCTGACGGCGCGCCACCCGGATCAGTTTGCCCGGATGCGGGACCTCGGCACGGTTCAACTGCGGCGAGCCGATGCGTTGCGCGCCCGCGGAGAGCGCCAGGAGGCCGCCCGGGTGATGGCCAGGGGCGTGGCGCTGATGCGTCAGGCCGAGGGTCATGATCCGTCCAACCTCTACTGGCGGGCCGACCGGATTCACGCGGAAGCCAATCTGCTGCTGGCGGAGCTCGACGCAGGTTTACCCGTCGAGGCGGGCTTGAAGACGTTGAAGGCGCAGGTGACGACGGCGGTGGACGCAGATGCCGGCCGAGAGTTCCTGCGTCGGGAATCCCGGGCGCGAATCTCGGCCATCGAAGCGGAGCTGGCGATTCGCGCCAGTGGCGACGTGACGGCACCAGCGCGTGTGGACGCGGCGCTGAAGGAGGCCCAGGCCCTGGTTCAGTTGCGCCCCTTCCATTGGCAGAGCCGAGAGCTCCAAGCCCGTCTGATCCTGCTCAGGATCCGAGCCGAACAACGTGCAGGAAAGCCGTCAGCCGCCGTGATGGCGTTGTGCGAGCGCCTGCGTCAAGAAATCCAGCCTGCGATGGATGCAGGACAGCGTGGCCTGTTGCTCGAAGCGTGGATCGTCGCGCAGCGGTGCAGCGGGCAGCCCACCGCGGACGCAGACTGGACCGCGCGCCTCACGGCAGGGGGTTATGTCCCTGCCCAGGCTGCATCACTTTGACCTCGACCCATTGCCAACAGGGAATCGCTCTCATGACTTCCAATTCAACGTCTGCTTCGGCGTCTTCGCTCGACCCGTCGGGCACAGTGCCAGACTTTTATGTCGTCCCCATCCGCCGGATCGGTGGGTCCGACGACAGCGTGGAGCAATGTCTTTACTACGATTCCAAATGGAATCGGGTCGACGCAGACAGTCTGGAAGTCAGTGCGAGCCAGGCCTTCGTGACGCTGATGGAGGGCACCAATCGGGTGTCCAAGGAGATTCAGCAGGCTTTGAAGATGATCGGCTGGGAGGTGAACACGCAGGTCACCTTGTTCAATGCCACCGCGAAGACGCTGCACCGCGATTGCAATCTGCCTCCGAACTACTTCCCGAGCGGCTCAGCGGGTGAGGCATCTGTGGTCTTCCCCATCATGTCCAACACGTGTCGCGGGGTGATTCTGGTGTTCCGCTTCCCGATCGAGGGACTGGTGCAAAGCCTGATCGCGACGGCCGATCCGGAGATCAAGGCCGGCAGCAGCAGTACCGATGGCGCTTGAGCTGGCCCGGATCGGCGCAATCGCCGATCCGTGACGGGCTGAACGCGGGGGCGAGCTCTGACCGCGCTCGCCCCAGCGGACTCAGCGGCGGCCCCCCACCCCCTGCGTCCGCGCTTCCCAGCGCTCCATCTGCATGAGGCTGGCGTCGATCGGCGCGGAGGACACGCCGTCCGCGCCGACGAAGGGCCGGTCCAGCACCGCGACGAAGAAGAACACCAGGCCGATCGCCAGCGACGCCCCGGCGACCGCCGAGCGCTGGCAATGCGCCGGCGCCAGCACGCAGGCCATGCCCAGGGTGACCAGGGTGCTGATCACCGCCACTGCCCACAAGGTGCCCGACAACTGCGCCCGGCTGGCCTCCAGCCGCTCCTGCCGGGACTTCAGCAGCTCATTGACTCGCACCCACAGCTGCGGCATGAGCAGCCGGTCATTGCCATCGACCGCCTGGATGTCGGCCATGCTGCGGAACAGGCTGTCGAACGCATCCCAGGTGACCTGGCTGTGCTGTTCGTCGCGCATCGCCTGCCATTCCCGATTGACCACCGACCGCGCGTAGGCCCGCAACTGCTCGCGCGCCAGCCGGGATTCCGGCGTGTGGATCACCGACAGCTCGCGGGACAGCTCGCTGATGGTGCTGGCTTCGCGTCGCACCGCGATCTCGGCCTGGTTGAAGGCCGTCCAGACCGAGAACGCACAGACCGCCAGCAGCAGCGCATTCAGCGTCGTCACCAAACCCATCAGCGCGGCGGCGAGCGGGCGCTCCGCCTCCGACAGCGCCTGGCGGCGCCAGCGCTGGCAGAGCCAGAGTCCGCCCAGTCCGATGCCCATCCAGAGGGCGACGATGATCAAGCCGAACAAGCCGTTCGGCAGTGTGTAGAACCACAAGGGCATGTCCTCTCCCGCGGCTCAGCCCTGCGGCACGGTGTCGACCGTGCTCAGGCCTTCCTTGACCGCGTAGCGCGTCAGCCCCGCGACCCCTCGCACCCCGAGCTTGCGGGTGACGTTCTCCCGATGCGTCGCCACCGTTTTGGCGCTGACGTGCAGCCGGTCGGCGATCTCCTGCGTGCTCAGGTCCTCGGCGAAGAGCTGGACGATCTCCCGCTCCCGCGCCGTCAGGCTCGGACCGTCGGCCTCCCGCAGCGGCGCGCTGGGCAGACGCTGGCGGGCGCGCAGTTCTTCCACCACCGCGCCCATCAGGCCGGCGCTCAGGAAGATCCGGCCGGCGGCGACTTCCCGCACCGCCTGGACCAGTTCCTCGCTGGACGCGTCCTTCAGCACGAAGGCGGACGCGCCTGCATGCAGCGCGCCGACCACGGTGCGCTGATCGCCGTGCATCGACAGGCAGATCACGCCCACCTGCGGCTGCTGGGCCTTGACCCGGCGCGCCGCCTCCAGACCGTTGAGGCCCGGCATGGCGACGTCCGTCAGCAGCAGGTGGGGCTCCAGTTGCCGCACCAGACGGACCGCGGCGGCGCCGTCCTCGGCCAGTCCGACGACCTCGACATCAGCCTCACGGCAGAGCAGGGCGCGCAGGCCCTCGCGCACCAGGCGATGGTCATCGGCCAACACAATGCGCAGGCTCATGGCTGGCTCCCGGTGGGCAGGCCGCGCAGCGGCAGCAGCATGGTGGCGCAGGTGCCTTGGCCGGCGGCCGATTGCAGATGCAGCGAGCCGCCCAGCACCCGCAGCTGGGCGCGGGCGCTGGACAGTCCCAGACCGGCCGGGCGGGGGGAGGCGGTCGTCCCGCCGGTCATGACGTGCTCCGGCAAGCCGACGCCGTCGTCCTGCACCCGCAGGCAGAGCCAGCCGTCCAGCAGACGCGGAATGATGTCGATCTGACGCGCCTGGGCATGCTTGATGACGTTCAGGCAGAGTTCTTTCACCACGCGGCAGACGACCGTGCGGATCGGGCTCGGCAGGTCGAATTCAGGACCGTTGGTGTCGATGCGGATGGCCGGCGCGGTGGCCGGGAGCCCGGCACGCAGGCTGCGGGTGAGGTCGGCCAGCGTCTGGCCCAGGCCGCCTTGCCAGGACGGCGGCGCCACGGTGCTGGTGAGCGTGCGCACGGATTGCGACAGATGGCCGAGCCAGCTGCAGAGCTCGTCGATGGCGGCGTTGTCGGGACGTTGCGAAGCATGGCGCCATTCCCCGAGCCGCAGCCGCATCTGGACGATCAGGCTGCCGACGTCGTCATGCAGCAGGCAGGCGATGCGTTCACGCTCACGCGCTTCGGCGGCGGACATGGCCTCGGAGATCCAGCCGCTGCGGGCGCGGCCGATGAGTTTGCGTGGGGCTTCGGTGCGGGGACTCCGGCAGGTGCCGGGGCGGCGGGGCGCCGGCGTCTCCGTTTTGCGGGAGGCGCTGGGATGCATTCCGTTCATGTGACTTCCTCTCTGACGTGGGACGAGGCGCGGTCCGCTGTTCTTGGTCGCGGATCCATGCCCCGAGTTCCGGAGTGGGGCGGCGCCCGATCCGCCCCCTCTCCAACGACTGGCTCGCGATGCAGCGAAGCCATGTCCAGCACGTTAGAAGGCCGACTCGTGAACGACCTTCCGGAAACCTTCCGGAAGGTGCCGAGCCCGCCAATGCGGGGCTCGGGCAGTCTTCCGGAAGGTTGGGGCACGGCTCCGGAAGGTGGGGCGAGCTGTGTGATGGGCGGGCGCGGGCAGGTCAGCCAGACGTTTCTTGGGCGGAGATCGATGGCGATCCGGGCGCAGTCGAGGGGACAGCGAAGTCGGACGGATCGGCGGCGAATGAGCTCGCCCGGGACACGTCCCCAGCGCCGGGAAGCAGTGCGCGGATCGCTTGGCTTGCCCGGGGAAGCGCTCACTCACGGCACGGCCGCATGACGTGCGAGCGTCGCGTGCGGCGGGCGGTCTGCGATCGTGTATCGACCCGGCCCAGGGGAAATGCCGACGTCCGCGACGAGGTCGCGACCTACCCTGAGATCAACGGGCCGCGCGGGCCCGGCATCCTCAGGAGGAAAGCTGTCATGGATCGTCGTTCCCTGTTCCACACCACGGCCGCGATGGCCGCCGGCGCGGTGGCCGGTTGTGCCTTGCCGGGCCAGGCGCAGTCCGGCGTCCGCACCCCGTTCGAGGTGGCCACGCCGACGGTCCCGATCCAGGGCAGTGCGCTGCGCTTTCCGGTGCGCCGCATCTATTGCATCGGGCGGAATTACGCCGCGCATGCCCGCGAGATGGGCAGCGACCCGACCCGCGAGCCGCCGTTCTTCTTCCAGAAGCCGTCGGATGCGATCCAGAACGTTGCCCCCGGCGCGGTGGCGGATCATCCCTATCCGACGCTGACCAAGAACTACCACTACGAGTGCGAGCTGGTGGCGGCGCTGGGCCAGGGCGGACGCGACATCCCGGTGGAGCAGGCGCTGGCCTGCGTCTACGGCTATGCGATCGGGCTGGACATGACCCGCCGCGATCTTCAGCGCGGCATGGGCGACCAGAAGAAGCCGTGGGAGATCGGCAAGAGCTTCGACCAGTCCGCACCGATCGGCCCGATTCATCCGGTCGCGGCGCTGGGCGGGCATCCCACCCGTGGCGCGATCTGGCTGAAAGTGAACGGCCAGACCCGACAGGAAGCGGACCTCAGCCAGATGATCTGGAGCGTGGCGGAGCAGATCGCGCAGTTGTCCCGCGCGTTCGAGCTGATGCCGGGTGATCTGATCTACAGCGGCACGCCCGAGAACGTCGGACCGGTGGTGCGGGGCGATGTCATCGAGGCCCACATCGACGGTCTGCCGCACCTCGGCCTGCGCATCGTCTGAGCCGGGCGCAGATGACAAGAGAGGCGGTGGCGGCCTGAGCCGATCGGGCTGCCTCATTCGCGGGCAACTCAAGAAACCTCTTGTTGCGACAAGGACTTGGCGCAACGCTGCCCGGATGGTGAACAGAGTTATCCACAGAACCCGGGGACAGAACGGCAAGACCTGGCGCGGCTGCGGGGCATTGTGAATATCCTCGGCCCGGGCGACGATTTGTCTGCCCGGTCATGGCGCATCGGTCAAGCGATTCGGGGCGCCACGCGCCCGGGTCTTTGGGCTGCCTCTTTGCGGAGCAGGGCAAGGAAAGCCCTTGTCAAACAACGACTTGCCCCATCCCTGCAGAGACAGCCAACAGACTTGTCCACAGATCGCGGGGACAGTCCCCGGCGAATTAATTTCGGCGCTCGATCACGTCCGGACCGAGCTGCCTCATTTCGAGGCACCGCAAGCTTTTGCTAGCCGAATCAAGAGCTTGGACGATCCTTGCCCGGTGTGCCAACAGACTTATCCACAGAAGGGGTGGACAGTGTCATGAAAGGGTCACCGAGCAGGGACGGCCGTCGATCGGCCCTCGATCGGCTCGCGACGCTCACTCGCCAAACGCCTTTCTCAGACGCTCGCCCGCAAAGGTCTGAGCGTTGCGCGCTTTCTCCAGCACGGCATAGGCGCCGAAGAACTCGTGGGTGACGCCTTCATAGTCGCGGCGCTCGAAGGACACATCGGCCTTCTTCAAGGCATCCGCCAGCTTGGCGCTGTCGGAGCGCAGCGGATCGATGCGGGCGCTGATCAGCGTGACCGAGGGCAAGCCTTCCAGACGGGCATCGATCAATTGCAGGCGCGGATCCTTCAGGTCCGCCTCGTCGCGGATCAGCTGTTTCACGAACCACTTCACCATCGCGCGGTTCAGCGGCTGGGCGAACGCGTTCTCCAGGAAGGATTCCGTGTTCAGGCTGGTCTGGGTGACCGGATAGACGGCCAGCACATGCGCCGGCTTCTGCAATCCAGCATCGCGCGCGGCCACGGCGGTGGCGAGCGCCAGATTGCCGCCGGCACTCTCACCCGCCAGCGCCACCCGGCTGGGATCGCCCTTCAGCGATTCGGCGTTGGCCAGCGTCCAGCGATAGGCCGCCAGCGCGTCGTCCCAGGCCGCAGGGAACTTGTGCTCCGGCGCCAGGCGGTAGTCGACCGAGATCACCAGCGCCTGCGCCTGCGCGGCAATGCCGCGGGCGCCGGCGTCATAGACCTGCTTGTCGGCGGTCACCCAGCCGCCGCCATGGAAGTACACCACCACCGGGAACGGTCCCGGACCCACCGGTGTGAACACCCGGGCGGGCAAGGCGCCTGCGGCGCCGGTCAACGTGATGTCGCGGCTGGTCACTTCCGGGACCAGCGTCGCCGGATCGGTCGGCCGGTTGTTCTGCCGCAGCAGCACCTGCACCGCATCGGCCATCGTCGGATTGGCGCGGGCACCGGCCGGGTCGAGCTTCTCGATCGCTTTCGGGCGCAGGCTCTCATGGGCCTTGAGCAGGGCTTGCATGTCGCCGTCCGCGCGCAGCTTGTTCATGCTCTTCGCGATCGCCGTCTTGACGGCGCCGGGGCGAGCGTCGGTGGTCCCCGGTGGCGGATCGGCGGCCCAGGCGGTGGCGGTGGACAACACCATCCCACCCAGCAGTCCGGGCAAGGCGATCAGGGAGACGACGGCAGCGCGGCGAGCGCGGGGAACGAGCGGCATGGGCCCTCCAGACAATGTGCGAGGACCGACGTCAGCAATCGGAGTGCCCACCTCGGACCGTCTGTCATTCGCCCGCTTTTCCCCACTGCCTCAAAACCGGGCACCACAAGGGAAGCCCAATCCAATCAACGACTTGGCGCATCCCTGCCCGGACTGCCAACAGCGTTGTCCACAGAAGCCATGAACAGACCGGCACTTGACGCAGGCCGGTTATCCACTGCGCGGTGTCAGGGCTGAGGCGGGTCGCCCAACAGGCGGAAGACGGTGCCCAGCAGTTGCCGCTTGAAACGGACCGGATCGTCCGGCAGCGGCGACACCGCGCGCAGCACATGGCTGTAGGCGACTGTCTTGCTGATGCCTTGGGTCAGCAGCGTGAACAGCAGATGCGGGTCGGACGGGGCGACCTCGCCCGACGCCATCGCGTCGTCCAGCAACGGCACGAACACGTCATGGAACGGCCGGACCAGATGCTCCACCAGCGCATTCAGCCGCTCACCTTCCTCGGTGGCGGCGGTGGAAAAGAACATGCCGATGTCCGGGTCCTCGAACACCCGATCGCTGAAATGCATCAGGCCTTGTTCCACGCGCTGGCGCGGGCTCAGCGCCGGATCGCGGCGCAGCGCGGCAGCGGTGTCGAACATCGGTTGCACCTGTCGGGCGATCTGCTCGACGACCGCCAGCCACAACGCTTCCTTGGAGCCGAAGTGATGCGCGATCAGGGCCGGATCGACCTCCGCCCGACGAGCGATCTCCCGCACGCTGGTGGCCTCGAAGCCGCGCAGCGCAAAGCAGCGGCGCGCGGTGCGCAGCAGCGTGTCCGCGCCTTGCGCACAGTCGGCGCTGGGACGCCCGCGACCGCGCGGCGCCCGGACGGACGTCGGGGTCTTGCTCATGACAGGAGTGTGTTTGCTATATTCATCACCCGTTGAATTATTTCAGGCAATGCCTCCGGATTGTCGGTGGGCGCGGAAAGGCGGTGCGAGATGCACAGATCAGTCGCAGGGGACATGACACGTGAGGGCTGGCTGCGCACGGTCGCCTGGCTCAGCAACGGTGGGGTGGCGCATGCGCCGCGCCCGGCACGGCCCAACCGCCCCGCCGACGACAGCCCGACGCTGCGGCCGCGTCCCAGCATCCATGTGCTGGACCGGCCGACGCCGCGCACCGCGGCGATCTCCTGGTCCGATCCGGGCGCCTGCCATTACGGCTACCAGATCTGGGACATGGTGCCGTCCAAGCAGGCCGGCATCTGCGTGCTCAGCGGCAGCGAGATCCGCATCGGCGATCTGGTCTACACGCCGCGTCAGGACGAACCGGCGCCGATCAACGCCGGCGAGATGATCGCGGCGGCGTTCGTCGACGCCTGAGCCGGCGTCATCGCGTCATCGCGTCCACGCGCGAAAGCACGAAAGCGAAAGAGCGCCAGCCGGTCAGCGGGTCGATTCCTCATCGCCCGTCGGCAGGCGCAGTGCGCCGGTGTGGAAGTCGTACTCGAAGACTTCCCCGTGACGGGCCCAGGACACCGCCGTCTGCAGCACGGACTGGGCCTGGCCGTCATCCAACTGCTCGCTGAGCAGCCGCAGCACCGGCTTGTCCGGCATCTGTCCGGACGGCTCCTGCTCCAGGCTGTGCCGGATGTGCGCAATCAGCGGCACATGGGCCAGCAGCTGCTGACCGAACAGGTCACGTCGCAGGCCATGCGGCCCGTCCACATAACGTCGGCCCAGCGCGGTCAACTGAAGGTCGCCCTGGTCCAGTTGCGCCAGACCGAGCAGCGCCAGCGCATGCGCCACCGGCAGCAGTTCCGCATCCGGCAGGCCGGCTTCTTCGGACAACTTCGGCAGGTCGGCGCGGCCATCGAAAGGCGCATCGGCGAGCAGCTCCAGCAGGCCATCCATGCGCGCCACATCGGCGACGGGCAGCCGCTCGGCCAGCGGTGTCGGCGTGGCGGGCATGTCGGCGCTGCCGTGGGAACGCGCAGGCCGACCGGCGCCCGCCGTCATCAGGGCATAGACCTCATCGATCAGCGCACGGACCTCGGCACTGTCCGGATCGCGCGGTCGCGGCAACTGCACCGACAACTGGCAGCGGATCCGTCCCGGATCACTGGCGAAGACCAGCACGCGATCGGCCATCATCACGGCTTCCTCGATGTTGTGGGAGACCACCAGCATCGCCTGCGTCGGCATCTGGCCGCTGTCCCACAGCTCGAGGATGTCCTCCCGCAGCCGCTCGCCGGTGAGCACATCCAGCGCGGAGAAGGCTTCATCCATCAGCAGCACTTCGGGCTCGGTCACCAGCGCGCGAGCGATGCCCACCCGCTGCCGCATGCCACCTGACAGCTCACGCGGCAGCGCGCCCTCGAAGCCGGCCAGGCCGATCAGCGCGATCGCCGCTTCGGCCTTGGCTTCGCGCTCGGCGCGCGGCACGCCGCGGGCTTCGAGGCCCAGCTCGACGTTCTGCTGCACCGTCAACCAGGGAAACAGCGCGAAGGACTGGAACACCATGCTGATGCCGCGCGCGGGGCCGGACATCGGCTGACCGCGGTAGCGCACCTGGCCGCGATCGGCGGGCACCAGGCCCGCCATGATGCGCAGCATGGTGCTCTTGCCGGAGCCGGACTGGCCCAGCAGCGCGACGATCTCACCGGCACGCAACTGGAAATCCAGGCCTTCCAGGACCGGCCGCGAATGGCCATCCGCCGAGCGGAAGCTCTTGCCGACGCCGTTCAGTTCGATCAGGGATGAGGTCATGGGCGTCTCCCGCGTCCAGGTTCAGAAATGCATGCGGTCTTCCGCCAGCCGATACAGGCGGCGCCAGACGAAATGGTTCAGGCTCATCACGAACAGGCACATCACGCCGATGCCCAGCGCGATGCGCGGAAAGTCGCCTCGGGCCGTCATTTCGGCGATGTAGCTGCCCAGGCCGTGGGCCTGCACGGTGGTGTCGCCCCAGGAGACGTACTCGGCCACGATGCTCGCGTTCCAGGAGCCGCCGCTGGCGGTGATGGCGCCGGTGACGAAGCTCGGGAACACCGCCGGCAGCAGATAGCGCCGCCACTTCAGCCAGCCGCGCAAGCCCAGGTTGCGGGCCGCATGGCGCAGCTCGGCGGGAATGCCCGAAGCGCCCGCGATCACGTTGAACAGCACATACCACTGGGTGCCGAAGATCATCAGCGGCGAGAGCCACACATCCGGATTCAGCTTCCAGCGCACGATCAGCACGACCGCCACCGGGAACAGCAGATTCGCCGGAAAGGCCGCCAGGAATTGCGCCACCGCCTGCAGCCGTCCGGACCAGCGCGGATTCATGCCGATCCAGATGCCCACCGGCACCCATACCAACGCGGCCAGCGCGATGAGCACCATCACGCGCAGCAAGGTCGCGCCGCCCAGCAGCAGCACATGGCCCGCTTCCTGCCAGCCGACTTCGCTGTGGACAAACCGGATCAGGTGATAGAGCGCCACCATCACCGCGGCCGCCACCACCGCATCCCAGCCGCGTTGCCAGGCCGCTTCCGGAATCCGGGGGCGTGCGCGGATGGAGGTGCCGTCATGGTGGCGGCGAAACCAGACCAGGCTGTGCTCGAAGCCCCGCGTCGCCCAGCGCGCCAGGCGGCGGGTCAGCGCGGTGCGGCGCAGCCAGCTCAGCATCCAGGCGCGCGGCGCGGCGTCGGTGCCGCTGTCCTCGAAGCGGAACTTGTCGGCCCAGGCAATCAGCGGCCGGAACACCAACTGGTCATACAGCACGATGCCGGCCAGCATGCACAGGATGGCCCAGCCGATGGCGCCCAGATCGCGGGCCTCGATCGCCATCGCGATGTAGGAGCCGACACCCGGCAGCTTGATGTTCTGGTGCGCGACCGCGATGGCCTCCGAGGCCACCACGAAGAACCAGCCGCCGGACATCGACATCATCATGTTCCACAGCAGTCCCGGCATCGCGAACGGCAGCTCCAGCCGCCAGAAGCGCTGCCAGCCGGAGAGCTGGAAGATGCGCGCGGCCTCGTCCAGTTCGGCCGGGACGGTGCGCAGCGATTGGTACAGGCTGAAGGCCATGTTCCAGGCCTGCGACGTGAAGATCGCGAAGATCGCGGCGCACTCGACCCCGAACAGGTTGCCCGGAAACATCGCGATGAAGCCGGTCACCGTGATCGACAGGAAGCCGAGGATCGGGATCGACTGGAGGATGTCCAGCATCGGCACCAGCACCTTCTCCGCCGCCCGCACCTTGGCGGCCAGCACCGCGAACGCCGCGCTGAAGATCAGCGCCAGCACCATCGCGGCCAGCATGCGCAACTGGGTGCGCAGCAGGTAGTAGGGCAGGTGAGACGGATCGAGCGACAGCGGCAGCGGATCGCCGAGCTCGAAGGGCCGGGTCATCTGCGTGGCGCCATAGGCCAGCATCACCAGCAGGCCCAGCACGAACGGCAGCAAGGCCCAGTCCCAGCGATTGGCGCCGGCATCCACGACCTGGCGGGGGAAGAAGTGTCGGCGGTCCATGGTGCGGGCGAAGGAGGGCAGGCGCTGCGGGTGCGGTGGCGGTGGCGCCGGGGCGAAGCATGCCGGCGATGACCTTCAGAAACCTGTCGGTTCGCTGACCCGGAACCATCGCGCAGGTGCACCGACTACACACCGTCCGACCCCTGCGCCCGCACCTTGGAGGGCTGCGATCGCTGTCCATGCGGCCTGGCAGGTGCGGGCATCTTCCCGCCGTACCGGGTCTGATGGCTCGGCGAGGGTGTTCGGGGGACCCCCGCGGCCCGGGCGCCTGCCTCGCACGACGGGACGTTCTCGATGTCGTTGACCTTGCTCGTCGCTCCTCATGCCTCACGCTGGACCCATCCGCATGCATTCCTCGCACCCATCCTCCACTCGCGTGTCCGCGCGCTCTGCCCTGCGCGGACCGATGCCCCTCTCGTCGGCGTTCCCATCTCTCGCGCGTCCGGCGCCGCAGCCGCCGCACGCCTGGCGTGACTGGCTGACCCAACTGGCCGGCCATTGCGGACGACCGCTGCTGGCGGTGCTGCCGCTGCTGTCCCTGGCGACGCTGCATGGTCTGGCGATGGCCGAGACGGTGCAGGCGCCCGCCGCGTCCGCACCGTCCCCGCTGCTGCTGGCACAGGCGGCGCTGCCCGTGACGTCCGCCCTGGTGCCGGCGGCGGTGACGCCGTTCGAAGCCTCGGTGATCTCGGAACTGCAGCTGCGAATCGCGGCTCGCTCGGTGGAGCTGCTGCGAAGAGCGCAGATCGATGGCCACACCATCGAGTTGTGGTTGCATCCGAACTCGGACACCTATTTCGTGTCGGTGAGCGGCGCGCAGGGCGACATCCGTCGCGCGACCAAGGGCCAGAGCGAGCGCAACGCGTGGCTGGCCTTCGATGAATTCCGCCGGCTCGGTGCGCAGGCGAGCGCCCGGCTGCAGGCGACCGGCGAGGCCGCCATGGCCATCGCGGCCCCCGCCGCGGGTGCGGCAACACCGAATGCAGCCGGCGCTGCGGCAACGAACGCCGCCGGTGCGGCGACACCCATGGCTGCGGCTGCAGCGACCCCGATTGCTGCCGGGCCGGCGGCACCGATCGCTGCCGGGATGACGTCCCCCACGGCCGCCGCGCCCAAGGTTTCCGTCAAGCCGGACGCGACGCCGACCGCGCCGGCGCCACGGCCGGTGGCGACGATGGTGTCCGCCCCAACGCGTCCGACGCCCCGCGCGCCGGCCCCGGCCCCGGCCCCAAGCGCGTCCGCTGAGGTGGCGTCCAGCCAACTGATCACGGAAATCATCACCCCGACGGTCACGGCCGGCACCACGCCGGTCGGCCCGACGGCGGTGGTGCGGGAACTGCAAGCGCTGGCCAAGGGAAACGCGCTGAAGAGCATCCGCAGGACCGAATACGGGTCTTTCACCACGCAACTGCTTTTCCATGCGGCGTCGGGTCAGTATTACGCGGTCATCGGCCATGGCGACGATGTGTGGCGGGTGGTCAAGACTGCTGACAGCGCGCGGGCCTTGACCCAGTACGACGAATTCGTGCGCAACACTGGCGAGCTGGCGGATGACGAGCAGCAGCGCGCCGAGCTCGAAGCGCAGACGCTGGCCGCCGCCCAGGCGCTGGAAGCCGCTCAGCAGCAGGCCCGACAACTGGCCGACGATCTGGAGACCGAGCGCCGCTATCGCGCGCTGGTCAGTCAGCAGCAGCAGCAGGCCAAGGCGGGCGTCTCGGAGCTGCAGCAGCAGCGCAAGGCGCTGCAGGCCCAACTGGACGCGGAGCGCCGTCGCGTCGAGAACCTTCGCCAGCAACTGAACCCATCGGCATCGACGGAGCCCGCCGCCGCGCCCGCCGCGCCAGCCGCGCCGGCCAAGCGCCGCACGCCCTGATCGGTCGGCGCCTGAGCCCGCCGTGTCACCGGCTCGCTGAAGTCATGGCGGACGCCAGCGCGCGGAAGCGCGGCGTCCGCCCTCCGTCTCGGTGCGCATGGCGACCAGACGGCGCGGGCCGCCCCAGGCCCGCTTCTATCATCGACCTCGACCCATCTGACGTCGAGGCTCCGCGTGAACGCTCCCACCCTTTCCACCGAAACCGGCTCCCGTTCGCGTCTGCTGTTGCTGATGCCGATGGCCGAGGTCCATCAAGCGCAACTGCGCGCGCATTTCGACGTGATCTATGCGCCGACCGCCGAGCAGCGAGCGCAAGCGGTGGCGTCGCACGGCGCGGACATCGAGGTGGTGCTGACGATCGGAGCGGTCGGTCTGCGGGCCGATGAAATCGCGGCGCTGCCGCGGCTGGGTTTCGCAGCGGCGCTGGGCGCGGGCTACGAGAACATCGACGTCGCCGCAGCGAAGGCGCGCGGCGTCACGTTGGCCAACGGCGCCGGCACCAACGACGCCTGCGTGGCCGACCATGCGATGGCGCTGCTGCTGGCCAGTGTGCGGGCGCTGCCGCAGCAAGAAAAGGCGCTGCGCGCCGGCATCTGGCGCGATGCGCTGCCGCTGCGTCCGAGCGTGAACGGCCGTCGGCTGGGCATCCTGGGCATGGGCACCATTGGCCTGCGCATTGCACGTCGCGCACTGGCCTTCGACATGGAAGTCGGCTATCACAACCGCCGCCAGCGTCATGACTCGCAGGGCTGCCAGTATTTCGATTCGGTGATCGGGCTGGCCGACTGGGCTGATTTTCTCGTCGTCGCCGCGCCGGGTGGAGCGTCGACGAAGCACATCGTGAATGCGCAGGTGCTGGCGGCGCTGGGACCGCAGGGGCATCTGGTCAACATCGCGCGCGGCAGCCTGGTCGATACCCAGGCGCTCGCGCAGGCGCTGGCGGCGGGTCAATTGGGCGGCGCGGCCCTGGATGTCTACGAATCCGAGCCGCATCCGCCGCAAGCGCTGCTGGACTTCCCGAATGTGATCCTGACGCCGCACATCGCGGGCTGGTCGCCGGAATCGGTGCAGGCGACGGTGGACCTGTTCCTCACCAATGTGCAGCGCTGGCGCGAAGGCCAGGCACCGCTGACGCCGATCTGAGGCGCGCCACCGAGGACCGCTGTGAAGCGGTCGTCGGCATCACAGCTTCTTCACGAACTCCGACTTCAGTCCCATGGCGCCGATGCCATCGATCTTGCAATCGATGTCGTGGTCGCCGTCGGTCAGGCGGATGTTCTTCACCTTGGTGCCGACCTTCACCACCAGCGACGAGCCCTTGATCTTCAGGTCCTTGATCACGGTGACCGAGTCGCCGTCCTGCAGCACGTTGCCGACGGCATCCTTGATGACCCGCACGTCGTCGCTCGCTGCGACTTCGGACGAAGCCGCCGACCATTCGTGGCCGCATTCGGGGCACACCCATTGGGCGCCGTCCTCATAGGTGTAGACGGATTGGCATTGGGGGCAGGCGGGCAGGGCGCTCATGGTGTCAGGGTGAAGAGAAGGAATCGGTGAGGAATGAAGGGATTCGTCGCGTGCACGGGCGCATCGATGACGATTCAGCGGTTCAGCGCATGCGCCAGGTCATCGGCGCTCGGCCGTTGCGCGGGGTCTGGATGCAGGCAGGCGTCGCGGAGCGTGCTCAATCGCGCATGGTCCTCCGGCGAGAGCGGATCGCCATGCTCCAGCAGTTCCTCAAAGAGGCAGCCAAGCGCGCGGACATCGAGCCGCTTC
The DNA here is from genome assembly GCA_913776825.1 of Burkholderiaceae bacterium. Taxonomy (GTDB): domain Bacteria; phylum Pseudomonadota; class Gammaproteobacteria; order Burkholderiales; family Burkholderiaceae_C; genus Roseateles. The sequence goes on from CAJYPV010000026.1 coordinate 380,221, forward strand.
AAGCGTTCGACCTGATCGACCGGCGCGGCGGCCAGGAAGGACGCGGCACCGAAGTCGCCGAGCAAGGCCTGACCCTCGCCATCGTGCAGGATGTTGTGGGCGTACAGGTCGCCGTGCAGCAAACCGCGCGCATGCAGGTGCTGCAGCGCGGACGCCAGTCCGGCGGCCAGCTGCATCACGGCGGGCGCGGACAGGCGCAACGGGCTCGCATATACATCGCGCGTGCAGGAGGCCAGGCTGGGCGGTCCCGCGAGCGTGCGGAAGGCGGGCCCGATCAGCGGCATCAGCAGGCCGGGCGTGTGGTTCGGGTGATCGCTCAGACGGGCCAGGACCGAGATCAACTGCGGATGCGCGCCGGCCTGCAGGCAGGCGGCCAATTCGCTTTCAGGCAGTCCGTCGCTGGTGAGGCCGCCCTTGAACAGCTTGAGCGCGACCGGCTCGCCGCCGGCCTGATGGGCGCGATAGATGTGGCCGGACGCGCCCTCGCCGAGCAGTTGGTCGAGTGTCAGCTGGGACCACGACACGGCGGGGATGGCCGCCTGCGCCAGCGCGGTCGCTTCGTGCGGCAGGCTGAAGGGATTGCCACCGAAGGCGAGCCAGGTCAGGCGCGGCATCGACGAGAGCCATGCCGGCAGCGCGGTGAGCTGGTTGGCGGAGATGCGCAGCAGCTCGAGCTGCTGGCACTGCGCCAGGCTGTCCGGCAGCGCACGCAACTGGTTGCCCGCGAGCGCGAGCTTCTGCAGGCGAGCGCACTGCCCGAGGGTGTCGGGCAAGGCGCTGATCTGGTTGTCGGTGAGGATCAGCCAACGCAAGCGCGGCGGCAGTGCGTCGGCGGGCACGTGGCGGATGGGATTGGTCTTGAAACCGATCATCTCCAGCTGGGCGCAGCGCCCCAGCACGGCCGGCAGTTCAGTGAACTGGTTGTTGGAGCAGAACAGGATGCGCAGCCGATGCAGACGCGGCAGATCGTCCGGCAGCGTGTGCAGCGCATTGCCGCTGAGGTCCAGGATCTCCAGCGAATCCGCGAGGTCGTAGATCTCGTCGGGGAAGGCGGTGAGGCCGGCGCCGGTGAGGTTCAGACGCTGCACGCCCTTCAGGGCGCCAGCGCGCAATTGCTCCAGAGTGTCCAACGGAAAGGTGTCCTGGGCCGCGGCGAATGCGGCGCGGCGTGAATGAGGCCCGGTCACGGGCGATGGGGACGTGAGTGTAGGACGGTGGGGCAGGGCCGCGCGGTCGATTGGCGCGCTGGGCGGCGGCGTTGCTGCGACCGATCAACCTGGAACCGGCTGCTGCGGGCCGAGACAGATCAGCGGTGCGCGACTGGCGATCTGATGGCGATGCGTGGATCGGTGGTGAACGGTTGGCTGCGCACGCCATGGGAAACGGGAGCTCTCGTATGACACGACTTGCGATTGGCCGATTCGTCTGGGGCAGCGCTGCCGCCCTCTGCGCTGGCGTGATGTTCTGGTTGTTGGTCGCAGGCGCCGGCCGCGCATGGGAATGGCTGCAGACGGTGCGCTCGGGCGACGCGATGGTGCTGGCGCACGTCGTGACCGTCGCGGTGGGGATCGTCGGGCTTCTTGTGAAGAGACGATGGGGGTGGCGCTGCGGTGAGGAAGCGGGCAAGGCCACCGATCCAGCATGACTGCGGCCGGCGCGCGGCAAAGAAAAAGCCCCGACATCTTGCGATGACGGGGCTTCAGATTTGGCTCCTCGACCTGGGCTCGAACCAGGGACCTACGGATTGAAGGGCCGAGGTGACGGGCGCCACAGAGGCCGGTGAGCCGAAGATGTTGAACGGTTTTTCCAACGGCCAACCCTCGGTATCAGCCCATGATCAGACGAGGATGGGCCGGTTCCCTGCACCCGTTAAAACGATGATCGTTTCGGTTTTGAGAGATCTCGGCGAGATGCTGAAGGACCACATCGTCCTTCATTCCTGCATCGGTCATTTGCATGTCGGGTCAGCGATGTCATAACCCAACCACAGATACAAATGGGTTTGAAGCCGATCCCCTTGCGTGGCGTGAAGGTGAATTCCTTCTGAGCTTGTGCAGACCGTTGCCTTCATGTGCGAACTGTCCGGTGCACGCCCCTCAATCAAATAGTCTTGGCTCCGCAAGAGCTTGAAATCACCCATGGCCGCCATCCCGATGAAGGGGCCTTTTGGCCAATTCGCAGGGGTGCGGGATTCGTAGGTGAATGCGTCGCTATCGGTCAGCTCGTTGCTGGCGACGATGTCCTCTTCGCTAAGCTTGAATTGCGATGCTTTGAGCCGCTGGCAGCATTGGGTGCCGTGCGTTGAATCCGGGAACTGCAATTGAACGATGTGTCTCGGGTCCAGTTTCGTCGCCGAGATGAGGATGAGCTTCCCCTTGTTGGTCGCCTTGATGATGGCGAAGTCCGGCGTCGTGGCCGACATGGAAGCGCTACTGATGCTCGCCAGCGCGAGTGCGGCAATCCATGGCTTGGTGACCATCATCAGATCTGTCTCGTGTACCGAATCGATGTTGACGCCCGCCATCGGCGGCCCCATTTTGGCGGCGATTCACGTTAGTCACATCCCAACGATGCGAGATGAGAGGGCTGCCCGTCAATCACCGGCTGCCAAGTCCCCACAGCTGGGACTGCCAAGAAAAAGCCCCGACATCTTGCGATGACGGGGCTTCAGATTTGGCTCCTCGACCTGGGCTCGAACCAGGGACCTACGGATTAACAGTCCGGCGCTCTACCGACTGAGCTATCGAGGAAAAGTACTGATCAGATCCTGTCGATCTGAATTCTTGGGCCGCGGTCTTCGGTCGGACCTTGGCTGAAATGCGACGAAGGTCCGAAAACCTTCGTCATCTGATCTTGGCTCCCCGACCTGGGCTCGAACCAGGGACCTACGGATTAACAGTCCGGCGCTCTACCGACTGAGCTATCGGGGATCAGAGCCTAAGAGTATACACAGAAAACTTAGACACTCACAAGAGCCATTCCAAAGATGCTCGCCATGTGCGACCCGCGAGCGGATACAGGTAGACGTGGTCGTACTGGTACGGCGACTCCCGCCACGCGCGGCGGTCCGCCACGTTGTCCACGCCGACACGCCAGATCAGCATCTGACGGCCCACGTTCTGCTCGAAGCGAGCGCCCAGGTCCAGCCGCGTCCAGCCGCCAATGCTCAGGCTGTTGTCCGGCAACACCATGCGGCGGCCCTCATGCACCACGCCGGCCTGCAGCTCCAGCCCCGGCAGTCCGAGCTGTTGCCGCGCCTGCAGCTTCAGCACCGTCTCCGGCACATTGGTCGGGCGCTGACCATTGAGCGCCGCGTCCTCGCTGCCATGTCGGCGGGCGCGCAGCTTCATCGCGCTGGCCTGCACGCCGCCGCCCTGCCATTTCAGATCGGCTTGCGCTTCCAGGCCGCGATGGTCCTGCGTGCCATCGAGCCGGCGCAGCAGGTTGCCCTGGTCGTCGCCCTCCACATCCCGCCAGGCCGGCTTGCTGATGTCGAAATAGTTGACCGACCAATCCACCGTCCGGCTGCCCGACTTCAGACCGATCTCCCATTGCTTGCTGCGCATCGCCGGCAAGGCCTGACCCTTGTTCAGATACTCCGGCCGATTGGGAACGACGTCCGATTCGACGCCTTCGCCCCAGCTCGCATAGGCCAGCAGTTGCGGGTCGATGGCGAAGCTCAGCCCCAGCCAAGGCGTGGTGACGGATTGCGAATAGCCGGTCGGCGCGTCCTCGCCCGGCGCCGCGTTGACGAGGCGGCTGTCCCGATGCAGACGTGTGTGACGCAGGCCCAGCCAGGCCTGCCAGCGCTCGGTGAGTTGCACGGCGTCGCGCAGATAGAGCTCGGTGCTGCGCTCGTCGCGGTTGGTGTTGGTGGCGAGCAGCTCGGGACTCGGATCGTTCTGGATCGATCCATCGATGCGGCCGGGACCGACGCCGTTGTAGGCCTGACCCTGCAGCCGGCTCTTGAAGCGGCTGAAGAGCACGCCGGTGGTCAGCGCATGGGTGAGCCCGCCCGTGCGCAGCCGGCCCTGCGCCGACAGATCCAGCGCGGCGCTGCGACGGCTTTCGTTGTCGCTGCGGAAGTCGTATTGGTCGAAGGTGCCGTCTGAGCAGTAAGCGCTGTAGTTGTCCTCCTTGCCGCATCCGAAGGGATAGGCCAGGCGGTCATCCGTCGTCAGGCGTTGGAGTGCGGCATGGGCTTGCAGCGTCCAATCGGCATCCAGACGATGCTGGACGCGAACCGACGCCGTCTGTCCTTCAAAGACCACGGGCCGGCTCCAGCGCTGATTGTTGAGATTGGTGCGCGGGTCGATGTCGTGCGCATCGGGCAGCACACTGCCGAGCAGGCTGAAGCCGGGCTGGCTCGGTTGGCTCTGGCGGTTCAATTCAACTTCGGCTTCCACCAGGGTGTCCGGCGTCAGGCGCCAGTCGCCGGCGACGGCGATCATCCAGCGGCTGCCTTTGGCGTCTCGCGCTTGCGGATCGAGATGGGCCGCATTCAGATTGACCCGCAGGCCGAAGGCTTTGTCGTTGCCGCGTCCGTCGCTGAAACGGTGGCTCCAGTCCATCGACGATTCCACCGTGCCGCGCTCGCTCACGCCGAGGCTGAGGCTGGTCAGCTCCACCGTCGGCCGCTTGACGACCAGATTCACCAGACCGCCCGGCGCGCTCGTGCCGGCCTGGATGCCGCTGGTGCCCTTCAGCACCTCGATGCTGGACTTGTTGGCCAACGGCAGCGCGGTCTCGGCGTTGATCGGCAGACCGTCGCGACGGTAGTTGAAGCGGTTGTCCAGGTCGTAGCCGCGGATCTTCAGATAGGACACATAGCCCGGCGAGTTGTAGCTGTCGCCGACGCTGGCCTCCAGCAGCGCCAATCCGGAGAGTTGATTCAGCCCGCGGTCGATGAGTTGCTCACTGCCGATGATGGCGGCCTGCATCGGCAGCTTGGCCACCGGCGTGTCGCCGAAGCCGCTCAGCGCGACCGGCGCTTCCGAGGCGCCCTTGATGACGACGCTCGGCAGCGCGGTGCTCGTGGAGGCAGGCTTGTTGGCGGGATCTGACTGCGCGGCGGCTTGCAGGCCGATGCCGCCGGCGATCAGCGCGATCGCCAGCCGGCTCAGACGCGGCGCGGCGGCGAAGGCCGATGAAGAAACGAAGGAGAGAGACGAAGTTGCCATCGATATGCCGAAGCCCGTGATGCGATGGCAGGTCGGCAAACCGGACACGCCGATGAGAAGTCGGGATGTCGGACACGAAGTGTCGGGTGGCATGCTTCCCTGCGCGAGGATTACCTCAACAGGTTCAAAGGGACTTTCTCAGCCGCGCCGTCGACGAATCGATGACGCAGCACCCCTAGCGAAACTCGCCGGACAGGCCGGCGAGCGGCTGGGATTGTAAGAGATGCCAATCAGACCTTTGATGCCATGCGCTACTTCAGCCTTGGGGATTTAGCTGCCGAGCAGGACGTAACCATGTACCCGCCGTCGTTGAGCGGGCCTTGGATGAATCCCTAGCTCGACGCGCAGGGGGAACTGGGAGAGACTCAATTGAAGGCAAGGCTTGGCCCCTTCTAGCGGTGTCTGCCAGAGCGCGCAACTCTCTCCGGTTAAGTCGCTTCTCGGCTGGCCTGCGTGACCGCCTGACACTGCCAATACCGCTTCTTGGAAAGGCCGAGAGCGGTGGCCGAATCCTCCGACCTTCTGCGTTCAGATGCTCATTTCCAAACACAGATCAACCATTGAACAGGTACTTGTAGAGATCCGGGCTGGGCGATCACCAGATTCGATTAACGCTGCATTTGATATCCTCCATTCGACGACCGAAAACCTTCGCCTTCAGGCACCTATCCTCCAGAAAGGGGCCAGACTTTTCCGAGTGCGAAAGATGAATGCGAAGGCCGCAAGCCGGAACGAAGTTGGAGCCCCTCCGCCAGGGCTTGCGCCTCTAGGTCGCTTGAACTGTCAGGGAGACAGCGTCTTGTACTTGGCTGACTCGCCTGCCACTGCGTTCGCTGAGTCCCGTGCGGCTCCGGGGCACTATTGCCTGTCGGAATGGGTCACAACAGCTGAACGGATCGCACTCGCGAACGGGGGCTTCGACAGTTCTGAACTGAACAGCTTCTTTGGAGCGCCGATTCCAAGCGATGGTGCCCCGATAGGAGGCGAGGAGGATCGCGAGGTCGAGGCCCTGTATCGGGAGATCTTCTCGCTGGATGCGACCGACGATCCGAAGCTCTATTGGTGGTCCATCGCATGTGGCCGAGTGAACCGTTTTGCCGCGAAATGCGGGCGCACCGGCTCTCGAATGGTGCACGGGAATACGGTCCTTGAAGGTGAGTTCCCTTTGGCAGGCATCGCATACCTTAGCGTTCAAAAGGAGCGGCAGTCGCTGAACTGTTGTCTAAACGATCTTGGAATGACGTACGTCGAACTTGTGAACGTGCAGTGGGTGAGCTTGGGATCAGATGGAAAGTACGCAAGCTTGGATATCGCAACCTCGTGGGAAGCTGATGGCTCTCTGAACTGGAGCGGGCGTCCCGCGAACTTGATCCTCGGACCGGGCCAAACGGCTCAACTCAGAAGGATGAGTGAGACCGTCTGGGAGTACCGGACGGTTGATGGCGCACTGCCTCGTGTCTCTTGAAGTTCTGGCTCAAGTCGATCCGGTAGGGTGTTAGCCAGTAAAGGACTCTTGCAAGGCCCCCACATTGCAGGCAGGGCATTCAATGCGGTGGAACAGCCAAAGCCTTAGTTCCAATAGTCCGCACTTGGAGCAACTCACCCGCGTCACATCGACCCATTCTTCCTTCTTCGGCGCACCGGTAGCGAACCAAGGAAGGAGCTCGCAGAACTGCTCCGTCTTTTTCCATGCAGGCCAAGGATGATGCTTAGTGACCTGTGAAAAATCCCGCACGAAGACCGCATGCGCAAGCGGATCAGCACCAGAATAGTCTTTCCCGATCAAGTGCTCTTCGCAGCACTCAAGGCAGATCGCGAGTCGTCCCCAGATGCTTTTGCCTTGGCTAGGATACGTGTCAGGTCCAGCGCATAGGCAGAACTTGCACTTGTTGCACTGGAACAGCGTATGCGGGAGGCTCATGAACGCCCAAGGTCATCTTTGACTGCCATGATGCCGATTCTGCCTTCAAGGCGCTGTCCTTCTCCGCTGAAGAGCCGATGTCCGCTCTAGGCTGGTAGCAGTCCTTCAAGTGACGCTGCCCGACCAACTGCTGCCGGCCCGTAGCAGCCTTGGGCAAGGCCAAATCCGATGCCCTGCCCATCAACGCCAGAAGGCGTTGTAGTCCGGGGCTGCCCTTGGATCGTCCTCGGCCCGATGTCCTATAAGGCCGCTGAACTTGATGCCCGTCGTTTCAGGATCCGGCTCATCTTGGGCAAGCCGACGCCATTGGTTCAAGACGACAGCTGGGTCAATGGCGCCGCTAAATCCGTTGGTGATGAGATGCCCTGTCTGCTCGTCCCGAAGGCCGCGGACTTGTTCCAACGGCAGCAGACCAAAGTAGCGCTCAGCCTTCACCGCCATCGACACTGTGAATTCGAGGGGAACACGCATGCCGTAGCCGTTGTCCGCTAGCACGGTAAGAGTTTCAAACAGCGGAACCTCGTCGTATGTTCCCGGTTCAGTGGGATAGAGACCCTTGCTCCATCGATCCAGTCCCGCTTGCAACGGGAATCCCAAGGAAGTACCGTCCTCGGCGAACGCCTCAAGGCGGGTCAGAAAATCGGGTTTCAGCATGAATGGCACCGGTGCTTGACACCCGACACCAAAGCCCATCGCAGCGCTTCGGAAATCACATACTGCGGGGATACGCACGGCGCGGGTCTGCCACTTGTGCTTAGCTGTATCGACTACGCTGTAAAGCGCGATGTTGAGTCGCTTGGCTCGCTTCTTAGCCGACACGCTAAAGCCATTTGGGCACACCATCGATCCTTGATGCGCTCCTACATCGCGAACCAGTCCGTGGAATTCCTCGACGCCTTTGACATCGACTGGTTTCTTGTAGTCCTTGCAGTCGATAACGATGCGCATATGGAACTGGCCGATCTGCTGCTCTACCAGCACATCGATCTGCCGTTCGGTCTCGCTCTCGGTTCCGTAGAGCATTACGTTGTGGGTTACCGTAGCGCCTGGCGCCAGATCGCGCTGGATCTCGGCGATCAGCTGTTCAAGTTGCCGCCAGTCTGGCTCGACCATATTGGTTCTCCCTCGCGCCAAGACATGGCTGCGCAGGCGATGCTAGCTGAACCAGACTGCCGCAAAGCAACCGTTAGCGCGGTGCGGCCCATGGCCGGGCGCAGATCTTCGAGCCACGAAGACCAATGTCCGCACTCGCTGCAAAGCGGACATCGCGGTTCAACGGCGGTCGCACGGTCGCTCGCTCGCCAGCCCCGATGTTTATCTTTGTAGGCTGAGGCTTACCTCGTGCCGATCCAAAGATCGACATGGCGGCCGAAGCCGCCGATCAGGTTCAAAGGGACTTTCTCAGCCGGCCCGCTGATGGATCAACGGCGCCAGCACCCCTAGCGAAACTCGACGGTGAACCATCGAGCGGGCGCGATTCTACGGCAGGGGATTTCCCATACATCAGCTGGCAAGGCTGTCTCGAGACGGGACGTCATCGACGTCCGTCCAAGGCGGCGGTCGTTCAGGTCAACGGTCGAAGCGCGCCACCCCTGATCGCGCCAGCGCCGCCGGCACGAACCCGCATCCCGACGCTCCGCAAGACATCAGGGACAGCATATTGATCCCCGCGATTCGTTGAACTAAGGTGCCGCGAACACAGGGAGCGACCGATGCATGAGCTTGTCATCCGCCCGGATTGGGCGCTGCAGATCAGCCAGCTGCGCAGCCGCCTGACCGAGGACACCAACCTCATCAGCTGGGGCAATACCTTCTATCGCTGCTGCCACAGCGGACCACCCGTTCCGCTGGTGGTCGCCACGGCTGATCGGCGGGTGGCGCTGCCACTGCGATTGCGCCCGAGCGACCTTTACATCACCCAGATTGGAGCCGTCACCGAAATGGGACGCTACGGCAGCCTGACCGGTGAACTGTCGGTCAGCGCGCCCAAGCTGGAGCACGCCGTGCGCAGTCTGGCAGCAGGAACCGTGCACGGCGACAAGGCGTTTGAGATGCGCAGTCTGGTGGTGTTCTGCGTGGCCGAAGCCCTGCGCTTCGACAGCTTGGCCCACGACATCGGCTTTGCGTTGCGGACGTCGGGCGTGGCCGGTGGCGCCAAGGCCATGCCGCTGAGCCGCTGGTGGCCGACCGTGCATGCCTGGGGTCAGGCGTGTGACGCCATCTGGTCGGGCCTGGATGGTGAGCTTCGCCGGGCTTCGCTGCTGGCACAGAACTCGCGTACCGGCGACGACCGGACTCGCTCCGGCCGGGTCGGTTATGAGCGCATGAGCGGCGCGGTGCTCCAGGCCGCGAAGGGCGCGGCCGCGTTGAAGCGGCCGTCGGCTTGAATCGCGACGGACGTCGCGTCGACCGAGTTCGTCGTCAGTCGGCATCGAGCAGCGCAGTGGCTGGCCAAGCCGCCAGAGGCGCCAGTCGCGCCGTCGGTGGTCATTGCTGCGCCGCGCCATCGCCGCCATGAAAAAACCCGCCGGGTCCACGACCGGGCGGGTTGATCATCGTCGGCGACAGGCCGACGACACGCGATGCGCCGTGAGGCGCCGCGCGGTCAGTCGAAGACCGGCGTTTCCACGCCCAGCACCTTGTGCAGCTTGGGGCTGGTGGTGGTGTATTGCAGGTGCACGCGCTTCTCGGGATTGATGATCGGCATGGCGCCGAAGGCGGCCAGCGCGGCTTCATGGAAGCCCGAGAGAATCAGCTTCTTCTTGCCGGGGTAGGTGTTGATGTCACCCACGGCGAAGATGCCGGGCACGCTGGTCTGGAACTTCTCGGTGTCGACCAGGATCTGCTTGCGCTCCAGCGCCAGACCCCATTCGGCGATCGGACCCAGCTTGGGCGACAGACCGAAGAAGACCAGCACCTGATCGGCCGGCACCACACGCGTCACGCCGTCGCCGCCGGTGACCTTCACGCCCTTGAGGAAGTCCTCGCCCTCGTCCAGATCGGAGACCTGGCCGACGATGAACTGCATCTCGTAGGCCTCGCACAGCTCGCGCATCTTGGCCACCGACGCCGGCGCGGCACGGAAGCCGTCGCGGCGGTGCACCAGGATCACGCTCTCCGCCTTGTGCGGGTTGCCGTCCTCATTGGCGGCGCAGAAGTTCAGCGCCCAGTCCAGCGCGGAATCGCCACCGCCGATGATCACCAGGTTCTTGCCGGCGAATTGCGCCGGGTTGCGCACCCGGTAATGCACCTGCGAGCCTTCGTACTTGTCGATGCCATCGACCTTCAGCGTGCGCGGCTGGAAAGAGCCCACGCCACCCGCGATGAAGATGGTCTTGGTCAGGAACTGCGTGCCCTTGCTCGTCGCGACGAAGAAACGACCGTCTTCCTGCTTCTCGACCGTGGTGACTTCCTGACCCAGATGGAAGGTCGCGCCGAACGGCTCGATCTGCTTCATCAGGTTGTCCGTCAGCTCCTTGCCGGTGACCACCGGCAGCGCCGGGATGTCGTAGATCGGCTTGTCCGGATAGAGCTCGATGCACTGGCCGCCGGGATAGGCGAGCGAGTCGATGATGTGAGCCTTGATCTCCAGCAGGCCCAGCTCGAACACCTGGAACAGGCCCACCGGGCCCGCGCCCACGATGACGGCATCGGTTTCGATCACACCCGCATGCGGGGCGGAGGTCGCTTCAGTCACTTGCGTTTCCATTCTTGCGTTGAGGGGCGACGGCAGGGCCCCGCCGCCCGCGGAATAGGGAGAGAAGGTCAGCGGACCAGCTGATCCAGCTTGCCCGTCTTGTCCTTCCAGTCCTCAGCGTCCGGCAGCGGCGTCTTGCGCTTGGTGATGCTGGGCCACTTCTTGGCCAGGTCGGCATTCAGCTTGATCATGATCTGCTGGTCGCCAGGCACATCCTCTTCCGGCACGATGGCGTTCACCGGGCACTCGGGGATGCAGACCGCGCAGTCGATGCATTCGTCCGGATCGATGGCCAGGAAATTCGGGCCCTCGCGGAAGCAATCGACGGGGCAGACATCGACGCAATCGGTGTACTTGCAGCGAATGCAGGCTTCGGTGACGACGTGGGTCATGAGCGGCTCTTGTAAAGGCGGGGGCCAGGCGGCCCGTGGGTGTCTGCGCATGGCCGGCTCAGGCCGAACCGCGAAAGCCAACCCGTCAATTCAGGTTGACCCGCGAAGGGCGACATCCGGGCGTGCGCGGAACGGAAAACGGCGGATTTTAAACGTTCGGCATTTGAGCCAGTGTCTCCAGCGTGCCCGGGCTGTGGTTATGCGGCGTTTCCGCTGCGCTTTTCTCACGCTCGGCGTGCGCGGAGCGCGCATCGGTCGCTGCGGGAAGCGTCTCCACCCTTGCCACCGGCGCCACCGGCGCCGCCCCCGCACCCACGACCACCACCGTCGGACGACCGCGATGCAGCAGCGCCGCCGCAGGCAGGGTGTCGACCCGGTGCTCGCTGGCCAGCGCATCCGGCGCGCCGGCCCTGGAGACGACGCTGACCGGCGCCTCCGCCGGCCAGCCGGCCGCGATCAGCCGACGCGACAGCGCCGCCAGTTGCTGACCGGCCATGTAGAAGACTTCGGTATCGGCGCTGTTCCCCGCGCGCAGCTCGCCCTCGCGGGTCATGGCGGTCGTCAGCGCCACGCTGCGGCCGTGGCCGCGACGGGTGAGCGGGCGGGCCGTGTGCGCGGCGGCGGCCAGCGCGGCGGTGACGCCGGGAATGACTTCGCTGTCGATGCCGGCCTCGGCCAGCGCCTGCAGCTCTTCTTCCAGACGACCGAACACGCTCGCATCGCCGCCCTTCAGGCGCACCACGACCGCATGCTCGCGGGCCTGGCGCACCAGCGTCGCATTGATGGCGGTCTGCTGAGTGGCATGGGCGAAGCCGCGCTTGCCCACATCAATCCAATGGGCCCGTGGCGCCAGCTCCCGCAGCGCGGGATCGGTGAGCGCGTCGAACAGCACCACATCGGCCTGGGCCAGCGCGCGAGCGCCGCGCAGGGTGATCAGGTCGGCGGCGCCGGGCCCGGCACTGACGAAGAGGACGCGTCCCATCTTGGCTCCCGTGGCGATGTCGATCAGCGGACCAGCAGCGCGCCGCTGGTGCGGTTGCTGGTGGGGTCAACCACGATCAGCGCGCCGCCGACGCGGTTCTCCGCATACGGCTGCAGCGGCAGCTCGGCCTGCAGCTCGACGGTCACATGGCCGATCTCATTGACTGACAGTTCCTGTGCCTCGGTCTCGGCCAGCGTCTGGATGTCCAGCCGGTGATGGATCGCGGCGATGCGGGCCTGGACCCAGCGATTGCCGTGCCGCACCCAGTACTTGCGACCCAGCACCGCGGGCTCGGTGTCCAGCCAGGCGAGCGTGGCCTCCACGCTGCGGCGCGGCGCGGCCGAATCCGGCGCGACGATCCAGTCGCCACGCGACACATCGACCTGGCGATCCAGCACCAGTCCGACCGATTCGCCCGCCACGCCATGCTCCACCAGCTCGCCGGCGCGACGCAGCTCCGCCACCACGGCGGTGACGCCGCTGGGCAGGATCTGCACCGCGTCGCCCGCCTGCACCTGACCCTGCGCAATGCGGCCCCACAGCGTGCGCGGCTGATTGCCCGTGCCTTCGCCTTCGCGGGCCACATACTGGATCGGCACCGCCAGCGGCGCTTCGACGGTTTCCTGCACCGTCGGCAGCGATTCCAGCACCTGCAGCAGCGACGGGCCGTCGTACCAGTCCGCTTCGAGCGGCTGGGTGACGTTGTCCCCCCGCAGTGCGGACACCGGCACCACCGCCGTGATCCGGATGCCGGCGGCGGCGGCGAATTTCTCCAGCGCGACGCCGACCTTGCGGAAGGCCTCGCCCGGGTCGGCGGCCGCGTCGATCTTGTTGATCGCGAACACGATGCTGGGCACGCGCAGCAGATGCGCCAACAGGCTGTGGCGGCGCGTCTGCGGCAGCAGCGGCACGTCGGCCGCGCTCAGGTCCAGCTTGGTGACGTCCACCAGCACCACGGCGGCATCGCTGCCCGCGGCGGCGGTGACCATGTTGCGGGTGTACTGCTCATGGCCGGGCGCGTCCGCGATGATGAACTTGCGCTGCTTGGTCGCGAAGTAGCGATAGGCGACATCGATGGTGATGCCTTGCTCGCGCTCGGCTTCCAGACCATCGGTCAACAGGCTGAGGTCGATCGGCTGGCCGGCGGCGCGCTTGGCCAGCGTGTCCAGCTGGTCGGCGAGGATCGCGCGGCTGTCGAAAAGCAGGCGGCCGATCAGCGTGCTCTTGCCGTCGTCGACGCTGCCGGCGGTCAGGAAGCGCAGCGCGCGGTGGGTGGTGTCGACCTCGGATTGGTGGACCTTGCCCGCGCTGGCGTGGCCGGACGTGGCGGAGGAAATCGCTTGAGCAGACATCAGAAATAGCCCTCTTTCTTGCGACGCTCCATCGAGGCGTCGGACGTGCGGTCATCCATGCGGGTCGCGCCGCGCTCGCTGACGGTCACCGTCAGGGTTTCGGCGACCACGTCGGCGGCATTGGCAGCCGGGCTTTCGACCGGGCAGGTGCAGGTCATGTCGCCGACGGTGCGGAAGCGCACCTGGGCGGTCTCGACCTGCTCGCCGGCTTCCGGCGGGGTCACGTCGGTCACCGGCACCAGCAGGCCCTTGCGACGGATCACTGCGCGGTCATGGGCGTAATAGAGCGACGGCAGCGGGATGTTCTCGCGTGCGATGTAGAGCCAGACATCCAGCTCGGTCCAGTTGCTGATCGGGAAGGCGCGGAAATGCTCGCCCGGACGGATGCGGGTGTTGAACAGGTTCCACAGCTCGGGCCGCTGTTCCTTCGGCTGCCATTGGCCGAAGCTGTCGCGGTGGCTGAAGATGCGTTCCTTGGCGCGCGCCTTTTCCTCGTCGCGCCGCGCGCCGCCGATCAGCACATCGAAGCGGTGCTCTTCGATGGTCTCCAGCAGCGTCACCGTCTGATGACCATTGCGTGATTCGAGCGGATGCGAGAGGCGGATCGTGCCCTTCTTCATCGAGTCTTCCAGATGGCCGACGACCAGGCGCTCGCCCATCTCGGCGACGCGGCGATCGCGGAACTCGATCACTTCCGGGAAGTTGTGGCCGGTGTCGACATGCACCAGCGGGAAGGGCAGGCGGCCCTTGAACTCATTGCCGGCGACGCGCTGCTTGAAGGCCTTCTCGGCCAGGCGCAGCACCACGCACGAATCCTTGCCGCCGGAGAACAGCAGCGCCGGCCGTTCGAACGCGGCAGCCACTTCGCGCAGGATGAAGATCGCTTCCTCTTCCAGATGGTCGAGGTGGCGGTGGTCCGCCAGCGGCAACAGTTGTTCGAGATTCACGGGGGCATTCATGCCTGGGCTCCGGAGGTCGCGGGCGGCGTCGCGTTGGACGCCGAGGGTTCGATGGGCGGCAGCTCGCCATGGCTGGCGTGCAGGCCGCATTCCTTGGCGCTGTCTTCCCACCACCAGCGGCCGGCGCGGAAGTCCTCGCCCACGGCGATGGCGCGGGTGCACGGCGCGCAGCCGATGCTGGGCATGAACTGGTCATGCAACGGATTGACGGGCACGTCGTGCTGCTGGACGTAGTGCCAGACATCCGCCCAGCGCCATTCCGCCAGTGGATTGATCTTGATGCGGCCTTGGCCGTCGTCCTCGCGGAACGGGACGTCCGCGCGGTTGCTGCTCTGCTCCCGGCGCAGGCCGGTGATCCAGGCGCGACGGCCGGCCAGCATGCGCGAGAGCGGCTCCAGCTTGCGCAGACCGCAGCAGGCTTTGCGCAGCTCGACACTGCGTCGCATCGGCAGCTCGCCATGGGTGCGCACGAAATGCAGCACCTGTTCCTGCACCGGCTGGAACACCTCGACGTCCAGCCCATAACGCGACTGGATGCGCGGAATCAGCGCGAGCGTTTCCTCGTGCAGCATGCCGGTGTCCAGCGTCGCCAGCGCGATCGGCCAATGGTGGCGGGCGATCAGGTCGGTGATGACCATGTCCTCCACGCCCAGCGAGGTGGACTGCAGGGCGCCGATGCCGAATTCCTCGGCCGCTTCACGCAGCACGGCGATGGTGCGGGCCAGACGGTCCTCGAAGCCAGGCGTGGCGCGCGCATACAGCTGGATCGCCGAGCCCGTCGCGGGGGCGCCGATCGAGGACGTGGCGCCCGGCAAGGCCGACACCGCGCCGAGGTCGGCGGACACCGGCTGCTCCCGCGTCGACGCGGGCAGCGGCTCCTGCGATGAAACGTCCGCGCTCATCGCTCAGGCTCCGGTCCGGGCAAACAGCGGGCGGGTCTCGTTCACGTCGGCCTGATAGTGACCGGGAAAGAAGCCCAGCGCGCGTTCGGCCGCGTCCAGACGCTGATCGCCGCGCAGTTGCACCGCGTCGACGCCGCAGCGTTGCAGCAGCGGCAGCATGTCGACCAGCACCTCACCGATGGCGCGCACCTCGCCGGCAAACTTGTAGCGGGCGCGCAGCACATGGGCCTGCGAATACGCGCGGCCGTCGACCCATTTCGGGAACTGCAGCACGACCAGCGACAGGCGCGGCAGATCGGCGGACAGCTCCGCCACGTCGGCATCGTTGGGCAGCAGCACGCCGGTCGCCAGGCCCTGGGGCCAGGTGTCGCGCACCGCATGCCATTGCTCCAGCGTGAGCAGCTTGTGGTCGGCAGCGGCGGGGTGCGGCTGCGGGCCGTCCTCGCCGGCGCAGGTGTGCCAGGGATCTTGAGCGGGGGTAACGAACTTCATGGCGGCGGCGGTATTCAGTGGACGGCGGTGGTGCGGCGGATGGCGTTGGTCGCCTGCTTGAAGGCGTCCAGCCCGATGCGGCGCACCGTGGCGATGAAGCGCTCGCCCGGCTGACGCTCGCGGCGATAGGTGGCGATCACGGCTTCGACCGCATCCGCCGCCTCATCGGCCGCGAAGGACGGGCCGATGACCTTGCCCGGCACCGCGGCACCGGACAGCGTCGATCCGTCCGAGCCGCCGAGGGTGATCTGGTACCACTCGGTGCCGTCCTTGTCGACGCCCAGCACGCCGATGTGGCCGCTGTGGTGATGGCCGCAGCTGTTGATGCAGCCGCTGATGTGCAGGTCGATGTCGCCGATGTCCCAGAGCTCATCCAGGTCCTGGAAGCGCTCGGTGATCTCGGCCGCGACCGGGATCGAGCGGGCATTGGCCAGCGCGCAGAAGTCGCCGCCGGGGCAGACGATCATGTCGGTCAGCAGGCCGATGTTGGGCGTGGCGAAGCCATTCGCCTTGGCCGCTTCATAGAGCGCCGGCAGGTCGGCTTCGCGCACCCACGGCAGCAGCAGGTTCTGGTCGTGCGAGACGCGCAGCTCGCCATGGCTGAACCGGTCCGACAGATCGGCCGCCGCGTCCATTTGCGCATCGGTCGCGTCGCCGGGCGCCTGGCCCAGACGCTTGAGCGAGAGCGTCACCGCGCGGTAGCCGCTCACGCGGTGCGGCAGCACGTTGCGCTCCAGCCAGCGGCGGTAGGCGGGCGCGGCGTCGGCGAAGACATCGATCGATGGCGCGGGCGTGACGCCGGCCGGCTCGACGAAGCTGGCCGCGACCCGAGCCAGCTCGGCGGCGGGAATGATCTGTTCGTGGCTGCCGGTGTCGTCGCTCAGGATGGCCTGGTACTCGGCATTGACCGCGTCGAAGAAGGCCTGACCCTCGGCCTTGACCAGGATCTTGATCCGGGCCTTGTACATGTTGTCGCGGCGGCCGAAGCGGTTGTAGGTGCGCACGATCGCTTCGAGGTAGAGCAGGATGTGCTGCCACGGCACGAAGGCGTGGATCTCCTGACCGACGATCGGCGTGCGGCCCATGCCACCGCCGACCAGCACCTGGAAGCCGACCTCGCCCGCGTCGTTCTTGCGCAGTTGCAGGCCGATGTCGTGCCAGCCGATGGCGGCGCGATCTTCGCGAGCGCCGGAGATCGCGATCTTGAACTTGCGCGGCAGGAAGGCGAATTCCGGATGCAGCGTGCTCCATTGGCGCAGCACTTCGGCATACGGGCGCGGGTCGACCAGCTCATCCGCCGCCACGCCGGCGGTCACGTCGGCGGTGATGTTGCGGATGCAGTTGCCGCTGGTCTGGATGCCGTGCATGTCGACATCGGCCAGCAGGTCCATCACGTCAGCCGATTGCGGCAGCGGGATCCAGTTGAACTGCAGGTTCTGGCGGGTCGTGAAGTGACCGTAGCCGCGGTCATGCTCGCGGGCGATGCGCGCCAGTTGCCGCATCTGCCGCGACGACAACACGCCATAGGGCACGGCGATGCGCAGCATCGGCGCATGGCGCTGGATGTACCAGCCGTTTTGCAGGCGCAGGGCGCGGAAGTCGTCGTCGGGCAACTGACCGGCCAGATGGCGTTCGAGCTGGTCGCGAAACTGCGCGGCGCGGGCGTGGACGAACTGGCGGTCGAAATCGGTATAGGCGTACATGGAGCTCAGCGGATGGCGACGAAGCGCCCGGTGCCGGACTTCGCCCGTCCCGTGGCGGCAGTCCGCGGGCAAGGCAAGGCCCAGGGTCGCCCGGGAATGGAGACTCTATGAACGCTTTATATATATGGGAACTACAAAATCGTAGATTGCTTATTCTTGGATAAGCATATGAAGCGGATTGCAAAGGCCGGGCAGCGCGCTCCGGCTCAGACAGGCGCTGGGCGACGTCCCGCTTCCCAACGGGACGTGGATTCGCGGGTCAGATCGCCTGGAGCGCATCCAGGCTCACGGCTCCCGCCAGGTCGACGCCAACGTGCGCCTTGGCGCGCGCGGCGCTCAATCCCGAGCGAGTCGCTCCAGCGCCGCCAATTGATCCTGAATGCGCGGCGGAACCGGCTCGGTGCCCGCCAGGATCGCTCGGATCAGCGCGGCGTTGTCCGCGGGCTCGCAGGCGGGCGACAGCGGCCAGTCCAGGTCCTCATTCACCGTCGGCTGCAGGTCGAGCGCCTGCCCATCGGCGAAGCCCTGCAGATGCGCTTTGCGGCGCAGGTGGAGGTAGGCCTCGCCCTCGCTGGCGCGCATCAGGAGCGCGCGTCCGCCGCCGGCGCTGAGCAGCGGCAGCGCCTGGCCCATGCTGTCGACATATTCCGGATGCGTGACCGCCACCACCCGCACGCTGCGCCCGGGCAGCGGATCCAGCAGCTTGGCCACGCTGTGGCTGCTGTTGCGCAGACCGAGTCGCGGGCGCTCGGCCATCATCGCGTCCAGGCCCGGATTGAGCGTGGCGGTCGGCAGGATGGCCAGCCGGTCCGGGGACGCGAGACGACGCGCCGCATCGGCGACGTCGAGGCTGACCGGCAGATTCAGCGCGGCGAACAGCTCGAACGGGCTGATGCGGCTGTCGAAATCATGTCGGCCGTGGATCAGCACCGGCACGCCGCGCTGCGCCAGCAGCAGCGCGACCAGCGGCATCAGGTTGGCCTGCTTGCGCGCGCCGTTGAAGCTGGGCAGCACCACGGTGCGTGGCGCGTCGGCGGGCGCGGGCAGTGGCGCGGTGCGGGCCTGCATCGCGTCGACGAAGCCGAGCAGCTCGTCCTGGCTTTCGCCCTTGATGCGCATCGCGATCAGGATGGCGCCCCGTTCCAGGTCTGGTACCTGGCCGTCCAGCAGCGCGCCGAAAAGGTCAGTGGCCTGGTCGCGGCTGAGGTCGCGGGCACCGCGCGCGCCGCGGCCGATTTCCTTGATGAGGGGGGCGTAGTCCATGAAGGTTCCGTGCGGTGGCGGGTCAGTCGGGGCGCTTCATCTGGAATTTTTCGCCCAGCTCGAAGTAGTCGGCCGGACCGCCGCCGCGCAGGATCAGGCCGGCGGCCGCGGTGTCGAACACGCCGTCCTTCAGCAGATGCGGCGCGATGTGCATCAGCACGACCTGGCCCAGGATCATCCAGGTGTCGACGGCTTCGTTCTCGGTCGTGTGCAGGCGGATGATCTGCGTGACCTTGCATTCGAAGGACACCGGGCTCTCGCCGACGCGGGGCGGCCGCACCTTGAGCGACGGCACTTCGGTCAGTCCGCCCAGTTCGAACTCATTGACCCCATGCGGCACGGCCGCGCAGGTGGCGTTCATCGCCTGGGCCAGATCGCGGGTGGCGAGATTCCAGACGAATTCACCGGTGTCCTCGGCATTTCGCAGCGAGTCTTTGCGGCCGATGCTGGCGAACCCAATGATGGGCGGCACATAGTTCAGCGCGGTGAAGAAGCTGTAGGGCGCGAGGTTCACCTGGCCCGAGCGGCTGATCGTCGACATCCAGCCAATCGGGCGCGGCCCGACGATGGCGTTGAACGGGTTGTGCGCCAGATTCGGCGCGGCGGGATCGTAGAGATGCATGCGGGCAAGGCGGCGCGGGCGGGCCGCCGGCGTGCGAGAAACGGGGCGCCAGTGTAGAGGCCAGCGCCGCGCCGCCATCGCCTGGGGAGATGGTCAGGGGCGCTTGGCCACGGCGAAGAAGAGCTTGCCCATGAACAGGTCCTTGGGCAGGTTGAAGCGCTGGCGCATCAGCATGGCCGTCAGGCTTTCATCCACCTGTCCATCGATCGTCAGCAGGATTTGGCTGGCGTGGCCTTGCTCACCGGCGACCACCAGTTTCAACCAATGCAGGTCATTGGAGAGCGCACGGTCCTGCAAAGCGGCTTTCAGGCTCGCCTCAATGGCCTGTTGGGCGGTCTCGCTGATAGGGGAGAACCGCTGCCCCCAGGGGGACAGGAAGATCTGACGCTCTTGGCCGCCGAGAGACCAGCGCGCTTTCCGGACATGCGGGTCGATCGGCTCGAACTGCGCCGCGAACAGGGGATGGAGCGTGGTGGCGCAAAAGTTCTCCAACGCGTCCATCAAGGACGCCCTTGGATCAGCGCCCATGCCGGCGACCATTTCCTCCAGAATCCGCCCATCCTTCATCTTGAGGGTGAGCCGGGTCTCCATCGAATAAAGCTGATTCGGTTTGAGTTCCTTGACCTGCTGGATGTCGCCGTCGAGTTGAGAACCGTCCGCGTCAAAGACGATGCCCGCCGATGACTTGGTATAGGCCTTGAACTGATGGGCCTTGAGCCAAAGGTCCAGGTAGGTGTTCACATACTCGGCGCCCTGTGCAGCGGAAGCGGGTAGCGAACTGCCAAGCAGCAAGGTGGCGGCGAAACGGGTAAAGAGGCGGGGCAGTCGTCGGAACATGGTGACTTAAAGCGGACGCAATCCAGCGTTGTAGCGCCGGATCGCTGGCTGCCCGCGCCACCGCGCCTTGGATCCCTGCGAGCTGCGTGAAGAACTTCGCAGACGGATGAGCCTGCCGACGCCCTACGGCGCCGCGCCCCACGCTCCTCATCCCCTCAAGCCGGCATCGCATCCGCCTGCGCCGCTGCGGCCGTCGTCGCCAGTGGCTCCGGCGAGATCGCCCTCATCGCCGCCCGTGCCTCGCCGATCGGCAGCGGGGCGGTCTCGGGCGTGGCTGCCGGCGCCAAGGCCAGCTCGGCGAAGAGGTCCTTCGGATCGGCCATCGCCGGCACCAGGGCCAGGTCTTGACCCAGGCCCAGCGCTTCGGCCTGATCGCGCAGCCAGCGCAGCGTCGCGAAGTCTTCGAGTGCGAAGCCGACCGAGTCGAACACCGTCACCTCGTCCGGCTGCTGTCGACCACGCGCGTCGCCGCGCAGCACCCGCCACAGCTCGGTGACCGGGAAGTCGGCCGGCATCTGCTGCACATCGCCTTCGATGCGGGATTGCGGCTCGTACTCGACGAACACCGATGCCCGCGCCAGCACGTCGGCATGCAGCTCGGTCTTGCCCGGGCAATCGCCGCCGACCGCATTCAGATGCATGCCGGGCTCGATCATGTCGGGCGTGACGATGGTGGCATTGCGCTTGTCGGCCGTCACGGTGGTGATGATGTCGGCGCCGCGCACCGCCTCGGCGGTGCTGGCGCAGCGCACCACCCGCAGGCCGGGCACCGCGCTCAGGTGGCGGATCAGCTTGTCCGTCGCGGCGCTGTCGAGGTCGTACAGGCGGACTTCTTCAATGCCGAGCAGGTGATGGAAGGCCAGCGCCTGGAACTCGCTCTGCGCGCCATTGCCGATCAGCGCCATGGTGCGGGCGTCCGTACGGGCCAGGTGTTGCGCGGCCAGCGCTGAGGTGGCGGCGGTGCGCAGCGCGGTGCTGAGCGTCAGCTCGGACAGCAGGGTCGGCGTGCCGGTCGCGACATCGGCGAGCACGCCGAAAGCCATCACCGTGGGCAGGCCCACGCGGTGGTTTTTGGGGTGACCGTTGACATACTTGAAGCTGTAGGCGCGGGCATCAGCGATCGGCATCAGCTCGATCACGCCCTCGGCGGAATGGTTGGCGACCCGCGCGCTCTTGTCGAATTCCTGCCAGCGTCGGTAATCGTCGGCGAGGTAGCTCGTCAGCTGCTGGAAGCAACTCGCCAGGCCATGGTGCTGGACGATGCGGGCGATGTCGGTGGTGGTCAGTAATCGGGTCATGGGCCAGGTGCCGCGCGGGCGATGGTGGAGATGACCTGATTCTTCGGATTCGGGCTGTCAGCCGGAAGCCGATGAAGTGCTCAATAATGCAAGCCGATTTGGCATTTCGACAGTCTCCGCTGACGTTTTGCTCAAGAATTCGGGTTAACCCGGGCGCATCACGCCCGTCCGCCCCAAAACACGGCGCCGCCGCCGCCAACCTTGTACCTGACTCGTGGACACGCTGGACCATCAATTGATCGCCCTTCTGCGTCAGGACGCCCGCGCCAGCGTGGCGACGCTGGCGCACAAGCTCAAGGTGTCGCGCGGCACGGTGACCAATCGGCTCACGAAGCTGGAAGACTCAGGCCAGATCGTCGGCTACACGGTGCGTCTGCGGGCCGATGTCGCTCCGAAGCAGATCAGCGCCTGGATGAGCATCGCGGTCGAGGGCAACCGGACGCGGGAAGTGGTCGGCATCCTGATGGGCGAACCCGGCGTCGCCGGCCTGTTCGACACCAACGGCCGCTGGGATCTGCTCGCCGAGCTTCGCGCCGACAGCCTGAACGAATTGGCGGAGATCCTGGAGCGGGTCCGTCTGATCAAAGGCATCGGTGCCACCGAGACCAGCATCCACCTGCAGACCTACAAGCTGAGCTGAGCTGAGCTGAGCCGGCCGACGCGGCCCGCCGCCTTCGCGCCGCGCTCAGCGTGCGGGGGCGGGCGCTGGCGCCGCGCTCGGGCGATCGTCCTCGGGATCCGGCTTCTCCGCGGGATCGGGCACGAGCTGGAAGCGACCCTCACGAAGTTCCAGTCGGGTGCGCTGCACCACCGGCTGGATCGACGCGCAATCGCCTTCATTGAATCGCAGCACGACCTCCACCCGTGGCCCGACGCCGGGGCTCAGCACGCTGACGCCGGTCGACTGCGGCGCCGCTCGTGCGCCGCACGCGAGCGGACCGAGCTTGTCGCTGAAGCCCAAGTCGGCGGCCAGTTGGACTTCCCCTTGGCGCTCGATCACCAGTCGCTCGCTGCGGCTTTCGCGACCGCGGTCGTTGTCGTAACGCCGGCTGCGCAGCGTCCAGCGCTCATCGGCGATCTGCAGCAGTTGCAGGTCTTCATCGCCGGAGCCGGGCATGCCCGGCATCAGCAGCAGACCTCGTGCGCGCATCTTCCAATGGCCGGCCTCATCGGCGGCCAGCACCGCCGCGCCCAGCGCGGGCACGCAGGCGTCGCAGCGGAACTGGTCGCGTGGTCCCGGCGTGAGCTGGTAGACCAGCATCAGCTTGTCGACCTCGCCTTCCAGATAGCGCGCGCGGAACACCTCGCGGACCTCGGCGCGCAGCGTGGGCGAACGCCCACCGAAGAAGGCGGCGACGCGCTCGTCCCGCCAGGTCGGACCGCCGTAGACCATGCGCAGCGCCGCATCGGGCGTGGGCGGCGTGTCGATGGCGACCGGCACCTGCGCCTGCGTCGTCGACAAAAGCCCGAGGCTCAGCGCCATGCCCAGCGCGAGCGACAAAGCCACGCGTGATGGCTGCCGCGGCACGCGCGCGCCGGGCAGCGGCGATGGCTCGGCCAGGGCAGGGCGGAACTCGGTGGGCTCGGTCATGGCGTCGTCAGCGGACGGGGCGGGGTCAGGTCGATCACGGCGTGCGGCGTCGAGGCCGCGTGAACAGCCGCGATCATCGCCCAGGCGCGCCGTGCGCGGCATCGGGTTCGCACGTGAGCGTGCGGCACACCGCGACAGACCGGCCCGAAGCATCATGTCCCTGCGGCTCGAGTCCTCTCGGGCGGCGTGTACAGTGCCCGGCATGAGCCGTCCCGAGACCCAAGCCCCGGTCATCCGCAGCCTGCTGGAGACCGATCTCTACAAGTTCACCATGTGGCAGGCGATGCTGCATCGGCATCCGCAGGCACAGGCGGAATACCGCTTCGCCTGTCGCAACACGCCGCAGTACCCGTTGACCGAGCTGATCGACGATCTCTCGCGGGAGCTGGACCATCTCTGCGACCTGAGCTTCAGCGCCGGCGAACTGGACTATCTGCGCGGCCTGCGCTTCATCAAGTCGGACTTCATCGACTTCCTGCGCATCTTCCGTTTCCAGCGTGAATTCATTTCGCTGCGCGCCGATGGCGACCGGCTGGAGATCCTGATCCGCGGCCCGCAGGTGCATGTGATGGGCTTCGAGATCTTCGTGCTGGCGATGGTCAACGAGCTGTATTTCCGCCGCTTCGATGCCGAGGCCGCGATCCAGGAAGGCCGTCGCCGGCTGGCGGTGAAGATCGAGTCCCTGCGCGCCTTCGCGCGGGAAGAGGCGCCGCGCCGGCATCCGTTCCAGTTCTTCGATTTCGGGCTGCGGCGGCGCTTCTCGGGCGCCTGGCATCGGGAGGTGCTCGCCACGCTCAAGACGGAGCTGCCGGAATATTTCCGCGGCACCTCGAACGTGCTGCTGGCGCGGGAGCTGGATCTGGTGCCGATCGGCACCATGGCGCATGAATACCTGCAGAGCTATCAGGCCACCGGCGTGCGCTTGCGCGATCATCAGAAGGCGGCGCTGGAGGATTGGGTGCAGGAATACCGCGGCGACCTGGGCATCGCGCTGACGGACGTCATCGGCATGGATGCCTTCCTGGCCGATTTCGATCTCTATTTCGCCAAGCTCTTCGACGGACTGCGGCATGACTCGGGCGATCCGGTCGAATGGGGCGAAAAGGCGCTGGCGCACTACGATCGTCTGCGCATCGACACCCACACCAAGCGACTGGTGTTCTCCGACGCGCTCGACATGCCCAAGGCCTTGGCGCTCTACCGCCACTTCGCCGACCGCACCCAGCTCGGATTCGGCATCGGCACCAAGCTCAGCAATGACGTGGGCCTGCCGACGCTGAACATCGTGGTCAAGCTCACCCATGTGAATGGTCAGCCGGTTGCCAAGCTGTCCGACAGTCCGGGCAAGACCATGTGTGAGGATCAGACCTTCCTGGCCTATCTGCGGCAGGTCTTCAATGTGGCGACGCCGCCTGCGGGTTAAGGCGACGGCGGGGCGAGGCCACGCTTAAGCGCGTTGGCCATCGCGATAGTGGTGATGATCTTGGGCGGCCGTGCTGAATCGGCCGATGAAGTCGGGATCTTCGCGCTTGAACGCCAGCTTCTCGGCCGACAGGCCGGTGCAGCCGGTGGCCACCGCCCAGTCGAAGCAGCCTTCGTCGAGCGGATACGCCGTCAGCGTGCCGGTGAGCCGATGCTGCTGGATCCAGCGCTCGGCCCGATCGACGGTGCTGAAGACGCCGCCGGGAAACGGCCCGCGTCCGGAGAAGACCCAGACCTGCGCAAGCCGCGAGTCGTGCGCGTCGTTCATTTCGTTCATCTCAACGGCCGCCCGCAGTCGCTGTGAGCCGATGCAGCGTCGGTCCGGCCAGCAATGGGGTCGGACGCGCGGCGACCCAGTCCTCATGGCCGGCGCCGTAGAACGGCGACATCGGATGCCCGCTCTGACCGCCGGGCATCGACAACCAGCCCTGATCCTCCCGGCCCGGTGACACCACCAGGCGCTGCGACTGTCCGAAAGCCGGCCCGGCGACGTGCGGCAGGTTGGAGTCGCCGCTCTGCGGCACGGACGGCATGTCCAGCCAGGCGGACAAGGGCGGAATCGCCTTGGCCAGCACATGCTGGATCCGGCTGGCGTTCTGACGGCCCCAGGTGGCCTGCGCCAGCGCGCCATCGGGCGCCATCTCCTTCGCCGCCGCATCAAGCTGCGCCAGCAGCAGCGCGTCCCAATCCTTGAACGCCGGGGGCAACAGATGGGCGGGGCGGCTGTCGAGCGCCCGCACCACGCTGTATTCGAACTGGTTGCGCCAGCGCAGGCGCTGCTTGGGATCTCGCTGACGGTCGCCCAGGGCCGGGCCGGTCCAGGCGTCCCACAGCGCATCCAGCGTGCGCAGCCGGGCGGCCCGGATGAGGCGGTAAGCCGCCTGGTCGGCGTCCGCGCGACCATTCCAGTCAGCGAGCAAGGTCGCCACGCCCGCATGCGCCGCGCTGGCGCGGGCCAGCGGCAGGAAGCGGTCGCGCCAGGTGCGCATGAAGCGGGCCTCGTCATCCAGATGAATCGCGCCGAGGCTCGCTTCGTCATGCTGAGCGCGCTCCGACAGGCGATCCCGAATCTGCTGCGCACGCGCGCCGAGGTCGAAGCCGCCATCGCCCAGCAAGCGGCCCGCCTCGCCGCCCAACTGTCGGTTGTTGGCGGTCCAGAGTTGGCCGCTCTGTGGTGAGAGGATCTGCGGCGACTGGTCCGGCCGCAGCCAGGCATGCGTCATGCGCGCGGGGTCGACGAAGCGACCGAACGCCGGGCCGCCGTCCTCCGAGGACCACAGGCGTCCGGCGATGGTCCAGCCGATCTGACCGTCGCGATCGGCGGCCAGCAGGTTCTGATGCGGCATGCCGGCCCGCTGCGCGATGGCGAGTGCCTCGCTGGCATGACGGGCCTGCAGCATCTCGTCCAGCGCGAGGTTGTAGGCCTCGCCTTCATGCGCGATCCAGTGCAGCGCCAACGCACGACCGCCGTCCTGCGCCACGATCGGTGCGCCCTGGAATTCGCGCACCGTGAGCACCTGCGGCGGCTCGCCCTTGATCTCGATGGTTTCATCGACGCTCACCACCGTCGCCTTCTCCGGCACCGGCACCCAATCGAACCACTGGCCATACGCATTGGTGAAGCCCCAGGCGACGCGGCCATTGCTGCCGACAATCAACGCCGGCAAGCCCGGCAGGGTCACGCCGGCCGCGCGCAGGCGGACCTCGGCGCCGGCCGGCGCGTTGTCCATGCGGGCGCGGTCCGCGGGGCCGATGTGGAACTGCGCGCGAAACCACAGGCTGGGCACGCCCAAACCCAGGTGCATGTCATCGGCGAGGATGGCGCCGCCATGCGTGCTGCGCGTACCGGCCACCGCCCATTGGTTGCTGCCGATGACCGGCGCTTCATCGAGCGCGCGCGGGCCGTCGAGATCGAGGAACGAGACGTCCTGACGGCGCGAGTCCAGTGCCAGTCGCTGCGCCGCCCCCGCGCTGGGTGCCGAATCGGCGGCGCGGGCGGGCTGGCGCAGGTCGAATTGTCCGGCGGTCGGCATGGGGGGCTCGGGCACGGTGCTGCCATCCAGCGGCGCGTCCCAGCGCCCGCCACGGGGATGGAGCCAGTCGAACAGCGTGTCGCCGGCGCGCTCCCGCAACAGCGCGCGCTCCAGGCCGGCCTCGATGCTGCCGCTCTGGAGCATGAAATACATCTCGCTGATGACCAGCAGCGAATCGACGGGCGTCCAGTCCTGCGGCTCGGCGCGCAGCAGCAGGTATGGCCACGGGCGCAGCGTCAGCGCATGCAGGCCGGTGTTGACGCCGTCGCAGTAAGCGGTCAGCAGCGCGCGGTCCTGCGGGCTCATCGCGGCGAAACGCTCGGTCAGGCGCGCGCGCAGCCGATGCACGCGGCGCTCCCGGTCCCGCGACAGCGCCTTGATGCCGAACAGCGCCGAGAGCTCGCCCGAGGCGGAGCGCCGGGTCAGGTCCATCTCGAAGAAGCGTTCCTGCGCATGCACGAATCCCAGCCCGCGGGCGACGTCGAGCCGGTCGGCGCCGTCGATCAGCAGCGTGCCGCGCTCATCCCGGCTCAGGCTCAGCGGCGTGCGCAGACCGGGCAGGGCGATCTCGCCATCCAGTTGGGGTCGACTCGCCCGCACGGCGGACCAGGCGAGCGCCAGGATCAGGAGGCTCACCGCCAGCAGCCCGAGCAGGCTGCGGACGGTCCAACGCATGAAGACGCGCCAACGGGACATGGACAGAGGCCTTCCGAAGAGGGTTAACGCTGGGAACGGGGCACCGCGATGCGGCGAAGCGCCGGGTGCAAAAGGCGCCCATTGTCAGCGCGCTCAGGCGCGGTCTCGTGACGAAAAAAACCCGGCAGCGCCGGGTTCTCGCGGCGGCGATCAGATGAAAAATGATCCGCCGTTGTAGATCAGTTCCACATGGCCATTGCCGACCGAGAGGCCGCGGATCGTCAGGTCCTGAGACATGGAGAAGCCGCCGCCATCCAGGAAGAAGATGGCAGTTTCTCCTGAACCTATACGCACATAGTCGGATTGTTCGGCGCCGGGCCTGACAGACAGCACGTCAGTGAGGTCCACCACGTCGCCCTCCGACGCGTTGAAGCCCGAGAAATTCAGCGTGCTTCCATACCTTTTGTCGGATGCGAGTGCCCGTTTCCCCACGACGAATCGATTGGCGCCGCCATCTCCCGCGAAATTCCAAATGAGATTGTTGGGATACATGGCGTCCGTGGCATCGACGCCTGTGACGGTGGAGGTCACACGTTCAAATTCGAACGACCGCACCGCGCTGTCCACCCCGCCGGCGCTGGTCTGAATCACCTGAACCGACTTCAGCCCGTCGCTTTTGCCAAACTCGGTGGTGCTGATTTGGTGATCCGCGCCACCCGCCTTCCAGGTCGTGCCGCCGTCCACGCTGAACTTCCAGGTGGTGTCCGCTTGCAAACCGGACACGAGGATCGTGCCGTCGTTGGTGATGCGGTCGGTCTTGCTTTCACCCGAGTCATTCTTCAAGGCGAGATCGGGGCGGAGGTTGTCCCGATCGAGGATGAAGTCGTACGAGATGGTCGTGTCGTCGGCTCGGATCTGGATCGTTCGCACGCTGTTGCTGCCGTCAATCTGGCTCTCGGGGATCACCCACATGTTGGCGTTCGAAGTCGCCTCAAAGCTTTTCCAGGTGATGCCGTTGTCCAGCGAGTAGGTGCCGCTCGAACCAAATTCATGCGTGGTGGAGAGGCTGCCGCCCTGGGTCAATACGCCGGCTTCGGATGAATTGCCGGAGGTGAACAGTCCTGTCAAATGACTCGCGCCGGTCAAGCTGGCATTTCCTGCGAGATCGATCTGGCGATGTTCAAGAAGCTGGGCGTTGAAGACGAATTCGCCCTTGGTTTCCCTGATGGGGGAACTCCAGGAGCCGTTGCTGCTGCTGTCGTAGGAATATTGCCAGTAGCCACCAGCTTCGAGATTTCCCCAGGAGACCGTGGTGTCGGCTTTGCCGTCCGGCGTGAGTTTGACTTGGAGAACTCCCTGAAGCGCCTGCGGCCGGGTGGTGTCCAGTTCGAAACTGAATGCGGTCGCCTCGCTGGCGACGGATCGGCTGTCGAGCTGACGCAGCATCACCGTTTTGACGCCATCGCTGCCCAGCGCGGACGAGGCGAGTCGATCGCCTTCACCCGTCGTCCATGACGCGCCACCGTCCAGGCTGTATTGCCATTTCGCGCCTTCGATCACTCCGGAGATGGCCAGCGTGCCGTCGTTGGTGACCTTGTCGGTGGCGCTGGCGCCGGTGTCGTTCACCAGGCTGACGGTGATCGCATTGAGCCGCGGGCCAGGGGCTGGGTTTTCTGGCGTGGGCTGCGATGGCGTGCCTGGCTGCGTAGCCGGGTCGGGTTGCGGCGTTCCGGGCGCCGGTGCCGGCGTTGGCGTTGGCGTGGTCGAGGAACCTGGGCTGGACCCGTTCCCAACGCTCGCTTCCGCGCCGGGGAGCGGGCTGCTGCCCTGCGGCAGGGTGTGGCTGCCACCGCCACCGGAAGCCAGGACTGCCGCGCCCGCGCCCAACGCGCCGACGCCGAGCAGACCGATGGGCAGGTCGATCAGCCGATCGGAAGGCGCGCGGTGGGTGGGCGTCGCGCTGCCGTCCGATGAGGCAGAGGCGGCCGCCTCGGTGGGGGCCGGGTCAACGGTTGCGGCCATCGCGCCGCCGGTGTCGGGCGCGGCGACCGTGGGAGACGCTTCGGACTCGGGGGCTGCCGTGCCGATCAGCGCGTCGTCGTGGGGCGATTCGGACGCATCGTCCCGAACTCTCCA
Organism: Burkholderiaceae bacterium; assembly: GCA_913776825.1. GTDB lineage: Bacteria > Pseudomonadota > Gammaproteobacteria > Burkholderiales > Burkholderiaceae_C > Roseateles. The sequence goes on from CAJYPV010000026.1 coordinate 409,699, forward strand.
GAATCGGGAAGGCACCGGCTGATCATTGGGGCCGGGCACATGCCGGCGGTCGCTGAGCGGTGGCGGAGGAGCGAGGTGAGCTGGGTTCATGAGGAGCTGCTGCTGAGGCAGGAGTTGGATCGACACGGCGTGAGTTGGCTAATGACGCTGGGCGAGATCCAGCAAGGACTGGTGAACGCAGCGCGGATCTCCATCGCATTGGGGGAGAACATTCCAGTCAGCCGCCAAGGTCGCCAGGACCGCATGTGCGGCGCCGGCGTTGGCGAGTGGCAGGGGCAGGGGCAGGGGCAGGGGCGCCAAGTCCGCAATTGCAACGGGCGTCGCCAACAGGTGAATGGCTTTCCCTCGGGCGGCATCGAATCGCCGCGACACGCGGGTTGTGACGCCCAGAAAAAAGCCCGGTAGGTCCGGGCTGGGTGGATTCAGGTCGAGGGGTTAGAGGATGAAACTGCCGCCGTCGTCAATGACGGTGAGGTTGTCGCCGCCGGCTGAATGTCCTGGAGGCTGAGGTCGAAGGTTGAGGCGTGTTCCGTGCCTTGCGGATTTGACGAAAGCATGAAGGCCGCCTGAATCTTCTGCGCATCTCGACTGTCGCGATGGGGCGAGGTGTTGCGGTTCAGAATTGAATCCGTCATCGCAATGTCAGCCCGGTCAGGCACGGTCTTATGACGAAAAAACCCGGCAGTGCCGGGTTTTTAAAGGGCGGTCAGATAATGAATGATCCGCCGTCGTAGACCAGTTCGACGTTGCCATTTCCGATTGGCAGGCCACGAATGGTCAGATCTTGACTCATCGAAAATCCGCCTCCATTCAGGAAGAACAGTAAATCGCCTCGCTCACGAACAATATAGTCGGATTGTGGGGTTCCTGGCTGGATGGAAAGCACTTGGCTAAGGTCCACCACATCCCCTTCTGCAGGATCAAAGCCCGTGAAATTGAGGGCTGATCCGTACCAGAGGCGGGTAGGAAGCGTCTCTTTCCCGACGACGAAACGATTTGCGCCTCCGTCCCCCTCAAACTTGTAGGTGGCATACGAGGCATTCTCCTGGACCGTGACATGGACCCCCGTGACGGTCGAAGTCACACGTTCAAATTCGAAAGACTGCACCGCGCTGTCGACCCCGCTCGCGCTGGTTTGAATCACCTGAACCGACTTCAACCCGTCGCTCTTGCCAAACTCCGTGGTACTGATTTGGTGATCCGCACCACCCGCCTTCCAGGTCGTGCCGCCGTCCACGCTGAATTTCCAGGTGGTGTCCGCTTGCAAGCCGGACACGAGGATCGTGCCGTCGTTGGTGATGCGGTCGGTCTTGCTTTCACCCGAGTCATTCTTCAAGGCGAGATCGGGGCGGAGGTTGTCCCGGTCGAGGATGAAGTCGTACGAGATGGTCGTGTCGTCGGCTCGGATCTGGATCGTTCGCGCGCCGTTGCTGCCGTCGATCTGGCTCTCGGGGATCACCCAGATGTTGGCGTTCGAATTCGCCTCAAAACTTTTCCAGGTGATGCCGTTGTCCAGCGAGTAGGTGCCGCTCGAACCAAATTCATGCGTGGTGGAGATGCTGCCGCCCTGGGTCAGTACGCCGGCCTCGGATGAATTTCCGGAGGTGAACAGCCCTGTCAAATGACTCGCGCCGGTCAAGCTGGCATTTCCTGCGAGATCGATCTGGCGGTGTTCAAGAACCTGGGCGTTGAAGACGAATTCGCCCTTGGTTTCCTTGATGGGGGAACTCCAGGAGCTGTTGCTGCTGCCGTCGTAGGAATATTGCCAGTAGCCACCGGCTTCGAGATTCCCCCACGAGACCGTGGTGTCGGCTTTGCCCTCCGGCGTGAGTTTGACTTGGAGAAGGCCCTGAAGCGCCTGCGGCCGGGTGGTATCCAGTTCGAAACTGAATATGCTCGCCTCGCTGGCGACGGATCGGCCGTCGAGCTGACGCAGCATCACCGTTTTGACGCCATCGCTGCCCAGCGCGGACGAGGCGAGTCGATCGCCTTCACCCGTCGTCCATGATGCGCCACCGTCCAGGCTGTATTGCCATTTCGCGCCATCGATCACACCGGCGATGGCCAGCGTGCCGTCGTTGGTGATCTTGTCCGTCGCGCTGGCGCCGGTGTCGTTCACCAGGCTGGCCGTGAGCGCATTGGGCCGCGGGCCAGGGGCTGGGTTTTCCGGCGTGGGCTGCGGATCGGGCGTGGGCTGAGGCGTTCCGGGCGTCGGCTCGGTCGGCGAAGGGCTGGACGAGTCGGAGCCGGTGGGCGGTGTCGGCGCCGGTGCTGGTGCAGGCGCAGGCGTGTTCGGGAAACCCGGGACGGACCCGCCTCCAGGATTCGCGCCAGCGCTGGGGAGTGGGCTGCTGTCGGGCGGCGTGCTCCGGCTGCTGCCGCCGCCGGACGCCGCGACCGCCGCGCCCGCGCCCAGTGCGCTGACGCCGAGCAGACCGATCGGCAGGTCGATCAGCGTATCCGTCGCTGCGCGGGAGGCGATCGCCGCGTTCCCGCCGGATGAGCCAGACGCGGCCGCCTCGGTAGAGGCCGGGTCCACGGTCGCCGCAGCGGCGGCGGCGGCGGCGATGTCGGGCGCGGTGACGGTGGAAGACGCCTCGGCCGCGGGCTCGGCCGCAGCGATCAACGCTTCGTCGAGGGACGAATCGGACGCATCGTCCCGGACTGGCCGGGAGCGTGGAAGAACCGGCTGATCATTCGAGCCGGGCACATGCCGGCGGGCGCCGGGCTGGGGAGGGGGAACAAGGTGAGAGGGGTTCATGAGCAGGTGTTGCCGCAGGAGGCGTTGGATCGACGCGGCGTTAGTTGGCTCATGACCAAGGGTGGGCTCTAACGAAAATTGGTTAACCCAGGGCGGACTACCGTCACCTTTGCGAGCGAAGTCACCTTCATTGGCTGCCTTGGCGGACGAACGTGACGCAGAGACTGACTGGCGAACCACCCCAGGCCGTGAGCTGCCCGGGCGCGGGAGGTGATGCAGAGCTTCCCTAGAATGCGCGCCATGTCGCTGAAGCCCCCCGTTCTGTTCACGCCTGACCCTTCCTTGCCCGCTTCGGGCCCTGTCGACGCCCGCCGGCGCCGTTGGCTGGGCAGCGCGCTGGCGTTCAGCGCGGTGGCGCTGTCGGCGTGTTCGGCGGTGTCGCCGATCGTCCCGGTCGCTCCACCGGTGATGCCGCCCGCCGAGCCCGACCTGCCTACGCCCATCACGCCGAAACCCGTGCCCAAGCCGCCTCGCATCGGTCTGGCCCTGGGTGGCGGTGCGGCGCGCGGCTTCGCGCACATCGGCGTGATTCAGGTGCTGGAAGAGAACGGCATCAAGGTCGATCTGGTGTGCGGAACCTCGGCCGGCAGCCTGGTCGGCGCGCTGTATGCGGCCGGACGCACCGGCAAGGAATTGCAGACGGTCGCCGAAGGCATGGATGAAGGCGCCATCACCGACTGGACCTTCCCGATGCGCGGTCTGATTCGCGGCGAAGCGCTGGCGCGCTATGTCCGTCAGATGACCGGCAATCGCAATCTGGAACAGCTGCCGGTGCCGCTGGGCATCGTCGCGACCGATCTGGGCGATGGCTCGCCCATCCTGTTCCGTCAGGGCGATGTGGGCACGGCGGTGCGTGCGTCCAGCGCGGTGCCGGCGCTGTTCCAGCCGGTGAAGATCGGCAATCGCGAATATGTCGACGGCGGCCTGGTGGCGCCGGTGCCGGTGCGATTCGCCAAACAGATGGGCGCCGAGCTGGTGATCGCCGTCGACATCGGCGAAGCGCCCGATCCCAAGGTGCCGGGCGATGCGATGCGCATGCTCATGCAGACCTTCTCGATCATGGGCAAGTCCATCAACCAGTACGAACTGCAAGGCGCGGACGTGGTGCTGCGGCCCAAGCTGGATGGCTTCAGCGGCGCCGATTTCAGCACCCGCCGGCGCGCGATTGCGTTGGGTCGCGAGGTGGCCACCAGCCTGCTGCCGTCGATCCGGCAGAAGATCGCCGCGAAGACGCGCTGAACGAGCTGCCGACCGGCTCGCGGCTCAATCGGATCGTCAGTTCGTGGAAAAGCTGCGGTAGCCGTCGCAGCAGGCCGATGAGGGCGATGCCGGCATGACCGCCGACGTCCTCCGCTCAACGGCTCAGAGACGCTCGCCGCGCTCGCTGGCCTCGATCAGCTTGTTCAGGCGAGCGGTCTGGGTCTCGGCCTTCTTCGCGCTGAGGATGTGCCAGATGCTGGTGCGGCGATAGCCCTCGGGCTGCTGCTGGAAGAAATCCCACGCTTGCGGATGGTGGCGGAAGGCGACCTCCTGGGCGGGCGTCAGCTCCACCTGATCCTTCTGCTCATGCGCATACACCCGCGACTTGTGCGCCAGCCGGCGTTCGAAGGCGGCCAGGCCGGCGGGTGTCATGCGGCCTTCCTGGATGAGCGCCTCTGCGCGGGCGATGTTCACCGCGCTCCAGATCGAGCCGTCGCGCCGTGGGGTGAAGCGGATCTTGTAGGACTTGTCGTCGATGCGGGTCCGCACGCCGTCAATCCAGCCATGGCAGAGCGCTTCATCCACCGATTCAGGCCAGTCCAGACTGGGCAAACCGCTGCCGCGCTTGCGGAAGCCGACCAGCAATTCGGTGGCGGTCGCCGCATGCTGGTCCAGCCAGGCGCGGAATGCCGCTGCGGTCTCGAAAAAAGTGGGGGTGCGGGCAGCCATGACCCGCGAGTATGCCGCCCTCGCGAGACGGCTCGCCGGCCGAGCGTGACGACCGGCGCCCGCGCGCGATCGATGGCCGCCCGTCAGGCGACCTTGAAGACCGAGACGACTTCCTCCAGGCGCTTGGCCTGCTCCCGCAAGGACGTCGCGGCGGCGCTGGATTCCTCGACCAGTGCGGCGTTCTGCTGGGTCATCTGATCGAGCATCGCGACCGCCTGGTTGACCTGGCCGATGCCATCGCGCTGCTCGGTCGATGCGGCGGCGATCTCGCCCATCAAGTCGGTGACCCGGCGCACGCCGGAGACGATGTCGTCCATCGCCTTGCCGGCCTGAGCCACGTCAACGGTGCCGGCCTGGACCGTCTCCACCGAGCCGGTGATCAGCGTCTTGATCTCCTTGGCTGCCGCCGCGCTGCGCTGCGCGAGCGAGCGCACCTCGCTGGCCACCACCGCGAAGCCGCGGCCCTGTTCGCCGGCCCGGGCCGCTTCGACGGCGGCGTTCAGCGCCAGGATGTTGGTCTGAAACGCGATGCCGTCGATGGTGCCGATGATGTCGGCGATGCGTTGCGAGGCCGAGCTGATCTCACCCATCCGCGACACCACCTGACCCACCACCTGACCGCCGCGCATGGCTGCTTCCGCCGCGCTGTTGGCCAGTTGATTCGCTTGACGTGCGGTGTCGGACGATTGCGCCACGGCGCCGGTCAGTTCCTCCATGCTGGACGCGGCTTCTTCCAGATTGGAGGCCGTCTGCTCGGTGCGCGCGGAGAGATCCTGATTGCCCACCGCGATCTCGGAGGACGCGCTCGCCACCGATTCCACGCCATCGCGCACCTGGATGACGACCGTCTTTAGCTGGGTCACCATCCGCAGCAGCGCCTGCTGGAGCTTCGCCAGCTCGTCCCGGCCGTGCGGGCGCAGGGTCTGGGTCAGATCGCCTTCGGCCACCGCTTCCGCGAGTTGCACCGAGATCGCCAGCGGCCGGGTGATGCGGCGCGTGATCAGGACCGCCAGCACGATGCCCATGAGAACGGCCAGGCCGGTCATCGCGGCCACCTGCCAGCGGCTGCTGGCATAGATGCGGTCGCCCAGTTCGTTGGCAGCCTGCGCGCCGGCGGCATTGAGCTCGACCAACTCTTCCAGCCCCTTGCTCAGCGCCTCAAATGTGGGCAGGCCCTCGACGGCCAGCATCTTGCGCGCCTTCTCCTCGTCGCCCGCCTGCACGGTCTGAATCATCTTGCCGCTGAACGCCAGGTAGGTCGCCCAGAGTTCACGCACGCGCTTCAGCTTGGCGGCCTCGTCCTCGGAGCTGACCAGCTTTTCATAGCGCTTGAAGGCGTCTTCGACGGTCTGCCGGCCCTGCTCGATCTTCGTCACATCGGATTTGCGGGCTTCCGCATCGTCCAGGATGAAGCGGTATTCGCGGGTGCGGTACCGCGTGATCTGCAGATTGATCGACTGGACCTCGCGCACCGACGGCAACCAGTTGTCAGCCATCTCGCTGCCGGTGTCGTCCACCCGGCTCAGCTGGTACAGGGAGACCATCCCCAGGCAGGCGGTGATCAACAACACCACGGCGAAGGCGAGGGCGAGCTTGCCCCCGACGGAAAGGCGGTCGAGCACGGACATGGAGCCTCCAGAGGGTCGAGAAGACGAGAAGACGTGAAGACACAGCGGCCGCTCTTTCCTCCCGTACAAATCACGGCAAGGACTGACGGCACCAAGCGCCCCGGAAGCGTCGCGCTCCAGGGGCATGTCGTTTGCCCAGATTGTTAGGTGCTTGACCGTCCGCCAATCGCCCACTTATTCCAGGGTTCGGGAGTATTTAACGTGGCGCGAGCAGCGGGTTAACGTACACCCACGCTAACTCCAGAATGATGGGACAACGCTTTGGAACAGTCACCCAACAAGGACCGCCCGACGCCTCGACTGCGGCGTGGCCCCGCGGAAATGGCCGCGCTCAAGCGGGACATGCTGGAGCGCGCACGCACGATCTATCGTGACGAAGGCGTGGAAGCGCTCAGCATGCGCCGCCTGGCGCAGGAGCTGGGCATCTCCACGATGGCCATCTACAGCTATTTCGCCAACAAGCAGGCGTTGCTGGACGGGCTGTGGATCGAGGTCTTCGAAGCGCTCACCGATGAGCTGCTCGATGCCGGCAACGGTCGGGACAACGCCCGCCAGGTGCTGGACGCGCATGTGCGCTGCTTCTTCGATTTCTGGGAGCGGCATCCGGAGCAATTCCGGATGATCTACATGTCGCAGAGCAGCGCCTCGCTGACCCAGGTCGGCGAAGCGCAGCAGCCGGTCTACACCCGCCTGCTGGGCCTGATCCACGAACGCGTCGCCGCCTGCGCGCCACAGGGTCGCGTGCCGGATGAGACCGAGGTCCGCAAGATGACCGATCTCATGACGGCCAAGACCATGGGCTACCTGCTGCTGGTGGTCGGCTTGCCGCGCTATCCGCTGCACGATCGTGAGGCATTGCGCGACCGGATCGTGCAGGACGTGCTCCGTGATGTGGCACAAGGCGTGAGCGAGCCGCCGCATTGAGCGCGCGTCCCGCTAGGCGCAGTGGCCACGCTGGTTCGCGCTGAAGCACGGAAGGTCGCGGTCTCGCGCGTCCATCTGCGGACAAAAAAAAGCCCAGCGGACGCTGGGCTTGAAGGGCACTTGGGAAGCCAAGCTTCCTTGGGTACCGAGGAGACAACCGGGGCAAACCTGTCAGACGGCCGCGCGTTTGGACGCACGTGCGGTCTGGCTGGTCTTCAACGCCGTCGTGGTGACGGTGTTGACATTGTTTTCAACGATCTCGCTGGCTTGCTTCACGGCCTTTTGCATGCTCTCGTAAGCATTGTTGGCCGCGGCCACCGCAGACTTCACCAAAGCAACAGCATTTTCCGTGCCAGCGGGCGCGTTCTTGGTGACGTTATCGACCACCGAGCCGAACTTGTCTTGCGCATCCGCCATCTGGGACTCGGCCAGCTTGGCGAATTCCGACGTCGTGGCGGTGGTGATGTCGTAGACGTGGCGGCTGTAGGCGACGGCCTTTTCAGCGGACGGCTGCAGCAGCGAGGCCTGCAGGGCCATCAGCTCTTGCGCGTCCTTGATCGACAGCGCGGTCTGCGCGGTTTCGGCCGCTTCGCTGAGCGCGGTGCGGGCCACTTGCAGATTGAGCTCCACCAGCTTCTCGACGCCTTCGAAGGCCTTGCTCGTCAGGCCGAACAGGGCGTTGAGCTGGCTCTTTTGGGCGGCGATCAGTTGTTCAGGGGTCAGCATGCGAAATCTCCTAGAGGATTGAATTCAGATTGACAGCCCAGACACGGCAGGCTGATGGCCGATTGCGAGCGCCTGGAGCAGGTCGGGCCTGTGTGGCGGTGGACCGGCTGGTTGTTTGCTGCGCTGCAACATGAAACCAAGTATAGGACCGACATCGGAGATTGCAAGCACTTTTTGCTGCAATGCAGCAATAGCCTGGAAGCGCCTGTTGGCGGGCTCTCCAGGCCTGTCGAGCGCATCCAATTCCGCTGAGCACCCACGCTTTTGCCGGATCGGTCGGGCAGGGCGCCCGCGCGCCGGTTAACGTCGCGGTCATGCGTGCGTTCCATTACGACCATCAGACGCTGGCGCTGCCGCCGGGTCATCGATTTCCTCAATCCAAATACCAGATGCTTCGTGAGCGGCTGGAGCGCGATCCCGGTCTGCTGCGCCTGCAGGTCGCGGAGCCCGCGACGCCGGACGTGCTGTCGCTGGTCCACACGCCGGATTACATCGATGCGGTCCTGCACGGCACGCTCAGCCCGGCGGCGCAGCGCGAAATCGGCTTTCCCTGGGGCCCGAGCCTGCCGCGCCGGTCCTTGTTCTCGGTCGGCGCCACGATGGATGCCGCGCGCGCCGCACTGGAAGAGGGCGTCGCCGCCAGCCTGGCGGGCGGCACGCACCATGCGTATGCCGACAAGGGCAGCGGCTTTTGCGTGTTCAACGATGTGGCGGTCGCCGCGCGCGTGATGCAGGCGGCCCACCATCGGCGCTCGACGGCGAATGGGGCGAGCACCCCGTCGGCCTTGCGCGTGCTGGTGATCGATCTCGATGTGCATCAAGGCAATGGCACCGCCAGCATCTTTGCGCAGGACGAGTCCGTCTTCACCCTGTCGCTGCACGGCGAGAAGAACTTCCCGTTCCGCAAGGAGCGCAGCGATCTGGATGTCGGCCTGCCCGATGGATGTGGCGACGAGGTCTACCTGCGCGCGCTCGACGAGGCGCTGGCCACCGTCTGGCAACGCGTGGCCGATCACCCGCCGGGCCTGGCCTTCTACCTCGCCGGCGCGGATCCGCACGAAGGCGACCGGCTCGGCCGATTGAAACTCACTGCGGATGGCCTGCTCGCGCGCGACCGCCGGGTGCTGGCCGACCTCTTCGACCGCCGCATCCCGGTGGCGATCAGCATGGCGGGCGGCTATGGCGAGGACTTGTCGGTGACGGTGGATGTCCAGCAGCGCACGCTGGAAGCAGCGGCGCAGTCCTGGCAGCGCTGGCAGGATCGGACAGCGCAGGAGCAGACCGCTGACGAACATGGCTGGCACGAGTCGGCATCGCCGTGATGCAGCACTGCCCAACGGTTGCGCAGGCGACAGCGCTCGGCGGAACGCAATGGAAAAATCGTCGCCATGAGTGACGACCGTCCCACCCCCGAGCCGCGCAGCGCCTTCGCCCGGTTCATTCCGGTGCCCACGCGCTGGATGGACAACGACCTGTACGGCCACCTCAACAACGTCATCTACTACAGCCTGTTCGACACGGCGGTAAACCGCTACCTGATCGAGCAGGGCGCGCTGGACCCGCACCATGGCGCGGTCATCGGCCTGGTGGTGGAGACACACTGCAATTACTTCGCCTCGCTGGCCTTTCCGCAGTCGATCGACGCCGGCCTGCGCGTCGCGCGGCGAGGCCGGTCCAGCGTGCGTTATGAGATCGGCCTGTTTGCCGAAGGCGAGGACCTCTGCGCCGCACGGGGTCACTTCGTGCATGTGTATGTGGATCGACAATCCCGTCGGCCCGTGGACGCCTTGCCCGCGGCTTACCTGACCGCCCTGGTTGCTTTGGAGAAGACATGAGCCTGCCCGATCCGTTCCTGGTCCCCACCGATGCGCAGACCGCCGCGGTCGAGGCGGCCATTCAGACGCGTCACTCGATGCGTGCCTTCCTGCCCACGCCGGTCCCGCGCGACCTGATCGAGCGCATCCTGGACGTCGGGGCGCGGGCGCCATCCGGCACCAACACCCAGCCCTGGCAGGTGCATGTGCTGACCGGCGCGGCCAAGGACCGTCTGGCCGATCGCATCCAGTCCTGTTATGACGATCCGGACGCGCTGGCCACCCACACCGAGGAATACGCCTACTACCCGCGCGAATGGGTCTCGCCCTACATCGACCGCCGCCGCAAGGTGGGCTGGGACCTGTACGGCCTGCTGGGCATCACCAAGTCGGACAAGCTGCGCATGCATGAACAGCACGGCCGCAATTACCGCTTCTTCGACGCACCGGTCGGCCTGATGTTCACCATCGACCGGGTGATGCGCCAGGGCAGCTGGCTGGACTACGGCATGTTCCTGCAGAACATCATGATCGCCGCGCGCGCCCATGGGCTGCACACCTGCCCGCAAGCGGCCTTCACGCAGTTTCACCGCCTGATCGCCGAAGACCTCGGCCTGGGGCCGGAGCAGATGCTGGTCTGCGGCATGTCGCTGGGATATGCCGATCCCGATGCGGTGGAAAACACGCTCGTGACCGAGCGCGAGCCGGTGAGCGGCTTCACCCGTTTCCTGGAATGACCGGCACTGTCGCGGACGGTCTGCGCGAGTGACCGACCTCGCGCCCGGGCATGGCGGCAGGTCGTCGTGGGCGGGCGATCCGCGATCCTGAAGTCACCGGATCCGGTCGGGTGGGGCCCGAGGCATCCTCCACAATGGTCCCGTCTATCCGATGGCGACAAGGAGACCGAGATGAGCATGAGTCCCACCCCACCCAGCCAGGCCGGCGACCGGCCCCAGGTCCTGGTGGCCCGCAAGACCTTCGACGACATCGTCGACCGGCTGCGCCCTCATTTCGAGGTGGAGACGAACGACACGGATCTGCCCTGGCCGCAGGACGAGCTGATCCGGCGCCTGCAAGGCAAGGCCGGCGTCTACATCAGCGGCAGCGACAAGATCGACGCCAAACTGCTGGACGCCTGCCCCGACCTGCGCGTGGTCTGCACCATGGCGGTGGGCTACAACAACATCGATGTCGAGGCCTGCAGCCAGCGCGGCGTGCTGGTCACCAATGCGCCGGATGTGCTCACCGAGACCACCGCCGACTTCGGCTTCGCGCTGATGATGGCGACCGCGCGCCGCATCACCGAAAGCGAACACTTCCTGCGTGCCGGTCGTTGGCAACACTGGTCGGTGACCATGTTCGCGGGCGCCGACATCCATGGCGCCACGCTCGGCGTGCTGGGCATGGGGCGCATCGGCGCGGCGATCGCGCGGCGCGGACACCTCGGCTTCGGCATGCCGGTGATCTATCACAACCGCAGTCGACTGCCAGCCGACCAGGAAGCGCCGCTGGGCGCGCAATGGGTCGAGAAGGACGAGCTGCTGCAGCGGGCCGATCATCTCGTGATCGTCGTCCCCTACAGCGCGGCATCTCATCACCTGATCGGCCAGCGGGAGCTGAAGCTCATGAAGCCGACCGCGACGCTGGTCAACATCGCTCGCGGCGGTGTCGTCGACGATGCGGCCCTGGCCGCCGAGCTGAAGGCCGGCACCATCGCCGCGGCGGGCCTGGACGTCTTCGAAGGCGAGCCCACGGTCCACCCCGACCTGCTCACTTGCGAGAACGTGGTCCTGACGCCGCATATCGCCAGCGCGACCGTGGCCACCCGACGTGCCATGAGCGCGCTGGCGGTGGATAACCTCATCCTCGCGCTGACGGGGGGGGGGGCGAAGACGCCGTTGAATGCTGGGCAGTTGAAGGCGCGCTGAGCGGGTTCTGGCGCGGGGGCGTGGGGCCGGCTGCTTTGGGGGACGCTGCCCTGCGGTCGACCGAGCGCGACCGCCGCTGCCGGCAGCCCTCTGCGCTCAGACGCGTTCGCATTCGCTTCGAGGGCCGCCGGCAGCGGCGGTCTTTTGTGAGATCGCTTTCTCTGCGTGTTGCCTGCGGTTGTGATGTGGGTGCCGCTGCTCTCGTGCGTCGACCGAGCGCGACCGCCGCAGCCGGCAGCCCTCTGCGCTCAGACGCGTTCGCATTCGCTTCGAGGGCCGCCGGCTGCAGCGGTCTTTCGTGAGATCGCTTTCTCTGCGTGGTGGGTGCGGTTGTGGTGTGGGGGGAGGCTGCTCTCGTGAGATCGCTTTCCCGGTGCTTGCTTGGGTGTTGGGAGCGCCGAGTTGCGCACGAGAGGCGGGCCGGGCGGGCGACAATCAGCGCATGACATTCGCTGAACTGCTGACGTTGGGCCTGTCGGTCCTGATCGTGATCCTGCTCGTGATGGTGCTGTTGGCGCAACGTCGCCAGGCCAGCAGTGGGTCGGAGCAGGAGCCGCTGGGGCCCCTGGTTCAGCAATCAGGCGAGCGACTGGAGCGTGGCCTGAGAGACGAGCTCAATCGGGTCAATGTCGGCCTGCGCGAGGAAATGACCCGCGCCAACAGTCAGCTGCGTCAGGAAACCCTCGCGACGCTGACCCAGTTCCAGCAAGCGCTGCTGGCCCAAGGCGGAGACGTCGCCCGCACCCAGAACGAACAGATCGACAGCTTCCGCGTGCAGCTCGCCGCGCTGCAGCAGGCGCTGGGGCAGCAGGCCGCCACGGCGCGCGAAGCACAGGATGCCGCCGGCGCACGACTGGCCAGCCTGATGACCGAGCAGTTGCAAGCCCTCGGCCAGCGCAACGAGGCCGGCTTGGCCGAAACCCGTCGCACCGTCGAAGCACGCTTGCAGGCCATCCAGCAGGACAACGAGAAAAAGCTCGAACAGATGCGGGCCACCGTGGACGAGAAACTCCACGCCACGCTGGAACATCGCCTCGGCGAAAGCTTCAAGCAGGTGGCCGAACGGCTGGAACAGGTCTATCGCGGGCTCGGTGAAATGCAGACGCTGGCGCGCGATGTCGGCTCGCTCAATCGCGTGCTGACCAATGTGAAGACCCGCGGCATCTTCGGCGAAGTGCAACTGGCGGGTCTGCTGGAACAGGTCTTCACGCCCGAGCAGTACGCCGCCAACGTCGAGACGCTGCCCGGCAGTGGCGCCCGCGTGGAATTCGCGTTGAAGCTGCCCGGTCAGCGTGAAGACGGCAAGCCGCTCTGGCTGCCGATCGACGCCAAGTTCCCGCGCGAAGACTACGAGCGACTCGTCGAGGCCCAGGAGCGCGCCGATGCGCCCGCCGCCGAGCTCTCCGCCCGCGCCATCGAAACCCGCCTGCGGCTGGAAGCCAAGACCATCCGCGAGAAATACCTCGGCCCGCCCCACACCACCGACTTCGCCCTGCTGTTCCTGCCCACCGAAGGGCTCTATGCCGAAGCGCTGCGCCGACCCGGCCTGACCGAATCGCTGCAGCGCGAGCACAAGGTGATGCTGGTCGGCCCCACCACGCTGCTGGCGACGCTGTCCAGCCTGCAGATGGGCTTCCGCACGCTGGCGCTGGAAAAGCGCTCCGCCGAGGTCTGGGAAGTGCTATCCGCCGTCAAGACCGAATTCGGCAAGTTCGGCGATGTGCTGGCCAAGACCAAGAAGAAGCTGGAAGAAGCCAGCAACACGATTGACGCCGCCGAGGTCCGCACCCGAGCGATGACCCGCCGCCTCAAGACGGTCGAGGCGCTGCCCGAAGACCAGATGTCCCGCGTGCTGCAGCTCGGACAGATCGACGACGAAGGCCTTGCCGGATGAGCGCCCCCGGGCCCGTCTCCCCGCCCGCCTCGGCCCACGCGCCTGCGGGCGCGGACGAGCCCGTTCCCGGCGCGCATCCCGACTCGCCCATCGGGCCGCCGCCCAATCTTCGCCAAGCCTTCCCTGCGGTCATCGCCACCCTGGTCGCGGTCCATGCCTGCATGGCCACGACGCGGGTCGCGGCCAGCTTGTGGGTGCTCAGTCGCGGCTATGGCGAATGGACTGTTGGCGTGCTGCTCAGCCTGTTTGCGGTGGCGCCGATCGGGATGTCGCTGTGGGCCGGTCGGCTGGCCGATCGCTTCGGCTTTCATCGTCCGGTCGGGATCGGCGTGCTGATGGCGCTGGCCGGCGCGCTGTTGTCGCTCGCCGCGCTGCCGTTCAAGGCGGTCTGGCTGATCGGTCTCGGCTGCCTGCTGTGCGGCGGCGCGATCTCGGTGGCCGCCGTGGCCATTCAGCGCGAAGCCGGGCTGCTCGCGGCCGATCCCTCCCAGCTCAAGCGCGTGTTCAGCTGGGTCGCCCTGGGCCCGGCGCTGTCCAACGCGCTGGCGCCGGTGATCGCGGGCATCCTGATCGATACGGCCGGCTACTGGGCCGCGTTCTCACTGGCGGTGGTGCTGCCGGTGGTGGCCTGGCGGATCGCGCTGCGCGTGCCGCGCCATCCACCGCGAGAAGCCGCCACCACCGTCCAGGCGCGCCCGGCCTGGGACCTGCTGCGCGATCCCGCGCTGCGCTACCTGCTGCTGGTCAACATCGTGCTGTCCGCCTGCTGGGATGCCCACAGCTTCGTGGTGCCGGTGGTCGGCCATGCGAAGGGCTTGTCGGCGTCCAGCATCGGTCTGGTGCTGGGCAGCTTCGCCGCCGCAGCGACGGTGGTGCGACTCGCCATCGTGCGCTGGTCCCACCATCTGGACGAAGTCAAAGCCCTGCGCGTCGCGATGACCGTGGCCACGGTCACGCTGATGGCCTATGCCTGGCTGCCGGGCACGCCGGGATTGATGATCGGCTCCGCCATCCTTGGCGTCGCGCTGGGATCGGTGCAGCCGATGGTGCTGGCCACCCTCCACCAGGTGACGCCGGTGGATCGGCATGGCCAGGCGCTCGGCCTGCGCATGTTGGCCACGAATGGCGCCACCGTCGCCATGCCGCTGGGCTTCGGCGTCCTGGCCAGCATCAGCGCGGCCGCCGCACCGCTGTGGCTGATGGCAGGGTTGCTGCTGGCCGCGCAATGGCCGGCCAAGCAGATCGGGGCGCTTCGGTCCCGCGGCTAGGGACCGCCACGCGCGTGGCCCGGCGCGCCAGCGGGCGCTTTCGACGATCCATCCTGGCGCTCATCGGCCACCCTGCGCCGCGGCGGCCATTTGTCAACGCCTGGAAGCAGGGACGTCAGTTTGACGCCGCACGCAGGACGGCCGCTCGGCGACGCATTTGAAACAGGCGGAGCGCGGGATTCTTTCGTCGGTCGACGCCATGGCCGCGTCGCGAGCGTTCGGTCCGACGCGGACGCTGCGCCAGCCTGGCACCTCTGAAAGCCCCATGGCGTGGGGCTTGGCGTCGTGGGACGCCGCTCCGGCGGAGCGGCGTTGAGCGGCCGAAAACCGCCGTCCGCGCGCCCGAGACACGTCTGAATACAAAAAAGTTATCGGGGTATTCCGCCCTGTTAACTCTTTCAGGTGGGGCTGCCTGACGCGAGGCTGACTTTCTACACTGGGACCCATGCTGATTCAAGACGGATCAGCGAGCGGTTCATCCGGCCAGCGCCCGCGCTGGGAATGAACAGGGAGAGACGCCGAAACCCGGCGCCTCATCGACCAACCGACCAGACCGACAGGAGTGCGTGGCATGCGGCAGTCGCCAGCGATCAGCGCCGAATTTGGCGGGCACCACTGCCCCGAGGCGCCCCGCGCCAGCGTTCGGGTCTCTGGTGTGAATGGTGTGAATGGTGGGAGCACCCGACCCATGCGCTCGCTGACCCGACGTCCCGGCACCGATTTCATGATCGTGTCCCCGTCTCGCCAAGTGGCTCAAGCCGCCAGGTGCGATCGGGATGCGATCCGACAGACACCTTCACCGGTAGCGACGGCGGAACGATCGGAGCGAGGCCATCCCGGCCCGTCTCGATTCACCGCCGGGAGAGGCGCCCTTGGACGCTGACACCGTGTGAAGTCCCTTCTTGCCAACCACCTCGTTTGGTAAGCCGGGGGGCCTGGGCCCGAACGGGCCCCCCGTTGATTCCCGCCGGTGCGAGCCGGCGGGTTTTTTTATTTCCGAGGCCGCCGCTACACTGCCTCTCTTCTCTCTGCATTCCTCGGCCGCCTCGCACAGAGGCCGTCGACGCTTCCATGGCCGGCCTCGATTCCACCTCGCCTCTCCCGACCGACATCGTCGTGCACCAGCAGTCTCGCGTGCTGGAACTGGCGTTCACCGATGGCGCCCGCTTCCGCATTCCGTTCGAGCTGATGCGCGTCTGCAGCCCCTCCGCCGAAGTCCAGGGTCACGGCCCCGGCCAGGAAGTGCTGCAGACCGGCAAGCGCGAGATCCAGATCGTCGCCGTCCAGCAAGTCGGCCATTACGCGCTGCAGCCCTTGTTCTCCGACGGCCACGAGAGCGGCCTGTTCACCTGGGCCTATCTCTATCAGCTCGGCCGCGACCAGGACCAGCTCATGCGCGATTACGAGGCGCGCCTCGCCGCCGCCGGCCTGGACCGGGACGCGCCCATGCCCACGAAGAACGCCGGTGGCCACGAGGGCCACGGTTGTGGCGGCGCGCACTGAGCCGCCCACGCGTGGCCGAGGCCGCGTCCGTCGTCTCAGCGCATTCACCTTCGAGCACCGCAGGCATCGCCGGCAGTTTGCAACCAGCAGTCGGCCGTCAGCAGTCAGCAGTCAGCAGTCAGCAGTCAGTATTGAGCCGCCGACCCCGCGCAGTCGATCGCGCGGTGTCCCCGTCCAGCGGCAAGGACCTCAGCAGGACCCACCATGAGCAGCACCCATTTCGGATTTGAAACCGTCGACGAGAACACCAAGGCCCGCCGGGTGCGGGGCGTGTTCGACTCGGTCGCCTCACGCTACGACGTGATGAACGACCTCATGTCCATGGGCCTGCACCGCGCCTGGAAGGCCTACACCGTGCAGGTCGCCAACCTGAAGCCGGGCGAGCGCGTGCTGGACATCGCCGGCGGCACCGGCGACATGGCGCGTGCCTTCGCCCGCAAGGTGGGCGAGCGCGGCATGGTGGTGCATACCGACATCAATGAGGCGATGTTGCGCACCGGTCGGGAGCGCATGCTCGATGAAGGCCTGGTCCTGCCGACCAACCTCTGCGATGCCGAAGCGCTGCCGTATCGCGATGCCAGCTTCGATCTGGTCTGTGTGGCCTTCGGCCTGCGCAACATGACCCACAAGGATCGCGCGCTCCAGGAAATGTGCCGCGTGCTCAAGCCGGGCGGCCGGCTGCTGGTGCTGGAGTTCTCCCAGGTCGCCGAGCCGCTGCGCAAGCCTTACGACTGGTACTCCTTCAAGATCCTGCCCCGCATCGGCCAGATGATCGCCGGCGACGCCGACAGCTACCGCTACCTCGCCGAATCCATTCGCATGCATCCGCCTCAGGCTGAACTGAAGGCCATGATGAAGACCGCCGGCTTCGGCCATGTCGACGTTCACAACCTCACCGGTGGCATGGTGGCGTTGCACGCCGGTATCAAGTGCTGACGGGATGTCGCACTAGTTACCAAGGGAAGCGCTGACGCGTTTCCCGAGCCTCCCCCTCAATCGCGGGGGCTTCGACCACCGTCCCGGGAGGGGCGGGAGCCATTCTTGCTATTGACCCACCTAGTCTAGGGAGTGAGGGGGGTTTAGACGGCATGGAATGGGGATTTTCCGTCATGGTGCAGGGCTACACTCGCCGCTCACGCTGTAGCGTGGAACGGCCTGTGAGGGCCGCCAGGACTGGCATAACAACGAGAGTCGAAGCCATGAAAGTGATGAGGATGCGGGCCATCCGCGGAGTTCGTTTGGCGGGTCTGACCGCTGCCACCTTGATGGCTCTGGCCCTGACCGCCTGCGGTGGCGGCAGTGGTGCCAAGGCGTCGCAAACTGCGGCCAAAGTCAATAAAGAAG
This sequence comes from Burkholderiaceae bacterium, assembly GCA_913776825.1. Taxonomy (GTDB): domain Bacteria; phylum Pseudomonadota; class Gammaproteobacteria; order Burkholderiales; family Burkholderiaceae_C; genus Roseateles. Next base: position 427,418 of record CAJYPV010000026.1, read on the forward strand.
AGATCACCGTCCATCAGATCAACTTCGTGCTGCAGCGTCAGCCGAATCTGAAGCCGGAGCAATTGGACGCCGCCTCGCGTCAGGTGCTGGAGCGCCTGATCGACCAGGAACTGGCGGTGCAGAAGGCCCAGGATCTGAAGCTCGACCGCGATCCGCGCGTGGTGCAACAGATCGAAACGGCCAAGCGCGAAATCATCGCCCGCGCCTATGCTGAGCGGCTGGGCGAGACGGCCACGAAGCCGCAGCCACAAGACATCACGCAGTACTACAACGACAAGCCGGCGCTGTTTGCCGACCGTCGCATCTACAACTTGCAGGAAATCAGCATCGAGGCCAAGCCCGAGCAGGTCGACGCCCTGCGCGCGCGGCTGGCCGAAGCCAAGACCTTGCCCGAGTTCCTGGAGTACCTGAAGGCCAACGACATCAAGTTCGTCGGCAACCAGGCAGTCCGCTCGGCCGAGCAGCTTCCGCTGAATTCGCTCGATGCGGTGGCCCGTCTGAAGGACGGCCAGTCGCTGATCAACGCCACGCCCACCGGCCTGCTGGTGGTGCATCTGGCGGGATCGCGCAGCCAGCCGGTGACCCTGGAACAGGCGCGCCCGGCGATCGAGCAGTTCCTGCTGAACCAACGTCGCGGCGAGCTGCTGGCCAAGGACCTTAAGGCCATGCGCGAGAACGCCAAGATCGAATACGTCGGCAAGTTCGCCGAGGCTGCGGCCTCCGCGCCTGCCGGTTCGTCCTCGGCGCCGATCGCTCCGATCGCGCCCGTCACTGCCACCGACCCGGCTGCCAGCGGCAGCCTGGACGGCAATTCCTCCTCGAAGGGCCTGGATAACAAATGAAGAGTTCGCGTCGCTTTCCGATCCTTGCTGCTGTGCTGATGGCGGCCAGCCTGTCCTTGAATGTGATGGCCCAATCCGCCGCGCCGGCGGCCAAGCCCGCCACGCCATCGGCCATCGCGCAACCCACCGTGCCGTCGCCCGTCGGCGGCACCAGCGGCGCGACGGCGGAATACCGCCTGGGATCGGGCGACGCGATCCGCATCAATGTCTTCCAGAACCCGGATCTGCTGCTGGAGACCCGGGTGTCCGAAAACGGCACCATCACCTTCCCGCTGCTGGGCACCGTCCGCGTCGGCGGTCTCGCGGTCAGCGAAGCCGAAGCCCGCATCGCCGAGGGCCTGCGCAAGGGCAACTTCGTCAAGCAGCCGCAGGTCACCATCGTGGTGCTCAAGGTCACCGGCAATCAGGCCAGCGTGCTGGGCCAGGTGAATCGCCCCGGTCGCTATCCGCTGGAAGTGGCCGACACCCGCCTCACCGATCTGCTCTCGACCGCCGGTGGCGTGACCGAGTTCGGCGGCGAGCAACTGGTGCTGACCGGTACGCGCAACGGCAAACCTTACCGGCTCGAAGTCGACCTGCCGTCGCTGTTCGCCGATAACGGCCGCTCGCAGGACGTGATCGTCCAGAACGGCGATGTGCTGTGGATCGAGCGCTATCCGCGCTTCTACATCTACGGCGAAGTGCAGCGCCCCGGCCAGATGCGCCTGGAGCGCGGCATGACCCTGATGCAAGGTCTGGCGGCCGGTGGCGGCCTGACCCTGCGCGGCACCGATCGCGGCATCCGCATCAACCGCAAGGGACCGGATGGCCAGGTGCAGGAAATCAAGCCCGGCATGAATGAAGCGCTTCGCGACGGTGACGTGATCTTCGTGCGCGAGAGCCTGTTCTGAGTTTTTTGCCGGACCTTCGGGTCCGTCTGAGGAGTGCATGGTGACGCCCAGCAAGCTGATATCGATTCTTCGCGCCCGCTGGTCGCTGGTGGTGCTGGTGGTGGTGCTCACCACGATCACCGCGCTCGGCGTGAGCCTGATGCTGCCGAAGAAGTACGTGGCCACCGCGTCGGTCGTGGTGGATGCCAAGCCCGATCCGATCTCGGCGCTGATCTATCCGGGACTCTCATCGCCCGCCTTCATGAACACGCAGGTGGATGTGATCGCGAGCGATCGCGTCGCCCTGCGGGTGGTGCGCGACTTGCGCCTGACCGAGCAACCGGAATTCCGCGAGCAGTGGCAGAAGCAGACCAACGGCGAAGGCACCATCGAGCAATGGCTGGCGGAATTCCTGCAGGCCAGCATGGAGGTCAAGCCGTCCAAGGAAAGCAATGTGCTGACGGTGGCCTTCCGCTCGCCGTCGCCGCAGTTCGCGGCCTCGATGGCCAATGCCTTCGTGCGCGCTTATGTCGCCACCACGCTGGACCTGCGTGTCGAGCCCGCGCGCCAGTACGCCGGCTACTTCGACCAGCAGGCCAAGGCCGCGCTGGAGAAGCTGGAAGCGGCCAAGGGCAAGCTGTCCGAATATGAGCGCGTGCACGGCATCGTCGCCAGCGACGAGCGCCTGGATGTCGAGAACAACCGCCTGGTCGAGCTGTCGTCGCAACTGGTGGCGCTGCAGGGCCTGGCGTCGGAATCGACCAGCCGTCAGGGTCAGGCCACGCGCGGCGCGGATCAGTTGCCGGACGTGCTGGCGAATCCGGTCGTGATGCAGATCAAGGCGGACCTGAGCCGTGCGGAATCCAAGCTGCAGGAGCTGAGCACCCGCTACGGCGATAACCATCCGCAGGTCATCGAAGCCAAGGCGTCGGTGGCGGACCAGCGCACCAAGCTCGCCACCGAAATGCGCCGCGTGACCGGCAGCGTGACGGTGACCAACAACATCAACCGCCAGCGTGAAGCCGACGTGCGCGCGCAGCTGGAAGCGCAGCGCGACAAGGTCGCCAAGCTCAAGGCCGCCCGTGACGATGCCAGCGGCCTGATGCGTGAAGCCGAAAGCGCCCAGCGCGCCTATGAAAGCATCACCGCGCGCCTGACCCAGACCAATCTGGAAAGCCAGTCGACCCAGAGCAATGTGAATGTGCTGACCGAAGCCACGCCGCCGCTGAAGCCGTCGTCGCCGCGGATTGCGCTGAATACCGCGCTGGCCTTCGTGGTGGGGCTGATCCTGGCGATCGGCATCGCGCTGCTGCTGGAAATGCGCGACCGCAAGATCCGTGATGCGGACGATGTGATGGCCGTGATCCAGCTGCCCATCCTGGGCGTGCTGCCCGCGCCGAATCAACGCCATTCGAAGACGCTGCCTTCTGCAGAGCGTCGTCTGCTCGGCCGCAGTGCCACCAAGGGAGTCGCCTGATGTCGGATTTGAAGGAACCTCTCAACTACGCGCCGAGAAAATCCGTGGATGCAGAGCCCAAGGCCAACGGCGGTCTGTATGACCGCTCGATCGGCGCGATCATTGCCGAGACCCGCAACCTCTCCGCCGACCAGGTGGAGCGGGTGCTGCAGTACCAGCGTGAGCGCGGCATCCGTTTCGGCGAGGCCGCCATCGCTCTCGGTTATGCGAATGCCGAGGATGTGCTGGAAGCGCTGTCCAAGCAGTTCCACTATCCGTATGCGCCGACCGAGCGCAAGAGCCGCAGCCCCGAGCTGGTGGCGCTGAACCAGCCGTTCTCGTCGCAGGCCGAAGTCTTCCGCGGCATCCGCAGCCAGATCATGATGCGGCTCTACCGCGAAGGTGAACCGCGCCGCGCGCTGGCCGTGATCAGCCCGGACACGCTGGATGGCAAGAGTTACTTCTCGGCCAACCTGGCGGTCACGCTCGCGCAACTTGGCGGGCGCACCCTGCTGGTGGATGCGGACCTGCGTCGTCCGCGCCAGCATGAGATCTTCGATGTGAAGAACCAGTCCGGCCTGTCGTCGATCCTGTCGGGTCGCAGCGAGCCACGGGTGATCCAGCAGGTCGAGGGCATGAACAGCCTGTTCGTGCTGCCGGTCGGCGCGATTCCGCCCAACCCCGGTGAACTGCTGGAACGGCCGGCCTTCGGCATGTTGATGCGCGAGCTGGCGGGCAAGTTCGATCACGTCATCGTCGACACCTCGGCGGGCCTCTACGGCGCGGATTCGGCCATCGTCGCCGCCCGCTGCGGCGCCGCGCTGGTGCTGGCACGTCAGAACCAGTCCCGCGTGACGGCGCTGCAGGAACTCACCGCCAGCCTTGACGACGTCAGCACCACGCTGGTCGGCACGGTGATGAACCAATATTGATCAAAGGCCGCAGAGCCCATCCGAACGCGCCCGCCGTGCGGGCGCGTTCGTCTCTTCATGCCTGAGCAGGGATCGCAGTGAAAGTCATGTCGCGCAACGTCTTCCTCGGCGCACCGGGGCGCCAGGGACCCGGATTTCCGGCGTTCTGGGCCGCCAACCGGTTCGCGCTGGCGATGCTGGCCATCGGTCTGGCGGTGCTGTATGTGCCGACCATCATCGACTTCCTGCATGGCCCCTGGCGGGGCGACCGCAATTCCCACGGACCGATCGTGCTCGCGCTGTCGGCCTGGTATTTCTATTTCCAGACTCGCCGCATGGCCGGGCAGGGCGAGCGCTTCGAGCCGCGCCCCGCGCCGGTGGCCGGCTGGTCGCTGATGTTGCTGGGCCTGGTGCTGTATGTGCTGGGCCGCTCGCAATCGATCGCGCTGTTCGAGCTCGGCTCGCTGCTGCCGGTGCTGCTGGGCCTGGCCCTGTTGTTGCTCGGGCCGGCGATCGCCAAGCGCTACTGGTTCGCGTTTTTCCTGCTGCTGTTCGCGGTGCCGCTGCCGGCCTCGGTGGTGGACGTGATCACCCAGCCGATGAAGCTGGCCGCGTCCTGGGGCGCGGAGCATCTGATGTATTCGCTGGGCTATCCGGTGGCCCGTTCCGGCGTGATCCTGCAGATCGGCTCGTACCAACTGCTGGTGGCGGATGCCTGCGCCGGTTTGAACTCGCTGTTCACGCTGGAAGCGCTGGGTCTGCTCTACATGAATGTGGTGCGCCATGAATCGGTGTTCCGCAACATCACGCTGGCCGTGCTGATCGTCCCCATCTCCTATTCGTCCAACGTGATCCGCATCCTGATCCTGGCGCTGCTGACCTATCACTTCGGTGACGAGGTCGGCCAGGGCTTCATGCACGAGTTCTCCGGCATGGTGCTGTTCCTGACCGCGCTGATGCTGATCGTGCTCACCGACAGCCTGTTGCGTGCGCTGTCCATCCGCTGGCTGCGCTGGCGCGGCAAGGAGGTCGCATGAATTCGACATCCACTCAGGCGGGCCGTCCGGCCGCATCGCCTGCCTCCGGCGGCAAGCCGCCTCGGCTGCTGCAACTCTCGCGCAGCGTCGCCGTCACCGGCGTCGTGCTGATGGCCGCGGCTGCGGCCTGCGCCTGGATCGCCACGCCGCGCGTGCAGGCGGTCACCGGCGCACCGAGCCTGGAAGCCACCGTGCCGAAGGCCTTTGGTGACTGGCGCGTGATCGCGGACTCGACCACCCAGGTCGACGTGGCGCAGGGCGTGGAAACCGCGCAGGAGCAGCCCTACGACCAGACCGTGATGCGCACCTATGCCAACAGCCAGGGCGATCAGATCATGCTGGCGCTGGCCTGGGGCGAGCGCCAACGTCAGGATGTGAAGGTGCACCGGCCCGAGGTCTGCTATCCGGCGCAGGGTTTCGTGGTCCGCCGGCTGGAGGACGGTCGCCCGATCGCGACCTCGGCTCGCGCTCAGGCGGTGCCGACGACGCAATTGCTGACGGAAGCCCGCGGCGGCGGCTATGAGGCCGTGCGCTACTGGATTCGCATCGGATCGCAGTACGGCGGCGATGGCCTGAAGGCGCGCTGGTACATCCTGAACGAAGGTTTGGCCGGTCGGATTCCGGATGGCGTGCTGGTGCGCGCGTCGCAGCATCTGGCGTCGCCGCAGGCGCAGGCCCAGTCGCAAGCGCTGATGGAAGGCTTCCTGGCGGAACTGGTCGCGGCCTCGCCGGCGGCGGCTCGAACGATGTTGGTGCGCTGAGGAGTGCAGGCGGTGCGGGCGTTGGAATGGATCACGCGCGGCTGGCGAAGCTGGCGTAATGGCATGGACGGCGCCTCGCTGCTGGGCGTGGCGGGCCTGTCGGTCGGCGCGGTGATGGTGGGCATGCTCAGCGTGATGGTGGGCGGCGCGGCCGCCGGCAAGCCGGCGATGCTGGCGGTGCTGCCCTTGCTGCTGCTCACCGCGTTTCTCTTCATCTACAGCCGCGAAGCCTTTCTGCTGGTGGTGCTGCTGGTGCGCGCGGGCGCCAATCCGGTCTTCGAGGAGACCCGGATGGCCGCAGTCGGTGGCCTCGGCGGGCTGCTGAATGCGCTGATCATCATCCTGGCCGCGGTGATCATCGCGCGCGATCCGAAGCGCATCCCGAAGCTCGCCTGGTGGGTCTGGCTGCCCTTCATCGCCATGCAGGCGCTGGGCATCCTGTATTCGCCGGAGAAGGTGCAGGCGATTCGCCTGTATCTGGGGCAACTGTCGGTGGTGGCGTTGTTTCTGGTGAGCTTCTATCTGATCGTCAATGAAGCGGATCTGAACAAGATGCTGCGGCTGGTCACCTGGTCCTCGGTTCCTGTCGCAGTTGTCACGCTCATTTACATCGCGCTGGGCAAGACTGCCGGTATCGTGGATGGCCTGGAGGATGCAGGCGCTCGATACGGCGGTCCCTTCCCGCACGCCAACATTCTGGCGTTCTATCTGGTGCTGGCACTTGGCGTGATCTTCTACCGCTGGAAGAGCGGTCAGATCGGTCAGGGTTACGCCCGGATGGCCCTGGTGGTGGCATACATGCTGTTGCTGGTCGGGCTGCTCTACACCACGAAGACGCGCAGCGCCTGGATCTCGGTGCTGTTCATCTTCGCGATGTACGGCCTGTTCCGGGAGCGTCGCTATCTGGTCTATCTGGTGCTGGGCGGCATGGCCGCCATGGCAGCGCTGCCGGAATTGCGCGAACGGGTCATGGGCTTGTCGGAGGGAAATCAGGTGGTGCAGTACGCCAAGCTGAACTCCTTTGCGTGGCGCAAGCTGCTGTGGGCGGATGCGCTGGGGTGGATGTCGCCGTCGCGCTACATCACCGGCTATGGCGCGGAGAGCTTCATGTTCCATTCGCCGACCTTCTTCTCGATGGCCGGTGGTCGCAACTGGGGCGCGCACAGCGCCGTGGTGCAGGTGTTCTTTGAACTCGGCATCTTCGGTGCCGCGGCGTACGGATGGATCTACCTCACGACGCTGAGGATGCTGAAACGTTTGTGGCGCTCCTACCGATTGCTGGCGCTGATCAGCACGGTGCTGCTGGTGGGGAATTTTCTGGTTTCGCTGTCGGACAACATGTTGTCCTACCTTATCTACAACTGGTACTTCTGGTTCTGCATGGGCGCGGTGTGTGCACTGGCCATGCGGCAGTCGGATAGCCGATCTGAATCGAGCCGGAGATACGACGCATGGGCCGTCACGCAACCCTTGACGAGAGTCCCGACATCGGCGGTCGCCGAGGTCTCGACACGTCCGGTGTGGCGCCGATGACCGCCGGTGCAGTGAGCCACGCGACGGAGCGTTCCCCGGTCCTGGATGGCGTGCGTGCCATGAGCATCCTGGCCGTGCTGTGGACGCATCTCTTCCCGTTCCGCCTCATGGGCGTGCCGCTGAACGAATCGCTGGGCATGCTGGGCATGGCCCTGTTCTTCATTCTGTCGGGCTACCTGATCACCATTCAATTGCTCAAGCAGCCTACCGTCACGTCCTTCGTGGCGCGTCGGCTGCTGCGGGTCGTGCCTGCGGCCTGGCTGTGCCTGACCGTGGTGTGGCTGTGGCAGCCCGTGGCGCTGGAAACAGCGCTGGCCAACCTGTTCTTCTACGCCAACCTGCCGCCGCAACGCCTGACACCGCCGGTGGACCACTTCTGGAGCCTCTGCCTGGAGGTCCAGTTCTACATGCTGTCGGCGGTGCTGTTATGGCTGCGCCCTCGGGCGGTCTGGTGGCTGTTCCCCGCCTTGCTGGCGGTGATGACCGGACTCCGTCTGAACTTTCAGGTGACCGCTTCCAGCATTACCTGGTTCCGGGCGGATGATTTGCTGGCGGGGGCTTGCATGGCCCTGGTGATGAATTCGCGCCACTGGCCCGCGGTGCGCGCGCAGCTGAGTCGCCGCGGCGTCATTCCACTGACGCTGGCCTTGCTGCTGGCCAGTTGCATCCTTTTGCATGGCTGGGTGAATCCGCTGACCTATCTGCGACCGTATTTCGCGGCCGCCTTCGTCGGCGCGCTGATGTGTCAGGCGGGGCATCCGTTGTCGCACTGGCTGGGCGGCACCCGACTTGCCTATATCGCTTCGATTTCCTACGCACTTTACGTGTGGCACTTGCCCCTGGCGGCCACCTGGCTGGGAAGCGGCGACGTCTGGATCAAATATCTCAAACGACCGCTTCTGCTGCTGGTGGTCTTCGGCATCGCGCATGTCTCGACGTTTTATGTCGAACAGCGCTTCAACGAGCTGGCCAAGCGTGTCGGGGCAAGGCGCGGCCAGCGGCTGAAGGAGGTCTGAAATGAAGCTGTCATCACTTCCCCGCCCTCAGGTTCGCGCTGGAGGCCGGCGAGGTCACCCATGGCTGTGCGCGCTTTCGGTGGCGGTCTCCGCCTGGTGGATCGCGGTGCCCGCCGCGCATGCCCAATCGAATGCCCCCGTCTGGGGATCGTTCGAAACACCATTCGCCGCCCACTCGCCTTGGAACATGCGTCCGGTCGCCCCCGTGCTCGGGACCGCCACCGTGCCGACGTCGCAGTACTACCCGACATTGGCCGAGGGCACCTGGTCCACCGGCGTCTTCCGGGCCTTGGTCACCGATCCGCCCATGACGGTCTACCCGCTCACCGGCGCGGCCGGCGTGTGGGACCCGGACATGGAGGCCAATCGTGCCTCGGTCACCATTCCGCGCTGGCCAGCGGGCGTGACGCCGTCGACCGGTTCCGACGGCCATGCGGACATCATCGATGTCGACATGGGCATCGTGCATTCCTTTTTCCGGCTCAAGTTGGACAACGGTGTCTGGCGCGCGGGGCAGTACGCCTGGGCGCCGCTGCTCGGCCGGGGCTTCGGTGAGCCCGCGCACTACTATCAGGGCGCGCGCGCGGTCGGCGTGCCGGCCATCGGCGGTGTGATTCGACGCCATGAAGTGGATGATGGCCAGGCCTACTACCGCCACGCGCTGGCGATGTCCCTGACCTACAACGGTCTGAGCCCGGCACCGACCTACATCTTCCCGGCCACCTCGGCCGATGCGACTGCCGCCACTCAGAACACCGGCAGCATCCCTCAAGGGGCTCTGCTGATGCTGCCGCCGGACTACGACACCTCCACCATCCAGAACCTGAAGCTGCGCAAGGTCGCCGAGACGCTGAAGCGATACGGCGGCTATGCGGTGGACCGCAACACCGGCACGCCGTTCGTCATCTATGTCGAGAACGGCAGCAACTTCAAGCTGATGGGCGAGACCTGGGACAACGAAACCGCCAACCAGCTGGAGCGCATGCGTGCCGCCTTGCGGCAGGTGGTCAGCGTCTCGGGATGGCTCGACGGCAACGGGCAACCGCTGATTCCCGAACAGCGGCTGAACCTGCTGTCGATGCGAGGGCAGTGGTACTTGCAGCGCAGCGCGCCATTGGGGACCTTTGAGACCTGGAAGCAGGCCGTCGTGTTCCCGGCGACCGCGACCGACGTGGTGCAGGTCAACTACAGCGCGCGGACGATCAGCAACATCGCCTGGGCCGCTCCGGTGGCCGGACAGCCCTACCGGCTGACCTCGCGCAGCACCGGCGGTGGGCGACTGAAGCTCGCGCTGTACGACAGCGTCGGCGTCAAGTTGTATGAGAGCCCCGAGCTGGCCAATGAGGAGTACGCCGACTTTATCTGGCCCACCGGACAGGCGCGGGTCGCGGTGTATGCCTACAGCGGCTCCTCCGGGGTGCAGTCGACCGTGGGTGGGACCCTGATCAGCAATCAGCCGCTGACGGAGATGTCCGGAAAGATCTTGATGAAATGAGAGACCAGGACTGGCTTGCCGATCTGAACCGCTGTGGTGGCGGTGGCGCATGGCGCAGGGAGCAATCCCTGTGGGCCCTGTGGGTGTATCGCTTCGGCCGTCGGGTCGATGCGATGCCCGACGGGGTGGGTCGGCGGCTGCGCACGAAGCTGTACTGGCTGATGTTCCGTGGGGTGGAAACCTTCACGGGCATCAGCCTGCCCAAGGAATGCCGGATCGGCCCTGGCCTGCGCATCTGGCATTTCGGTGGCGTGTTCGTCAATCCGGCCACGGTGATCGGCGCCGGATGCACGCTGCGTCAGGGCGTGACGCTGGGCAATCGGGTCGAGGATGGCCCGTGTCCGGTCCTGGAGGACGGTGTGGAGTTGGGCGCATACGCCCAGGTGCTGGGCGGCGTCCGTCTGGGGCGCGGTTGCAAGGTCGGCGCCATGGCCGTCGTGCTGCAGGACGTGCCGGCCGGCGCGACGGCCGTGGGCAACCCGGCCCGGATCCTGCTTGCGACGTCTGAGGCCGGTTCCGCCGTGCCATCCGGCCCGACGGCCGCCGCGTCCGACGCCTTGCCCAGCTTGGCAACGGGCAGCGCGGCGTCGGCGGTGTCGCCGAGCCACCCTTGACGGCTCCGTCCGAATAGAAAGAACCTTGAATGAAGACGCAGTGGGATCGACGCCGATGGTGCGGTGCGGGTCTGGGCCTCGCGGCAGGTCTGAGCGCGCCCTGGCTTCAGGCGGCAGAACAGGCGTCTGCCTCCGAGTCCGGCGCCTCGACGGACAGCTCGGCGCGAAAGGTCAAGCCTGGGTCGGGCAGCAAGCCGGACCGACCGGACCGACCAGGTGGCCGTGAGCGCTTCGGCACGGCGATGCGGCCGTTCTCGGCCCAGTCGCCGTGGAACTCGCGTCCGGTTGATCCGGTGCTGGGCACGGACGAGATTCCGCGCGACTCCTACTTCCCGACGCTCGAGTCAGGCACCTGGTCCACCGGCGTATTCGTCGCCCGTCCGACCGACCGCCCGCAGCGGGTTGTCGGTCTGGTGGGAGAGAAGGGCGTCTGGGATCCCGATGCGGAAGAGTTCCAGACCGAGATCGTCGTCCCGCATTGGCCGTCCGATGTGTTGCCGGCCAATGGGGCCGACGGCCATGCGGACATCGTGGATGAAGCCGCCGGCGTGATCCATTCGTTCTACAAGCTCAAGCAGGTGGATGGCGAATGGCGTTCGCGGCAATACGCCTGGACGCGGCTGGATGGCCGCGGCTGGGGCGACCCCGCCCATTACTTCCAGGGCGCGCGCGCGGCGGCCGTGCCCACCATGGGCGGCCTGCTGCGGACTCATGAACTGGCGGAAGACAGCGGCCCGATTCAGCACGCGCTGGCCATCTCGCTGACCTTCAGCGGCCTGAGCGCCGATCCGTCGTATGTCTTCCCGGCCACCTCGTCGGACAGCGGCGCCAACAAGAACAAGGGCAAGATTCCCGAAGGCGCACTGTTGATGCTGCCCGCTGACTTCGACAGCGCCAGCTTCAGTGATCCCCGCCTGCGCCGCATTGCCGAGGCGCTCAAGCGTTACGGCGGTTATGTGGTGGACCGCAATGTCGGGACGCCCTTTGTCATCTATGCGGAGATGGGCAGCAATGCGCGCCTGCATCCGGCCGGACGATGGGATTCGAAGGTGGCGGGCGAACTCGACCGAATTCGCGCCGCGCTGCGCCCCGTGGTGTCGGCCAAGTCCTGGCTCGATGGCGAAGGGCGACCGGTCGAACTTCAGCAGCCGATGAATCTGCTGTCGATGCGCGGCAAGTGGCGCTCGGAGCGCGGCGATATCCAGGGACGCTTCGAAACCTGGCGTCAGGCCGTGGTGTTTGACGCGGCCAAGCGCGACAGCGTCCTGGTCGCGAATTCGCCGCGTCTGCTCAGCAGCGTCACCTGGGCGCGACCCAAGCCGGGGCAGCGTTGCCGATTGACGGCCAGGGTGAGCGGCGATGTCCGGATGCGACTCGATCTGCGAGGCAGCGATGGTGTCCGTGTGGCGTGGGGCAGCGCGCCCCTGGCCGATGGCCAGAGCGTCGACTTCGACTGGCCGGACAGTGTGACCGCAGCGCGCGTCGCCGTGCATGCCCTGGCGGCCGGGCCTGGATGGGCGCGCGGTGACCTGCGGGTGATCGAAGGATGAGCGCGCTGCAGAAAGTGTCCATGAGCGGTGCCACGGGCGTCGGTGCGTCGCATGGACTAAATGAAGATCAAGGAACGTCGGCAAGGAATGTTGTGAAGGTCGCCTATCTCGTCAACCACTATCCCAAGGTGAGCCACACCTTCATCCGCCGCGAGATCCTGGCGCTGGAGAAGCAGGGCGTGCCGGTGATGCGTCTGGCCGTGCGCGGCTGGGACGATGCCGCGCCGGACCCGCAGGACCAGGACGAAAAGTCCCGCACCCAGTACCTGCTGCAAGGCGGCGTGCGCGAGCTGCTCGGCGCGACCTTCGGCGAAGCGCTGCGGGCGCCCGGCCGCTTCCTGTCCGCGCTCAAGCTCGCGCTGGGCATGGGCCGTCGATCGGATCGCCCCTGGCCGCTGCACCTGGTCTATCTGGCCGAAGCCTGCGTGGCGGCGCGGATGCTGCGCGACGGCGGTGCGACCCATCTGCATGCGCACTTCGGCACCAATTCGGCAGAGGTGGCGATGCTGGCGCATGCGCTCGGCGGTCCCGGCTACAGCTTCACCGTGCATGGCCCGGAGGAATTCGACAAGCCGGAGTTCCTGCACCTCGGCGAGAAGATCCGTCGCGCCCGCTTCGTCGTGGCCATCACCTCGTTCTGCCGCAGCCAGCTCTATCGCTGGGTGGACCGGCACCAGTGGGGCAAGGTGCGCATCGTGCATTGCGGGCTGGAGCCCGCATTCCACAAGGTGGAGGCGCCGCCGCCCAGCGGGCGACGACTGGTCTGCGTCGGTCGTCTGTCCGAGCAGAAGGGCCATTTGCTGCTGATCGAGGCCGCCGCGCTGGTGGCCGCGCAGGAGCCTGATTTCGAACTGGTGCTCGCGGGCGATGGCGAGTTGCGCCGTCCCATCGAGGACCGCATCGCGGCGTTGCAGCTCGGCGGCCATGTGCGCATCACCGGCTGGATCGGCAGCGACCAGGTTCGGACCGAGATGCTGAATGCGCGCGCGCTGGTGCTGGCCAGTTTCGCGGAAGGCCTGCCCGTCGTGGTGATGGAAGCGATGGCGCTGGGACGCCCGGTCGTGAGCACCGGCATCGCCGGCATTCCCGAGCTGATCCAGCCGGGCGACAACGGCTGGCTGGTGCCCGCCGGCGATGCCCAGGCCCTGGCCGAGGCGATGCTGGCCTGCCTGCGCTGCGACGACCACGCGCTGCAGCGCATGGGCGAGTCCGCACGCACCCGCGTGCTGGCCCGCCATGATGTGGATGTGGAGGCCGCCCGACTGGCCGGCCTGTTCCGGGAGCATGCCCATGCTTGATGTGTTGAGTCATCTTCCCTGGCTGCTGCTCGTGCTGCTCAGCCTGTTGCTGGCGTTGCCCTGCGCCTTGCTGCTCGCGCAGGTGCTGCTGGCGCTGCGCGGCGATCGGCCCGTGCCGGAATTCCCGCGCCCGCCGCGCATCGCCGTGCTGATGCCGGCCCACAACGAAAGCACCGGCCTGCGGGCAACGCTGATGCAGGCCCTGTCGCAACTGCAGCCGCAGGACCGCTTGCTGGTGGTCGCGGATAACTGCACCGACGACACCGCCGCGCAGGCCCGCGAATTCGACGTCACCGTGGTCGAACGCTTCAACCAGACCGAGCGCGGCAAGGGATATGCGCTGGATCATGGCGTGCGTCATCTCGAAGCGCTGGCCCGCAAGGACGGCCTGCCGCCGGACGTGGTCATCGTGCTGGATGCCGATTGCGAGCTCGGTCCCAAGCTGCTGCCGCGCATCGCGTCGGTCGCCCATGCCACCGGTCGTCCGGTCCAGGCCACCTACCTGATGCATGCGGCCAACGACGGCTTGAAGGCGCGCATCGCTGAATTCGCCATGCGCGTGAAGAACCTGGTGCGCCCGCGTGGCATGCACCAACTGGGCCTGCCGTGCGGGCTCTATGGCACCGGCATGGCCTTCCCCTGGGACGTGGTGGTGAAGGCGCCGCTGGCCAGCGGCCATCTCGCCGAGGACATGCAACTCGGCGTGCGACTCGCCCAGCTTGGCGCGCCGCCGATGCTGTGCGAGGACGCGCGGGTGACCAGCGTCTTCGCCAAGAGCCAGGAAGGTTCGGCCAGCCAGCGCACCCGATGGGAACACGGCCATCTCGCGATGCTGGTCGGCGAAGGTCCGCGTCTGCTGTGGCAATCGATGCGGCCCGGCAAGGGCGCGCAGTTGCTGCAGGTGATGGACATGCTGGTGCCGCCGCTGGCCTTGCTCGCGATGCTGTTGAGCGCCTGGACGGTGCTGCAACTGCTGCCGGCGCTGCTGCTGGGCTGGGTCGCGCCGCTGCTGATCGCGGTGGCGGGCGTGGCGATGCTGGGTCTGTCGATCGTGCTGGCGCAGCAGCGCTGGGCCTCGGACATCCTCAGCCTGTCGGAACTCGCGCGCGCGCCGATGATCGTGCTGGGCAAGTTGCCGCTGTATCTGCGTTTCGTGGTGAAGCGCCAGGTCGACTGGGTGCGCACCAAGCGCGACACCTGATGCGCCCTGATGACCTGCCCGCGACCGCAGGCGCCCGATCGCGCCTGCTGCCGCTGATGCTTCTCCGATTGCCCCGACCACGATGACTGCCATGACCGCCACGACCGCCCCATCGACCTTGACCTCCGCCGCCGGCCTGCCCACGATCCCGGTGGATGGGCTGCCTTTTGTCGCCACCACCGTGTCGCCACTGGCGGACCACATCGTCGCCCAGGCCGGCGCCGGCCATGGCGGCTGGGTGGTGACGCCCAACATCGACATCCTGCGCCGCTGGCGCATGGACGCCGACTTCCGCCAGGTCGTGGCCGATGCGAATGTCTTCACCGCCGATGGTCGCCCCATCGTCTGGGCCAGCCAGTTGCAGGGCACGCCGCTGCCGGCGCGCCTCACCGGCTCCGACCTGTTCATCGAACTGGTGCGCAAGGCCCATGCGGCCGGACTGCGCATTGCGATGATCGGCGGCAATGAAGGCGCGGCCGAGGCCGCCGCTGCCAAGCTGCTGCCGCAGGCGGCGCCGGGTTCGGTGCTGTGCCTGTGCCCGCCGTTCGGATTCGAGCAGCAGCCGGCGGAGATGGCCCGCATTCAACAACTGCTGACCGAAGGCCGGCCGCACATCGTCTTCATCGGCCTGGGCTCGCCCAAGCAGGAGAAGCTGATCCAGCGCCTGCGTCCGCTGGCGCCGCAGGCCTGGTACCTGGGCGTGGGCGTGAGCTTCAGCTTCGTCGCCGGTGATGTGAAGCGCGCGCCGGGCTGGATGCAGCGCAGCGGCCTGGAGTGGCTGCATCGCCTGACGCAGGAACCCGGGCGGCTGGCCAAGCGCTATCTGGTGGATGGCATTCCGTTTGCGATCGGCTTGTTGTGGCGGTCGGCGACTCGCCGCGGCCGCTCCACCGCCTCTTGATCGACCCAGCGCGGCCGCTTGACCGGCCGCTGGATGTATTGACTTTCATCTCTGCACTCGCATGACCGACTTTCTGTTCAACGGCTATTACGGCTACCGCAACACCGGCGACGACGTGTTCTGCGTCGTCGCGGACTGGGGAAGCCGCAAGTACTGGGGCGCCAAGGACCTCGCCTTCGTCGCGACCGAACTGCCCGTGCTCAGCCGTCCCGCGCAAGCGATCATTCCGACCGAACGTCGCTATCCCGGCCAGCAGACTGTGTCTCGCACCCTGTCCGGCATGAGCGCACGGCACATGGTGTATTTCGGCGGCTCCACGCTGCACTCGCCGCAGGAGCTGTGGGTCAATCTGTTGCGTCAGGCACTGGTGCAGAAGGTCGGCCGCAAGTCGATCGCGGCAGCGGGCGTGTCGGTCGGTCCGTTCAAGTCCACGCAGGGCGAGCGCGAGATTCGCAAGCTCATTTCGGAAATGAGCTACATCGCGGTGCGCGATCGCGCCTCATACGAGATCGTCAAGGCGATGAACGTGCAGACGCCGGTGATCCAGTCGTTTGACCCCGCGTTGCTGATGCTGGATGTGATGGCGGACAGCCCGGCGCCCGTGTTGCCGCAGCGAGCGACCGGTCGGACGGTCATTGGCGTGAGCGTGTGCAACGTCGAGCGCTATCACGGCGGCGACGTGGAGAAGGAAAAGCGCCGCGTGGCGTCTGTCAAGGCGACGGTCAAGGCGTTGGCTGCCGAAGGTTTCGCGCTTCGGTTCTTCGTGTTCAACGGCCATGCGGCCTCGGGCGATGAGGCGGTCACCGATGAGGTCATCGCTTCGCTGGACGGCTATCCCCACGTCGAAAAGCTGCCCTACTGCGACGATCCCAAGGTCGTGTACGCGGAGCTGTCACGTTGCGATGCGATCTTTGGGGTTCGGCTGCATGCGTGCATCCTGGCTTACACGGCCGGGGTGCCCTTCATCCTGGTCGAATACCACCGCAAGTGCGGCGACTTCCTGGATGAGATCGGCTATGTGGCCGAGGGACGCGTCGGTGATGGCACGACCGATCCGGTTGAGACGGCCCGCCGCCTGGCGCGCATGGCTGCGGCTGGCCGCCCGCACCGCTTGTGCGCCCGCAGCGTGGACGACTCCCGCGAACTGGCACGTGTGAACTTCACGTCCGCGCCGTACTGCGAAACGCGCCGCTGAGTCGGCGTCCGGCTCATCCAACCTGTCACGCTGCATCGATGTCTGCTGAATCACCTCGCTTCTCCGTCGTCATCCCGCTCTACAACAAGGAAGGCCAGATCGCCCGGGCCATTGAGTCGGTCCTGGCTCAGACCTTCCAGGACTTCGAGATTGTGGTGGTGGACGATGGCTCCAAGGACCGAAGCGCGGACGTGGTGGCCGGCTACGCCGATCCTCGCGTGCGGCTGCACCGTCAGGCGAATGGCGGCGTGTCCGTCGCGAGGAATCGCGGGGTCGAGCTGGCGCGCAGTGACACCGTGGCCTTTCTGGATGGCGACGATGCCTGGGTGCCCGATCACCTCCAACGGCTGGATGCGATGCGCGCCGCCCACCCGGACTGTGTGGCCTGGGCCCTGAACTACTACGTGGTGGATGTGACCGGCGCCAAGACGCCGGGCGTGACCGTGGTCTCCGAGCCGCGTCTGCTGCTGACGCCGCAGAACTTCTTCAAGATCGCCCGTCACGGCACGCCGGTGTTCTCGTCGGCGGTCGCGGTCAATCGCGCAGCGATCCAGCGCGTGGGCGGCTTTCCTCCAGGGATTCGTCTCGGCGAGGACATCGACACCTGGATTCGCCTGCTCTTCACCGGAACCATCCTGTTCGAGAGTCAGCCCGGGCCGTCCTATCACGCCGATGGCGACAACCGCGCCCTCGTCAACAATCCGCCGCCGGCGCGCTACGTGTTTTTCGA
Organism: Burkholderiaceae bacterium; assembly: GCA_913776825.1. Taxonomy (GTDB): domain Bacteria; phylum Pseudomonadota; class Gammaproteobacteria; order Burkholderiales; family Burkholderiaceae_C; genus Roseateles. The sequence goes on from CAJYPV010000026.1 coordinate 444,827, forward strand.
TACCGACGAGGCGTGGGTGCGGGCGCATCCGACGGAGACGCAGGTCGCCGAGGACATGGAGGAGTTTCACAACTTCTTCCGAATTGCCCATGCGCACCATCAGATCAAGTGGGGCGACAAGTCCGCCGGCCGATCGGTACTTCGTGCCTGCAAGACCACGGTCTTCGCGAGCGAGCGCCAGCGGCTGTTGCGCATGAGCTGGCTGCCGCAATCGCTGTACCGGGCGCTGGGTCGCCTCAAGGGCAAGCCTCAGTCGGCGACCTCTTCCGGCGCGCCATCAGCTTCTGCGGGCAGGGCCTGACGTGAGCAAAGGCAGGTTGGGGGCCAATCTGGTCAGCAATGTCGCGTTCTTCGCGCTGAACATTGTGGTGTCGCTGTGGCTGGTGTCGTACCTGGTGCGACAACTGGGCGTGGCCGCGTACGGCATGGTGCCGCTGGCGGTCACGGTGGCGGGCTATTTCAACGTCATCACTGCGGGCTTGAATGCGGCCGTGGGTCGGCATTTGACCGTGTCATTGAGCACCGGCGATCAGGCCCGCGCGAGCAGCATCTTCAATTCCTCGCTGTGGGCGGGCGTGCTGGTGGCGCTGCTGATGTGCGTGCTGGGCGTACCGCTGCTCACCCAGATCGCGCACTGGATCGACGTGCCGGCCGGGTGGGAGCGCGACGCGGGATGGCTGTTCTTCCTGACCGTCGGCGGGCTGGCGGTGACGACCTTGGGCACGCCGTTCCAGTCGGTGGTCTACAGCCACAACCGCTTCGACCTGCAGAACCTGGGCAACATCCTCGGGCTCGTCTGCCGTGTGGCGGTGGTGGTGGTGCTGTTCCGCTTGTCCGCGCCGCAGCTGTGGCACGTCGGCGCGAGCGTGCTGGTGGCGGCGGTGGCGACGATCACCGTCGTGATCCTTGCGGCGCGTCGCCTGGCGCCGTCGCTGAAGCCGCAGCTGAGCGCGTTTTCGTGGCCTGTGGTGAAGGAGGTCAGCGGCACCGGCGGTTGGGTCTTCATCAGCCAGATCGGCACCCTGTTGCTGATCAACATTGACCTGCTGGTGGCGAACAAGGTGGTGGGCGCTGCGGCGGCCGGGAAATACGCGCTGGTGCTGCAATGGTCCTTGCTGTTGCGCAATTTCGCGATGGTCGTCTCCGGCGTTTTCGGGCCGACCATACTGACCTTGCACGCGCAACATCGGGTGCAGGAGATGATCGACTACGCACGGTCGTCGGTCCGCTACCTGGGGCTGGTGATGGCGATTCCGATCGGCATCGTCTGCGGCTTCTCGGAAGACATCCTGCGCGTTTGGCTGGGCCCGGAGTTCGCGCCGCTGTCCTACGTCATGATGATCGCCACAGGGCATCTGGCGCTCAATCTGGCTTATCTGCCGTTGCACAACATCAGCCTGGCCACCAACCATGTGCGCTGGCCCGGCATTCTTCAGGTCGTGGCGGGCGTCGTGAACCTCGTGCTGGCCATCGCGCTGGCGAAGGTGTGGGGGCTTTACGGCATCGCGGTGGCGGGCGGGCTGGTGCTGCTGCTGCGCAATCTTGTGTTCACGCCGCTCTATGCCGCCCACATCCTGAACCGTCCGTGGTGGACGTTTGCCCGGGAAGTGCTGCCCATCCTCAGCATGGCAGGGCTGATGTTTGCCATCTCGTTTGGGGTGTCCTGGCGGGTGGGTCCGGCCTCGTGGCTGATGCTGGCCGGCTGTGCCTGTGCCGTGGGCGCGCTGGGCGCGGTGGTGTTGTGGACCGTGTTCCTGCAGGCGGAACACCGTGCCATGGCCATCGACAAGCTGCGACGCAAGTTGAAGCGAAGCTGATACCCGGACGCCGGCCACGCTCACAAGCGACGTGGCCGGGATCCATGGGCTGGATACCCCCAGGTCAGACGGCTCGATGCCGTTTCCAGAGCCTGGGCGATGACGATCGAAGAGGAATCACATGGGCGTGTTGTCTCGAGTGGCAAAGAAATTGTTGGGTCGTGCGCCGGCCCCGGTGGCGTTCAAGGCGAAGGGTGCAGGCTGCGGCATCGCGGCTGGAAACGACTTTGTCTTTCCGGAGCGCATCACACTGGGCGATCACGTCCACATCGAAGGCAATGGCTATTTCAACGGGCAGGGCGGGCTGACGATCCACGATCACGTGATCTTCGCGCCAGGCGTGGCGGTGATGACGTCCATGCATCGCTACAAGGGCGCCTCGATGGTGCCTTACGACGAGGTCGATCTGCTGCGGCCCGTGACCATTGAACGCTTCGTGTGGGTGGGCATGCGTGCCATGATCCTGCCGGGCGTGACCTTGCGCGAGGGGACGATCGTGGGCGCGGGCGCCGTGGTCACCAAATCGCATCCGGCGGGCGCCATCCTCGGGGGCAATCCTGCGGTTCAGATCGGCACCCGGGACATGGACGCGTACCGTGAGATGGTCGCGCAAGGGCGCCATTACCTGTCCCTGAAACAGTCGCAAGGGCTTCGCAAGCGAGAGGTGCTGGACGCACGATGACTGAGCCGCTGACCCCCTCAAGCGCGTCTCCAGTGCTCACGCATCCGGCGTCGGGCTCGCCCGCTTCAACGGCGTCCACGCCGTCGCGTTCCGAGTGGATCGACGTGGCCAAGGGCTTGGGCATCCTGCTGGTCGTCTACGGTCACGTCGCCCGAGGTCTGGTCAATGGCGGCGTGCCGATGGACCGCGACTGGTTCACCCGACTGGACACGGTGATCTACAGCTTCCACATGCCGCTGTTCTTCCTGCTGTCCGGCTGGTTCTTTCTGGGCTCGATGAGCCGCCGTGGCCCGAAGGATTACCTGGTCGGACGGATCGCCACGGTGCTCTATCCGTATGTGGTCTGGTCCTTGCTGCAAGGCGGCATCGAACTGCTGCTGTCCCGCTGGACCAGCAAGCCGGTGACCTTGGGCGAGGTGCTCGCCCTGGGATGGGCACCGCGCGCCCAGTTCTGGTTCCTCTATGCGCTGTTCCTCATGAGCGTGTTGGCCCTGCTGGTCTGTTTCAAGCATCCCCGCCGTGGCGTGGTGGCCTTGATCCTGATCGGCGCGGTGGCCTTCGCCTGCCAGCAACGCGACTGGGTCATGCCGCTGGCCTTGGTTGCCAGCCATCTGATGTATTTTGCTGCCGGCGCCTGGTTGGGCTCGCGCCCGTGGCGCACGGTCTCGTTGTCGCGTCTGTTGGTCGCCGGCGCCCTGGCCGGTGGCGTGGCGGTCTGGCTGCTGGCGCCGATGGTGGCGGAATGGCCCAAGGTCTTCCGGGTGGCGGCCGCCACCCTCGGGTCGTGCCTGGTGATGCTGCTCGCCATCGCGCTGGACGTCAGTCGGCGTGGTCAGTGGCTGGCCCTGTTCGGCCGCAGTTCGATGGCGATCTTCCTGCTCCACATTCTGGTGGCCAGCGGCGTGCGCATCGTGCTGGTCAAGGTGCTGGGCGTGCGCGACCCTGGTCTGCACCTGCTGGCAGGCGTGACGGCCGGCATGGTGCTGCCGTGGTGGATCTGGCGTTCAGCTCAAGGAACGCGCGCGATGGCGTGGTTCGAGATGCCTCGATCCTGGCGACAGCGCCTGCTCGGATCGCGCGACATTCGCCCCGTCGCCGCCTGAGCCGCACGAGCGGCACGAGGCGGGCGCTCGGATGGGTGGCGGCGTCACCCCTGATTGAGCGGGGACTCGCAGGCCTTCCGGTCCTTTGCCTGGGCGAGAATCGGCAGGGAATCGAAACGCCAACGCGGGAGCAGGCTTGAAAGTACTCGTCACCGGCGCGGCCGGCTTCATCGGCATGCACGTCAGCCAGATCCTCCTCGCGCGGGGGGATCAGGTCATTGGCGTGGACAACCTCAACGACTACTACGACCCGCAGCTCAAGCACAACCGGCTGGCGCGTCTGACGAGTCATCCGGCCTTCGAGTTCGTGAAGCTCGATGTCGCGGACCGGGACGGGATGTCGGCCCTGTTCGCCCACCACGGCTTCGACCGCGTGGTGCACCTGGCCGCACAGGCCGGGGTGCGGTACTCGTTGGAGAACCCGCATGCGTACATCGAGTCGAACATCGTCGGCTTCACCAACATCCTCGAGGGCTGCCGCCATCACCAGGTGAAGCATCTGGTGTATGCCTCCAGCTCCAGCGTCTACGGCGGCAACACGCTGATGCCGTTCAGCGAGCATCACGGTGTCGACCATCCGGTCAGCCTGTATGCGGCCACCAAAAAGGCCAACGAGCTGATGGCACACACCTACAGCCATCTGTTCAAGCTGCCGACGACCGGCCTGCGCTTTTTCACCGTCTACGGACCGTGGGGACGGCCGGACATGGCGCTCTTCCTGTTCACCAAGGCGATCCTGGCCGGCGAGCCCATCAAGGTCTTCAACCACGGCCGGATGATCCGCGACTTCACCTACATCGACGACATCGCCGAGGGCGTGGTGCGGGTGCTCGATCGGGTGGCCACGCCGGATGCCGACTACGATCCGATCCAGGCGGATCCCGCGCGTTCGAGCGCGCCTTACCGCGTGTTCAACATCGGCAATCATGATCCGATCCCGCTGATGGATTTCATCGGGGCGATCGAGCAGGCCGTGGGTCAGGAAGCCAAGAAGGACTTTCTGCCACTGCAGGATGGCGACGTGCCGGCCACGCATGCGGATGTCGAGGAACTCGCGGCCTGGACCGGCTTCCGCCCGGCGATGCCGGTGCCGGAAGGCATCCGTCGGTTTGTGGCGTGGTACCGCGAGTACTACCGCGTGTAGACCTGTGGCGATCCGATCATCGCGCGAGCACCGGGCTCGCGGATCGGGCGCTTGTTGCGATGCCAGTGATCGGCGGCCCGGGCCGACCTCGCTGGGCAGGCCGCCATGGGGGCGGCCTCTGTCATGAATGTGGGCGTTAATTTGGGAGTGAACGCATGAAAGTCACGACGATCGGTACCGGCTATGTGGGCCTGGTGACCGGCGCCTGCCTTGCGGAAATGGGCAACCATGTGGTGTGCCTGGACGTGAACGCCGAGAAGATCAAGATGCTCAATGAGGGCGGCATCCCGATCCATGAGCCGGGCCTGGACGCGCTCGTCTCGCGCAACGTGGCGGCCGGGCGGCTGCAATTCACCACCGATGTGGACAAGGCGATCGGCCACGGGACGATTCTGTTCATCGCCGTCGGCACACCGCCTGGCGAGGATGGCTCCGCTGACCTGCAGTACGTGCTCAGCGCCGCGCGGTCGATCGGGCAGCGAATGACCGACTTCAAGGTGGTGGTGGACAAGAGCACCGTGCCGGTGGGCACCGCCGACAAAGTGCGGGCGGCGATTGCCGACGAGCTGGCCCAGCGCGGCGCGTCGATCGGCTTCGCGGTGGTCTCCAATCCCGAGTTCCTCAAGGAAGGCGCGGCGATCGAGGACTTCATGAAGCCGGACCGCATCATCGTGGGCTCGGACGATGAGCAGGCGACGCTGATGATGCGTGCGCTCTATGCCCCGTTCACCCGCAGCCATGACCGATTGATGGTGATGGATGTGCGCAGCGCCGAGTTCAGCAAGTACGCGGCCAACGCGATGCTGGCGACCCGCATCAGCTTCATGAATGAACTGGCGTTGCTGGCTGAGCAAGTCGGCGCGGACATCGAATTGGTCCGCCGCGGCATGGGTTCGGATCCCCGCATCGGTTATCAATTCCTTTACGCGGGGGCTGGCTACGGTGGCTCCTGCTTCCCGAAAGACGTCAAGGCGCTGGTACGCACCGGTCGGGAACATGATCAGCCGCTGCATGTGCTGAATGCCGTCGAAGCCGCCAATGAACGTCAGAAGCGCGTGTTGGTGGACAAGGTGGTGGCGCGATTCGGCGAGGATCTGAGTGGCCGTCGCTTCGCGCTGTGGGGCCTCGCCTTCAAGCCCAACACCGACGACATGCGGGAAGCGCCCTCGCTGGTGGTCATTCATGAGCTGAGCAAGCGAGGCGCCGCCGTCGCGGCCTACGATCCCGTCGCGATGAGCGAAGCGGCGAAGCTGCTGAGCCATGTGCCGGGCGTGAGCTTCTGCGAGCGCGCAGAACATGCGCTGGCGAATTCCGATGCGCTGATCGTCATCACCGAATGGAAGGAGTTCCGCACGCCGGACTTCGACCGCATCAAGTCCGAGCTCGGCCAGCCCGTCATCTTCGATGGACGCAATCTCTATGAGCCGGCCACGATGAACGCCTTGGGGATCGAGCACCACACCATCGGTCGCGGCACGACGGCACGCCAGGACTGAGGCGGGCATCGACCGGCAGCGCTAGGGGCGGCGTGGCAGGCCGGCGCTGCCCTGGCATCGGTCGCGCCGGAGTTAAGCTTCGGCCCCATCGACCGAGCCCACCCGGACCGGTGCGGTGGCGGTGAATCAGACGTTAGAAGACAGGAATCAGGATCCGACATGGTCAAGATCAATCAGATCGAAGTGGACAACAGCAAGCCGTTCGTGCTTTTCGGCGGCGTCAACGTGCTGGAGTCCGAGCAATTCGCGGTGGATGTCTGCGGCGAATATGTGCGGGTGACGAAGGAGCTGGGCATTCCGTATGTCTTCAAGGCGTCCTTCGACAAGGCCAATCGCTCGTCGATCAAGAGCTATCGCGGTCCGGGTCTGGACGCTGGCCTGAAGATCTTCGAGGCGGTCAAGAAGGCCCACGGCGTGGCGGTGCTCACCGATGTGCATGAACCGCATCAGGCCGCCGAAGTCGCTGCCGTGTGCGACGTGCTGCAGCTGCCGGCCTTCCTCGCCCGCCAGACCGATCTGGTGATTGCGCTGGCCAAGACCGGTCGCGTCATCAACATCAAGAAGCCGCAGTTCGTCAGCCCGCCGCAGATGAAGAACATCGTCGAGAAGTTCCAGGAAGGCGGCAATCCGAATGTGATGCTGTGCGACCGCGGCGCGCAATTCGGCTACGACAACCTGGTCGTGGACATGCTGGGCTTCGGCGTGATGAAGCAGGTCAGCGGCAACAAGCCGGTGATCTTCGACGTCACCCATGCGCTGCAGCAGCGTGAGTCCGGCGCCGCCGCGTCGGGCGGCCGTCGCGGACAGGTGACCGAACTCGCCCGCGCCGGCATGGCGGTGGGTCTGGCCGGCCTGTTCCTGGAATCGCATCCCGATCCGGAAAAGGCGCTGTGCGATGGTCCCAGCGCCTTGCGCCTGTCGCAACTGAAGCCGTTCCTGCAACAGGTCAAGGCGATTGACGATCTGGTGAAGGGCCTGCCGGCGCTGGACACGAACTGATCGGTTCGCAGCGGGGTGGCGCATGCCGCCTTGCCACCTGAGCGTTGAAGTCTGACGTCAGCACGCCAGCACCCCAGCCGCTCGATGCGGCGGTGCGGCCAAGCCATGTCGGCGCTCAGCCCAGCGCCGCGCCCAGAATCTCCACGATCCGCTGCGCCGACGCGCCATCCCACAGCGGTGGCCGTTTCACCTCATCCGGCCGTCCGGCGCGCGGCGACGACGCGCCGGGCGCATCCGAACGTGACCACGGCGACAGCGCCGGCAACTGCGCCAGCGCCATCGGCAGCCAGCGCGCCGGGTCGGTGCCGGCGAGTCGGTTGGTGCCCTGCGCAACCGTGATCGGCCGCTCGGTGGTGTCGCGCAAGGTCAGACACGGCACGCCCAGCGCGGTGGTTTCTTCCTGCAGACCGCCACTGTCGGTCAGCACCAGCGCCGCCTCGCTCCACAGCGCCAGGAAGGCCTGATACGGCAGCGGCGGCAGCAGATGCAGCGAGGGGGGCAGCGTCAGCAGCGTCGACATCGACATCGCCTCCATCCGCGCCCGGGTGCGGGGATGCACCGGGAACAGCAGCGGCAGTTGGGACGAGAGCGTCGCGAGCGCGCGGATGAGCGCGTCCAGCTGCGCCGGGTCGTCGACATTGGACGGACGATGCAGTGTGACCACGCCATAGCGCCCCGCCTGCGCCAGCGCTGCGCGGCGTTCGGCCTGACCCGGCCAGTCGTCATGCACGGCGCCTGCCAACTGGCGGTGCTGGTAGAGCAGGTTGTCGACCATCACATGGCCGACCTCATGGATGCGGCTGTCCGGATGACCTTCGCGTCGCAGGTTCGCGGTGGCGCTGGGCTCGGTGGTGAAGAGCCAATCGCTGATGGCATCGGTGGCGCGGCGGTTGATCTCTTCGGGCATGGCCATGTCGCCGCTGCGCAGACCGGCCTCGACATGGGCCACGCGCACGCCCAGCTTGCGCGCGGTGAGCGCGCAGGCGAGGGTGGAGTCCACATCGCCGACCACCACGCAGGCGGACGGACGATCCGCCAGCACATGCGGCTCGTAGGCCTGCAGGATGCGCGCCGTCAGTTGCGCATGGCTGCCGCCGTGGCAGCCGAGGGAGACGTCCGGCGGCGGCAGGCCGAGTTCATCGAAGAACACGCCGCTCATCGCGCTGTCGTGATGCTGACCGGTGTGGATCAGCCGCCAGCGCAGTCGGCCATCCGCCTGCAATGCCCGCACCAGCGGCGCGAGCTTCATGAAGTTGGGCCGCGCGCCGGCGATCAGATGGAGCAGCGGCGCGGTCATGAGGGCAGGGGGCGGCGAAGCGCGGGGATGCGGGTCGCGTCGGCTCAGTCGAAGGACTTCGCATCCGCCAGCAACGGCGCTTGCGCGTCCTTGTCGGCGAGCTTGGGCGCGATGCCGGTGTCCGGCCAGACGATGCCGATGGCCGGGTCATTCCAGCGCACCGAGCCCTCGGCCTGCGGCGCGTAGAGGTCGGTGGTCTTGTAGAGGAAATCGGCGGTCTCGCTCAGCACCAGGAACCCATGCGCGAAGCCGGGCGGGATCCAGAGCTGGCGGTGGTTCTCGCCGGTCAGCTCCACGCCGGCCCAGCGGCCGAAGTTCGGGCTGGAACGGCGCATGTCGACGGCGACATCGAACACCGCGCCCGCGGTGCAGCGCACCAGCTTGCCCTGCGCATGCGGCGCGAGCTGGAAGTGCAGGCCGCGCAGCACGCCGCGGCTGGAGCGGGAATGGTTGTCCTGCACAAAGCGCTGTTCCGAGCCGACGGCGGCATTGAACTTGGGCTCGGTCCAGCTTTCCATGAAGAAGCCGCGCGCATCGCCGAAGACCTTCGGCTCGATGATCAGGACTTCCGGCAGCGCGGTCGGGATGACGTTCATCAGAAAATCTTCTCGTTGAGCAGTTGCTTCAGATATTGGCCGTAGCCGTTCTTGAGCATCGGCTGAGCCAGACGCTCCAGCTGTTCCGCATCGATCCAGCCGTTGCGGTAGGCGATCTCTTCGGGGCAGGCGACCTTCAAGCCCTGGCGCTTCTCCAGCGTGGCGATGAACTGACCGGCTTCCAGCAGGCTGTCATGGGTGCCGGTGTCCAGCCAGGCATAACCGCGGCCCATGATCTCGACCTGCAGTTGCTGCTGCGCCAGGTAGCGCGCGTTCACGTCGGTGATTTCCAGCTCGCCGCGCGGGCTGGGCTGGATGTCGGCGGCGATGTCGCAGACCTGGCTGTCGTAGAAATACAGGCCGGTGACCGCGTAGTTGCTCTTGGGCGTGCGCGGCTTTTCTTCGATGCTGATCGCGCGCTGCTGGGCATCGAAGGCGACCACGCCGTAACGCTCGGGATCGTTCACGTGATAGGCGAAGACCGTTGCGCCGTGGGTGCGGGCATTGGCATCGTCCAGCAGCCGCTTGAAATCATGGCCGTAGTAGATGTTGTCGCCCAGCACCAGCGCGGACGGCGCACCGCCGATGAAATCCTTGCCCAGGATGAACGCCTGCGCCAGGCCGTCCGGGCTCGGTTGCACGCAATAGCGGAGGTTGATGCCCCAGCGGGCGCCGTCGCCCAGCAGCGCTTCGAAGCGGGGCAGGTCTTGCGGCGTGCTGATCAGCAGGATGTCGCGCATGCCGGCCAGCATCAGGGTGCTGAGCGGGTAATAGACCATCGGCTTGTCGTAGACCGGCAGCAGTTGCTTGCTGATGGCCAGCGTGGCCGGATGCAGCCGGGTGCCGGAGCCGCCGGCCAGGATGATGCCCTTGCGGCCGCTGGGATTCGTGGAAGGGGAGGTCATGGGGTCTCCTCAGAGGATCTCGTCAAGCAGGCGGTCCACGCCAGTCTGCCACTGCGGCAGCACCAGGCCGAAGCGTTGTTGCAGCAGCTGGTTGTCCAGCCGCGAGTTGAGCGGGCGCGGCGCGGGCGTCGGATAGTCGCTGCTGGCCAGCGCCTGAACCTGATCCGCGCCGACCTTCAGCGCCAGGCCTTTGGCCTGCGCGCGCGCGATCACATGCTGGGCATAACGATGCCAGCTGGTCTCGCCGCTTGCGACCGCGTGATAGACGCCGCAGCCGCTGCGATCGGCCTGCGCGCTGCGCAGCAGATGGGCGGTGACATCGGCCAGCAGATCCGCGCCGGTGGGCGCGCCGATCTGGTCGGCCACCACCTTGAGCTGGTCGCGTTCGGCGGCCAGTCGCAGCATGGTCTTGGCGAAATTGCCGCCACGCGCCGCGTAGACCCAGCTGGTGCGCAGGATGAGGGCGTCACAGCCGCTGTCCTGGATGCGCCGTTCGCCTTCGAGCTTGGTGCGGCCGTAGGTGCTGAGCGGCGCGGTCGGCGCGGTCTCCGGCCGGGGCTGATCGCCGCTGCCGTCGAACACATAGTCGGTGCTGTAGTGGATCAGCAGCGCGCCCAGCCGGCGGGCTTCCTGCGCCAGCTCGCCGGGCGCGAGGGCATTGATGCGGCGGGCGAGCTCGGGCTCGCTCTCGGCCTTGTCGACCGCGGTGTAGGCGGCGGCATTGACGATCACCGCCGGCGCCACCCGTTGCACCGTGGCGCGCAGGCCGTCGCTGTCGGCCAGATCACCGCCTTCGCTGCGGTCGATCGCGACCAGCTCGCCCAGCGGGGCGAGCGCGCGTTGCAGCTCCCAACCCAACTGGCCGTTCTTTCCAAGTAGAAGAATCTTCACGCTGTCTCCCTGCCCTGCGGGCCGCCGGCCGATGAGGGCCGTGCCGCCTGCGCTGCGTTTCTGTCGGTCCGACGGGTCGGCGCACGGTGGGCGCGCCGGCCCTGATCGACCTGCGTCTTGAACGCTCTGTGGAGAGTCTTCATGACTCTCCGATCCACGATGTCATCGGGTTGAGCCGCCGATGGGGCCGTCCGATCCGTGCCGTCGGCCTGTGCGCTCCATCGACGAATCACGATCCACGATCCACGCTCGCGGATCAGCGATCAGTCATATTGCTTGGCGACCCACTCGCGATACGCGCCGGACTGCACCTGGCTGACCCACTCCGCGTTGGCGAGATACCACTCCACCGTCTTGCGGATGCCGGTGTCGAAGGTTTCGGCCGGACGCCAGCCCAGCTCGCGCTCGATCTTGCGGGCATCGATCGCATAACGGCGGTCATGGCCGGGACGATCGGTGACGTAGGTGATCAGGCGGCTGTAAGGGCCTGCCGGGTCGGGGCGCAGTTCATCGAGCAGCGCGCAGACCGTCTTCACGATGTCGATGTTGGCCTTCTCGTTCCAGCCGCCGATGTTGTAGGTCTCGCCCAGCCGACCGCCTGCCAGCACCGCGCGGATGCCGGCGCAATGGTCGGTGACATACAGCCAGTCGCGGATCTGCTGGCCGTCGCCATAGACCGGCAGCGGCTTGCCGGCCAGCGCATTGACGATCATCAGCGGGATCAGCTTTTCCGGGAAATGGAACGGGCCGTAGTTGTTGCTGCAGTTGGTCGTGACCACCGGTAGCCCGTAGGTGTGGTGCCAGGCGCGGACGAGATGGTCGCTGGCGGCCTTGGAGGCCGAGTACGGGCTGTTGGGCTCGTAGGGATTGGACTCGGCGAAGGGCGGATCGCTGGGCTTGAGCGAGCCGTAGACCTCGTCGGTCGAGACATGGTGGAAGCGGAAGGCCGCCTTCGCCTCACCGGCCAGCGTGCTCCAGTAGGCGCGGGCCGCCTCCAGCAGGGTGAAGGTGCCTTCGATGTTGGTGCGCATGAAAGCGCCCGGGCCGTGGATGGAGCGATCCACATGGCTTTCCGCCGCGAAATGCACCAGCGCGCGCGGCTGATGGGTGGCGAGCAGTTGGTCGATCAGGGCGCGGTCGCAGATGTCGCCCTGCACGAACACATGCCGCGGATCCTTCGCCAGCGACGCCAGGTTGGCCAGGTTGCCCGCATAGGTGAGGGCGTCCAGGTTGACGACGGGTTCGTCCGAGGTCTTGAACCAGTCCAGCACGAAATTGCTGCCGATGAATCCGGCGCCGCCGGTGACGAGGATCGTCATGAATGCTTCCCTTGAATCTCGCCGCCGGTCTGCGCCTGCGGGGACGATGTCTGTGCGTGGCCGGCGCAGGTCGCCCGGCCGGTCCGTGGTTTAGAGCCGCCAGACCTTCAGGCCGGCAGCCCGCAGATTGTCGCTGTTGAACGCGGCCTTGACGTCGATAAAAGCGCCGCCTTTGACCAGCTTGCCGGCCAGCACTTCAGCGCTGAGCGCCTTGTACTCGCGGTGGGCCACCGCGGCGACGATGGCATCGGCCTGTGGCAGTTCCTCGAAGGTGCACAGGGCGACGCCGTATTCATGCATGGCTTCATCGGCCGCGGCGGCGGGATCGGTGACATGCACCGTCACGCCGTAGCTCTGCAGCTCATGGATGATGTCGATGACCTTGGAGTTGCGCAGGTCGCCGCAGTCTTCCTTGAAGGTCAGGCCCAGCACATTGACCTTGGCGCCGCGGATGACGCTGCCGGCGGCGATCATCTGCTTGATGGTCTGTTCCGCGATGAACTTGCCCATGCCGTCGTTGATGCGGCGTCCGGCCAGGATGACCTGCGGGTGATAGCCCAGCATGTCGGCCTTGTGGGTCAGGTAGTAGGGGTCCACCCCGATGCAGTGGCCGCCGACCAGGCCCGGCTTGAACTTGAGGAAGTTCCACTTGGTGCCGGCGGCTTCCAGCACTTCGGAGGTGTCCAGCCCGAGCCGCTCGAAGATGATGGCCAGCTCATTCATCAGCGCGATGTTGAGGTCGCGCTGGGTGTTCTCGATGACCTTGGCGGCCTCGGCGGTCTTGATGCTGGAGGCGCGGTGCACGCCCGGCACGATGATCTTTTCGTAAGTGCGGGCGACGATCTCCAGCGTCTCGGGCGTGTCGCCGGAGACGATCTTCAGGATCTTGGTGAGGGTGTGTTCCTTGTCGCCCGGATTGATCCGTTCCGGGCTGTAGCCGACGAAGAAGTCCTGCTTCCAGCGCAGGCCGGATTCGCGCTCCAGCACCGGGATGCAGACTTCTTCGGTGGCGCCGGGATAGACGGTCGATTCAAACACCACCACCGCGCCGCGCTTGAGGTGCCGGCCCACGCTGGTGGAGGCGCCTATCAGCGGGCGGAAGTCGGGAATGTGGGCGGCGTCGACCGGCGTCGGCACCGCCACGATGATCACGTCGGCCTCGGCCAGGCAGGCCGGGTCGCTGTGGTATTCGGCGTGCACGGCGGCACGCACCTCGTCATCGCTCAGCTCGCGGGAGGGGTCGGTGCCGGCGCGGCATTTGGCCACCTTGTCGGTCGAGATGTCGAAGCCGATCGTGCGACCCTGCTTCCCGAACTCGACCACCAGCGGCAGCCCCACATAACCCAAACCGACGACGGCAATCACGGACACGACCTTCTCCCCCAAACGCGCAGGTGCGCTGAAATCCAAGGACGCGTTTGTAGCCGGTTTTTGCCGCCCCGCCGATCCCTCAGTTGCGGCCGTAGGTGTCCTGGAAGCGGACGATGTCGTCTTCGCCCAGATAGGAGCCGGACTGCACCTCGATGATTTCCAGCGGCACCTTGCCCGGGTTGGACAGGCGATGCACCTGGCCCAGCGGGATGTAGGTGGACTGGTTCTCGGTGAGCATGATGGTCTTGTCGCCGTTGACCACTTCGGCGGTGCCCTGGACCACGATCCAGTGCTCGGCGCGGTGGTGGTGCATCTGCAGGCTCAGCGAGGCGCCCGGCTTGACCATGATGCGCTTGACCTGGAAGCGCTCGCCCATGTCGATGCTGTCGTACCAGCCCCACGGACGATGCACCTTGCGGTGCAGGTTCTGCTCGCCGCGCTGGCTGGCGCTGAGCTGGCTGACGATCTTCTTGACGTCCTGGCTCTTGCTGCGGTCGGCGACCAGCACCGCATCCGGCGTTTCGACCACGATCACGTTGTCCAGGCCGACGGCCGAGACCAGCCGGCTGGTGGCATGCACCAGGGTGTTGCGGCTGTCGGCAATGATGGCGTCGCCACGGGTGGCATTGCCGGCGGCGTCCTTGTCGGCGACCTGCCAGACGGCTTCCCAGGCGCCCAGGTCATTCCATCCGGCGTCCAGCGGCACCATGCGCAGCGCGAATTCGCTGCCGGGGCAGCGCTCCATCACCGCATAGTCGATCGATTCCGACGGCACCGCGCCGAAGGCGTCCTTGGACGGCCGCACGAACGGGCCATCGACCGCCTTGGCGTCGAACGCGGTGCGGGTCGCGGCCTCGATGTCCGGACGGAAGGTCTGCAGCGCCTTGATCCACACACTGGCGCGCAGCACGAACATGCCGCTGTTCCAGTAATAGCCGCCCTGGTCCAGGTAGCGCTGGGCGGTGTCGGCATCGGGCTTCTCGACGAAGGCCTCGACCCGCAGGCCGCTGCCGTCGGCGCCGCTGCGGATGTAGCCGTAGCCGGTTTCCGGGCGATCCGGCGTGATGCCGAGGATCACGACCGCGCCGTCCTTGGCCTGACGCACTGCGTCCTGCAGCGACTGGGTGAAGGCGGGGGAATCGGTGACGGTCTGGTCGGCGGGCGTGACCACCAGCACCGGATCCTGACCGGCGGCCAGCGCCTGCAGCGCGGCCAGCGTGATCGCCGGCGCGGTGTTGCGACCGGTCGGCTCCAGCAGCACGGCCGCGGGGCTGATCTTCAGCTCGCGCAGCTGGTCCAGGACCATGAAGCGGTGTTCTTCATTGCCGACCACGATCGGCGCAGCGACCTGGATGTCTTCGGCGGCCAGCGCGCCCAGGCGCTCGGCGGCTTGCTGGAACAGGCTGGAATTGCCGCTCAGCACCAGGAACTGCTTCGGATAGCCTGCGCGCGACAGCGGCCACAGGCGGGTGCCGCTGCCACCGGCCATGATCACGGGTTGGGCGTCGATCTTGTTGCTCACCATACTGCTCCCTCTGGGTTCAATGGTCACGCGGCCTCAGCCTTCGAAACCGTTCGGATTGTTGGACTGCCAACGCCAGCTGTCCTCGCACATGCGTTGCAGGTCGTACTTGGCCGTCCAGCCCAGGCGCTCACGCGCCAGCGCCGGATCGGCATAACAGGCGGCCACATCGCCGGGACGGCGCGGGACGATCTCGTAGGGAATTTCGCGGCCCGACGCCTGGGCGAAGGCCTTCACCAGCTCCAGCACGCTGTAGCCGCGACCGGTGCCGAGATTCACCCAGATCGATTCCTGGCCACGCAGCAGGAAATTGAGCGCGGCCACATGGCCTTCGGCCAGATCGCTCACATGGATGTAGTCCCTCACGCCGGTGCCATCGGGGGTGTCGTAGTCATTGCCGAAGACCGAGAGCTTCTCGCGCCGGCCGACGGCCACCTGCGTCACATAGGGCATCAGGTTGTTGGGAATGCCGCGCGGGTCTTCGCCGATGCGGCCGCTTTCATGCGCGCCGACCGGATTGAAATAGCGCAGACACGCCGTCTGCCACTGCGGATCGGACGCGCCGAGATCGCGCAGGATGCCTTCGCCGATCAGCTTGGTGGCGCCGTACGGATTCACCGCCATCAGCTCGGCATCCTCGCGCAGCGGCAAGGACTTCGGCTGGCCATAGACCGTCGCGCTGGAGGAGAACACGATGCGCTTGCAGTCATGGCGGCGCATGGTCTCGCACACGGTCAGCAGGCCGTCGAGGTTGTTGCGGTAGTAGCTCAGCGGCTTGGCGGTCGATTCACCCACGGCCTTGAAGGCCGCGAAGTGCACCACGGCGGCGGGGCGGTATTCGGCGAAGACCGCGTCCAGCGCGGCGCCATCGCAGACATCGAGCTTCTCGAACAGCGGCGTCTGCCCGCTGAGCTCGGCCAGCCGCTCCAGCACCTTGGGCGAGCTGTTGCTGAAGTTGTCCACGCCGATCACCCGGTAACCGGCGGCCTGCAGCGCAAGCCAGGTGTGGGAGGCGATGTAACCGGCAGCGCCGGTCAGGAGAATGGTCTGGCTCATGGGGCGTCCGTCGTGGAGTGAGGCGGTCGTAGGGGGGGCGGCGTGTCAGCGAGGCGACCGCTCAGCGCAGCGTGCCTTGCACATAGCAGCCGTAGGTCTTCGCATCGAACTCGTAATTGGCCACGCTGCTGCTGCGCTGCTGCTGGTTGTAGTTGCAACCCAGCTCGATGCTGCGGGTCGCGAGCCAGCGCAGGCCGATGTTGGCGCTGCGGTTGCGGTCGCGGCTGTTGGAGGCCAGCACCAGCTCATCGCTGCGCTCGACGTTGCTGAAGCTCAGACCGCCGGTCAGGATCAGCTTGCCCGTCAGCTCATAGTTCAGCTGGGTCTGGAGGCTGCGCACCACCTGGTTCAGGTCGGAGTTCAGGCCCGCGATGCCGAGGTAATAGGTTTCGACGCCCGAATCGCGCGCCACTCGGGTGTTGAGCGACCAGCGTCCGCCCGGCATCCAGTTCCAGACCAGCGAGCCGGTCGCGCCGGACAGGTTGCTCTGGCCGGTGGCGCTGTGGCTGGTGCGGCTGTTGGACAGGCGCAGATCCAGCGTCGAATCGCCGCGCGGCGCCCAGAAGGCGGTGAAGTCGATGTCCTTGCGGGTGTATTTGTCTTCGATCGCCGGCGCGTCGACCGGTTCGAAGAAGTAGGGCGTGCGGCCCTTGGTGTAGCGACCGGCGATGCCGAACTTCCAGGCGCTGCTGGGCCGGTAATAGACGCCGAGCGAGCCGATGTCCTGGGTGTATTCGGAGCGGTTGTATTCGCGCGCGCTGAAGCTGCGGCTGCGGTGCTCGGCCAGGGCTTCGGCGCTGAAGGCGGTCACCAGGCCGAGCCGCACGATGGCCTGCACCTGGCGGTTGTCCTCGATGTTCTTGGCGAAGGTCGGGGTGATGCCGTTGGCGCTGCTGTTGTAGTCCGCCAGCGAGCGGCGGTTGTTGACCAGCAGGCGGCCGGAGAGGCGCTCGATGGTGGCCCAGTCCAGTCCGCCCTTGATCGAGTAGCCGGTGTTGTTCAGTTGGCTGTTACTTTGGTAACTGCTTCGTTGCACAGTCACGTCGCCAAACAGGCGCTGACGGCCGATCGGCTGGTCCAGTCCGGCGAGCAGGCTGTAGTTGGTGATGTTGTCGCTGTTCTCGTTGCTCGACTGCCGGTACACGTTGCTCGCGTGGTTGTAGCCCGCCGACACGCCCAGGTAGTACGGGCTCGGGCCGGTGGACGACGAGCTTTGGGCCTGCGCGGCCGGGCTGACCATCGCGCCCAGGGCAGTCAGGGCCAGCCACACGCCGCTGGCGAGTCGCGGACGGGCGTTCGTGAGGAGGGGGGGCGGCAGTTGGCGCATGCGAGTGTGGTGTTCCTCAAAGGGCCCGGACGCACCGGCGGGCGCGCTCGCGGGCGGCGAGCGGGTCGCCGGTATCCCGATCCCAGGGGCCCGGGAGCCGGTGGGGCTCTCCGTGCGACCGGGGCTCAATAGGCTCAATAAGCGTGACGATCGAACAGCATCAGGCGGACCGTGCGCACGATGATCTGCAGGTCCAGGCCGAGCGACCAGTTGCGCAGGTATTCCAGATCGTATTCGACCCGTGCCTTCATCTTGTCGATGGTGTCGGTCTCGCCGCGCAGGCCATTCACCTGCGCCCAGCCGGTGATGCCGGGCTTGACCTTGTGGCGCACCATGTAGGCCTTGATGATCTGGCGATATTCCTCGTTGTGGGCCACGGCGTGCGGCCGCGGGCCGACGATGCTCATGCGGCCTTGCAGCACGTTGATGAACTGCGGCAGCTCGTCCAGCGAGGTGCGCCGGATGAAGGCGCCGAACGGCGTGATGCGGGGATCGCCCTTGGTGGCCTGCTTGACCACGGTGCCGTTGTCCATCGCGCGCATCGAGCGGAACTTGTAGACGATGATCTCCTCACCATCCAGGCCGTTGCGGCGCTGCTTGAAGATCACCGGGCCGGGCGAGCTCATCTTCACACCGATCGCCAGGATCGCGAGGATCGGCGAGATCAGCAGCAGGATGATGCTGGCGAGGATCACGTCGCTGATGCGCTTGACCACTTCGTTCACGCCGGTGAACGGCGTCTCCAGGATGCCCACGACCGGGACACCGTTCATGTCCTGCAGCCGGCCCTGGATGATGCTGATGCCGAAGACGTCCGGCACGAAGAAGATCGATGCGGTGGTGCCCTGCACCTGCTCCAGCAACTGCACGATGCGCGGCTGCGAGCCCAGCGGCAGGGTGATGTAGACCTCGCGCACGCCATGCATGCGGACATAGTCGCTCAGCTGCGGCAGCGTGCCGAGAATGCGGCCGGCGGTGTCGTTGTGCAGGCGGTCGTCCTGGCGGTCGTCGAAGAAGCCGAGGAATTCCACGCCCTGGGTCGGGCCCATCTCCAGCGCCCGGGCCACCTTGGCGCCCAGCGGGCCGGCGCCCACGATGATCGCGGTGCGACGGATCCACGGCTGACGCGCGCGCCAGCGCAAGATGTGACGGCCGATCTCGACCGCCAGGATCTGCGCGACCGGCGTCAGCACCGCCCACCACAGCAGCACGTCGCGCTCGAAGTAATGGAAGCTGCTGGTCGCATAGGCAAACATGCCGAGGATCAGCAGCAGCATCAGCCAGGAGCCGATGATGTCGGTGACCGCGCTGACCGGATGGTCAGTGAAGCGGTTGCGCCCCGGGAAGGTGAGCGCGAACACCAGCATGCACAGGGTGTAGGTCGAGCGCATCACCGGCTCACCGAACCAGTGCAGCACCGCCAGATAACAAAAGACGATCAGCGACGGTTCAAGGAATGCCGCGATGAAGGATCGGACCGATTGCGGCGCACTGTAGAAGGTTCTTTTGTAATTGCGATCCTCAAACATTACCCTGTGGTCCTTGGTTGCTACCCTCGTTGCCGCGGGGGCGCGTCGGCATCCTGGCCGCTCGCGTCATCCACCCGCACTCACCCGGTCGGGTCGCACGGGGAGCGACCTGCCGGGTTTCCCCTATCCCGGTCAGAGCCGGAAATTCTCTCTCAATTCGCTGGGGCGACTCGTAACCAAGCCCCCCCGACTTCCGTGTCCCGCCGGCTGCCTACAATCGGTCCATGCTTCAAGAATGGTCCCAACTACTGGCCCCCGCGGTTCAGGATCGCATCACGCTGTTGCTCAACCATGTCATGTCCCGGGAGCCTGTCGTGATGACACGACTGGCGCCACAGGTCGGCAAGACGGTTCGGCTTCATCTGGCCGGTTGGCCGCGTTTGCTGCCCCCCGCGCCGGACCTCCGCCTTCGCATCACTCCCGCCGGCCTGCTGGAACGGCTGGGCGACGGGGAAACCCTAGAGCAAGAACCGGACCTGAGGATCGAGCTCGATGCCTCCAATCCGGCCGCCGCCGCGCTGGCGGCGCTCTCCGGTGCGCGTCCGGACGTCCGGGTGCAGGGCGATGCGCAACTGGCGGGCGAGATCAACTGGCTGATCGATCACCTGCGCTGGGACATCGAAGACGACCTGGCCGCGATCACCGGCCCGGCCGCGGCGCATCAGCTCAGCCGGTTCGGCCGCGCGGCGGCCCAGGGCCTGGCCGCACTGGCCCGTCAAGCGGGACGATTCATGCCGGACGGCCCGGGCCGGGCATGACCCCATGAGGTATCTCACCCGCCTGCTGGTCATTGTCTGGACCCTCTACCGCCACGGCCTCGATGAACTGGCGCTGTCCACGCTGAAGCGGCGCCGCTTCCGTTTCCTGCGCCGTCTGATTTCGGTCGGGCGGGCCTGGGACCAGCCGCGCGGCGTTCGGCTGCGGCTCGCGCTGGAGCGGCTGGGGCCGATCTTCGTCAAGTTCGGTCAGCTGCTGTCCACGCGGCGGGACCTGGTCCCGCCGGACATCGTGGCCGAGCTGTCAAGGCTGCAGGACAACGTGCCGCCATTCCCGGCGGAGCTGTCGCGCGCGCTGATCGAGCGCGCGTTCGGGCGGCGCATCGAGGACATCTTCGCCACCTTCGAAGCCGAGCCGGTGGCCAGTGCCTCGATCGCGCAGGTGCACTTCGGCACGCTGAAGGACGGGCGGGAAGTCGCAGTGAAGGTGCTGCGTCCCGGCATGCTGGACATCATCGAGGATGACCTGGCACTGATGGGCACCGTGG
This sequence comes from Burkholderiaceae bacterium, assembly GCA_913776825.1. Classification (GTDB taxonomy): domain Bacteria; phylum Pseudomonadota; class Gammaproteobacteria; order Burkholderiales; family Burkholderiaceae_C; genus Roseateles. The sequence continues at coordinate 465,145 of CAJYPV010000026.1, forward strand.
CCGGCTGGGTGGAGCGTTTCTCGGCCGACGGCCGGCGGCTCAAGCCCCGCGAGGTGGTGGCGGAGTTCAACACCTATCTGCATGACGAGCTGGACCTGGTGCGCGAGGCCGCCAATGCGGCCCAACTGCGCCGCAACATGCAGGATCTGCAGTTGGTGATGGTCCCGGAGATGATCTGGGAGCTTTGCACCAGCGAAGTCATCGTGATGGAGCGCATGCGCGGTGTGCCGATCTCGCAGATCGACCGGCTGCGCGCGGCGGGTGTGGACATCAAGAAGCTCGCTCGCGATGGGGTGACCATCTTCTTCACGCAGGTGTTCCGCGATGGCTTCTTCCATGCGGACATGCATCCCGGCAACATTCAGGTGAGCCTGGAGCCGGAGACCTTCGGCCGCTATGTGGCCCTGGATTTCGGGATCATCGGCACGCTGACCGAGGTCGACAAGGACTACCTGGCGCAGAACTTCATCGCGTTTTTCCGCCGTGATTACAAGCGGGTGGCGGAGCTGCACATCGAGTCGGGCTGGGTGCCGGCGCAGACCCGGGTGGATGAGCTGGAAGGTGCGGTGCGCACCGTCTGCGAACCGCACTTCGACAAGCCGTTGAAGGACATTTCGCTGGGCCAGGTGCTGATGCGTTTGTTCCAGATTTCCCGACGTTTCAATGTCGAGATCCAGCCGCAGCTGGTTTTGCTGCAAAAAACGCTGCTCAATATCGAAGGGCTGGGTCGGCAGCTCGATCCGGAACTGGACTTGTGGGCGACGGCCAAGCCGTTCCTCGAGCGCTGGATGGATGAACAGGTGGGCTGGCGCGCCTTCGTTCACCATCTGAAGAAGGAGGCGCCGCGCTTCGCGCAGATGCTGCCCGAGTTCCCGCGCCTGATGCATGAAGCGCTGAAGCAGCGCTCACACGGTGGGGATGTGGAACTGACCCGTCAGTTGCTGCAGGAACAGCGGCGCACCAATAATTTGCTGCAGGCGCTCCTGTGGGGCGTGGCGGGGTTCATGGTCGCGCTGGTGGTGACCCAGGTCGCAGCGCGTTGGTGGTGGATGGGCGGCTGATCGGCGCGGCGCTGGGTGCGCCGCCTCCCGGCGCTCACCCGTGTCGCAGCGCTCAAGGTCAGCGCTCAGTTCGCGTAATCAGCGAAGGTTTGCGCGACCTTGGACCGCAGCAGCGTCCGCACGCGATTCACGCGTGAACGCACCGTGCCGATCGGGATCGCCTGGATTTCCGCGACGTCCCGATAGGACTCTTCCTGCAGGCAGGCCAAATCGAAAGTGGTGCGCAGGTCGGGAGACAGCGTGGTGAGCGCTTCCGTCACGATCCCCGCCAGTTGCCGGTACGCGGCACGCTGGCTGACGTCCATGCCGGCATCGCGCGGCCGGTAGGCGTTGTCCGAATCCATGGTTGTCCATGAAGCTGACGATGCAGTAGCGCTTTTCGTCGGCCGTGTCGTTGGGCGTCGCCTGGGCGGAGGCCGCGTAGTGTTGAGTAGCAGTGGTCATCTTGAAGAGGTGCGAAGTTGCCCGTGGGGCTCAGCCGCACCACGGGCACAAATGAAAGACAGCGTCCCGGCCAACGGGCCGGGACGACGATGGCGCGCCGATTCGGGATGGATCAGCGCGCCAGTGAGCTCATGGCCTTACCAGTAGTGGCCGCAGCCGCCCCACATGCCGGGCATGCAGCCCATGCTGCGGCCCAGCATGCCCATTCCCATGGCGTTGGAGAACATGCCCATCATGGAGCCGAACCCCATCATTCCCATGGCGCCCAGCATTCCCATGGCGCCCATGGCTCCCATGCCGCCCATGCCGCCCATGCCGCAGCCATCGTGATAGTGAACTTCGCACTTGTTGTTCGTTGACATTTGTCTTTCCTTTCCTTCGAACTAATTGAAATGGAGGGGCAGGTCGCCCTCTCGTGGAGTCCTCGCGCTCAGGCTGAAAGCTGCGAGCGAGGAAAATTGAATGGCGTGCACTGAGCGATTCGACGCCCGCCTTGAGGCGACTTCAGTCAGGCTGATGGCGCGCATCGCTCGCTGGACGTCAGATTTGGACCATGCCGACGAGCTTGGCGAGCGCGTTGGTCACGCCCTGAGACACTTCATGGCGTTTGGCGATGAGCTGTTGCTCGGTGGCTTCCCGGTGCATCTTGGCCTGTTCCATCTGGGCCATGAAGTTGGTCTCGTCCGTCATCGCCTGCGCGAACGGGTTGTTGCCCGATGGTGATGATGAAGATCCGAATGACATGTTGAACTCCTGGGTGAGATATGAATGTTGATCTGGCGATGCGGGATCGCGTCGCGTGCGATCAGTCCGGCAGGGCGTCCCCCGGTTCGACGGCTTCAGAGCGGCCCTGGTCGTGACGGTTGGGGAATCCGGGATAATCCGCGCGCCTTTTCCGTCCGCGCTTTCTCGTCCGCGCCGTGCGCGCGTTGTTCCGCAACCTGTCTGCCCACCTGCACCCAAGGCCTGATGCCATGCTGCTGACCCTGGTCATCCTTTACCTACTCGTCACCATCGCGATCGGTCTGTGGGCCGCCAAAAGGGTGAAGAACACGGCGGACTTCGCCATTGCCGGCCGGCACCTGCCGCTGGTGATGATCGTGACCACGACCTTCGCGACCTGGTTCGGATCCGAGACAGTGCTCGGCATTCCGGCGAAGTTCGTTCAGACCGGACTCAATGGCGTGGTGGAGGACCCGTTCGGCGCGGGTTCGTGCCTGATCCTGGTGGGCCTGTTCTTCGCGGCCAAGCTCTATCGCATGACGCTGCTGACGATCAGCGACTACTACCGCGAGCGCTACGGCCGGGTGGTGGAAGTGGCCTGCAGCTTCATCATCATCCTGTCCTACCTGGGCTGGGTGTCGGCGCAGGTCACGGCGCTGGGGCTGGTGTTCAACCTGCTGTCGGCCGGCACGATCAGCATCCCGGTGGGCATGGTGATCGGCACCGCGTCCATCCTGGCCTACACCTTGTTCGGCGGCATGTGGTCGGTGGCGGTGACCGATTTCATCCAGATGATCATCCTGGTGGTCGGGCTGTCGATCATTGCCTGGTTCGCCGCCGACAGCGCCGGGGGCGCGGACAAGGTGATCGCCCTGGCCTCCAGCCAGGACATGTTCAAGTTCCTGCCGGAGCCGAATTTCCACGACATCGTCTTCTTCCTTGGCGCGGCGATCACCATGATGCTGGGATCGATCCCGCAGCAGGATGTCTTCCAGCGGGTGATGTCGGCCAAGGACGTGAAGGCGGCGACCCGCGGTCCGGTGATCGGCGGCATCAGCTACATCCTGTTCGCCTTCGTGCCGATGTTCATCGTGGTGAGCGCGCTGATCATCATGCCGGAGGAAGCCAAGCGGCTGATCGCCGAGGATCCGCAGAAGGTCATCCCCACGCTGGTGATCGAGCGGATGCCGTTCGTGATGCAGGTGATCTTCTTCGGTGCGCTGCTCTCGGCGCTGAAGTCGACCGCATCGGCGACGCTGCTGGCGCCGTCGGTGACCTTCGTCGAAAACATCTGGCGCCAGTTTTTCCCACGCGTCTCGGACAAGCAGGAACTGCGCACCATGCGGATCGCGGTGCTGGTGTTCTCGGTCTGCGTCTGCGCTTACGCGATGGCCCTGCAGGGCACGTCCATCTATGAAATGGTGTCGGCGGCCTATCAGGTCACGCTGGTCGGCGCTTTCGTGCCGCTGGTGGCGGGTCTGTATTGGAAGCGCGCCACCACGCAAGGCGCGATCTTTGCGATCGTGCTGGGCACCATCACCTGGCTGCTGTTCCTGCTGACTCCGGCGGGCGAGCAGTTCCCCGCGCAGTTGGCGGGCTTCCTGGCCGGCATCGTCGGCGTGGTGCTCGGATCGCTGGGACCTCAGGCGATCCGCAATGTGCAGGGCTCCCATCACCGCCTGGTCGGCGCGGAAGGTCACGCCCACGCCAACTGAGGCGTCGATCGCAGGGTCGGCCCGATCCCGGTCGTGGGATCGCGAACGGGCCGCACGGTGCGCGGCGCGGAGGCGGCTGTCGGCAGATCCGCCACGGACAGCCGCTTCCAGGGCGTTTCCTGCCGGGTTTCAGCACCCTGGCTGACGGCCCGGCGGGCGGCTCTCTATATAATTTCGGGTTTTTGACCCTGGCCACCACCATGCCGATCTACGCATACCGCTGTGGCTCCTGCGGACACGCCAAGGACGTGCTGCAGAAGCTGTCCGACGCGCCGCTGACCACCTGCCCGGCCTGTGGCGCGGAAAGCTTTTCGAAGCAAGTGACCGCCGCCGGCTTCCAGCTCAAGGGCTCGGGCTGGTATGTGACCGACTTCCGGGGCGGTTCCGGCGGCGCCACCGGTGCCGCCACGGGCGTGGCCGCTGCAGCCGCCGGCGACTCGGCGGGCGCGGCCAGCGCCGGCGCGGCGGCATCGCCCGCCAGCGGCGCTGCCGACAGCAGTGCCAGCAGTCCCAGCGCTTCGGGCGGGAGCACGCCCTGCGGCGGTTCCTGCGCCTGTCATTGAGGAACAAGGGCCGGACCCAGGCATGAGAAAGTACATCATCACCGGCCTGCTGGTCTGGCTCCCGCTCGCCATCACCGTCTGGGTGCTGCTGTGGGTGCTCGGCATCATCGACGGCGTCTTCACCTGGCTGCTCTCGGCGGTGCAGACCGTGCTGCCGGTGTCGGCGCCGTGGCTGCAGCAACTGCATCAGATTCCCGGACTGGGCGTGGTCGTGCTGGTGGCTGCGCTCATGCTCACCGGCATGTTCGTCGCGAACATCTTCGGACAGTGGTGGTTCCGCCAGTGGGACCGCGTGATGTTCAAGATCCCGATCGTCAAGAGCATCTACAGCTCCGTGAAGCAGGTCTCGGACACGCTGTTCTCCTCCAGCGGCAACGCCTTCCGCGAGGCGGTGCTGGTCCCCTATCCGCATCCGCACTCCTGGACCATCGCCTTCGTCACCGGCAAGCCCAGCGGCGAAGTCGCTGATCAGCTCGGCACGCTCAGCGGTGCCGCCGCCGACGAGCATGTCAGCCTCTACGTGCCGACGACCCCCAATCCCACCTCCGGCTTCCTGCTGATGATGCCCCGCGCGCAGCTGAGGCCGCTGGGCATGAGCGTCGACGAGGCGCTCAAGTACATCATCTCGATGGGCGTGGTCGCCCCGCCGCCCGGCGATGCCACCCTGGTGCTGCCCAACCAGCCCGCCCGAAATTGACCGGGTTGAGCGCCTCGGCAAGCGCTCAGCCCTGAGGGTCCTCCGGACCCCGCCAGCGCCTACGTTGGCTCGCGCCCTGCAAGGGGACGGGCCGTCGGGTCTCGAGGCTCTCCAGCCCGGCCCGCGCCGGATCGGCCCACCCTGAGCCCAGGGAGGCCTCCGGTCCCTGTACATCCCAGATTTTCGGAGAGACCCCATGCGTACCTGCTATGCCGGCCAAGTCAGCGAGAAGCTGCTCGACCAGACCGTGACCCTGATGGGCTGGGCCCATCGTCGCCGTGACCACGGCGGCGTGATCTTCATCGACCTGCGCGACCGCGAAGGCCTGGTGCAGATCGTGTGCGACCCCGATCGCGCCGACATGTTCAAGGTGGCCGAGGAAGTCCGCAACGAGTTCTGCCTGAAGGTCGTCGGCAAGGTCCGCGCGCGCCCGGCCGGCACCGAGAACGGCAACCTGGTCAGCGGCAAGATCGAAGTGCTGTGCCATGAGCTGGAAGTGCTGAACCCGTCGGTGACGCCCCCGTTCCCGCTGGACGACGAGAACATCTCCGAAACCACCCGCCTGACTCACCGGGTGCTGGATCTGCGTCGCCCGTACATGCAGAACAACCTGATGCTGCGCTACCGCGTGGCGATGGAAGCGCGCAAGTTCCTGGACGAGCATGGCTTCGTCGACATCGAAACCCCGATGCTGACCAAGAGCACGCCCGAAGGCGCGCGGGATTACCTGGTCCCGTCGCGGGTGCATGACGGCATGTTCTTCGCGCTGCCGCAGTCGCCCCAGCTGTTCAAGCAGCTGCTGATGGTGGCCGGCTTCGACCGCTACTACCAGATCACCAAGTGCTTCCGTGACGAAGACCTGCGTGCCGATCGCCAGCCCGAATTCACCCAGATCGATATCGAGACCAGCTTCCTGAACGAGGAAGAGATCCGGGCGATGTTCGAAGGCATGATCCGCCACGTCTTCCGCAAGGCGCTGAATGTCGAACTGGGCGACTACCCGGTGATGAAGTATGCGGAGGCGATGCACCGCTTCGGCTCCGACAAGCCCGACCTGCGCATCAAGCTCGAATTCACCGAGCTCACCGATGTCATGGGCGATGTCGACTTCAAGGTCTTCTCCACCCCGGCCACGACGCCGGGCGGCCGCGTGGTCGCGCTGCGCGTGCCGGGTGGCGCTCAGCTCAGCCGCGGCGAGATCGACAGCTACACCGAGTTCGTCAAGATCTACGGCGCCAAGGGCCTGGCCTGGATCAAGGTCAACGAAGTGGCCAAGGGCCGCGAAGGTCTGCAGTCGCCGATCGTCAAGAACCTGCATGACCAGGCCGTGACCGACATCCTGACGCGCACCGGCGCTCAGGACGGCGATCTGATCTTCTTCGGCGCCGACAAGGCCAAGATCGTCAACGACGCCATCGGCGCGCTGCGCCTGAAGGTCGGCCACAGCGAGTTCGGCAAGACCCACGGCTTGTTCGAGGACAAGTGGGCGCCGCTGTGGGTGGTCGATTTCCCGATGTTCGAGCAGGACGAGGAAAACAACCGCTGGGCCGCCGTGCACCATCCGTTCACCGCGCCGAAGGACGGCCATGAGGACCTGATGGTCACCGACCCCGGCAAGTGCGTGGCCAAGGCCTACGACATGGTGCTGAACGGCTGGGAACTGGGCGGTGGCTCGGTGCGTATCCACCGCGCCGACGTGCAGGCCAAGGTGTTCGAGGCCCTCAACATCACGCCGGAAGAGCAGCGCATCAAGTTCGGCTTCCTGCTGGACGCCCTGCAGTACGGCGCGCCGCCGCACGGTGGTCTGGCCTTCGGCCTGGACCGTCTGGTGACGCTGATGACCAAGGCCGAGTCCATCCGCGACGTGATTGCCTTCCCGAAGACCCAGCGCGCCCAGTGCCTGCTGACCGGCGCTCCGTCCAACGTCGACGAAAAGCAGCTCCGCGAGCTGCACATTCGTCTGCGCAACCCGGGCGCAGCGACGGCCTGATCGTCGTTCTGACCGGCCGACAGGGCGTCTCGTCCGGTCGGCTGTCCCGCGGGACCGGTCCGCGCCGCTGTCGCCCTGGTCCGGCACCGCGCGGCCCATTGAAACGCCCTGTCGAAGTGATTCGCCAGGGCGTTTGCTTTGGCCGCCTGCCCGCGCCGTTATGCTCCGACCTGATGCGGCCGCGGGCCGACGTGGTGTGGACGGGAGCGTGATGGCGACGGACGGGCAAGCGGCAAAGACCGACAAGGCCGACAAAGGCGATCGAACCGACAAGGTCGATCCATCGGGCAAAGCGGGCGTGCGGTCCAAGCCGGCCGCAGCGCGCCGTGGCCGCGGGGCTGAAGCCCCGCCGACGTCCGTGCCGACACCGCTGATGCGCTGGGAACGGCTGGTGATGCGCCGTCCAGGGCTGGCCTATCCGCGACTGCTGCAACTGATGTCGCAGGCCGACGAGCCTCCGTTCCAGGCGCTGCTGGGCGCCTTCTTCATCCTCGAACGCTGGGGGCGCGGTCCGGAACTGCAGTCGCAGCTGGAAGCCGCTCTGGCGCGCGCGCGCCACCATCGCCTGCTGGAGGAGGCGGCGGAACTCAGCGAGGCGCTGGGCCGCCTGCACTATCAGCGCGGCGACTATGTCCAGGCCTGCAATGCCTGGAGCCAGACCCTCGAGCTGGCCGACGATGAAACCCGCTGGGCCTGCCTGGCGCGCATTGGCCTGGCCCATCTGTGTTTTGCGCTTGGCGACTGGGCCCGTGGCGGGCGCGTGCTCGATCAGGCGGAACTGCACTATCCGCAGCTCTCGGCCGACCCCTATCTGCGCGCCAAGATCGGTCTGAACCGGGCCGTCGCCTTGCGGGCGACCCAGGGCCCGCAGGCAGCCCTGCCGCGTCTGGACGAGGCCCGCCTGGCCGCCCGCGAGGTGGGCCATCGGGACTACGAAGCCGAGGCCATCTGGCATCTCGCCCGCTGCGCACGCGACAGCGGCTCGGCGGCGGAAGCGCTGGCACTCGCGGCGCAGGCGGAAGAACTCGCCAGCCGATGCCATTACCGCTGGCTGCAGGCGCAGACGCTGCTGTTGATCTCTGAACTTCGTCCCGGAAATGACGCCGTGCCACCCGCGGAACATGCGCTGCTGCTGGGCGAAGCACTGCAGTCGAGAGCGGTCCAGGCGGCTGCCCATGGACGACTGAGCCAGCTGATGGCCGAGCAGGGCCAGCTCGGGCCGAGCTGGTATCACCAGCAGCAACGCCAGCGCCTGGAGGCCACCCTGGTCCAGACGGAGTTGCCCGCGCGGCTGGAGCAACTGGCCCGATTCGACACCGATCCGCACGGTGCCGATGCGCTGCTGTTGTCGCTGGGGCGGCTGGACGCCCCGGTGCGGTCGATGGCGGATGTCCAGGACCATTGGGCGCGCGCGCGTCCCCAATTGATCACAGCCTTGAGCCTGTCGGCGCTGGACACGGACTGGACGCCGCCGCCCGCCGACCGAAGCCGAACCTTGCCCTATGAGCCGACGCATCAACTGGCACTGCCGCTGCATGGGCCCGGCGGCGACGCGGTCGGGGTGCTGCGCCTGGAACGTCCGGTCGGCCTCCATTGGTCGCGGGCGGATCGCGCTCGGGCGAGTCGCGTGGCCGCCTGGCTGGAACGCCTGATGGCCGAGGCCGCGCTGGCGTCGGACGGCGCGATCAAGCCGAGCGAGGCATCGGAAGCATCGCGGCAGGCGCAGGCGCTGCTGGACGAACTCGAGCGCCTGGTCGCTCGCGGCGGCGCGCTGCTGCCGATGGATCTCGCGCCGGCCGTGCTGGCGGCGCGCCGGTTGGCCGAGCGGCTGCGGTGAGCGCGGACCCGACCGGCTGAGCGCGCCAAGGCCGCACCGTCACGAGGCGCGTCCGGCGCGGCTTCGCCGGTCGGCGTCCCGGCGCGGCCTCAGAGCACCAAGGTGCCGTTGCCGGTCAGCACGGTGATGGCGTCGGCCTCCAGCACGTGAGCGAGGCTGATCACCAGGGCCGGCGCGGCGAAGTCGCTTTGGCCGTGCACATCCACCTGCAGCGCCACATGGCCCTGGTCATCGACGGTGCGGCGCAGGTAACGCGAGGCCTCGCCGGGCAGGAAGTCCTGCAGCAGGCGGCTCAGGTCCAGCTGGTCGCCCTGCGCGGTGGTGTAGTCCCACACCAGGTCGCGGCCACGATAGCCGTCGCCCCAGACGAAGGTGTCCGCGCCGGCGCCGCCGATCAACACATCGTTGTCGCCGGTGGCGCGGATGATGTTGTCCCCGGCGTTGCCGATGACGACGTTCTGCGTCAGCGCGCTGTGCTCGAAGCGCCAGAGGTCGAGGATCAGCGCATCGCCCTCGTCCATGCGGACGGTGAGAGAATCCGCGCCGTTGAGCGCGACGGTCTGCGCCGACAGCGTGAGCGTGTTGCGGGCACCATTGGCCATCCAGACCTGCTCGATGTTGCGCACGCCGCCGCTGAAGGCAGCGAAGTCCACATCGTGGCTGCCGGAGATGTAGAGCGTGTCGTGGCCCGCCAGGCCATCGATGGCCTGCACCTGAGGCTCGCCCGCGTAGGTCAGCACGTCGTTCTTGGCCGAGCCCTGGAGCCATCGGATCTCGGGCGTGCTGTTGTCCTTGGCCAGGTAGACGAGGAACTCGGTGTACATGCCCTGGGCGTAATAGCGGGAATCGCGGCCGTCCCATTGCGGACCGTCGGTGTGGTCAAACAGACCTTGCCAGCCCAGCAGCCAGACATTGCTGGTCGAGAACGAGTCCGGCATGGTGTCATCCGACGCCACCCGCACGCCTTGCTCATAGATGGCCTGCGCGCTGTCGGTGTAGTTGAGTTCGGCGGTGCCGGCGCTGGTCACTCCGGCGTGCGCCTCGAACACCATGTCATTGGCCACGCCAACGATCTCCGAAATCGGCTTGGCGACCGTCAGCCGGCGCACGCTGTCCCAGCCGTTGATGTCGAAGGTGTAGCCGCGCTCGCCCGGGTAATAGCTGCTCAGCCGGTATTTGCCTGCGGAACCGCCCAGGTTGAACAGTCCTCCATATTGATTGGTGTATTCGGACTGCGCCTTCACATACATGAGGGCCGTTTGCCAGTCGTCGGCCGCCAGGCCGGCGGCCTGCATGAAGTCGTCGTTGGTGCCGTTGCGGCGATTGTTGAAGCTGATGGCGGGAGAGCCATCGGCGCGGGTGACCAGCTCACCGTTGTCCACAATGACGCCTTGACGCCCTTGCTCGATCTGGGTCATGTCACGCCCATGTCCGGATTGGTCGTACCAACGCGTGACGAAGCCCTTGGCCGTCGCCCCGGTGCCGACGAAATCCAGCAGCGCCTGACGGTCCAACTGGCCGCTCGCATCGAAACCGATGTCCTGCTCCGCATCGTCGGAAGAACGCCTTACCCGGATCGCGAAATCATTCGACCGAGGATTCAGCTTGCGCAGGCCGTACGCCGCCTGCAGCAGACTGATGTCGATCTCCTGGATCGCGCCCAGGCCCAGACCGTCCTGGATCACGCCGCCGACGGGTTCGTCCAGCCGCACCACCAGGGTGTCATTGACCTCGCGGTAATGGTCGCCCTTGACGGTGAACTTGATCACCTTGGTTTCTTCGCCGGGCGCGAAGCTCAACAGGCCGGACATGGCGCCGACGAAGTCGTCATCGGCCGCCGCGCCTTCGGTGACCGAGCGAGCCGAACTGGCCGCTTCATCCACGGCGAAGCGCACGCTGCCCGCCGTGCTCAGGTCACCGCTGCGGGAGACCAGAAACACCATTTCGCGCGTGCCGTCAGTCCCTTCGATCACCTGGGAATCGGAGATCGCGTAGGTCGTCGTCTCCACCGTCGCAGAGGCCGTCCGGATGGTCTGATTGCCCGCCAGGTCCTCGGTGGTGACGCGGACATTCACGATGTCCCCTGCCGAGAACATGGGTGACTGGCCATCGATGCTGGTCGCCGTGGCGGTGTCCAGATGCCAGTGACCGGCCTCATCGGCATCGACCAGGTAACGCAGTTCGTAGCCGTTGCCGAGGTTGTTGTCCGTGTCGATCTCCACCAGGACCGCTCGCCCGGGATCGACGATGCCCGTCAGCGAGGGCTGGACATGGACCTTGTCCCGCATCACGACGGTGCTGGCCGGCGGCCGGGTATCGACGGTCATGGTCAGCATGCCGGAGCTCAGGCCGCCAGCCTGCACGAACAGCTGGTAATCGCCATCCGCGAGCGTGCGGTCCGACAGCGTCAGCCGCCACTGGCCGTTCGCATCGGCGATCGCGCTGCCCAGAAGCTCGCCGCCGTCCGGCAGCCCATTGCGGTTCGCATCATTGAACACGGTGACGGTCTGGCCGGCCGGGGCGAAGCCCGCCAGCACCAGCGGACTCGTTCCGCTGCCGTTCCGGGCGGTGACGCGGTCGTTGTGATGCAGCCCGGTGTCGGCTTCGCTGGCGAGATAGAGCACCGGCGTCGCCGTCTCGCGCACATCCAGCCGGGTCACGGCGCCTTGGGCGCCGACATTGCCCGCGCGGTCGGTGGCGGTGACCTCCACGGTGCGCAGTCCCAGCGTGACATCGGACTCGGCGGTGTAGTAGAGCGCTCGCAGCACGGCGGACGCTTGCGCCTGCGTCAGCGCCGCGTCGGCGGTGATGGTCAGCACCGGCGCGTCGCCGCCGCTCAGGTTCAGCGTCAACACCCGGCGCGGCACCAGGGTGTTGAGCGTCAGCGTGCCGGCCTCGCCCAGGCGCAGCATGACACTGCGGTCATCGCCGCGGTCGGGGTCGAAGAGACCGATCCATTCACCGGCGTTGGGCGTGGTCGTGTTGAAGGCGTCGGCGATGGACGTGCTGAAGCGCAGGGTCAGTTGCATCACGCCGTGCGTCTCCACGATCGCACCGGTGGCGGGATCGGCCAGGCTGAAGGCCCAAGGCAGGCCGGGCGTGACCACCACATCCTGATCCACACCTGCCGCGCTGCCGTTCATGTCGGCCTGCGGCGCCACGGTGTCATAGGTGATGGTGCCGCTCGCGCTGGCGGCGCGGCCATAGTGGTCCAGCAGCGTCACCGTGAAGGTGCGACTGCCCTGCAGCGGGGTCGCCAGCAGGTTCTGTTCTCGCAAGCTGGCCAGCATGGCTTGCGTTTCGGCCAGGCTGGCGTTGCTGCCGTCGGCGAGCGACAGACTGTAGGTGTCGGAGAAGCGCGTCATCGCCCAGGTCTTGCCATCGACCGTGAAGCGAGCGCTGGTCCCGGCCAGCACGGTATCGACACCCTGATCCCGACTCACCAGCAGATCGTCCCGGCTCGCGCCGCCGCCGGTCAGGCCGATGCGCACCCGCTGCACGGTGGCATCGGGATTCTGGTGACCCACCGTCAGATCCGACGCGAAGGGCGCCACGCCCTGCAACAGGTCCGAGCTGGTTTGCTCGGCATGGATGCCGAACGCAGCGCCATTGAGATCCAGCGACGGCAGGCGTGGGTCGACGGTCACCGTCACCACGGCGGTGTTGCTGGTGTTGCCGGCCATGTCTTCATAGCTGAGCCGGAACGTCCGGTCGCCGATGACCGGTGCGGCGTCATGGTTGCGCAGCCTCAGCGCATTGGTCAGCGCCGCGGCCTCCGAGCCGGAAAGATCCGAGTCGTTGGTGCGCCAGAGGGTCAGGCGCTGGGTGGCGGCGTCGTAGCGATAGCTCAGTCCGGTCACGCCGGCCAGGGTGACCTGGTCCGCGCCGGCATCGCGCTGCAGCGACAGCTCGGTGCCCAGCCACAGCCGGTCATTCACCAGGTCCAGCGACGGGCCGCCGACCTGGATCGTCAGCCGATGGATGTCGGAACTCGTCAGCGGTGCGGTGGTGTTGGTCAGCGCGATGCCGTCGCGCAGTTGGGCGAAGTCGCTCAGCCACCAGGTGGTCTGCTGGGTGCCGGCCCGCTCACTGAGGTCGAGATCCGCCGCGCGATCGTGCAGGTGCAGCGTGATGTGGCGCGCGTCGCTGAGGTTGCCCGCGACATCGGTCTGGCGCACATACACGTCGATGCTGCCGCGGGTCGGCAGCCGCTCCGCCTCCAGCGTCACGCCGCTGCCGGGCAGGAAGTGGATGCCGTCCAGGCTGTATTCCCACTGCGCGTCCACCTCCAGGCCGCCGATCACCAGCGTGCCATCGCGGGAAATGAAATCCGAAGCGCTGGCGCCGGTGTCGTTCTGCAGGCGCAAGGTGGGCGCGTCGGCGAGGGTGTCCAGCTCGAAGGTCAGCGAGGCGCTGGTCGACAGGCGGCCCGACGCATCGGCTTGGCGCACCAGCACGGCGTGGGCGCCGTCGGTGGCGAACAGGTCGGCGCTCAGGCTCGTTCCTTCGCCAGGCGTCCAGGTCAGACCGCCATCCAGGCTGTAATCCCAGCGAGCCTCGGGCAGCAGGTCCAGCACGTCCACCGTGGCGTCGGAGGTGATGCGGTCATCGGCGCGACCGGTGTCGTGACGCAGGCGCAGCGTCGGTGGGTTCGGCGGCGGAGGCGGCTCGATGTCCGAGGGCGGACGAGGAGGCTGTTCGGGCAATTCCGGCGTCTCCGGCGTCTGTGGCGGCTCGGACGGTTCCGGCGGATTCGGCGTCTCGGACGGCTCGCTCGGGAGGGGCGGCTCCGGCTCCGGTGGCGGCGCATGCTCGTTGTCGGCGCCGCCGGCGCCTTCTTCCGGCTTCGCAGGCGTCGGTGGCTGGATCGCGGCGGGCGGGCGCGTGTGTCCGCCTCCGCTGCCCATCAGCGACAACAGACCCACGCCCGCGCCGCCCAACATCGGCATCCAGATGAGCGCGCGCTCATCGGCCTCGTCGTCGGTGCCCTGGCTGGGTGCTGCGGGATCGGCGTCCGTCGAGGGCTCCGGGGCCGCATCGATGCCCTCCGCGGCGTCGGGCGGGGCCGTGGCCTCGCCCAGCGCCGGATCGTCCGAGGCCGGCGTCGATGCCGGTTCAAGGTCCTCATCCGGCCGTCGGGCACGTGTCCCGAGCCGCAGCGAGGCGTCGGTCGCCGCGCCCAGCACGGGACGATCCGGCGGGTTGGTCATCGGAAATCGCAGGCCGGCGGGCCGGGGCGCGGCAAGCGGAGAGACGATAGAAGAGATGACGGATTTGGACATGGAACTGACGTATTTAGGTGGTACGCCTGTCAGTGTGCGGAGGCCGCTGCAGCCTCTCCATAGCCGTTACCGACGTAGATCGGTAGATCGACTAGCAAACTTTTGCATGTCCCCGTTGGAAGACCGAACTGATCAAGAGTTTCCAGAACGCCGGTGCGCGATCGAGCCGTCGACCGAGCCGTCGACCGAACGACCGACCGGCCAACCGATCGGCCGATGCGCTGCGCCACGCCCTGCGGTCGGATCGACTGCACCTCACCAGACCGCCAGGCTCGCGCTCAGCACCCGCTGCAGCCAGCTGCGGCGGGCCGCATCCGAGACCTCGCCCTGACCGACCAGCTCCATCCGCGCATTGACCACATCCGCGGAGGCGACCTGGTTGCCGGTGCGGATGTCCTGCGGATTGACGATGCCGGAGAACCGCAGCGTGTTGAGCCCGCCATTCAGCGCCACGCTGCGCTCGCCCGCCACCACCAGATGGCCGTTGGGCAGCACATTGATGACCGACACCGCCATCTGTCCGGTCAGGCTGCTGCTGGCCTCGGTGTCGCCGCTGCCCTTGTAGGCATCGCTGCCGGACGCGGTGGCATCGGCCTTGAGCCATTGATCGATCAGGCCGATCGGGCTGGAGCCGCCCGGTCCCTTGACCGCGAGCTGGTTGTTGCGGCTGGTGTCGGTGCGGCTCTTCTGACGGGCCTGCAGCGATTCGCTGATGGCCACCTTCAATGAATCGCCGACCTGCCGGGCGCGCCGCTCGGTGGTGAACAGAGAGGCCGAGGCCATCTGCGGCTGATAGATCGCGCCGTTGTTCACCCGCTCCACATAAGCGGCCTCGGGCGGCGGCATTACATGGATCGGGTCCTGCACCAGGCGGCTGTCCCGCGAGGCACAAGCGGTCATGAGCACCGAGAGGCCGAGCGCCGCGATCGTCAGCATCGTGCGCACGGAGAGGCGGCAGGTGAGGGGGGGCGGGTCAGTCGCGTCGATCGCTGGAAAAGGCAGGTGGTTCATGAAGCGGGTGGGTCGAGTGAGGTGGATCAGGAATGCCCTGCGGCGCCGTTGGCGGGCCGGGCGTCGAGGAGGGAGGCGTGCGAGCTCGCGGGCGAGGGCTCAGCCCTCATCGCCGGTCAGCAGCGCCCGCACCACCGGCGCGAGCTTGAGGCGCGTGCTGGCCCATCGACCGATGCTCAGCGTGGCGTCCTGGCTGTCGTAGCGGCTGGCCGCCATCAGATGGCCGTTGGCATCGTGCAGGCTGAGCGTCGCCTGCGCGAGATACGGCCGCATCTCGTCCGACAGCGGCGGCCGGTCCCACTGCTGCAGGCCTTGATAGCGCAGCCAGGCCGGGCAATCCGCCTCGGTCGGCCGCGCACCGGCTTCATAAACCCGCGACGGCAGGTCATAGGCGCGCAACTCGGCCATCAAGGCGGGCACGAACTCCGGCAGGGCGACTGACCGGTTGTATTCAATGCAGATCCGGGCCGGCCGCGGCGCTTCCTGGAAGACGGTCTGGCTGGCATGCGTCGGCCCCTGGCCCATCGCCAGCGTCGCGGCGCCCGCGCTGGCCTTGATCAGTTCGACGGTCGGCATCGGGCTGAGCAGCGCGCAGCCGGGCAGCGCGACGATCGCCATCCCTGCGCCGCTGATCATCGCGATGACCCGCCAGCGCCGGGCGCGCTCGGCGGCAGGCCGGCGGGGCGCGACCGCCGTCATGCCAGTTCATCCACCAGCGCCTTGCCGGCCACCACGCCCGCAGCGAGGTAGCCGGCGACGCTGCCGCCGAGGTCGCTGACCTCATCGACCACCGCGCCGGCGCCATGGGCGAGGGCGTGAGCGCCGTCGACCACCGCCTCCTTGACCTCGCGCACGCCGGTTCCGATCGCCCTGGCGACCGCCTGGGCGCCGTCCTCCAGGGCGTGCAGGCCGTCCTCGCTCCAATGCACCACGGCGCTCACCGCGTTCTCGCCGCCCTGCACGGCGGCCTGGGTCAGACCGATGGCAGTGGCGGCCACGCTGCCGTATTCCCGCGCGTTGATCTCGTAGCTGCCGCTGGGTCGGCTCGTCAGTTGCCGGGAGGCCACCAGGGGAATATTGGAAACCGAGCTCATGTCCACTCCAGTCCATTGGGTTGCGATGGCTTCATTCTTTCGAGACGACCGCCGCCGGATCGCCCGAACATCCGGCGATGCGACGGCCAAGTGCGGCGATCGACATGTCGGCCCGCACATCTGCGGCCCTCGATGTAGGCCGCGTGTGAACAAGCATTGCGGCCGCGCACGGGGTCTGTGTCGCGCGCCGCGATCCGCCCCTGTGTGCCGACCGGCGACATGGCGCCGACACAAAGCCGACATCGCCGCGGGCGCCGCCGGCCGACCCGCCGACCGACCCGCCGGCCGACCCGCCTTTGCCCTGGCGTGGCGTGCCGGCATCCCGCCTCAGGCACCCGAGCCGACAAACGGCTGCGATATGCTTGCCCGCATGAGCGAAGCCGTTGTTGTCCCGAGCAGCTACAAGATCCCGGAATCGGTGTTGGTGGTCATTCACACGCCGGCGCTGGAGGTGCTGATGATCGAGCGCGCGGACCGGCCCGGCTTCTGGCAATGCGTGACCGGATCGAAGGACACGCCCGAGGAATCGCTGCGATCCACCGCCGAGCGGGAAGTCTTCGAGGAGACCGGCATCCGGGTGCAAGACCTGGCCCCGGACGCATTGACGGACTGGGCGCTGCGCAATGTCTATGAGATCTATCCGGTGTGGCGTCATCGGTATGCGCCCGGCGTCACCCACAACACCGAACATGTCTTTGGCCTGACGGTGCCGCCCGGCACGCCGGTGGTCCTGGCGCCGCGCGAGCATTTGCAGTACCGCTGGCTGCCCTGGCGCGAAGCCGCCGACCTGTGCTTTTCGCCCTCCAACGCCGAGGCGATCCTGCATCTGCCGGCGCAGCGTGCGATCCACGCAGGCGGACCGTCGGTCGGTGAAGGCGCGGCCCCCGCGTCGATCGCCGCCGAGGCGGTCTCCGCGCCGTCCACGGCTTCGGGGCCCACGCCATGACGCGCCCGACTCCGCGGCATGCGGCCGTTGCGAATTCCGCCACCACCGACACCACGCCCGCGCAGAGCGCCGACCGTTTGCGGGTGGCGACCTACAACATTCACAAGGGCGTGCGAGGCGTCGGTCCGGCCAAGCGGCTCGAAATCCACAACCTCGGGCAGGGCGTGCGGGCACTGGACGCCGACCTGGTGTTCCTGCAGGAAGTGCGCCTCTTCCATCACCGCGAAGCGCGCCATTTCGAGCGCACCTATTTCGGCTGGCCGGAACAGGGCCAGGCCGAATTCCTGGCGCCCGACGGCTACGAGGTGGCCTATCGCACCAATGCCATCACCCGGCACGGCGAACACGGCAATGCGCTGCTGTCGCGCTACCCGATCGGCGACATCGGCCATCACGATGTCTCCGACCACCGCTTCGAACAGCGCGGCCTGCTGCATGTGCCGGTGCACTGGCAGGGCGTGCAGGTGCATGCGGTCGTCGCGCATCTGGGACTGATGCACGGCAGCCGGGTGCGACAGGTGCAGCGGCTGCAGCAGTTCATCACCGACCATGTGCCCGCCGACGCGCCGCTCGTGGTCGCCGGTGATTTCAATGACTGGGGCGAGCGCCTGGACGAGCCGATCCGCATCTGCGGCCTGAGCCGTGCCATGCCGCCCGGCAAGGGCCGTGGGCTGCCGACCTTCCCGTCGCGCGTGCCGGTGTTTTCGCTGGACCGGATCTACATGCGCGGCCTGCGCTGCGTGGACATGAAGGTGCCGCGCGGCCCGACCTGGGCCCGCATGTCCGACCACCTGCCGCTGCTGGCCGAATTGGTGCTGGATCCGTGAAGGCGCAGGCGGAGCCGCTCTTTCCCTGGACGCTGGGGTCGCAGCCCAGCTTCACCGGCGGCAATGCCGTCGACCTGCTGTGCGGTGGCGATGCGCTGTTCCCGGCGCAGATTGCGGCCATCGATGCCGCGCGGCATGAGGTCTGGCTGGCGACCTACATCTTCCACCACGACGAAGCCGGCGCACTGACGGCCGCCGCGCTCTGCCGCGCCGCGCTGCGCGGCGTGCGGGTGCGGGTGGTCGTCGATGGTTTCGGCTCGAAGGCCAGCCTGGCCTGGCTGCGGGAGCAACTCGACGCCGCGCCGGTGGCGCTGGCGGTGTTTCGTCCGATCGACCGTTGGTGGAACTGGCTGCATCCCGGACAACTGCGCCGGCTGCATCAGAAGCTGTGCGTGGTCGACGGACAGACGGGTTTCGTCGGCGGCATCAACATCATCGGCGACCGGATGGACCTGCATCACGGCGCCACCGACACGCCGCGTCTGGACTATGCGGTGCGCGTCAGCGGTCCGGTGGTGCGGCCGGTGGAACAGGCGGTGCGGGCGGTCTGGACGCGCGCCTGGCTGGGTCACGACTTCGGCGACGAGCTGCGCGCGATGATCCGCAGCGCCGCGCCGGCCCGTCGGGCGCGGCGGCTGATGCGGCGCATCCGCATGCCGCGCGGCGATCACCGTCGGCGCGATCCCACCGTGTTGCCGCCGATGCGCGCGGCCTTCGTGCTGCGGGACAACTTCCGCCAGCGGCGCACGATCGAGCGCTCCTATGTCGATGCGATTCAGGCGGCCACCACGCGGGTCGATCTGATCACGCCGTATTTCTATCCCGGTCAGCGCTTTCGCCGCGCGCTCAAGGGCGCGGCGCGCCGCGGGGTGCAGGTGCGGCTGCTGCTGCAGGGCAAGGTGGATTACCGCATTGCCGCCTTGGCCGCGCATGCGCTGTATGACGAGCTGCTGGGCCACGGCGTGCAGATCTACGAATACACGCCGGCCTTCCTGCATGCCAAGGTCTGCGTGGTCGACAACGACTGGGCGACGGTCGGCAGCTCCAACATCGATCCCTTGTCTCTGCTGCTGAACCTGGAAGCGAATGTCGTGGTGCGGGATGCCGCCTTCGCGGGCGACGTGGTGCGGGAGTTCGATGGCGCCGTCGCCCGCTCACGCCGGGTGGAACAACCCGATGGCCGCGGCCTGCGCGGCATGCTGAGGCGCGCGCTGGTGGCCTGGGTCGCGTATGTCTATCTGAGGGTCGCCGGGGCGACCGGGCGCTATTGACCGACGCGTGACGAGGGCCGATGCGGCTCGGTCATGCGGTCCACGGTCGGGTCTGGTGCGGCGCGACCGCAGCCGCAGTCGCAGTCGCAGTCGCAGTCTCAATCGCCGATCAGCGCCGCGCTGCGCTGATCAAGGACGAGGCTGAGGCCGGTTGATGTCGGTCGGACGGCTGGGCGGGAACGGATCCTGGCCGATCGCAGGAGGCGTCGCGCCCTCCGCCGGCCAGGCCTGCCGGTCGAGGAAGCGCAGCATGCCTTCCACCCGCGCCGCCCAACTGGCTTCGTCATGCGTCGCGCCGCGCGCTTCCAGATAGTTCAAGCTGCTGCGGTCCCAGCCGCGGTTGACCAGTTGTTGGCGCAGCTGGCGCAGTTGCCGGATGGCGGTGGCGCCCTCGCCATCGCCCATGTCGATCCACAAGCGCGGACGCGGCTGGCTCATGGGCAGCGCGGTGCGGGCCACGTCGCGGATCGGGAATTCATCGTCCCACCACAGCGAGGGCGAGACCACCAGCGCCGCACCGAACACGTCGCTGTGATGCATGGCCAGCCACAGGCTCATGATGCCGCCCAGCGAGGAACCACCCACGGCGGTGTGCGCGGCGTCCCGGCGGGTGCGGTAGCGCGCATCGATGGCGGGCTTGATCTCCTCGATCAGATGACGGGCGTACGCAGCGGCTTTGCCGCCCTGCGCCTCGCCGTTGGCCAGGATGCGGGTCGGGGCATAGTCGTCGGCGCGCTGCGGCGAATGCGACACCGCGACGATGATCAGCGGCTGGATCTGGCCGCTCACCACCAGCCGCTGTGCGGTCTCGTCGACCGACCATTCGGCCCCGGCGGCGGCCGCATCGAACACGTTCTGACCATCGTGCAGATACAGCACCGGATAGCGCCGCGTCGGCTCGTTCTCATAACCCGGTGGCAGCCAGACCTGCAGGGTGCGCGGCGAGACGAGCTGCGTCGGGATCGGCATCAGCGCGTCGATGTGGCCCGCGCGGCTCAATGAGATCGGAGCCGCCGGCGCGCCGAACACCCGCGTCACCCGCACCTGATCGGCCACCAGTTCCAGCATGCGGTTCTGGCCGGGCTCCCAGCCCGCGTCGGCGGCCTGGCCGCTGCGCTCGATGCGGAATTTGTAGGGCACGGCGCCGCCGATCGGTGCGCGCTCGAAGTTCAGCTCCACCGTCCAGATGCTGTCTCGGTCGCCTTCCCGATCGCTGTCCCGGTCGCTTTCGCGTTCCGTCGGCGCGGCGGTGTCGCCGCGTTGTGCCGCCGCCGTACTGGTGCCCGAGACCGGCACGCCGGCTGATGACAACGCCCCGTGGCCGTCCCGCACCCGCTTGGCCAGGATGGGCGTGTTCCAGCTCAAGGGCGCGCCACCACCGCGCACGCCGACCAGGTCCTGCGTTGGATCGAATCGACCGGCGCGGATTTCCTCGCGCATGTCCACCTCGAAGATCACCCGCGTCGCGGCCACGCTGTGCAGGCTGAGCGTCGCCAGTCCCAGCATCGCCAGCCGGGCCAGGTGACGCGCCACGCGCTGAGGGGACGCGATGGCGTCGGCGCCGCGCGCGGACGCGGGCCTCGCGCGGCGGGCGAGCCGATGCCCATCCGCCATCGAATCAGGCGACCGAACGAAGCGCGCCAGCAGCGCGACAAGCGCATGAAGGACGCCAAGCGCGCCAGGAGCGCCGGGAGCGCCAGGCGACGAAAGCGAGGGAAGGGCGCGGAAGAGGGTGACGCGGCGCATGGGGTGCTGGCAAGTTCAGTCCAGCAGCACCATAGCAGTTCGTTGATGAAGCAATGTTGCCAGCTCGCCGCCATTCACCCACGCGAAGGCCTGTTCGATGTCGGGCGCGAGGTAGTGATCCTCATGCATCGCCGGGCAGCGCGCGCGCAACTGCGCATGCACGGCTTCGAGCGCGTCGGAGCTGCGCAGCGGGCGCAGGAACTCGATGCCCTGACCGGCGGCCAGCAGTTCGATCGCGACGATGTGCGCGGTGTTGTCCAGCATCGCCGCCAGGCGTCGCGCCGCGAAGGTCGCCATCGACACATGGTCTTCCTGATTGGCGCTGGTGGGCAGGCTGTCCACGCTGGCGGGATGGGCGAGCGATTTGTTCTCGCTGGCCAGCGCGGCGGCGGTCACGTGCGCAATCATGAAACCCGAGTTCAGGCCGGCATTCACCGTGAGGAACGGCGGCAGACGGGACACGCCGGTGTCGATCAGCATCGCGATGCGGCGCTCGGCAATCGCGCCGACTTCCGCCACCGCGCAGGCCAGCGCATCGGCCGCCAGCGCCACGGGTTCGGCGTGGAAGTTGCCGCCGCTGACCATGTAGGCCGGGCCATCCGCCGGCGCGAAGACCAGCGGGTTGTCGGTCACCGCATTCGCTTCGCGCAACAGCACATCACGCACATGGCGGGTCTGGTCCAGGCAGGCGCCCATCACTTGCGGCTGGCAACGCAGGCAGTAAGGATCCTGCACGCGGTCGTCGCCATCCCGATGGGACTGCCGGATCTCGCTGCCCGCGAGCAGCGCGCGGTACGCCGCGGCGGCCTCGATCTGACCCGGCTGGCCGCGCACTTCATGGATGCGCGGATCGAACGGCCCATCGCTGCCGCGAGCGGCATCCAGGCTCAGTGCGCCACTGACGATCGCGGCGGCATAGACGGTCTCGAAGCGCAGCAGCGCATCGAGCGCGAGCGCGGTCGA
Source organism: Burkholderiaceae bacterium (assembly GCA_913776825.1). GTDB lineage: Bacteria > Pseudomonadota > Gammaproteobacteria > Burkholderiales > Burkholderiaceae_C > Roseateles. The sequence continues at coordinate 487,315 of CAJYPV010000026.1, forward strand.
GGTCTGCGTGCCGTTGATCAGCGCCAGGCCTTCCTTGGCTTCCAGCACCAGCGGCGACAGACCGACGCGCGTCAGCTCGGCCAGGGCGGGACGGCGTTGACCGTCCACCAGCATCTCGCCTTCGCCCATCAGCGCGAGCGTCATGTGCGAGAGCGGCGCCAGGTCGCCCGACGCGCCCACCGAGCCCTGTGCCGGCACATACGGCACCAAACCGGCATTGAACGCATCCAGCAGGCTCTGCACCACCGATTCGCGCACGCCGGAATAGCCGCGCGCCAGCGAGGCCGCCTTGGTGGCGAGCATCAATCGCACGACGGCTGGCGACAGCGGCGCGCCCACGCCGACGCAGTGCGAGCGGATCAGGTTGCGCTGCAGCGCGGCCAGCTCATGCTTGCCGATGCGTTTGGAGGCCAGCTTGCCGAAGCCGGTGTTCACGCCATACACCGGCGCATCACCGGCGGCCGCGGCCTGCACCACGGCGGCGCTGCGCTGGATCGCGGCGGCGGCATCGGCATGCAGGCTCAGGCGCACGCCGCCCTGGCGGATCTGACGGAGTTGGTCGAGCGTCAGCTGACCGGGAATGAGTTCGAGGACGAGGGTCATGAGTCGGATCTTGGAATCTGAAGAATCGGTGCCGTGCAGACGCCGAGGGGCGTTGACCGCTGCGGGTGCAAGACGCCGCCGCAGCGCGGCGGTCAGCGCAGCATCGGCAGGTTCAGGCCGCGCTCGCGGGCGGTCTCACGGGCGAGCTCATAACCGGCATCGGCATGTCGCATCACGCCGGTGCCGGGATCGTTCCACAACACCCGTTCGATGCGGCGCGCCGCCGCGTCGGTGCCGTCGCAGACGATCACCACGCCGCTGTGCTGCGAATAGCCCATGCCGACGCCGCCGCCGTGGTGCAGCGACACCCAGGTCGCGCCACCGGCGGTGTTCAGCAGCGCATTCAGCAGCGGCCAGTCGGACACCGCATCCGAGCCGTCCTGCATCCGTTCGGTTTCCCGATTCGGGCTGGCGACCGAGCCCGAATCCAGATGGTCCCGACCGATCACGATCGGCGCCTTCAGCTCGCCGGTGCGCACCATCTCGTTGAAGGCCAGGCCCGCGAGATGACGCTCGCCCAGGCCCAGCCAGCAGATGCGCGCCGGCAGGCCCTGGAAGCTGATGCGCTCGCGCGCCATGTCCAGCCAGCGGTGCACGCCCGCATGGTGCGGGAACAGCGACTTGATCTTGGCATCGGTCTTGTAGATGTCCTCCGGATCGCCCGACAGCGCGACCCAGCGGAACGGGCCGCGGCCTTCGCAGAATTGCGGACGAACATAGGCGGGCACGAAGCCGGGGAAGTCGAAGGCGTTGCGCACGCCCTGGTCGAAGGCGACCTGGCGGATGTTGTTGCCGTAGTCGACCGTCGGAATGCCCATCGCCTGGAAGGCCAGCATCGCCTGCACATGCACCGCGCAGCCGCGTGCGGCGGCGGCCTTCAGGTCGGCCTGCTGAGCCGGATCGGAGGCGGCGGCCTTCCACTGCTCGACGGTCCATCCCGGCGGCAGGTAGCCGTTGATCAGGTCATGGGCGGAGGTCTGGTCGGTCACCAGATCCGGCCGGATCGCGCGACCGGCCTGCACCTGCGCCACCAGTTGCGGCAGCACCTCGGCGGCATTGCCCAGCAGCGCGATCGAGACCGCCTTCTTTTCCGCGGTGTACCGCGCGATGCGGACCAGAGCGTCGTCGAGGTCGGTCGCCTGCTCATCCACATAGCGCGTCTTCAGACGGAAATCGATGCGCGATTGCTGGCATTCGATCGTCAGCGAGCACGCGCCCGCGAAGGTCGCCGCCAGCGGCTGCGCACCGCCCATGCCGCCCAGGCCGGCGGTCAGGATCCATCGTCCGGCCCATTCGGAGGCCGAGGCGCTGCCCGCGCCGTTCGCGCCGTCCGCGTGACCTGCGCCGCCGGACGCCGCTGCGCCGTAATGCTGCCGACCCGCTTCGGCGAAGGTCTCGTAGGTGCCTTGCACGATGCCCTGCGAGCCGATGTAGATCCAGGACCCGGCGGTCATCTGCCCATACATCATCAGGCCCTGGCGATCCAGCTCGTTGAAGTGCTCCCAGGTGGCCCAGGCTGGCACCAGATTGGAATTGGCCAGCAGCACCCGAGGCGCATCCGCATGGGTGCGGAACACGCCGACCGGCTTGCCGGATTGGATCAGCAGCGTCTCGTCTTCACCCAGCGCGCGCAGCGAGCGCAGGATCTGCTCGAAGCAGTCCCAGTTGCGCGCCGCCTTGCCGATGCCGCCATACACCACCAGCGCATCCGGGTTCTCGGCCACCGCCGGATCCAGGTTGTTCTGCAGCATGCGGTAGGCCGCTTCGATCAGCCAGTTCTTGCAATGCAGCTCGGTGCCGGTGGGCGCGCGGACCGGCCGCGGACCTGCGGTGGACGGGCTCGTGGAGGAGGCCGATCCCGTGCCGGCAGCAGCGGCGGCGAGGGAGGACGCGAGAACGCTCATGGGAATCTCCTGATCGATGGCGGCGCGATTATGTGGGCGGCTGAATCGGTTGTCTATACAAGTACCGTCAAGTACGATCCGGGCCCATGGTCAACCCCTCGGCCGGCGGTCCGGCGCCTCAATATCTCAAGGTCAAGACGCATCTGCGCGAAGGCATCGCCAGCGGTCGTTGGCGCCCGGGTGAGCGGCTGCCGTCGGAGTCGGAACTGACCGACACCTTCGGCGTCAGCCGCATGACCGTCAACCGCGCGCTGCGGGAGCTGCATCAGGAAGGCCTGGTCGATCGGGTGCAGGGCGTGGGCAGCTTCGTGGCGGAGCTGCACCGGATCGCCTCGACGCTGACGGTGCGCGATGTGCATGAGGAAATCCTCGCCCGCGGGCATCGCCACGAGGCCCAGGTGCACGTGCTGGAAGCGCTGCGCGCGGACGAGACGCAGGCCGCGCAGTTCGGCATCGCGCCGGGCGCGGCGCTGTTCCACAGCGTGATCGTGCACCGGGAAAACGGCATCGCCATCCAGTGCGAGGACCGGCTGGTCAATGCCGCCTGCGCACCGGATTACATGGCGCAGGATTTTCATCACGTCACGCCCACCCACTACCTGCTGGAGGTGGCGCCGCTCTCTGAAGCCCGCTATACGATTGAAGCCGAGATGCCCAGCGCGCAGGAGGCGCGACTGCTCGGCATGCCGCGCGGAGAACCCTGCCTGGTCGTCAAGCGCAGCACGTTGAGCCTCGGGCGCGTTGTCACCGCGGTCCGCCTGGTCCATCCAGGCAGCCGGTGGATTCTGCAAGGGAGTTTTCAAGCATGAGAAGCGCACAGCGGGTGGCGGTGCCGGGGGAGCCCGCATGAGCTGGATGAGGATCAGTGCCGACGAGGTCCAGCCGACCCCGTGGCGCAACGGCGGTGGCCGCACCCGTGAACTGCTGGCCTGGCCGCATGTCTCCGACTGGAAGGTGCGCATCAGCGTCGCCGACATCGACAAGGATGGCCCGTTCTCGGCCTTTCCCGGCGTGGACCGCTGGTTCGGCGTGCTGGCCGGCGGCGGCGTCAGCCTGCTGCGCCGCACCCTCAAGCCTGGCGATCCGCTGCTGAAGTTCCCGGGTGAGGAAGCCCCGCTGTGCACGCTGGTCGACGGCCCGACCAAGGACTTCAACGCCATGCACCGACGCGATGCCGGCGTGTTCCGGGTGCAGCGGGCCGAGCGCCCCATCATTCCGCACGGCATGGACTGGTTCGGCCTGTTCACCGAGCGCGGCGGCCTGCTGATCCATGGCGCCCGCGCGGTGCCGGTCGCGCCGCACACGCTGGCCTGGTGCGAATCGCCCAGCTCGCAGAGCTGCGTCTTTGATGACGGCGATGAGCATGGTCCCGCCTGGTGGCTGATGTGGAGCGCCGAATGACGGATCGCCGGCTCTGGACCGGCGCCCAGCTCGTCACCTTCGCCGACGAGCGCGATTGGGGCCTGGTGCCGGACGGCGCGATGGTCACCGAGGGCGACCGGCTGCGCTGGGTCGGTCCGCGCGACGCCTTGCCCGCCGCGCTGCGTGCGGACCTGGCGGAGACCCACGACCTGGGCGGCGCGCTCGTCACGCCGGGCCTGATCGATGCCCACACCCATCTGGTCTACGGCGGCGAGCGCTCCGCCGAATTCGAACTGCGTCTGCAGGGCGCCAGCTACGAGGCCATCGCTCGCGCGGGTGGCGGCATTCGGTCGACCGTCGCCGCCACGCGGCAGGCGTCGGAAGCGACGCTGCACCGCCTGGCGCTGGAGCGCGCCCGGGCGCTGATGGCAGAAGGCCTGACGACGCTGGAAGTGAAATCCGGCTACGGCCTGTCGCTGGACGATGAAGCGAAATGCCTGCGTGTGGCGCGCCGTATGGCCGACACCGGATTGACGGTGCGCACGACCTTCCTCGGCGCCCACGCGGTGCCGCCGGAATTCGACGGACGGCAGGACGACTATGTCGAGGCGGTCTGCGACTGGATGCCGCAGCTGCAGGCGCAGGGCCTGATCGATGCCGTCGATGCCTTCTGCGAGCGCATCGGCTTCACGCCCGCGCAGACGCGGCGCATCTTCGAGACCGCCCGCGGGCTGGGCCTGCCGGTCAAGCTGCATGCGGAGCAGCTCAGCGACCAGGGCGGCGCCGCGCTGGCGGCCGAATTCGGCGCGCTGTCCTGCGACCATCTGGAATACCTGAGCGACGACGGCATCCGCGCGATGGCCCGCGCCGGCACGGTGGCGATGCTGCTGCCCGGCGCCTACTACTTCCTGCGCGAGACCCGGCTGCCCCCGATCGAGGCCTTGCGCGCGGCGGGCGTGCCGATCGCGCTGGCCACCGATCACAACCCGGGCAGCGCGCCGGGCCTGTCGCTGCTGCTGATGCTCAACATGGCCTGCACCTTCTTCCGCATGACGCCGGAAGAAGCGCTGCGCGGCCTGACCGTCCATGCCGCGCAGGCGCTGGGCCTGAACGATCGCGGTCGGCTGGTGGCGGGCCAACGCGCCGACTTCTGCATCTGGCAGGCTCAGCATCCGCGTGAGCTGGCCTATTACTTCGGTCGCAATCCGCTGCAGGCGACGGTGGTGGGCGGCCGTCAGCGAATCGGGGATTGAGCGCGGGCTCCGCATGCGCGGGTCGCGTCAGCGGGGCGGCGTGCGCGCCGCGAGGGTGGCCCAGCCGTCCGCATGCGGCTGGAGCCGGGCGCCGGGGGCCGGGGGCCGGCACTCGTCGTGCCCTCGTCCTTGACGGCGCGGCGCGAGTCCCCGATCGCTCCGAGCGGCGTCTGACCGCCGCCGGACCGCCGCCTGACCGCATACAAAAGGAGACAAGACGATGAAGCATGACGTTTTTGAACTGCGACCCGGGCGCACGCCGCTGCTGATCAGCATGCCGCATGTCGGCCGCGAGATCCCGGCCGATCAGCACGACCGCTATGTGCCGCGCGCGCTCGGCAGCGAGGACACGGACTGGCATCTGGAGAAGCTCTATGCGCCGATCGCCGAGGAACTCGGCGCGGGCTTGCTGATCCCGCGTTATTCGCGTTATCTGATCGACCTGAACCGCCCGCCGGAAGACACGCCGATGTATCCCGGCGCCAGCAACACCGAGCTCTGCCCGACCCGCTTCTTCACCGGCGAGCCGCTCTACCGCGACGGCCAGGCGCCGGATGCGGACGAGAAGCAGCGCCGCATCGAGACCTACTGGGCGCCCTATCACCAGGCCCTGCAAGGCGAGCTGCAGCGGCTGCGCCAGGTGCACGGCCAGGCGCTGCTGTTCGAGGCCCACAGCATTCGCTCGGAACTGCCGTGGCTCTTCGAAGGCCGGCTGCCCGACCTCAACATCGGCACGGTGGACGGCCAGTCGGCGAAGCAGATCACCCGCCAGGCGATGGAGATCGTGCTGTCCTCGCAAGACGCGTTCAGCTGGGTGGTGGATGGCCGCTTCAAGGGCGGGTACATCACGCGGCAGTACGGCCGTCCGTCGCTGGGCCAGCAGGCGGTGCAACTGGAGATGTGCTATCGCTGCTACATGACCGAAGGCGAGCTGGGCTTCACCGGCTATGAGCTCGATGACGCCTGCGTGGGCCGCATCCGGCCGCTGCTGACGATGCTGTTGCAGGCCTATCTGATGGCCAATCCCAGCCGGACGAGCGCGGCATGAGCGCGCAGTGGCTGCATGCGCCTCAGGCGTGGATGGAGGGGCGCTGGCAGTCGGACGTGCTGATGGAGATCGGCGCCGATGGCCGCTGGCGCTCGCTGCGTCCCGACCAGCCGGCGCCGGACGGCGTGCGCCGCCTGCCGGGTCCGGTGCTGCCCAGCCTGGTGGATGCCCACAGCCACGCATTCCAGCGCGCCTTCGCCGGCCTCGCCGAGCAGCGCGACAGCGACAGCGATGACTTCTGGTCCTGGCGCGATCGCATGTATGGCGTGGCGCTGCGGGTCACGCCGGCGCAACTGAAAGCGATCGCCGCGCAGCTCTACGGCGAGCTGCTGGCGGGCGGCTACACCCAGGTCTGCGAATTCCACTATCTGCAGCATCAGCCGGATGGTCAGCCTCACGCTGACGAACTGGCCATGAGCTGGGCGCTGGCCGAGGCCGCGCAGGAGGTCGGCATCGGACTGACCTTGCTGCCGGTGCTGTATGCGCATGCGGGCTTCCAGCAGACCGGCCTGCGCGAGAGCCAACGCCGTTTCCGCACCGATGCCGACTGGGTCTGGCGCGCGTGCGAGCGCGTCAATGCCGCCGGCCTGCCGCTGGTGAATGCCGGCGTCGCGGTGCATTCGCTGCGCGCAGCGCATCCGGCGGACGTGCAGGCCCTGTGCGATCGCGTCGGCGACGCGGCGGTGCCGATCCACATCCACGTGGCGGAGCAGCAGCAGGAAGTGAACGACTGCCTGTCGGCCACCGGGCGCCGTCCACTGGACCTGCTCGCCGACGCCGGCCTCGATGCGCGCTGGCAATTGGTGCATGCCACCCACAGCACGCGCGAGGAGATCGACCGTATCGCCACCAGCGGCGCCGGCGTGGTGATCTGCCCCGGCACCGAAGCCAACCTGGGCGATGGCCTGGCTGACCTGAGCGGCTGGCTCGAGGCGGGCGTGCCGCTGACGGTGGGCTCCGACAGCCAGGTCACCCGCGACTGGGTCGAGGAACTGCGCTGGCTGGAATACGGCCAGCGGCTGGGGCAACAGCGCCGCAATGTCGCCGCCTGGCCGGGTCGCCAGCCAAGTACCGCCGCGCGGCTGTTTGAGGCCTGCGTGCAGGGCAGTGCGGCGGCCGCCGGCTTCTCTTCCTGGGGCCTGACGCCCGGCGCGCGCGCCGACTTCCTGGTGCTGGATCCGCAGGCCAGCGGCGTGGGCGGCCTGCCGGCGACGGCGCGTCTGGATGGGCTGATCTTCGCGAGCCAGGGGGCGACCTGGCTGGAGGTGCATGTGGCGGGTCGCCAGCGACTGCCCCACGATGAGGCGCGTCGACACCGCTTTGAAGCGACGATGGCGGCGCTCTGGAGTTGAGGCCGACGCGCCGTCGTGGCGGCGCGCTCGACGAGGTCATGGACCGCCACGCAAGTCCGCGGTGTTTTTGCGCAAACACGGGCTGGTGACGCGCTCGCCCGGCTGTTCGATTCGGATGACGACTGGTAGGCTTTCCGTGCGATCAACGCACCGTTGGGAAATCACATGTCGTCGTTGCGAAACTTTTCGATTCGAGCTCGCTTGATGGCCTTGGGCCTGCTGTCGGTGTTGGGGCTGCTGGTGATCGGGGGCGACGGGCTGTGGGCCATGGCCCGGATCAAAGGGCAGTTTGAACACTATGTCGCCAACGATGTGGCATCGCTGGCGGAGCTGTCCGAGGTACGCGCCGGCATCGGCAACCTGCGGCGTTATGAGAAGGACATCCTCATCAACATGGGTGAGGAACAGGCGGTGCGGCGCTATCAGAAGGATTGGCTGGGCGCCTTCGAGAAGGTCACCGACAACCTGAAGCGCATTGCGGCGCTGGATGTCGAGCCCGAGATCAAGACCATGGCCACGGCGATGCAGCAGTCCCTGACGAGCTACAAGACGGGCCTGGACGGCATCACGCAGCGCATCCTGAACAACGACTTCGTCGATTCCGCCGAGGCCAACCGTGCGACCGAGCCGATCAAGGGACCGGTCCGTCAGATGGACAAGCAACTCGGCGAGATGACGCAGGCGGTGCTCCAGCGCAGCGAGGCCGAGGTCAAGCGCATCGATGCGGAAGAGACCCGCATTCGCATGTCGCTCGGCGGCGTGATGCTGATCGGCGCGCTGGTCATCGGCACCTTCACCCTGTTCAACATCAGCTCCATCCTGACGCCGCTGGCGCAGGCGGTGTCGACCACCGAGCGCATCGCCCGGCAGGACCTCAGCGAATCGCTGACGGTGCAGGGCCGTGACGAAACCGCCACGATGATGCGCGGCGTGCAGGGCATGCAGAGCTCGATCCGCACCGTGGTCAGCGGCGTGCGCAGTGCCACCGACAGCATCGCGACGGCTTCTCGCGAAGTGGCCGCCGGTGCGCAGGACCTCAGCAACCGCACCGAGCAGGCCGCGTCCAATCTGGAGGAGACGGCCTCGGCGATGGAGCAGCTCACCGCCAGCGTGCAGCACAACGCGGATTCCGCCCGTCAGGCCAACACCTTGGCCGCAGAAGCCGCCGGCGTCGCGGAGCGCGGCGTGTCGGTGGTGGGACAGGTGGTGGACACGATGGGGCGCATCAGCGCGTCGTCCAGCAAGATCGGCGACATCATCGGCACCATCGACGGCATCGCGTTCCAGACCAACATCCTGGCGCTGAATGCGGCGGTGGAAGCCGCGCGAGCCGGCGAGCAGGGACGCGGTTTCGCGGTGGTCGCCTCGGAGGTGCGCAGCCTCGCGCAGCGCAGCGCCGAAGCGGCCAAGGAGATCAAGCAGCTCATCACCGCCAGCGGCGAGAACGTCGCCAGCGGGGCCAGCCTGGTGACCGAGGCGGGTGAGACGATGCGGGAGATTTCCGAATCCATCGGGCGGGTGTCGCGCATCGTGTCGGAGATCAGTGCGGCCACTGCCGAGCAGAGCGGCGGCATCAACCAGATCGGCACTGCGATCTCGCAGCTGGACCAGATGACGCAACAGAATGCCGCGCTGGTCGAGGAAAGCGCCGCCGCCGCGCAGAGCCTGCAGCATCAGGCCGATGCGCTGTCGCAATCGGTGGCGGTCTTCAAGCTGCAGTAAGCGGCACGCGCCGGGATCGGTCGGCAGCTGATCGACGTCCGCCCCTCGCGCATCACGGCCACCGGCCGCAGGGGTATCCGCGCTCGGCCGGGGCTGACGCGCTGACGGGCCGATACAGTGGCGGACATGTCATCCGTCTTGCACAAGCGCACCACGTGGGTGGGCGTCGATTTCTCCAGCGCGCCGTCGGCGCGCAAACCCATCCGCCTGGCCTTCGGTGAGCGCCAGGGACAGGTCGTGCGGCTGAACGCGCAGCGCGGGCTGTCGTCCCTCGAGGCCTTCGACGCGTGGCTGCGGGAGCCGCTGGCGCCCGATGCGCGATGGATCGGCGGTTTCGACCTGCCCTTCGGTCTGCCGCGTGAACTGGTCACGCATCTGGGCTGGCCGCTCGACTGGGCCGCCTTGATGGCGCACTACGGCGCGCTGTCGCGGGCGGAGATCCGCGACACCTTCGCCGCCTTCTGTGCTGCGCGGCCGGTCGGCGGCAAATTCGCGCACCGTGCCTGCGACGGGCCGGCGGGCTCCTCACCCAGCATGAAATGGGTGAATCCGCCGGTGGCGTACATGCTGCATGCCGGCGTGCCGCGTCTGATCGCGTCCGGCGTGGCGCTGCCCGGGTTGCAGTCCGGCGATGCGGACCGGGTCGCGCTCGAGGCCTACCCGGGGCTGCTCGCGCGCGAGCTGATCGGATCGCGCAGCTACAAGAGCGATGACCGCGCCCGTCAGACGCCGGAGCGGCTGATCGCTCGCAAGGACCTGATCGATGCACTGGAACAAGGCCGCAGCCGCCTCGGCCTGCGGCTCAAGCTCAGCCATGCCCAGCGCGATGAGCTGGCCGATGACGCCAGCGGCGACAAGCTCGATGCCGTCTTGTGCATGATGCTGGCCGCCTGGTCCGACCTGCAGCCGGACTACGGCCGGCCCGCCGATGCGGACCCACTGGAAGGCTGGATCGTCGCGGCGGGGCACCTGGCGCCGCTGGGTGCGGTCAGCACATCCGCCGCGCCACCGTCGGCAGCACGGCAGCGCGCCACGAAGGCGGCGGCGTCGGCTCGCCCCGGCGCGAAGTTGGCAGCGGGCACGGCATCTGCCGCGACCGAGTTCGCCGCCGCCACCGCTACGAAGGGATCGACCGATTCGCCGGTTTCCCCATTCAACGCGCGTGCCCGCACCCGAGTCAAAAAGGATTGAGCCATGACGACGCCCGTTCCGATGCCGCCCACGTCGGCGATCGATGCCAGCGCCAGCGCTTCGCCCAGCGGGGCCAGCGCCGCGCCGACCCCGCCCACCGCGCCGCTGCGGATCGCGGTGATGGGCGCGGGCGCGGTCGGCTGCTACTTCGGCGGCCTGCTGGCGCGCGCCGGCCATGAGGTGGTGCTGATCGGCCGACCGCTGCATGTGGAGGCGATCCGCCGTCACGGCCTGCGGATGGAGACGGCCAGCTTCGATCAATCGGTGCCCCTGCGTGCAGACACCGAAGCGAGCGCGGCGCGCGGGACCGATCTCGTGCTGTTCTGCGTGAAGTCGGCGGACACGGTCGAAGCGGCCGAGCAACTGCGGCCGTATCTGGCGGCGGACACGCTGCTGCTGTCGATGCAGAACGGTGTCGACAATGCCGAACGCATGCGTGAGGTGCTGCGCCAGCCGGTGTCGGCGGCGGTGGTCTATGTCGCCACCGGCATGGTGGGCCCGGGCCATGTGAAGCACTACGGCCGCGGCGAACTGGTGATCGAGCCGGCGACCGGCGATGCACAAGCCGCGCAGGCGCTGATCGCCGCCGGCGTGCCGACCGAGATCTCCGCCAATGTGCGGGGCGCGCTGTGGTCGAAGCTGTTGATCAACTGCGCTTACAACGCGCTCTCGGCGATCACGCAGCAGCCGTATGGTCGGCTGGTCGAAGAGGCGAGCGTGGGGGCGGTGCTCGAGGATCTGGTCGCCGAAGGCCTGGCGGTGGCCGAGGCCGAGGGTGTGCAGGTGGAGGGCGATGTGCGCGAAGCCGTGCGCAAGATCGCGGTCACCATGCCGGGTCAGCTGTCATCGACCGCGCGGGACCTGGCGCGAGGCAAGCGCACCGAGATCGATCATCTCAACGGCTATCTGGTTCGCCGTGGCGAGGCGCTGGGCGTGCCCACGCCGGCCAATCGGGTGCTGCACGCCCTGGTTCGCCTGATGGAGCAGACGCCGAACGGGCTCAATAGGTGATGGTCAGCGTCACCGTGTCGCTGTAGTTGCCCGGCGGGATGCCGTTCAGCGACGGCAGTCGGCCGTAGACGGTCAGCATCTGCTGGCTGCCGGTGCCGGTGCCGGTGTAGAGGCCGCTGCTGTTGCCATCGCCCCAGACCTGGGTGCGGCCGGCATCGAGGTAGAGCTGATAAGGCAGGCTGTGGGTGCCGCTGGTCATCGCGCGGTTGCCGAAGGCCGAGGCATTGCCGGCGTTGGCGCCCGCGCTCAGCGCGACGCTGTAAGGCGTGGTGCGGGTGCAGGTGAGGGCCAGCGAGGTCATGGCATCGACCGGGCCGGGCGTCTGCAGCGGATCCAGTGCCGCACCGAAATTCAACGTGCTGCCCGTCACCTGGCAGGCCACCACGACGGTGGCGCCGATTTCCAGGGTGCCGCTGGTGCTGCCGGCCGAGGGCGCAGCCATGGCCGTTGAGGCGAAGGCCAGTCCGGCCCAGGTGGCCAAGACGGCCGGCAAGGCGCGGAAACCCCGCGCACGACAAACGAACGACGACATGGTGAACGAATTCTTCTGCACATCGCGGAGCTTGGCGAGCCTCTGTGTCCGGTGATGCGATGTCGTCCCCGGAGCGGCCTCTATGCCTGTCCCTGGGTATCAATTGGACACGATTGACCTCGCGCCGGCGAGTGCGAAAGTCCACATCCGGCCCACCCTCTTTGGAGGGGAGCCTCTAAGCGCGCAGTCCTTCACCGAAGTGCCTGGGCGTGATGTCGGATCCGACGAAAGGGCTTGCGCGGCGGGGCCGCTGGACCCTCAGCGCAACGACGTCTGCGCAGGCCGTCGACGACTGGTCGTGCGACCGGCTCGCGCGTGCCAGGCGTCACGATCCGGCGCAGGTCGCCAGACGCGATGAGGCCGAATGAAACGGCCGATCAGCTTGGCTTCCAGCGCTGATCAACCGCTGATCAACCGCACATCAAATGCGCATCCACCGCCGATCAGCGTCGCATCAGCGTGGACTTGCCGAACAGCGATTCGATCAGGTCAACCGCCACCAGCGCGGTCTTGTTGCGGACGTCCAGCGCGGGATTGAGCTCCATCACATCCAGCGACGCCAGGCGGCCGGTGTCGGCAATCATCTCCATGCAGAGCTGGGCCTCGCGGTAGGTCGGCCCGCCCGGGATGGTGGTGCCGACGCCGGGTGCGACATCGGGATCCAGGAAGTCGACGTCGAAGCTGACATGCAGATGGGTGTTGGCATCCATCGTGGCCAGCGCCAGTTCCATGGCGTGGCGCATGCCCATCTCGTCGATGTAGCGCATGTCGAAGACCTCCAGGCCCACCTCGTGCACGAAGCGCTTCTCGCCGGGATCCACGCTGCGGATGCCGATCTGTCGGATCCACTTCGGATCGATCGCCGGCACATGGCCGCCGATCTCGACCAGTTCCTTCGGCCCGTAGCCGCACAGGCAGGCCACCGGCATGCCGTGGATGTTGCCGCTCGGCGTGAGTTCGGAGGTGTTGAAGTCGGCATGCGCATCCAGCCAGAGGATGCGCAGCTTCTTGCCGGTCTCGCGGCAATGGCGCGCCACCGCCGAGATCGAGCCCAGGCCCAGGCAGTGATCGCCGCCCAGCAGGATGGGCATGCGGCCCGCCTGCAGCTCCGCATGCACCGCGTCATGCACCGCCTGATTCCAGGCGGTCACCTCGGCCAGATGCCGGTAGCCGTCGTCCGGCGCCAGCCACGGGTTGGGCGGGCCGGACAGGTTGCCGCGGTCCAGCACCTCCACCTCATGGCTGCGCAGCGCCTCGGCCAGGCCCGCGACCCGCAGGGCCTCCGGGCCCATGCTGGCACCGCGCGCACCGGCGCCGACATCGGTGGGCGCGCCAATCAGGCTGACGGGTCGAAGAGCACTCATTTCGCAAACTCCTGGGCTGTGCCGGTGGCGGCGCCGGGCTGATCGATCTCGTATTCCTTCACGAGCAGCGCCCAGCCTTCTTCGGCGGTTTCAACATAGTGGAAGAGCTGCTCGTCGCCGGGGCTGATCATGCCGGTGTCCAGCAGCAGGTCGAAATCGATGAGACGCGACCAGAAGTCCCGTCCGAACAGCAGGATCGGGCGTCGCCGGCATTTGCCGGTCTGGATCAGCGTGAGGGTTTCGAACAGCTCGTCGAGCGTGCCATAGCCGCCCGGGAAGGCGGCCAGCGCCACCGAGCGGATCAGGAAATGCATCTTGCGCAGGCCGAAGTAGTGGAAGCGGAAGCACAGCTCCGGCGTGATGTACTGGTTCGGGCGCTGCTCATGCGGCAGCACGATGTTCAGGCCGATGCTGCGTCCGCCCGCTTCATGCGCGCCGCGATTGCCCGCTTCCATGATGCCGGGGCCGCCGCCGGTGACCACATACAGCGGATGCGGATGATCCTTGGTGTGCTCGGTCACCAGTTGGGCGAAGCGGCGCGCCTCCTCATAGAAGCCGCTCATCAGCAGCCGGCGCTCGGCACGCTGCAGGGCCACGCTGTCATTCGATGCGCGGGCCGCATCGACCGCCGCTTGCGCCGCTTCGCGATCGGCGATCCGCGCGCTGCCGAAGATCACCACCGTCGACTGGATGTCCAGCTCCTGCTGGATCAGCTCCGGCTTGAGCAACTCCAGCTGCATGCGCACCGGGCGCAGCTCGGGGCGGACCAGGAAATCGGTGTCGGTGAAGGCCAGCCGATAGGCGTCGGGCGGGTTCTCGTCGAAGCTGGTGAGCTTCGCTTCTTCCTGGGCCGTCTGGAAGTTGCGGGCGGTGAGTTTGTCGTGTCGGTTCATGGTCGGTGGGCCGAGAGCTTAGGGACTTCTGCGCTTAATGTTCTTGCGTCCTGGCGCAGTGACCGACGCGGACGCGGCAGTTTGTTGCGTCGCGCGGCGCCGGGTCACGGGCGCTCAGGTCGCCGCGGCCGTGGTGGCGTCATTCGCTTTCACGCGTGAGGATCCGCAGCACGGGCAGGCGGGATCACGCTGGACCTGCAGATCGGTCCATTCCATGCGGCGCGCATCCAGCATCAGCAGGCGACCGGGCAGGTGGCTGCCCATGCCGGACAGCAGCTTCAGCGCCTCGGCGGCCTGCATGCTGCCGATGATGCCCACCAGCGGCGCCAGCACGCCCATGGTGGCGCAGCGCTGTTCCTCCGGCGGCTGATCAGCCGGGAAGAGACAGGCATAACAGGGCGCGTCGGGGGATCGGGTGTCGTAGACGCTGAGCTGCGCATCGAAGCCCAAGGCCGCGCCCGACACCAGCGGCTTGCCGTGGCGCACGCAGGCGGCATTGATCGCGTGGCGGGTCGCGAAGTTGTCGGTGCAGTCCAGCACCACATCGGCCTGCGGCACCAGCTCATCCAGCAGCGCCGCATCCGCCTTCGCGATCACGGGGCGGATATCGGGATCCGGATTGATCGCGGCGATGCCGGCGGCGGCGGAGCTCGCCTTCGGTTGATCGATCCGGTCCAGGCTGTGGGCGATCTGCCGCTGGAGGTTGGTCAGGTCCACCCGGTCGTGATCGACCAGGGTGATGCGGCCCACGCCGGCCGTGCCCAGGTAAAGCGCCACCGGGGAGCCCAGCCCGCCGGCGCCGATCACCAGCGCATGGGCCTGCAGCAGCCGCTGCTGACCTTCCACGCCGATGTCGTCCAGCAGGATGTGGCGCGAGTAGCGCAGCAATTGCTCGTCATCCATAGCCGACAAGCATAGCGGCCGGACCGGGCATGCGGCGCGAGCCTCGGAAATGAAGAAAGCCCCTTGCGGGGCTTTCGGAGGGGGCGATCGGGGCAGAACGCCGAAGCGTCACTCCTTGGTCGAGGTCTTGGCCTCGGCCTTGCGGGCGACGGCCGTCTTGGACAGCGCGACCGGCTTGCCTTGCAGCTGGTTCAGGGCCTGCTGCAGCGGGAAGTCTTCCGGGCTGCCGAATTCCGGCAGCGGCTTGAGCGGCTCGCCGCGCTTGGCGTATTCCGCTTCCAGCTTTTGACGGCGCTCTTCGCGCAGCTTTTCGAGCTCCTTGGTGCGAGCGTCGTCGGCCTTTTCGTCGGTGCCGGAGAGGTGCTTTTCCAGGTCGGCTTCGCGCATGCGCAGCTCGGCGAAGACATTGCCTTCCGCGGTTTCGTCGATCGCCAGATCCGGCACGATGCCCATGGCCTGGATCGAACGGCCGCTCGGGGTGTAGTAGCGTGCGGTGGTCAGCTTGACCGCGGTGTCCGGGCCGAGCTGGCGCACGGTCTGCACCGAGCCCTTGCCGAAGGTCTGGGCGCCCATCACCACCGCGCGCTTGTGGTCCTGCAGCGCGCCGGCGACGATCTCGCTGGCCGATGCCGAGCCTTCGTTCACCAGCACCACCAGCGGCACGTTCTTGATCGCGTCCGGCAGCTTGCGCAGCGGATCGCCCGAGCCGCGGCGAGCGTAGAACTCGGGATTGGCCTTGTAGCTGGCCTTGGATTCCGCCAGCTGGCCGTTGGTGGAGACCACCTCGACATCCTTGGGCAGGAAGGCGGCGGAAATCGCCACCGCGCCTTCGAGCAGGCCGCCCGGGTCATTGCGCAGGTCCAGCACGACGCCCTTGAGCTTGGGGTCCTGCTTGTAGAGGTCGGCGAGCTTCTGGGTGAAGTCCTCGACGGTGCGGTCCTGGAACTGGCTCACACGGACCCAGGCGTAGCCGGGTTCGACCATCTTGGCGCGCACGCTCTGCACGCGGATTTCTTCGCGGGCGATGGTGATCGGGAAGGTGCGGCTTTCCGACTTGCGGTAGATGGACAGCGTGACCTTGGTGTTGGGCTCGCCGCGCATGCGCTTGACGGCCTGGTCGAGCGTCATGCCGCGCACGGCGGTGTCGTCGATCTTGCTGATCAGGTCGCCGCTGCGCAGGCCGGCGCGGAAGGCGGGCGAGCCTTCGATCGGGGAGACGATCTTGACCAGGCCGTCTTCCATGCCGATCTCGATGCCCACGCCGACGAAGCGACCGGAGGTGCTTTCGCGGAATTCCTTGAAGCTCTTCTTGTCGAAGAACTGGGAGTGCGGATCCAGGCCGGAGACCATGCCTGAGATGGCGTCGTTGATGAGCTTTTTCTCATCGACGTTCTCGACGTAGTCGGCCTTGACGATGCCGAACACGGCGGCGAGCTGCTGCAGCTCTTCCAGCGGCAGCGGCGCGGCCGTGCTGCGGGCATTGGCCTGCAGCTGCATCGTGGTCAACACACCGGCCATCGCTCCCAAAGCGACCCAGCCCGCAACTTTCAGTTTGGCGCCCATGATGCGAAAAATCCTTTTGTGTACAGCCTGACTGCTTGCCCATGTCGCCGATCCAGCGGACGCAGCGAGGGCTTGCTCAGTATATGCGTGGGGGAAAAACCCAACCGACGTGGAGAAACCGGTTTACCCCTCATTTACGACCATCGTGTGGATTGATGGCGCGCCTGGGCAGTGCGGGTGGATTGGGGTGGGGGTTCGGAGGCGGCCGATGTGGACGGGCGCGCCGGGAAAGGGGTGACGTTCGGCAGGGGTGGGCGCCCTGAATTCGCCTCAGCAGAGCCGCCGGACGGGTTCATACCGCCTGCTTTGGCAGGATTTTTGCGGTACTCGCAGCGGCTGACGCTAAAAATCCTGCTTTAGCAGGCGTATTGAAAATTCGATCCGCTCGGGAACACCTGACCTGCTTCGCCAGGAAATAAGAAAGCCCCGAGGTTTTCACACCCAGAGGCTTCATTCACATGCGTCAGACCACGCCTGCTCAGCTGGTCCCTCCGACAGGAATCGAACCTGTATTTGCCGCTTAGGAGGCGGCCGTTCTATCCATTGAACTACGGAGAGGCAGGTCGGTCAGCCACCGGCAAAGCCGGTCGGCTGACCTGATCGGCGACGTCCCGAACGGGTCATCGCGAAGCCCGCGATTCTCGCATGGAAGCGTGCGCGTTCAAGGGCCCAAGGGGGTGTGAACCCGCCAGTTGCGACGCATCCGAATCACGACATCCGTGCATCGCGGCGCGCCTCCGGCGGCGACCGCCCACCGGCCCTTACTCCCACTTCCACTGCCAGATCACATCCAGCCCCTGCTGGTCCTCGCCTGCCTGCGCGCGCAGGGTGAAGCGCTGAGCGACCTTGTAGATGAGCTGCCAGTTGCCGGTGGTCGCGTTCAGGCCGCGCTCGTAGGCGACGAACACATTGCGGCTGAGCTGCTTGCCCAGGCGCACCACCGTGCCGCGGGCGTCGTCGCCCTCGCCGCTGAAGGACACCTCGTCCAGACCGATGTTGTGGATCAGTTTGTCGCTGGCGCTTTCGCCGTCGCCGCTGATCAGCGCCATCGCCGCCCGCTGCATCAGCGCGGTGTCGCTGCGGCCCAGGTTGTCCGGCGAGCGGCCCAGCACCAGCCAGGATAGCTTGTTGGTCTCGCTCATGTCCGGGTCGGAATAAAGCTTGATCCGCGGACTGGTCGCAGTGCCGGTGACCGTCACGCCCACCCGCACATCATCGTTCTCCAGACCGGGGCGAATCGCCAGGACATCCAGCCGCGGGTTGTCCAGCGGGCCGGTGAAGGTGAACACCCCGCGCTCGACCACCAGCTTCTGGCCATACGCATTGAAGGTGCCGCCCTCGCTCGACACCTCACCCTCCAGCGTCGGCTTGGCCTGCCCGTCCTGCGCCAGATGCAGCGCGCCGCGGATGCGGGTGTCGATGCCGTAGCCGCGCAGTTGCAGGCGTCGGCCCAGTTCCACATCCAGATCCAGCTTGACCCGCAGCGGCCGCCCATTGATTTCCGCGACCTTGGTCGGGCCGTTCTGGCGGATCACCTGCACGTCGCTGTCGAGCTGCGGCGCATCCCCGCGGGAGAAGTCGAACAGGCCCTCGTTGACGACGAATCGTCCCTTCAGATCGAGCAGCTCCGCGCTGGCCTTGACCTGCGCCGTGCCGCTGGCCACCACCCGGCGGTCGACCCGCTGCAGCAGCGCGAAGGTGTCGGCCTTCAAGGACAACTCGGCGCGCGGATTGGCGCCGAAATGCAGTTGGCCCTCGGCGCTGACCTGGCCGTTGCCGCCCTTGGCGACAAACTTTTCGAGCTGCGCTTGCGTGCCGTTCATGGTCAGCGCCAGCTCGCCCTGGTTCATGTCCACGCCCATCAGCGCATTGCGCAAGGCCAGTTTCTGACCGCCGGCCTGCCCGCGCACCTCCGGCGCACCCACGGTGCCGCTCAGGCTGAGCGTGGCATACAGGCTGCCGCCCAGCCGCCAGCCCGCCGGCAGCCACGGACCCCAGTTGCCCAGGTTGTCCACCTTCGCTTCCAGCGCGCCTTCCAGCTTGGACGAGGAGGTCGGCAAGGCATGCGGATCACCCGTCCGCGCGGTGATGGCCCCGCCGACCGCGCCCATGTTCTGCCCGGCGATGCCCTGCGTCAGATGCCAGACGCCGTTGTCGGCCAGCAGCCCCAGCCGGAGATCGGTCAGGCCCAGGCGCTGGGTGCTGACTTCGTCGGTCACGGTCAGATCGCCCGCCGTGCGGGCGAGCGACAGGTCGATGGTGAGCCCGCGCGCGTCGCGGCGGCTCTTCAGATAGCCCTCGATGCGCAGATCGCCGCCCCAGCCGAAGTCCGGTTGCAGCTTGTTCAGCACCGGTGCGGCGGCCAGCGGCTCCAGCGACATCTGGACATCCCAATCCGACGGTGCCTGCCAGTTCAAGCGGTCCCAGCGCAGGCCGGCACCGAGCATCTCCAGCCGACCCGGCGCCACCTGCGCCTGGCGCGGTGACACATGCGGCTCCAGGCGCAAGGCGACCGTCAGCGGACCAGCCTTGAAGAGCGGCTCCGGCTGCGCATTGGCCTGCACCAGCATCTTCAGATCGCGCGCCTGCCAAAGTGCGCCTTGGCGCCAGGCCACCAGCGGATCGGATTCCAGCGCGCCGGCCAGTGAAAGCTCGGCGCGGGCGCCTTGTGGATCCAGTTGCAGACGGCTGGACAAGGCGCTGCTCGCAGCCTGGGCGCGGGCGACGACCTTGGTGGTCGTCGGCGCGGTCAGCACCGGCGGCAACGGCACCTGTCCGCTGGAGATCAGCTTGATCTGATGCTGGGCCCAACTGCCGTCGAGGCTCAGCGTAGTCTCGTCCAGACGCAGGTTTTGCGGCGCGGCCCGGAGTTGCTTGATCTGGGTGTTCCAACTGAGCGCCGCTTCCCGCAGGCTGGAGACTTTCCAGTCGCCGGTGGCGTTGTCGATGGCGAGCGGCCAGCGCGCCTGCGCAGGCGGTCCGGACACGCCTCGACTCACCGACGCGGAGCCGGTCAGCGACGGCAGCCCCGGAACACCGGCCAGACCGAAGCTGCTCAATTGCCAGCGGCCTTCGCTGCTGTAGCGGGCGTTGCGAGTGCCCGGTTGGACCAATTGAACGCTGGCCTTGGCTTGCAGAGTGCCTTGCAGGGCCGCGCTGGGGAACGCGCCGCGCAGCAAGGGCTGCAGGCTCGCCAGCTTGGGCGCCTCCAGATCGACGCTCAGATCGACCTGCTCGCCGCCGCGCTTGAGCTCGGGATCGATGCGGCTGCGCGCTTGCAGGGACGCATCGGCCAGTCGCAGATCGGCTTGCAGATCGGGCACCGCATTGGCGGCTCGCGCATACCGGACCTGGCCCTGCAGGGGCAGGCCTTGCCAGACGCTGGGTTGCAGGTCCAGGCTGGCGCGACCTTGCGGCCACCAGCTGCCGCGCACCGACTGCAACTGCGCCTGCAGCCGGCCGTTCAAGCTCTGCACATTGGAGGGGGGCAGCGACGACAGGTCGGGCGAGGTGGTCGCCGCAGCGGCCCGTGCGGCGGGATCCGCGCTGCCGGGGCGAGCCGGCGAACGTCCGGCAGCCGCGCGGGGCGCGCTCGTCGTCGACGTCGAGCTCGACGCAGAAGTCGTCGACGGGGCCGATGCCGAAGCCGTCGCCGTCGCGGTTCCTGCCGCGCTCCCGGACGCCGAGATCGGCGGAATGCCCGCCGCCCTGGCAGGCGCCGGGCGACGGGGCAAGGCGACCTGCGGGGTCTGCGCGCTGCGCAGCGGGAAGGTCTGGGCGACCGATTCCTCGGCCGCACCGGCCGGAGCGCTGGCAGCGTTCGGTCCGACGGAGGCGATCGGGCCTGCGGCAGTGGATGGGGTGGCCGCAGCAGCCCGCCCCGTCGCGCTGCGAGACTGCGCCACGCGTGCGGCGCTGCCGCGGCCCGACGACGCCGACCGCGTGGGCGCGCTCGGCGCGGCGCCGGTCAGGCGGCGCGGATCCAGGCCCTGGATCGATGCGTCCAGATCCGCCTTCCAACCTTCGGCGAGGCTGAGGGCCTGATTCAGCGTGAGGCTGCCGGAGGCCTGAAGCGAGGCCGGGCCCGACTTGGCCTGCAGCTTCTCCAGCTCGATGGCCTGAGGCCGTACCTGCGCCGCCAGAGCCACCTCCAGCGGCGCCTGCAACGCGCCTTGACCCAGTTGGCCGGCGAGTTCGCCATCCACACGCACGGCCTGGTCCGCCTCGACGCGCGTCAGCGACGCGTCACTGCTCAAACGCAATTCACCGCGCGCCTGCACCACCGGCCAGCGTGCATCGAGCTGGCGGGTGTCCAGACTGTCCAGCTTGAGCGTGAGCACCGTGCCGTCCTTGGCACTGGTCTGACCGACCGCATGCACCCGGCCACCGCCCGGCAGCAACGCGTCCAGTCGGGGCAGCTTCAAGCGCGTCCAGTTGGCCGGATCCACGATCAGATCCAGCTGCAGCTCGCGCAGCGGCAAGCGGTCCTGATCGAGTCGGCCTGCGGCAGTGTTGTCGAGGTCCGCCTTCACCGACAGCACGCGGTCCTGGGTGGGATCGACCAGGATGCGCCCGGTGATGCCGGTGTGCGGCACGCCGGCCATCCCGGGCAGCAGGGCCGCCAGATCCACCGACTGGGCTTGCGCCTGCAGTTGCGCCAGCGGGAAGGCAGCGAAGGGCTGCAACCGCGCTTGCAGTTGCAGCTTCTGGCGGGCCGCCTCGAGCTGGCCTTTGACGCTCAGGTCCTTGATCGGACCGTCGAGCCGGAAGGGCGCGGTCCAGGGCAACTCGCCTTGGGGCTGGCTCAAGCGCCAGTCGCTGGACAGGGTCAGGTCCTCGCGGGCGCTGATCTGCGCCTGGCCGGACAGGGTCAGCTGTTGCCACTGCAGCGCGGCCAGGCTCAGCCGGTGGCGCTCGCCGCCGTCCGCGCCCAGCGAGACGCTGCCGCGCAAGCCGCGCAGCGGGGCGTCCAGCCCAGGCACGTGAAGTTCGTCGATGGACAGATCGCGCACCGTGACCGCGACCGGCGAGAGCAGGTTGGCGGGCGCCTGCAGCGGTGCCGAACTGTCCGACCCCGCGACCTGCACCCGCAGCCGCGTCACCGCCAGCCGATCGGCCTGCACCTCGCCCCAGAGCAGCGAGGAACGGTTCCACGCCAGACGCACGCCGCGCCACTGCAATTGCTCCAGCACGATGCGGTCTTCGCTGCCGGGCAGCACGAATTCGGCCCGGTCGGCATCGAAGTCGCCCAGCAGGCTGCCTCGGGCCTGCTGCAGGCTCAGGCCCGGCACCTTGGACAGCACCCACGCGGTGCCGCGCTCGGTTTGAAGCGTCCAGGTCAGGCCCAGCAGCACCACACCGACCAGCAGCGGAATCGCCAACAGCGCCCACAGCAATCCCTTGGCGGCGCGACGACGGCGGGAGGGCGAGCGACCCGAGGCGGAGCCGTCGGACGACGATGACGGCGGCGCCGGCGGGGAAGGGGGCAGGTCGCTCCGGCTCGCCTCGGCCGAAGACGGGCGCGAGCCGTCCGGGTCGGTCGACGGCGTGGCGGCGGCGGTCGGGCGCTCGTGATCGGGCGTCTCGTTCATAGGGCGATGGCCACGCTGAAATGCAGTCGGAACTTGTCCGCCAGGTTGCCCTTGGCGAAGTCCATGCGGAGCACGCCGACCGGGCTGCGATAGCGCAGGCCCGCGCCGACCGCCCAGGCGGGGGAGTAATCGCCCCAGTTGCGCGCGGCCTGACCGGCATCGATGAAGGCGGCGCCCATCAGCTGGGGGATGCGCGCGGTGAGCGGATGCGAGACCTCGACGCTGCCATTGAGCAGCACGCGGCCACCGGTCTGGTTGCCGGCGGAGTCCAGCGGGCCCAGTTCGTTGTAGCCGTAGCCGCGCACGCTGTCGTCGCCACCGGTGCGGAAGCGCAAGGCTTCCGGCAGGCCCAGCTTGCCCTTGGCGATGATCTGTCCCGCTTCCAGCCGGGTGGCCAGCAACCAGCGCGACGGCAGCGGCGAATACCAGAACACCTTGGCCTGCGCACGGCCGAAGGGACCGTCGCGCTCGGTGGTGCTGTTGGCCCAGCCGCCGCCGACCAGCAGACTCGCGCTCCAGCCCTTGGTGGGCAGCAGCTTGGAGTCCAGCCGGCGCCAGATGCGCTGCTCATTGAGCGACACCGCGCCCGCGACGGTGGTCTGCACATTGGGCGCGTGTTCCCAGGAGCGCAGGGTTTCGATGTAGTCCAGCCGGTCTTCCGGCTCGGTCTCGCGGGCGTAGCCCAGCCGCGCGCGCAGGTTCACATTGACCTGGTCATCGCTGCTCTTGAGACGTTCCAGATACAGCGCCGCCAGGCTGCGTTGCATGCCGGGTTGCGGATGCGAGCTGATTTCGCTGTCGATGGAGCTCTTGTCGCGGCCGATGTTGAGCTTGGTCCGCTCGCGGATGTTCAAGCCGAAGGGCTTGCGATGCATGTGCTCGATACCGACGTTCGGCCCATCGACGCTGTGATAACCCAGGCTGGTGGTGACCTGCTGCCGCGCCGCTTCCCGCAGCTTGGCGGTCACCGGCACTTCCACCGTTTCCACGCCGGGCTCGGGCGTGACGGCTTCCGGCTGGATCTCCACGCTGGCGCTGTCGAACAACTGCGTGCCGACCAGCCGCTCCTGGAAGTCCAGCAGCAGGCGCTCGTTGTAGGGATCATGTTCCCGGTAACCCGCCAGCCGCCGCACGGCCGCTTCGGGCTGATGCTTCAGGCCTTCGATCTGCAGTTCGCCGAGCGTGAACAGCGGGCCGCTTTCCAGCGTCACCGCCAGATCGACTTGGTTGTCATCGGCCATCACCACGGCTTCGCTGTGGGTCATGCGGGCCAGCGGGTAGCCCTGGGCGCGAGCGCGGGTGAGCAGGGCGTTCTTGGCGGCCGCCCAGTCGCCCTGGCTGAAGCCGGTCTGCGGCGGCAGCAACCAGCTCTGGGTCAGGGTGCGGGTGAGGGCGGTCGCGAGTTTGTCGCCGCGGTCGGCCATCGCCTTGAGCGGACCTTCGATCTGCAGGTCCAGCGTGCCGATCATGGCGCGCGGGCCGGTCTCGACGACCAAGCGCAGATTGCGCACGCCGTCGTTCAGGTCGCCGACTTCCTCGGTCCGCACCTTGGCATTGAAGTAGCCGGCGGTTTCCAGCAGCTGGCGCGCCTGTTCCGGAGCGACGGCAGCCAGGCGGCGCAGTTCGGCCGCGGTGAGCCGCATGTCTTCCGGCGTGTCGCGGAATCGCGCGAGGTCCAGATGCTGCATCAGCAAGGCCCGCAGCTCGGGCGGGGCTTCCACCGTCAGCTCGTAGGAGGCGATCCGGCGGCGCTCGCCCTCGGGGCGGCCGTCGGCGGGTTCGTCGGCGGCCGCCACCTGCAGCGTGGCTTTTCGGTCGGAGGACAGCAGCGCGCAGCCGCTCATCAGGGTCACCATCCAGGCGCCCAGGATCAGGATCAGCAGCGACCTCATCGGTTGAGCACGCGCATCGCCTGTTCGAGTCCGCTCATGGTCAGGGGCATCATTCGTTGCTGCATCAGTTGCTGGATCAGCGAGATGCTCTGGCGGTATTGCCACACGCCGGCCGGCTCGGGATTGATCCACACATGTTTCGGAAAGGCATGAGTCAGGCGCTGCAGCCATTCGGCTCCAGCCTCCTCATTGTTGTATTCCACGCTGCCGCCCGGCTGCAGGATCTCGTAAGGGCTCATGGTCGCGTCGCCCACGAAGATCAGCTTGTAGTCGCGGTTGTATTTGTGGATGAGGTCCCAGGTGGAGGTCTTCTCCGCGAAGCGTCGCCGGTTGTTCTTCCACACGAAGTCGTAGACACAGTTGTGGAAGTAGAAGAACTCCAGGTGCTTGAACTCGCTCTTCACGGCGGAGAAGAGCTCCTCCACCCGGCTGACATGCTCATCCATCGTGCCGCCCACATCCATGAGCAGCAGCAGCTTCACCTTGTTGTGGCGCTCCGGGACCATGCGGATGTCCAGCATGCCGGCATTGGCGGCCGTCTTGTGGATGGTGTCGTCCAGGTCCAGTTCCAGCTCGGAGCCTTCCCGCGCGAAGCGGCGCAGCCGACGCAGCGCCACCTTGATGTTGCGGGTGCCGAGCTCGATGTGGTCGTCGTAATCGCGGTAGCTGCGCTGTTCCCAGACCTTGACCGCGCTGCGCTGGCCGCCCGGGCCGCCGATGCGCACGCCACGCGGGTTGGTGCCGCCGTTGCCGAAGGGACTGGTGCCGCCCGTGCCGATCCAGCGGTTGCCGCCTTCATGGCGTTCCTGCTGTTCTTCCAGCCGCTGACGCAGGGTGTCCATCAGCTCGTCCCAATCCAGGGCCTTGAGCTGAGCGAGTTGTTCCGGGGTCAGTTCGCGCTCGAGCTGGCGGGTCAGCCAGTCCTGCGGCAACACCTTGAACAGATCGCCCATCAGCTCGACACCCTTGAAGTAGGCGCCGAAGGCTCGGTCGAACTTGTCGAACAGCGCTTCGTCCTTGACCAGGCTGGTGCGCGCGAGCACGTAGAACTTCTCGACGGTCGGACCGCCGTCATCGTCCAGCACGCCGGCCTTCATGGCCTCGAGCAGGGTCAGGTACTCCTTGACCGAGACGGGGAGTTTGGCGGCGCGCAGCGTGTAAAAAAACTGGATGAGCATGGGCCTCCCCCCTGAACTGCAGGGCGTCTGGGCATTATCCATGCCGGGGCATCGGCGTACGATGATCGCACCACCCCTCTGAAGAGGGCGGCGAGGGTTCGCCGAGGCCCCCGATCGAGGGACTCCCGGTGGTCATGGATGCGGACCTGGGGACGCATGGACAGCGCGGGCACGGCCCGCAGGCATGAGGCGTGCGGCATGGTGGATGGCGAAGTCGAGCAGATGCTCAAGGCGCTTTACGGGGCGATCCGTCCGGTGCCGGGGCCGGATGGGCAGCCCAGCCGCTGGACCGCGCGCCATGGCGCTCATCAGCTGACCAGTGCCTTCCAGCCGATCTACAGCTTTCCGCATCGGCGACCGGTCGGTTATGAGGCGCTGGTGCGCGTCGCCGACCTGCACGGCCGCAGCGTGTCGCCGGTGGCAGCGTTCGAGGGCGTCGCCAGCTTCGAGGACCAGGTCCGGCTGGACCGGCTGTGCCGCCTGCTGCATGTCCACAACTTCGTGACCCAGGGACCGCCCGACTGCTGGCTGTTCCTGAACATCCATCCCGCCGTCTTCCTGCAGGCCGCGCGCGAGCATGACCTGCTGTCCGGCGCGGTGGACACCGTCCATCATCTCGGCCTGCCGACCCAGCGTCTGGTGCTGGAAGTGACCGAGGATGTGATGGCCCGCGACCAGTGCTTCGAGGCCGCCGTCGAAGCCGCCCGGGCGACCGGTTGCCTGCTGGCGCTGGACGACTTCGGTGTGGGCCATTCCAACTTCGACCGCATCTGGCGCATCCGTCCGGAGATCGTCAAGCTCGACCGCGGCCTGCTGCAGCATGCGCGCGGTTCGCGGCGCATGGCCCGGGTGATGGCGCAGATGGTGTCTCTGCTGCATGAATGCGGCGCACTGGTGCTGCTGGAAGGCGTGGAAACCCACGAGGACGCGCAGCTCGCGATGGATGCGGATGTGGATCTGGTGCAGGGATTCGCCTTCGCCCATCCGAATCCCGAGGTGCTGATGGACAGCGGCGTGTCCGAGGCGCTGGAGGGCGTCTGGCGCTTGTTCAGCGAACGCCATGCGCAGGTGCGCCGCGATTACGACGAGCAGATCGCCCCGTTCCGCACCGCCCTGGCGCTGGCCTTGCAACCCTTGCAGCAAGGACAGCCGTTGGCCGTGGCCTGCGAGCCGTTCCTGAGCCTGTCCGGCAGCCAGATGTGCTACTTGCTGGACGAGGAGGGCCGCGAACTGGGCGAGCGCGCCGCGAGGGCCGGCGCCGCGGCGGCGCCCGAGGACGTGCGCTTCCTGCCCATGGAGCGTGCCGGCGATGCCCGCTGGGCGCGACGGCCGTATTTCCAGCGCGCCGTGGAGGCGGTGGGCGACCTCCAGGTCACCCGTCCCTACCTGAGCCTGCGGGGCGCCAAGCTGTGCATCACCGTGTCGGTCGCTTATTGGTCCTCGGGTCGGCTGCGGGTGCTGTGCGGCGATCTCGATTGGGGTCAGGTCTGATCCACCTTGGATCGACGACCGATCCACACCAGATCGGCTGCTGATCGGCGATCGCCACCCGCCCGGCGAACGACGCCATCCCCCCCCGAATCAGGACGCCGTCCGGCAAGCCGGTTGCTAATGGTTACTGTCTCTGATTGACAGGAAGCCCTGATGACTGCGCTCGCCCTGTTGCTGACCGGGGCGCTGACGGCTGTCTCCCTGCCTGCGCTTGCGGCCCCGGAATCGCCGGCGCGCTTTGCGGCGGCGGCCATGACTTCAAATTCGACGTCGACGTCGAACGCATCGACCCGTGCGAGTGCCCGCCCGGCGGCGACGGCCGTGTCCGCCTGCCACTGGAATCATCCCGGCGCCGACAGTTTCACCGGCGATCTCGCGGCGGCGGTCGATCGCTATCGCGATCTGCCGCCCGATGTGCGCCACCGCCTGAAGGCCCGCATGGCGGCGCATGACTACGACGATCTGGTCGATATTTCTCGCGATGAGATCAGCGGCCGACGCGGTTATGCGCCGGAGATCCGCGACATGCATTTCGGTGAAGGCCGGGTCTGCAGCAGCGTCGATCGCAGCGGCTGGACCGAGATGCACCGCGAGCGGGGTCTGGTCTATTGCGAGGACGGCCACTGTCTGCTGATTCCGACCGTGTGTCGCAACCTCAGCCGCATCTCTCGTCTGCCCGGCGATCCGGCGGGACCGCTGGCCGGGCCGACCACCCCGCCGCCGCAGGAGCTGGTGTTCGATCCTCCGTCCGCCGGCGCACCGCCTGCCGCGACCGATCTCCCGGTGCCACCGCCACTGCCCGGCCCGACACCCTACAGCCTGCCGCCGACGGTGACGCCACCCGGCTCGGTGCTCACACCGCCATTGATCAGCCTTCCACCGGGAGGCCCGTCAACGACGCCGCCGCTGACCACGCCGCCGGTCATCGTGCTGCCGCCACGGCCGCCGACGGTCACGCCGATTCCCGCCGTGCCCGAGCCGGGCACCGTGTGGATGTTGGTGGCGGGTCTGGGCGCGTTGGTCGTCTGGCGGCGCTGGGGAGCTCGACGGGCAACGCCGCATCAGCCGTAGCGCCGACCCGCTGCCGGTCGCGCCCAGTCAAGCGCCAGTCAGGCTGCGCTCAGGCCTTGCCGCGCTTCGAGGTCGTGGGACGCTTCTTCGCGTCGACAGCGGTTTCAGCCGCCGCGACGCGGCGCTTCTTGCCAGCCGCTGTCGCGCTGCCGCGTGTGTCGTAGCGCTTCAGCCAGTCGAAGAATTCCTGATACCAGAGCTGGCTGTTGCGTGGCTTGAGGACCCAATGGTTCTCGTCCGGGAACCACACCAGTCGGGCATCGATGCCCTGCGCCTTGAGCGTGTTGTAGTACGCCAGGCCTTGCGCATCGGGCACGCGGTAGTCGAGCTGGCCATGCACCACCAGCGTGGGCGTGCTGAAGTGCTGCGCGCTGCCGTGCGGGCTTTGCGCCGCCACCCGGGCCGGGTCTTGCCAGTACCAGGTGCCGAGTTCCTTCGCATGCCAGTGGTAGGCGTCGTTGGCCATCATGGCCTGCCAGTCGAAGCAGCCCGCGTGGCAGATGTAGGCCTGATAGCGACCCGGCGCCACATGGCCATTCATCCACGCAACCATGTAGCCGCCATAGCTGCCGCCGGTGGCGAAGACGCGTTCGGGATCGGCCCACGGCTGCTTGAGCAACAGATCGGTGGCGGTCTCGATGTCCTGCAGCTCCAGCTCGGCCCAGCGATGGGTGATGGAATCCAGGAAGCGGTAGCCGAAGCTCGACGAGCCGTGATAGTTCACGCAGGCCACCACATAGCCCTGCGCGGCCATCGCCTGGTGGTTCCAGCGCCAGTGCCAGCTGTCGCCGAAGGCCGTGTGCGGTCCGCCATGGATCACATGCATCAGCGGCCAGCGGGTCTTGCCCGGCTTCTTCGCGTCGAATTCCGGCGGGTAGATCAACCACATCTGCACCAGATCGCCCTGGGCGCCTTCGTACCAGACTTCCTCATGCGCGCCGAAGCGGTGGCTGGCCAGGGACTCGTCGTTGAAGCGATCGATGCGGCGCAGCACCGATTCGTCCCCTTCGCCTTCCTGTTCCACCACCGACACCCGCGGCGGGAATTGCACGCTGTCGTGCAGCACCACCAGCGTGCCGGCCTGCAGCGCGAACTGCGCCATGTGGCCGCCCTCGCTCAGCACGAAGGCCGCCAGCGTCTTCACATCGAAGCGCCACAGATGGCGACGGCCGCGGTCCTCGGCGCAGAACAGCACGCCCAGGTCGTCCTCGTCCCAGCGCAGCGGCGCGGCGACTTCATGGTCCCAGTCTTCCGACAGCACCGCCCAGTGGCCGTGGGTGTCCAGCACCGCCAGGCCATACGGCATGGTGTGCTTGCGGGCCTGATGGCTGGCGAGGAAGGCCACATGGTGACCCGCATGGCTGTAGCTGGGTGCGAGCAGATCCCACTCCGCGTCTTCGAGCAAGACCTGGATCCGGCCGGAGCGCACCTCCACCTCGGCCAGCGCATGGCAGTTCTCCAGCAGCTTGCGCTCGCCCGGATCGAAGCTGAACGCGATGCGGCGACCGTCGGGCGAGATGTCGAAGGTGGTGGCATCCGGCTCGGCCCGGCTGAGCTCGTACGGAGTGCCTTCGAACAGGTCGCGCACCCGGCCATCGGCCACCTCGACCACATGCAGATGCGGCACCCGGCCCATCGGCAGCGAGTGGTCCCAGAAGCGGAAGAAGGCCTCTTCGGTGCGGTAGGCGCTGTCCTTGCGGTCCTTCTCGGCCTGACGCACCTTGCCTTGCGCCGACTGGCCCTTCACCGTCGGATCGACCCAGGACACGAAGGCCAGGCGGCGACCGTCCGGAAACCACTTGAAGGCCTCGACACCGAACGGCATCTGGGTGAGCCGCCGCGCCTCGCCGCCATCGGGCGGGATCAGGTAGAGCTGTGGTGATTCGTCCTTGTCGCCTTCCTGATCACGGCGGGCGATGAAGGCGATCTGGTCGCCCTGCGGGCTCCATTGCGGCTGGCCATCCTTCTCGCCGGCCTGCGTCAGCCGCCGAGGCTCACCGCCCAGCGTCGACAGCAGCCACAGCGACGTGGCGCCGCTGTTCTTCTCCATGTCGTAGCGGGTGACCGGCACGACCACCTGCGCGCCATCCGGCGACAGGCTGGGCGCGCCGACCCGGTCCATGCGCCAGAGGGCGTCGACATCGAACACAGGGGCAGCGGGGGAGGTCGTCTTCGAGGACGTTTTCTTCTTGTCGGCGGGCATCAGGCGCTCCGGGGTTGGTCCAGTTGCCACTGGAGATGGGTCTTCACCGTCGGCCATTCCGGGGCGGTGATGCTGTAGACGCAGGTGTCGCGCAGCGTGCCGTCGGGCATGCGCAGATGGGCGCGCAAGATGCCGTCCAGTTGCGCGCCCAGCCGTTCGATCGCCCGACGGCTTTGCTGGTTCAGGCGATGGGTGCGGAATTCGACGGCGATGCAGCCCAGACGCTCGAAGGCGTCGGTGAGCAGCAGCCGCTTGCTCTCGGTATTCAACCCGCTGCGCTGCGCGCTGGCGCGGGTCCAGGTGGAGCCGATCTCGACGCGTCGATTC
This sequence comes from Burkholderiaceae bacterium, assembly GCA_913776825.1. Taxonomy (GTDB): domain Bacteria; phylum Pseudomonadota; class Gammaproteobacteria; order Burkholderiales; family Burkholderiaceae_C; genus Roseateles. The sequence continues at coordinate 517,769 of CAJYPV010000026.1, forward strand.
ACCGCATCGATGTGCATGAAGGTGGTCATGCCGGCGATCCGGCCGCTGGCATCCCGCACGATGAAGGGATTCATCGAGCCGGCGTCGCGCAGGGCCAGCCGGCGGTCGATCTCGGCGGCCATCCGCTCCGGCGACGGCACGGTGGTGTACCAGAGCTTCCACAGCTCGCCATCGCGGACGGCGTCGATCAGGCCGTCCAGGTGATCGTGCGAGAGCGGCTCCAGTCGCGCGAGCCGGCCGGTCAGGGTGACCGGGCGGGTGAAGTCGTTCAACGGGGTCATGCGGCGCTCACGGGCGCGGCGCGCCGAGCAGCCACCGACGCAGCAGCCAGCGGCAGCCGCCCATGCCGGCGAGGATCAGCAGCAGCCCGAGGATCTGCGATGTGCCCCAGCCGGCGCTGCCGATGAAGTCCCAGCCCAGCCAGCGGCCGAGGAACAAACCCAGCGCACCGCCGAGGACAAAGCCGATCGCGTCGGCCAGCGCAGCGCGCCAGGCGCCGGATTGCGGAGTCATCAGGCCGGCCTCAGCGGTTGCGGCTTTGCATGTAGACCAGTTTCTCGAAGAGGGACAGGTCTTGCTCGTTCTTCAACAGCGCGCCGACCAGCGGCGGAATGGCCACCTTCTCGTCCTGCGTCTGCAGGGCTTCCAGCGGGATGTCCTCGGCCAGCAGCAGCTTGAGCCAGTCGATCAGCTCCGAGGTGCTGGGCTTCTTCTTCAGGCCCGGCAACTTGCGCACGTCGTAGAAGGTCTTCAGCGCGGCGGCCAGCAGGTCCTTCTTCAGATCGGGGAAGTGCACATCGACGATCGCCTGCATCGTGTCCGCTTCCGGGAACTTGATGTAGTGGAAGAAGCAGCGGCGCAGGAAGGCGTCCGGCAGTTCCTTCTCATTGTTGGAGGTGATGAACACCAGCGGCCGGTGCTTGGCTCGCACCCATTCGCGGGTTTCGTAGACGTAGAACTCCATGCGGTCGAGTTCACGCAGCAGGTCGTTGGGGAATTCGATGTCCGCCTTGTCGATCTCGTCGATCAGCAGCGCCACCGGCGATTCGGCGGTGAAGGCCTGCCACAGCGTGCCCTTGACGATGTAGTTGGAGATGTCGCGGACCTTGTCGTCGCCGAGCTGGCTGTCGCGCAGGCGGCTCACCGCGTCATATTCATACAGGCCCTGCTGGGCCTTGGTGGTGCTCTTCACATGCCACTGCAGCAGCGGCAGGCCCAGGGACTTGGCCACCTCTTCAGCGAGCAGCGTCTTGCCGGTGCCGGGCTCGCCCTTGACCAGCAAGGGGCGCTGCAGGGTGATCGCCGCATTCACCGCCAGCATCAGGTCGGGCGTGGCGACATAGTCCTGGGAACCTTTGAATTTCATGAGCGATCTCTAGGAATGGTCTGCATCACCGTAGCGCAGAGGGTGAAAACCAGTATATAGGGCCCCCCCTATAATCGCGCCGCCCCAAATCCTCGATGATGGGACCATGAGAAAACAACTGCAGATCTCCCTCGCGTTGGTGCTGGCTGGAAGTGCTTTTGTTGTATCGGCTCAGACAGCTGCATCCACATCCACGCCGGCGCCGGGACAAGCGCCGGCACCCACCCCCGCTGCCGCGCCGCCGGCAGCCAATGCTCCGGTCCAGGCCAAGGTGGCCATGTGCATCGGATGCCATGGCATTCCGGGTTATCAGGCCACCTTCCCCGAAGTGCACAAGGTGCCGATGATCTCGGGCCAGAACGCCAAGTACATCGGCGCCGCGCTCAACGCGTATGCGAAGGGCGAGCGCAAGCACCCGACGATGCGCGGCATTGCCCAATCGCTCACCGAGCAGGACATCGCCGAGATCTCCACCTTCTATGAACAGCAGGTGAAGATCGATCCGGTGCCCGCGACCGTCGAGCCGCCCGCCGCCGTCAAGGCCCTGCTGGACAAGGGCAACTGCGCCAGCTGCCACGGCGCCAACTTCAGCAAGCCGATCGACGGGACCTATCCCAAGATCGCCGGCCAGCATGCCGACTATCTGTATGTGGCGCTGAAGTCCTACCAGACCGAAGGCAAGCCCTATGTCGGTCGCGGCAACGCGATCATGGCCGGGCAGGTCAAGCAGTTCAGCCATGCGGAACTCAAGACCCTGGCCAAATATCTGGCCACGCTGCCCGGTGAACTGCGCACCGTGCCGCAGTCGAAATTCCGGTGATCGACCGCCCGCAATAAATTCACGCTTCGCCGTGGAGCCGCCCCCGATGGGCGGCTTTTTTGTGGGTTGATCCCTGTGCGGGTCGGGGCGCCGGCGCCATACTGTGTGGTTCCGGTCGACGCCGTTCCTCATGCTGAAGAAGATCCCGACTCAACAAGTTCGCCTGGGCATGTATTTGCACGGGATGGAAGGCTCCTGGCTGTCCCATCCGTTCTGGAAGACCAAGTTCGTTTTGGCCGACCCGAACGATGTGAAGGCCTTGAAGGCCAGCGGCGTCCCCTTTTGCTGGATCGACGCGTCGCAGGGACTGGATGTCGACAGTCCGGCCGACACCGGCGTCTCCCTCAAGCCCTCCGCGCCCGCCGAGCCGCCCGCAGCCTCTGCCGCTGCCGCCGCGCCCAGCGCGCCGCAGGCGCCCGCGCTCATCAGCGCCGAGTCCCGCCCGGAGCTCAGCACCGCCCCGGCCAGCATGGGCGAGGAGCTCGAACGGGCCGCCCAGGTCGTCAACAAGTCGAAGCAGGCGGTGATCAGCCTGTTCGGCGAAGCGCGCCTGGGCAAGGCGGTCGATGCGGAGCAATGCCTGCCCCTGGTCGAGGAAGTCGCCAATTCCGTCGCCCGCAATCCGTCGGCGCTGATCAGCCTGGCCCGGCTCAAGACCAAGGACGATTACACCTACATGCATTCGGTGGCGGTCTGCGCGCTGATGGTGTCGCTCTCGCGCCAGATGGGCCTGGACGAAGCCGCCACCCGCGAAGCCGGCCTGGCGGGGCTGCTGCACGATGTCGGCAAGATGGCCATGCCGATGGATGTGCTCAACAAGCCCGGCGCGCTCACCGATGATGAATTCGCCATCATGCGCGGCCATCCCACGCGCGGCTACGAGATGCTGCTCGAAGGCACCGCCGTGCCGGAGTCGGCGCTGGACGTGGCGCTACACCACCACGAGAAGATGGATGGCACCGGCTATCCCTCCAAGCTGGCCGGCGAGAACATCACCCTGCTGTCCCGCATGGGCGCGGTCTGCGACGTGTACGACGCGATCACCTCCAACCGTCCATACAAGACCGCCTGGGACCCGGCGTCCTCGCTGGCGCGCATGGCGCAGTGGAAGGGGCATTTCGATCCGCTGGTGTTCCAGGCCTTCGTGAAGAGCGTCGGCATCTATCCGGTCGGCACGCTGGTCAAGCTGCAGTCCGGCCGCCTGGCCGTGGTGCTGGACCAGAACACCACCGCGCTGACGGCGCCACGGGTGCGGGTCTTCTACTCGACCAAGTCGCAGATGCCGATCCCGACCCAGGTGCTGGACCTGTCCTCGCCCTCGGCCGGTGACCGCATCGTGGGCCGCGAGGATCCGGCCACCTGGGGCTTCCAGCGGCTGGATGATCTCTGGCAGCAGGCCTGAACGCGTCGGTGAGCGCGCAGGTGAACGCGCAAGTGAGCGCGTCGGTGAACGTGTCGATGATCGCGCCCTCGCATGCGGCGGCGCCGATCTAACATCCGGCCCCATGCATGCGCCCCGAGACGCGTCCCTGAACGCGCCAGCCGACCTCCGCGATCCCGCCGATCCTCGATCGATCGATCCCGTCATGCCGTCCGGCGACGCCCACGCGACGCCCCCCGCCAAGCGCTGGCTGGCGCGGCTCGACGCCCGCTATCGGCAAGCGCATGGCCGCTGCCAGGTGCATCACCAGCACGAGGGGCCGCTGCGCTTGCTGAAGAGTCTCTATCCCGAGGGCGACCGCATTTGCCACAGCGTGCTGGTGCATCCGCCGAGCGGCCTGGTCGGCGGCGACACCCTGGACATCCGGCTGACGGTGGAAGAGGGCGCGCATGCGCTGATCACCACACCCGGCGCCACCCGGTTCTATCGCAGCCCGAGCGGCGCGCCGGCCACCCAGCGCGTGGCCGCGACGCTCGCCCCCGGCGCGCGGCTGGAATGGCTGCCGCTGGAGGCGATTGCGTATCCGGGCTGCGAGGCCTTCAACGACGCGTGTTTCACGCTCGCCCCGGGCGCCGAGCTGCTGGCCTGGGACATCACCGCGCTGGGCTTGCCGGGCGCGGGACAGGTCTTCGATCACGGGCGCTTCACCCAGCGTCTGGAGATTCCGGGCGTCTGGCTGGAGCACGGCGTGCTCGCCGCCCAGGATGCACTGCTGATGGATGGCGCGCTCGGGCTGGCCGGTCAGCGCTGTCTGGGCACGCTGGTGTTTGCCGCGGGTGGCGGGCTGTCGCGGGAGCGGCGCGAGCAGGCCCTCGACGCCGTCCGCGCACGGATCGAGGCCGATCCGCTGCGCACCCTGGCCGGCGCGACGGCCGCCCAGGATGGCGTGCTGGTGGTGCGGGCGCTGGGCCCGGTGGTGGAGCCGGTGGCCGACCTGTTGCGCCGCTGCTGGGGCGCCTGGCGCGAAGCGCTGTGGGGGCTGCCGGGCACGGCGCCCCGGCTGTGGTCGACCTGATCGCGCCTGGACATCGCCCCGACGCCGCCCCAAACAAGCCGGGCCCGAGCGGGACGGATGTCCCGGTCGGACCCGGCGGTCAGTCGTTTGCAGGAGAAGATCAGGCGGAATCGCTGCAGGACCGAGGCTGAACCCGGCCCTCGTCGATCAATCCATCCAGCTGCGGCGGGCGGCGCGACGCAGGGAGGCGGCCAGCTCCGGACGCTCCGAGACTTGCTGGTCGGCCAGTTGCATCAGACCGGCGCGGGGATGCGTCTGGGTCAGTTCCCGCATCAGACGACGCAGGCTGTGGCCGATCTGGCTGCCGATGGCCACCACCCGCTCGCCGCCGTGACGCGCAGCATTCACCCGCGCGACGTCGGACGGCATGACCTGAAGCGGCAGATTGAGCGAGATCGTGTTCATGGTGTGTTCCTTGTCGATGGACTCGCGGCCCATCGCCGTCTGTCCATGGTCGTCATGTTCGGGGTTTTCCCTAGGACGTGCCAATTGAGAAACGGAATCGGGTCATCACTGGCGCGAATGACGCAGCGCGCGGATTAGCATCGATCCATGAGCCCGCCCCGTCCCGTGAACTTCCGCACCCTGGACCTCAACCTGTTGCGGGTATTCGATGTGGTGATGGAAGAGCGCCATGTCACCCGCGCCGCCCATCGGCTGGCGATCACCCAACCGGCGGTCAGCAATGCGCTGCGCCGCCTGCGGGAAGCGACCAACGAAGAGCTGTTCCTGCCCACCTCCACCGGCGTGGAACCGACGCTGCATGCCCAGGCGCTGTGGCCCACCGTGCGCCAGGCGCTGTCGAACCTGCAGCAGGCGCTGGAACCGCAGGCCTTCGATCCGCGCGCGGTCGGCAACACCGTCAGCTTCACCCTGGCGATGGCCGATGCCACCGCGGCCCTGCTGGTGCCAGCGCTGGCGCGGCGCTTCATGCAGGAAGACGTGCATGTGGACCTGCGCATCGTGCCGCTCACCACCCGCGATCCGCGCGACATGCTGGAACAGGGCCGGGCCGATGTGGCGATCGGCTTCTTCCCCGACCTCCAGTCCATGTTCGTCGGCGATGACGACGGCGGCGCCTTCCGCCGCACCGCCTTGTACGCGAGCCGGTATGTCTGTGTGATGCGGGCGGAGCATCCGCTGGCGCAGCCCGATGCGCTGACGCTGGATGCCTACTGCGCCGCGCAGCACCTGCGGGTGAGCTTCGCCGGCCGGCCGCACGGCTTCGTCGACGATGCGCTGGCGCGCCTGGGCCGGCGCCGCACGGTGGCGATCACCGTCAACAGCTTCTTCACCGGCGGCCTGGCGGTGCAGCAATCCGATCTGCTCACCGTGCTGCCCAACAGCTTTGTGCCGGCCACCGGCATCGCCCATCTGCTGGCCTGCCGCGAGGTGCCCTTCGAGCTGATGGGCATCGACATCAGCCAGCTCTGGCATGTGCGCCATGAACTGGCGCCGGCCCAGCGCTGGCTGCGGCAGATGCTGCAGGAAGCCGCCGCGCAGTTGCGCGCGCCGCCCGAGGCGCCGGCCTCGACCTGAGCGCGCTGATCGACTTGATCGCGCGGGCCGCGCGGATCGAATCGCCGGCGCGAATGCCGCGGCCCGCGTTCAGTGCGGCTCGATGGACGGCGCGGGCGGCATCTCCGTCCTGGATCGTCCGCGACGCGGCGCACGGGCGCGGCCGAACAGGCGACGCTCGGTCAGGCGCTCGAACGGGAACAGGCTGCCCAGCGCGCCGCCGATCGACGACAACTGCTGCGCCGAGCGCATCGCTTCCAGCCCCAGCTCCTGGACCACGCGCCGCTCGCTGACCTCGGTGCCTTCCTTGACCCGGGACAGCGCATGCATCACATACAGCCCCATGGCGGCAGAGGCGGCGAACAGGAACTCGATGTGCGCAAATCGCAGCACCGACACCTCATTCACCGCCGACGACGAAACCCAACGCACCACCACCGCCAATTGGCGCGACTGGAACCATTCCGCCGCCAGACCGGCCAGGATCGGTGCCAGACCACCCGCGACGGCACACACCAGACCCACCGCCGCGAGATAGGCCGTGCCCTGACCTTGCGGCGCCAGCTTCAGGCCCAGATTGCCGGTGGCCAGACCGATGCCGCCGCTCGCGGCGCCCATCAACAGGTGGACGAGGAACAGCAGCGCCAATTGCAGCCCGTACGGCTCGCCGACGCGGGTGAAGACCAGCCCCAGCGCGCAGGCGAAATACAGCGGCAGCGCCACCGCCAGGATCGCCTTGTTGGACAGCCGGTCCGAGACCCGTCCCCAGGACAGCAGCGTCAGCGCATTGGCGGCCTGGGCAGTGACCCAGAGCGCGGTCACCGTGCCCAGGCCGTATTGCAGTTGCTGCAGCAGATAGACCGTCAGGAACGGCGCGGAGAAATTCGTGGCCAGGTTCCAGCTGCCCAGCAGCACCAGCACGCGCCGGAAGTTGCGGTCCAGGAACGGGGCCTTCAGCTTGTTGAAGGTCTTGCCCGGCGGACCGGCTTCCACCATTTGCGGCTCCGGCGTGCGGGACAGGTAGATCGTGCTCATCACGCTCGCCAGTCCCGCCACCAGGAAGGAGACCACATAGGCCAGCCGCACGTCACCCATCGGGGGGCGATCGGACAGCAGCCCCATGCCCAGCGTGCAGACGCTGGCCAGCAACGTGGCGGCCAGGAGCCGGCGTGAAAAGAAGCTGCCCAGGCTCTGCGGCGGGAGCAGTTGGTGGAACCAGGAATTGATGGCACAACCGGCCACCGCGCTGGTGCCGGTGATCGCGAACTGCGCCGCCAGCAGCCAGGCGAGCGCGGCGGATTTGTCCTCCATCAGCGGCAGCAGCACCAGCGCCAGGATCACCACCCGCGCGGCGACCAGGCTGAACACGCTCAGCCGCTTGCGATGCCGCTGGCGCTCCACCAGCAGGGTTGCCGGCAGTTGCAGCACCTGCATCGCAAACGGCAGGGCCGCCAGCAGGCCGATCAGCAAGGGACCCGCGCCGAGCGACAGCGCGAAGGACACCAGCACCACCCCGCCGGACAGCGAGCCGATCATGCTGGCCCAGGCCGATTCCCGCACCAGCAGGCGCTGGGCGCGCAGGAGTTGATCGTCGGAGACCTGAGGGACGGGGCTGAGAAGCATCGTGGAGCGCGACCCGCGTTGAAGGCCTGCGCTGACGGCAATTCGCGTTCCGGCCGATCGCTCCGCCCGGTGATGGGCTGGGCGTGGCGGCGGTCGTCTCAGGGATGACCCGGGCGACCGAGACTGCTGTCACAACCCGGCACGCGGATGCCCGGAGCCGTCATCAGCCTTGGCTATAGTCCCCGCGAACAAAACGACAGACATGCCCGCTGGCGGCATGGGAGGACAACATGCTGCAGTGGCTCGGGAAGATGCTGGGTGGTGGCCGTGGTGAGACGCCCGGCATTCCAGAAGAATGGAAACAGCAACTGGCGATCCGGCTGGATCAGCCCAGTGCGAAGCCGCCTCAACTCCGCGAGGGGCTGGCGCAGGAGATCGCCCACTATCTGCTCAGCGGCCAGCCGGAATCGGTGCTGACCGAGGCCGCTCAGTCGGTGGCGGTCGGCCAGGTGATGGGCGTGATCGGCTACGGGCATTCCGAAGATGGCGGCATGTACCAGCATCTGGACCGCCTGCCGCAGGAGGTCTTCGTCCGCTGGGCGCTGTTGCTTGACGCCTGCGCCGGGGCCGGTTCGGCCAACCGATCGGGGACTTCGGGCTCCTCCAGCCCGCTCTACTTCAACCTGCCGCCTGGCGCCCGCTGGGCCGAGGTGATGCTGGTGCAGGGCGCCGGCATGAGCCTGAATGCCTGGGCCAGCGCCGCGCGAACCCGCATGCCGTATGACCGGGTCGACGCGCTGCTGCAGGCGCAGGGGCATCCTCAGGACCTGCTGCTCAAGGCCGCGTTCTCGCCGACGCTCCACATGCGCCAGCAGTTGATCGCCACCATGCCCGGTTATGCCCAGACGCTGGAGCAGGCGGTGGAGACGATCCGCCCGCTGATGACGCCGGGGGCAGTCGACGCGCGGCTGCATGTGTTGAAGATGCTGCGACCGGCCACCGAGGCCACGCTGATCCGGCTCGCGCCGGAATTGGCGGCGATGACGGTGGCCACCAGCCGCCAGGTGCGCGGCGAGGCCGAGCCCCTGGCGTTCAAGATGCCGGAGGCGATGGTCCCGGAACTCCAGCGCCTGGCCGTGCAGGAGAAGCCGGAGCAGCGCCAGTTGGCCCTGCGTCTGCTGCACCGCCTGGGCATCGCCCGTGAGCGCCCCGACTGGCTGGACGCTGCCCGGGCCACGGCCGCGGCGGACAAGAGCCAGGCCGTGCAGTCCCTGCTGGTGGAGTGGGACAGCATCGAGGCCACCGGGGCCGGATCGGGCGCGGCGGAAATGCCGCCCTACGAGCGGCCGACCATCGATTGGGCGGCCGATGGGACGCCCTCTGATGACGCGCTGGCGCGCTTCTGGGCCGCGGTCAATCAAAGCATCGACGAGGACAACGTCGCCACCCGCAAACGTCACGAGGAAGCGCAGGCGCGCGGTCATTCCTGGGAGCTGCGACTGATCGAGCCGTTCACGCCGGCCCAGCAGGCACAACTTCGCGAGGCGCTGCGGGCCGGGACCGCCAAGCCGGCGCAGCGCGTGTCGGCGCAGGGACGCATCGGCTGGAATTTCATCTCGCCGGAGGTGACGGAGATGGCGGAAACGGGCGAGCTCACCCCCGTGTCGGCGATGAAGATGCTGGCGTTCTTCGAGCTGGCGGTGGATCGGGACGGCGACCTCACCCATCCGGCCTCCGAGGTGTTCGAGGCGCTTCATGAGCGCGATGGCCATCCGACCCTGCTCGAGCTCAGCGAGATGATGCGGGCGTACGGCGGCTCTCCCGCCCGCCTGCTGCGCAATTGCTGCAACAGCTGGCGCGCGTTCGCCCGAGAGTGGCCCGATGAGGACGTCTGGCCGTTCCTGGCCGAGCATGTGGACGATCTGGCCTCCCGGCTGTCCAAGGCCGGCCCGGCCGATTACAGCTTCGACACCGCGCTGTTGTTCAAGGTGACGGGCCGGCTGCCGGTGCTGCCGGCGCCGCTGGTGAGCGTGCTGTTCGATCTGGCGCTGGGCGGCGGCAAGTCGGTGCGACTGCTCGCCCAGCAGGCGCTGCAGCGCTTGCCGGGCAAGGAGGAGCGCATCATGGCCGCGCTGTCCGATGGCCAATCCGAGACCCGTGCCGTCGCGGCCACCTGGCTGGCGCGGCTGCGCCATGCGCCGGCCCTCACGGTGCTGGAGACGGCGGTGCGCAAGGAAAAGCAGGATGTCGCCAAGGGCGCCATGCTGGAAGCGCTGCTGGCGCTGGGTCAGCCGGTCGAAAGATATCTGGACCGCGACGCGCTGGACAAGGAGGCCGCCAAGCTGCTGGCCAAGGGCTTGCCGAAGGACCTCGACTGGTTCCCCTGGTCCGCGCTGCCCACGGTGCGCTGGGCCGACAACGGCCGTGAAGTACCGGTGGACACGCTGAAGTGGCTGCTGGTGCAGGCGGTCAAGCAGAAGTCCCCGGAGCCGAATGCGGTGCTGCGCAAGTACTGCGGCATGTTCGACCCGCGTGACCGCGAGGCCTTGGGCCAGTGCGTGCTCGACGCCTGGCTGACCGAGGATGTGCGCCCGATCCCGCCCGACGAGGCTCAAGCCCGCGCCGTGGCTTCAGCGACGGCGACCCATCAAAGCATGGCCCGCTTTCCGCAGTACTACGAGGGCGATCCCAAGCTGGGCAAGTCGGTCGAGGAGATCACCGCCATGATCCTGCCCGGCTTCCTGCGCCAGCCGGCGGGCAGCGCGGCGGCCAGCAAGGGCCTGCTCGCGGTGGCCTCGGCCTGCGCCGCCGAGCGCGCGGCGCCGCTGGTGCAGCGCTATCTGAAGGAGTGGTATGGCCAGCGGGCCGCGCAAGGCAAGGCGCTGATCGCGATGCTGGCCTGGATCGAGCATCCCTCCGCGACGCAGCTGATGCTGGCGGTGGGCTCGCGCTTCCGCACCAAGAGCTTCCAGGAAGAAGCCACCCGCCAGGCCGCGGCACTGGCGGAGCGCAAGGGCTGGACCCTCAACGAGCTGGCCGATCGCACCGTGCCCTCTGCGGGCTTCGACGAAGACGGCGTGATGGCGCTGAGCTACGGTCCGCGCGTGTTCACCGCGCGGCTGCTGCCCAGCTTCAAGATCGAGCTGTTCAATCCGGACGGCAAGAAGATCGCCAACCTGCCCGATCCGCGTCAGGACGACGATGCCGAGCAGGCCCGCGATGCCAAGAAGGCGCTGAGCGCGGCCAAGAAGGAGCTCAAGAGCATCGTCGAACTGCAGACCGACCGGCTCTATGAAGCGCTGTGCACCGGCCGCGCCTGGCCGCAGGCTGACTGGCGCGACTACCTGCTGAGCCATCCCGTGCTGCGGCATCTGGTGCAGCGGCTGGTCTGGGTGGAAGTGGCCCCGCCGCCGCCGGCCGACGACACGATCGCGACGACCACGGCCGAGGCGTCCGCCAGTGCGGCGACGCCGGCCAGCCCGGTCGTCGTTCGTCAGAGCTTCCGCCCGCTGGACGACGGCACCCTGACCGACCTGGACGACAACGAGGTGCAGCTCGCCGACGATGCGCACGTGCGGCTCGCCCACGACTCGCTGCTCGGCGAGGACATCGTGCGCGCCTGGCTGCAGCATCTGGCCGATTACGACATCACGCCGCTGTTCCAGCAGCTCGGCAAGGGCGTGTATGCGCTGCCGGCCGATCGGGCCAAGGCCGACTCGATCAAGGACTTCGAAGGCCATCTGATCGAGACCTTCGCGCTGCGCGGCCGGGCGACCAAGCTCGGCTACCTGCGCGGCCCGACCGAAGACGGCGGCTGGTTCATGACCTACCTGAAGCGTTTCCCGACGCTGGGCCTGGAAGCGACGATCGAATTCACCGGCAATCCGCTGCCGGAGACCAACCGTACGGCGGCCCTGATCGGCTTGCGCTTCGAGGCGGTCACGCCGGACGGCGGCAGCCGCACCATGGTCTTGTCGCAGGTGCCGGCGATCCTGCTGTCGGAGTGCTACAACGATCTGCGCCTGATCGCGTCCGAGGGCCCCGGCTTCGATGCGGACTGGCGCAAGAAGAGCGAATACTGATTCCGGATCCGACCTCACGTTGAAGGCCCACCTTCCATGACGATGCTTTCCCCCGACAGCGCCCGTCCGCCCGCGACGGCGCTGCGCGCCCCGGCCGAGGTCCTGCATGCCGAGGACCTCTCACGGCTGGCCCAGGCCGACAGCGGCCCACGCCCCGATGGCTGGCGGCTGTCGCCGCGCGCGGTCCGTGCGTTCATCGTCGGCGATGAGCGGCTCGGCGTGCGGCGCAAGTTCTATGGCGACGATGCGCTGATCGACCGCTGCATCGTCACCTTGATGAGCGACCGCGGCCTGCTGCTGGTCGGCGAGCCGGGCACGGCGAAATCGATGTTGTCCGAACTGCTCTGCGCCGCCATTTCGGGTCGGTCGGATGTGGTGGTGCAGGGCACCGCCGGCACGACCGAGGACCAGATCAAATACGGCTGGAACTATGCGCTGCTGCTCGCCGAGGGTCCGTCGATGCGGGCGCTGGTGCGCGGTCCGATGTTCGAGGCCATGCGCGATGGCGTGCTCTGCCGCTTCGAAGAACTGACCCGGGTACAGCCCGAGATCCAGGACAGCCTGATCAGCCTGCTGTCGGAAAAGCTGCTGCATGTGCCGGAGCTGGAGGGCGAGCCGGGCCTGGTCTTCGCGGCGCGCGGCTTCAATGTGCTGGCCACCGCCAACATCCGCGATCGCGGCGTGCATGAGATGTCCAGCGCGCTGAAGCGGCGCTTCAACTTCGAGACGGTGCGTCCGATCGCCGATCGCAAGCTCGAAACCCAGCTGGTGCGTGAGCAGACCGATGCGCTGCTGCGCCGCGCCCGGGTGGAGGTGGACATGCCACCGGATGTGCTGGACCTGCTGGTCACCGCCTTCCACGATCTGCGTCAGGGCGTCACCGCCGAGGGCGTGGTGGTGGAGCGGCCGGCGGCGGTGATGTCGTCGGCGGAAGCCGTGTCGGTCGGCTATGCGGCCTGCCTGGATGCGCACTTCTTCGGCGGCGGCCAGGTCGGCGGCGAGCACATCGCCCGCCAGCTCATCGGCACCGTGCTCAAGGACAACCCCGACGACGGCAAGAAGCTGCGCCACTACTTCGATGTCGTGGTCAAGCAGCGGGCGCAGCGCCAGAGCCAATGGCAGCGGGTGCTGGAAGCGCGGCGGGAACTGGATCGGTGAGCCGGCCCAAGCCGGGCGCCGGCGGCACGGCCGCAGCCCTTGCTGAATCGACGCCATCCTCCGGGTCGGACGCCGCTTCGGGCGAATCCTCGTCGCTGCCGACATCGCTGCCGACATCGCTGCCGACCTCACTGCCCACGGCGGAGAGCCTGCGCGCGCTCGGTCAGCGCCTGGTCGCGCAGGATCTGATCGTGTTCCCGGTCCGTCATCACAGCCCGGCCTGCGCCTGGCAGTTGCAGCAACTGATGCGCACGCGGCCGCCGTCGGTGGTGCTGGTGGAAGGCCCGCGCAGCTTCGATGCGCTGGTGCCGCTGCTGGTCCATCCGCAGGCCCGGATGCCGCTGGCGATCTACAGCTATGCGGTGGAGCAGCCTCCGGCCGACGCGGCTCGAAGTGCGTCAACGCCGTCGACCGATCCGTTCGCGCCGCTCGCCGAGCCGTCCGCACGTCGACATGCCGCCTACTACCCGTTCTGCGACCACTCGCCGGAACTGATCGCGTTGCGCGAGGCCAGCGCGATGGGCATCGAGGCCCGCTTCATTGATCTGGACCATGCCGAGCAGGCGCTCATCGATGCCGATGCCGACGCGGACCAAGCTACGTCCACGCCGGAGCGCGGCGATGCCACGTCGCTGCTGGACGAGCGCCATTTCGGTCGCAGCCGCCATCTGCAATTGCTCGCACAGCGGCTGGGCTGCCGCGATCACGACGCCTTGTGGGAGCACCTGTTCGAGCTGTCGGCCACTCGCCTGAGCGTGGAAGCGCATGTCGCGCAGGTGGCGGGCTATTGCCAGCTGGCGCGGATGGATTACGACGACGCCGCGCTGCGGGCCGACGGCACGCTGGCGCGCGAGGCCGAGATGGCCTGGCATGTGCGGCAGGCGCTGGCCGCGCGTGCGGCGGAGGCCGGTCCGGTGCTGGTGGTCGTGGGCGGCTTTCATGCGGTGGTGCTGCCGGAACTGGTGCGAGGTCCTGACCACCAGGCGCCCGCGCGGCCGTCGATCTCACGTGCGCGCATCAGTGATGAGTCGTCGGCGCTGATCCGCTACAGCTTCGACCGGCTGGATCGGCTCAACGGCTATGCCTCGGGCATGACCTCGCCGGCCTGGCATCAAGCGCTGTGGGAGCGGCTGCAGCGCCACGGCAAGGCGGCGCGGCGCAGCGATTCGACCGGGGCATTGGGCAATGCCTCGGTCCAAGCCCTCGCCACCGAAGTTCGTGTGCGGCAGGACGTGGCCCTGGATCTGCTGATGACGCTGGCCGAGGAACTGCGTGATCGCCATCGCCAGTTGGTGCCGATGCCGGCGGTGCGTGCCGCCTACGAGCAGCTGCTGCAACTGGCGCAATTGCGGGGCCGGCCTGCGCCGATCCGGGACGACTGGATGGATGCGGTGGCGAGTTGCTTCGTGAAGGGCGACATCGAGACGGACGGCGCGCTGGTGATGGCCGTCGCGCAGCGTCTGCTCGGCGGTCAGGCCGTGGGCCAGGTGCCGCCGGGGGCGGGGCGTCCGCCGCTGGTGCGGGACTTCGAATTCCGCGCCCGCCGCCAGCGCCTGAAGATCGATGACGGCGCACGGCGCCGCGTCGCGCTCGATCTGTACCGTCGGCCAGAGCACCGGGTGACCAGTCGCCTGCTGCATGGTCTGGCCTTGCTCGGCATCCCGTTTGCGATCCGCGTCGCGGGGCCGGACTTCGTCACCGGCTCGGGCCTGGATCGGCTGCAGGAGCATTGGGAATATGCCTACTCGGCCTTGAGCGAAGGCGCGCTGGTCGAGGCCTCGGTGCAGGGCGTGACGGTGCCGCTGGCGGTCGCCCACCGATTTGCGGCGCGCATCGATCGTTATCAGGAAGCCGGCGAGGCCCGCGATGCGCGCACCGGCACCACCTTGATGGTGCAGGCCTGCGTGCTCGGGCTGCATGACCATCTGCCACGCCTGGTGCCGATGCTGCGACAGGCGATCGCCGGCGATCCGAGCTTCGATTCGGTCGCACGCGCCGCCTCCGCCCTGGGGCTGTTGTGGGAGTCGCGCGAGCCTCTGCAGGCGCGCCTCGTCCCGGAACTGCTGCCGCTGCTGCGCATGGCCTTTGAACGCGCGACCTACCTCGCCCAGGATCTGCCTGCGCTGAAGGACGATGGCGCCGGCACGCTGACGGCGCTGTCGCAACTGCGCGAGCTGCTGATCAGTCAGGCCGGCGAATCGCTCGATGGCGGGCTGTATTGGCGCGCGGTGTCGCATCTGCATCGGCAACATGGGTCCGCGCTGATTCGCGGCGGGGCGGCCGGCCTGCTGTATTCGGCGGGTCAACTGGACGACGACGCGCTCGGTGAAGCGGCGCAGGGTCATCTGGAAGGATTGGCCCAACCGCGCGAGGCGGTCGCGTTCTTGCGTGGTCTGCTCAGCGTCGCGCGTGAAGCGGCGTGGCAGCAGCCGATGCTGCTGTCTGCGGTGGATGCGGCGATGTCGCGTTGGGAGGAACCGGTCTTCCTGGCCCTGCTGCCCGAATTGCGCCTGGCCTTTGCCGACATGACGCCGAAGGAAACCGACCGCATCGCCGAGGCGGTCGCCGGGCTGCATGGCGAGACCTCGCTCGGCCCGTTGGTGCGACACGATGTCAGCGCCCAGGCGGTGCAGGCGCATCTGGCGCTGTCCGCCACGCTGGGCGAGGTGCTGGCCGAGGACGGCCTGAGCGATTGGATCCAGCCATGACGCCGAGCCAACGATGGCGCCTGGTGCTGGGCCGTTATGCCCGGCCGCGGCTGGGGGAGGTGGGCGATCAGGCCCAGCAGCGCATGGACCGGGCGCTGGACTTCCTCTATGGCCGCGAATACCTGGGCCGCGGGCTGCGCGGCGAAAGCGGGCCGGGATCGCTCGATCCGTCGCAGCTCACGCTGGTGAACTGGCTGGGCGAGGTGCGGGAGCTGTTCCCGCAGGAGACGGTCGAGGTCATCGAGAAACACGCGCTGGACCGGTACGGCATGACCGAGCTGGTGACCGATCCCCAAACGCTGGCGCGTCTGGAACCCAATCATCAGTTGCTGCGCACGCTGCTGATGGTCAAGGGCCACATGAAGGGCGAGGTGCTGAACCAGGCGCGCCGCATCATCCGCCAGGTGGTGGAGGACCTGCGCCGCAAGCTGGAAGGCGAGGTGCGCCGTACCTTGGCGGGGCGCCTGAATCGCCAGCGGCATTCGCCGATGGCGGTGGCGCAGAACTTCGATGCGCTGGGCACGCTGCGTCGCAACCTCAAGCATTACGACCCGGAGCGCCGCCAGCTGGTGGTGGAGCAACTGCGCTTCTTCGAGCGCAACACCCGCCGCCTGCCGTGGGACATCATCCTGTGCATCGACCAGAGCGGCAGCATGACCGACTCGGTGATCCACAGCGCGGTGATGGCGGGCATCCTGTCCGCGCTGCCGGTGTTCCGCGTGAAGATCGTGGTGTTCGACACCCAGGTCGTCGACCTGAGCGGGCATGCGGATGATCCGGTCGAGCTGCTGATGCGGGTGCAACTGGGCGGCGGCACCGACATCGGCCGCGCGGTGCGCTATTGCGGTCAGTTGGTGGAACAGCCGCATCGCACGGTGATGGTGCTGGTGAGCGACTTCTGTGAAGGCGCGCCGCCCGGCGAGCTGGTGCGCGCGGTGCGGCAACTGGCCGAGGCCCGCGTGAAGCTGCTGGGCCTGGCCTCGCTCGATGAGCTGGCCCAACCGGTCTACGACCGCCAGATGGCGCAGCGGCTGGCGGAATGCGGCATGGAGATCGCCGCGTTGACGCCGCAGCGCCTGGCGCAGTGGCTGGTGAAGGTGATTTCATGAACTCGTTGCGCGCGCAACTGGCCACGCAACTGGCCCGTTATGACGACGATGCCTACGCCGCGCTGGCCAACAAGGGTCTGCTGCGTCGTGCGCTGAAGGACCTGGAGAAGGCACCGGTCACCGAGGCCGATGTGCAGGCACTGCCGGCCGGCGCCGCACCGAACGCCGTCCCGGCGCTGCTCATTCGCACCGGCGGACAAGAGGTCCGGCTGGACGCGCGCGGTCCCGCGCAAGCGGTGTGCAGCTGCCCCGCGAGCGGCGTGTGTCAGCACATCCTGGCGGCCTCGATCGGGCTTCAGCGGCTGGGCGTGGCTGAGGCCGCATCGAGGTCATCGTCCGGGCCTGATGGCGAAGCTGTCGGCGATCCGGCGGCAGCAGCGCCTCGCTCCCCGAGCAGCGCCGAAGACATCGACGCCTCCGGCGGATCGCTGTCGTCGGCGGAGGGGGCGTCGCCATCGGACGCCACGCTTGAGCGCACGGTCGATACGGCGCCGACGTCGACGTCGACGTCGATCACGCCAGCGACGACCCATGAGCGAAGCGTCGACGGGGCACCTGCCGACGCGGAGGCGGTGCTGGAGCAACTCCGCCAATCGCTGGTCGCCTTGCCGGCCGATGCCCTCGTGGCGCATGCCGGCAAGCCCGGCTATCGCTGGGCCTGGCAGTTCGTCCAGGACCTGTCGCTGGAGCGGGACTTCCGGGTGGAGGGCGACCGCTATCTGGTGCTGGCATTCGCACGTCCGCGCGTGGCCTTCCGCTACATGGGCGGCGGGCTGGACAGCCTGATCCTCGACCAGGATCTGCCGCAACCGAACAAGTACCGGGTGGCGGCGGTGCTGGCGCTGCGGCTCGCGCTGGGCCTGAGCCTGGTCGCGCCCGAGCCGCCCAAGCGACGCGGCCCGCGCACGGCGGCGCTGGACCTTGGTCTCGACCATGCGCTGCCGCCGGAAGGCGCCACCGCGATGGAGGACTCACGCACCCGCCTGCTGATGGCCGCCCGGCAGCTCTTCGGCGAATGTGTGCAACTGGGCTTGTCGCATCTGTCGCGCGGCGTGCAGGAACGGCTGTCGACGCTGGCCGTCTGGGCGCAGGGGGCGGACTGCCATCGGCTGTCGCGACTGCTGCGGCGCCTGGCCGACCATGTCGAATTGCTGCTGGCCCGCGCGGGCGGCGCCGACGAACACCGGTTGATGGATGAATTGGCGCTGGGTCATGCGCTGGTGGAGGCGCTGACTCGCGCGCTGGCCGCCGGCCAGCAGCCGATCGCGCTGCTTGGTCGCGCGCGCACCCGCTACGAGGAAGCCGGCACGCTCACGCTGCTGGGCCTGGGGGCGACGCCCTGGGTCTCGTCGGCCGGTTATGCAGGGCTGACGATGATCTTCTGGAGCGAGCAGGAGCGCGGCTTCCTCTCCTGCACCGATGCGCGACCGACGTCGATGAAGAGCTTCGATCCGGTGGTGCGCTACGGCGCCTCCGGACCCTGGCGTGGGCTGTCTTCACCGTCGCAGGCCACGGGGCGGCGCCTCGTGGTGACCGGCGCGCAGCTCAATGACCAGGGCCGCTTGTCGGCGGCGGACAGCACCTTCGCGCATGTGGATGAGCCCTCGCGCGTCTCGGTCGGTGAGAGTGGAACGGGGGCGTCCGTCGGCCTTCAGGCAGGCGTGAACGGCCACGCGACTGTCTCCGCAGTTGGCGGCGCTGACCGTGCGGATGGACCGACGACATCGACGCTGGAGGCCTTGCTGGCGCAACTGCCTGTCGATGACGATTGGTCGGTGGTCTCCCGTCGTCACCAGGCCGAGCAACGCAGCCTGCTCGCCGAGCCGCGACCCATGGCGGACTGGGTGGTGCTGCGGCCAGCGCGCACCGAACGCGCCGTGTTTTTGCCGGATCGACAGGCTCAGGTGTGGCCGCTCTTCGATCAGCAGGACCGGCGTCTGGAGGCCGAGCTGTTCTACAACCCGCGCACCGCCGTGGCGATGGACCGCATCGAGCGCCTCGACACGCTGCCACCCGGCACGCTGCTGGTGGGACGACTGCGACCCGGCGCCGCCGGCCTGGTCATCGAGCCGCTGAGCCTGATCACGCCCTCGCCCGGAGCGAATGGACGGCGGGTGGACGCGCTGCATTTCCCGCCGGCCACCACGGCGCCGAGTGTCGAGACGTCATCGGCATCTGCCTCGGCATCGGCCTCTGCGAATGGCGCGACGCCGTCCAATGCGGAGACAGGCAAGACCCGTCCCCCGCCGGACGGGGCGAGGGCCATCCCGGTTCGACCGCGGCAAAGCCCCGTGCCGACCGTGCTCCGGGAGCTTCGCGCCTGGCTGTGTCGCCAGGCGGAGCGGGGCGTGCCAGTCGATCAATCCGCGCGGTGGCGCGCCGAGGCCACGGCGTGGGCTCAACGGGCCGCGGATGATGGCTTCCATCTCTTCGAGCGCAGCTTGCGCGGCGATGTGGAGGTCGCGGTGCTGATGCTGCGCTGGCACTACCTGCTGATGCAGTCGGAGCGGCTCGCGGGCGGGACGGGGGAGGATGATTGGGAGGATCGTTCGGAAGCGGAGCGTGATGGGGCGGCGTGACGGTCAGGGCTCCCCGGTGCTCGCCCGGCACGTGCGGCGCGGCAGTGGCTCGGCGTCACTCGGCTTCAAATGGCGACCAGCCCTCGAATCTCCGGCTGTTGCATGGCGGCGCGATCGCCGCGGGCGATGACGCTGCCGCGTTCGAGAACGAGGAAGTCGTCGGCGAGTTCGGCGGCGAAGTCGTAGTACTGCTCGCAGAGCAGCAGGGCCACGGGATGGCCGTCCAGGCCTTCATCGGCGATGCGGCGGATGACGCGTCCGATGTCCTTGATGATGCTGGGCTGGATGCCTTCGGTGGGTTCGTCGAGGATCAGCAATCGCGGCGACGCGGCGAGTGCGCGGGCGATCGCCAGTTGTTGCTGCTGACCGCCGGACAGATCGCCGCCGCGCCGACGCAGCATCTGCTGCAGCACCGGAAACAGCTCATAGAGATGCGCCGGAATCGGCGTGCGCGCCGGCTGGCTGGCCAGTCCCATCCGCAGGTTTTCCTCCACCGTCAGCCGCGCGAAGATCTCACGACCCTGCGGCACATAGCCGATCCCGGCGCGCGCGCGCTGATAGGGTGTCGCCCGCGTGATGTCCTCCCCGGCCAGACGCACCGACCCGCCACGGATGGGGATCAAGCCCATCAGACTCTTCAGCAAGCTCGTCTTGCCCACCCCATTGCGCCCGAGCAGCACCGTGATCCGGCCCGGCTGCGCGCTCACCGACACATCCCGCAGGATGTGCGAGCCGCCGTAATACTGATTCACTCCGACTGCTTCCAGCATCGTTCACTCCATCCTCAGGTCCGATCGCTACGGCGGTCGATCTCTTCTGTCGCATCGCATCGCATCGGGCTGTCGACCAATGGCCCCGCATCGAGGCCACACCGGCGCCCCGCGCCGAAAGCCGCGCGCAGCGCCGGCGCCCTTCCAGCAGAGGTCATGGCGTGGCTTTGCCAGGCCATCGACCTCGCGCCCCCCCCGAGGGGGGGCCGGCGAAGCCGGTAGGGGGGTTACCTCCCAAGATATACCTCGATGACGCGGTCGTTGGCTTGGACTTGGGCGAGCGTTCCCTCCGCCAGCACGGCGCCTTCAGCGAGCACGGTGACCTTCTCCGCAATGCGGTCGATGAACCCCATGTCATGCTCGACCACGATGATGCTGTGCCGACCCTTGAGGGTGAGGATCAGCTCGGCCGTGCGCTCGGTCTCCTGATCGGTCATGCCCGCGACCGGCTCATCCAGCAACAGCAGCCGCGGGTCCTGCACCAGCAGCATGCCGATCTCCAGCCACTGCTTCTGACCATGGCTCAACAGCCCCGCGCTGCGGTTCATCTGGTCCTGCAGACAGATCAGCATCAGCACCTCGGCCAGTCGGTCGCGCTGCGTGCCGCTCAAGCGGCCCCACAGCGAGGTCCGCAAGCTGCGCGCGCCCTGCATCGCCAGCTCCAGGTTCTCGAAGACGCTCATCGCCTCGAACACGGTCGGCCGCTGGAACTTGCGGCCGATGCCGAGCTGGGCGATCTCGGCCTCGCT
This sequence comes from Burkholderiaceae bacterium, assembly GCA_913776825.1. Classification (GTDB taxonomy): domain Bacteria; phylum Pseudomonadota; class Gammaproteobacteria; order Burkholderiales; family Burkholderiaceae_C; genus Roseateles. Next base: position 538,647 of record CAJYPV010000026.1, read on the forward strand.
GTGACGCAGCAGATCGAGGGTGCCGCCGAAGAAGACTGTGCCGCTGTCGGGCCGGGTCTTGCCGGTGATGATGTCCATCATCGTGGTCTTGCCCGCGCCGTTCGGTCCGATGATGCAGCGGAGCTCGCCAGGTGCGATGTCGATCGAGAGCCGGTTGATCGCGCGAAAGCCATCGAAGCTGACGCTGACGTCCTCCAGGTACAGGATGCGGCCATGCGCCAGATCCAGCTGGCCCGGCTGCACCAGCCGCCCGTATCCCGGACCGCTGGCCGCGCGCAGGCGCTCACCGCCTTGTTCGAGCAGGTCGGGGCTCATGACCGCTTCTCCCGCTGGCGACGGACCAGGCCCGCGATGCCCTGCGGCATGAACAGCGTGACCGCCACGAACAAGCCGCCCAGCAGATAGAGCCAGAACTCCGGCGCCACCTGCGTGAGCCAGCTCTTCGCGCCGTTGACTGCGAAGGCGCCGATGATCGGGCCGATCAGCGTGCCGCGTCCGCCGACGGCGGCCCAGATCGCGATCTCGATCGAATTGGCCACGCTCATCTCGCCGGGATTGATGATGCCCACCTGCGGCACATACAGCGCGCCCGCCACGCCGCACAGCACGGCGGACAGCACCCACGCTGCCAGCTTGTAGGGCAGCGGTGCATAGCCGCAGAACATCAGCCGCGATTCGGCATCGCGGATCGCGCCGAGCACGCGACCGAACTTGGCGCGCGTCAGCCAGCGCAGCCCCAGGTAGGCGCCGACCAGCGCCAGCACGCTGAGCACGAACAGGCTCATCCGCATGCCCGGTGTGGTGATGCCCAGGCCCAGCAGGCGCTTGAAATCGGTGAAGCCGTTGTTGCCGCCGAAGCCGGTCTCATTGCGGAAGAACAGCAGCATCGCGGCATAGGTCATGGCCTGGGTGATGATCGAAAAATACACGCCCTTGATGCGGGAACGGAAGGCGAAGTAGCCGAAGACGAAGGCCACGCCGCCGGGGATCAGCATCACCAGCAGCACCGTGGCGAGGAAGCTGTCGCTCAGCGTCCAGTGCCAGGGCAGGGTCTTCCAGTCGAGGAACACCATGAAGTCCGGCAGCGCGCTGCGGTACTGGCCATCGGTGCCGATCTGGCGCATCAGGTACATGCCCATCGCATAACCACCCAGCGCGAAGTACAGCCCATGGCCGAGCGACAGGATGCCGGCGAAGCCCCAGATCAGGTCCATCGCCAGGGCGCACATCGCGTAGCAGCAGAATTTGCCGAGCAGGCTGACCCAGTAGCCGTCCAGGTGCAGCGCATGGTCCGGCGGAACGGCGAGGTTCAGCACCGGGACCACGACGCAGGCGATCAGCAGCACCGCGGCCACGGCGAGCCAGCCGGTGGGGCTCAGCAGCGCGGGGCGCGGAGGGAAGTCCGCCGGGGTGAGGCGGGCGTGGGCGAGGCCGTCGCGGGTGAGCGCCTCGCGTGGCGCGTTCGGGGCGGTGGGGAGTGGCGCGCTCATGCTTCACGTCCCTTCATCGCGAACAGGCCCTGGGGTCGCTTCTGGATGAAGACGATGATGAACAGCAGCACCGCGATCTTGGCCAGCACGGCACCCATCACGCCTTCGAGTGCCTTGTTGGCCAGGCCCAGGCCCAAGGCCGCGAGCACGGTGCCTGCCAGTTGGCCGACGCCGCCCAGCACCACCACCATGAACGCATCCACGATGTAGCTCTGGCCCAGGTCCGGACCGACATTGCCCACCTGGCTCAACGCGCAGCCGGCGAGGCCGGCCAGGCCGGAGCCCAGTGCGAAGGCGTAGGTGTCGACACGGGCGGTCGGCACGCCCATGCAGGCGGCGATCGGACGGTTCTGCGTGACGGCGCGGACGAACAGGCCCAGCCGGGTGCGGGCGATCAGCAAGGCCATGCCGGCCAGCACCGCCAGCGCGAAGAGGATGATCGCGACACGGTTCATCGGCAGGCTCAAGCCCGGCAGCAGCGAGACGGAACCGCCCAGCCAGGACGGGCTCTCGACTGCGACGTTCTGGGCGCCGAAGAGGCTGCGGACCGACTGCATCAAGGCCAGGCTCAGGCCCCAGGTGGCCAGCAGGGTCTCCAACGGGCGACCGTAGAGCCAGCGGAGCACCGTGCGCTCCAGCGCGGCGCCCACCAGGGCGGAGGTCAGGAAGGCGGCGGGGATCGCGGCCACCAGATAGCCATCGAACCATGCGGGCGGCAACCACTGGCGGAAAGCCACCTGGACCAGGTAGGTCGCGTAGGCGCCGATCATCATCAGCTCGCCATGCGCCATGTTGATCACGCCCATCAAGCCGTAGGTGATCGCCAGGCCCAGGGCGACCAGCAGGAGGATGCTGCCCAGGCTGATGCCGGTGAAGACCGCGCTCAGGCGCTCACCCCAGGCGAGAGCGTCCTCGACGCTGCGCAAGGAGCGCTGCAGCACGCGCTTGACGGCGGGGTCCTGCTCTTCAGCCAGGCGCTGGTTCAGGAGTTGCTGCGTTTCCGGACTGCGGGATTGGCCGAGGCGCTCAGCGGCCTCGAGGCGGTGCGCGACCTCGGGGCTGGCGGACAAGGCGGCGGCACGGGCCAGCGCCAACGCGGCCTTGGTGGCGCTGTCGGGCTCGTTCGCGATGGCGCGGTCCAGGAGAGGGACGCGGGACAGGTCGGCGCCCGCATCCATGAGCGCACGCGCGGCGGCGCGGCGCTCGGTGGGGTCGGCGCTTGATAGCTTCAAGGCGGCGAGGGCGCCGTCGAGCTCGGAGCGGAGACGGTTGTTGAGGAGGACCTCTTCCAGGGAGGACGACGGGAGGTCGACAGGGGCGCCGGTGGCGGCGTCGGTGACTGAGCCGGTGGCGGTGGTGAGGACGACGCGGCCGTCAGGGGTGAGACGGGCGCGGTCGTCCAGCAAGGCCTGCAGGTAGGGGAGGGTCTGTGCGTCAGGGGTGGCGATCAGCGTGGAGATCGCGGTGATGCGGGTGTCGGTGTCGCCCTGGGCGACGGTCAGGGCTTGTTGCTGGGTGAGGGCGGAGGTGGGGAGGGACCAGGACAGCAACAGCGCCAGCAGGGCCATGAGCGGCCAGGCGCGGCGGTGGGGGAAGGGCGGCGATGGGGCAGCCGGGGGCGGGGGAGGGGCGGGGAGCACGGGGCTTCCTTTCTGGCTGACTGGCTGGCTGGCTGGCTGGCTGGCTGGCTGGCTGGCTGGCTGCGGGCGCGGGCGCGGGTGGGGGCTTGGACGGGGCGGGGTTTTGCTGAGCAGCTGTCAACGGCGACCTACGCCCGAGGAACCCCGCCGGGTCTCGCCCCGGCAGGCGAGTAACTTTCTTGGCGCGCCAAGAAAGTCACCAAAGAAGCGCTGGCGGACTTTGATTTGGCTCGCTGTGATCGCTCGCATCCGCTCGGTCACTGTTACTAGCACCGCGACCACTGAGGACGCTTGGTACGCCCAGCGGTGACCTTGCCCGCATGCGCGGGTCGCGGGCGCCTCTCAATCTCGTCCTGCATCGGCCTCGCAGCGCCTCGCCTGAACGGCGACGGCGCGAGAGGACGCTGGATGGGTCTTGGTTGGTGGAGGGCGAGCTCGGTGGGCCCGGCGCGAGAGCGCCGGGCGGGTCACTTCTTGGCGGGCTCGTCGGGCTTGGATTCGTTGCCGGCGATGTAGGGGCTCCAAGGCTTGGCTTTGACGGGGGCCGGGGTTTTCCAGACGACGTTGAATTGACCGTCCGCGCGGATCTCGCCGATGAAGACGGACTTGTGCAGGTGATGGTTCTTTTCGTCCATCGTGGACGTGATGCCCGACGGCGCACTGAAGGTCTGGCCCGCCATGGCGGCAATGACCTTGTCAACATCCGTCGACTTGGCCTTCTCGACCGCCTGCTTCCACATGTTGATGCCGATGTACGTGGCCTCCATCGGATCATTCGTCAGCGGCTTGTCCTTGTGGCCGGGCAGATTCTTGGCCTTGGCATAAGCCGTCCACTTCTTGATGAAGGCATCATTGGTCGGGTTCTTGATCGACATGAAGTAATTCCACGCCGCCAGGTGACCCACCAAAGGCTTGGTGTCGACACCGCGCAATTCCTCCTCACCCACCGAGAACGCCACCACCGGCACATCCTTGGCCTTCAAGCCCGCATTGCCGAGCTCCTTGTAGAACGGCACGTTGGAATCGCCGTTGATGGTCGACACCACCGCCGTCTTGCCACCCGCCGAGAACTTCTTGATGTCGGCGACGATGGTCTGATAGTCGCTGTGACCGAACGGGGTGTACTTCTCGTCGATGTCACTGTCCTTCACACCCTTGCTCTTCAAATACGCGCGCAGGATCTTGTTGGTGGTGCGGGGATAGACATAGTCCGTGCCCAACAACACCCAACGCTTGGCCGCGCCACCATCCTTGCTCATCAAATAATCCACCGCCGGAATCGCCTGCTGATTCGGCGCCGCACCGGTGTAGAACACGTTCTTGCTCAGCTCCTCGCCCTCGTACTGCACCGGATAAAAGAGCAAACCATTCAGCTCCTCCACCACCGGCAGCACCGACTTGCGAGACACCGAGGTCCAGCAGCCGAAGATCACCGCGACCTTGTCCTGCGTCAGCAACTGCCGGGTCTTCTCCGCAAACAAGGGCCAGTTCGAGGCCGGGTCCACCACCACCGGCTCCAGCTTCTTGCCCAGCACACCGCCCTTGGCATTGATCTCGTCGATCGCCATCAGCACGGTGTCCTTCAACACCGTCTCGGAAATCGCCATCGTCCCCGACAGGCTGTGCAGCACACCCACCTTGATGGTGTCCGCCGCCAGGGCCGGCAATCCAGTGAACGTCAGACCCGCCAGCGCGCTGGCAGCAGCCAGGCGTTTGATCGTGTGACGGCGGTTGGGCAGTGAGGTCGCAGACATGGCGCAGGCTCCGGGGGTTGAGGATTCGTTGAACAAGTGAACCGATCCTAGGAATCGCCCGCGCAACCGCCTATACGGCACATGGCGTACGGCTTCTCCCGAAGTGGTCGCCCTGTCCGCCATCGCGCGGGCGTGTGACTGCCTGTAACCAGGCGCGCGTTTGGTGCACCGGAAGAGGCGCTGCGGCGTTGAGGCAACATACGGCACCTGAGGCGACGGTGACGGCGGGACTTGTCCAGGCAGGGAACCGACTCCGGCGCCAGCCAACAGATCGATCGTCGATCCACAACATCCAAACATTCATCCGGAGGTGAACGTGTCTTCAATGTCTTTGCCCATGACGGCTTCCCGCATCGATCCGATGCGACGGGTCGCGCGCTGGCTGCTGCTGATGCTGGCGCTGGTGAGCGGCGCCAGCGCCTGGGCGCGCGGCGACGATGACAACTGGCAAGTGCTGCATGCCCGCTACGGCACCGCTGACCGCAACATGGATGTGACCGGCCGGCTGAAAGAGCTGGCGCGCCGCGATGAGCGGGTGCGGGTGACCAATGGCCTGTTCGGCAACGACCCGGCGATCGGTCAAGTCAAGGTGCTGCGCATCTATGCGCGCAGCCGCAGCGGCGAGAACCGCACCTTCGAATACCGCGAGGGCAGCATCATCGACGGCGCCATCTTCACCGACTGGCGCGGCGGCGGCTGGGGCCAGAACGGCTGGGATCACGGCTGGGATGGTCCCCGTCCGGGCCATGGCGGCGGCAACGGCGGCGGTTATGGCAACAACGGTGACGACGGTGGCTGGCAGATCCTGCAGGCGCGCTACGGCACGTCGGATCGCAACATGGATGTGACCGGTCGACTGAAGGAACTTGCACGGAGCGACGAGCGGGTGCGCGTGCGCAATGAGCTGTTCGGCAACGACCCGGCGGTGGGCCAGACCAAGATGCTGCGCATCTTCGCGCGCGGTCGCAATGGCGAGCAGCGCACCTTCGAATTCAAGGAAGGTTCCTGGATCGACGGCAGCCAGTTCACCGGCTGGGGCCGTGGCAACTGGGGCGACAGCGGCTGGAACGGCGGCTGGGACGGCCGTCCGGGCCGGCCGGGCAACGACGGCGGACGCCCGGGCTATGACCAGGGTCTGAACATCGTGCGCGCCACCTACGGGACCGGTCTGCGTCAGATGGACGTCACGCAACGCATCCGCGACCTGAGCCGTTCCGGCCGCCTGGATGTGCGCGTCAGCAACGACCTGTTCGGCCGCGACCCGGCCACCGGCTCGCGCAAGCTGCTGCAGGTCACCTACACCCAGGGTCGCAGCGAGGAACGTCAGTCGCAAGCGTGGGAAGGCGATCAGCTGCGTTTGCCTTGAGGGTGAGAGGCATCCGGCCCGGTCGTCAAGGCCGGGTGGATGATCCAGCCAGGCTGATCGGGCCCAACTTGGGGTGCGATCGTTCAGGTTGAATTGAAGAGGGCTCCTCGGCGCTGCACGCTGGGAGTCCTTTTTCTTTTGGTGCTCGGCCCTGCACTTGCTTGCTGGCTAAGGGCGGTGTCCTATGGCACGCTCGCCTCTCGTCCCTCAATCCCTACCTGCTCAGCATGAAAACCAGGGCCATTCGAATCAGCGCTGAGCTCTTCCAAACCGCAGAGCAAGACGGTGCGGTAGTGGGTCGGTCTGCGCATGAACAGGTCGAGTATTGGGCGCAGGTAGGGCACGCGTTGGAGGCAGCGGGCGCCACGGCGCAGCAATTGATCGACCTCCTTCGATCACATTTGGACATGCAGCGCGCCGAACAGCCCGAAGAAGATTTGCGCCGCTTCAAACGAGCTCAACAAAAGCGGGATATTGAGCAGGTCAAGTCTGGGGCAATTAGCGGCAGTGATCTTTTATGGATCAATGAAGAATGCGCGAAGCGCGCAATCATCAAGGACTCACCTTATTGAGGGCTGTCGGGCCACCAGCCCCCGCAGAGTCAACACATCTTGAGCTTGATGAGCGTTGCCGGAACGACGGCCATCATCCCTCGTGGAGGGCGCTGAGTCACAGCACCTCAACCTCACAACTCCCACTGCGGATGCATCTCCCTCACCCGCGTCAGCGCCATCGCCGCGGCAGCGGTGCGGGTCTCGACGCCGAGCTTGGCGTGGATGCGCTCCAGGTGCTTTTTGACCGTGGCCGGGCTCGCGCCCAGGATCTCGCCGATGTCGCGGTTGATCTTGCCCTTGATGACCCAATAGAGCACCTCGGCCTCGCGCGCCGTGAGGCTGAAGGCGAGACCGAGCGATCGAATCACCGCCGCGTCCGAGACCTCCCGCATCACGATCAGCCAATCGCCGGCGCCCGGCGCATCGTCCCCGCCGATGCAGTGATGCAGCCGGAAGCTCAGCCGGCGAGCGCCCAGTTCGGCACAGAGCCGCGGCGGTTCCTGCGAAGGCGTGCCGTGGCCGATCTCTTCCAGCGCCCGTCGCAGCCAGGCCAGCACCGGCGCGGGCGTCTGCGGCGCCACGGTGCCGTAATAGAGCTGCAGCAGCTCGCGCGCCAACGGCGTCTGCCACAGCAGGCGGCCATTGCTGGCCCGCACCGCGATGCTGGCGTAGCCGAAGGCATCGAGCGCCTGACGGGTTTGACGCGCCTGCCGCGCGCCTTGCAGATGGACCTGCATGCGCGCCAGCACCGCGCGTGGGTCAAGTGGCTTGGTGACGTAATCGACTCCGCCGGCCTGCAATGCAGCGACCAGATGCTCGGTCTCGGTCAGGCCGGTCATGAAGATGATCGGAATGTGAGCCGTCGCCGGATTGGCCTTGAGCTGACGCGCGACTTCAAAGCCATCCATGCCCGGCATCATCGCGTCCAGGAGCACGATGTCGGGCAGCACCTGCGCGGCGCGGGCCAGCGCGGCCTCTCCGCTGGTGGCCGCCAGCACGGTGTAACCCTGCTCATCCAGCGCGTCATGCAGGAGCGACAGGTTGTCCGGCACATCGTCCACCAACAGGACACGATCACCCTCCTGCTGATCCAGCAGGGCGGCCACCGACGGGGGCAAAGGACTGTTCATGATGCGGCGTGGTTCTCGCCGCGCGCCAGAGCGCGCAGCATCGCTTCAAACTGGAATTGCCGGGCGAGCGCGCGCTGCGCCTGACAGAACGGGCGCCAGCGACCATCCGACGCGTCGATCTCGTCGAGCTGCTGCAGCACCCCCCGGTAATAGCCCAGCTGCAAGGCATCCCGCAGACCGGTGAGCTGCTCGGACGGCGGTTGCTCGATCGTGGCGGGCGCGTGGGCCTCGGCATCGTCTTCGGTGGCGGGCGCCGTGCGCCATTGCAGCGACAGACGATCGCTCAGCCAGCTCAGCAGCAGGTCATGCCGGAAGGGCTTGACGATGAAGTCCCGCGCGCTGATGCCGGCATCGTTGTCCTGGCCGCGCTCGAAGGCATTCGCCGACACCACCGCGATCGCCTGCAGCGCGGGCAGCAACCGACGAAGTCGACGGATCGTTTCCCAGCCATCGATGCCGGGCATCGCCAGGTCCATCAACACGGCGTCGGGCGTCCAGCCGGCGGCGATGAGGTCCAGCGCATCATGGCCGCTCTCGGCCGTCCGCACGGTGAAGCCCAGGGGTGACAGCAATTCGATCAGCAGCTGACGGTCATCCGCTTCGTTGTCGACCACCAGCACCCGCGGCGATGGGCCGGCCACGCCGAGCCGCGTGCGCGTCGCCGCGCTGAGCGCGCGCAGCCGCGGCGTGTCGGGAATGCGGCCATGCAGCTCGGGCAGGAACAGCCGAACCCTGAAGGTCGATCCCTCGCCCTTGACGCTGTGGGCGGACAGCTCTCCGCCCATCAGCTCGGTGAGCATCTTGGCGATGGTCAGGCCCAGTCCGGCGCCCGGCGCGCTGCCGGTCGCGCCGCTGCCGGCGCCGCGCGCGAACGGTTCGAAGATGCGGGCGAGATCGGCCGCGTCCAGACCCGGGCCGCTGTCCTGGATCTCCAGCGTCGCCATCTCGCGGCTGTGACGGGCGCGCAGCACCACGCCGCCTTCGCTGGTGAACTTGATGGCATTGCCGAGCAGGTTGATGAGGATCTGCCGCAGACGCTGCTCGTCCGCGCGGACCCATTCCGGCAACGGCCCTTGCGGCTCGAAGACAAAGCTCAAGCCCTTGGCGGCCGCCGGCGGCTCGAACATGTCGGCCAGTTCTCGCAACAGATCGGCGAAGCGCACCGGTGCGGGCTCCAGGCTCAAGCGGCCGGCTTCGATGCGGGCGATGTCCAGCGTGCCGTCGATCAGCTGCATCAGATGCTCGCCACCGCGCTTGATCACCTGAACCGCCTGGCGCCGTTGCGGCGGCAGCGAGCTGTCGGCGGCCATCAGCTGCGCATAACCGAGGATGCTGTTCAGCGGCGTGCGCAGCTCATGGCTGATGGTGCTGATGTAGCGGCTCTTCGCCTGATTCGCGGCCTCTGCCGCGGCCTGTGCGCGCTCGGCCTGCAGTCGAGCGCTTTGCAGCGCTTCGTCGGTACGGCGATGGGAATCGATCTCTCGCATCAGCGCCTGCGTCTGCCGATTCGATTCCTCCTGCGCCACCTCACGGCTCTGGTGCGCCAGCACCAGCCACCAGGCGACCGTGCCCGCGACCAGCAGCAGCGCGAAGAAGGCCTTCAACAGACCGGAGTGCAGCCCTTGTCTCAGCGCCTCCAGCGCGCCCTGATCGAGCAAGGGCAGTTGCTGCAACTGCTGGTGATAGAGCAATCCGAACAGCGCGGCCAGCACTGGCGTGATCACCATCATCAACAGCAGGTAATGGCCCAGGCCGGTATCGAAATAGGGCCAGCTGGCGCGAGGCAGCAGTCGCCGCAGCAAGGCCGACCACTGCGCCGACAGCCGCGCCTGCGGCTTGCAGAGATCGCCGCAGCGCGCATCCAGCGTGCAGCACAGGGAGCAGATCGGTCCGCGGTAGGCGGGGCAGTGGGCCATGTCCGGCCCCTCGTAATCGCGCTCGCAGATCACACAGCGCCGCAGCACCAGCGGATCGGCGCCGGCCGCGGCGATCGACTCCGCCGGACGCGCGAGGTAGTAGCGGCCACGGGTGATCCAGGCAATGGCGGGGGCGCTCACCAAGGCGGTCAACATGGCGATCGACGCCGACCACGCCTGCGCCAGCGAGCCCATCATCCCCAGATGCGCGGCCACCGACAGCACCGAGGCCAAGGCCATCGCACCCACGCCGACCGGATTCACGTCATACAGATGCGCGCGCTTGAATTCGATGCCGGGCGGCGAGAGACCCAAGGGCTTGTTGATCACCAGATCCGCCACCACGGCCATGATCCAGGCGATCGCGATGTTGGCGTACAAGCCCAGCACATGCCCGAGCGCCTCGAACACATTCATCGACATCAGCATGAAGGCGATGAGCGTGTTGAACACCACCCACACCACCCGACCCGGATGGCTGTGGGTCAGGCGAGAGAAGAAGTTGCTCCACGCCAGCGAGCCCGCATACGCATTGGTGACATTGATCTTGAGCTGCGAGATGACCACGAACAGCGCGGTGGCGGCGACGGCCCACCCGTATTGCGGGAACACATACTCGTAAGCCGCCAGGTACATCTGATTCGGATCGACCGCCCGCTCCGGCGGAACCGCATGGCTCACCGCCAGCCAGGCCAGCAGGGCGCCGCCCAGCATCTTCAGCACGCCCAGGATCACCCAGCCCGGACCGCCCATCAACACGGCGGCCCACCAGCGACGTCGGTTCTCGGCGGTCTGGCGGGGCATGAAGCGCAGGTAATCCGCCTGCTCGCCCATCTGCGTGATCAAGGCCACGCCCACGGTCAGGGCGGCACCGAAGGCGTGCATGTCGAAGGCCGCCGTGCCGGACTGCGACCCAATCTGGGTCGAAATCCCGTTGAACGCACCAGGGTGGCGCCACCACACCCAGGCGAAGGGCAGGATCAGCAGCACCAGCCACAGCGGCTGTGTCCACACCTGCAATCGGCTGATGGCCGAGATGCCATGCGTGACCAGCGGGATGACCACCAGCGCGCAGATCAGATAACCCCAATGCGGCGGGATATCCAGCGCGAGCTCCAGCGCATAGGCCATCACGGCGGCTTCGAGCGCGAAGAAGATGAAGGTGAAGCTGGCGTAGATCAGCGAGGTCAAGGTGGAGCCGATGTACCCGAACCCCGCGCCCCGGGTCAGCAGGTCCATGTCCACGCCGTGGCGCGCCGCATAGACGCTGATCGGCAGGCCCGCCAGAAAAATGATCAGCCCGGTCGCCAGGATCGCCAGCGCGGCATTCGTCCAGCCATAGTGCAGCAGCAGAGTCGCGCCCACCGCTTCCAGGATCAGGAAGGATGCCGCCCCAAACGCGGTGTTGGCCACCCGCCAGCTCGACCACCGTCGAAACCGCTGCGGCGTGTAGCGCAACGCATAGTCCTCCAGGGTCTCGCGCGCGACCCAGGCGTTGTAGTCCCGCCGCAGCTTGATGATGTGCTGCGGAGGATGGGCGGAGGGAGAGGGCGTGTCCATGAGCACCGGGAGAAGGTCCGGGGGTTGCAGGTTCCATGCCTGCGGTGAGCGGGGTGCGCTCGTCCTGCCGCGACCGAGCGGCAGGCCAGGACGCCGGAGCCTGTTTTCTCCGTGTCCCTTCTTCGCCAGACTACCGTCTGTCGAATTCATTCCTTGACCTGCGAAAACAGGCTCCGGCGTCCTGGCCTGATCCAACGTCCATTCAATGCGACCAGGTCTCTGGTCAATGCGACCAGGTCTCTGGTGGGTGAGGCTAACCCTTGGACGGTGATGCGGGTTTGGGGGAGGTCTTCCTGGTCTTGCGTGGCGGCATGGGGCTTGCTAGAAGAGCGTGTGAGAGACACATGCGCCCTCGCGGCGTCGCAGCCATGGAATTGACCCCCCGAGAAAAAGACAAGCTGCTCATCTTCACCGCCGGCCTGCTGGCGGAACGCCGCAAAGCCCGCGGCTTGAAGCTGAACTATCCGGAAGCGGTGGCCTATCTCAGCGCCGCCGTGATGGAAGGCGCCCGCGATGGCAAAACCGTCGCGCAACTGATGAGCGAAGGCCGCACCCTGCTCACCCGCGACGACGTGATGGACGGCATCGCCGAGATGATTCCGGACATCCAGGTCGAAGCCACTTTCCCCGACGGGACCAAACTGGTCACCGTCCATCAACCCATCCCCTGAACACCGCGCGCCAGCCCGCTCCAAAGCAGACCGGCAGCCCACGCGTTCATCGCAGCCATGGCATCCATCGCGGCGATCACGTCCGGTCCCTTCGCTGCCGAAGCCAATCGCCGCCCTGACCGCCGCCCTGACTTGTTCCGATCGACCCGAGGAAGAATCGAGATGCCGACTTCAATCCGTCCCTCTGCAACGAACGCGTCGCTCGACGACGCGGCCGGCACATCCCTGTCGTTGGACGGCAGCGCCGCGCCCACCGCCACGTCCGCGTCGAAGCGCGCTCGTCCCTGGCTGAAGGCGTCGGTGGCGCTCTTGTTTGCATGGCCTTTGCTCGCCTCCGCCCACACCGGCAGCGGCGTGAGTCATGACCACGGCGTGGCCGCCGGCTTCACCCATCCCTTCACCGGTCTGGATCACCTGGCGGCGATGCTGGCCGTCGGCTTGTGGAGCGCGCTCACCCACACCGGTCGTCGCGCGGTCGTGGCGCCGATGGCGTTCGCCGCAGTGCTGTTGATCGGCGCGCTGCTGGGCGCTCAGTTGCCGCCGAGCACGCTGGCGATGATGGGTGTGGAGCCGATGGTGGCCGCGTCGGTGCTGGCGCTGGGACTGATCGCGGCGGCGCGTTGGCGTCTGGGTGTGGCGCCCTCCGCCGCGCTGGTCGGCAGCTTCGCGCTCTTCCATGGTCTGGCCCATGGCGGCGAACTGCAGGGCGGCGCGGCACTGGCCGGCATGGTCGCCGCCACGGCGCTGCTGCATGCCATCGGCCTGATGATGGGCTGGCAACTGCGGACGCTCGCACCCATGGTGTCGCGCATCGCGGGTGGGCTGATCGCGCTGCTCGGACTCGGTCTGCTGACTCGCCTGGTGATCGCATGATTCCCGGCGAACTCCTGATCGACGACGGCGAGCTGACGCTCAACCCCGGCCGTCGCACCCTGACGCTGACCGTGGTGAATGGCTCGGACCGCCCGGTCCAGGTCGGCTCCCACTACCACTTCGCCGAGACCAATGCCGCGCTGCAGTTCGACCGCGCCGCCGCACGCGGCATGCGATTGAACATGGCCTCGGGCACCGCCGTGCGCTTCGAGCCCGGCCAGCAACGCACGGTGGAACTGGTGGACCTCGGCGGCACCCGCGAGGTCTGGGGATTCCGCGGGCTCACACAAGGACCGCTCTGATGGCACGCATCGGAAAACGCGCCTATGCCGAGATGCTGGGCCCCACCGTCGGCGATCGGGTCCGGCTGGCCGACACCGACCTGATCCTCGAGGTCGAGCGCGACTACACCCTCGCGGCCGGCGGCTACGGGGAGGAAGTGAAGTTCGGCGGCGGCAAGACCATCCGCGATGGCATGGCCCAATCCCAGCGCACACGGGATGAAGGTGCGGTCGACACGGTCATGACCAATGCGCTGATTTTCGACCACTGGGGCATCGTCAAGGCCGACATCGGATTGAAGAACCACCGCATCGTGGCCATCGGCAAGGCCGGCAACCCCGACACGCAACCGGGCGTCGACATCATCATCGGCCCCGGCACCGAGGTCATCGCCTGCGAAGGCGCGATCGTCACCGCCGGCGCGATCGATTCACACATTCACTTCATCTGCCCGCAGCAGATCGAGGAAGCGCTGGCCAGCGGCGTGACCACCATGCTCGGCGGTGGCACCGGCCCCGCCACCGGCACCCTGGCCACGACCTGCACGCCGGGCCCCTGGCACCTGGAGCGCATGCTGCAGGCGGCCGATGCCTTCCCGATGAACCTGGGCTTTCTCGGCAAAGGCAACGCCAGTCGGCCGGCCGGGCTGATGGAACAGATCGACGCCGGCGCCATCGGCCTGAAGCTGCATGAGGACTGGGGCACCACGCCCGCCGCCATCAGCAACTGCCTGGATGTGGCCGAAGCCACCGACACCCAGGTCGCCATCCACACCGACACCCTCAACGAGAGCGGCTTCGTCGAGGACACGGTCGCCGCTTTCAAGGGCCGCACCATCCATACCTTCCACACCGAAGGCGCGGGCGGCGGCCATGCGCCCGACATCCTGAAGGTGGTGGGCGAAGCCAATGTGCTGCCCAGTTCGACCAATCCGACTCGGCCCTACACCATCAACACGCTCGACGAACACGTCGACATGCTGATGGTCTGCCATCACCTCGACCCGGCCATCGCCGAGGACCTGGCCTTCGCCGAAAGCCGCATCCGCAAGGAGACCATCGCGGCGGAAGACATCCTGCATGACCTCGGCGCCATCAGCATGTTCAGCTCCGACTCCCAGGCCATGGGCCGCGTCGGCGAAGTGATCCTGCGCTGCTGGCAGACCGCCCACAAGATGAAGCAGCAACGGGGCCCGCTGCCCGGCGACACCGCCCGTCACGACAACGCGCGCCTGAAGCGCTACATCGCCAAGCTGGCCATCAACCCGGCCATCGCGCACGGCATCAGCCATGAGGTGGGCAGCATCGAGGTCGGCAAATGGGCCGATCTGGTGATCTGGAAGCCGGCGTTCTTCGGCGTCAAGCCATCGCTGATCCTCAAGGGCGGCGTGATCGCGATGTCCGCGATGGGCGATCCCAATGCGTCCATCCCGACGCCGCAGCCGGTGCACTACCGGCCGATGTTCGGCAGCTTCGGCGGATCGCTGGCGCGGGCGTCGCTGAGCTTCGTCTCCCAGGCCGCGCTGGCGAATGGCGTCGCGCAGCGATATGGGCTGGCGAAAACCGCGGTCGCGGTGAAGGGCATCCGGGGCGTGGGCAAGAAGGACATGATCCACAATGACCTGGCCCCGCGGATGGAGGTCGATCCCCAGACCTACGCGGTGCGCGCCGATGGCCTGCTGCTGCACTGCGAGCCCGCCACGGTGCTTCCGATGGCGCAGCGCTACTTCCTCTTCTAGATGCTTCAAGTTTCGAAACTGCTGGCGCAAGGCGCCGGCCTGGCGCCGGTGCTGCTCAAGCGCGCCGGCACGATCACGCTGGACTGGGACACCCGCCAGAAAAGCCGCTTCCACGCCACCGACAGCCAGGGCCGCGAGCTCGGCGTGTTCCTGCCACGCGGCACGCTGGTGCGCGGCGGTGACGTGCTGGTCGCGGAAGACGGCAGCCTGATCCGGGTGATCGCGGCGCCGCAGCCGCTGCTGCGCATCACGCCCTGCAGCCAGCATGGCTCACCCTTCGACCTGGTGAGAGCGGCCTATCACCTGGGCAACCGCCATGTGCAGATCGAGCTCCAGCCGGATCACCTGAAGATCGAGCCCGATCATGTCCTGGCCGACATGCTGCGGGCCATGCATCTCATCGTCCGCGAGGTCGACGACGGCTTCGAGCCGGAAGGCGGCGCCTATGCGGCGGGTGGCCATGCGCACGGGCATGGGCACGGGCATGGGCACGCGCATGACCACGAGCATGAGCATGAGCACGGCCACGCACATGGTCACGATCACGCCCATGAGGCTTCACACGCTTCCGGCCATGACCACGCCACGCAGGCGCAGCCGGAGGGCAGTCGCCCCGTGACCTCGACTGCAGCGGCGAAGGGCGCTCGCAAGACGATCGCCATTCAGGCGGCCTCGGCGCCGCATGTCCACGGACCGGGCTGTGGTCATGACCACGGGCACGACCACGGCCACGGCCACGGCCACGCGCATGCACACGATCCCGCGCATGGACATGGCCACGACCACGCGCACGGACATGGGCACGACCACGACCACGACCACGATCATTCGCATGGCGGGCCCGACCCCTCCCACCCCCACCGTCACTGATCCGGTTCCGCCGTGGCTGCGGCTGGTGTGGCTGGCCTCACCCGCCTTGCCGATCGGCGCGTTCTCCTATTCGGAGGGCCTGGAAGCCGCTGTTGAGCACGGCTGGGTGCAGGACGACGTCAGCGCAGCCGCGTGGCTGACCCAGCAATTGCATCTGCTCGCGCGCGGTGATCTGGCCGCGATCGCCCACGGCGTCCAAGCCTGGCGCGACCAGGACGAGCCGATGCTGCGCGACCTGGCCGACTGGCTGAGCCGCACCCGCGACGGCGCCGAAGCCCGCCTGCAAAGCGAGCAGATGGGCCAGTCGCTGCTGGCCTGGCTGCGGCCGCAAGGCATGGCGTCGCCAGCGCAACTGGCCCTGTTGGCCGATTGCACCGTCGGCCATCCGCCGCCGTATGCGCTGGTGATGGCGCTGGCCTTGTCGACCATCGACGTTCCGATCGAGCAGGCGCTTCAAGCGCAGGCCTTTGGTTGGGCCGAGAACCAGGTCCAGGCCGCGCTCAAGGCGGTGCCGCTCGGGCAGGCGGCCGGGCAACGCGTGCTGACCGCGCTGGCCACCGCGATTCCTCAAGCGGTGGCCCAGGCCCTCGCCACGCCGCCGACCGGGCGGCAAGTCTTCGCGCCGAGGCTGTCCATCCTCGCGGCGCGCCACGAAACCCAATACTCACGACTGTTCCGATCATGACTGCCAGCGCTCTGCATCACATTCCCGGCCGCACCCGTTCGCTTCCGCCATTGCGTGTCGGCATCGGCGGCCCGGTCGGCTCGGGCAAGACGACCTTGCTGGAAATGCTCTGCAAGGCCATGCGCGACCGCTGGGATCTGGTCGCCATCACCAACGACATCTACACCAAGGAAGACCAGCGCCTGCTGACCGTCAGCGGCGCGCTGCCGCCGGAACGCATCATGGGCGTGGAGACCGGCGGCTGCCCGCATACCGCCATCCGGGAGGACGCGTCGATCAATCTGGAGGCGATCGACCGCATGCTGGCCCAGTTCCCGAATGCGGATGTGGTGTTCATCGAGTCCGGCGGCGACAACCTGGCCGCGACCTTCAGCCCGGAGCTGAGCGACCTGACGATCTACGTGATCGACGTGGCGGCGGGCGAGAAGATCCCGCGCAAGGGCGGTCCCGGCATCACCAAGAGCGATCTCTTCGTGATCAACAAGACCGACCTCGCACCGCACGTCGGCGCCGATCTGGACATCATGGCCGCCGACACCCGCCGCATGCGACCCACGCGGCCCTTCGTTATGACCAACCTGAAGACCCTCGCCGGTCTGGAAGAGGTCGTGGGGTTCATCGAGGAGAAGGGCATGCTGCGGGCGGGGCGCTGACGGTGTTGACGTTGGCGTAATTCGTCAGGGCGATCGCTTGCCGCGACCGAGCGCCGTCCGAGATGGCCGGCGCCCACTGTCCGCTCAGGCGTGTTCCACATTCGCTTCCAGTGGGCGCCGGCCCTCTCGGACGTTGGGGCTGATTGGCGAGCACAGTGGTAGCGGTGACGGCATTGAATCAATGAGAGGATGGCGGGGAGGGGAGTCTCGCGGCGTGCCAACGCGCTGCCGTCGGTTTGCTCACTTCGGATCGGGCATGCCATCTGCTGCATGCGGCAGATGCACCCGGCCTCGCTCGTTGACCGTTCGCCAGTCCAACGCTCATGACGTCACCGCTTCTCGTCACGACTGATTCACCACCGCAGGACGTCGTCGCTGCGGCTCAGGCTCGATCCCGCCGCATCCTGTCGCAACGGCGAATGCGCGCAGGGCTGCTGCTGACGGTGTCGCTGATGACCGGCGCGCTGCCCATCGCTGTGCAGGCGGCGGTGGCGGAGGTCACCCGTGAAGGCCGGATGCTGGAGAGGCTCGACTTCCCCGACGGCCTGCCCGCCATCGGCGCGGACAAGCTGCGCCGGGAACGCGTGCGGCAGATCTGGGCGGAGGTCCAGGCCAAGGGCGGCTTTGAAAGCCTCGGCAGCCGCGAGCTGCAGCGCGAGGGCAAACGGATGTTGTTCTCGATGTCCCCGCCGCGCCACGTCACCGATCCCGATGGCGGCGACTGGATCGAGGTGTGGGTGCGCAAGGTCGAGGAACCGCTGGAGTCCGCCAGCGCCGAAGCCAAACCAGCGCAGCCCTTCAACACCGCGCTGCGCATGTTGCTGCGCTGCGAGCCGGCGCTTCGGGTCGATGCGGCCTTGGTCCAGACCGAAACCCTCGCCGTGGTGCCGTATTACGGCAGCGCCCGATCCTTCGACCGCGCCCAGATGGCCCGTGGCTGGATCGATCCCGCCGTCTACCAACGCGCCTGTGGTCGCCCGCTGGCGGGGGCATCCGTGCCCGGCAGTGTCAGCACGGATGGCGCCGACCGTGAGGGCCTCGCACGCAGCGCCGGCACGTCCGGCCCGGCGACGGGCAGATCCACCGTTGGCGCGATGGCGGCCTCATCCCCCGCGATGGCGACGTCGTCACCCACTGCCGCTGTCGTTCCGAACGTGGCTGCGACGAAGCCGCGCGCGCCGTCGGCTGCGGACCGCCTCGCCCGGCTGCGACTCGTGGCCACGCATGGCATGGGCGTGCGCTTCTACCGAGCCGCCAGTTGCGTGGGTGGCGGGGCGGAGGTGCGCATCGCGTCGCAGGTCAGTCGCTCGATGGCTTTGGTTCTCGGCATGCCGGACAACCTGTCGTTGGGCATGCCGGAAAGCGACTTCTCCCGCGCCGCCGCGGATCGCAACCGCATCGGCAATCACAACTATTTCCAGGAGTTCGAGATCGCCGCCGGTGAGCCGCTCACCGTGGTGATCGACAACGGCCGTTGTCCCGCGACCGCGATGAGCTTCACGCCCCGCGCCGGCGTGGATTACGAAGCCCGCTTCGAGCCCGCGACCACGGCCCGCGCCTGCGGCGTGGTCATCGGCCGCATCCAGGGCGATGCGAGCGTGCGAGAGGTGCGGATGACCCCGGCGTCGGTGTGCGGTGCCGGCGCCATCGACCCTCAGTGAATCGGTGAGTCCAGCACAGCGGTGCTGCCGCCCAGCCGAAACGCCCCGGCCAGCGCCGTCATCTGCTCCGCCTGCAGGTTGAGCGACGCGGCGGCTGCGGCGGCTTCCTCCACCAATGCGGCGTTCTGCTGCACCATCAGGTCGATCTCGTGGAAGCTGTCGCGCAGGCCCGCCACGCTGTCCGCCTTGGCGGAAATGTCGACGGTGATGCCGCGCACCTCGGTCACCACTGCGCCGATCTGCTGCTCGATGTCGGCCATCGCGCCATCGGCCCGGTGCACTTGGCCATGGGCATCTTCAATGCGGGCCACCGATTCGCCGATCAAGACCTTGACCTCGCGGGCGGCCTGGGCGCTGCGTTGCGCGAGGCTGCGCACCTCGCCCGCGACGACGGCGAAGCCGCGGCCTTGCTCGCCGGCACGGGCCGCTTCCACCGCTGCATTCAGCGCCAGGATGTTGGTCTGGAACGCAATGCCATCGATCACGCCGACGATCTCCGACATGCGCCGAGCGCTTTGCTCGATCGCCTGCATGGTCTGCAGGAAGGCATCGATGACGCGTCGCCCCTCACCCGCCGAAGCATTCGCGCGCTGGGCGATGCCTTGCACCCGCTGTGCGGCGCTGGCGGTGTTCTCGGTCCGCTCGCTCAACTGCAGCACGGTGCCGACCGCGGACTGCACCCGCGCCGCAGCGGCTTCGCTGCGCGCGCTGAGGTCCTGATTGCCCGACGAGATTTCGTCCGCCGCCAGATGGATCTCGGTCGAGGCCGATTGCAGTCGCGTGACCAGCCGCCGCAACCGTTCCCGCATGGTTTCGATGGCGATCAGCACCTGACCCAATTCATCGGCCCCGTGCGACGGCACCGCATGGGCGAGGTCGCCATCGGCGATGCGCCCGGTGGACTGCACCGCCGCCCGCACCGGCAGCCAGATGCCCTTGAGCGTGCGCCACAGGGTGATCGCCACCACCGCCGCGCCCAGCAGCACGGCCAGCGCCGTCCAGGCCAGACGCACGCGGATGGCGTGGGCGCGGGCTTCGAGCTGGCGGTCGATGTCGTCGGTCACGCTGGCCGACAGCGAGGTCTGCATCTCGATCGCACGCGACAGCGAGGCCGACAGCTGCTCCAGCGGATAGTTCACATCCTTGGCCGAGGCGTCCAGCGCGGTCATGACCACCTGCCGCTGTTCGGCGACGCGCTGCAGCGTCTGCTCATAACCGGCCGCGCGTTCGGTGTCGGCTGCAGCCGCCTGGGTCAGCGCCTGATTGAGCATTCGGATATAGGCGCGGTAACGACCCGCCGCGCTGTGCACCGCGCCGATGTCATCCACTGCCACCGCCGCGACGATGGCGCCGAGTTCCGACAGCGTGTCCGTCAACAGCGGCGCGATCTGCAAGCCGGCCACGACATTGAACCGACCGGCCGCCTCACGGTCCAGCAGCAGCCCGGTGTGGGCATTCAAGGCATCCATCTCATCGAAGACGGCATCCATCAGATCGCGGTACTGCGGCGCCAGTGCCTGCCACTGCGCGCCGCCGGTCGCCAGCTTGGCCAGGGCCTGGAATCGTTCCTCCAGCGCCTGCGCCGGTGCGAGGCGGTCCGCCGCAGTCGGCAGCGCCGCCAGTGCGCTGCGCACCAGGCCGAAGTCGGCAGTCACCGTCCGGGCCAGGGCCTCACGCTGTGGCGCACGGTCCGGCAACACGCCGGCGGCGGCAGAGGCGGTGCGATGGGCCGCCAGATGCCCCACCAGTTGCTGCCAGGCGCGATTGGCCGGCAGCGCCGACTGTTCCTGGCGAAGGGAAGACAGACCACCCACCAGCTGCGCCAGCAACTGCACGGTGGGGATGAGCGTCAGCAGCGCACACAGCACTGCGACAACAGCAAGTCGATGCTTGAGCGTCATGAGAGAAAGGCAGAGTCCCGAACGATGACGCCATCTTTCGGCCTGTCCCTGAAACCCGTGTGAAGCTGCGACCGATACAACAGGTTGCCAGCGGCTTCAGGCTTTTCATGACGGTGTCACGAGGCGTGGGATCTGGACATGGCGAATCCAATCGAGCCGCCGAGCGGAATCGAATCGAATCAGTTCGGCTCGGCTCGGCTCGGCTCGGCTCGGATCGGATCGGATCGCTTTGGCCGACCCGGCCCGGCCCGCCGCTCAGGCCTCGTCCGTCGCGCCCACCTGTGCCAGCACTGTCTGGCGCAGCCAGCGTTGCGCGGCATGCCCGTGATTGCGCTCATGCCACACCATGGCCATCTCGAAGCCCTGCACCTGAAACGGCGGCTCGACGAGCTGCAATCCGGCGGCGCGCCCCTTGACCAGCCGCTCCGGCACCAGCGCGACCAGATCGGAGCGCGCCACCAGGTCGGGCACGAACAGGAAGGACGAGGCCGACAGCACGACCTGACGCTGCGCCTTCAAGGCGGTCAGCGCGTGGTCGACCGGCGTGACGAAGCCGCCGCCTTGGGTGGAGACGACCACATGCTCCAGCCGCTCGAAGGCCTTGAGCGTGATGCGGGCCTTGACGCGCGGATGCCGCTTGCGGGCGATCATCACGTAGCGCTCATGGAACAGATGCCGGATGCGCACACCCGGCGTGGCCTCTGAGGGCGTCACGAATCCCAGATCGATCTCGCCGCTGGCCATCTGCGATTCCAGCCGGGCCGGATCGAACTGCCGGATCGCGACCCGAATGCCGGGCGCCGTCTGGCGCAGCCGGATGACCAGCGGTTGCAGCACGGCGACCTGCATGTAATCGGAGCACGCGATGTGCACCGTCATCGCGGCCTGCGCCGGGTCGAACTCCAGCTGCGACGTCACCGCATTGCGCACCTGGTCCAGCGCCTGCCGCAAGGGATCGAGCAAGGCCAGCGCCTTCGCCGTCGGCGTCATGCCCCGCTGCGCGGGCAGCAACAGCGGATCGTCGAAGGCATCGCGCAGCCGGCTCAATTGCGCGCTCACTGCCGGCTGGCTCAGATGCAGGCGCGCGGCGGCGCGGGTCACATTGCGCTCGGTCAGCAGCGCTTCCAGCGTGACCAGGAGATTGAGGTCGAGTCGTCCGATGTCCATGCGACGGGCCCATTCAGCTATCCATGGCTTGAATGGTAGGTCAGAGAAGAATCGATTTCACCGATGGGTCCGCGCGCCGCAGACTGCGGCCCTCATCCCTGATTCATCGTCCCAATTCCTCATTCCTCATGCTTTTGGAGCCCCTCATGAGCCGACATGTCTTGATCGTGCACGCCCATCCCGAACCCACCTCCCTGACCCGCCAGATGGCCGATGCGGCCGAGCAGGCCCTGCGCGAGGACGGCCACACCGTCAGCCGCTCCGATCTGCATGCGATGGGATGGAAAGCGGTCGTCGATGCCGATGATTTCCCGTCGCGGGTCGATCCCGAGCGCCTGTCCGTGGTGGCCGAATCCGGCCACGGCTATGCGACCGGTCAGCTGACCGAGGATGTCGCGGCGGAGCACCGCAAGCTGCTGGCGGCGGATCTGGTGATCCTGCAATTTCCGCTGTGGTGGTTCGGCATGCCGGCCATCCTCAAAGGCTGGATTGACCGCGTGTGGTCTTACGGACTGGCCTATGGACACCAAGGCGCCGGCAATCGGCACCGCTACGGCGAAGGCGGTTTGAGCGGCCGGCGCGCGCTGGTGTCGATCACCACGGGCGGACCGGCCAGTGACTACAGCCCGCGCGGCATCAACGGCGAGCTGGACGAACTGCTGTTCCCGATCACCCACGGCATGCTGTTCTATCCCGGCATGTCGGTGTTGCGCTCCCAGGCGGTGTTCGGGACCAGCCGGTTCGATGCCGCTCAAGTCGAGGCCGCGAAGCACGCGTGGCGCGAGCGGCTGGCGGGGATCTTTGAGGAATCACCGATCGCCTACCGCGCGCAGAACGGTGGCGACTATCCCGATCACCATGTGCTGGCGGACACGCTCGCGCCCGGTCAGCATGGCCTGCGGGTGCATCAGCGCTGAACCGCGCGGGCGGTGAGGCGCCCGTGCAGATACGCGGGCCTGGCATTGCCCTCGCGCCGGCTTTGCGCGGGCTTGGTCGGGAACGTTACGCAGGCAGGGCGCCGCTCAGTTGCTGGCAGTCGCCGCCAACACCGCGCGCGGCCGCGACGGGCGCGGTGGCGGTGTGCGGCCGGCCATCAGGTCGAGATGCCGGAAGCCGACCTGCGCCTGCTCGCCGGCAGCCATCAACTGTTGTTGCGCGAAGCTGCGCGCCATCGCGTGCAGGCGATAGGCGGGTTGGTCCGGCCCCGGACACGGGAACAGCCAGCTCTTGAGCACCAGGTTGTGAACCGCTTCCATCAATTCATGGCGGGCCATCAGCTCCGGTGAGGCAAAGGTCAGCAAGTCGCTGAGGGGCATCGCGCCGCGAAAGACCGACAGCCAGCGCAGCAGTTGCTGCTCCGTCGGACACAGCAAGTCGTAGCCCCAGCGCAGCAGCGCTTCCAGATTCTGATGACGCGAGATCGCATGGCGATGCGCGCCGCACAGCAGCAGGAAGCGGTCGTCCAGGCTGGACGCCAGCGCCTTCAGGCCGAAGGTCCGCACCATCGCGGCGGCATGCTCGATCGCCAGCGGCACGCCATCCAGGCCCTGGCAGATGTGGCGGATCCAGACTGCGTCGGCATCGCTGGGATCGAAGTTCTGGTCGGCTGCGCGGGCGCGCTGCACGAACAGCTCGATCGCGGGATAACGCAGCGCTTCGGCCAGCGTGGTGACGCTCGCATCAGGCATCGGCAGACAGGGCAGCAGATGGACCTGTTCTCCGTTGACGCGCAGCGGCTCGCGGCTGGTGAAGAGCAGATGCAGGCCGGGCGTGGGCGCGAGCAGACGCTCGGTCAGTCCGGCGGCAGCGGCGACGACATGCTCGCAGTTGTCCAGGATCAGCAACTGCTGGCCGCCGGACAGCCGGTCGGCGATGCGTTCGAACAGGCCCTCGATCGCGGCCTCCACGCCGATGGCCTTCGCGATCGTGAGCGCGAGATCCACCTGGCCCGCGGTCGACGGCAGCATCGAGAGATCGACGAACCACAGCCCGTTGGGATAACGCTCGCCGACCTGTCGCGCGACCGCGATCACCACGCTGGTCTTGCCGATGCCGCCCGGCCCCGCGAGCGTCACGAACCCATAGCGGGCCAACTGCCGGTCCAGCGCACCGATGGTTTCTTCGCGGCCCAACAGGCGGCAGTCGAGCGGTGGAATGCGGCGATCGCCCACCGGTCCCGAACAGGCGGTGGACGTGGCGTGGCGATGGGACGGATTCGGCAACTCGGCGCGGCGCGTGGCAGCGCGCGGCGCTGCCGTCGGCATCGTCGATCCGGCCACATGGCGGACAGTCGGCGCCGGCACGGTGGTCGCCACGAACGTCGCTGCGGGCATCGACGACGAATGGGTGGCGTGGTCCGCGCTCGCCCGGCGCTCGGGCCGCGGCGGTTGAGACCGTGTCGGCAGAGGCGGCAACGGGATCAGCGTGGCGGAGTCGGGACGCTCTTCCAGCGGAGGCGGCGCCATCGCGATCGACGGCGCGACGAAGCTGTAGCCCCGACCGGCGATGTTGGTGATGTAGCGCATGCCGTCGTCCGAGCCCAGCGCCTTGCGCAGCGCGGCGAGATGCACCCGCAGGGTGTTCTCTTCGACCACTTCCTGAGGCCAGACCCGCGCCATCAACGTCTGTTTGCTGACGACCGCGCCGGCCTGCTCGACCAGCACGACCAGCAGATCGAGCGCGCGCGCGCCGAGCTTGATCTCCCGCGTGCCCTGGAAGAGCTGGCGGCGAGGGACCAACAAGGTGAAGGGGCCGAAACGGTGGCAACTCATGGTGGATGAGATCCGAGGGATCGGTGGCGGAGGCAAGGGATCAGCGCGCAAATGGGTCGGTTCAAGAAGACGAGTCGCATCCTCCGTGCTCCGGCAGACCGAGTCACTTCCCCGATCGAGGGTGGCGAGGACTCTGTGCGCAAGGCGATATCCAGTCGCAGCGTCATTGAAGCGCGATTGACGCGGCCGACAGCAGCCATGGCCTCGTGGATGCAGCCCATCGCACGATCGGCCTCGTCGGCCATCGGAATGGCTTGCGGGCGGTGTGTCGCTTCGAGCAGGGACGCGGGCGTTGAGATGTGGCTTGCGCGGCATCGGCATCGGCGCGAACGGGCCGGCCGCGATGCGGGCTTACGGCGCAGTCATGCGGGCTGTCGTCGCTCAGGGAGCGAGGGAAGCGGACTGCGAGCGAGGAGGGCGCCATGGTTGCGCATGGTGCCGAGGGCGGCTGGGGGCGTCACTGTCTGAACTTGCTCGTGACCGATCGATTCGACGGGCGCGCGCTCGCGAGGGCCCCAAATCGGTCAGCTCAGTCGTCCCCATCCAGCGGCGCCGGCCGGAACGGATGTTGATAGACGCGCCAGGCGGAGAAGCGCGCGGTGGCCGTGGTGAGCGGCGCGGCGCTGAGGTCGATGGTCCACGGAGCGGCGCGGGCGGGAGCGCGCGGCGCGGGTGACGAATCGGTCACCGGCGGCGCGGCGGGTTCACCTTCGGCCGGCGCGGCGTTCGAGGTGGAGGGTGGTCGGCCATCGTCGGCGATCACCAGCCGCAGGCTGTGCCAGCGATAGGCCACGGTCACGCGAAGGCGGGTGGCCTGGCGATGCCTGAAGGCCTCGGCGATGGCGGCCTGGCCCAGCCGCCGCAGCTCGTCGCGCGCGGAAGGGCGCAGAGGGCGAGGGCGGCCATCCACATCCAGCAGGAAATCCACAGATCGTTCGGCGGCGAGGCGCTCGCCGAAGGCGGACAGGCTGGTCGCCAGATCGGCCGGCGGCGGCGGGACGGCGCGCAGCGCGGCGACCTGCTCGCGGCCGCGCTCGATGAGCTGATCGACGCGGTCCAGCGCGGTGTCCATCAGCGCGCGGTTGGGATCGCGCTCGGTCATCCGATTGGCGACCTTCTGGAAGTGGAGCGTCAGCCCATGCACGCCTTGCAGCAGCGTGTCCTGCACCTCCTGCGCAATGCGCTCCCGCTCCGCCATGCGCAGCCGCATCAGTTGCTGTTCCTGCCGCGCGGCCTGTCGCGTGCGCCAGCGGACGAGTCCACCGAGTCCCCACAGCGCGATGAGACTGAGACCGACGCGGAACCACAGCGTCTGGCTCAGCGTGGGCCGCAGCACGAAGTGCATCGTCGCGGGTGGACCGAGCGCGGCGGGCGCTGTCGGGTCGGTTGGCAGGGCCCGCGCGCGCACCTGCAATTGATGCGCACCGGCCGGCAGATGGCTGTAGAAGAGTTCGCGCTGGGGGCCGAGGTCGCGCCAGTCCTTGTCCACGCCCTCCAGCCGCGCTTGAAACCGCAGTTGCTCGGGGCGGCCCAGCTCCAGCGCAGTGAATCGGACCGAGACCGTCTGGGTGCCGGCCGCGAGTTGCAGATCCGGTCGATACGGGCGCCAGCGCTGATCGGCCGCGACCTCCAGCCAGCGCACGGCCGGCGACTGACGCGGCGCCGGCAACTGCGCGAGATCGAGACGCGCCACGCCGTCCAGCCCCGCGAACCAGAGCCCGCCCGACGCATCCGTCACCAGGCTGGACGCCGGCGCCAACGCGGTGGCGCCGGCGGGATAGCCTTGCGCCGCGTCGAAGACCCGCAGCGGCACGGGCTGGCTGGGATCGCGGTCGAAGGCGGCGAGGGCTTCGGCGCTGATCAGCACCGCGCCGCGCAGGCCGTTGAGCCAGAGATCGTCACCGGGTCCGTCCTGCGCGCCGGTGACGCCCCGCAGGGCGTCGGCATCGTCGGTGACCACCGCATGAAAGCGGCCGCCGACCTGCAACTGCAGACCGCGATCACCGACCACCAGCAGCCGTCGACCGAGATGGAGGAAGGTCACCGCGCCCACATTCAAACCGTCCGCCGCACCGAAGTGCCGGACCCCGTCGGCATCGGCGCGCGAGACCCGATTGGTGGGATAACCGGTCCAGACCACGGCTTCGCCTTCGAGCGCGAAGGCGGTGGGCCGCTCGGCATCGAGCCCGCGCACCGGCGGGTCCACCCAGGCCTGGTCGCGCAGCACGCGCAGCCCTTCGTGCAGACACAGCACCCACAGCCCGCTGCGGTTGCGCTGCAACTGGCGGCAGTCGTTGCGGCCCGGCGGACCCGGCGGCGTGGCGGGCTGGATGCCCGCCGCATCCCAGCGCCACAGCCCGCGGCTGGCGGCAATCCAGGTGGTGCCGTCCGGGTCGCGAAGCAGCGCGCGGATGCGGCCACGTTCCGACGGCCACGGCCACTGGCGCCAGTGATGGCCGTTCAAGCGCCACAGCTGCGGTCCCTGGGTGGCGTCCACCGCACCCAGCAGCAGCCCGTCAGGCTCCGGCAGCAG
The DNA here is from genome assembly GCA_913776825.1 of Burkholderiaceae bacterium. Taxonomy (GTDB): domain Bacteria; phylum Pseudomonadota; class Gammaproteobacteria; order Burkholderiales; family Burkholderiaceae_C; genus Roseateles. Next base: position 565,862 of record CAJYPV010000026.1, read on the forward strand.
CACAAAGTTGGTGGCCGAGCCCAAAGGACTGAAGCGCGCCAGCGGCGAATCACGGAAGCGGTCCAGACCCGTCTGGGTGGCGACCCAGAGATTGCCATCGCGGTCTTCCAGCACGGTCATGCCGATGTCGCTGGACAGGCCGTCGCGCCGCGCGAACTGTTCGTCCGTGGCGGGCAGCGGCAGGGCGCCGTCCTCGACACGACTGTCCATCGGCAAACGCGAGCGGCACAGGCCGGCCGGGCAGTACACGCTCCACAGATTGCGGGCCCGATCGACATAGATGGCGGACGAATCCGGCTGCATCGCGGCCTGCGGCCGGCGCGGGGCCGCGTCGGGCAGGGGCTCGATGCGGTCCTCGAAGATGAGCCAGCTCTGGCCGTCCAGGATGCGGGCGCTGCGTGGTGTCGGGCCGTGCCGGTCGATGGCCTCGAACTGATGGCGCCCCAGTCGCAGCTGAAACCAGCCTTGGGCCGTGACGACCCACAAGCTGCCCTTGGCATCGACGAACAGCCCGGAGACGGTTGCTGCCGGCCATTGCCAACGTTCATCGGCCCGCTGCCAGGTCTGGCCTTGCTGCACCAGCAGATGACCGGCCACATTCGCCCAGGCCACGCCGTCGGGCTGGACGACGAGTTGCTGGGTCTGGCGCGACGGCAGGTCCGCGGGCAGCTCGTAGGCGGTGAGCGCGCCTTGGTCATCGATGCGGGCGATGCCGCCGGCGAGCAGGCCGATCCACAACTCGCCTTGCGGTCCGGCGGCCAGCGTGCTGACGGGCTGGGTGCCGAAGTTCGGGTCTTCCGGCGGCGCCGCGCGCTCGAAGCGCACGCCGTCGAACCGATAGAGGCCTGAGGTGCTGCCCAGCCAGAGCCAGCCGTCGCGGGTCTGGCTCATTTTCCGGATGCCCAGCGGCGCGCCTTCCTTGGCGGTCCAGCGGGTGTGGTGGAACTGATCGAGGGTGCGATCCCGGTCCAGCGCCCAGGCGGGCGACAGGCCGATCCCGATCCACATCGCCAGCAGGGCGGCACCCGATCGGAAGAATGAAGAGCGCAAGACGGCGACCTGTCGAGAGGGGCGAGGACACGCCTGAGGCGTGGCGGCATGTTCACCGCAGGGACTGGGGGCGTCACTTCCCCGATCGAGGCATGGCGCGAGGCGCGGGATGCGGGCAGGCGGCGCGGTGGATCGGTGCGTGCTGGGCGTCGTCGTCCTGGGGAGCGGCACGATGGGCGGATCTGCAGCGGCCACGAAAAAGGCCCTTTCGGGCCTGGTGCTGCAGCGCTCGATGGCGCGCTGAAGGGGACGGTGGTGGATGCGCCGTCACGCATCGATCTGGTGGAAGGCGTGGGATTCGAACCCACGGAGAGCGTGAGCCCTCGCCAGTTTTCAAGACTGGTGCCTTAAACCACTCGGCCAGCCTTCCTCAGAAGCCGGCGATTGTAAGGCCTGCGACGCCTCGGTGACGGGATGAAGCCGCTGTCGACCGTCATGTCCACGCGCTGGCACGCGACCTCGATCCCGACCCCGGACTCGACCCCGCTCGCCTGCTCGCTCGATCAATCCGCGCCTGGCTTGCTCGCCTGGGCGCATGGGACCTGGATGATCTCCTGCACCTGGCCGTCCTGCACCCGCGCAGCGGTCAGGGCGCCGCCCCAGACGCAGCCGGTGTCCAGCGCCAGCAGATCCGGGCGCTGCACCAGGCCCAAGGTCGACCAGTGACCGAAGGCGATCGGCTGGCCCGCGGTGCGGCGGCCCGGCACATCGAACCAGGGCAGATAGCCCTCGGGCGCCTCGCCCAGGCCTTCCTTGGTCTTGAAGTCCAGCTTGCCCTTGGCATTGCAGAAGCGGATGCGGGTCAGGACATTGATGATGAGGCGCAGCCGGGGCACGCCGGTCAGGCTTTCATTCCAGCGATCCGGCTCATTGCCGTACATCTGCGGCAGGAAGTCAGCCAGCTCGGGGCCGCGCAGCAGGGCGTGCACCTCTTCCGCCAGTGCCAGCGTCTGGGCGGTGTCCCACTGCGGGACGACGCCCGCATGCACCATCAGCCAGCCCTGCGCCTGAATCGCCAGGCGCTGATGGCGGACCCATTCCAGCAGCGGTTCGCGATCGCTCGCCTGCAGGATGCTGTCCAGCGTGTCGCTCTTGTGAGGGGCGCGCACGCCGGCTGCGGTGGCCAGCAGATGCAGGTCGTGGTTGCCGAGCAGGCATTGGGCCGCATCGCCCAGTGACTGCAGGCGCCGCAAGGTGGTGAGGGAATCCGGACCCCGGTTGACGAGGTCACCCAGCAGATAGAGCCGGTCGCGGGACGGGGAGAAATCGATCTTCTCCAGCAGGCGGGCCAATGCGTCGCAACAGCCCTGCAAATCGCCGATCAGGTAATGCATGACCGGGATTCTGCGGTGTTCGTGTCACATCGCCTCTGCTAACCTTGTCAGCCTTGTGTTTTGGGCGCGACTCAGGGTTTCTACCCAGTCCGCGCTGTCAATGGATACCGCCCTCGTTCTCTTTCTGATCCTGCTCAACGGTCTGTTCGCCATGTCGGAGATGGCCCTCACGGCTTCCCGCAAGGCACGCTTGCAAGTCATGGTGGAAAGCGGGGAAGGCGGTGCGCAGGCCGCCATGGACCTGCATGAGAACCCGACCAAGTTCCTGTCCACCGTGCAGATCGGCATCACATCGATCGGCGTGCTCAACGGCATCGTGGGCGAGGCGGCGTTCTCCGGCCCGCTGGCCGATCTGCTGCGCGAGCACACCCCGCTGAGCACCCGCGCGGCTGATTACAGCGCCACCGGTCTGGTGGTCTTGGTGCTGACCTTCGTGACCATCATCTTTGGTGAACTCGTGCCCAAGCGGCTGGGCCAGATGTTCCCCGAGAACGTCGCCCGCCTGGTGGCGCCGCCGATGGAGATCATGTCGCTGATCACCCGGCCGTTCGTCAAGCTGCTGAGCTTCTGCACCGAATTCACCCTCAAGCTGCTGGGCATGGGCGGCCGGGCCAATCGCCTGGTGACCGAAGAAGAAATCGCCGCCAGCCTGGAAGAAGGCCGCGACGCCGGCGTCATCGAGGAACACGAGCATCAGATGGTGCGCAATGTGTTCCGGCTGGATGAGCGCCAGATCGGCTCGATGATGATTCCGCGTGCGGAAATCGCCTGGCTGGACATCACCGATCGCCCGGACCAGGTGCTGCAGATCCTCAAGGCGCATGGCTACAGCCGTTATCCGGTCTGTCGCGGTGGCCTGCATGACGTGGTGGGCGTGCTCAGCGCGCAGAACCTGCTGGCCCGTGCGCTGGCCGGTGAATCGCTGGATCTGGCGCAAGGCCTGGATGCGCCGGTCTATGTGCCGGAGACCCTCTCCGGCATGGAGCTGCTGGCCCACATGCGGGGCGCCGAAACGCCGCTGGTGTTTGTGGTCGACGAATACGGTGAAGTGCAGGGCGTGGTCGCCATGCGCGACGTGCTGGAGGCGATCGCCGGCGAGTTCAATTCGTCGGACGGCGCCGATGCCTGGGCCGTGCAGCGGGCCGATGGCAGCTGGCTGATGGATGGCCTGATCCCGGTGATGGAACTGAAGGATCGCCTCGAATTGAAGGAACTGCCCGAGGAAGACCGCGGGCGCTACAACACGCTGGCCGGCATGGTCATGCTGCTGCTGGGGCGCCTGCCGCGGACGACCGACGTGGTGGAGTGGGACGCGTGGAGATTCGAGGTGGTGGACCTCGATGGCAAGCGTGTGGACAAGGTGCTGGTCTCGAGACTGGCCGATGATGGAGTGAGTGAATGAGCAACCCCCCGATGTATGGCAATCTGGTCCCGCTGGACCGCACGCAGCACAAGAACCTGCGCATGAGCACCGTGAAGTCCTCGCTGGACCGGATCGCGGGGCTGAATTCGCTGTTCGTGGCGGTGGCTGAGTTCGCCGACGCCTGCAAGGACTTCCCGGTGGTGTTCGTGCGCGTTGGCGCCGCGGTGGAAGGCCAGCGTCAGGCGGTCGCGCCGCTGGCGGTGTTCGGCCTGAAGCCGGGCAGCAACCTGTTCATCAAGGACAACCTGTGGACCGGCCGCTATCTGCCGGCCTACATCCGCCGCTATCCGTTCGCGATGGCGCGCATCGACGACGGCGAAAACATGGCGCTGTGCTTCGATGACGCCTGGGATGGCTTCTCCCAGACCGACGGCGCGCCGCTGTTCGACGACAAGGGCGAAGCGACCGAGCTGCTGCTGAACGCCAAGAACTTCTGCGAAGAATTCGAGCGCGAAGCCGACCGCACCCGTCAGGCCTGCGATGTGCTGCAAGACCTGAACCTGCTGCAGGACATGCGCTTCGAAGCCACCATGGCCAACGGCGAGAAGCTGGATGTCGATGGCTTCATGACCATCAACGAAAAGGCCCTGTCCGAGCTGCCCGACGCGAAGGTGCTGGAACTGCACCGCAACGGCCTGCTGGAGCTGATCACCATGCATCGGCTGTCGCTGAGCCACATGTCGCGCATGGCCACGCAATACCAGCCGACGGCCTGAGCCTGAGCGGCCGCGCGCCCGCCTCGCTTGGCGCGGCGCCGGCGCTTCGGCCGGTCCGTCAGGCGGCGAGGCGCCGCCGATCGCGCGCCCGCTGCCGACGACACCCTACGCGCCTGACTGCGGACCGCCGCATCAGGCGCGTGTCTTTTCAGGGCAGCGACCACCCCCATTGGGTGGGCGAAGAACGACGCGGGTTTGCGTGAGGATGAGGAGGCGACCCGCATCGCTAGCATTTAGAGGCCCGAAGAGGTCGAGATCCATGTTGTTTGAGGTTTTTTTGTCATCTCCCGCGGTGGAGGCGGTGTTTTCACCGACCGCGGTGGTCCAGGCCATGATGGATGTGGAGGCAGCGCTCGCGCGCGCCCAGGCCCGCGCCGGCTTGATGCCGCCGGCCGCTGCGCAAGCCATCGTCAGCCTGTGCCGTGCCGAGCTGTACGACGTGCCAGCCTTGCTCGCCGCCGCTCCGCGCGCCGGCAGCCTGGCGATGCCGGTGGTGCAGCGGCTGCGCGAAACGGTCGCGCTCTTTGATCCGTCGGCGGCGGTCTATGTGCATCGCAGCGCGGCGGCGCAGGACATCGTCGACACAGCGATGGTGCTGTGCACGCGACGCGCGCTGCGGCTGATCGACGATGACCTGATCAACCTGTGCGGTCATCTGCTGGATCTGGCCGAGCGCCACGAGGCCGTGCCGATGCTGGGCCGCACGCTGATGCAGCCGGCGCAGGTCATCAGCTTCCGTTTCAAGGTGATGAACTGGTTGATGCCATTGCTGCGCAGCGCCGAAATGCTGCGGCAGCAGGCGTCGATGGCGCTGATGCTGCAGTTCGGCGGACCGGTGGGCACGCTGGACAGCCTCGGCGAGCATGCGCCCGCCGTGGTCGAAGCCATGGCGCAGGAGTTGCGCCTTCAAGCGCCGGACATGTGCTGGCATACCCAGCGCGACCGCGGCATGCGGCTGGCGGCGGAGATCGGCATCATGTGCGGTGCCCTGGGCAAGCTGGCTCAGGACGTCGCGCTGATGAGCCAGGCGGAAGTGGAAGAGCTGAGCGAGCCCCAGGCCGATGGCCGGGGCGTGTGCATCACGCTGCCGCACAAGCACAACCCGGTCGCGGCGCAGCAGGCGATGGCGGCGGTCCAGCGGGTGCCGCAGCGCATCGCCAGCATGCTGAGCTGCATGACGCCGCAGCATGAGCGCGGCCTGGGTCAGATCCAGGCCGAACTGGCCGAATGGAATGGTCTGCTGGGCAATGCCCATGCAGCGGTGCAGGCGCTGGCGCTGTCGATGGCCGAGCCGACGGTGCGTCCCGAGCGCATGCGCGCGCATGTGGAAGCGCGCCATGGGCTGATCGCCAGTGAGCGGCTCGAACTGCTGCTGCTGCCGCGACTCGGTCGTCAGCGCACGGCCGCCATGCTGCAGGACCTGATCCATCGTGTGCGGCAAGGGCAGGGCACGATGCGGGAGATGCTGGTCCAGTCCCTGGACCAAGGCGAGCTGCCCGCATCCGCCATCGCCGATGGCGACCTCGATGCCCTGTTCGACATGGACACCAGCGCCCGTCAGGCCGACCAGCGCGTCGACGTCCTGATGCAGGACGCGCGTCGTCGTTGCGACGCGCTGGCTTCCCGGCCTCTGGATTGAGTTCGCCGATCGTCCCGCTCGTTCATGCTGGGACCGAAAGGTTCGGCATGAGGATGCCTGGGGCGCTCAGCACCGGAATGCCCGTCCATCGTGAGGGGTCTTCCCTGTAAAAAACGGGTGACAGGATTGCAAGCGCATTCCGCATCGCGAACTTCTACACCCGAAATTACCCGATGGGCGGTTCACCGGACCGTCGCCACAATGCGCTCCGGCTGACAACCCAAATTCGCACCAGGATGTGGCGCCAGCCCAGGCAAATCGCGCTCCGCAGCGTAGGTGAGCACTCTGTAACAGGCCTCCCCCATTCACGGGGTATCGCAGCGATGGGGGATTGACCAGCCCCAGGGACCCGGTACAGACCCGTAAGCCCATCGTCGCAATTGTTAACTATCGTTGCAGCCGAAATTAATTACTTTGAGTGCAGCCTAGACTTGCCTCCATAACCGATGAGTCTGGAGTTGGGAATGAGCGACGAAGCAAATCTATCGAGTATCGAGCTGGAGGCCCCTGCGAGCGCATTGCAGGCTTACCAGCCGATGCCGCGACAGATGGCGTTTACTCGCTCTGGCTCCGTCTCGCTCGTTTCTCGCGACACGGAACAAGGCCCGATTGAAATTCGCGCCTTGATGGAAGAAACCAGCCATTCGCTAGTGGAACGCCGTTACGCCTCGCGCGGCTACAAATTGAGCCGCTCCGCCGATGTGACGCTGGGCGCTTATTGGGAAGGTCGACTGGTGTCGACCTTTGGCATGCGGCGCGATGTCGGCCAGCTCGGCGCGGACCAGAGCTTTCCCGATGAGATGGCCGCCATGCGCGCCCGCGGCTGGAAGATGTGTGAGCTGACGCGCTTCGCGGCGGATCCGGAAGGTCCGTCCAAGATGGTGCTGGCCAGCCTGTCGCACCTGGCTTATCTGCATGCGGCCCATCACTGGGGCGCCGATTACCTGGTGATCGAGGTGAATCCGCGTCACACCGGCTTCTATCGCCGGATGCTGGATTTCCAGACCCACGGCGAACAGCGCCTGCATCGCGGCGTCGGCGCACCGGCCGTGCTGATGAGCCTGTCGATTCCTTACGGCTCGACCCTGGTCAAGAAGCATGGCGGCAAGCTGGCCGAAGGCCGCTCCCGCACGCTGTTCCCGTATTTCTTCTCGGTCGACGAGGAAGAACAACTGCGCAGCCGACTGGCCGAGGTGTACGGCTTCGGTTACGACGCCTGAAGCGCTGAAGGGCGCCGGAGCACGGCGAGTCTCATTCCGACATCACCGCTGGTGAGACAACGAAGGCCCGAGTCGCTCCGGGCCTTTTTTGCGTCGGTACGTTGGATCGCGTGAGATCACCGGATCGTTGTCCCGCGTAGCGCGGCGCGCCGCCCGCTGGAGCCGAGCGAGCGCGGCACGGTCTCAAGCAGCCAGCCAGTGCAGGCTGAACCACTCGGACTCATCGGTCCAGGCGGCCTGCGGCTGGAAGCCGGCCTCGCGCGCGAGTTGCTGGAAGCTCTCCACGCTGTACTTGTAAGAGCACTCGGTGTGCAGGCTCTCGCCCGGGACCAGCGGATAGCGGCGCCCCTGCAGCTGCAGCACTTGCGGGCCGCGCGGCAGCAAATGCATTTCAATGCGGCGCTGACGCGGTTCGTAGAACGCGTAATGGTCGAAGCCCTGGCTGTCGTATTCCAGGCCGAGCTCGCGTTGCGCATGCCGCAGCAGGTTGAGATTGAACCGTGCCGTGATGCCCTGCGAATCGTTGTACGCCGCATGCAGCAGCGCCGGATCCTTGATCAGATCGACGCCGATCAGCAGCGCACCGCCATCGAGTTCGGTCCGCAACAGCTTGAGGAAGGTCAGCGCTTCCTGCGGGTCGAAGTTGCCGATGCTGGAGCCGGGGAAGAAGCCGATGCGACGTCCGCCTTCGGGCGCTGCGGGCAGTTGGTGCGGACGAGTGAAGTCCGCCACCACCGGCGTGATGCGCAGGCTGGGGTACTCGCGCCACAGGCTTTCGCAGGCGGCCAGCAGGTGCGGGCCGGAAATGTCGATCGGCGCGAAGCTGTGGAGAAAGGGTGCATGGGCCAACAGCCGGCGCACTTTCACCAGCGCTCCGGCGCCGTATTCGATCAACTGGGCATCGCGACCCATGCGGGAGGCGAATTCCGGCGCATGTCGATCCAGCAGCGCCAGCTCGGTGCGGGTGGGGTAGTACTCCGGCAGCTCGCAGATGCGCTCGAACAGCGAGGAGCCTTGTGCATCGTAGAAATACTTGGGTGAGATGCGGTGGTCGGGGCCGGCGAGCGCGGCGTGGAGGTCGTCAGCAAAACTGCTCATGCAGGTGTCTCCGCGCGTGATTGCGCATCGCGGGCCAATCGCAGCCCGGTGAATTGCCAGCGGGCCGCTGGCGGAAAGAAGTTGCGGTAGGTCGCGCGGCTGTGGCCGGGTGGCGTGGCCACACTGCCACCCCGCAGCACCAGTTGGCCCACCATGAACTTACCGTTGTATTCCGCGGCCGCGCCGGGCATGGGGCGGAAGCCGGGATAGGGGTGGTAGGCGGAGCGGGTCCACTGCCACGCTTGATCGAACAGCTGGACCATGCCGGGCAGGGCGCTCGCGGCCTCCCACTCGAATTCGCTCGGCAGGCGCGCGCCGGCCCACTCGGCATAGGCCGTGGCCTCGTAGAAGCTGAGCTGCGTGACCGGGGCGTCGTGCGCCATCGGCTGCAGGCCATGCAGCCCGAAGACGGACCAACGGCTGCTGGCACCTGGCGCGTCGGTCGGGCCGGTGTGCGGCTCCGCCTCCACCCAATACAGCGGCGCCTGCCAGCCCTGGGCCTGCACCATCGCCCAGCCGTCGGACAGCCACCAGCGCGGGTCGCGGTAGCCGCCGTCGTCGATGAAGCGCTGGTATTCGCCGCAGGTGACCAGGCGATTCGCGATCTCGAAGGGCTCCAGCCACACGCGATGGCGCGGTCCTTCGTTGTCGAAGGCGAAGCCGGGATGGGTCCGCGCGTCATGGCCGATGTCGACCAGGCCGCCCTCGTGCGACAGCCACGTGGTCGAGGCGGCAGTCGATGCGCCGATGCGCTCCGCGCTCATGGACCCCGCGCCATGCGGCAGCAGTGCGGGGCGCCATGGATGGCAGGAGAGCAGATGCAGCGCATCGGTCAACAGCAGCTCTTGATGCTGCTGCTCATGCTGCAGGCCCAGCGCGAGGGTGGGCGCCACGAGCGACTGCCAGAGCGGCTCCGGGCATTCCTCGATCAGGCGTTGCAGATGACGATCGACATGGCTGCGGTACTCGCGAACCTCGTCCAGCGACGGGCGTGTCAACAGCCCGCGCTGCGGTCGCGGATGGCGAGGTCCGAGCCCTTCGTAATAAGAATTGAAGAGGTAGTGATAGCGCTCGTCCAGCGGCTGATAGCCCGACAGATGCGGGCGCAGCAGCAGCGCTTCGAAGAACCAGCTGGTATGGGCTTGATGCCATTTCGCGGGGCTCGCATCGGGCATCGATTGGGCGGCCTGATCCTCGGCGGACAGGGTCTCGGTCAAGGCCAGGGTGTGGCGGCGTACCGCGTCATAGCGACGCGAAAGTTCCCGCCGCCCGTGCGGCAAATCCGGGTCCGACATGCAAGCAGCTCCTGCGGCCCGTGGGGGCGAGCCGCGATTCAACGGTATCCGATTTGGCCCTCCAGCGCCCATCTCGGGCCACTCCCATCGGACGGAGTCAGCCATCCAGCTGACACCCCATGACAGCATGGGCAAGCACGGCTCCCGCAGCCGACCGCAAGCGCCCGTCGAGCCACGCCGACCGCCTGTGTGCGGGGACAGGCGATGCGGATTCATCGTCGCGTCATTCACACGGCGCACGCTGCGACGGCCGTATGTCCCACGCCAGCCTGGCGCGGCGATGACCACCGCCCGATCCGTTCGATGCCGCCCCGCCCATGTCGCTGAACCCGATGTCTTCCTTGACGCTGCCGGAGCACGCGCCCGATCGCGCGGACGCGATGCCGCCGGATTGGCTGGCCGACCGCGTGCAGACCGAACGTCTGATGGACGCGCTGTGGAGCGCTCGCCAGCCGGGAACGCCGGGTCAGTTCTTCGTCTGGAGTCAAAGCCGCATGCAGCCGCTGGTGCCGCATCAGCTGCTGGTGTGTGTGTCCGAAGGCGCGGCATCGGCGCGGTGGTCGGCGCAGCTGTTTCATCTGCGACCGGTGCCGCCAGCCTTGGTCTCTCAGCTGGAATCGGCTGAGCATGGGCTCTGGCTGCAGCTCACGCGTCGGTGGATGCCGGGCCGTCGAGCCGTGGTGGTGGATTTGGTGTCGGAGGGGTCGAGCGGCGTGTTCCAGGTCTTGCTGGACGCCGGGTTCCGATCACTGCTGCTGCACGGCGTGCCCGGTTCGGGAGAGCGTCCCGATGGGTTGTATCTCTTGGCGGGCGACGGCTGGTCGCTCGATCAGGTGCAGTGGTGGGAATGCCTGGTGCCGGCGATGCATGCCGCCTGGCGTCGGTCGAGCGCGGTGGGCCGCGGTCCGCTGGCGCCGCAGCGGATGCTGGATCTGGTCACACCGCGCGAGCAGCAGATCGTGGAAGGTCTGCGGGCGGGGCTGAGCAATGAGGGGATCGCGATCCAGCTCGGCATCAGCATGTTCACGGTCAAGAACCATGTGCGCAAGATCCTGCGCAAGCTGGGCGCGAGCAACCGCGCTCAGGCGGTGGCGATCGCGATGGCGCGGCGCGATCTCAGCGAGCGTGACTGCGGACGCGGCGCAGCCGACCCGCCCAGCGCATCAGCAGCAGGTGCACGATGACGCCGCCGCCTGCGCCGATCATGTCGGCGACGACATCGCGCGCATCGGCGTCTCGTCCCGGCACATGGGCCTGGACCAGCTCGATCAGGATGCCGTAGGCCAGCAGGACCGCCAGCACGATCCAGCGGCGATGCGCCCGCGGGCGCAGGCACTGCATGCCGACCACGGCCAGGGTGCCGAAGGCGGCGAAATGATTGGCCTTGTCCCAACCGAGGTCGGCGCCCTGAGGCGGATGCGGGCTGAAGGCGAGCCAACTGATGACCACGATCAGCGCCACGAACAGCAAACGCCAGGCGAGGCGCCAATGGGGATTGAACAGCAACAGGTCGATCAAGCGAGCCCGCCTCCGGTCGGGCGGCGCGAGTGTGCCATGGTGCATCGCTCGCGCCGGCCGCCTGGCCCACGGGAATCGGGGGGAGGCGAGGCGAACGTGTGGGGGCGTGATGCTTGTCGCTCGAAAAAAGATGGCCTATACTCTGAGGCTCTGCTGACGAAGCTTCTGTCAATGGTTCATCGTGATCGATGAGCAGCCATTGAAGGTGATTTGTCAAAAGAACGCCGGTGTAGCTCAGTTGGTAGAGCAGCGCATTCGTAATGCGAAGGTCGGGAGTTCGACTCTCTTCACCGGCACCAATTCAGCAAGGCCTGAGGTCGCAAGATCTCAGGCCTTTGTCTTTTCTGCTCGTCCATGGCGGTGGGCGCGGCGGAGGGCTCGATCGCATCCGAGCCTCTCGATCCGGTCCGTCCATCTGCAATCCGCGCTGGCTAGCATTGGTCTTGTCGTCGCTCCGTGATGGCCTTCGGGCTGGCGATGGAGAGTGGGTTCATCGAAGCCGACTGAACCGTTCAAGCCGCGACGTGACTCCGGCCGCTGTCGTGTGAAGCGCACGGCGTTGCATCGATCTCATTAAGTTCTATCAAGAGGCGATGTTGATGGCACGACAAGATGCCATTGCCGTGTTATATTCGGCGGCATAGATACGCACAAGACCGTTTCTCAAGGTCTTTATCTGCAGCCCCGCCGGTCATCCCCTGACCCCACCTCGCGCGAGCGGCTCGCTACAGCATCAACTCCCGCTGACTGTTCTTGAGTGTTTCTGTCTCCGCATCGCCATGTGGCGGCGGAGTGTTCTCGCTCATCTTTTCAATTTCCAAAAAGGAAACACCATGTCCAATCAAGTGCAAACCGGTACCGTGAAGTGGTTCGACGACGGCAAGGGCTTCGGCTTCATCACCCCGGCTGACGGCTCCAAGGACCTGTTCGCCCACCACTCGGAAATCCGCAACAACGGCGGCTTCCGTACCCTGGCCGAAGGCGCCCGCGTCGAGTTCGAGGTCAAGGAAGGCCAAAAGGGCCTGCAGGCCGCCAACATTCGCGCGCTGTAATCCAACACGCGACACCACGTGGCAGGGCACGTTCAACAACCCTGCAACATCCAAACCGCGCCAAGACGGTGATACCGACCAGTCAAGGCGCACACACCTCAAGAAATATGCAAAACAACAGCATTGAGGTGGGGCGTTACCTTGTCTCACCTATGACCAAACCCCATGTCGACGGCGGCTTTGCCGCTTCGGTCTCGATTCGTTCGGGACGCGGCATGTCCAGCATCGATCGCGTGTGGCGCTTTGTGCCCACGTTCCCAAGCCAACAAGCCGCCCTGCGTTACGCTACGGCGGAAGGAACGGCTTGGGCGCGGAAGAGCCTGGCGACCCTCCTCCCGGCATGACGGGATGTGAGCGCCACGCCGGCGCACCCGATCGAGACGCTTCCCGCCCGGGCGCGGGAAACGACTCACCACCACACTGACAAAGGAGAACCCGTGGCAAAGGAAGAACTCATTGAAATGAACGGGGTGGTGGAGGAAGTGCTGCCCGATTCCCGTTTCGCAGTTGTGCTCGAGAACGGCCATCGTCTGATCGCCTACGCCTCCGGCAAGATGCGCAAGCACTTCATCCGCATCCTGGCGGGCGACAACGTGTCGCTCGAGCTGTCGCCTTACGACCTCAGCAAGGGTCGCATCACCTTCCGTCACATCCAGCGTGGTGCAGGCGGCGGGACCGGTGCCCCCCGGCCGTCACAAAACCGTCGCTGAAGCGCGCGGATACCGCTGGCGGCCAGTGCCCGCCCAGTGGCTGACGCCCTGATGCCGACACACTCGCAGACCGGTTCCGCCGTGGTTTCACCGGCGGCGCAGGTCGCAAAAAAGGCCGCCCTCGGGCGGCCTTTCCTTTTGCGGCGTGTGGATGGGGATCACCGCAACCCGATGGGCCCCGTTCGGGGCCTCATCGAGCCGCCGGCCCGCAGGCCGGAAAGCCTCAGGGCTTGGCCTCGAGGTGGTAAGCGGTGATCCGCTCCACTTCCTTCTTCGAGCCCAGCACCACCGAGACCCGCTCGTGCAACTGCGCGGGCTGCAGGTCCAGGATGCGCTGACGCGCATTGGTCGCGGCGCCGCCGGCCTGTTCCACCAGGAAGGCCATCGGATTGGCCTCATACATCAAGCGCAACTTGCCGGCCTTTTTCGGCTCGCGCTTGTCCCACGGATACAGGAACACGCCGCCACGGGTCAGGATGCGATGCACATCCGCCACCATCGAGGCAATCCAGCGCATGTTGAAGTTCTTGCCGCGCGGGCCTTCCTCGCCGGCCAGGCATTCGTCGATGTAGCGCTTCACGGGCTCGTCCCAGTGGCGCATGTTGGACATGTTGATCGCGAATTCCTTGGTCTCTTCCGGGATCTTCACATCGTCGGCGGTCAGCACCCAGGAGCCTTGCTCGCGGTCGAGGGTGAACATCGCCACGCCATCGCCCACCGTCAACACCAGCGTGGTCTGCGGACCGTAGACGCAATAACCGGCGGCGGCCTGCGCGGAACCGGGTTGCAGGAAGTCGTCCTCGCTGACGCCCTTGCTGCCTTCGGGCTTCTTCAGCACCGAGAAGATGGTCCCGATCGACACATTCACGTCGATGTTGCTGGACCCGTCCAGCGGATCGAACATCAGCAGATATTCGCCCTGCGGGAAGCGGTTGGGCACCAGATGGATGCTTTCCATCTCTTCGGAGGCCATGGCCGCCAGATGGCCGCCCCATTCGTTGGCCTCGATCAGCACTTCGTTGGCGATGATGTCCAGCTTCTTCTGGACCTCGCCCTGCACATTCTCCGACCCCGCCGTGCCCAGCACATCGCCGAGCGCGCCCTTGTTGACGCTGATGGCGATGCGCTTGCAGGCGCGGGCGACGACTTCGATCAGCAGCCGCAACTGCGACGGGATATGACCGTGCAGGCGCTGCTGCTCGACCAGGTATTGGGTCAGGCTGACGCGTTGACTCATGAAACGACTCCGGATGGTTAAGAAACTCTTCGCAATCGTGGGCGAGGCGCGTGGGGCCGGGGCGGCGCGGTCTCGTGGCGGCCGATTCACCGGCCGCTCAACGACTCGCCCGGCCAGGCCACCGGCCTGACCGGCCGATCAGCCTTGGGCCGGGACCTCGGCCACCGGCGCGTTCGCCGCCGCAGCGCTGGCGACGCTGTCCGCGGTGGCGGCCGTGTCCATGGCGATGGCGCGCTCGACGATCTCGCGCACGTCATTCGACAGGTCCGGCTTGGCGGCCACGCGAGCGATCGCCTCACGGGCGGCGCTGCGATAAGGCTGCGCCAGCGCGGTCCAGCGGTCCATCACACGCGCCAGGCGGCCGGCGACCTGCGGATTGATCGCATCCAGCGCCAGCACCTGCTCGGCCCAGAACACATAACCGGCGGCATCGCGGCGATGGAAGGCGGCCGGGTTGAACATGCACAGCGAGAAGATCAGGCTGCGAGCGCGGTTCGGGTTCTTCAGCGTGAAGTCCGCATGCTTGAGCAACTGCTTCACGCGGCCGAAGGTGCGGCCGTCCTGCTCGGCGGCGCGGCCTTGCAGCGCGAACCATTTGTCGATCACCAGCGCATCGTGCTTGAACTGGGCGTGGAAGCGCGCCAGCGCGCTGTCCGCGAGCTCCGCATGGGCATTGACCAAGGCGGACAGGGCGCCGAATCGATCGGTCATGTTGCCGGCGTCCTTGAAGCGCTGATAGGCGCGGCCCGGCCAGACGGTGTCGCCGCTGCGCGTGGCGTGCAGCACCAGCATCGACAGCGCCAGGTTGGTCAGCGCGCGCTTGCCGCTTTGCACCGGATCGGGCTGATAGCCGCCCGCGACCTGATGCGACTCATACGCCCAGACCCAGTCGGCCTGCAATGCGGCCGCGAGTTGTTCCTGCGCGGCAGCCACGGCGGCATGCACGGCCTGCGGGTCGACCTCAGCCAATTGCTCGGCGATGTAGGCCTCGTCCGGCAGTTGCAGCGCCAGCGCCTTGAAGGCCGGGTCCAGCTCGGGATGACGCAGCACCGCGCGCATCGCGTCCAGATAGGCCGCATCCAGCGTCAGCGGCTGGCCGGCGCGCACCGCGCCGAGGATGCGGGCCAGCGCCAGGCGCTGGCTGGCTTCCCAGCGGTTGAAGGCGTCGGTGTCGTGCTTGAGCAGCACCAGCAGCTCGTCGTCGCCCAGGCCGTCTTCCAGCACCACCGGCGCGGAGAAGCCACGCAGCAGCGACGGCACCGGCGCGGACGGCACATTCACGAAGATGAAGGACTGCTCCGCCTGGTCCAGCACCAGCACCCGCTCGGTGTCGGTCGCGCCAGCGGCGCCATCCTCGCCGTGCAGCATCAGCGGCAAGGCCTGACCCTCGCGGGACAGCAGTCCCAGCGCGACCGGGATCACCTGCGGCAGCTTGCCGTCCTGGCCCGGCGTCGGCGGATTGACCTGTTGCAGCGTCAGCGTGAAGGTCTGTGCGGCAGCGTCGTACTGGCCGCGGGCCTGCAGGCGCGGCGTACCGGCCTGGGCATACCAGCGCTTGAAGGCGTCGAGTCGGGTCGACAGCGCCGAACCCGGATTCGCATCGGCGATCGCCTGGGCGAAGTCGTCGCAGGTCACCGCCTGGCCATCGTGACGCTCGAAGTAGAGCGCCATGCCCTTGGCGAAGCCATCCCGGCCGACCAGCGTCTGGTACATGCGCACGACTTCGGCGCCCTTGTCGTAGACGGTGGCGGTGTAGAAATTGTTGATCTCCACATACTGGTCGGGCCGCACCGGATGCGCCATCGATCCGGCGTCTTCCGGGAACTGGCGGGCGCGCAGGCCACGCACATCCTGGATGCGGCAGACCGCGCGCGCGCTGGGCGTTGCGGCCATGTCCTGGCTGAATTCCTGGTCACGGAAGACGGTCAGGCCTTCCTTGAGCGAGAGCTGGAACCAGTCGCGGCAGGTGACGCGGTTGCCGGTCCAGTTGTGGAAATACTCGTGCGCGACGATCGACTCGATGCGCTGGAAATCCGCATCGGTCGCGGTGGCCGGCGAGGCCAGCAGCGCCGAGGTGTTGAAGATGTTCAGGCCCTTGTTCTCCATCGCGCCCATGTTGAAGTCGGACACGCCGACCACCATGAAGCGCTCCAGGTCCAGCGGCAGCTGGAAGCGGGCCTCGTCCCACACCACCGAGGCGATCAACGCGTTCATCGCGTGCTCGGTCTTTTCCAGGTCGCCGCGGCGCACGAACACCTGCAGCAGATGGTCCTTGCCGCTGCGGGTGCGGATGCGCTGCTCACGCGCGACCAGGTCCGCCGCGACCAGCGCGAACAGATAGCTGGGCTTGGGGAAGGGGTCGTGCCACTTGGCGAGATGGCGGCCGTTGTCCAGATCGGCGGTCTCCAGCAGATTGCCGTTGGAGAGCAGGACCGGATAGCGCGCCTTGTCGGCGCGCATCGTGACCGTGTAGACCGCCATCACATCGGGGCGGTCCATGAAGTAGGTGATGCGGCGGAAGCCTTCGGCCTCGCACTGGGTGAAGAAGCCGCCGCCCGAGGTGTAGAGGCCCGACAGCGCCGTGTTCTTGTCCGGGCAGCAGGTGTTGCGGATTTCCAGCGTGAAATCGGCATCCGGCACGTTGTCGATGACCAGCTCATGGCCTTCGGTGCGGAAGGACACGCTCTCCCCGTTGATCAGCACCCGCAGCAGATTCAGCTCTTCGCCGTGCAGACGCAGCGGGCCGTGCGGCACGCCGGCATTGCGCTCCAGGCGCATCTTGCTGGTCACCAGCGTCTTGGCCGGCTCCAGATCGAAGCACAGGTCCACGGTGCGGATCCAGAAGATCGGCGCGATGTAGTCCTCGCGGCGGATGAGGTGGGCAGTGCCTTCACGCATGTCGGTCATCCTAAAAAAAGGGTCAGGTCTGAATGCCTGACAAAGTGTCAATTCACGTCGGCCGGGCCGACGACAGCGGCCTCAAGGCCGAAACAGCGATGGCGCCAGACCCCGCGCGGCCAGCGCCGACGGGCCCTGGCGATCGGCGCTGCGCGACGCCGCGCGCGCCGGCATCGGCCTCGAAGCTGGCCGTGCGGGCAGCCGGCGCGCCCGGCGCACGCCGGGCGATCCGCTCGGCGCGTCCGTCCCACCGGGTGGTCGGACAGCCCCCGGTCGAGACCGGCGCAACGCGGGGCGCGGCCCGGCGGCTCATGGGCTTAGACGCCTTGCTTGAGCGAGGCGGTGATGAACGCATCCAGGTCGCCATCCAGCACTTTTTGGGTGTTGGAGATTTCCACGTTGGTGCGCAGGTCCTTGATGCGGCTCTGGTCCAGCACATACGAACGGATCTGGTGGCCCCAGCCCACGTCGGTCTTGCTGTCTTCCAGCTTCTGCTGTTCGGCCATGCGCTTCTTCATTTCATGGTCGTACAGACGCGAGCGCAGCCGGCGCCACGCGACGTCCCGGTTGCTGTGCTGGCTGCGGCTGTCCTGGCACTGGACCACGATGCCGGTCGGCAGGTGGGTCAGGCGGACGGCGGAGTCGGTCTTGTTGATGTGCTGACCACCGGCGCCGCTGGCGCGGTAGGTGTCGGTGCGGACATCGGCCGGGTTGATGTCGATCTCGATCGAGTCATCGATTTCCGGATAGACGAACAGCGACGCGAAGCTGGTGTGGCGACCGCCGGAGGAATCGAACGGGCTCTTGCGCACCAGGCGATGCACGCCGGATTCGGTGCGCAGCAGACCGAAGGCGTATTCGCCCTCGACCTTGAGCGTGGCGCTCTTGATGCCGGCGACTTCGTCGTCGGTCTGTTCCTCGACTTCCGTCTTGAAGCCCTTGCGCTCGCAGTACCGCACGTACTGGCGCAGCAGCATGCCGGCCCAGTCGCAGGCCTCGGTGCCGCCGGCGCCGGCCTGGATGTCGATGAAGCAGTTGCTGGGGTCGGCCGGGTTGTTGAACATCCGGCGGAATTCGAGCTGCTCGACGCTTTCGGCGAGCTTGGCCGCCTCGGCCTCGATGGTCTGCAGGCCGGCGATGTCGTTGTCGTCTTTGGACATCTCGAACAGTTCGAGGTTGTCCGAGAGATTCGTGGTCAGGTGATTGATGGTTTCCACCACCTGTTCCAGGGTGCGCTTCTCTTTGCCCAGTTCCTGGGCGCGCTTCGGGTCATTCCAGACGTTGGGGTTCTCCAGCGCCGCATTGACCTCGTTCAACCGCAGTGATTTGCGGTCGTAGTCAAAGGTACCCCCTTAGCGCGTCGGTACGCGCTTGCAGATCGGTCAGGGCGTTCCCGATCGCATTGATTTGTTCGATGTCCATGGTCTTCTTTGAAACGTGAAGGGCGCGTGCGGCCGACCGGTCGCACGGGACCTGATGAGCGCCTGGCGTGCCCCGAAGGGCGCCTCCGGCGCTCGCGATGGCCGCCACCCGAGGCAGGCCAAGCGGCGCATTTTCTCATGGGGCGGGCCGGGCGGCCTAAGATCGTCGGATGGCCGATTTCCGAGATGTCCCCCAACGCGGCGACCCGGTCGGGCACACCGTCCCGTCGCCTCCCGCGCGCCGACCCCGCGTCTGGCCGCTCACCGTGGCGCTGCTCGCGCTATGGGGCGGCGTGACCTTCGGCGTGGCCTGGCTGGCGCGCGACCTGAGCTTCGATTTCTTCGGCTGGCCGTTCAGTTTCTGGATGGGGGCGCAGGGCGCGCTGATCGTGTATTGCCTGATCGTGGCGGTGTACGCCCGTTCGATGAACCGCCGCGAAGCCGCCTGGGTGGCCGTGCACGGCAGCGAGCCGCCGCCGATCGCCGCGCCTGTGACGCCGGCGGAGCCCGCGCGCGGCCGGCCGTCCGAGTTCTGACGCTGACGCGCATGACCGGTCCGTTGGCGCGCCGAGCCGGTAGGGTCGCCGGCCGGTGCCCGGCGCGGTCAGGCGCCGGCGTGGCGGGCGGCGCTCAATTGGGCCTGCAGATCGCTGACCTGCGCGCGCAGCTGGCTGTTCTCGTCCTGCAGCGCCTGCACCTGGGCGCGCAGCAGCGCGATGCGCGGATCGGCTTCCGGCTCGCCGTCCTCGGTGGTGGCCACCCCCAGCACCTCGACGGCCACGTCCGCCACCGGATCCGGCGTCGACTTCTTGCCGCTGCGGGATTCGCGCACCCGCTTGGCGGCCTGGCGCAGTTCCTTCTTGCCGCCGGCGGCAGCGGCAGCCTGTTCCTCGGCGGGCAGATCGGCGATGACGGCCGCCGCGCTGATCGACACCTCGCCCGACTTCACCGCAGCCACCAGCTCCGGCGCGGCCGCCTTTTGGATTTTCTCGATCTGGCTGACCGTGGCGCTGCTGATCCGCGCGGCACGGGCGATGGCCTCCCGGCTCTTGAGCGGCGGTGGCGGCGGCAACGCGGCGTCCGGTGCCGCCGCGGCCTCGACGGGTGCCTCGGGCGCGGGATCGTCCAGCACTGCCAGTCGACGGGCTTCCAGGATCTCCTTCTTGCGCAGCGCCAGCACGCCGCGCTGGAAGTCCGACACGCTGCGGCGGCCGAGATGCTGGTCGATCATCCACAGATGCACGTCCTCCATCGAGGTGAAGCGCGTGTTCTGCACCGTCTGGAAGGGCAGACCATGGCGGCTGCAGATGCTGTAGCGGTTGTGGCCATCGATCAGCACCTCGCCCCAGAGCACCAGCGCATCGCGGCAGCCCTCGGCCAGGATGCTGCGTTCCAGGGCCGCATATTCGTCCTCGGTCAGCGGGTCGATGTAGGCGCGGAGATCTTCGTTGACGATGATGTTCATGGGCGGGAAATGAAAAGGCCGGGGGCGCTGCAGGCGGCCACCTGTTCGCACCTGTGCGACAGGCGCGCGACGTCGGCAAACACAGAATCAAGGGGCGGCATTCTGCCCAAACCGGCGGGTCGGGTGGGCGACTTGCCCAAGTGGTCGTCGACTCAACGATGCGCTTCGCGTCCAATTCCTCAAAGGAGACCGTTCATGCAGATTGCTCGATTCATCCGCCCGATGGGCGCCACCGCGACCGCCGCCCTGTGCGCCGTGACCCTGTGGACGACCGGATGCGCCAGCTCGGCCGGTGCGGCGGGCGGCACGTCGCCCGCGGCCAGCACGGCGACGGCCGGCGCCAAGCCGTCCGGCCCGGCACTGCCGGCCGATGGCCCGTCCCTGAAGCGCTGGAGCGATCAGGCCTGGGAAGTGGCCTCCCTCGGCAGCCGCGACCTGCCGGAAGGCGGACCGCGTCCGACCTTGCAGGTGATGGAGAGCGCCGCCGTCGGCACCGATGGGTGCAACCGCTATCGCCATCCCTTCACCGTGCCGGCCGACGTTCCGGGCGCGCTGCGCTTCAGCCCTGAAGGCGCGGTGATGACCCGCATGGCCTGCCTGCCTCCCGCCGACGCCATCGCGCGCGAGTGGCACCAGGCGCTGACCGCCACGCGCTCGATCCGCGCGGAGGGCCATCGCCTGTTGCTGATCGATCAAAGCGACAACGTGCTGGCGCGTCTGCGTCCCCAGACCAAGACCGCAGGCACGCCGTGATGGAGGGGCAGGCCCGTCCCGACGATGCGCTCGCGACCATCGCGACCGGCGCGACCGACTGGGACTACCCCGGCCCGCACTGTCTGGCGGTCAGCCCGCAGGCCGCCGACATCGACGGGCTGAATCACACCAACAACGCGGTCTATGTGCAGTGGTGCGAGCGGGTGGCCTGGGCGCATTCGGAAGCGCTGGGCCTGGACCTGTCGGACTACCGCCGCCTGGACCGCGCGATGGCGCTGCGTCATGGCAGCTACGACTACCTGCTGCCTTCCTTCGAAGGCGAGGCGCTGATGCTCGGCACCTGGCTGACCGCCGGCGACGGCAAGCTGTCGATGACGCGACGCTTCCAGCTGCGCCGCGCCAGCGACGGACAGACGCTGATGCGCGGCCGATGGGATCTGGTCTGCATCGAGATCAGCACCGGCCGGCCGCGCCGCATGCCGCCGGAGTTCGTGGCGGTCTATCAGGCGGCCGTGGTGCCGGCGTGAGCCGGTCAGGCGCTCGCGCTCAGCCCAGGAAATCCTGCACCGCTTGCGCGAGCGCTTCCGGCTGGTCGTGGTGCATCATGTGCGCCGCCTGCTGCAGGGTGACCCGCTGCAGTTGAGGCACGACGCTCAGCCGGCTGTCGAAGTCCTCGCGCGGATAGCGGTCGCCCCACCATTGGCTGAGCTTCGTCTCGCTGCCCTCGACCCACAGCGTCGGCGCTTCGATGCGCGACCAGCAGGCCACCGCCTCCGCGCGGCGGTACAGGACGGGATTGGTCCGCTTGTGGGCGGGATCGCCCAGGATGTGCCAGCGGCCGTCCTCCCGTCGCTGCGACCAGTGCGGCGCCAGCCAGGCGGCCTTGTCCGGCGCCAGTCGCGGATTGGTTTTCATCAGCCGGTCGGCCACGCCGGCCAGATCGTCATAGGTCTTCAGCTGCTGCGGCTGCTTCAGTTCATCCAGCCATTGCGCCAGGCGGGTGGGCGCCATCTCCGGGATGGTCTCGGGCAGACCGAAACCTTCCAGATTGATCAGCCGGCGCAAGCGCTGCGGCCGCACACCGGCGTAGGTCATGACGATGTTGCCGCCCATGCTGTGGCCCAGCAGATCCACCGGCGCGTCGGGACTGACCGCATCCAGCAGCGCATCCAGATCGCCGAGATAGTCCGGGAACCAGTAGGCATCGCTCGCGGGGCAGTCGGTGAGGCCGAAGCCGCGCCAGTCCATCGCCAGCACCGAGCGCTCGTCGCGGAAGGCATCCACCATGAACTGGAAGGACGCGCCCACATCCATCCAGCCATGCAGCATCACCAGCAGCGGGCGGCGCCCGTCCGGCGGCGGACCCCAGCGCAGCACATGGTGGCGGAGACCGCGCAGCGTCAGGAATTCACTGCGATGCGGGCGGCGGACGTCGTAGGCAGGGCTCATGGACAGGCACTTTACGGCGCGTCGCGGCGCGGCGCTTTCGCCATGGAGACAATCACTCTCTGACTCCGACCCGCGCCTTCCTCTCCACTTCTGCCCGAAAGCCCCATGACTGCCGCTGCCTCGCCTGTGCCTGCTTCCGCGTCCGCGTCCGCTTCTGCCTCCGCTGCCACGGCGCCCGCCGAGGGTTGGCCGCCGGAGACTCTCCACGGCTACACCCTGCGCCCCGCGCGTCCCGCCGATGTGCCGGCGCTGGTCGGCCTGATCGGCGAGTTGGCTGAATTCGAGCACCTCACCCATTTGCTGGAGGTCACGGCCGAGAAGCTGCATCCGCATCTCTTCGGCGATCGGCCGGTGGCGGAAGCGATGGTGGCCGAACACGACGGTGGCACCGTCGTGGCCTTCGCGCTGACCTTCACCAATTTCTCGACCTTCCTGGCCAAGCCGGGTCTCTACCTGGAAGACCTGTATGTGCAGCCGGCCCATCGCGGCGCCGGACTGGGCCAGCGCATGCTGACCCGGCTGGCGCGGCTGGCGATCGAGCGCGGCCATGGCCGCTTCGAATGGTGCGTGCTGGATTGGAATGCCGACGCCATCCGCTTCTATGAGCGCATGGGGGCCACCATCCTGCCGGACTGGCGCATGTGCCGGCTCACCGGCGAGGCGCTGGCTGCCTTCGGCCGCGCGGCGCCTTGAGCTTGGCGGTCCGCGCCGAGCGCCGCTCAGCGCCCACGGCGGGCGCCTCGTGCGGCGCTATCAGGCCAGCCAGTCGATCAGCAACGCGGGCGGACGGGCGATCAGCGCGCGCTCGCCATCGACCACGATCGGCCGCTGCAACAGGATCGGGTGGTCGACGATGGCCTGCAGCAGCTCGGCCTCGGTCTTGGCGGGATCGGCCAGGCCCAGCTCGGCATACGCGGATTCGGTCTCGCGCAGCAGCGCGCGAGCGGGCAGTTGCAACTGGGCGAGCAGCGTGGTGAGCGTGGCCAGCGAGGGCGGGCGCTGGAGATAGTCGATCACCTCGGGAGTCAGGCCTTGCGCCTGCAGCCAGGCCAGGGCCTCGCGTGATTTGGAACAGCGGGGGTTGTGGAAGATCTGCATGCGCGCAGTGTAGGCAGCGGGTGCGGGCTTTCCATGACCGTCGCGGAGGCGGCGCTCGTTAGCATCCAGCCTCTTGTTCCTGTCCAGGAGGCTGCGGCGTGAAGACTGGCATCCCCTCGTCGGCCCCTCAGGGACCGGACGGCGACCCTTATCCGCAGATCCATGCGCGTTTTCGTTGGTCGCTGCCGGAGCGGATCAGCCTGGCGGAACTCTGCTGCGGCCGCTGGGCCCGCGACACCCCGGACGCGCCCGCGATCCTGTTTGACAGCGACAGCGGCTGCCGGGCGCACTACAGCTTCGGACAACTGCAGCGCGCGGCGAATCGTTTGTCCAATGCGCTGCGACGATGCGGCGTGAACGCCGGCGACCGCGTCGCGCTGGTGATGCCGCAACGCTTCGAAACCGCCGTGGCGCACATCGCGCTCAACCAGTTGGGCGCGGTGGCGATGCCGCTGTCGCTGCTGTTCGGGCCGGAGGCATTGGCCTTTCGGCTGCGGGACAGCGGCGCCTGTCTGGCGATCGTGGAGACCGGCGCGTTGCCCGCGCTGCGCGAGGTGCGGGCCGACTGTCCGTCACTGCGCCACGTGCTGGCCGTGGGCGAGACCCGGCTGCAGCCCGATGAGCAGGACTGGATGCAGGCCCTGCAGGCGGAAGATGCCCGCTTCAGCGCCCGCGACAACGCGGCGGACGATCCCGCCATCCTGATCTACACCAGCGGCACCACCGGAGCGCCCAAAGGCGCGCTCATGCCGCAGCGTGCGCTGCTGGGCAACCTCACCGGCTTCATCGCCAGCCAGAACTGGTTCGGCTTCGATCCGCACGACCCCGCCGCGCCCAGCGATGCGGTCTTCTGGAGCCCCGCGGATTGGGCCTGGACCGGCGGCCTCATGGATGCGCTGCTGCCCTCGCTGTACTTCGGACGGCCGATCCTCGGCTATCAAGGCCGCTTCTCGCCGGAGAAAGCCTTCGAGCTACTGGAGCGCTATCAGATCACCCACACCTTCCTGTTCCCCACCGCGCTGAAGGCGATGATGAAAGCCGTGCCGCATCCGCGCGAGCGCTACACGCTGCGGCTGCAAGGGCTGATGAGCGCGGGCGAGGCGGTCGGCGATGCGGTCTTCCACTGGGTGCGAGACGAGCTCGGTGTGACCGTCAACGAAATGTTCGGCCAGACCGAGATCAACTATGTCGTCGGCAACTGCGAGCGGCTCTGGCCGGCGCGGGCCGGGAGCATGGGGCGGGCGTATCCGGGTCACCGCGTGGCGGTGATCGATGAGGCGGGAGAGGTCTGTCCGACCGACACGGTGGGCGAGGTCGCGGTGCATCGCTGCGATGCGCAAGGGGATCCAGACCCGGTGTTCTTCCTCGGCTACTGGAACAACGAGCCCGCGACGCGCGCCAAATTCACTGGCGATCCCGACAACAGCTGGTGCCGCACCGGCGACCTCGCGCGCATGGATGCGCAGGGCTATCTCTGGTACGAAGGACGCTCCGACGATCAGTTCAAGGTGGCCGGCTACCGCATCGGTCCGGGCGAGATCGAGAACTGCCTGGTGAAGCATCCGGCGGTGGCGAATGCGGCGGTCGTGCCCAAGCCGGACGCGGCTCGCGGCGCGACGGTGAAGGCGTTCATCGTGCTGGCGGCGGGGCATCGCGCGTCGCCGGCCTTGATCGCGGAATTGCAGGCCTTCGTGAAGGACCGGCTCGCGCCCTACGAATACCCGAAGGACATCGAATTCCTGGACAGCCTGCCGATGACGACCACCGGCAAGCTGCAGCGCCGCGTGCTGCGCCAACTGGAGCAGGAGCGCGCGGCCGAGGCCGCTGCCGCGACGGGCGAGGGGCTCAAGACGCCCGGGTCGATCTCAGCTTGACGTAGAGCTTGGTGTTGCCGCCGGCCGGTGGCTGAAGTCGCGCCGCATCGGGCCAGCGCTCCTGACCGGTGAGGGAGGTGCAACTGCGCGCGGGCCGCTCGGGTTCGGTGGCGGAGGCCGATGCCGATGCCGATGCCGATGCCGACGCGCCAGCGGCCGGCTTGCGGGGATGGGCCAGGGAGGCGTCGGGCTCGCGCAGCTCCGGTTCGGCGCTCAGGGGCAGCGTCATGAGCTGGCCGCCTTCCCGCCAGTCCAGGCTCCAGTCGGGTCGATCGCTGCAGACCATCACGCCGTCGATCTGCGGAAACAGCCAACGCAAATACCAAGGCAGCAGTTCGGTGCGCACCCGTTGGCCCACCTTCACCACCCGCCGCACCACCGCCATGTCGAGCTGTTCGGGCGGCGTCGTCAGATCGATGCTGAGCCGAATCGCGGTCGATCCCTTCGGCACATTGGAGGCGAGCTCCATCGAGCTGGCCTCGCTGGCCGGAAAGGTCGGCAGTTCGAAGCGGCCTTCCGCATCCACCGGGATGGGGAGCGTCCGTTCGTCATCCATCAAGGCCATCCGGATCTGTGGAGGCAAGGCCTGACCCTTCTGGCCCGGCGTGAGGCGAAAGCGGCTGACGAAGAGACCTTCGCCTTCGGTGCGCAGCACGGTGAGGATCTGATTCAGCTGCTTGTAGGGGATCGAGACACCGCGGCGCATGTCCGACTGCACCGTGGGCAAGGTGGTGGCGTCGCTCGCGGGGGAAGACGCCGCGACCGCGTCGGCGGTCGGGCCCGAAGCGGTCTGGGCCATCGCGGCCGTGATCGTGAAGGCCGACGCCAGCAGCGCCGTGGCGCGAAGGAAACCTGGATGGGGCATGGATCAACCTTGTCTCGAAAGCAGGAAGCGAGCGTCACCGGGCGCACCAAGCGCGCACCGCAGCGACTGCTTAACGCGGACACCCGGCCCTGGGAGGACCGGCTGTCCGCAAAAGAAGGGGCGCGGGGCCGCTGCTGCGGCGCAAGCCATCGGCAGCGAGCGCACTCGGCGAGTGTCCGCTGAAGGGCGACCATCCCCACCGACCGTCTCCGCCTGGCTGCGCGACCCGACGCACGATGCGCGAGAACGCCGACCGCACCGATGAGCGCCCACCCAGGAGCGGCTCATGCACACTGGCGGTTTCGTGTCGGGCCACCCTGGGTGCGGGGCCGGCCTGGCGCGTTGCCAATCGCAACGAAAGGGCGCGCCGCTCGCCACCCCGGCGGCGTGAGCCCGAGATGGAGTCGCACGATGCAACACATGTCCCTGGGCCGGTCGGACCTGTCGGTGAGCCGGATTGGATTGGGCACCATGACCTTCGGCGAGCAGGTCGATGAGGCCGGCAGCCACGCACTGATGGACCGCGCGGTCGACGCCGGCATCAACTTCCTGGATGCAGCCGAGATGTACCCGGTGCCGGCGCGCGCCGACACCTTCGGTCAGACCGAGGCCCTGATCGGCCGTTGGCTGCAGGCGCGGCCGGGGCTGCGGGACCGGCTGGTCATCGCCACCAAGGTGGCCGGCCCCTCGCGGGGCTATGACTGGATCCGCGACGGCAGCCAGGACCTCACTGCCGCGCAGATCGTGCAGGCCTGCGAGGACAGCCTGCGCCGGCTGCAGATCGAACGCATCGACCTCTACCAGATCCACTGGCCAGCCCGCCATGTGCCGATGTTTGGCGGGGTCTACTTCGATCCATCCAAGGACCGTCCGGTCAGCTCGATGCATGAGCAACTGGAGGCGCTCGCCCGTCTGCAGCGCGCGGGCAAGATCCGGCATGTCGGCCTCTCCAACGAAACGCCCTATGGCGTGAGCGAGTTCATCCACCTGGCCGAGCGCCACGACCTGCCGCGCGTGGTGAGCGTGCAGAACGCCTACAGCCTGGTGAACCGCGTGGTGGAAAACGGGCTGGACGAAGCGCTGTATCGGCACGGGGTGGGGCTGCTGGCGTATTCGCCGCTGGGCTTCGGCGTACTGACCGGAAAGTACGACGCCCACGGCTTGGCCGACCCCGCGCGTCCAGGCCGATTGGCGATCTTCGACAGCATGAAGAAGCAGCGCTGGGCACGCCCGGATTCGCTGGCGGCGGCGCGGCGCTACAACGCCATCGCGCGGGATCTGGGTCTGAGCCCGGCGACGCTGGCGCTGGCCTGGGTCAGCTCGCGATGGCAGACCGCCAGCACGCTGATCGGCGTGACGACCGCGGCCCAGCTGGATGAAAACGTGGCGGCGCTCGGCCAGCCCTTGGCGGCGGAGACGCTCGCCCGCATCGACCAGGTGCGTTGGGAAATCCGCGATCCGGCGCAATGAATCCGTGGGCGGCCGCCGCCTCGCGGGGACGCCCGCGCGCGACGGGTCAGCCCAGCACGCCGCCGTCGTCCAGCGCAGGCGGGCGCAGCAGGTCGGCATCCACCCCCATGGCCTCACTCGCCCGCTCGACCGCCTGCCACAACGACGGCGGCATCTGCAGGATGGCCTCCGGAGACGCCGCATTGGCAATCCAGGCGCCAATCTGATGGTGCTGCTCGGCGGTGATCAGGTCGAGGTTCAGCATCTCGTCGATGGTCTTCACGGCATGTCCTTTGTCTGTCCGATACCGCCCGCGCGGCATCCGGTGATCACGGGTGACAGCCTACCAGCGGAGAGAAAACATCCGGGGGAGAAGGTTGGAATGGGGCGGGGTGGGGGGTGATGCTTTTGGTTGGCGCGTGACGGGTGGTTGGACGGGAGAGGCGGCTCTCCGCCTGCCGTCTCCGGCGCGCTGTCCAGGCAGACCGGCGCCCACTGTCCGCTCAGGCGTGTTCCACATTCGCTCCCAGTGGGCGCCGCTCCGCCCGGACTCGGGGGAGTGGCGCTTGGGGGGCGATTTTTTGGAGTGGGATTGGATGGGGGATGAGTTGGCGAGAGATCGCTCTCCGCCTGCCGTCTCCGGCGCGCTGTCCAGGCAGACCGGCGCACGATGGGAGAGGGGATCTTCTTGGGACTCAGCGAGGGCTGGCCTGGTTGGCGGCCTGGGCCGCGCGGGCCTTGACCACGTAGCTGTTGTACGCGGGGATGGTGATCGCCGCGACGATGCCGATGATGCAGACGACGGGCAGCAGGAAGGCAAGGATGCGCACACCCGTGGTGTTGGGCGGCGGCGGCGGACCGAAGCGATTCGCGCCCTTGCTGCCCGGCACGAAGATCCACATCAGCGTGATCAGCGGCACGATCAAGGTGAGCGACCACCAGCCGCTCATGTCCAGGTCATGGCAACGCTTGATGCCGCACAGCACGGTGAACCACATCAGCACCACGAAGCTCGTCACCATCACGACCGTTCCCGCCGTCTGGCCGGCCGCAGCGCCCAGCGCCGCCGTCAGCGCGCCGCTGACCACACTGTGAATCAGCGAGGCGCCAATGGTGTAGGCCAAATAGCGCAGGCGGCCGATGCGGCCCTTCGCCGAGAAATAGCGCAGCTCGCCGGGCGCGGCCGTCGGGGCGACGTCCTGCACATTGGCAACCGGCGGTGCGTACTGGTTGGATGCGTGATCGATCATGGGTTCCTCCTCGTGGACTCGGAAAGGCAGGCTCAAAGCAGGCCCGCTCGTTTGACCTGGTGATAGCGGTTGACCAAGGTGGCGGCCAGCGCGCGCGGTTCGACATCCATCGACAACTTGTCATGGTCGACCACCCGCGCGAAAGCATCCTGGCGCGCCTGCGACAGCAGATGAGCGCTCGCGACCGTCGCCGCATCCTCGGGGCTGTGGATGGGCTGAGCGGCCAGACGACCCAGCGCGGTCTCCCGCAAGCTGGCCAACATCACCAGATGCCGACGACGCAGCAAGCGCAGCGCCGGTTGCAGCTCCGGCGAATCCTCGTCGCGGAAATTGGTCAGGACGATCACCAGGGAGCGTCGGCGCAGCCGATGCGACAGCGTCTCGGCTGCGGCCAGATAGTCGGAATGATGGCCGCCCGGCTGCAGGTCATGCATCTTGTTCATCAGCGCATTCAAGGTGGCCATGCCTTTGCGCGGCGCGAAATCGCGGTGCTCGCCGGCCTCGCCACCGAAGGTCATCGCGCCGACTTCATCACCCTCGCTGAGCGCGACATAGGCCAGCAGCATCAGCGCATCCAGCGCGTCATCGAAATGGCTGGTCTCGCCGGTGTGCAGCGTCTGCTCGTCCGCCCGCATGCGGCGGCCACAGTCCAGCAGGAACATCACGCATTGGTCGCGCTCGTCCTGGAACTCCCGCACGATCGGCTTGCGCTGCCGCAGCGACGCCTTCACATCCAGATGCCGCAGCGGATCGCCGCGCCGGTACTCGGCGAGCTGCCGGAAGTCGGTGCCCTGACCGCGCTGGACAAAATTCTTGATGCCGATCTGCGCGAGCCGACGATCACCCGAGAGCCACGCATAACGCGCCAGGGCCGCGAAGTTGGGATAGATGCGCAACGACTGCGCCTCGCCCACCGTCTCCCGCACCTCGAAAAGCCCGGCCCGGCTGCGCCACAGCAACTGTGTGCGGCCCAGCGTGGCCACGCCCCGCTGACGAGCGGTCACCCGAAAAGCCAGCGGCGTTCGGGTGTGCGGCGCGAGATCGAGCGCGCGCGGCAGGCCGTCGATGTCGAACACCGGGTCTACCTCGTCGAACACCTGCGTCCGCCAGCGCAGCGGGCCTGGATTGATGAGGTCCAGCTTCAGCTCCGTCGAGGCCCCGATCGCGAACGCGGCCGGCAGCCGACGCCGCACCTGCAGACCGGCGCGCCGCCATTGCCGCAGGCTGTGCCCGAGGTCGACCAGCGCCGCCAGCACCAGTCCCGCGACCAGGCCCAGCCCCAGCGGGGCCATGACCGACAGCGGCGCGCCCAGCGACAAGGCCACGGCCAGGCCCAGGCTCAGCCCGGCGAGCAGCCACAGGCTGGTCCGCGTGGGCAGGATGATGCGGCGGGCAGTGGCGTTCAAAGCCGTGGCGCCTCCACGCTCTCCAGCGCGGCCTGAAGCAACTCGTCCAGGTCGCGGCCTTCGATCTGCGCATCCGGCGACATCGTCACCCGATGCCGCAGCACCGCGAGCGCCTGGCGCGCCACATCGTCGGGCGTGATGAAGTCCCGACCCGCGATCAGCGCCACCGCGCGCGCCGCCCGCACCAGCGCCACGCTCGCACGCGGGCCGGCGCCGAATTCGATGCCGGGCCACTGGCGCGTCGCCCGCACCACCCGCACCGCGTAATCGATCACCTTGGTGTCGGCATGCACCAGGCCCGCCAGGCGTTGCAGCTCCAGCACCTGCACATCGTCCAGCACCGGCTGCACCGCCTGCAACGGCAGCTCATGGCCGGCGCGCCCCTGGGTCACCAACGCGACCACGGCGGTTTCTTCCTCATGCGTCGGATAACCGATGCGGATCTGGAGCAGGAAGCGGTCCAGCTGCGCTTCCGGCAGCGGATACGTGCCTTCGGTGTCGACCGGGTTCTGCGTCGCCATCACCATGAACGGCCGAGGCAGGGCCAGCGTCTCGCCTTCCAGCGTGGCCTGATATTCCTGCATCACTTCCAGCAGCGCGCTCTGCGTCTTGGCCGGCGCCCGGTTGATTTCATCCGCCAGCAGCAGATGGGTGAACACCGGCCCCTTGCGCACCCGCAGCCGACCCAGCCCCGCGCCGGTGTCGTCCAGCACGCTGTGTCCGACGATGTCCGCCGGCATCAGGTCCGGCGTGAACTGCACCCGGGCGTACTGCAGCTGCAGGGCCTGCGACAGCGCACGCGCCAGCAGCGTCTTGCCCAGGCCGGGCACGCCCTCGACCAGCACATGGCCGGACGCGACCACCGCCACCAGCATCTGTTCCACCGCCTGGGTCTGTCCGACCACCGCCTTGCCCACTTCCACGCGCAACGCGTGCAGCCATTGGGAGGCGAGCTTGAGCTCCTCGGGCTTGATCATGTCGAATGTCTTTCGTCTTGAAGGTCTGGTGAATCAGGGGCGGCGAGAGGACCGCGTGCCGGTCGGGCTTCGCTCGCACCGGGTGCGTCCTGGCCACCGCGGGCATCGCGGCTGGCGCGGCCCGCGCCGCCCGCGCGCATCTCGTGCTGCGCCTGCAGGCGCCGTCGTGCGGTTTCCAGCACCTGCAGCCGTCCGGGCAGCTCGGCGCGGGTGCAGAAGCGCGCGCTCATCGCGGCTTGCAGGTCATGCCGATCCACGCCGGTGGCGTCGGCCACCCACCGCGCGCGATCCGGAATCGTCTGACGGCGGTAGCCCGGTTGATGACGCGCGGCGGTGTCGTCCAGGGCGCGCTGCTGCGCGAGCAGCAAGGCGTCCGGTCCCTCGCGCTGCAGGTAGGCACCGAGGCCCCGCACCTGTTCCGAAATCGATCGCCGCAGCCGCGGTGCCGGCGCCACGCGCGGGCCGAAACGCACCGCATGGCGCCACAGGGTCGCCGCCAGCGCCAGTCCGGCCACGACGATCGCGATCCAGCCCTGATGCCACAGCCAGGGCAGCAGCGGCTCGCGCTGTTCGTTCAGATAGAACCAGACCGTCGCGCCCGGCGTGGCCTGGACGGCGGACGCCAGCACCAGCGGATGGTCGCAAGCCTGAACCTGATCGTTGGAGAAATCGTAGTGGGTCAGGTTCATCACGGTGACGCTGCCTTGTCCCACGGCCAGCCGAAGGGCTTGTTCACCCTGGTCAGTCGACAGGGTCCAGACCGAACGCGCGCCCGAGGCGACGCTCAGCTTGTCCTCGCGATAGAACAGCCCGCAGGTGCGCAACCGGTCGACGGTGCCGAACAGCGGCGGCACCGCGTCGGCCTTGATCACTTTGCGACCGTCCTCTTCGTCACCGTCCTCGTCGCCCTTATCCGCGTCGCTGTGATCGGCCGCGCCGGCGTCCTCATCGGCGTCGTCGTCGACCTCATCGCCGTTCTCGTCGCCGTTCTCATCGCCGTCCGCATCCTCATCATGGATGACGACCCCATCGGCGCGCGTCGACGTCGTCCCGCTGCTCGCCGGGCTGGACGGGGCGGCCCGTGGCGCCTTGCATTGCGCGCTGTCGGCGTCGATAGTCGGGACCTTGTGGTGGATCGTGGTGATCGGCACCCAGCTGGCCAGCGGCGTCTCCGCCCAGTCGCTCGGCTGGGTGAGGATCAGATGACCGCCACGCTTCACCCACGCCTGCAACTCGGCCGAGCGCTCCGGCATCAGCGCCCATTCGTCGGACAGCAGCACCAGTCGACCGCCTTCGGGCGGCAGCTCGGTGAGCGTGTCGCGATGCCGGGCGGTCATGCCGAGATGGCGCAGCAGTTGCTCGAAGGCAAAGACCGGGTTGTCCCGCGCCTCGCCCTTGGCGCCGCGCCAGCGGGTGTCCGTGACCCACTCGGTGTGGGTGGCTGTCCAGGCGGCGCCGGCCAGCAGGACCAGCACCACGAGCAGACCGACCAGGCGATCGCGCATCATCGGGCCACCCCCGTTTCGGCCGGCAGGTGGCGATCGAAGTCGGCGCACAGGCGATCGAAGGTCGCCTCGTCCAGCGCACGCTGCGCATAGGCGACGGTCTGCCAGGCGGCGACGAGCATCCGCAGATACGCGTGCGACGGCTCGGCCAATCGATCCGCCGCCAGGTCCAGCACCTCCTGTTCGGTGCTGGCGGCGCGAATCGGCACGCCGCGCGCATGCACCAGACGGGACAGCGCGCCGCGATAGAGCAGCGACAGCGCCGCTCGCGGTTCGTGCCGGGCCCAGTGGGCGCGCGCTGCCGCACCCAGGTCATCGGGCAGGCTTTCAGGACGGATGTCCAGACTGCCCACATGCGTCGGCGGCTGGGCGCGCGCCGAGCGCCTGCCGCCATGCCCCTGGATCAGATCGCGCAATCGCAGCAGCAGCCACACCACCACCGCCGCGCCGATCAACCAGATTGCCAACCGCAGGCCGCTGGACAGGTGGTCCACCGCTTCGAGCCACCATGTCAGATCGGCGGGTGAGTCCTTCTCAGCCTTCTTCTCTTCCTCGTCCTCGTTCTTGTCCTTCTTGAACCTCAGGACGCGGACCTTGTCCATGCCCGGCATCAAGGGGTCCTTCGCCACCGCGCGCGCGGCGGCACGCACCTGGGCGGCGCTCACGGGCCCGCTCGCACGGTCGGCGGAGGGCGCGAGCGCGATGGAGGACGCGGACGCGGCCGGCACGGCGGCCGCCACGTCGGAAGCCGCCGGCGCGGACGCGGTCTGCGCCAGCGCCGCCGTGCCGATCAGGCCGGCCAGGCCCAGCACCACGGTCTCACGCAAAGGCACGACGGAACTCCTGTTCGATGTCCCAGGCTTCCAGCGCGACGCGCCGGTTCAGGTACATCGCGAAACCCGCCGCCACATAGAAGGGCTCCAGGAACAGCACCACCGCCATGTACGACGCGGAGAAGAGCAGGTCCCGCAGCAGTTGGGCGGTGTCATGGCCGTTGGCATAGAGCAGCCAGTTCATCACGTCGTCGTTGCGGTTCTCGGGAGCAAACCACCACAGCAGCGCGATCAGGCCATAGCTGAGCACCGCCTCCGCATGCACGAAGGCCGTCTGCAAG
Source organism: Burkholderiaceae bacterium (assembly GCA_913776825.1). Taxonomy (GTDB): domain Bacteria; phylum Pseudomonadota; class Gammaproteobacteria; order Burkholderiales; family Burkholderiaceae_C; genus Roseateles. Next base: position 599,639 of record CAJYPV010000026.1, read on the forward strand.
GCGGTGGCCGCGCCGCGGTTGTCGTTGAGCATCAGGGCGACGCGTTGGCGGCGCGCGCTGCCGCGCTGGCCTTCCAGCTGTTCCACCGGCTGGGTGTAGGCCCGCCACGGCGAGAACCGACGCCAGAGAATCGTGCGCAGGAACTGACCGCCGAACACCTGCCGACGCGCCTGCCAGACATCGCGCCAGCGCGTGGATTGGCCGAACACCGCGCGCGACATCACGAACAGCAGCGTGCGGTCCAGCCAGGGCTTGAGCCAGAAGATGATCAGAAGCGGCAGCCAGCCGCGCAGGTCCACCGTGCACAAGGCCAGCACCGCGACCGCCAGGAACACCGGCGTGAAGCAGCGCCAGATCGAGCCCGCCTGGGCCCGCACCATGGCCAGCCCCAGGTCGCAGGCCTCTCCCTGGCTGCGTGGGCGCAGCACCACGGCCAGTCCATCAACCCGCATCGCGGTCTCCCCGTCCCATCAGACCCAGCCAGGCCAGCACCATCGCCCAGCAGCCGGCGGCCACGCCGTACTTCACCGGCGGTGGGATCCAGGCGGCGGAGGACCAGAAGGCCTCGAACGCCGCCGCCACCAGCAGCAGGAAGAAGGCGGCATAGACCAACGGAATCGCCGCCCCGGCCGACGCCCGCAGCGCTTCGCCGCGAGACCGCCGTCCCGGCGCCAGCCAGCCCCAGCCGATGCGCAGGCCCGCGGCGCCCGAGAGCACGATGCCGGTGAGCTCGAAGGCCGAATGGGTGGCCACGAACGGCCAGAAGTTGTGGCCCAGCCCGACGCGCTGCAGATGCCCCGCGACCACGCCGATCTGAAGGCCGTTGTAGACCAGCACCGCCGCACTGCCGACGCCCGCCAGAATGCCGGCGCCGAAGCAGCGGAAGCCGATGCCGATGTTGTTGAAGATGTAGTGGCCGAACATCTGCCAGTCGCCATCGGCCTCGCGCACGCGACCGAGCGCATCGAGACCGTCCGCATACATCGATTCATAACTGCGCAGTTGGCTCGCCTTGAGCAGGCGCAGCGCGAAGTCCGGGCCGTGCCAGGACAGCGCAAAGGCCAGCACCAGCGGCAAGGCAAACAGCAGCAGGGCCAGCCAGACGTAGCGCTGCTCGGCCCGCACCGCACGCGGCAGCCCCACGTGCAGCATGCGGCCCAGCGCCCGCAGGCCGTAATCCTGGCGACGGTAGATGAGCTGATGAGCGTCCTGCGTCAGGGCTTCCAGCCGGCTGATGAGGTGGATCGGATAGGCCCGCGATTGCGCGAGCGCCAGGTGCTCGCACACGCGGCGGTAATGGGTCGCGAGCTGGGCGCCGTCGGTGCGCTTGCCCAGCCTGGCCTCGGCCAGTTGCGCCGCGAAGGCGTCCCACATCGGCTGGTAGGTGGCTTCGAAATGCTTGGGGCTCATCCGCGGCTCCCCATCAACCATTGCGCGACGCCGAGCAGGCGTTCGGCGGTGCTGCGTTTCGGGTCGCCCGGTTGGACCGGCGGCAGCACCGGCGCGGCGATCTGCGCGAGTTCCTCGAAGCGGGCCGGCGTCAGCCGTTTGGCCCGGCCGGCCCAGGCGCGGATCGCGGCCCGCTCGCTCAGGTTGAGCGCGCGCGCCGGTGCGATGGGCTCGGCCTCGGGCGGCGCGTCATGCAGCGTCACCGGTCGGGCATGGACCACCAGCGTGCCGGCGGCCAGATCGCCAAGCCGTTTGCAGTCGCGGTTCAGCAGCAGGCAGACGATGCCGAAGCCGTAGGCGAAGGGCAGAAAGTCCGCGACCCGCAGCAGGTTGCGGATGAAGGAGGCGGCGGGCGTGATGGGCAGGCCGCTGTCCATCACCACCCGCAGGCCCATGACCGACTTGCCGGGCGTGGCGCCGCCGCGTCCGAGTTCGAAGACGATCGGATAAATCCATTCGACGACGAAAAACGTGATCAGCGCCAGCCCGCCGCCGAATCGCCCGAGCGCGCTCAGCGCCAGGGTGGCGGCGATGTTGATGGCCAGGCGAATCAGCAGATCCAGCAGGAAGGCCATGGTGCGGGAGACCAGGCCAGCGGGCTGCAGCGACAGAACGATGCCTTCCGGCGTTTCGGCCAGCGCCAGCGTGTCGATCCGCGGGGGCGCTGCCGTGTGCGAGGTGTTCAGAGCTGGGTGACCTTGATCACTTTGATCACTTTGGTATCGGCCAGCGTGTCATGCAGGCACTGGCGCGACTGGCGGAAGATGAGGAGCACGTCCAGCAGGCCGTAGACCGTGGAGAGCACCACGTTGGTGTTCATCAGGAAGCCGACGCCGTAACGCAGCCCGAGCAGCCGGAACGGATCGGGCTTGCCGCCATCGCTGCGCACGATGCGCAGCCCGCAGATCATCTTGCCCACGGTCTGTCCGCGGGACAGCAGCAGCCAGGATTGGATGACCAGGAACAGACCGCCGCCGATCAGCGCCGAATAGGGATTGAAGGTGGTCAGGCCGGCATTGGCCTGCCGCGCTTCAAAAATGGCATGCACCGCCGGAATCATCGACAACAGCCAGACGCCGCCGCCGACGATCAAGCCGTCCAGCACCGCCGCCAGCAGACGAATCCAGCGCCCGGCCAGTGCGCTTTCCTCCTTGACGATGTCCGCCACCTGCGCCTGCGGCGCGGCGAAGCGCTCATCCATCATGTTCGACATCTCATCCTCCCGATCTTTGGGGCGGATTGTCGTCGTGGCCCTGCTGGCAGTCGATGGGGGGCTTCACCAGAAACGACACACCCTTTCGGGGGGCGTTTCGGGAGGAGGCCCGACGAGTCCTCGTCAGGTGACGGGTGTCGTGTGCGGTCTGCGATCCGTGGAAGGTTCGAGAGGGATGATCGGCGCGCGCTCCTCCACAATTCGATCCCATGAGCAAGAAGGGCACACACGTCAGCGAGACCCCGGCCACCCAGTTGCTGCGTCAGCACGGGATCGCGTTCGGGGAGCATGTCTATGACTATGTCGAGCACGGCGGCACCGGGGAATCCTCCCGGCAGCTGGGCGTGCCGGAGCATGAGGTGGTCAAGACGCTGGTCATGCAGGACGAGAAGGCGCAGCCGCTGATCGTGCTGATGCATGGCGACTGCACGGTCAGCCTGAAGGAGCTGGCGCGGCAGATTCCCTGCAAGAAGGTCGAGCCGTGCAAGCCGGACGTGGCGCAGCGCCACAGCGGCTATCTGGTGGGCGGGACCTCGCCGTTCGGAACCCGCAAGGCGCTGCCGGTGTTCGTCGAGGCCGGCATCCTGTCGCTGCCGCGCATCCTCATCAACGGCGGGCGGCGCGGTTATCTGATCAGCCTCGACCCTCGGGTTTTGACGGAGGTGCTGGCGGCCCGTCCGGTCGAGTGCGCGCTGAAGTCCGGGGCAGAATAGCGCCCCATGCAAGCTGTCCTGTACCAAGTGCTGGCGATCCTCGCCGGCTATCTGATTGGCTCCCTGTCGTTCGCCGTCATCATCAGCCGGGTGATGGGCTTGTCCGACCCGCGCAGCTACGGCTCCGGCAATCCGGGCGCGACCAATGTGCTGCGTTCCGGCAACAAGGCCGCCGCGATCCTGACGCTGCTCTTCGACGCGCTGAAGGGCTATGTGCCGGTGCTGCTGGTGCTGAAGTTTGGCGCGCCGTACGGCCTGGAGGAAGGGACCGCCGCGATGGTCGGTCTGGCCGCCTTCATCGGTCATCTGTGGCCGGTGTTCTTCCGCTTCGAAGGCGGCAAGGGCGTGGCGACGGCAGCCGGTGTGTTGCTGGCGATCAATCCGTGGCTGGGTCTGGCGGTGCTGCTGACCTGGATCGTGGTGGCGTTCCTGTCGCGTTATTCGTCGCTGGCTTCGCTGTCGGCAGCGGTGTGCGCGCCGCTGTTCCAGATGCTGATCTGGGACGTGGGTCCGGAGCTGCTCGCGATCGCGTTGATGAGCCTGCTGCTGATCTGGCGGCATTCGGCCAACATCAAGAAGCTGATGAACGGCACCGAAAGCAAGCTCGGCCAGAAGGCCGGTTCCGCCTCGGCGGCCAAGCCGGCCAAGGCTGCGGCCGCTGCTTCCGCTGCGTCGGCTGGCCATGTGTCGGGCCGCGCGAAGTCTTCCAAGTCCAAACACGCGTCCAAATGAGCAAGATCGAACGATTTGATGTGGGTCCGCGCCTGTCCGAGATGGCGGTGCACAACGGGGTGGTCTACCTCGCCGGTCAGGTGCCGGACGACGCCACGGCGGACATTCAGGGCCAGACCGAGCAGGTGCTGGCCATGATCGACAAGCTGCTGGCCCGCGCCGGCAGCGACAAGACCAAGATCCTCCGCGCGCAGCTCTACATCGCCGACACGGCCGACCTGCCCGGCATGAATGCCGCGTGGGACGCCTGGGTGCCCGCCGGCCACACGCCGCCGCGCGCCACGGTGCAGGCGAAGCTGGCCAAGCCGGAGTGGAAGATCGAGATCGTGATCACGGCCGCCGTCTGATCGGCCCGCCGAACGCCCCGTGCATCCGCGCATCTGCATCCGCATCTGCAGATGCAGATGCAGATGCAGCGCGGGGCCTCTGAAAGTCAAAACGCCGGCAGTTGCCGGCGTTTTGCTTGGCCGTTGCGCAGATCAATCCGCGCTGACCACCTCCAGCCCCAGTCGCTCCGGATCGCCGGAGCCGCGGCGCACCAGCACGGGCGGTTCTTCGGTCAGGTCGATGACGGTGGTGGGCTGCATGGCGCAGGCGCCGGAATTGATGATGAGCTGGATCAGCTTGTCGTAGCGATGGGTGATTTCATCCGGATCGTTGAGCGGATCGGATTCGCCGGGCGGGATGAGCGTGGTCGCGAGCAGCGGCTGGCCGATCAAGGCCAGCAGGTCTTGCGTGACGCGATGGTCCGGGACCCGCAGGCCGATGGTGCGGCGGGACGGATGGGAGAGTCGCCGCGGCACTTCCTTGGTCGCTTCCAGGATGAAGGTGAAGGCGCCGGGCGTGGCGTTCTTCAGCAGCCGGTACTGTTTGTTGTCGACGCGGGCATAGCTGCCCAGCTCGCTGAGGTCGCGGCACAG
>CAJYPV010000027.1 GCA_913776825.1 Burkholderiaceae bacterium
TGACCCGTCCTGCCCCGCGTTGACACCTCGGACTCCCTGAAAGGGCGAGATCGATGGACACGAGGGAAAAGAGAACACAGCGCGACTACACGATGGCTTTTAAGTTGGCGGTGGTGGCGCAGGTGGAAAAGGGCGAGTTGAGCTACAAGCAGGCGCAGGCCCGTTACGGCATCCAGGGGCGGTCGACGGTGTTGACGTGGCTTCGCAAGCACGGCCGCTTGGGCTGGGGAGCTGCGGCATCATCTGCAGCTATGCCGATAGACAAAACCCCGACCCCGCTCACGCCGGAGCAGCAGATCAAGGCGTTGCAGGTGCAGCTCAAGCAAGCGCAGCAGAAGGCGCAGCTGTTCGAAGCCGTGATCGATGTGCTGAAGAAGGATTACGGAGTGCGCGTCGTAAAAAAGCCTTTAGGCAAGTCCTCGAGCAAGACCTCGTCCAAGGGTTGAGCGTCAGCGGGGCTTGCCGACATATGGGCATCAGCCGTCAGGCTTACTACCAGTCTCGCTGCCGTCAGGCGGCGCTGGAGAAGAAGGCGCAGGCCGTGGTGAAGCTGGTGCGTGAGCGGCGGTTGAGCCAGCCTCGCGTGGGCACGCGCAAGCTGCACTGCATGCTTCGAGAGCCGCTGAGTCGAGAGGGCATCAGGATGGGGCGTGACGCGCTGTTCGATGTGCTGCGCAACGCCAGGCTGCTGGTGGCACCGCGCAGGGCGTATCACAAGACCACCGATAGCCATCACCGCTTCAGGCGCCATCCCAACTTGCTCAAGCCTGGGCCAGAGCAAGTCACGCCGACGGGGCCCGAGCAGGTCTGGGTGGCGGACATCACCTACCTGCCGACGGCGGGGAAATTCGTCTATCTGAGCTTGGTGACGGACGCGTATTCGAGAAAGATCGTGGGCTGGCACGTGCACGAGAGCCTGCAGACGGAGGAGGTGGCGCAGGCGCTAAAGCTCGCGCTCAGGGGAAGAAGGACGAAGCAGCAGCTGGTGCATCACTCTGACCGAGGCATCCAGTACTGCTCGACGCATTACCAGGAGCTGCATCGGCACCACGGACTGACTTGCTCGATGACCGATGGCTACGACTGCTACCAGAACGCCCTTGCTGAGCGGGTCAACGGAATCTTGAAGATGGAGTTCTTGCTGGAACGGCCTGCGGACCTGCGCCAAGCGCGGCGGATGGTGCAGGAGTCGGTCCAGATCTACAACGAGGAGCGGCCGCATCTGTCGCTCAAAATGCAAACGCCCGATGCGGTGCACCGGGCGCTTTTGGTTGGCTAACGCCGACTTTTACAACCGTCCGAGAGTGTCAACGCAGTTCAGGACGGGTCAGGCGGGTTGGATGATCCTGCCGACCCGCGCGTCCAGGTTCGGTGAGCTTGGGCACGAGCCCGAGAAGACAATTGCGGACTGCACTTCCCTGATCGACATGGACAAGCGAGCCGTCAAGACTCTGTTCGATGCGTACTGGTCAGCTTCCGGATGGCGTTCGGCACCGCCAGTCGTGACAGCGGAAGACTTCCAGTACGCCAAATCGCGCGGCGTGATGTTCGATCCCATTGCGCCGTCGCACGAGGAAGCGATCGCGCGGCTGCGCTCGGTCGTGGCGAAGCTGACGGTCCGCCAGGTTGTTGACGGGTTCCTCGCGAGCCTCTCGACCCGACGGCTGGATTGGCGCTCAGCGCTGGGCAGCTACGCCGTTGCCAGGCATCTGCCTGCCCATCAACCGACCCATGAGGGCCCCGGAAATCAGTGCTCGACGTGCGGTCTCCATGACACGGTGATTCCCGCGGAGCACGACCTCAACGTGTTGTGCTTTGAACGGTTGAAATGGGGCGGCGTGAGGCACTCGAATCCCGTCTATGCGGCCTTGGATTTGGAGCTGTTCCTCACCGATCCACCGCCACCGCCGACGGATGCGGACATCGCGGTGCTTCGCGACCTGGTGGCCGCGCTCTCGGCAGTGCCAGCGAGTGTCACCAGCTCACAGCTTCACAAGCATTTCCCCGCCAGCCTGAAGGCGAACCAATCCGAGCGGGACCAACTCATCGCCATTCTTGGGCTCTGCGGCGTGCTTGGAACAAATGCGCATCCCGGCTTCTTCGACTGCTTCGTGCCGGCTGTGGAAAGGCCGCTGCCGAATCGGCACTTCGTCGACATGCCGTATCCCGCTTGTTGGTGGAAGGGGTCGGATGGGATCCACACGGCGCGAATCAAGGAGCTGTTCGGCCATGTCCTCTAGGCAAGCTCTGCAAAACTCCCGCGAGCCGCCCGAAGCGGGTTCACATCGGCCGCGAGGGGTGACGCAGCGCTTCTCTAGCGCCCCGCCTCCGCGCCGCCATGCGTTGGACCGACCGGGTGGGTGACCCGTCGCCCGCCATCAACGTTCAACCGGTCCGATCATCCGGATACCGCCGCTCCGCCGCGACGATGTCCCACACCGCGATGAACATCGCGGCGATCAGCGGGCCGATCACGAAGCCGTTGATGCCGAAGACCGCCATGCCGCCGAGCGTGGAGAGCAGCACCACATAGTCCGGCATCTTGGTGTCCTTGCCGACCAGCAACGGGCGCAGCACGTTGTCGACCAGGCCGATCACCAGCGTGCCGTACAACAGCAGGCCGATGCCCGCGCCCAGGCTGCCGGTGGCCATGAGGTAGATCGCCACAGGCGCCCACACCAGCGCCGCGCCGACCGCCGGCAGCAGCGAGAGGAAGCCCATCAGCACCGCCCACAACACCGGCGCATGGATGCCCAGCACCCAGAAGGCCAGGCCGCCGAGCGCGCCTTGCAAAGCGGCGACAACGATGTTGCCCTTCACCGTCGCGCGGATCACGGTGCGGAACTTCTCGCCCAGCTGACGCTTGTAGGCATCCTGCAGCGGCAGCGCATCGCGGATGCGGGCCGACAAGGCCTGGCCGTCGCGCAGCAGGAAGAACAGCAGATACAGCATCACGAAGAAGCTGACCAGGAAGTCGAAGGTGTCCTGTCCGAAGCCGACCGCCTTGGTCGCCAGGAATTGGCTGCCCTCGTTCAGCGCGCCCGCCAGCTTCTCCTGCAGCGAGCTGAGGTCATGCAGGCCGACCCGCTCCAGCAGGTCCATCAACCAGCGCGGGGTCGCCGCATAGATCTGCTGCACATAGGTGGTGAAGTCGAAACGACCGGACTTCACCAGCTCGAACAGCACCGAGGCCTCGCGCACCAGCGCCCCCATCACATAGGTCATCGGCAGCACCACCAGCAGCACGATCAGCAGGATGGTGGTCAGGCCGGCCAGGTTGGGGCGCTTGAACTTCTTCAGCAACCGGCGATAGAGCGGCTGGAACACGATGGCCAACGCCACGCCCCACAACAGCGCGCTCATCATCGGCCACAGGATCCAGGCGAACGCCACGGTCACCAGCGCCAGCAGGCACAGGAAGGAACGGTTCTGCAGGGCGGGGACCAGCTTGCCGGGAGAGCTCATCGTGTCGGTGCTCCAGAAAGAGAAGGAACGTGGCGCGGCGGCGTGCCGCGCTCGCCCGCCTCCGGGAGGCCGGGACGGGCGATGGATGGTATCGGCACTTGAGACTGGCAGACGTCGGTCACGTCCGCCCTCGGCTGTCAGCGGAGAGGCCGTCGGGCTTGAGCGTCGTCGCCGATTACTTCAAGGCGTCGAGCAGCTTCTCGTGGATGCCGCCGAAGCCGCCATTGCTCATGCACAGCAGATGATCGCCCGGACGCGCCGCCTGCTTGACCAACTGCACCAGCTGCTCGACATCGGCACCCACCACCGCCTGCTCACCCAGCGGCGCCAGCGCCTCCCGCGCATCCCAGCTCAGGCCGCCTTGATGGCAGAAGCTCAGGTCGGCTTCTTCCAGCGCCCAGGGCAACTGCGCCTTCATCGTGCCCAACTTCATCGTGTTGGAGCGCGGCTCGAAGATCGCCAGGATGCGTTCCGCCGGCGCGATGCGGCGGCGCAGTCCGTTGATCGTGGTGTGGATCGCGGTCGGGTGATGGGCGAAGTCGTCATAGACCTTGATGCCGCCGACCTCGCCGCGCAGCTCCAGCCGGCGTCGCACATTCTTGAAGCTGTTCAACGCCTGGGCGGCCTGCTCGGCGTCGATGCCGACATGCTCCGCCGCCGCGATCGCGGCCAGCGCATTGAGCTGGTTGTGCTCGCCCAGCAGATCCCAATTCACATGACCGACCTTCAGGCTGCCTCGCAGCACATCGAAGGACTGCGGCTCGCCGCGCGCCCGCAGCGCGCCGGGCTCTTCCTTGCGCGCGCCGAAGCGCTGCACCTCGCTCCAGCAGCCGCGGGCCAGCACCCGCTGCAGCGCCTCTTCCCGCGCATTGACGATCAGCCGACCCGACGGCGGCACGGTGCGCACCAGGTGATGGAACCGGGTCTCGATGGCGGCCAGGTCCGGGAAGATGTCGGCGTGGTCGTGCTCGAGGTTGTTCAGGATCGCGGTGCGCGGCCGGTAATGCACGAACTTGCTGCGCTTGTCGAAGAAGGCGGTGTCGTATTCATCCGCCTCGATCACGAAATAGCGCCCGCCGCCCAGCCGGGCCGACACGCCGAAGTTCTGCGGCACGCCACCGATCAGGAAACCGGGCGCGAGACCGGCGGCTTCCAGCATCCAGGTCAGCATGGAGGTGGTGCTGGTCTTGCCATGCGTGCCGGCGACGGCCAGCACATGCCGGCCTTGCAGCACATGCTCGGCCAGCCATTGCGGGCCGCTGGTGTAGGGCAGGCCGGCGTCGAGGATGGCTTCCATCAGCGGGAAGCGGCCTTCCGACGACCGCGTCACCACATTGCCGACGACAAACAGATCCGGTGTCAGATCGAGCTGCTCGGCGCCGAAACCTTCGATCAACTCGATGCCCAGCGCTTCGAGCTGGGTGGACATCGGCGGATAGACATTGGCGTCGCAGCCGGTGACGCGATGGCCCGCTTCACGCGCCAGCGCGGCCAGGCCGCCCATGAAGGTGCCGCAGATGCCGAGGATATGGATGTGCATGGCGAATCTCTTGCGCGGCGAGGGATTCAAAATCGCCCCACCAATTGCATCAATGGCTGTGCCAATTGGTAAGCAAGGGTAATGCCTGTCTCAAAGTTGTGAGCACGAGACAGCGCGGAGCGACCTTCAGATCCGGCGCTTTGAGGTCGGGCACCAGCACGACGCCCATGCCGGCGGATAGGGCGGCCTGGGCACCATAGCTCGAATCCTCGAAGGCGAGACAGTCGTCGCCGGCCTGTTTCAACGAACGGGCGGCCAGCTCGAAGAGATCGGGAAATGGCTTGCCGCGCGCCACCTGATCACCGCCGTGGACGGCATCGAAGAAGCCGAGCAGACCGGCCGCCTGCAGGCGCTGCACTACCTTCTCATGGCGGGTGGACGAGGCCAGCGCCATCGGCACGCCCCGCGCCTTCAAGGCCGACAGCAGCTCCACCGCCCCGGGCATCGGCGCGAAACCGCGCTCGCCGATCGACTGCGCGAGACGCTGATCGACCGCTTCATAGGCGGCCTCCGCAGCGGCCAGGCTGCCGAAGCGGGGCGCCATCAGCGCCAGGCAATCCTGGCGGTTGCGTCCGACGGTGAGCAGATATTCGTCCGCCGTGAAGGCGATGCCGAGCGAGGCGGCGTGGGCCAGCCACGCGTCGCGGATCGGCCGCTCCGAATCGAGCAGCAGGCCGTCCATGTCGAAGACCGCCGCGCGATAGCGGCGGTTCGTCGGGCCGCCATCGGACGGCACGTCAGATGGCGCCTCGGACGGCGCTTCGGACGGCACGTGGGGCGCGCGCACCGGTTCGCGCGTGGAGGCGGTCATCCAGCCGCCGGGCTCAGCGCAGCGCGCGGCGGGCCGCGTCGAGCGTGGCATCGATGTCGGCGTCGCTGTGGGCGGCGGACACGAAGCCGGCTTCATACAGCGCCGGGGCCAGGTACACGCCGGCATCGAGCATGGCGTGGAAGAAGCGGTTGAAGCGTTCCTTGTCGGTGCGCATCACTTCGGTGTAGTTCTGCGGCAGCGTCGGCAGCAGGAAGAAGCCGAACATGCCGCCTTCGCAATCGGCGCTGAAGGGCACGCCGTTCTCCGCAGCGACCTGGGTCAGCCCATCCACCAGCCGACGGGTGCGAGCGCCCAGCGCTTCGAAGAAGCCGGGCTTGGCGATCTCGCGCAGCGTGGCCAGACCGCAGGCGGTCGCGACCGGATTGCCGGACAGCGTGCCGGCCTGATAGACCCCGCCCAGCGGCGCGAGGTGCTTCATGATCTCGCGGCTGGCGCCGAAGGCGGCCAGCGGCATGCCGCCGCCGATCACCTTGCCGAAGACGCTGATGTCCGGCGTGAAGCCGGGAATCAGGTCGGCGTAATGACCCTGCGCGCTGCGCAGTCCGACGCGGAAGCCGGTCATCACCTCATCCAGCACCAGCAGCGCGCCGTGCGCCGTGCACAGCTCCCGCAGCCGGGTCATGAACGGCACGCTGGCGCGCACGAAATTCATGTTGCCGGCGATCGGCTCGACGATCACGCAGGCCAGTTCCGGACCGTGCAGCGCGAAGGCTTCTTCCAGCTGCTCGACATTGTTGTATTCCAGGACCAGCGTGTGCTGGGCGGTGGCCTCCGGCACGCCCGCGCTGGTGGGATGCCCGAAGGTCGCCAGGCCCGAGCCGGCCTTCACCAGCAGGGCATCGGTGTGTCCGTGATAGCAGCCTTCGAACTTGATGAAGGTGTTGCGACCGGTGGCGCCACGGGCGAGGCGGATGGCGCTCATCGTGGCCTCGGTGCCGGAGCTGACCAGGCGGATCTGCTCGCAGCTGGGCACCAGGCGCAGGATCTCTTCGGCCAGTTCCACTTCCCGTTCGGTCGGTGCGCCGAAGGAGAGACCTTCCACCACGGCGCGCTGCACCGCGTCGATCACCGCCGGATGGCCGTGGCCGAGGATCATCGGGCCCCAGGAGCCGATGTAATCGATGTAACGCTTTCCATCGGCGTCGATGATGAAGGCGCCTTCACCGCGTGCGATGAAGCGCGGCGTGCCGCCCACGGCGCGGAAGGCCCGCACCGGCGAGTTGACGCCGCCGGGGATGACGCGCTGGGCGCGGGTGAACAGGGTGTCGTTCTGGCTCATGGCTTGCGGGGCCGGCGGGCGGCTCGGTGAAATCGGACGGAAGGCGGGGAGGGGCGGTGAGCGGTAGCGGGCCTGGTGGCCCGGCCTGACGGCACCCGCCGCCCCGGTCAGCCGGGGCAGCGAGCCTCGGCTGAACGCGTCAATGGATGCGACGCGGATGACGGCCGGCGGGCTCGTCGATGGCGGGTTCGTCGGTGGGGCTGAGCGGGGCGCCCTCGGTGCCGTCTTCCTCGCCCTCGCCGGGCGGCAGCGCCCAGAAGAAGCGGTCCGGCACCACATTGCCCATGCCGGGCCGGAAGCCCGCTTCCAGCGATTGATCCAGGAACGCCAGCGCCTCGCCGACGGCGTCATGCGGCTCGGCGCCCACCGACAGCAGCGCCGCCAGCGCGGCGGACAGGGTGTCGCCGGCGCCGACGAAGCTGGCTTCGAAGCGCTCGAACTTCTCGCCGGTGATGGCGCCCTGCGGGCCGGCCAGCACGTTGTCGATGAATTGATTCGGCAGGCCGATGCCGGTCACCAGCACATGCGCGGCGCCGTGCTGGTGGGCGGCGACCGCCAGCTCGCGCGGGGAGGCGGGCCGGTCGGCATCCCAGTCGGGCAGCAGGCAGTCGCTCAGGGTCTTGTGGTTGCCCACCAGCACCAGCGTCTGCGGCAGCACCAGCTCGCGGAAGGCGTCCAGGTAGCTTTGCTGCTGTTCCTCGTCCAGCCAGGAGATGCTGGGCAGGTAGGCGACCAGCGGCACATCGGGATAATCCGACAGCACCTCCGCGACCGAGGAAATGCCCTCGGCGCTGCCCAGGAAACCGACCTTCCAGGCGGCCACCGGCACATCCTCCAGGATGGAGCGCGCCTGCTCGACGATGCAATCGCCGTCCAGGGTGTGGTGGTCGAAGACCTCGGCGGTGTCGCGCATGAGGATGGCGCTGATCACCGGCAGCGCATGGGCGCCCATGGCGGCGATGGTGGCGACGTCGCCGGCGCTGCCGCCGGCGCCGCTCGGGTCGCTCGCGTTGAAGCTCATCACGCAGGCCGGTGGTGGCGATTCCTGGTCGTCCACGGCGGGCGACGGATCGGTGGAGGCTGGGTCTTGACGGCTCATGGATGGACGGCGGAAAGCCGTGAACTGATGCGCGGAATGTGACGAAGCACCGCTTCCAACTGTTGTTTCATCGGTACTTCTGCCCTCCGGCGAACCCGGGGGGGTTGGCTACAATCTTTCGATCATTGTAGTGATGCAAAGTCAACCCATCGTGAGCGAAGCAAGGACCTGGATGTGCCTGATCTGCGGCTGGATTTATGACGAGGCCGCGGGGGATCCCGAGCACGGCATCGCCGCCGGCACGCGTTGGGAGGACGTCGACATGAACTGGACCTGTCCGGAGTGCGGCGCCCGCAAGGAAGATTTCGAAATGGTCCAGATCTGACAACAGATCGGACGGTCCCGATCCGACGCGGCGGCTGAAGCGGGTGTCCCCCGCACCGGCCGCAGCCCACCGGCCGCGCACCGACATCGAATCGCCACAACCCTGACAACCAGGGCTTGAAGAATACGGAGAACAGCTTGGAATCCAAGACGGCCACCAAAGTCCTGGTCATCGACGACAGCAACACCATCCGCCGCAGCGCCGAGATCTTTCTCAAGCAGGGCGGTCATCAGGTGGTGCTGGCCGAAGACGGCTTCGACGCGCTTGCCAAGCTGAGCGACTACCAGCCTGACCTGGTGTTCTGCGACATCCTCATGCCGCGTCTGGACGGTTATCAGACCTGCGCCATCATCAAGCGCAATCCGCAGTTCTCGGCCGTGCCGGTGATCATGCTGTCCTCCAAGGACGGCCTGTTCGACAAGGCGCGCGGCCGGATGGTGGGTTCGCAGGATTACCTGACCAAGCCGTTCACCAAGGACCAGCTGTTGCAGGCGGTTCAGCAACATCGCCGCGAGGCCTGAAGTCGAATAAGTCACACCACCGCGAAGTCGCGGTGTCCGATCACCCGCAGTTACTGCCAATCTCACCCCCGGCGAAAGGCCGCCGCGGTTTCGTCAGTACGAGCCGCGCTACCAGGGAGTACCCATGTCCATCCAAAAGATTCTGCTGGTTGATGACTCGAAGACCGAGCTTCATCACCTCAGCGACCTGCTCAGCAAACGCGGTTACGCCGTGCGCACTGCGGAAAACGGCGAAGAAGCCATGAAGCGGCTGGAAGAAGAAAAGCCCGACCTGATCCTGATGGACGTGGTCATGCCGGGCCAGAACGGTTTCCAACTGACTCGTGCCATCACCCGCGACGAGCGCTATGCCGACGTGCCGGTGATCATCTGCACCAGCAAGAACCAGGAAACCGACCGCGTCTGGGGCATGCGCCAGGGCGCCCGCGATTACGTCGTCAAGCCGGTCAAGGCGGACGAACTGATCGCCAAGATCAAGGCGCTGGGCTGACGTCATGGCCAACAAGCAAGCGCTGCGGGATCTGCAACAACGGCTGGCGCAGCGCATGCAGGCCGCCCGCGAGGCGCCTCAGGCCGCCAGCTGGCTGGCGGTGGAATGCGCCGGCCTGGGCCTGCTGCTGCCGCTGAAGCAGTCCGGCGAGATTTTCACGCCCGTCCCGCTGCAGAGCGTGCCCTACACCCAGCCCTGGATGCTGGGTGTGGCCAATCTGCGGGGTGGACTTCACACGGTGGTGGACCTGGCGGCCTTTCTCGGCCTGCGCGGTCCCACTGCCCTGACGCCCGCCCATCGGCTGGTGTCGATCAACCCGGATCTGGGGATCAACTGCGCGCTGCTGGTGGACCAGCTGCTGGGGCTGCGCGGTGATGAACAGATCCAGGCCGAGCCCGACGTGGCCGGCCACCCGGACTTTGCTCCCATGCGCATGCGCGACGGGCAAGGCCGGCGTTGGCAGGTGCTGGATCTGGATGCGCTCACGCAGCATCCCCAGTTCCTGCGCATTGTTTTGAACTGAGAGCCAGACGGCGGTCCCGTCCCAGGCCGAACGACCAAACGAGGGTGAGATGAGCTTCCTGGACAAAATCAAGAACAAGGGCAAGAACGAGGGCAAGGCGGTCGTCGACATCGACGACGCCGGCCCCAACACGGAAGCGGCCGTGTCCGCCGAGGACACGCAGGACTTCCAGCCCTCGATCATCACGACGGCGCAGCCCACGCCCGAATTCCAGGACACCGGCGCCGGCTTCCAGCCGACCGCCAGCGCCCCCGATGCGAAGGCCCCGATGCCGACCGTGCAGCCGCCGCAGCCGCGTCGCCAGGGTCTGTTCACCGCCTTGGTCGTCGCCGGTCTGATCGGCACCACCACTTTCGTGACCTGGACCCTGATCAACTCGAACCAGTCCGCGGCCCAGGTGCGCGGCGCGGGTCAGGCCGCCATGCAGTCGCAGCGCCTGGCGAAAGCGGTCTCGACCGCTCTGCTCGGCAACAAGAACGCCTTCCCTGAAATGAAGGAAAGCGCGGAAGTGCTGACCGGCGTGATCAGCAGCCTGCGCGACGGCAACGGCGCCCTGACCCAGGGCCCGTCCTCGGTGCAGCCGCTGCTCGAGAAGATCGCCCCGATGGTCGATCGCGCCGACAAGAACACCAAGGTGATGCTGGCCCAGGAAAAGGTGCTGACGCAGGTCGGCGCCGCGCTGCGCGCCATCAACCGCCAGTCGTCGGACCTGCTGGAAAGCGCCGAAGCCGTGGCCTCGCTGTCGCTGCAGAGCTCGGCGCCGACCGGTGAAGTCGCGGCCGTGGGCCAGTTGGTGATGCTGACCCAGCGGATCGGCAAGTCCGCCAACGAATTCCTGACGCAGGACGGCGTGAGCCCCGAGGCCGTGTTCCTGCTGGGCAAGGACTTGAACGCCTTCCGCGAAATCGCCCAGGCGCTGCTGAACGGCAACCCCGAACTGCGACTGGCCGGCGCCAAGGATGCGCAGGTGCGTGAACGTCTGAAGGTGCTGCTGACCCAGTACGACCAGACCCGCGCCCAGGCGACCGCGATTCTGTCCAACCTGCAAGGTCTGGTGGCTTCGCGTGAAGCGCAAACCTCCATCCTGAACGACAGCGAAGTGCTGCGTAAGGACCTGGACGAACTCTCGCAAGGTCTGGAATCCGCCGGCGGTCTGAACCCGGTGCTGCTGATCGGCATGGTCGCCTCGCTGGCGATGCTGATCATCGGTGCGCTGGGCTTCCTGAAGCTCTACGTGAATGACCAGGCCCGTCGTGCGCAGCTCGCTGAAGAACAGCGTCGCGAAGCCGAGGCGCAGGAGCAGGAAGCCAAGCGCGTCAACGACGCCAACCAGGCCGCCATTCTGCGTCTGATGAACGAACTGCAGACGGTGGCGGAAGGTGACCTGACCCACCAGGCGACGGTGACGGAAGACATCACCGGCGCGATCGCCGACTCGGTGAACTACACCGTGGAAGAACTGCGTTCGCTGGTGCATCAGGTGCAGACCACGGCCGTGCGGGTGACCGACACGACCGCCCAGGTCGACCAGACGTCCACCGAGCTGCTGGCCGCTTCGACCGAACAGCTGCACGAGATCCGCGCCACCGGCGAGGCCGTGCTGCAGATGGCGCATCGAATCAACGACGTGTCCGAACAGGCGCAGCAAACGGCCGGCGTGGCGCGCCAGTCCCGTCAAGCCGCTGAACAGGGTCTGCAGGCGATGCAGAACACCATCGGCGGTATGAACCAGATTCGCGACCACATTCAGGAAACCTCCAAGCGCATCAAGCGTCTGGGCGAGTCGTCGCAGGAAATTGGCGAGATCACCGAGCTGATTTCCGACATTACCGAACAGACCAACGTGCTGGCGCTGAACGCAGCCATCCAGGCCGCCTCCGCCGGTGAAGCCGGTCGCGGCTTCTCGGTGGTGGCGGAAGAAGTGCAGCGACTGGCGGAACGCTCGGCCGATGCGACCCGTCGAATCGCCGCGCTGGTCAAGACCATTCAGACCGACACCCACGATGCCGTGGCCGCCATGGAACGTTCGACCCTGGGCGTGGTGGAAGGTACCAAGCTGTCCGATGCGGCCGGTCGTGCGCTGGAAGACATTGACTCGGTGTCTCGTCGCCTGGACGACCTGATCGTGCAGATCTCGTCGGTGGCTCAGAACGAAGCGCGTGCGGCCAATGAGGTCGGCGCCAACATTCAGCACATTTTTGCGGTGACCGAGCAGACCTCCGAAGGTACCCGTTCGACGGCGCAGATGGTGCATGAGCTGTCCCGCTCCGCCGAAGCGCTGAAGCAATCGGTGGCCCGGTTCAAGGTCTCCTGATCGGCTGGACGCTGACGCGTTCACCCCGCGATACACCGCGATAAAGACAACAAAGAGCGAGCATGGACCTTTCGCGCGAATCCGAGTTCCCCGCCGACCTGAGCCCTTTGGCCTGGGTCCAGGAGGAACTGCGCCGCACGCTGGAATCGGTGCACAAGGCCCTGCGCCGGGTGCTGCGCGATACAGATGCGCGAGCCTCCACCCTGGGTGGCGACAGCCAACCCAGTCCCGCGCTGCAGGGAGCAGCGCAACAGATGCACCAGGCCGCCGGCGTGCTGTCGGTGGTGAGCCTGCCGGCCGCCGCCCAGCTGCTGCGGGCCGCCGAGGCGACGCTGTTCCGACTGGCTGAAGCTCCGGCGACCGTGTCGGTCGCCGAGGTCGAAGCCGTCGAACGCGCCGACTTCGCCGTCCTGGCCTTCATCGCCAAGACCCTGGCCGGTGGTCAGCCCAGCTCGCTGGCGCTGTTCCCGGCCTATCAGGCCTTGCAGGAACTCAACGGCGCGGGCCGCATTCACCCGGCCGACCTGTGGACCCAGGAATTCCGCTGGCGCGAGCTGCCGGTGGATCCGGCCGTCCGCGCCCTGACGCCTGAGCAGATGCGCGCGCCCTTCGAGGCGCTGCTGCTCAAGCAGATGCGCTCGCCCGCACCGGGCCAGGGCCAGCTGCTGAGCGACCTCTGCGCCGGCCTCGCGCTGACGCAGACCCAGCCGCATGCCCGCACCCTCTGGATGCTGGCGTCCGGCCAATTCGAAGCGCAATCGCGCGGCCTGCTGCCGGTCGACACGCTGGTCAAGCGCCTGGGCTCGCGCCTGCTGGCGCAACTGCGTGCCGGCAGCGATGCCGCACCGTCCGAGCGTCTGGCCAAGGACCTGCTGTTCTTCGCCGCCGCCGCCAAGCATCCCGAGCCCGGCACCGCGCCGCGCCTGGAAGCGGTGCAACGCGCGTTCGGCCTGATCGAAACGCCGGTGGTGGATTACCGCGACGATGCGCTGGGCCGGATCGATCCGACCTGGGTGCAGAACGCCAAGCGCCGTGTCGCCACCGCCAAGGAATCCTGGGGCTCCGCCGCAGAAGGCGAGACCCATCGCCTGGGCGGCCTGGACGAACAGTTCGCGGGCGTCGCCGAATCGCTGGCCAAGCTCTTCCCGAGCGGCGATGTGCTGGGCGACACCCTGCGCCGCGCCGTCGTCGCCACGCTGCGTTCCGGCCGTGCGCCGGAGCCCACGCTGGCGATGGAAATCGCCACCGCGATGCTCTATCTGGAAGCCGCGCTGGAAGACGAAGCCTTCGACCAGCCCGAGCAGGCGGAGCGGGTGAAGAGCCTGTCGCGCCGCATCGAGTCGGTCGGTCACGGCGAAGCGCCCGAGCCGCTCGAAGCGTGGATGGAGGAACTCTATCGCCGCGTGGCCGATCGTCAGACGCTGGGTTCGGTGGTGCATGAGCTGCGCGCCAGCCTGTCGGAAGTCGAGCGTCAGTGCGACGAGTATTTCCGCGACCCGACCAAGCGCGACCTGCTGATCCCCGTGCCGGGCCAGTTGCAGACGATGCGCGGCGTGTTCAGCGTGCTGGGCCTGACCCAGGGCGCGCAAGCCGCGCTGCGCATGCGCGATCAGGTCGATGAACTGGCCCAGACCGAAGTCGATCCGTCGCTGCCCGGTCCGCGTGCCCAGTTCGATCGCCTGGCCAACAACCTCGGCGCGCTGGGTTTCCTGATCGACATGGTCAGCGTGCAGCCGCAGCTCGCCAAGCGGATGTTCCGCTTCGACGACGAGACCGGCCTGCTGCAATCGCTGGTCGGCCGCGAGAGCGAACAAGCCGCCCGCGAGGAAGAACCCGTGGCCGAAGCGCCGGCGCCGCAACTGATCGATCAACTGCAAGCCACGGCTCAGGCCGTCGCGCAGGGCGATCGCTCGGCGCAGGATCTGGCCCGCGATCTGGAGCGCATCTCGCAAGAGGCGCGCGCCAACGACGAACTCGGACTGGCGCAAGCCGCTCAGCAGGCGCAGCAGCAATTGCTGTCGGCCGGTCCGGATGCCGATTCGGTCGGCACCGATGCCGCCCAATCGCTGCAGCAGTTCATCGAAGCCGCCGCTCCGGTGCTGCCGCCCCCGCCGCCGCCGTCGGCGCCGATTCCGCAAGCGGAAGAAGCGATCGATGAGGAAATGCTGGGCATCTTCCTGGAGGAAGCGGCCGAAGTCGTCGAAACCGCCCGTGCCGCCATGGCCGTGCTGGCCCGCGACAGCGCCAACCGCGAGGAACTGACCACGGTCCGCCGTGCGTTCCACACCCTCAAGGGCAGCTCGCGCATGGTCGGCCTGAATGAATTCGGCGAAGCCGGATGGGCCTGCGAACAGCTGTACAACCATCGCCTGTCGGAGCATCCGCAGGCCGACGCCGACCTGCTGCGCTTCAGCAATGAAGCCCTGGAAACCTTCCAGGCCTGGGCCGCCGCCATCGGCGAGAAGCGTCCGCACGGCTATCACAGCGCGCCGATCCGCGCCGCCGCCGATTCGCTGCGCCTGAACAACCGCTATCTGTCGCTGCAGGACGCCATGGCGGCTGCGCCGGCACCCGTACCCGCACCCGCACCCGCTCCGGCCGTGGTGGCGGCGCCCGTCGTGGCGGCCGCGCCGGTCGTGGCCGCGCCGGAGATCATCGAGCTGGCGGAACTGCCGCCGGTGCTGGACGTGGTCGATGCGGTCGACGTGCCGGAAGTGGCCGAGGTCGTCGAGGTGCTGGAAGCGCCTGACGCGCCCACGCTGCCCGAGCTGGTCGACGTGCCGGCCCTCGCCGACATCCCGACGCTGGCCGATGTGCCGTCGCCGATCGATGTGCTGGCCGCGCCCGTCGCGGTGCCGGCGCCGGCTGCCGTGCCGGCGCTGTCCACCGACGAACTGCCGCCGCTGACGCTGCCGTCGCTGGACGACACGCCGTCGACCGACGCTCTGTCGCTCGACCTCGAGCCGGTCGCCGCGCCCGAGCTGACCGAACCGGTGCCCGCACTGGATGTGGCGCTGGACCTGCCCGCGCTGGGCGCCGAGAGCGCCGACGCGCTGTCGCTGGACGCCATCCCGCCGGTGGCCGAAGTGACCGAGTCGCTGGAAATGCCTGCCGGCTGGCCGGACGATGTCGCCATCGTCGAGGTCGAAGCCACCGAGCCGGCGCCGCTGGACGAAGTGGCCGAACTGCCAGTCTCGTTCGACGAGCCCACGGTGGAGATGCTGGACCTGTCCGACCTGGACATCACGCCGGAAACCGACGCCGCCGCGCCGGTCGACGTCAGCGTCGAGGCACCTGCCGCGCCGCTGGAATCGGTCGATCTGATGCTGGATCTGTCGGAAGAGCTGGTCAGCGCGGCCGCGCCGGCTGCGCCCGAAGCGCCGGCCGAGCCGCCCCCGTTCACCGACGAGCCGCCGCTGGACCTCAGCTTCACCACCACCGAGCTGGACCACCCGGCCCCGGCCGCTCCGGTGCTGAGCCTGGTCGCCGGCACGGCGCTGGAACAGGCCAAGGCGTCGGAAGAGCCCGAAGAGAACGACGATGGCGTCAAGGTCATCGGCCCGCTGCGCATCAGCATCACGCTGTTCAACATCTTCCTGAACGAGGCGGACGAGCGTTCGCGTCGCCTGCAGGTCGAGCTGAGCGAGTGGGCGCTGCTGCCGCAATCGCAACTGCCGCCGGAAGCCGAAGCGCTGGCCCACGGGCTGGCCGGCAGCGCCGCGACCGTCGGTTTCGACGATCTGTCGACGCTGTCGCGCGCTCTGGAGCATGCGCTGGGTCGCGCCCAAGGCCATCAGGTGGCCGATCCCGCGCTGTTCCAGCGCGGTGCCGACGAAATCCGCCGCTTGCTGCATCAATTCGCCGCAGGCTTCCTGAAGGAAGTCGACGCCGAACTGCTGGCTCAGCTGCAACTGTTCCAGCCGGGCGCGCCGCTGCCTGAGGATGCGGGCGACAGCGATGAAGGCCTGCTGAAGATGTCGCTGGACGAGGTCTCGACCGCGTCCCAGGGCATCCACCCGGCGTTCGCCGTGCATCCGGCCTCCAGCCTGCCCGCTTTCGAAGCCGCGGCCGAAGCCGCCGCCAACGAAGACTTCGAAGTCAACCTGCCGGATCAGATCGATCCGGAGCTGATGCCGATCTTCGAGGAAGAGGCGGAAGACCTGCTGCGCGAGCTGCATGCCAGCCTGCGTGAATGGGCCGCCCAGCCGCAGGACACCGGCCGCGCCGCCGCCTCGATGCGGGTGCTGCACACCTTCAAGGGCGGTGCCCGTCTCGCCGGCGCGATGCGCATCGGTGAGCAGGCCCACGGCCTGGAATCCCAGATCGAACGCCTGTCCGGCGACGGCAATGCGCAGCTGGAACAGCTGATGTCGCTGCAGGACGAGGCCGACGCGCTGGAACAGTCGTTCGTGACCCTGCAGCGTGACTGGCGCAATCCGGCGCCGGTCGCCGCACCGATCGCCGCCCCTGTGGCCGCGCCGGTCGCTGCGGCACCGGTGGTGGCCGCGCCCGCACCGGTCGTGGCACCGGAACCGGTCGCTCCGGTGGTGCCGGTGGTGGAAGCCATCGAGCCGCCGGTGGAAGGCTCCGACGCCATCGCGGCACCGGAAGCCGTCGCCGAGCCCGAGGTGATCGAGGTCGCTGAGACGCTGGAGGTCGCTGAGGTGGCCGAGATCGTCGAGGTCCCGGTCGTCGCCGAGTTGACCCCCGAGCCGGCACCGGTCGTCGAAGCGCCGGAACCGGCCGTGATCGACGCGCCGGTGATGACCGAGGTCGTCGAACGCGCGCCGATCCAGACGCTGGACGATGTGGTCGAGATGCCCGCGCCGGTCGCGGCGGCGGACGTCGTCGAACTGGCAGAGCCGATGGACGTGCCGGTGCTGGATGCCGTCGCCGAGCCGGTCGTCCCGGCGCCCGTGGCGGCCCTGCCGGCCCACGTGCCGCCGCCCGCCGACATCGACATCGACTGGGCCCACTTCAGCGAAGCCGCTGTGCTGGGTCAACCGATGGAAAGCGCGCCGGTGGCGCCCGCCGCGCAGGTGCGTGTGCGGGGCGTGCTGCTGGAACGCATGGCCGCGCTCTCGGGCGAGGTCAGCATCCGTCGCGCTCGTCTGGAGTCGGAACTCGGCCAGATGCGGACCTCGCTGTCCGACCTGGACGACAACCTGGAACGTCTGCGTACCCAGCTCCGCGAGCTGGAGCTGCAGGCCGAAGCCCGCATCGCGGCGCGCCAGGAAGCCGCTCAAGCCACCGGCAAGGACTTCGACCCGCTGGAGTTCGACCGCTACACCCGCTTCCAGGAACTGACCCGGATGCTGGCGGAGTCGGTCAACGACGTGGCCACGGTGCAGCGCGGTCTGCAACGCAACGTGGCGGCCGGCGAAGACGAACTGGCGGCCCAGTCGCGACTGACGCGTGAACTGCAGGATGACCTGCTGCGCACCCGGATGGTGGAGTTCGACAGCAGCCTGGCCGAACGTCTGCACCGCGTGGTGCGTCAGGCGGCCCGCGAAAGCGGCAAGCAGGCGCAGCTGGAAATCCGCGGCGGTGGCGTGGAACTGGACCGCTCGGTGCTCGAGCGTCTGACCGGCGCCTTCGAACACTTGCTGCGCAACAGCGTGGTGCACGGCATCGAAACGCCGCAGCAGCGCCAGAGCGTGCAGAAGGCCCCGATCGGCCGCATCACCCTGAGCCTGCATCAGGAAGGCAACGAGATTCAAGTCCGCTTCGCCGATGACGGCGCGGGCCTGAACCTGGCGCGCATCCGTGCCCGCGGCGAAAGCCAGGGCCTGATCAGCGCCGGCCAGTCGCTCACCGATACCCAGCTCATGGAATTGATCTATGAGCCGGGCTTCTCGACCGCCGAATCGCTGACCGAAATGGCCGGCCGCGGCGTGGGCATGGACGTGGTCCGCTCCGAAGTCAACACGCTGGGTGGCTATGTCATCACCGAGTCGACGCCGGGACAGGGCGCCAGCTTCGAGCTGCGCGTGCCCCTGACCACCGCGCTGACGCAGGTGGTGGTGCTGCGCTACGGCGACCGCAAGGTCGCGGTGCCGGCCTCGCTGATGCTGTCGGTGCAGCGCCTGAGCGCGGAACAGGTCGAGAAGGCCTATGTCGACGGCGTGCTGCCGGCGGCCGGCGAGAAGCTGCCGTTCTACTGGCTCGGCGGCCTGATGAACCAGAGCGAACGCGGCACGGCCCAGGGCAAGACCCTGCCGGTGGTGCTGGTTCACAGCGCCCAGCAGCGTCTGGCGCTGCATGTGGACGAAGTGCTCGGCAATCAGGAAGTCGTGATCAAGAACCTCGGCCCGCAGCTGATGCAGGTGCCGGGTCTGGCGGGCATCAGCCTGCTGGCCTCGGGCGACGTGGCGCTGATCTACAACCCGGTGGCGCTGGCCAACCGCTATGGCCATGCCGCGCAGCAGCGCGTGCATGACCGCGCGGAAGCCGCTCGCCAGGAAGTGGTCGCGGCCGCCTCGACGGTGCCGCTGGCGCCGCTGGTGATGGTGGTCGACGACTCGCTGACGGTGCGTCGCGTGACCCAGCGCCTGCTGGAGCGTGAAGGCTACCGTGTGCTGCTGGCCAAGGACGGCCTGGATGCGATGGAACGACTGGCGGGCGATGAACTGCCGCGCGTCGTGCTGTCCGACATCGAGATGCCGCGCATGGACGGCTTCGACCTGGTGCGCAACCTGCGGGCGGATGCTCGTCTGGCGGCCCTGCCCGTGATCATGATCACCTCTCGCATCGCGCAAAAACACCGCGACTATGCGCAGCAATTGGGTGTTGATGATTATTTGGGCAAGCCTTACGACGAAGACCACCTTCTGGGACTCATCGCTCGATACACTTCGCAGCACTGAACCGGCCATCCGGCCCAGTCGTAGCGTCCGGCGTTTCGGGCGCAGGTTGAGCGTAGCCGCCATATGTCTGAGGTCGTTGAGCATCTCGCCGAATTGACAGGATTTCGTGACCGGGACGTCATGGACGTCACCCTGGTCACGGCCCTGCGGGACCTGCTCACGGGACCCGCCTCCGTGGCGATTTATCGCTGCGTGGGCGAGCCCGGCCAGCAACGCTGGCTGACCCGCGCCCGGCTGCGCGCCACCGACACGGTGGCCACCGCCGACTCGCTCTGGGTCGATCCGGATGCGCTGCCCCGACTGGCGGATCACGCCCGCCGCCTGCAATGCCTGACCGAGCGCACGGTGCTGCAGGACAAGGACGGCGATCAGTGGCTGACCATGTTCCCGCTGGCCACCGAACGCGATGTGATCGGTGTGCTGGAGGTCCACACGGCCAACCGGCCCAAGGCCTCCGCCCAGCGCATGATCGCCAGCGTGCTGCGGATCTATCACAACTTCCAGGGCCTGCTGGACTACAGCGAGCGCGACACGCTGACCGGCCTGCTCAACCGCAAGACCTTCGACGAGAGCTTCCTCAAGGCCGTCTCCGAGCTGCCGCTGCGTCCGCAGCACAGCGGTGCCAACGAGGAACGCCGCCATGCGGAAGTCCATCCGCGCTACTGGCTGGGCGTGCTCGACATCGATCACTTCAAGTCCATCAATGACCGCTTCGGCCATTTGATCGGCGATGAAGTGCTGCTGCTGCTCTCGCGCCTGATGCGCAGCAGCTTCCGCTTCAACGATCTGCTCTATCGCTTCGGTGGCGAGGAATTCGTGGTGCTGATGCGCTGCGAGGACGAAGACGATGCGGCGCATGCCTTCGAGCGCTTCCGTCACAACACCGAGCACTACGCCTTCCCGCAGGTCGGCCGCATCACGGTGAGCATCGGCTTCACCCAGATCCGCGCCGGCGATTCCCCGGCCGGCGCCTTCGAGCGCGCCGACAAGGCCGTCTACCACGCCAAGGGCGCGGGCCGGAATCAGGTGCAAAGCCACGCCACGCTGGTCGCGCAAGGGCGCATGTCGGAAGCGAATCACCTCAGCGACGTCGAGCTGTTCTAAGCTGGCGCGATGGCCGGACCTCTCCGGCATCGGTGGTTTCGTGATGACGATGTCGGTACGAGCACGCTTCCTTCGCCTGACCCGCCACGGCGGTCGGCCCATCTCACTTCACCGCCCAGGCGGTCCCGCCGTTGAGCGCGAACGGATGCACCTCGCCTGTGGCCGATGGCTCCGCAGCGTCGGACTGGGTGGGCTGCTGGCCGCGCTGCTGACCGGCTGCGCCGGGCAGCGTCCGCCACCGCTGGAAGCCGACATCCCCGCCGTGCCCGGCATTCAAGCCGCGGACGATGGCTCCCACCACTGGCAGGACTTCGACTGGCATGACGCCTCGCGCGGCCGCGCCGTGCCGGTGCGGATCTACTGGCCCGACGGCGCGGCGCCGGCGGCGGGATGGCCGGTGATCGTTTTCTCCCACGGCATGGGCGGCACGCGACGCGGCTACAGCTATCTCGGGCGCTATTGGGCCTCGCAAGGCGTGGTCGCGATGCATGTGCAGCATGTGGGCAGTGACCGCCGACTGTGGGACGGCGGCTTCTCCTGGACGAATTCCCTGACGCTGGTGAGGCGCCTGCAGCAGGCCGCGCAGCCGGGCGAGGCGATCGACCGCACCCGAGACATGCGCTTCGCGCTCGATCAATTGCTGGCGAGTCCGCTCGCGCCGCAATTAGATCGGCAGCGCATCGTGGCGGCCGGTCATTCCTATGGCGCCAACACCAGTCTGCTGCTGGCGGGCGCGCAGGTGCCGGATGCGCAGCGATTCGGCGTCGACGATTCGCGCCTGGCGCTGCGGGATCCCCGTATCCGCGCTGCGATCCTGATCTCCGCGCCGCCGTTCTATGGCGAAGGCGACCCGACGCCGATCGTCGGCCCGATCGGCATCCCCACGCTGCACATCAGCGCCACGCTCGATGAGATCCGCATTCCCGGCTACTACTCGGGCGCGGAGGACCGCGTGCAGTTGTTCGATGCGATCGGTGGATCGAAGAAGGCGCTGGCGCTGTTCAGCGGCGGCTCGCACAGCATGTTCACCGACCGCTTGAACACGGGCGGCGAGACGCTCAATCCGCAGGTCAAGCGGGCCACGCGCGAGCTCAGCCTGGCGTATCTGCGGCTGGTCTTCGATGGCCAGGACGCACCGCTCAAGGACTGGCAACGGCGCCATGCCGAGCTGCTCGCGCGGTGGCAGGCGCCCTGACGTACTGACGTACAGCGGGTGCCTAGCTGACGCTCTGATGACGCGCCTTGTTGACGCTGCGCACGTCTTCCAGCGCCGTTGCCGCCCCCGATTCCGGCGACGCGCGACGAAGCTGAGCGCCCCGCGTGATGCGTGGGTGGCGGCCTCGTATCGCCGCAAGGACTGACCCCATGCCGGACGCCGTCCGCCAGCCCGCACACATTTTTGCGCGTGCAGGCGCTCATGTGGGTGCGGGCTTGCTTTTCTTTACAAGCCCCTCTAGCGTAGGGGTACGCGGGCCATCCGATGGGAGGGTGCCGCGCCAAAGAGATCAAAGAGAGAAAGCAGTCAGGTGGGCGCCCACGCCGATGTCATCACCTCATCCCGTCATTCAGCCATCGCTGCGTCGATGGCGGCAGTGATCGCTTGAGAGCTCAAGGCGGAGCGTCTGCGGGATGGTTCGAGCGGATCGCAAGATCCTGTCATACATGCGCTTGCTGACTTTCCCGGTCGCAGTGGCCATGCTGCTGGCCGGATGCGTGGCCTTCATGGGCACGGCTTACAGCGGGTATCGAAGCCTGGGCGAATTGACGCGCCAGGAGAACGTGCGCGCCGATGCGCTGCGGACGCAGGTGCTGATCGGTCGCGTCTACAACCTGCTGGTGGACCTCGAAACCGGTCAGCGCGGCTTCCTGATGACCGGCGATGTCAGCTTCCTCGCGCCCTATGAGCGCGCGGTGCGCGAGCTCGATGCCCGCTATCACGAGCTCAAGCGCACGCTGGCGGTCTCCGGCGATGCGCAGACGCAGGCGTTTGAACGCCTGGACGGCTTCATCGCCGATCGCCGCGTGCAGGTGGAGCAGAACATCGAGAGCCGCTGGCGACTGGGCGCGGCTGCGCTGCAGGATCTGCAGGGCTGGGTCGCCGGCAAGCAGTTGATGGATGAGATCCGCGGCGAGATGGAGCGGCTCGATTCCTTGCAGCGTCGCCGCGTGACCGACATCGAGCGCGCGGTCGCCCAGCAGCAGGAGCGCACCCGCTTGCTGGCCGAGATCCTGCCGGTCGTCGGCGGTCTGCTGGTGATGGCGGCGATGGCGGCGCTCTGGGCGGAGCGCAAGCGCCGCGATCTGGCGGAACGCGCGCTGCGCCAAAGCCATGCGCAGTTGGAAGACGCGGTGCAGGCCCGCACCCGGGAACTCAGCGGTGCGCTGGACCGCATCCAGAGCTTCGCCGCCGAGCTGGATCGCAGCGTCGAGGCCGAGCGCCGCCGCCTGGCGCGCGAGGTGCATGACCAGCTCGGTCAGTTGGGCACGGCCGGCAAGATGCTGGTGCTGTCGCTGGCCCGCAAGATGGCGCCGGCGAAGGAAGCGCTGCTCGATGAAATGCTCACCATCGCCGACGAAGTGATCGGCGCAGCCCGCCGCATCGCGTCCAGCCTGCGTCCGCCTCTGCTCGATGATTTCGGCTTCGCTGCGGCGGTGCAGCATTACGTCAAGGGCCTGGAGCGGCAAAGCGGCCTCGTCGTCATGGTCGATCTGGCCCCGGACGAAGCCCTGACCAGCGAGCAGCACAATCAGCTGTTCCGCCTGCTGCAGGAGGCTGCCACCAATGTGCTGCGCCATGCGCAGGCGCAGCATCTGACCATCGAATCCCGCCTGGAACACGGCGAGTACCGCCTGCGCATCGAGGACGACGGCATCGGCCCGGGCCCGGTGCGCGCCGATGCCTCCGGTCTGCGTAACATGCGGGAGCGCGCGGTACTGGCCGGCGGGCGAATGGACTTTGGACCGGCGCCGCAGGGCGGCACCCGGATTGACGTATCGGTGCCGCTGCAGGATGCAGGCGGCGAACAGGCATCGCCGGAGCCAGCACCCGCTCGCTTCGACAAGGAGGAGGGCTGGGATGAGGTTTCTGATCGTTGACGACCATCCGATCATGCGACTGGGCGTGAAGCAACTGATCCAGGGCCAATGGCCGCAGGCGCAGATCGACGAGGCCTCCACCATCGCGGAGGCCCTGCAACACGGTCAGGCCAACAAGCCCGATGCGCTGGTGCTGGATCTCTCGCTGCCGGACGCCAGCGGCACCGAAGGCGCCAACCGCATGCTGCGTGCGCTCAAGGGCGTGCCGGTGCTGGTGCTGAGCCTGAATGCCGAATCCGCCTATGCGGCGCGGCTGCTGCAGATGGGCGTCTCCGGCTACCTGCCCAAGGACAAGGCCACCGATGAGCTGGTGCTGGCGCTGCAGCGGCTGTTGCAGGGCGGGCGTTATGTCACCGCCGCGATGGCCGATCATCTGCTGGGCCTGCTCAGCGGCCACACGCCGCAGCAACTGCCCCATGAACAGCTGTCGGCGCAGGAACACCGCGTGATGCTGCTGATCGCCGCCGGCAAGACCCCGGCGGAAATCGCCGAGACCATGCATCTGTCGGCCAAGACCGTCGGCACCTATCGGGCGCGCATCCTGGAAAAAACGGGCTGGCGCAACAACACCGAACTGACCAAATACTGCGTGCAGCACGGCCTGACCGACGTGGACTGAGCGCCGACCTCGCCACCGCTGGAGCTTGTAGGTGAATCACCGACCGATCCTGCCGAGCCAGCCCGACAACGCCTTGCGGTCGGCCCTGCTGACCCGTGGTCCGGTCGGGGTCCAAGATCCGTGTCATGCCGTCGCATCGAGGCGATGCCGGCGCACGGAGACCCGTCTCATGGACTTTTTCCTCGTCGAGGACTCGGTGGCGATCCGCCGCCTGCTCGCGCGTCGGCTGGACACGCTGCCCGGAACCCGAGTGGTGGGCGAGGCGGATGCTGCGCCTCAGGCGATCGCGATGATCGACTGGCTGCAGCCGCACACGGTGCTGCTCGACATCACGCTGGCGGTGGGAACCGGCCTGGATGTGCTGCGCGAGCTGCGCGCCCGCGGCTTTCGCGGTCGCATCCTGATGCTGAGCCACCACGACCTGGACGCCTACCGCGACCTCTGCCTGCAGGCCGGCGCCGATGGCTACTACACCAAGGGCGGCGGTCTGGAAAACCTCTTCACCGATCTGGACGAACTGCTGCAGAGCGAGCGCGCCAGCGGTCGCCAGACGCGACCGTCCTCGCTGCTGCGCGATCCGGTGACGGGGCTGCTCGGTCAGGTCGCGCTGCTGGAGCGACTCGACCAGGTGCTCCGCATGCCGTCCCCCGAGCCGCACTGGCTGGCAGTCACCGTGGTGGCGCTGCGCGGGCTGGAATCGCTGGTTCAGTCGAATGGTCTGACCGCCACCGCGCCTTTGCTGGTCGACATCGGCCGCCGGCTGGCGCAAGGCACCGGCGCCTCCGACCTGCTGGCCCGGCATGCGGATGAGCAGTTCGCGCTGGTGGTCAACCGGGTCGCCTCGGCCGAGCAGGCCGATGAACTGGCCGCGCGGCTGAATGCGGCGCTCGATGAGCCGTTCCCGCTCGGCGAGCAATCGTTGAAGCTGGATTTCGACAGTGGCATGGCGCTGTATCCGCGCGATGCGATTTCCGCCCGCGGCCTGCTGACCCTGGCCGAATCCCGCGCCTTCGGCGCCCGCCTGCCGGCGAACGGCAGCGCCGTGGTGCATTGACGCCGCATGGCCGGGACCACCGCTCGGCTGATGATCTCGGGGATGGCCCTGGCCACCGGATCGGTCACGGCGGGCACGGCCAGCAACACGATGAATGCCAGCACCACGGTGGTCAGCGCCTGCTCGGTGAATGGCAACACCTTGAACTTCGGCAGTGCGCTCAATCCGGTGGCGGGCGGCGCGGTGGGCGCGAGCACCAGCCTCACGGTGCAGTGCACCGCGGCCACGCCCTACAGCGTCGCGTTGAATGCGGGCAGCAATGCCGGCGGTGGCTCGAATTTTGCCGGCCGGGTGCTCAAGAGCGGCAGCTATGCGGTGGGCTATCAGCTGTATCTCAATGCCGGCCTGACGACGATCTGGGGCGATGGCACCGCCGGCAGCTCGGTCTACAGCGGCACCGGCACCGGGGGTGTGCAGACCCTCACCATCTACGGCAATCTGCCCAGCCTGACCGGCACGGTGCCGGGCGTCTACACCGACACCGTCACGGTCACGGTGACGTATTGAGCAGTCAGTGATCGAGCGATCCGGCCGCAGTCATCGATGGCCGGGGGCGCCGACACGGAAACGGTCATTGAACGGAGTGAGACGCCAGCGTGCAGGGTGTCGCCTCAGCGCCGGTCGGGCGCATTCGGTCTTCATCACAGGGAGCGCATGATGAGGTGGATTCAGACATCGTTGACCCCCACGGGATCGATGGCCTCGATGGCCTCGAAGGCGTCGATGAGCGCGATGGCCTTGAGCACGTGCCCAACGTCGCCGCCGGGCAGCGCAGCGGCGCCTCTCGGGGGCATGCGCTCATCTAGTGACGGAATCGGCATCGGCAGCGTCCGGCAGGCCCGCTGGCATCAGGCGCTGTTGCTGCGAATGCTCGCGCTGCTGGCGCTGATCGCCGGCCCGATCGGCCCGATCGGTCTGGCGCAGGCCGCCGATGTGAGCATCATGCCGGTCAATGTGCGGCTGGACCGCCAGAACGATCGCGCGACGGTGCAGGTCCAGAACAACGGCACCGAGTCGGTCACCATGCAGGCGGAGGGCATCGCCTGGACCCGGCAGAACGGCCAGGATGTGGACGCGCCCACCAGCGAGCTGCTGGTCAATCCGCCGATCTTCACGCTGCAGCCGGGCCAGGTGCAGGTGCTGCGCGTGGGCCTGCGGCGGCGTCCGGATCTGGAGAACGAAGCCACCTACCGCATGGTGCTGCGCGAGGTGCCGGTGCCGCGCCCGAGCGACGGCACCCGGGTCACCGGCGCGGTGCGGGTGCTGGTGGCGCTGCGGGTGCCGGTGTATGTCGCGCCGAACACGGTGCGACGCGCCGAGGCCTGGCAGGTGCAGCGTGCGGCCAATGGCGACACCGTGGCCACCGTCACCAACAGCGGCAATGTGCACCTGAAGGTCGCGGAGCTGCGCCTGGCCGGCAACGGCGGCGAGACCAAGGTGCTCGCCGTCCAGGGCGCGCAGAGCGTCATCTTTCCCGGCGAGCAGCGCAGCTTCCGATTGCAGACTCCCACCAGTCCACCCAGCAGTCTTCAGGTCCTGACCGACCAAGGGCTGCAGCATGTCGCGCTGGGCAACACGAACCCGTGAGCTGGGCCTGTGCCTGCTGACCGTCCCCGGGGCGGCAGCGGCGCAGGGTCCGCCGCCTCAACCGCCGATGGCGTCGCCCACGCCGGCCACGCCGCCGATGTCGCCACCGTCGTCATCGCCGACGTCGCCAACGTCGCCACCACCGTCCTCGTCGGAGGCGTTGCAGGCGGCGCTGGAGCGACTCGCGGCGGAGCGTGCCGCAGCGCAGCCGCCGCGCTTCGGCGAAACGCTCCTGCTGGGGTTGCGCATCAACGGCGTGGCGCAGCCGCAGACGGTGCGCGCGGTGCGTCTGCCGGAAGGCCTGGCGATTCCGCAGGCGCTATGGGAGGAACTGAAATTCCGCCCGCCCGCTCGCCCGCCGCGGATGATCGATGGCGAGCTGCACATGATCCTCGGCGACGGCCCCGGCGAGCTGCTGCGCTGGTCCATCGAGGACCTGAGCCAGACGCTCGACATCCAGGCCCCGCCGCAGGCCTTCTCCGACCAGCAACTGGAACTCGCGCGGGCCGTGACGCAGGTCACCTTGCCCGCGCAGCTCGGCCTGTTCGCCAACTACGACCTCCAATGGCAACGGCGACTCGGCGGCGCAGGCACGCTCGACGGGCTGCTGGAGCTGGGCGGATTGACCGCGGTGGGGGATCTGCAGCATCAGCAGCTCTACCGCAGCCAGGGCGGCTGGGTGCGGCTGGATACCCGCTGGACGATGGACCGTCCCGAGCACCTGAGCAGCCTGCGCTTCGGCGACAGCGTGTCGCAACCGGGCACCTGGGGCCGGGCGATGCGCTTCGGCGGTCTGCAATGGAGCACCGACTTCTCGCTGCGCCCCGGCTTCCTGAGCTTCCCGCTGCCCACGCTCAAAGGCGAAGCGGCGCTGCCGTCGACGGTGGATGTCTTCGTCAACAACAGCCAGCGGCTGCAGGGTCGGGTGCAGTCCGGTCCTTTCGACATCACCGATCTGCCGCTGGTCACCGGTCAAGGAGAAATCCGCACCGTGGTGCGCGACCTGCTGGGGCGCGAGCAGGTCGTCACCCAGCCCTACTACATCAGCCCGTCGCTGCTGAAGCCGGGCCTGGTGGCGCACAGTGTGGAGCTGGGCTGGCTGCGGCAGAACTACGGGCTGGACAGCAACCGCTATGGCCGCGCCGTCGCGCTGGGCACCTGGCGGCAAGGCGTGACGGAGCGCTTCACCCAGGAATGGCGCGGCGAAGTCAGCGGCGCGCAGCAGGCGGTCGGCGCGTCGGGGCTGTGGCTGCTGCGCGATCTGGGGACGGTCAATCTGGCCGGCGTGGCCAGCCGCAGCGATGACCCGGCGGCGCGACGCGGCTGGCTGGCGTCCGTCGGACTGGAGCGCCAGGGCATGGACTGGAGCGGCGGACTGCAGCTGCGACGGGCCAGCCGCGGCTTTGCGCAGCTGGGCCAGCCGGTGTCGCCGCGGTGGAGCGCATCCGCGTCCGTCGGCACCCAGTGGCGGCAATGGGGTCTGGGTCTGGGCGTGGTGCACCAGGGCTCGCCGCAGCGGAACCTGGTGCCGGGGCAGCCGAGCCTGCCGTCGTCCCGCCTGTGGTCCTTCAACGCGGGCCGCCCGCTGGGGCGCTGGGGCTATGTGGGCCTGTCCGCCTTGAAAGTGGGCGGTGGCGGCGGCACCGCGTTGTCCGTCTTCTGGAGTCTGCTGCTGGACGACCACCGCAGCCTGTCCACCGCCTGGCAAGGCCAGCGCGGCGCGGGCGCCTCCAGTCGTGATGTCTGGCAGGTCCAGTTGCAGGACAACCCGCCCGTCGGCGCCGGCCTGGGTTATCAGCTGCTGGCGGAGTCGGGCGGCCGTCAGCAGGCGCAAGCCCAATGGCAGAACGACCGCATCGCGCTCAATGGCGGCGTGGCCCGCTTGTCCGGCCGCACCGATGTACGGGCGGGCGCCTCCGGCGGGCTGGCCTGGATGGATGGCGCGGTCTATACCGGACGACGCATCGATGGCGGCTTCGCGGTGGTGGAGGTGGGCGAGCGGGCAGGCGTTGGCGTCCTGCACGACAACCAGTTGGTCGGCCGCACCGACGCGAGCGGCCGCGCGTTTCTGCCGGCGCTGCGGGGCTACCAGGTGAATCGCGTCGGCGTGGTGGCGGACGATCTGCCGCTGGATGCCGAGATCGAAACACTGGAGTTGCAGGTCACGCCCGCCGCACGCCGCGCGGCATTGATCCGCTTTCCGATCCAGCACAGCCGCACGGCGACCTTCCGGGTGGTCGATGAGCAGCACGAGCCCTTGCCACCCGGCACCGAGCTGCAGGTCGAGGGCTCGCGCCGCAGCTTCCCCGTGGGTCTGGACGGCAAGGCCTTTGTCACCGGGCTCGCCGGCGCCGAGGGCGACATCCAGTACGTCGAGGCGCTGGGGATGGCCGGCCGCTGCCGCATCCGTCTGGTGCTGCCCAGCGACACCACCGAATTGCCGGACCTGGGCACGCAGGTGTGTCGGCAGAGACCCGATGCTGCGCCTTCATCGACGCCTTCGTCGATGCCTTCAGTGGACCCATCGCCCACATCGCCGCCGCCATCCCACGTGCCATCTTCCGAGGAGACGAGATGACCCCCACCTTCGAGCGCTCGATCGCTGACGCGCGACGCCCTCTGTCGCCCGCGTCGTCGTTCATCGGTCCGCAGGGCGCGCGTCGCCGATGGCCGCGCTGGCTCGCGGCGCTGGCGCTGATGCTCGGTGCGTCTGGCGCTCACGCGCTGTGCCTGCCGGCGGTGTGCTCCTGCACGACCACCACGACCAACCTGCTGTTCGGCAACTACAACCCGCTGGCGTTCGGCAACACCGACACCACCGGCTCGGTGACCGTCAAATGTGGCGGCGTGGTCGGCCTGCTGATCCCGTTCACCATCGAGCTGGGCAAGGGCGGCGGCACCAGCGCGACCAATCGCCGGCTGGCCTTCAGCACCTATCAGCTCAGCTACAACCTGTATTCGGACACCACCTACACCTCGATCTGGGGCGACGGCAATGCCGCCACGACCTTGGTGTCGGGCTCGGTGACGCTGGATGCGCTGGGTCTGTCCCCCGGCGTGACCTACACCGTCTATGGCCGCATTCCCGGCCGACAGTTGACGGCAGCGCCCGGCGTCTACACCGACAGCGTCACCGTCACCGTGACCTATCTCTGAGGACAGCCCTGGGGATCACCGATCGGCTGATCAGGACTCTGGAAAGCCGCGATCCTTCACCACCGCATAGCGGTCCATCGTCGCCATGCGCGCGGTCTCATGCCGCACGATGGGTTCCGGATAGTCGTGGCCCAGCCGCACGCCGCAGGCCTGCAATTCCGCCGGTCGCGCGAGCCACGGCGCATGGATCAGCTTGGCGGGCAGGCGCGCGAGCTGCGGCAGGTAGCGCTTGATGAAGGCGCCCTCCGCATCGAACTTCTCGCTCTGGTTGACCGGATTGAAGATGCGGAAGTAGGGCTGCGCATCGCAACCGCTGGACGAGGCCCATTGCCAGCCGCCGTTGTTGGCCGCCAGGTCGAAGTCCAGCAACTGCTGCGCGAAATAGGCCTCGCCCCGCCGCCAGTCGATGCCAAGGTCCTTGATCAGAAAGCTGGCCGTCACCATGCGCAGCCGGTTGTGCATGTAGCCGGTCTGGTTGAGCTGCAGCATCGCCGCATCCACCAGCGGATAGCCGGTGCGGCCCTGGCACCAGGCCTCGAAGTCCGCGTCGGCGTCCGGCCCGGTGGCCCAGGCGATACGGTCGTACTCGGGCCGGAACGCATGGCCCACCACGCGGGGATGGTGGTGCAGCACCTGGTGATAGAAGTCCCGCCAGACCAGCTCGGACAGCCAGGTCATCGCGCCGGCATTGCCCGACTGCGCCCGCGCCCAGGCCTCGCGCGCCAGCTGCCGGATCGACAGCGTGCCGAAGCGCAGATGCGGGCTCAGGTAGCTGGGCCCCTTCTCGGCGGGGAAGTCGCGGCGGTCGGCATAGTGGTCGATGCGCTTGAGGAAATCCTGGAACAGGCGCTGGGCGCCCCGGCTGCCGTCCGCCAGCACGGCGGGCAATTCCACCGGCTCGAAACCGATGTCGGCTTCGGTCGGGATGCGTCGGCCGTGGGGCGACGGCGCGTCCTTGGCCTTCGCGCCAGCGCCGTGCGGGCGGACCGTGCCGAACGTGCCGAACGTGCCGAATGTCCGGAACGCCTCCGGCAGCGGCGCCAGCCGGTCGGCATAACGCTCGACCGGATAGGCGCTGAGGAAGAAGTCATTGACCTGCCGCAGCCACGCATTCTTGTAGGGCGTGAAGACGCCGTAGGGCTTGCCGGCGCCGGTCAGGACCTCGGAGCGCTCGAACACCACATGGTCCTTGAAGCTGCGCACCTGCAGCCCGCGGCTGAGCAGCGTGTCCCCGACGTCGGCGTCGCGGCGCAGCGCGTCGGGCTCGTCGTCATGGTTGAAATACAGCGCGCCGGCACCGAGCGCGGCGGCCAGGGCCGGGATCTCGGTGCGGGCCGGGCCGTGGCGGACGATCAATCCGGCGCCGGCGGCGAGCGCGCCCAGGTCCTCGTCCAGCACCCGCAAGGCCTCGAGGATGAAGCTCACGCGGCGGTCGGCGCGGGGCAGGGGATCGAGGATGTCGGTGTCCAGCACGAACACGGCGAACACCCGGCGGTGATGTTTCAGCGCGTGGAACAGGGCGGCCTGGTCATCGGCGCGCAGGTCGCGGCGGAACCAGACCAGGGCGGTTTCCGCGTCGATGGGGGGTGAAGTCGTCATGGGGAGCAAGTGTCGGTGAAATAGAATCGCGCCCATGTCCAAGGAACGCATCGACCTCACCAACCAGTTCCTGATCGCCATGCCCGGCATGGTGGATGAGGCCTTTGCCGGTTCGGTCATCTACCTCTGCGAGCACAACGAAAAGGGCGCGCTGGGCCTGGTGATCAACAAGCCGATTTCCCTCACGCTGGGCAACCTGTTCGAGAAAGTCGAACTGGAGCTCTCCGATGAAGCCATGGCCGCCCGCCCGGTGTTCTTCGGCGGACCCGTCCAGACCGAGCGCGGCTTCGTGCTGCATGAGCCGCTGGACGAGCAGGGCAACCACTACAACGCCACGCTGGCCGTGCCGGGTGGCCTGGAAATGACCACCAGCCGGGATGTGCTGGAAGCGCTGTCCAACGGCGCCGGCCCCAAGCGGGTGCTGGTCACGCTCGGCTACAGCGGCTGGGCCGCCGGTCAGCTGGAAGAAGAAATCGGCCGCAACGGCTGGATCACGGTCGACGCCGCGCCCGACATCATCTTCGAGACCCCGATCGAGCAGCGCTATGAAAAAGCGCTGGCCCTGCTGGGCATCGATCCGCGCATGCTCAGCCAGGAGGCGGGTCACGCATGAAGGCGCCGCTCGCTCCGGCCGCGTCGTTCATGTCCCCGTTGGCTTTCGATTTCGGCACCCAGCGCATCGGCGTGGCCACCGGCAACCGGCTGCTGGGCAGCGCGCGGGGCCTGCGCACCATCACCGAGCAAGGCGATGCCCGCTGGGCCGCGATCGCCGCGCTGATCCAGGAATGGCAGCCCGACGCGCTGGTGATCGGCGTGCCCCGCCATCCGGACGGCACCCCGCATGAGATGACCGCCCGCGCGCTCAAGTTCGCCGGCCAGTTGCGCGGCCGCCATCGGCTGCCGGTGGTGGAGATCGATGAGCGCTACACCAGCGCCGAGGCCCAATCCCAAGGCGCGCGGGACCTGGACGCGGCCAGCGCCGCATTGATCCTCGAACAGTTTTTCCGGGAACATGCATGAGCCCCGCGATGTCGACACGGCGCCCGTGCGCGCCGGCCGCGGGCCTGGATGCGTCCCACCGCGGCATCGTCCGCTTCCTGGACCCATCACACGAGGGCTGACATGACCACCTTGCTCCTTGACGCGGAAGCGCTCTACACCGACCTGGTGCGCGGCGTGCAGCGCCTGATGCCGCCCGATGCCGCCTTGGTCGGCATCTGGTCCGGCGGTGCCTGGCTGGCCGAACGGCTGCAGCAGGACCTGAAGATCCCCGGCCAGCATGGCGTGATCTCCAGCGCGCTGCACCGGGACGATTTCGGCTCCAAGGGCATGAACGCCAGCGCCGATCACACCAAACTTCCCTTCGACATCAACGGTCGCCACATCCTGCTGATCGACGACGTGCTCTACACCGGCCGCACCACCCGCGCGGTCATCAATGAGCTGTTCGATTTCGGCCGCCCCGCCAGCGTCACGCTCGCGGTGCTGGTGGATCGCGGCGGCCGTGAGCTGCCGATCGAGCCGGCCTTCTCCGCCGCCCGCGTCACGTTGCCGTCCAGCCAGCGCCTGAGCCTGATCAAGCGCGATGCCAACGGCGGCGATGGCGACAGCGGCCGCGACGGCGCAGACGGCCGTGGCCGTTTCAGCTTCGACCTGCGAGGGGACTGACCCAATGCTGAGCAAACGCAACCCCCAACTCAACAAGCACGGCGAGCTGATCCATCTGCTCTCCACCGAAGGCCTGCCGCGCGCGGTGCTGCATCAGATCCTGGACACGGCCGGCACCTTCCTGTCGGTCAATGACCGGGAAGTGAAGAAGGTGCCGCTGCTGCGCGGCAAGTCGGTGTTCAACCTGTTCTTCGAGAACAGCACCCGCACCCGCACCACCTTCGAGATCGCGGCGAAGCGGCTGTCCGCAGACGTGATCAACCTGGACATCGCCCGCTCCAGCACCGCCAAGGGCGAAACCCTGCTGGACACGGTGGCCAACCTGTCGGCGATGCATGCGGACATGTTCGTCGTGCGCCACAGCGAGTCCGGCGCGCCCTATCTGATCGCCCAGCACTGCGCGCCGCATGTGCATGTGGTGAATGCCGGCGATGGCCGCCATGCGCATCCGACGCAGGGCCTGCTGGACATGTACACGATCCGTCACTACAAGAAGGACTTCACCAACCTGACGGTGGCGATCGTCGGCGACATCGTGCATTCGCGGGTGGCGCGCTCCGACATCCATGCGCTGTCGACGCTGGGCGTGCCGGAGATCCGTGCGGTCGGTCCCAAGACCCTGGTGCCGGGCGACCTGAAGGACATGGGCGTGCGGGTCTGCCACGACATGGCCGAAGGCATGAAGGATGCGGACGTCATCATCATGCTGCGCCTGCAGAACGAGCGCATGAGCGGCGCGATGCTGCCCAGCGCCGGCGAGTACTTCAAGAGCTTCGGCCTCACGCCGGACAAGCTGGCGCTCGCCAAGCCGGATGCGATCGTGATGCACCCCGGACCGATCAACCGCGGCGTGGAGATTTCCTCCAGCGTGGCCGATGGTCTGCACAGCGTGATCCTGCCGCAGGTTACCTTCGGCATCGCGGTGCGGATGGCGGTGATGTCCATCCTGGCGGGGAACGAGGCATGACCCGCGCCATCGCATCGCCGCGCCGGGCCGCGGCATCCACGTTTTCAAGCCCCGTGGCCGGGGCGGTGCGCAGCACCTGGAGGGCATGATGAAGATCCTGATTCAACACGGACGCCTGCTGGATCCCGCGTCCGGCCTCGATGCCACCGGCGATCTGGCGATCGCCTCGGGCCGCATCGTCGGCCTGGGCCAGGTGGGCGACTTCAGCGCCGATCGGGTCATCGATGCCACCGGCCTGGTGGTCGCGCCCGGTCTGGTCGATCTGGCCGCGCGGCTGCGCGAGCCGGGCCATGAGCATGAAGGCATGCTGGAGAGCGAGCTCGCCGCTGCCGCCGC
Organism: Burkholderiaceae bacterium; assembly: GCA_913776825.1. Taxonomy (GTDB): domain Bacteria; phylum Pseudomonadota; class Gammaproteobacteria; order Burkholderiales; family Burkholderiaceae_C; genus Roseateles. The sequence continues at coordinate 34,441 of CAJYPV010000027.1, forward strand.
GGGTGGCGTGACCAGCCTGGTCTGCCCGCCCGACACCGATCCGGCGCTGGATGAACCCGGCCTGGTCGAGATGCTGAAGTTCCGCGCCCGCAAGCTCAGCCGCTGCCGCCTGTTCCCGCTCGGCGCGCTGACGCGGGGCCTGGCCGGCGAGACGCTGACCGAAATGGCCGAGCTGACCGAAGCCGGCTGCGTGGGCTTCTCCCACGCCACCGTGCCGATCCGCAACACGCTGACGATGCAGCGCGCCATGCAATACGCGGCCAGCTTCGGTTATGCGCTGTGGCTCAGCCCGCGCGATCCGTGGCTGAGCGGCGGCGTGGCTGCGAGCGGCTCGGTGGCGACGCGCCTGGGCCTGTCCGGCGAGCCGGTCGCGGCGGAGACGATCGCGCTGCACACCATCTTCGAGCTGATGCGTGTCACCGGCGCCCGCATCCATCTGTGCCGCATCAGCAGCGCCGCCGGCGTGGAACTGATCCGTCAGGCCAAGAAGGAAGGCCTGCCGGTGACGGCGGACGTGTCGATCAATTCGCTGCATCTCAGCGATGTGGACATCGGCTACTTCAATCCCGCGATGCGCCTGCAGCCGCCGCTGCGTCAGCAACGCGACCGCGATGCGCTGCGCCAGGGGCTGCTGGACGGCACGCTGGACGCGCTGGTGAGCGACCACAACCCGGTCACCGCCGATGAAAAGCATCTGCCCTTCGCAGAGGCCACGCCCGGCGCCACCGGTCTGGAACTGCTGCTGAGCCTGGCGCTGCGCTGGGGTCAGGACCAGGGCCTGCCGCTGGCCCGGACGCTGGATGTGATCACCGCGCGTCCGGTCAAGGTGCTGGGCAGCGCGCTTGGCTCGCTGTCCGCCAGCGCGGGTCGGCTGGTCGAGGGCGGCGTGGGCGATGTCTGCGTGTTCGATCCCGCCGCCAGCGGCGCGGTCACGCCGGAGCGCCTGGTCAGCCAGGGCAAGCACACGCCGTTCGCTTTCGACATCACCGGCTTCGAATTGCCGGGTCAGGTGCGCTTCACCCTGGTGGCCGGCCAGGTGGCGTTTGAATCGCTGCTGACGGAAGCGGCTTGATGGGCGCGTTGCGGGCGCTGGTGCGGATGCTGCGCATGGTCGCCCATGTGCTGCACGGATTGATGCTGGTGCATTGGGGCTGGGATCAGCGCTCGCCGCAATCCCGGCAGGACGCCATCCAGTCGTGGTCCGCCAAGCTGCTGCGGGTGTTGGGGGTGCGGCTGGAGGTGGTCGGCACGCCGGCCTCGGGCGCGCGGCTCATCACCGCGAATCACGTGTCCTGGCTGGACATCGCCGCGATGCATGCGGTGATGCCGGATGCCCGCTTCGTCTCCAAGGCCGACATCAAGCATTGGCCGCTGGTCGGTCGCCTGGTCACGGCCGTGGGCACGCTCTACATCGAACGGGCCAGCAAGCGCGACGCGCTGCGGGTGGTGCATCAGACCGCCGAGGCGCTGGCGCGCGGCGAGACCGTCGCGGTCTTTCCGGAAGGCACGACCGGTCCCGGACGACCGCTGCTGCCGCTGCACGGCAACCTGCTGCAGGCGGCGATCAGCACCGGCACGCCGCTGCAGCCAGTGGTGTTGCGCTGGCATCAGCCGGGCCGTGTCTACAGCGAGGCCGCGCAGTTCATCGGCAACATGACGCTGGTGACCAGCATGTGGCGCATCATGAGTGCGCAAGGCCTGACCGCGCGGGTGCAATGCCTGCCGCTGGTCCCGACCGTGCATGCCGAGCGCCGCGCGCTCGCCGACCAGTTGAGGCAGCTGATCGACGCGGAGCTTCCGCCCGCGTGAGCCTGCTGTCACGCTAGTCGTCCCCTTGGCGGGCTTCGGCGACCAAGGCCGGATTGAGCGTCGGATCGTTGTACATCTTGTACTGCCGGTAGAGTTTGAAACGCACGCGTCCAGCGTGCAGATCCCGCATCAGACGGGACAGGCAACCCATCAGATCCTCGCGTTGCTGCGTCAGCACCGCCGCACGTCGGCGGCATTCGGCGCGATGGGCCGGGTCGACATCGTCGCGCACGGTCTGCGCAGTCATGGCCTGGATCTTCAGCGCCAGGATCGAGAGGCGGTCGATCATCGCGCCCGGCGTTTCGCTGTGCAGCGGGGTGTCGTCTGCCATGGGCGCGCCGGCGTGCTGCAGCGCCTCCGTGATCAGGTCATCCATCCGCTCCACCGCATCATTTCGCTGCTGGTTGTAGCGATCGATCGCGCGCTTGCTCGCGGCGATCTCTGCATCGGGCACGCGCGTGCGCCTGGCGAGATCCTCCTCGTGCCAGAGCAGGGCATTGCAGCGGTGATTCCATCGGGCCCATTGCATCAGCAGAACGTGGGCGTCGCGGTCGGACTGTCCAGAAACCGGGACGGGGTGGGCGACGGCGGGGTGGTCAGCCTGGCTCCCAAGGCCGGTCTTGGAAGGGCATGGCGAGGTGTCCTGAAAGCCGTTGCGCAGGGTCAGGTCGTGCATCGCGACCAGTGTCTCTGCGCTGAAGTCGACGAGGCGAAAGACCCGGTCAGGCCGTGGGGCGGGAAGCCTGTCGACGGCCGTGGGCACGTGCATCGGCGGACGGGTGGACGAGGGCGAGGCGGTGGGGCGGGGCGAGGACGCGTCCGTGTCAGGTGAACTCATGGGATAGGCCGGAGACAAATGGGCTCTCCATGTTGCGAACGGCCGGTCGCTCTCGCCATTGCCGAAATTTGTATGACTGACCTTCCCCTGATCGTGCGGCTCAGGAATTTCGTGGGTGATGTGGTCCTGAGCGTCCCCGCGCTGCGCCTGTTGCAGCGCCATGGATACGACCTGCGCCTGATCGGCAAAAGCTGGGCGGCCTCGTTGCTGAGCGGGGAAGCCTGGCCGGTCGAGGTGCGACCCCGCCGGACCTGGGAGCGTGTGGCGCAACTTCGTCGGATGCGGCGCGAAGCCACCTCGATCGATCCGACATTTCCTCGCCGGCCGAATGCGGTGTTGTTCCCCGATGCGTTCTCGGCCGCGCTGGATGCGCGTCTGGCCGGTCTGAGGGCCATGGGCCATCGTCATGAGTCACGGGCCTGGTTGCTGGACCGTGCGCTCCCGAAGCCGCCTGACAGCAGCACCCATGCGCTGCAGGAATATTGGCGATTGGCCTGTCAGTTCCTGGACATCGTCGAAGACCCGCCGGCAGACATCCAACTCCGTCTGACATCGGAAAGCCAAACCACCGCTGCGCGGTTGCTCACGGGCCTCAATCTCCGGGGCACGACGCCCTTCGTCTTGATCTGTCCGTTCACCAGCGGCGCACCGGAGCTGCCCTCGCCGAGGATGTGGCCGCATTGGCGTGGCTTTGTCCGGCTGCTGGCACGGCATGGGATCCCGTCGGTGCTGTGCCCGGGCAGTGGGGCGGAATGGGAAGCGGCGAGGCAACTCTTTCCGACCGCTTATTGCCTGCCCCACGTGCCCCTGGGCACCTATGCCGCGCTGCTGGCGCGGGCGTCGGTCGCTGTCGGCAACGACACGGGCCCGATGCATCTCGCCGCGGCCGTCGGCACGCCCACGCTCAGCCTGCTGGGCCCGACGCCGCCGCAACGCTGGGCGCCGTGGGGAACGCAGGTCGAGGTGCTGTGCGCGAATCCAGACTGGCCTTCGCCGGAAGCCGTGTTCGAGCGGCTGGAGGCTCGCCTGGCAGGCGCGGCGTGGCTTCGCGCCGACGCGTGACGACGAAAAAAAACGGACCGAGGTCCGTTTTTTTGTCGCGATCTCCGGGTCCGATCCGCACCAGCGCCGGCAGGTCTCAGCGGGCGGGAGCGGTCGGGAGCGATCGCCGACGGTCAGGCCTTGCCCTGGCTGGCGACGGCGGCCGCAGCCTTGGCGGCAGCCTCGGCATCGCCGAGGTAGTAGCTCTTGATCGGCTTGAGGTGCTCGTCCAGCTCGTAGACCAGCGGGATGCCGTTGGGGATGTTGACGCCGACGATCGCGTCATCCGCGATGCCGTCCAGGTATTTCACCAGCGCGCGAATGCTGTTGCCGTGCGCGGCGATCAGCACGCGTTGACCGGACTTGATCGCGGGAGCGATCTGCTCGTTCCAGTAGGGCAGCACGCGGGCGACGGTGTCCTTCAGGCATTCGGTCAGCGGCACGTCCGAGGCTTGCAGGCCGGCATAACGGATGTCGGCGCGCTCGCTGCGCGGGTCACCCGCTTCCAGCGCGGGCGGCGGGGTGTCGTAGCTGCGGCGCCAGACCAGCACCTGCTGGTCGCCGTACTGCTTGGCCATGTCGGCCTTGTTCAGGCCCTGCAGCGCGCCGTAGTGGCGCTCGTTCAGGCGCCAGCTGTGGCGCACCGGCAGCCATTGGCGGTCCATCTGGTCGAGGCAGTGCCAAAGGGTCCAGATCGCGCGCTTGAGCACCGACGTGTGGGCGACGTCGAAGTCCAGTCCCGCTTCCTTCAGCAGCCGGCCGGCCTGCTGGGCCTGGGCCACGCCGGTGGGCGTGAGGTCCACGTCGGTCCAGCCGGTGAATCGGTTCTCGAGGTTCCAGGTCGATTCGCCGTGGCGAATGAGCACGAGCTTGTACATGGGGTCGGATGTGAAGGTTGGCCGGGAGCCGGCGGACCCGGCGGATTCTAGGGGCTGGCTTCGGACCCCTCGCCGCGCGTCATCGCCCGACGCGAAAGCCCGCCCTCATGGGAAGACCTTGGCAGCCTGAAGCCGTTGCCGACGGGCGTGGCGCGGTTCGGTTCCTATAATCCGCGCTTTTGATCCTCCGGACCTCGCCTTGAAGTTTCTGATCGACAACTGGTATCTGGTGCTGACGGCCGTGGTGTCCGGCAGCTTGTTGCTGTGGACGTCGGTGCGCGGCAAGTCGGGCGGCGTCGCGACGGCGGAAGCCGTGCGGCTGATCAACCGGGAGAAGGGTGTGCTGATCGATGTCAGCGAGCCCGACGAATTTGCCGCCGCCCATGCCGGCGGCGCGCGCAATGTGCCGCTGTCCGTGCTCACTGGCACGACCGACCCGATCAAGCAACTCCCCACCAACAAGGCCCTGCCGGTGGTGCTGATGTGCAAGAGCGGCGCGCGGGCCTCGCGGGCCGCTGGCATTCTTCGAAAACAGGGCTACGCAAACGTGGTGGCGCTCAGCGGCGGTCTCGCGGCTTGGCGGGAAGCCAGTTTGCCGATCGAGAAGTCCGCAGCCTGATCGCCCTGACGGCTGCCACGGTGGATCCCGCATCATCCGCTTCGGCGCAGGCGCGGCGCCCACCGTCCCGATCCTCGACTCGACCTATTGGAGAACTGGCGATGGCCGCCGTGAAGATGTACACCACCTTGGTTTGCCCGTACTGCGTGCGCGCCAAGTCGCTGCTCAAGCAGCGCGGCGTGGAGCAGATCGAAGAGATCCGCGTCGACCTGGACCCGGCGCAGCGCGATTCGATGATCGCGCTCACCGGCCGTCGCACCGTGCCACAGATCTTCATCGGCGACACCCATGTCGGTGGATGTGACGACCTGATCGCGCTGGACCAGCGCGGTGGCCTGCAAGGGCTGCTGCAAGGCGCCTGAAACCTCCGCTCACATCACCGCCACCCGGTCGGGGTGGGCCTTGCGTGAGCGTGAGGTCCCCTCGGTCATAATGCCCGCCGCGGCCCGCCGCTGGCGGGCTTTTTCATTTGGATGACCCACATGGCAGACGACACCAACACCCCCGTGTTCCAGATTCAGCGCATGTACCTGAAGGATCTGTCGCTGGAGCAGCCCAATGCTCCGCAGATCCTGCTGGAGCAAGCCCAGCCGCAGGTCGACATCAAGCTCTCGCTGGCCGCCGAACCGGTGGCTGAGGGCCTGTTCGAAGTCAGCGTGACCGCCACCGTCACGACCACCGTCGACGACAAGACACTGTTCCTGATCGAAGCCAAGCAGGCCGGCATCTTCGAGATCCGCAACCTGCCGCAAGAGCAGCTCGAAGGCATCCTGTCGATCGTCTGCCCGCAGATGATCTACCCCTACCTGCGTGCCATCGTGTCCGACGTCTGCACCCGTGCCGGCTTCCCGCCGGTGCTGCTGACCGAAGTGAACTTCCAGGCGATGTTCGAAGCCCAGCAGGCTCAACTGATGGCCCAGCAGGCCGGTGGCGAATCCGCCCCGAACTGATCGGTCCCCGATCCCCCCGGCGCCACGCGCGCCGGACCGAGGCGCCGGCCGGACGGCCCGTTGGGGGCAGTCCCGCCGGCGTTGTTGCTAGGCTTGGTGGACGCGTGCGCACCCGGTCGCGGGCGCCGCTTGATCCGACGATGAAGTGTTCCGCATGAAGATCAGCGTACTCGGCGCTGGCGCCTGGGGCACGGCGCTGGCCATTGCCGCGAGTGCCCGCCATGAGGTGTGCCTGTGGGCCCGCGATGCTGCGGGCGTCGCCGCCATGCGCGCCGCGCGCTGCAACCAGCGCTACCTGCCCGACGCGACGCTGCCCGACGCCCTGGTCCTGACCGATCAGCTCGATCAGGCCCTGGCCCATGGCCGCGATGGCCTGATCGTGATCGCCACCCCGATGGCCGCCTTGCGCGGCATGCTGGCGCATCTGCCGGCGGGCGCGCGCTGCCTGTGGCTGTGCAAGGGATTCGAAGCCGGCTCCGGTCGCCTCGGTCATGAGATCGCCCGCGAGGTGGTGCCGCATCTGGCCACCGGCGTGCTGTCCGGCCCCAGCTTCGCCCAGGAAGTGGCAGCGGGCCAGCCGACGGCGCTGGTGTCGGCGTCCCATGATCCGGCCTTGGCGCAACTCGGCGTGCAGGCCTTCCACAGCGAGCGGCTGCGTGTCTATTCCTCGGCCGATCCGGTCGGCGTGGAGGTGGGCGGTGCGGTCAAGAACGTGATGGCGATTGCCGTGGGCATCGCCGATGGCTTGCGGCTCGCCGCCGAAGCGCAAGGTCAGCCCGGCCCGGGCCTGAATGCGCGCGCCGCGCTCATCACCCGTGGACTGGCCGAAATGCAGCGCCTGGCGCTCGCCCTCGGCGCCCAGACCGAAACCCTGCTGGGACTCGCCGGTCTCGGCGACCTGGTGCTCACCGCCACCGGCGACCTGTCGCGCAATCGGCGTGTCGGCCTGCTGCTGGCCGAGGGCCTGGATCTGCCCGGCATCCTGCAGCGGCTCGGCCATGTGGCCGAAGGCGTCTACAGCGCGCCGACGGTGCTGGCGCGCGCTCGCAGCGTGCAGGTCGACATGCCGATCGCCGCCGGCGTCGTCGAAGTGCTGGAAGGGCGCCTGGACGCACGCGGCGCGATGGACGCGCTGATGGGACGCCAGGCCCGCGCCGAGTGGTGACCATGGCCGTGATGGTGATGCCCGCATGACGGCCGCCATCGGCGTGATGCCCGACGACGGGCAGCCCGAAACGTTGCCGGCGTCGTCGTCGGCGGCGGCGTCGTCGATCGATCGCCGACGTGTGCTGATCAGCACCGTCGCGTGGAGTCTGGGTGGCGCGTCAGGTCTGACCGGCGCGACAAGCGCGCTGGCGCAGCCCGGTGCGGGCGCCGGCCCTGGCGCCTCCGCCTGGCCGCAACGGCCGATTCATCTGGTGGTGCCGTTTCCCGGCGGCAGTTCGCCGGATCTGATCGCGCGCTTGCTGGCGGAAGGCCTGGCGCAGTCTCTGGGTCAGCCCATCGTCATCGAGAACAAGGTCGGCGCAGGCGGCAACATCGGCACGGGCGTGGTGGCCAAGGCGCCGGCCGATGGCTACACCTTGCTGTTCACCATCCAGGGCCCGCTGATCACCGCGCCGATGCTCACCCGCGCGCTGCCCTACGACCCGGTGCGCGAGCTGCGGCCGATCAGTCTGGTGGCCAGCTCACCGAATGTGCTGGTGGTGCCGAGCTCGCTGGGCGTGGAGACGGTCGCGCAGTTCGTGGCGCTGGTGAAGCGCCAGGCGGGCGGCCTGAACTACGGCAGCATCGGCAACGGCAGTGCGGCGCATCTGGCGATGGCCTCGCTCATCGAGCGCGGCGGCCTGTCGATGGTGCATGTGCCCTACGCCGGCTTTCCGCAGGTGGTGCAGGCCCTGTTGACCCAGGAGGTGCAGGCGGGCGTCATGGTGCCGGCGATCGCGATGCCGCAGGTGCGCGCCGGCAAATTGCGGGCGCTGGCGGTGACCAGCGCCGGACGTGTGGCCGGCCTGCCCACGCTGCCCACACTGGCCGAATCAGGCTTCCCCGGCTTCGAGGCCACGTCGTGGCAGGCGCTGCTGGCGCCGGCCGGAACGCCGTCGGTGATCGTCGATCGGCTGGCGGCGGAGACGATTCGCATCGTCAAAGGTGACGCCTTTCGACGGGCGCTGCTGCCGATGTTCTTCACCGCGGCCGGCACCTCGCCCGAGGGCCTGACCACGCTGATGCGGGATGAGCGCCAACGCTGGGGTCAGCTGATCCGGCAACTGAAGCTGAAGCCGGAGTAACAGCGCGCGCTCAAACGCCGTCGCGGTAGCCGTTCTGCCGCCAGCCTTCGAACACCGCGACCGCCACCGCATTGCTCAGGTTCAGGCTGCGCTGCCCCGCGAGCATCGGCAGGCGTACCCGTTGTGGCAGGTCGAAGCTGTCGCGCAGCGCCGGCGGCAAGCCTGCCGTCTCGCAACCGAACACCAGGTAATCGCCTTCTCGCAGCGCGACTTCCGGCAGCAGCCGGCTGCCGCGCGTGGTGAAGGCGAACAGACGGGTGGGATCGGGGGATTCGGCCGTCAGGAAGGCCTGCCAGTCGGCATGGCGCATCACGGGCGCGTACTCGTGATAGTCCAGGCCCGCGCGCTGCAGCAGGCGGTCCTCCATCGAGAAGCCCAAGGGCTCGATGAGATGCAATCGGCAGCCGGTGTTGGCGGCCAGGCGAATGACATTGCCGGTGTTGGGCGGAATCTCTGGATGCACCAGCACAATGTTGAACATGGCTCGATCTTCTGGGTTGATCCGAACGCCTGATGGCGTCCGGCGGGTCAGTCCGGCGTGCGGGCGACGATCCAGGCCTGCACCTCCTGCGCGCCGGCACGGCGCAAGGTGGCGGCCGCCTCGAACAGCGTGGTGCCGCTGGTCATCACATCGTCCAGCAGCGCGATGCGCAAGCCCTGCACCGGCTGCATCACCGCAAACGCCCCGCGCAGATTGCCGCGACGCTCCGCCAGCGACAGCCGCGCCTGCTGGCCGGTGTCGCGCAGGCGGACCAGCCGGCGCACGCACAGGCGGCATTGTCGCCGCCGCGCCAGCGCCTCGCCGATGAGCTGGCTCTGGTTGTAGCCCCGCTCGCGCAGGCGGCGGTCGGACAGCGGGATCGGGAGGATCAGGTCCGGCATCGACGGCCGACCAGCAGGCCGACGAGCGCGTGGGGAATCGACCGGAGGCGATCGCGATTCAAGCGCAGGGAGCGCCGCGGCCGGCGCGGGCGCATCCAGATGAAGCTGCAGCATCCGATGCAGCCGGTCGGCCAGGACGTCGGCGAGCTCCAGCCGTTCCTGGAATTTGAAGGCCTGCAGCAGGCGGTCCCAGGGGAAGCTGTAATCCTCGGCGGCGAGGCAGAGGTCCAGCGGCGGTGGGCGCTGCAGGCAGTGACCGCAGCGATCGCCTGTGGCGCCTTCGGGCAGACGAAGCGCGCAGGTGCGGCAGCGCGCGGGTGGACGCGTGTCAAAGCGGATGCGGCAGTCCGGGCAGAGGCTGTCGCGACACCAGGCCCGGCACAACGCACATTGACCGGGCCAGCGTGGACGAATGGCGCCAGAGCGGGCTCTCGCCATGCACCAGCGTCGGATGAGGTCAAACATGCCCGCCTACAATTCCGCCCCATGAATGGGAATGAGGCCATGCCGCCGAGCACACAGCAGATCGATGCGCCGGCGGCGCGGCGGCATCGCCGTCGCCTCGCATTGCAGGAGCAGCCGCCCTGGTTGCACCAGGAGGTGGCCACGCGCATGCTGGATCGGCTGTCGGTGATCCGTCTGGCGCCCACGATGGTGCTGCAGAGCCGGCCATCGCTGGGCGGCGGTGACGAGGGCCTGCGGCGCCACTATCCGACCGCCACCCAGCTGTGGGTCGAGCCCGACGACGCGGTGCGCCAGGCCTGGCAGCAGCGGCTGCGGCGCGGCTGGATGCAATCGATGATGGACCGCCTGCGCGGCGCCACGCCGACCGAGCTGGTCGCCGACGCACCGCCCGGCGGCGCGCAACTGGCCTGGTCCAACATGGAGCTGCATGCCGAAGCCGACAAGCCGGCGCTGGTGCGTCGCTGGCATGCGGGACTGGCAGTGGACGGCTGCCTGATGTTCTCGTGCCTGGGGCCGGACAGCTTCATCGAGCTGCGGCCGCTGTATGCGCAGGAAGGTTGGGGCCCCCCGGCGCCGGATTGGGTCGACATGCATGACCTGGGCGATCTGCTGGTGCATGCCGGTTTCGCCGATCCGGTGATGGATCAGGAACATTTGCGGCTGACTTGGAAAACGCCGCAGGATCTGCTTCGCGATCTGCGGGCGCTGGGCGGCAATCTGGCGCCGGCGCGGCCTGCCGGGCTTCGCGGCCGGCGTTGGCATGCGGCGCTGCTGCAGCGGCTGGAGGCCTTGCGCGGGGCGGATGGGCTGTTGGGATTGAGCGTCGAGCTGGTGTATGGGCATGCCTTCAAGCCGCAGCCGCGGTTGAAGGTGGCGGCGCAGACGGAGGTCTCGCTGGACCAGATGCGCGCCATGGTCCGGGGTGGGGGCAAGCACTGACCCCCGTGGTGCTCTGAGGGTAATCCTGGGCGACCGGGCCCTGCCGCCCCGGTCATAGTGCGAGCTTGGTGCAAAAAGGGGGTGGACTAAAATCCGCGCCCGACTGGAACACGTCTGCTGGCCCCATGGGTTTTCGCGATGGCGTTGGCCTTCCTGCCTGCCGCCTGCGGGCTTGAGTGCGACGCCGCCTGGTGGAGACCCGGGTGACGAGAGCTTGAGAAAGACTGGATAAAAGAGACGACCATGACGATGATGAACAGTTGCGTGCATCAGCTGGGGCGCCGATCGAGCCAGCTGGCGACGGTGGCACTCTCGGTGCTGAGCGCGCTGGCCAGCCAGGCCGCCTGGGCGGTGAACGATTTGAAGGGTGGCCCTGCGGTCAACCAGATCAACCTGCATCCGCCGGTCACCAAGATCGCGCAGGAGCAGATGTGGCTGCACAACATGATGCTGGTGTTGTGCCTGGCCATCTTTATCGCCGTGTTCGGCGTGATGTTCTATTCGATCTTCAAGCATCGGAAGTCCAAGGGCGCGGTGTCGGCCAACTTCCATGAGAGCGTGAAGGTGGAGATCGCCTGGACGATCGTGCCCTTCATCATCGTGATCCTCATGGCCCTGCCGGCGACCAAGGTGGTGGTGGCCATGAAGGACACCACCAACGCCGACATCACCATCAAGGCTACCGGCTACCAGTGGAAGTGGGGCTACGACTACGTCAAGGGCGAAGGCGCCGGCATCGGGTTCGTCTCCACCCTGGACGCGTCGCAACGCGCGCTGTCGGACTCGGGCAACCCGGGTGAGGTGGACGACTACCTGTTGAAGGTGGACAACCCCCTGGTCGTGCCGGTCGGCAAGAAGATCCGCATCATCACCACCGCCGATGACGTCATCCATGCCTGGATGGTGCCGGCCTTCGGCGTGAAGCAGGATGCGATTCCGGGCTTCGTGCGCGACACCTGGTTCAAGGCCGAGCAGACCGGCGACTTCTACGGCCAGTGCGCCGAGCTGTGCGGGAAGGAGCATGCCTACATGCCCATCCATGTGAAGGTGCTCGAGCCGCAGGCCTACAGCGCGTGGGTGGCCGGCGAGCAGAAGAAGATCGCCGCCAAGGCCGATGACCCGACCAAGGAATGGAAGCTCGATGAGCTGATCGCTCGCGGCGAGAAGGTCTACACCGCCAACTGCGCGGTCTGCCACCGTCCGGACGGCAAGGGCGCCGGCCCGATCAAGCCGCTGGATGGCTCGCCGGTCGTGTTGTCCGAGAAGCACGCCGACCAGCTGCAGGTGCTGCTGCACGGCCGCAATGCGATGCCGGCCTGGAAGCAGCTCAGCGACACCGAGCTGGCCGCCGTGGCGACCTTCACCAAGAACAACTGGTCCAACAAGACGGGGCAGGTGGTGCAGCCGGCGGAAGTGGTCGCCGAGCGCGCCAAGTAAACCGCGGCCCCACGGCCTTCCCCATGCGGCGAGCCCTTGTGTTCGCCGGGGAACTGTTGCAGATTTGTCCTGATTCTTCCCAGATTCTTCCGAGCTTCGTCTCAGATTAGCCGCACGGATACCGATCCGCGGAACCGAGGAATTCACCATGAGTGCAGTGCTTGACCACCCGACCGGTCACGTTCATGACCATCATGACGATCACCATGCGCCGACCGGCTGGCGCCGCTGGGTCTTCGCCACCAACCACAAGGACATCGGCACGCTGTACCTGCTGTTCAGCTTCACGATGCTGATGATCGGCGGCATCCTGGCGCTGTGCATCCGTGCCGAGCTGTTCCGCCCCGGGCTGCAGTTCTTCAATCCGGAGCTGTTCAACCAGTTCACCACCATGCACGGCCTGATCATGGTGTTCGGCGCGATCATGCCGGCCTTCGTCGGCTTCGCGAACTGGATGATCCCGCTGCAGATCGGCGCCTCGGACATGGCCTTCGCGCGGATGAACAACTTCAGCTTCTGGCTGATGATCCCCGCCGCGCTGATGCTGGTGAGCTCGTTCTTCATGCCCGGCGGCGCGCCGGCGGCCGGCTGGACGCTGTATGCGCCGCTGACGCTGCAGATGGGACCGTCGATGGATGCCGGCATCTTCGCGATGCACATCCTGGGCGCGTCCTCGATCATGGGCTCGATCAACATCATCGTGACCATCCTCAACATGCGCGCCCCCGGCATGACGCTGATGAAGATGCCGATGTTCGCCTGGACCTGGCTGATCACCGCCTATCTGCTGATCGCCGTGATGCCGGTGCTGGCCGGCGCGATCACGATGACGCTGACCGATCGCCATTTCGGCACCAGCTTCTTCACCCCGGCCGGTGGTGGTGATCCGGTGATGTACCAGCACATCTTCTGGTTCTTCGGTCACCCCGAGGTCTACATCATGATCCTGCCGGCCTTCGGCATCATCAGCCAGATCGTCCCGGCCTTCGCCCGCAAGCGCCTGTTCGGTTATGCCTCGATGGTGTATGCGACGGCCTCGATCGCGATCCTGTCCTTCATCGTGTGGGCGCACCACATGTTCGCGACCGGCATGCCGGTGACCGGCCAGCTGTTCTTCATGTACGCGACGATGCTCATCGCGGTGCCGACCGGCGTGAAGATCTTCAACTGGCTGGCCACGATGTGGCGCGGCTCGATGACCTTCGAGACCCCGATGCTGTGGGCGATCGGCTTCATCTTCGTGTTCACCATGGGCGGCTTCACCGGCCTGATCTGCGCGGTGGCGCCGGTGGACATCCAGATCCAGGACACCTATTACGTGGTGGCGCACTTCCACTATGTGCTGGTCGCGGGCTCGCTGTACGCGCTGTTCGCGGGCGTCTATTACTGGGGTCCGAAGTGGACCGGCGTGATGTATTCGGAGACGCGCGGCAAGATCCATTTCTGGGGCTCGCTGATCTTCTTCAACCTGACCTTCTTCCCGATGCACTTCCTCGGCCTGGCGGGCATGCCGCGCCGTTATGCCGACTATCCGATGCAGTTCGCCGACTTCAATGCGATCGCGTCGATCGGTGCATTCGGCTTCGGTCTGATGCAGGTGTATTTCTTCGTCTTCGTCGTGATCCCGATGATGCGCGGCAAGGGCGCCAAGGCACCGCAAAAGCCCTGGGAAGCGGCCGAAGGCCTGGAATGGGAAGTGCCGTCGCCGGCGCCGTTCCACACCTTCGAGAACCCGCCCAAGCTGGACGTGACCGCCACCAAGGTGATCGGTTGAGGCCATGGCACTGACCCCGGAGCAACGCAAGAACAACCGCCGGCTGGCCCTGATCCTGGCCAGCGTGGCGGCGGTGTTCGCGGTGGGTTTCGTCGCCAAGATCATGCTGCTGGGCGCGGCCTGAGGACCCCATGAGTCGCCGACCCACCGCCGCCTGGCTGCGCCGGGACAACTTGCGGATGACCGGCAAGCTGCTGGTGGTGGTGGCGGTGATGTCGTGCTTCGGCTATGCGCTGGTGCCGATGTACCGGGCGATCTGCACCGCGCTGGGCATCAATGTGCTGTCGCTGTCGGAGCGCCAGCATGTGGTGAAGGCGACCGACCTGCGCAACACGCAGATCGATTACAGCCGCAAGATCACCATCGAGTTCGATGCCAACGCCCGCGGTCCGTGGGACTTCAAGCCGGCTCAGCGCGTGCTGGAAGTGCATCCCGGCGAGCTGACCACGGTGATGTACACGTTCCAGAACATCCAGTCGCGGCAGATGTCGGCGCAGGCGATTCCGAGCTACGCGCCGAAGCAGGCGACGCCCTACTTCAACAAGCTGGAGTGCTTCTGCTTCAACGAATACACGCTTCAGCCCGGTGAACAGAAGGCCTGGCCGGTGGTGTTCGTCATCGATCCCAAGCTGCCGCGGGATGTGAAAACCATCACCTTGTCCTACACCTTCTTCGAAGTGGCGGGCAAGGGCCATGGCCAGGCGGCGGTGACGGCGCCGACGCTCAAGGAGCCGCGCTCATGACGGCGTCCCACGGATCGGCCCCGCGCGCTGTCGAGTCCGAGCTGAGCGCGACGCAAGCGCCAGGCGCGTCGGGCGCGGCGCGTGCCGGGACGACGCTGGGCAAGGCGCCGGACATGGCGCCCGAAACGATGACGGAACAACGCGCCGAGGCCGACAGCCTCGCGCAGGTGGTGCAGCGCAAGGGGTCCTTCTGGGGCACCCTGCGCGCGGTGGGCTGGTCCTTCTTCGGCGTGCGCCAGGGGGCTGGTTATGAACAGGATGTGTCGCAGCTCAATCCGCTGCATGTGATCGTGGCCGGCGTGCTGGCGGCGGCGCTGTTCGTGCTGGGATTGGTGCTGTTGGTGAATTGGGTGGTGGGCAGCGGCGCGGCGGGTGTCTGAACCCGATGGGGCAGACACGGGCGAGCATGCGGCTCACCGGGCACGGACGAAGTCAGGGCAGGGCAGTCATCGCCCGCTTCGAGCCGGCCTCGGGATGACGATTGGAGACGAGGTGAGGCGCGACGCGTTGCGGTCGGACGCAGCGTCATCACCGGCATTGCGGTTTTGAGTTCGAGGAGAGACAGGCATGTCGGCAGCGACGACTCACGGAAATACCCCGTACTACTTTGTGCCCGGACCTTCCCGGCACCCGGCGATGGCCGCCTTCGGCCTGTTCTGGGTGATCCTGGGCGCGGGGCAGTGGATCAACGGCCATGACTGGGGCGCCTGGTCGCTGCTGTTCGGCCTGTTGTGGTGGGCCTTCATCCTGAAGCAGTGGTTCGGCGATGCGATTCGCGAGAGCGAGAGCGGCCTCTACAGCGACCGCATCGACAGCTCGTTCCGCTGGAGCATGGGCTGGTTCATCTTCTCGGAGGTGATGTTCTTCGCGGCCTTCTTCGGCGCGCTGTTCTGGTCACGCGGCTACAGCATTCCGACATTGGGCGGACTGGACAACGCGCTGCTCTGGCCGGACTTCAACGGCCTGTGGCCCAGCACCGCGCCGGGCGCGACGGCGTCGCCGGCCGGCACGGTGGAAGCGTTCTCCATCATGGGTCCGTGGCCGATCCCGACGATCAACACGGCGCTGCTGCTGACGTCGGGCGTCACGCTCACCATCGCTCACCATGCGCTGATCGCCGGCCACCGCGGCCGCACCATCGCCTTCATGTGGGCCACGGTGCTGCTGGGCATCGTCTTCCTGGGTTTCCAGGGCTACGAATACCACCATGCCTATGAAGAGCTGAACCTGAAGCTGAACTCCGGCATCTACGGCTCCACCTTCTTCATGCTGACCGGCTTCCACGGCTTCCACGTGTTCGTCGGCATGCTGATGCTGCTGTTCATCACGCTGCGGCTGATGAAGGGCCACTTCACGCCCGACCGCCATTTCGGCTTCGAAGGCGCCGCCTGGTACTGGCACTTCGTGGACGTGGTCTGGCTCGGCCTGTATGTGATCGTCTACTGGATGTGAGCGCGCGCGGCCCGCGCGCCGCGATTCGATCCCCCGAAGCGCCGCTTGTCGCGGCGCTTTTTGTTGGGCGATCGACAGGGCGACTGGCGGGGCGAGCCCGGCGCTGAACACGTGTGGAGCGCGCGCGGAGGACGCGCGAAGGGCTCGCTCAGCCAGCGATGATCGAGACGCGCCAGCGATGGCCGGGGTCAGACGGCGCAGGGTTGCCGTCGCGGCCGGTATCAGTGCGAGACGGGCAGGCCTGTTGGCTTGATCCAGCCCATGTACGCGCTGAACAGGATGATCAGGAACAAGGCCACCGACAAGCCGACCCGCAGCGCCAGCGCCCGTGCCATGCTGGCCTTGCCCTTCTGGCGCCGGAGCATCAGGACCCCCGCACTGAACAACGCACCGAGGATGCCGATGAATGCGAGGATGACGAGGATCTTCATGGCGGACGATTATTCCATCGCGTGGTCTCGGCCGCGTGAGATGAGGGGCGCGATCGCCGGCATGCACACGTCACGCACGAAGGCCCGCCATGGCTGAGCGCCGACGCGTCTGGATGCTGCTGGCCTGCGTGCTGGGAGTGGCGGCCACGGTCTCGCTCGGTCTGTGGCAGGTCGACCGCGGCGCGCAGAAACGCGCGCTGCAACGGGACATCGATCAGCGCGCCCAACTGCCGCCGATTCAAACCGCCGGGCTGCCGCCGGCGGACCAGGCGCTGCCCGCGTCCTGGGTTCATCGCACCGCCCGCCTGGAAGGGCAGTGGGACCGCGATCACACCGTCTATCTGGACAACCGGCCGATGGCGGGCCGCGTCGGATTTTTCGTGCTGACGCCGCTGAAACTCAAGGACCGGGCGGACGCGGTGCTGGTGCAGCGCGGCTGGGTGCCAAGAGATGCCCGCCAGCGTGAGGCCTTGCCACCGATCGTCACCGCGTCGGGCAATGTGCGCATCGAGGGCCGGCTGGCGCTGACACCGTCCCGCACCTACGAACTCGGGCCGGGCGTGGGGTCAGGCCTGATCCGGCAGAATGTCGATCTGGCGGCCTTCCAGGCTGAAACGGGCTTGCGCCTGTTGCCGCTGGTGCTGTGGCAGACCGATGCGGCGTCAGCGTCGTCGCCGTCGGCTGACACGGGCGGCGCAGTCGCCGCCAGCGCTTCGGCGCCCGCAGGTCTCGCCGGCGCGGACGGCCTGCTGCGTCAATGGCCGGCACCGACCGTCGATGTGCACAAGCACGACGGTTATGCCTTTCAATGGTTTGCGCTCGCTGCGCTGATCCTGGGTCTTTATGTCTGGTTCCAAGTCCTCGCCCCTCTCCGGAGAGACCGCCGTCGACGCGATGCCCGCGACGCCGATGCCACCTGACGGTCCGGTGACCCTGTCGGTCCACAGCCTGCCGATGCCGCTGGAGCCCATCGCCAGCGATGCACCACGCCGCGCGCGCTGGCAGATGTGGCTGGTGCTGCTGGTCTGCGCCGCGCCGGTCATCGCCTCCTACTTCAGCTTCTATGTGCTGGACCTGCGAGGCAGCGCCTACAGCGATCTGATCTCGCCGACCCGCGATGTGCCCGCCGATCTGCCGCTGCGCACGCTGGCGGGCGAGCCGGTTCGTGCCGAGTCGCTCAAGGGTCAATGGCTGCTGACCTATGTGCCGGACGCCGGCGCCGGTTGCACCGAAGCCTGCGAGCGCATGCTGTTCATGCAGCGCCAGTTGCGCGAAATGCTGGGCAAGGATCGGGACCGGCTCGACAAGCTCGTCCTGCTGCCGGATGAGCTGGTGCTCACGCCCGCACAGCTCGACGCGCTCACCGGCCACGGCGTCCCGGTGACGCTGCTGCGCGCGCCCGCCGCCGCCATCCAGGCCTGGCTGATGCCCGCGCCGGGCCATCGGTTGGGCCAGCACCTCTTCCTCATCGACCCCTTGGGCCGGTGGATGATGCGTTCCCCGTCGGAGCCCGATCCGGCGCGCTTCAAGAAGGATCTGGAGCGACTGATGCGCGCCAATGCCGGCTGGGACCGGCCCGGTCGCTGACCGCATGGCGCGCGCGCACTGGCCGTCCGCGGCGCCGCTCGTGCGTGCTGCCGCGCGGCCTGTCCCGCTTCTCCTCGCGCTTCTCCTCATGCCTCACTGGATTCAGAAGGACCTTGCCCCGTGATGACTGGCCCGGCCAACGGCTTCGACTTCGAACCGCTGCTGCAACTGCTGGCGGTGGCCGCCCTGATCGGCGGCGCCGCGCTGCTATGGTGGCATCTGCGCCAGCGCAGCGCCACGCCCTCGCAACGGCTGCGGGCGCTGACGGTGATGACGGTGTTCCTCACCTTCGACCTGATCCTGTTCGGCGCGTTCACGCGTCTGACCGATTCCGGCCTGGGCTGCCCCGACTGGCCGGGCTGCTATGGCAGCGCCACGCCGCTGGGCGCGCGCGACGAGATCCATGCCGCGCAGACGGCCATGCCGACCGGCCCGGTCACGCACGGCAAGGCGTGGGTGGAGATGATCCATCGCTACCTGGCGGGTGGCGTCGGCTTCCTCATCCTGGTGCTGGCGATCCAGAGCTGGCGGTTGCGGTGGTCGGCCCGACGCGGCCAGGCAGGCGGCGGTCCGGTGCCGTCGCCGTGGTGGAGCACCTTGTCGCTGGTCTGGGTGCTGGTGCAGGGCGCTTTCGGCGCCTGGACGGTGACGATGAAGCTGTTCCCGGCGATCGTCACCAGCCACCTGCTGCTGGCGCTCGGCTTGCTGATGCTGCTGGCGTGGCAGGCGGAGGCCTATGCGCCCCGACGTCTGCTGGCGCCGCGTGGCGTGCGCTGGGCGATGGCGGGATTCACCGGGCTGGTGATCCTGCAGGTCGCGCTGGGCGGTTGGGTGAGCACCAATTACGCGGTGCTGGCCTGTCGCGACTTCCCGACCTGCCAGGGACAATGGTGGCCCGCCACCGATTTCCAGCACGGCTTCACGCTGTGGCGAGAACTCGGCCGTGGCGCCCATGGCGACTGGTTGCCGTTCGAGGCGCTCACCGCCATCCACCTGACGCATCGCATCGGCGCGCTGGTGGTGTTCGTCGCTTTGCTGGCGATGGCGGCGGTGCTCTGGCGGCTGACGTCGGCGGCGCCGGTGTCGTCGACATCCGACGGCCCGCGCGATGAGGCCGAAGGCCGTCGTTGGGCGCTGCGGCTGCTGGCCGTGGGGGCCTGGCAAGCGGCCTCGGGCCTGTCCAATGTGGTGCTGGGCTGGCCGCTGGTGGCGGCGGTGGCCCATACCGGTGGCGCGGCCGCGCTGCTGTTGATCTGTTCCCTTGTGCTGGCGCGTTTGCGCGCCGGCGCGCTGACCGTGAGTTCGAGATGACGTCCGCGACCCATGCCGCCCTGCCTTCACGCTGGTGGCAGTTCTATCAACTGACCAAGCCGCGCGTGGTGCAGCTGATCGTGTTCTGCGCGGTCATCGGCATGGCGCTGGCCGTTCCGGGGCTGCCGCACGGACGTGAATGGCTCACGCTGGTGGCGGCCACGGCCGGCATCTGGCTGGTCGCCGGCGCGGCCGCGGCCTTCAACTGCCTCATCGAACAACAGATCGATGCCAAGATGAAGCGCACCGCCTGGCGGCCGACGGCGCGCGGTGAACTCAGTCGGCAGGAGACGCTGATGTTCTCGGCGCTGCTGTGCACGCTGGGATCGGCCATTCTGTTCATCTGGGTGAACCCGCTGACCATGTGGCTGACCTTCGCCACCTTCGTCGGTTATGCGGTGATCTACACCGTGGTGCTCAAGCCGATGACGCCGCAGAACATCGTCATCGGCGGCGCCTCGGGCGCCATGCCGCCGGTGCTGGGCTGGGCCGCGATGCGCGGTGATCTCGGTCCGGAACCCTGGCTGATGTGCCTGATCATCTTCCTGTGGACGCCGCCGCATTTCTGGGCACTCGCGCTCTACCGCAGCGAGGACTACCGCAAGGCCGGCCTGCCGATGATGCCGGTGACCCATGGCAATGAGTTCACCCGGCTGCAGATCATGCTCTACACCTGGGTGTTGTTCGCGGCGACGCTGCTGCCCTTCCTGATCGGCATGAGCGGCTGGCTCTATCTGGCGGCCGCGGTGGTGCTGGGCCTCATGTTCTGCCACCACGCCTGGCGGCTGTGGCGGGCTTATTCGGAAGCCCTGGCGCGACGCACCTTCATGTTCTCGCTGATTCACCTGTCCCTGCTGTTCGCCGCCTTGCTGCTGGATCACTACCTCAGCCCCTGGCTGAACGGCTTGAACGCATGAGCGCGCGCCTTCCCTGTCACCTTCTGTTCGGGTCCTCGACATGATTTCCAGACGACTGATCTGCCTCACCGCCCTGACCGGCGCCGCCTTGCTGAGCGGTTGCGACAAGCTGGGTTTCACGTCGGCCCCGAAAGCGAGTTTCCAGGGCGTGGACCTGACCGGCGCCGCCTATGCGCGCGGCTTCAGCCTGCCGGACCAGAACGGCCAGCTCCGCACGCTCGAGGACTTCAAGGGCAAGGTGGTGGTGGTCTTCTTCGGCTTCACCCAATGCCCGGATGTGTGCCCGACCACGCTCCATGAGCTGGCGCAGGTCAAGCAGGCGCTGGGCGCCGACGGCGATCGGGTGCAGGGCGTGTTCATCTCGGTCGATCCGGAACGCGACACACCGGAGCTGCTGAAGGCCTATCTGGCCGGTTTCGACCCGAGCTTCGTGGCCCTGCGCGGCTCGCCCGAGCAGCTCAAGGACGTGGCCAAGGAATTCAAGGTGTACTACGCGAAGGTGCCGGGCAAGACGCCGGACAGCTACACCATGGACCACACCGCCGCGAGTTTCCTGTTCGATCCGCAAGGCCGCATCCGCGTGTTCTCGCGTTACGGCGCCGGCACCCAGGCGCTGCTGGGCGACATCAAGACCTTGCTGGCGTCGCAGTAAGCGGCGGGGCGGCGAGTGCGGCCCGTTGCCGCGCCGCCGTCGAGCGGGCGGCCTGACGTTCGCGCCCTCTGCCGACGATGTCGCTGCGCCGGAAGAGTGTCCCGATGCCATTCCGCGCGACGCGGAAAAACAAAGGCCCCGCCGAGCGGGGCCTTGTCATTGCGGACCGGCTTGATCGACGACCGGATCAGGCCGCGACGGCGACGTCCTTGGCCGTCTTCTTCGCGGCCGGCTTGGCGGTCGATTCACCGGCCATCGCCTTGCGCATCTTCTTCATCGCCGCGACTTCGATCTGGCGAATCCGCTCGGCCGACACGCCGTATTCCGACGCCAGCTCATGCAGCGTCATGCCGCCGGAGCTGTCGTCGTTCACCTTCAGCCAGCGCTCTTCCACGATGCGGCGGCTGCGCGGGTCCAGCACGTCCAGCGCCTGGTTCAGGCCGTCGGTGGCCAGATGGTCGCGGGAGCGCGCGTCCAGCACGCGGGTCGGCTCCTGCGAGTCGTCCGCCAGATAGGCGATCGGGGCGAAGCTTTCGCCGTCGTCATCGCCTTGCGGTTCCAGCGCGATGTCGCCGCCGGACAGACGGGTTTCCATCTCCAGCACTTCTTCGCGCTTGACGTTGAGCTGCTGGGCGACGAGGTCGATCTCGCTCTCGGTCAGCGACGCGCGTTGCTGATGGTCCGAACCTTCCTTCAGGCTGTGCTTCATCGAGCGCAGATTGAAGAACAGCTTGCGCTGGGCCTTGGTCGTCGCGACCTTGACCATGCGCCAGTTCTTCAGGATGTATTCATGGATCTCGGCCTTGATCCAGTGCATGGCGTAGCTGACCAGGCGAACGCCCTGGTCCGGATCGAAGCGCTTGACCGCCTTCATCAGGCCGACATTGCCTTCCTGGATCAGATCGCCTTGCGGCAGACCGTAGCCGAGGTATTGCCGGGAGATCGAGACCACCAGTCGCAGGTGCGACAACACCAGCCGACCGGCGGCTTCGACATCGCCTTGGGCGCGTAGCCGCTTGGCGTAATCCTGTTCCTCTTCGAGCGTCAGCATCGGCAGGCGATGGACGGCCGAGATGTAGGCATCCAGGTTCCCCAGCGATGGCACCAGGGACCAGGGATTGCTGATCTTCAAGGCATGGCTGTTGGACATGGTTTCAGTTCTCCTGGCCAAAGAATTTGGCGTTGGAGAGAATATTAGCACTCATGGCCAAGGAGTGCTAAAGACGTGCAAGGTCCTTGTCCAAGTGTAGGGATGCTATGCGAGATGTGGGCGCGCGCTCACGTTTCAAGCCCCGTCGATGCTGGAGCAGCGGGAAGATCGAAATGGAAGGTCGATCCCACGCCCGGCGTGCTGACGACCTCCAGCCGGCTGTCCATCAGTTCGAGCAGACGTTGGGTGATCACCAGGCCGATGCCGGTCCCCTCGATGCCGCTGACCTCCCGCCCGAGGCGGTTGAACGGCTGAAACAACTGCGCGACCTGGGCCTCGGTCAGGCCGCTGCCGGTGTCCGCGACGCTCAGGCGAACCCGCCCCGTGCTGTGCCGTTCGGCGCGCAGGCGGATCTCGCCGCCGTCCCGGTTGTATTTGATGGCGTTGCTCAGCAGATTGGTCAGCACCTGACGCAGACGGGTCGCATCCGCGCGGACCCGTCGCAGCGCCGGGTCCAGCGAAACCTCGATGCGGATGTGCCGCCGCTGGCGCTGGGTCTCGACCATCGCCAGGCTGTCGGAGACGGCGGCGTCCAGGCCCAGGTCCTCGATGCGCATCCGCATCTGGCCGACCTCGAGCCGGGACAGGTCCAGCGTGTCGTTGATCATCGCCAGCAGGTGCCAGCCCGATTGCTGGATGCGGCCCAGCCAGTCGCGCTGCCGGGTGCTGAGCTGGGCCTCGGGGTCGACCTCCAGCAATTGCGCGAATCCCAGCATCGCATTGAGCGGCGTGCGCAGCTCATGGCTCATGCGCGACAGGAATTCGCTCTTGGCCCGATTCGCCGCCAGTTCGGTTTCATGCTCGCGTTCCAGCGCCTCCAGCCGGAGCTGCTCGCCGATGTCCTCCACCACGCCCACCAGCCGGTAGGGCTCGCCATGGGCATTGCGCAACAGGCTGACGGTGCTGCGCACGGTGATCACCTGGCCCTGCTTGCCGATGTAGCGCTTGAGGCGGCTGTAGCGGTCGACCTCGCCGCGCAGCAGGGCGGTGCCGAGCCGGTTGTCTTCCGCGCGGTCGTCGGGATGGGTGATCTTGAGGATGGACTTCTGCTTCAGCTCCTCCGCCGTGTAGCCCAGCAGCTGACAGAAATACGGATTGATCTCCTGCGGCCGCGCCTTGAGGTCAGCGAACACCACCCCCACCGGCGCATGCTCGACGATGCTGCGGAAGCGCTCCTCGCTCTCGCGCAGGCGGCGGGTGCCTTCGTCCACCAATTGCGCCACCCGCGCAGCGCGGCCGGTGACGATCAGCAGCAGCATGCCCAGCAGCCCGGTGCCGAACAGTCCCGCCAAGGCGAACGGCAGGCTGGCGCTGCGATCCGGCGCCGGCAGACCCAACGGCGCATAGACGATCAGCCGCCACGGACGCCCGGCGAAGTCGAAGGCGCGAGACAGCTGCGGCAGCCGGTCGGGCAGGGCGATGCAGGCCGGGTCGCCCGCGATCAAGGATCGACCGGCTTGCGGCGTGTCGTCCAGCAGGCAGAAGTCCAGCACCGGCAGGCTGGCGTTCTCCGGGCCGACCGGCGCGGCGGTCGGGTCGAAGGTCGACAAGGCGGACGAGGAGGACGGATCGGACGGACCGGACGAAGCGGGTCTCTCCGCCTGCTGGCCCGTGCTGAGCGTGGTCAGACGCTCCTGAGAGGCCATGCCTTCTCTCAGCAGCAACTCGGGCCGCAGGGTCGCGAAGCTCAGCCCGCGCAGATCGCCCCGGCTGTTCAGCGCGCCGCCGCCGCCGGAGGTCGCTCCATCCCGCAGCGCGCGATACACCACGACGCCGACCGCCTGGCTGCCGGTGTCCTGCGACAGCGGGAAGGCTTCGCTCGCCTGCGGCAGTCCGGTGCGGATCGCCCGATCCTGCGCGGCCCGTGATTGTGGAATCGCACGGACATTGATGCCCAGCGCGCCCCGGTTGCGGGCCCACGGCACGATCAGCCGGACCACCATCAGATCGTCCTGCGGATCCAGCGCGAGGTCGCCCGGGCGGCGACGCTCACGCACCATGAAGTCGGGGTAGCCGTCCGCCTGCGCCGCGCGCTCGAACCGATCGCGCTGATCCGGCGCGACCCGGGCGATCCAGCCGAGCGCATACACGCTTTCGTTGTCGGACATGCGGTCCGCATGCGCGCGCTCGAAATCGGCGCGGCTCAAATGCGGGGCGACCAGCAGCAGGCTGTGATTGGCCTCCAGGGCCTCCAGCGGTCGCCGCAGCGCTTCACCCAGGCTGTCGAGCGCCAGTTCCGCAGCGATCTCGAACTCGTGGCGCTGACGGCTGTCCTCGTTGCGGGCGATGTAGAGCGCGGCACTGCTGAGCAGACCGCAGGCGCACAGCAGCGGCAGCGCGACGGCGATCCGCCGCGGACCCCAATGCGCGCGCGGCAGGCCGAACAGGCTGAGCGCGATCGGCGTCGCCAGCAGCACGCCGATCACATCGCCGATCCACCAGGCCAGCCAGTGCGATCCCATCTGGCCGCTGGCGATGGCGCCCGAGAGCCACAAGACGGTCACGCCCACCGTCGGACTGATCAGACAAGCAAGACCTGCCACCGCACCGAAGAAGCGCAGCAGCTCCCGGGGCTCGGTCAGCCGTGGCTGCGGTCCGACCCAACGGCGGGCCATCGCCGCGCCGGCGCCCGCCTGCAGCGCCACGCCCATCGCCGTGATCACGGCGGGCAGCCACTGCACCTGCCCGCGCGAGGCGGTCAGCGTCATCGTCACGAAGAAGCTGCCCAGACCGACGCCGGGCAGCACCCGCGGGCCCCAGCGCAGCGCGGCCGCGACCGCCAATCCCGCCGCCGGATAGACCGGTGCGGCGAAGTCCTGCGGCAGGATCAGTCCCAGCGCCGCCAGGCCCAGGGCGGTGTAGGCCATGGTCAGCACCAGGTTGACGGCCCCCAGCCAGGCCCAGGACGCCTCGCGCCCGGCGGAGGGCGGCATCGTCATCGAGGCCTCGGAAGAGGGGGCGTCGCGCATCCGTCCAGCCTACCTGCGGTGTGCGATGTACGGAACGAAAAATTGACGGGTCCTGGCGGGGCTTTCCCTAAATGGACGGCCCGAGGCGAATCGATGAAGGCGGGGCGGAGCGGGGATAGATCAGACCGAGATCAGAACGAGATCTGATCGGGGCCAGATCGATCGGATGACATCGGATCGCATCGCATTGCCCAGATCCGCGTCGCGGGTGCAGGACGATCGGCAGGCCCCAATGAAACGGGCCGGCGCCGAGGACGGTCACGAAGACTGTCGTCGGGCCGGCCCGCGGAGCCGTTTGGCCGGTCACGTGGTGTGGCCGGCCGGGCGCTGAAGCTCAGGAGGGGCTGAACAGGAAGTTCAGCACGTCGCCGTCCTTCACCACATAGTCCTTGCCTTCCGCGCGCATCTTGCCGGCGTCCTTCGCACCCTGTTCACCCTTGTACTGGATGAAATCGTCGAAGGCGATGGTCTGGGCGCGGATGAAGCCGCGCTCGAAGTCGGTGTGGATCACGCCGGCCGCCTGCGGGGCGGTGTCCCCGATGTGGATGGTCCAGGCGCGCACTTCCTTCACGCCGGCGGTGAAGTACGTCTGCAGGCCCAGCAGCTTGAAGCCGGCGCGGATCAGGCGGTTCAGGCCCGGCTCGTCCTGGCCCATTTCGGCCAGGAACATGGCGCGGTCTTCATCGCTCATTTCCGACAGCTCGGCTTCGGTCTTGGCGCAGATGGCCACCACCGGACCGTTCTGGGCGGCGGCGTATTCCTTCAGGCGGTCCAGGAACGGGTTGTTCTCGAAACCGTCTTCCGCCACGTTGCCGACGAACATCGCCGGCTTGGCGGTGATCAGGCACAGCGGCTTGAGGATGGCCAGCTCTTCCTTGCTGAAGTCGATGGTGCGGACCGGCTTGGCCTGGTCCAGCGCTGCCTGGCACTTTTCCAGCACTTTCACCAGCGCAATCGCGTCCTTGTCACCGGCACGAGCGACCTTGTTGTAGCGGTGCAGGCTCTTTTCCACCGTGCCCAGGTCGGCCAGGCAGAGCTCGGTCTGGATGACTTCGATGTCGGCGATCGGGTCGACGCGGCCGTTCACATGGATCACATTCGGATCCTCGAAGCAGCGCACCACGTTGACGATCGCATCGGTCTCGCGGATGTGCGAGAGGAACTGGTTGCCCAGGCCTTCGCCCTTGGACGCGCCCGCCACCAGGCCGGCGATGTCCACGAATTCGACGATGGCGGGCACGATGCGCTCAGGCTTGACCACCTCCGCCAGCTTGCCCAGACGCGGATCCGGCAGCTCGACGATGCCGACGTTGGGCTCGATGGTGCAGAACGGATAGTTCTCGGCGGCGATGCCGGCCTTGGTCAGGGCGTTGAAGAGGGTGGACTTGCCCACATTGGGCAGACCCACGATGCCGCATTTGAGGCTCATGGTTGGACTTTCGGGTGATCCGGGGGATGTGGGCCAGCGGCGACGCCTGCGGGCGAAAGAAGCCGGCATTTTATGCGGCGCCGGGAAGCGCGCGACCGGGCTGCCTACAATCCCGCTCCATGGAAAAGTTTGACGTGCTGGTCCGCGGCAGCGGCTGCGTCGGTCGCAGTCTGGCGCTCGCGCTGGGCGCCCGTGGCTATCGGGTGGCCTTGCTCGCCCGCCCTGGCGTGACGCCGGCGCCGTCCGGCGATGTGCGGGCCTATGCGCTCAATGCGCAGGCGGTGCGGCTGCTCACCCGGCTGCGCGTCTGGGAGACCCTGCCGGAAGATGCCCGCACCCCCGTCCATGACATGCGGGTGATGGGCGATCGCGCCGGCGCCGCGCTGCATTTCAGCGCCTGGGAACAGGGCGCTGGCGAGCTCGCCCACATCGTCGACGCCGCCGCGCTGGAAGATCAGCTCGATGCCGCCCTTCGCTTTGCCCCGCATGTGCATCGAGTCAGCGCGCCGGTGCCGGCCACGCTGCAGGCGCTGTGCGAAGGCCGCGATTCGGCCACCGCTGCCGAGCTGGGCGTCCAGTACGAACGCCATGATTACGGCCACCTCGGCGTCGCCACGCGCTTGATCGCCAGCCAGCCGCATCAGGGACAGGCGCTGCAATGGTTCCGCTCGCCGGATGTGCTGGCGCTGCTGCCCTTCGATCGTCCCGAACCCGGTCACAGCTACGGGCTGGTCTGGTCGCTGCCGCAGGACCGCGCCCGCGAGATGCTGGCCGCCGGCCCGGCGGAATTCGAATCCGCCTTGATGGCCGCCACCGGCGGTGCCGCCGGCAGCCTCAAGCTCGCGGGTGAGCGCCAGTCCTGGCCGCTGCAACTGGTCCGCGCGGATCGGCTCTGCGGTCCCGGCTGGGTGCTGCTGGGCGATTCCGCGCACCGCGTCCATCCGCTCGCCGGCCAGGGCCTGAATCTGGGTCTGGCCGATGTGGACAGCCTGCTCGACGTGCTGGCCGCGCGCGAATCCTGGCGCGGCCTGGATGACGAAAAACTCCTGCGCCGTTATGAGCGCGCCCGTCTCGCACCGACCTGGGCGATGGGCGAGCTGACCGACGGGCTGCTGCGCGGTTTCGCCAGCCAGGCGCCGGTGATCGCGCGACTGCGCAACGAGGGACTGCGCCTGGTCAATCAGGCCGGTCCCATCAAGAAATGGCTGACCGCTCGCGCGCTCGGCCACTGACCCCATGCCCCATCCCATGAAGACCTCTTTCGCTTTGCTGGCCGCCGCGCTGGCCTTCTCCGGCTGCACCGCGCAAGCCAACGAGGACACCATCCGCAAGAACCTGGGCACCCAGCTGCCCAAGGAAATCAAGATCGACGAGGTCCGCCCCAGCGCCGTTGCCGGCTTGTGGGAAGTGCGCATCGGTTCCGAGATCCGCTACACCGACGCGACCGGCCAATACCTGATCGAAGGCGAGATCCTCGATCTGAAGAACCGCCGCAACCTCACGCAGGAGCGCGTCAACAAGATCACCGCGGTCGATTTCTCGACCCTGCCGCTGAAGGACGCGATCGTCTGGAAGAAGGGCGACGGCAAGCGCCGCATCGCCGTGTTCGCCGACCCGAATTGCGGTTACTGCAAGCGCTTCGAGCGCTCGCTGCAGGACGTCAACAACGTCACCGTCTACACCTTCGTGATCCCGATCCTGGGCGGTGACTCGCCGGACAAGTCCCGCGCCGCCTGGTGCGCCAAGGACAGCACCGTCGCCTGGCGCGACTGGATGATCAGCGGCACCACGCTGCCGCGCGCGGATGCCAAGTGCGACGCCACCGCGATTGACCGCAACCTCGAACTCAGCCGCCGCCTGCGGGTGAACGGCACGCCGGCCATCGTCTTCGAAGACGGCACCCGCGCGCCGGGCGCGCTGTCGGCCGAGCAGCTCGAACAGCGTCTGCAATCGGTGTCCGCCGCGGGCGCTGCGCCCGCCGCTGCCGGCAAATCGTGAACGACACCGTGAGCCCACGCGGCCAGGCGCCGCTCAACCCGGTCGCGCTCCGGCTGGGTTATGCCGGACTGATCCCGTTCATCCTCGGCGCCCTCCTGGTGTGGCTGGTGCGCGCCGATGCGCATCCCTATGTCACCGACGGCCTGTCGCGTTATGCGGCGGTGGTGATCTCCTTCCTGGGCGCGATTCATTGGGGATTGGGCTTCCGCCAGACCATCCCGTCGCCCGCGCCCTTCGTCTGGGGCGTGGTGCCGGCGCTGGTGGCCTGGGTCGCCTGCATCATGCCGCCCTATGCGGGGCTGGTGGTGCATGGCGTGCTGCTGATCGTCTGCTATCTGGTGGATCGCCGCACCTATCCCGGACTGGGCGCCGGGCCGTGGCTGACGCTGCGATTCCGCCTGAGCGTCGTCGCCTCGTTGAGCTGCTTCATCGCCGCGCAAGGCACCTGAGCGAGACGAGGAACGCCCCGTTCCGCGAAGGAAACCGGGTTCGACTGGCCAAGGCTTGTTAGTCTTCCCTCATGATCCATTACCGCATCGCCACCGCCGACCTCCACGCGCATCGCTTCGAGGTCACCCTGACCGTGCCGGCGCCGGCCGCCCGTCAAGCGTTCAGTCTGCCCGTGTGGATCCCGGGCAGCTACCTGGTGCGTGAGTTCTCGCGGCATCTGGGGCAGGTGTCTGCGCGTCAGGGCAGTCGGGAACTGACGGTGCATCAGACCGCCAAGAACCGCTGGGAGGTCGATTGCAGCGGGCGCGGCGCGCTGGTGATCAGCTATCCGGTCTACGCCTTCGATACCTCGGTGCGCGCGGCCTTCCTGGATGCGCAACGCGGCTTCTTCAATCCCAGCTCCCTGTGCTTGCGCGCGCACGGCAAGGAGGCGCTGGAGCACCGCATCGAGCTCACCGATCTGCCCGACGGCTGGTCGGTGGCAACCGGCATGGCGCGGGTCGATGAGGCGGCTGCTGCGTCCGCAACTTCGGCGCCGTGGGTGTACCGCTCGGCAGATTTCGACGAGCTGGTCGATCATCCCTTCGAGCTCGGCCGCTTCTGGCGCGGCGAGTTCATCGCTGCGGGCGTGCCGCATGAATTCATCGTCGCGGGCGCGTTGCCGGTCTTCGACGGCGAGCGGCTGCTGCGCGATGCCCAGCGCATCTGCGAGGCGCAGATCGCGTTCTGGCATTGCCACAAGAGTCCGCCGCCGATGGATCGGTATGTCTTCCTGCTGAACTGCGTCGATGACGGATACGGCGGGTTGGAGCACCGCGCCAGCACCGCGCTGATCGCCGCGCGGCGCGATCTGCCACGTCTGGGGCAGCCCGACACCAGCGACGGCTACGTCAAGCTGCTGGGGCTGATCAGCCACGAGTATTTCCACACCTGGAATGTGAAGCGGCTGCGCCCGGACGTCTTCGAGCATTACGACTACGACCAGGAGAACTACACCGAGCTGCTGTGGTTCTTCGAGGGCTTCACCTCGTATTACGACGACCTGTTCCTGGTGCGCAGTGGCTTGATCGATGAAGCCCGCTACCTGAAGCTGATCAGCCAGACCTTCACCCAGGTGCTGAGCGCGCCGGGCCGCAAGCATCAGAGCGTCGCGCGCTCCAGCTTCGAGGCCTGGACCAAGTACTACCGCCAGGACGAGAACACGCCCAATGCGGTGGTGAGCTATTACGCCAAGGGCGCGATGGTGGCGATGGCGCTGGACCTGACGCTGCGCAGCGCCGAGCGCCCCAGCTCGCTGGATGAGCTGATGCGGGCGCTGTGGCGCGAGACCGGCGGCGGGCCGGTCAGTGAGGCCCGCATCCTGGCGCGGCTGACTGAACTCGGCGGCGAGCCGGTGGCGCAGGCGCTGTCCGGCTGGGTGCATGGCACCGACGATCTGCCGCTGGCGCCCTTGCTCGAACGCATGGGCGTGCGCTGGGGCACCGACAAACCGACGCTGGCGCAACGGCTGGGTCTGCGCGTGAACGAGGCTGACGGCAGCCTGCTCATCAAGCAGGTGCTGCTGGAAGGCGCGGGCCTGGACGCGGGGCTGAGCCCTGGCGATGAAATCGTCGCCTGCAACGGCTGGCGCGTGCGCAAGCTGGATGACCTGGTCCTCACGCTCGACCATGCCGAACCGCAGCGGCTGTCGCTGCTGGTGGCGCGTGATCAGCGGATGCTGGACCTGTCGCTGCGTCTGCCGCTGCAGGACAGCGCCGCCAAGCCGGTGGTGCTGGCGCCGCTGGACAAGGCGCCCGCGCGTGCGCAGGGCCTGCGTCGCGCATGGCTGGGCAACTGAAGCGGGTCGGACCCGGCTTTCGGCCCGTCACCCGGGCGGTGCTGGCGGCGCTGACGCTGCTGGTGCTGGCGCTGCACCTCTGGCTGCTGCGCGGCGCCCAACAGTGGCATCAGGCGCTGCAGCCCGATCTGCCCGAACCTGAGCGGCTGAAGGCCGCCTTCGTGCGTGAACTGGCCCCGGCCCAACCGCCGGCGAGCCCATCGACTGCGGCAAAGGTGACGGCCGTCAGCCGTGCGACCGACAGCCGCACCACCACCCGCATCGGCCAGGTGGATGCCGCGCAGCCGCCCCGTGCGGGAAATGCGGACGCCTCCAGCGCGTCCTCGTCCACCCGACGGATCCATCCGACGCTGCCACCCGCCGCGATCGGCAACGGCATGCCCGCACCGCTGCTGCGCGAGCCCGTCAGCGAGGAGTCCCCGGCGATCGTCGAGGCCCTGGCCGCGCCCCCCGCGCTGGCCGTGTCGGACGCGGCGGGCGACTGGGTGCCGGGTCTGGAATGGCCGCTGTCGACCGAACTGCGCTATCAGCTGAACGGGCATTACCGCGGCCCGGTGTACGGTCAGGCGCGGGTGCAATGGCTGCGCGAGGGCTCGCATTACCAGGTCCATCTGGAAGCCGACATCGGCCCCAGCTTCGCGCCGTTGATGTCGCGTCGCATGAGCAGCGATGGCGAGGTGACGCCGATCGGCCTGGTGCCCCGTCGTTATGACGAGCAGAGCGGTGGTCTGGCGGGCAGCGGGCGCCGCACCACGCTGCTGTTCGAGAACAGTGGCGTGCGCCTGGTCGACGGCCGGCGGGAGCCGGTGGCCGATGGCACCCAGGACGCAGCCAGCCAGTTCGTGCAGCTGACCTGGATGTTCCTCACCGGGCGTCATCTGGCGCAGCCGGGCTGGTGGGTGCCGATGTCGCTGGCCTTGCCCCGGCATGTGCACACCTGGCGCTACATGGTCGTGGATCAGGAGCTCGTGCAGACGCCGATGGGCGCGCTGCCCGCCTGGCACATCGACTCCCGCATGGACGACACCCGTGGCGACATGGAGGCGGAGGTCTGGCTCGCCCCGTCGCTGCAATACCTGCCGGTGCGCATCCGCATCTGGCAGAACCGGGAGGCCGGGGACCCGACCCACCTGGATCTGGTGCTCAAGCAGGCACCGCTGCAGGCGATGGCGCCGGCGGCGGGGGCCAGCGCGGTCGCGCCGTCGATGCCCGCGAGTGCGACCGGGCCGATCGCTCGCTGACGCGTCAGTTGGAGGCCGCTCAATGCACGCGCGGTGCGCCATCGAAGGGGGCACGGTCGCGCTCTATAGTTGCCGTCACCGATTCGCGCTCGAACGCGAACACCCCGCCCATTTCGGACGGCGCATGCGCCGCCGCACAGGAGACTTTTCATGTCCGCAGCATCCCTTCTCGACGTCGCTTTCGAGAACATCCTGGTCGAGATCGTTGGCACCGGCGAGCGCAAGACCGGGCTGATCCGCCTGAACCGGCCCAAGCAGCTCAATGCCTTGAGCGATCCGCTGATGGATGAGCTGGGCCGTGCGCTGCTGGCCTTCGATGCGGATGACGGCATCGGCACCATCGTGCTGACCGGCAGCGAGCGCGCGTTTGCCGCCGGGGCGGACATTCCGACGATGGCGCCGCACACGTTCATGTCGGCCTTCAAGAGTGGGCTGATTTCCAAGAACTGGGAAACCATCCTCCAGGTGCGCAAGCCGGTGATCGGCGCCGTGGCCGGATTCGCGCTGGGGGGCGGCTGCGAGCTGGCCATGATGTGCGATTTCCTGATCGCCGCCGACACCGCCCGTTTCGGACAGCCCGAGATCAAGCTGGCCGTGATTCCTGGCGCGGGCGGCACGCAGCGTCTGCCGCGCGCGGTCAGCAAGAGCAAGGCGATGGACATGCTGCTGACGGCACGCATGATGGACGCCGCCGAGGCGGAGCGCGCGGGGCTGGTGTCCCGCGTGGTGCCGGCCGACCAGCTGATGACCGAAGCCCTGGCCGCCGCCGAGACCATCAATGGCTTCAGCGGCCCGTCGACGATGCTGATCAAGGAGCTGGTCAACCTGGCCTACCAGGGACCGCTGAGCGACGGCGTCGCGGTGGAGCGCCGCTATTTCCATGCGGTCTTCGGCAGCGCGGACCAGCGTGAGGGCATGGCGGCGTTTCTGGAGAAGCGGTCGCCGGTGTTTCGGCACGAGTGAGCGGCGTCAGATTGGGACACCTTCACAGGCGTTGGCTGAAACAATCATTGACGTGATCGGGCGTTGAACTGCCATCGCGTCGGCGATTGTTGACGATCCCTCAACACACCTGTGCGCGTTCCCTGGTGTTTCCCCTAGGTCGAGATCTCTACAGTTCAACCCATGGACGACGCCTGGATCGCGGAGTCCGCTGTCACGAACTGCAGAGGAAACCGCCATGAACACCCTGACCGTCACCCTGAGCAAGATCACCCTGGCTGCCGCCGCTGTGCTGACCGTCGGCGCGGCCGTCGCTGCCGAGCCGGTTGAAAAGACCCGCGCACAGGTCATCGCCGAACTGCAACAGGCCCGCGCCTCCGGCGAAGTCGCCACGCTGAGCACCGAGCAAGCAGGCGTCGCCAGCCTCAACAACGGCCTGACCGCTCCGACCGCTGCCCAGATCGCCGCCAAGAAGGCCGCCGACGCGGTGGCCGCCAAGAAGGGCGCCACCACCGAGCTGGGCAACGCAGCCAAGTGATCGCCGGCGCGGCGTCGCGCCTGGCCATTTCGCCGTGAGACCGGATCGTTCTTGAACGATCCCGTTCGCGACGGCGAAAAAAAGGGAGACCGAACGGTCTCCCTTTTTGCATGTACGGCCGGGTCCGCAGTCAGCAGCCCGGCCTGCGATCCGCTCGACGGATCGCGGCGATCACTCCACCCGGCGCAGCGCGGGGAACAGGATGATGTCGCGGATCGACGGGCTGTCGGTCAGCAGCATCATCAAGCGGTCGATGCCGATGCCGCAGCCGCCGGTGGGCGGCATGCCGTATTCGAGTGCGCGGATGAAGTCGGCGTCGAAGTACATCGCCTCCTCATCGCCCGCGTCCTTGTTGGCCACCTGGGCATGGAAACGGGCGGCCTGGTCTTCGGCGTCGTTCAGCTCGGAGAAGCCGTTCGCGTATTCGCGGCCGGTGATGAAGAGCTCGAAACGCTCGGTGATGGCCGGATTCGCATCCGAGGCCCGCGCCAGCGGCGAGACCTCGACCGGGTAGTCGATGATGAAGGTCGGCTCCCAGAGCTTCTCTTCCACCACGGCTTCGAACATGCCGAACTGCAGCTCCGACAGGCCCCAGTGCGCCGGCGCTTCCTCGCCCAGCGTCTTCAGCTTGTCGCGTAGCACGGCGGCGTCATCGGCCTGCTCGGCGCTCAGGCCGGCATGGCGGATCAGCGATTCACGCACCGACAGGCGGGTGAACGGCTTTTCCAGATCGACCGGCTTGTCCGCATAGGTCACGACGGCGCTGCCCGTGGCCGCACGGGCGGCGTGACGGATGACTTCCTCGGTGAAGGTCATCACCTCGTGGTGGGTCCAGTAGGCCGCGTAGAACTCCATCATGGTGAACTCGGGGTTGTGCCGGACACTGATCCCCTCGTTGCGGAAGTTGCGGTTGATCTCGAACACGCGCTCGAAGCCGCCCACCACCAGACGCTTCAGATAGAGCTCCGGCGCGATGCGCAGGAACATTTCCTGATCCAGCGCGTTGTGATGGGTGATGAACGGCTTGGCATTGGCACCGCCCGGGATCGGATGCAGCATCGGCGTCTCGACTTCCAGGAAGCCGTTGTCGACCATGTAGCCGCGGATCGACGACACCGCCTTGGACCGGGCCACGAAGCGGCTGCGGGCCTTGTCGTCGGTGATCAGATCCACATAGCGCTGACGGTACTTCTGTTCCTGATCGGTCATGCCGTGGAACTTGTCCGGCAGCGGACGCAGGCTCTTGGTCAGCAGGCGCAGCGTGGTCACCTTGACCGACAGCTCGCCGGTGCGGGTGCGGAACAGCGTGCCCTCGGCGCCGAGGATGTCGCCCAGGTCGTAATGCTTGAAGTCGTTGTAGAGCTCTTCGCCCAGCGCGTCCTTGGACAGGAACAGCTGGATCGCGCCGGTGGCGTCGTTCAGCGTGGCGAAGCTGGCCTTGCCCATGATGCGCTTGAGCATCATCCGGCCGGCCACCGTCACCGCCACGGCCTGAGGCTCGAGCGTTTCGTTGGGCATCTCGCCGTACTGCTGCTGCAGCGGCAGGGCGCGATGCTGGGGTTTGAAGTCGTTCGGGAAGGCCGCAACGCCCTGGGCTTTGGCTTTTTCGCGGATCGCGGCGAGTTTCTCGCGGCGTTCGGCGATCAGCTTGTTTTCGTCTTGCGCAGGCGCCGCAGCGGCGGCGTCAGTGTGGGGGGCTTGGGGCTGGCTCATCGTGGACTCGTTAAAGCTGGGCGCGATTCTAGAGGCTGGCGTTCATTTCCCGACGGGCCGGGCCGTGGCGGAATCGCCGCTGGGCGGGGCCTGGACCGCGCAGCGGCAACTCCGTGGCATTACGCAACACTTCCCCCGTGCGGTCCAGCGCGATTGCGCTCTTAAAATCCGGCCCTTCGCCCGCGCCACGCGGGCCCATGCGAATGCCGCGCCATGCCTCAGTTCCCCATCCTGGACCGCCCGGTCCGCGTCGCTCTGGTCGGCTGCGGCCGAATTTCCAAGAACCATGTCGAGGCCCTGACCCGGCACCACGGCCGTGCCGAGCTGGTGGCCGTCTGCGACATCCGCCCCGAGGCGCTGGCCGCCGCAGTCGCCCAGACCGGCGTGCCGGGCTTTGAGTCGCTGGACGCGCTGCTGGCGGGCTCCGATGCCGATCTGATCGTGCTGTCCACGCCCAGCGGTCTGCATGCGCAGCAGGCCATCACCGCGGCCCGGGCCGGCCGCCATGTGCTGAGCGAAAAGCCGATGGCCACCAAGTTCGAGGAAGGCCAGGCGATGGTCCGCGCCTGCCGCGACGCCGGCGTCAAGCTGTTCGTCGTCAAGCAGAACCGGCTCAATGCCACGGTGCAGCTGGTGAAGAAGGCGCTGGAGCAGGGACGTTTCGGTCGCGTCTTCATGAGCACGGTGAATGTGTTCTGGACCCGTCCGCAGAGCTATTACGACGCCGCGCGCTGGCGCGGCCGCTGGGACATGGACGGCGGCGCCTTCATGAACCAGGCCAGCCATTACGTCGATCTGCTGGATTGGCTGGTCGGCCCGGTGGACAACGTCCATGCCTACACCGCCACGCTGGATCGCGACATCGAGGCCGAAGACACCGGCGTGATGAGCCTGCGCCTGCGTCATGGCGGGCTGGCCAGCATCAACGTCACCATGCTGACCTATCCGCAGAACCTGGAAGGCTCGATCACCATCCTGGGCGAAAAGGGCACGGTGAAGATCGGCGGCACGGCGGTCAACAAGATCGAGCATTGGGCCTTCGACACGCCGCATCCGGACGACGAGCTGGTGAAGAACGCGAGTTATGAAACCACCAGCGTGTACGGATTCGGTCATGCGGCCTATTACGACAACGTGATCCAGACGCTGCGTGGAGAAGCTCAGGCGCAGGTGGATGGGTATGAGGGCCTGCGCTCGCTGGAACTGCTGGTCGCCTGCTACCGCAGCGCCCGCGACGGGCAACGCGTGGGCCTGCCGTTGGTGTTTTAGGCCCCCCCTACCGCCTGCGGCGGCCCCCCGAGGGGGCGAGCAGGAGACCGGCGGAGCCGGATCTCCGTGCTCCGCTTGAGGGGCGGCCGCTCTGCGAGCGAGCCTCGGTTCGGGAAGGTGGCAGTGACTGCGCCGGCGCAGGCGGAGCCGGATCGCCGTGCTCCGTTGGAAGAACGGCCTCTGCGAGCGAGCCTCTTGGGCGGCGGATGTGATGAACGACAGCGAAGGAGCGGTGGTGGGCTTTTGGAAGCATGAATCAGCGGTGGTGGACGAAGGCGCGCAGATTGGCGAGAACACCAAGGTCTGGCACTTCTCGCATGTCTGTGGCGGCGCGCGGATCGGCGCGGACTGCTCGCTGGGGCAGGGCGTGTTCGTCGGCAATGACGTGACGATCGGCCGCAATGTGAAGGTCCAGAACCAGGTGTCGGTCTACGACGCGGTCACCCTCGAAGACGATGTCTTCTGCGGGCCGTCCATGGTCTTCACGAATGTCTACAACCCGCGATCCGCGGTGCCGCGCAAGAACGAATATCGACGCACGCTGGTGCAGCGCGGCGCGACGCTCGGCGCGAACTGCACCATCGTGTGCGGCACGACGATCGGGCCCTATGCCTTCATCGGCGCCGGAACCGTGGTGAAAGCCGATGTGCCGGCGTTCGCGCTGATGGTCGGCGTGCCCGCCCGCCAGATCGGCTGGATGAGCCGCCATGGCGAGAAGCTGCCCCTGCCGGTCCGCGGCGAGGGCCGCGCCGTCTGTCCCCACAGCGGCGATGTCTACGAATTGAATGGCCAGGCGCTGCGCCTGGTCGAGCCGGAGCCCCTGGCATGAGCCTGCCCTTCATCGACCTGCGCGCCCAGTACACCGCGCTCAAATCCTCGATCGACACCCGCATCCAGCGCGTGCTCGACCACGGCCAATACATCATGGGCCCCGAGGTCAAGGAACTCGAACAAGCCCTCGCGGCCTATGTCGGCACCCGCCACTGCATCACGGTGGCCAGCGGCACCGAAGCCCTGCTGATCGCGCTGATGACGCTGGACCTCCAGCCCGGCGACGAGGTGATCACCTCGCCCTTCACCTTCGCCGCGACCGCCGAAGTCATCGTGCTGCTCGGCGGCGTGCCGGTATTCGTGGACATCGATCCCGACACCCTCAACCTCGATCCCGACCTGATCGAAGCAGCGATCACACCCCGCACCCGCGCCATCATGCCGGTCAGCCTCTACGGCCAGGTCGCCGACATGAACGCGATCAACGCGATCGCCGCCCTTCACGGCCATCTCCCGGTGATCGAAGACGCCGCGCAAAGCTTCGGCGCCTCCTACGAGCTCGCGCTCACGGCCACGTCGGCCTCGGCAACCCCATCCGCCCCATCCGCCCCATCGGCCCCATCGGCCCCATCGTCCGAATCGGCCACGTCGACCGCGCCCGGCGGCGCGACGATTCGCCGCAAGTCCTGCGGCCTGAGCACCTGGGGCGCGACCAGCTTCTTCCCCAGCAAGCCGCTCGGCTGCTATGGCGATGGCGGCGCGCTCTTCACCGACGACGACGCGCTGGCACAGGCCGCCCGCGAGATCCGGGTCCACGGCCAGAGCCAGCGCTACACCCACACCCGTCTGGGCGTGGGCGGCCGCATGGACACGCTGCAGTGCGCCATCGTGCTGGGCAAGTTGGAACGCTTCGATTGGGAAGTCGCTCAGCGTCTGGCCATCGGGGCGCGTTACCAGTCGCTGATCGCCGATCTGCCGCTGCAGCGTCTGGTGGTGCGGGACGACCGCGATTGCGTCTGGGCGCAGTTCACCGTGCAGGTGGATCGCCGGGATGCGGTGATCGACGCGCTCAAGCAGGCCGGGATTCCGACGGCGGTCCACTATCCGAAGCCGCTGCATCATCAGCCCGCCTACGAGGCGCGTTGCCGCGTCGCGACGCCGCTGCCGCATGCGGAAGCCGCCGCGCGACGGGTGATGAGCCTGCCGATGAGCGCCGACCTCAGCGAGGCTCAACAGGATCAGGTGGTCGCCGCGCTGCGCACCGCGCTGACCTGAGCCGCCGGAGCCCGCCCGTCATGTCCCATTGGGGTTATCGGCTGGATGCGCTGCGCGCGCGGTGGCGCGCCCGCGTCGCCGCCTGGACGGGGCTGCGCTGCGGTGCCGGCGTGCAGATCCATCCCGGAGCGCGGCTGCGCAGCGGGCCGGGCAGCGCGCTGGGCGAGCACACCATCCTCTATCGCGACGTGCAACTGCTGGCGACCGGCTCCGGCCGCTTCCGCCTCGGGGCGCGCAGTCACATCGCGCCGGGCGGCTATCTGCTGATCGCCGGCCAGCAACTGCAGATCGGCGATGACGTGGCCATCGGCCCCGGCCTGATGCTGTTCTGCGAATCCAATGCGCCGTCGGCGCACGGCCTGTTCCGCGAGTCCTATCAGCGCGGCGATGTGCGCATCGGCAGCAACGTGTTCATCGGTGCGCGCGTGACGGTGCTGCCCGGCAGCGTGATCGAGGACGACGTGGTCGTCGCCGCGCATGCGCTGGTGCGCGGTCATCTGGCCTCGGGCTGGGTGTATGGCGGCGTGCCGGCGCGGCCGCTGCATCGGATCGATGGCGCGCGCGCGTCGTCGACCTCCGCCTCATGAAGGGCCATGTGACGGGCGCGCTGCGCTGGCGCGATCTGCTGTCGGCCTTCCGGCACTGGCGCCGTCGCGGCGACGCCGCCAGCGACGACTTCCGCGATGCCTTCGCCCGCAGCCTGGCGGTGGCCCCCTCGGCCGTCCATCTGTTCGGCACGGGTCGCGCCGCGCTGCATGCGTTCGTCGCCTCGTTGCAGTTGCCGCCGGGCAGCGAAGCGCTGTTGCCCGGCTACACCTGCGTGGTGGTGCCCAATGTGTTCATGCATCTGGGACTGACGGTGCGCTATGTCGACATCCGGCCCGATGACATGAATCCAGGCGCTGACGACTGGCACGCGGCCATCGGCCCCGCGACCCGCGTCGTCGTCGTGCCGCACAACTTCGGCCAGCTCACCGCGGGCCTGGACGCGCTGCGCCAGCGGCATCCGCAGGTCGTGTTCATCGAAGATGCCGCCCATGCGTGGGGTGGTCGCGATCACGCCGGTCGCGTGGCCGGCACCTTGGCGGACGCGGCCTTCTTCAGCTTCGAATACTCGAAGCCGCTGACAACCGGCACCGGTGGCGCGCTGGTGCTGGCCGATCCCGCTTGGCGGGCACGCTTCAGTGCGCATCGGCCGGACTTGCATCGTCCGGCGGCGGGCGTGGTCCGGCGGCAATGGCTGACGCTCGCCTGGCATCGGCTCACGCTCAGCCTGCCGCACGCGGCGCTGCGATTGCTGATCGCGCTCTTGCGCATGCCGTCACGCCTGCTCGGCCTGGTGGCCAAGACGCCCGACAGCGAAATCTCGGGCGAGAGCCAGCCGGATTACCGCGCTGGCCTGCATCCGCTGAGCGCAGCGCTGGGGCTGATGCAGGCGCGGCGGTTCGAGACGCTGCATGCCTCGCGTCGTCAGCAGGCGGCG
The DNA here is from genome assembly GCA_913776825.1 of Burkholderiaceae bacterium. Taxonomy (GTDB): domain Bacteria; phylum Pseudomonadota; class Gammaproteobacteria; order Burkholderiales; family Burkholderiaceae_C; genus Roseateles. Next base: position 74,582 of record CAJYPV010000027.1, read on the forward strand.
GACTATGACGCGCTGCTCGCGGGCCTGCCCGGTTGGGTGCGGCCCGGACGTGGCGCCGACACCGACACCGCGCCAGGCGTTCCTCCGAGCGCTTCTCGCGCCGACGACGTGCTGCTGCGCTATCCGGTGCTGCTGCCGGAGACCGTCTCGCGCGAGGCCGTGATCGCCGAGCTGGAGGCCATCGGCGTGGTCGGCGGCACCTGGTTCGATGATGTGGTGCATCCGCGCGGCAGCCTGCGCTATGGCTATGCCGCCGGCCAATGCCCGAACGGCGAGCATGCCGCGCGCACGGTGCTGAACCTGCCGCTGGGTCTGCATGCGACGCTGTCGCCGGCGCAGCGCTCGGCGCTTCGGGCCATCGCCGAGCGGCACGGCGGACGTGCGCGGCCGACCGACTCCGGGACGACGGCATGACCGTCCGCCGACGCTTCGCTCAACTGGCCAGCGCGTCGATGCTGACGCAGGCGATCCCGATGCTGGTCGCGCCGTTGCTGACCCGTTGGTACGGCGCAGAGGCGCTGGGCCATTGGGCCCTGTTCGTGGCGCTGTCCGCCAACCTGGCGACGATCGCCAATGCGCGGTATGAATTCGCCATCGTCATTCCGAAGCGGGATGGTGAGGCGGCGCTGGTGCTGCAACTGGCGCTGTGGATCGCGCTGGGCATGGGCCTGCTGACGGCGGGCGGCGCGGCGCTGTGGCATCTGGGCATGGCGCATCCGGCGAGCTGGGGCGGGCGCTGGGTGTCGCTGCGCTCGCTCGATCCGTGGCTGCTGATGCTGGCCCCGGTGGTGGCCCTGGCGGGCATGCAGCAGGCCTTGAGTCTGTGGAACAACCGGCAAGGCCAGATCGCGGTGATCGCGCAGGCCCGGGTGCTGCAGCAGGGCGTGATGGCGGCCGCACAGGCGGCGGCTGCGCTGGGCGGATGGGCGTCGGTGGCGGCGCTGGTGCTGTCGCAAAGCCTGGCCGCGCTGCTGGCGCCGCTGTGGCTGTTGCGACGCGGCAGCCGCTGGCAGCGCGCGACGCGGCTCGACAGTGCGGGCAAGTCCTGGCACTGGCGGCACCTGCGGCGACTGGCCTGGCGCTATCGGCAGTTCCCTCTGCTCAACAGCCCGCATGCGTTCGTCAACGCCGCGCAGGAAACCCTGGTGCTGGCGCTGATCGCCGCCTGGGCCGATGCGGCCACCGCCGGCTATTACGCCTTGATGGTGCGGCTGGTGAAGGCGCCCGCCACGCTGGTGGGGGGCGCGCTGTCGGAAGCGCTGTTGGGTGAGCTGGCGCGCGACTGGCAGCGCGGCGCGGACCTGCGCCCCCGATTGCGACGCGGCATCGCGCTGCTCGCCATGGTGGCCTTGCCGTGCATGGCGGTGCTGATGCTGGCAGGGCCGATGCTGTTCGGTTGGTTGCTCGGGCCGGACTGGGCCCGCGCCGGAGAATACGGTCGCTGGCTGGCGCCCTATGTCGCGGCCCATTTCATCGCGGCGCCGCTCACCGTCACACCGATGGTCACCGGTCGGCAGCGCGGCGCGCTGGTCTTCAGTCTGATCGGCAATGCGCTGTATGTGCTGCCGGTGGCGCTGGTGCTGAGCTCGGGCGGTGCGCTGACCTGGGCGCTGGGCGCGATCTCGGTGTTGCTGCCGCTGTATTTCGCGATCTATCTGGGATGGCTGGTGCGAGGCGCCGCGCGTCGGCCGTCCGTCCCGACACGTTCTGCCATGAGGCCTGCATGAGACTGGTATTGATCGGAGACGGCGAAAGTCCGCATCTCCTCAAATGGGCCCGCGCCCTGTCCGAGCAGCGCGACCTGTCGCTCTGGGCCGCCTCGACGCGGGGCTTTTCGCCGGCCTTCAATTTCCTGATCCCGGAAGACCAGCGCCTGGCGCTGAACACCGATCCGCGGCATGGCGGCGGCAATCTCGCGGTGCTGCGGCAGTTGCCCAAGCTGGGCCAATGGCTCGCCCGGGTCGATGCCGACTGGCTGCATGCGCATTACCTGACGTCTCACGGCACGCTCGCCTGGGCGGCCCGGCGCGGCTGGCGCCTGCGGGCCCGGATCGCGGGATCGGCGTGGGGCAGCGACATCCTGGTCACGCCGGATCAGGGTTGGGCCTATCGATGGCTGACCACGCAGGTGCTGAAGTCCTGCGCCGTCACCACCTCGGATTCCCACCACATGGCCGCGCGCATGCAGCAGCTCGGCGCGGGGGAGGTCATGACCTTCCCCTTCGGCCTGGAAGCGCTGCCCAAGCAGAACGTGCGCAAGCAGCCGTGGCTGTTCTTCAGCAACCGCGGGCTGGAGCCGATCTATCAGCCGCAACAGGTGATCGCCACCTTCGCCGCGATCGCCGCGCAACAGCCGACGGCCCGCCTGGTAGTGGCCAACGACGGCTCCCTGCGCGGCGCGCTGGAAGACCAGGCCCGCTCGCTCGGACTGGCCGACCGGATCGAGTTCGTCGGGCGGCTCGATGCCGTCGCCCAGGGCCGTCAATATGCCCATGCGCGCTGGTTCATGAGCCTGCCGGCCAGCGACTCGGTGTCGGTGTCGGTGATCGAGGCGATGGCCCATGAATGCCTGCCGATCCTGTCCGACCTGCCCGCCAACCATGAACTGCTCGGCACGCAGGAACCGGGCTCGCCTCGACATGGCGTGATCCTGGCGACCGATCCCCACCCGGACGCCGCCGCTCAACGCGCGGCGCTGCCGCAGCGCTTGGCCGCGCTGGTGGATGATGCGGCACACGCCGATGTGCTCGGCGCCGCCAACCGGGCCTGGGTGGCCCAACACGCGATGTTCGCGCCTGCCGTCAAGCGCTTTGTCGCGCGTCTGAACTCTCTATGAAGCTGCTGCTGATCAATCATTACGCCGGCTCGCCGAAGCACGGCATGGAATTCCGCCCCTTCTATCTGGCGCGCGAGTGGGTGCGGGCCGGCCATCAGGCGCTGATCCTGGGGGCGTCCTATTCGCATGTGCGGACCACCCAGCCGGAGCCCGGCTTCGCGCAGTTCCAGGGCGTCCATTACCACTTCTACGACACGCCGACCTACGAGGGCAACGGCGTCGGCCGCGTGAAAAACATCTGGTCCTTCTGCCGCCAGGTCTGGAAGGACGCCGACATCCTCGCCCGCGAATTCCAGCCCGATGTGGTGATCGCCTCCAGCACCTATCCGATGGACATCTGGGTGGCGCGGCGCATCGCGCGGCAGGCGCGGGCCAAGCTGGTCTATGAGGTGCATGACCTGTGGCCGCTGTCGCCGATCGAGCTGTCCGGCATGTCGCCGCGACATCCGTTCGCGATGCTCTGCCAGAAGGCGGAGAACGACGCCTACCGCGACGCCGACGTGGTGGTGTCGATGCTGCCGAAAGTGCATGCGCACATGGCGGCCCACGGGCTGGACTTGAAGAAGCTGCACATCGTGCCCAACGGCATCACGCTGGACGAGTGGGAGGCCGATGGCGAGCCGCTCGATCCCGCGCTGCAGGCGCATCTGGCGACACAGCGCGCTGCGGGTCGCACGCTCGTCGGTTATGCCGGCTCGATGGGTGAGCCGAATGCGCTGGATGTGCTGCTGGACGCCGCCCAGCGGCTGAAGGATCAGCCGATGGCCTTCGTGCTGGTCGGCGGCGGGCATCTGCGCGAGGCGCTGCAGGCGCGGGTGCGCGATCAGGGCCTGAGCAATGTCGCGATGTTCCCGGCGATTCCCAAGGGCCAGATTCCGTCGCTGCTGCGGGGTTTCGACATCGCCTACATCGGCTGGCAACGCACGCCGATCTATCGCTTCGGCATCGCGCCCAACAAGCTGATGGACTACATGATGGCGCAGCGTCCGGTGCTGCATTCGGTCGAGGCCGGCAATGATCCGGTGGCTGAAGCCGGCGCCGGCCTGACGGTCGCGCCGGAGGATCCGCAGGCGGTCGCCGACGGGCTGCTGGCGCTGGCAGCCATCGATCCGGCGGAGCGCGCGGCCATGGGCCGTCGCGGTCGCGAATTCGTGTTGCAGCATCACACCTATCCCGTGCTGGCCCAGCGTTTCGTCGACGCGGTGTCGGGATGACCGCGCCGCGGGTCCGGCCCCTCTGATCGGAGCGTTCTCACCATGTCCCAGGACCGCGAACTGCAGGCCATCACCGAGCGTTATGCGCGTCGCCGGGACGCGCTCGACGGCCTGGAGCGCTACAGCCTGCTGCGGCCCGAGGTCTGGCAGATGCTGCATGAGCGTCAGGCCGCGATGCTGCGCCTGCTGGCCGCACGCGCCGCACACCTGGGCCCGGTGACCGAGTGGCGGCTGACCGAGGTCGGCTGCGGCGCGGGCGGCAATCTGGTCGACATGCTGCGACTGGGGCTGACGCCGGAGCACCTCACCGGCATCGAGCTGCTGCCGGAGCGCCTGGCCGCCGCGCGTGCCGCGCTGCCGGGTGCGCTGCGGCTGGTGGCGGGCGATGCGTCGCAGGCCGATATCGCGCCGGGCAGCCAGGATCTGGTGATGCAGTCGACGGTGTTCTCGTCGGTCCTGGACGACGGCCTGCAGCAGCAAGTGGCGCAGGCGATGTGGCGCTGGCTGAAGCCGGGCGGGGCGGTGATCTGGTACGACTTCATCGTCGACAATCCGCGCAATCCGGACGTGCGCGGCGTCCCGGTGCGGCGCATGCGGGCCTTGTTTCCGCAGGGCCAGGCCCAGGTGCGGCGCGTCACGCTGGCGCCGCCGCTGGCGCGGGCGGTCTGTCGCTGGCATCCGGGCGCCTACCGTGTGTTGAACAGCCTGCCGTTTCTGCGCAGCCATGTGCTGGCGCTGATCATCAAACCCTGAGCGGTTGCGCCTGCCTCATCCGCATTCGCATCCGCTGCCTTCATCCCATCGAGCCCATGAGCGAATCTTCCAAGCTGCCGTTCCTTCCCTTCGCGCTGCCGGACATCGGCGAGGAGGAAATCGCCGAGGTCGTCGACACGCTGCGCAGCGGCTGGGTCACGACCGGCCCGAAGGCCAAGCGTTTCGAGCAGGCGTTTGCCGAGTATCTGGGTGAGCCGCAGATCGAATGCATCGCGGTGAACTCCGCAACCGCCGGTCTGCATCTGGCGCTGGAAGCGCTGGGCATCGGCCCTGGCGACGAGGTCATCACCACCACGCACACCTTCACTGCCACCGCCGAAGTGGTGCGCTATCTTGGCGCGGACGTGGTGCTGGTGGACATCGATCCGCGCACCCTGAACATCGCGATCGACCAGATCGAAGCCGCCATCACGCCGCGCACCAAATGCATCATCCCGGTCCATTACGCGGGCCTGGCGGTGGACATGCTGTCGTTGCTGGACATCGCCCGCAAGCACGGCCTGAAGGTGGTGGAAGACGCGGCGCATGCGCTGCCCACCACGCTGGAGAAGGAGCTGATCGGCACCATGGGCAGCAACGCCACGGTGTTCAGCTTCTATGCCAACAAGACGATGACCACCGGCGAAGGCGGCATGCTGGTGACGCGCGATCCGGAGCTGGCCAGGCGGGCACGCGTGATGCGGCTGCACGGCATCAACCGCGATGCCTTCGACCGCTTCACCGCCAAGGTGCCGAGCTGGTATTACGAGATCGTCGCGCCGGGCTTCAAGTACAACCTGACCGACATCGCGGCGGCGATGGGGCTGCATCAGCTCAAGCGCTTGCCGGCCTTTCAGCGGCGGCGCGAGCAGATCGCGCAGCGCTATCTGCAGGCGCTGGCTGATCTGCCGCTGATCCTGCCGCCGGAAGCGCCGGAGGGCGACACCCACAGCTGGCACCTGTTCGTGCTGCGCCTGTCGGATGAGGCCGAGATCAGCCGCGACGAATTCATCGAGCGCATGTTTGCGCTGGGCATTGGCTGCAGCGTGCACTATGTGCCGCTGCACCAGCATCCCTACTGGCGCGAGCAGTACGGCCTGACCGCCGAGCGCTTCCCGCATTCCCAGCGCGCCTACGAGCGCACGGTGAGCATCCCGCTTTACACGGCGATGACCGATGAGCAGGTCGAGCGGGTCATCGATGCCGTGCGTCGCAGCCTCGGACTGGCCTGAGTCCCGTCGTCCCGCCGCCATCGTCTTCACCTTCTTCTGTCCTGACGCGCCGTCCCGACCCCATGGCCAAACGATTGTTCGATCTGCTCTGTGCCGGCCTGGGCCTGTGGGTGCTCAGTCCCTTGCTGCTGCTGGTGGCGCTCTGGATCAAGCTGGATTCGCCGGGTCCGGTGATGTTCCGGCAGGAGCGGGTGGGGCGGGGCGGTCGACCGTTCTTCATCCACAAGTTCCGCACGATGCGGGTGGATGCACCGTCGCTCGGGCCGCAGATCACCGTCGGCGCGGACGCCCGCATCACCCGCAGCGGCCGCTGGTTGCGCGCCAGCAAGATCGACGAGCTGCCGCAGCTGTGGGATGTGCTGCGCGGCGCAATGAGCCTGGTGGGGCCGCGTCCGGAGGTGCCGCGTTATGTCGCGCTGTATCCCGCGGAGCTGCGCGAGATCGTGCTGTCGGTGCGGCCGGGCATCACCGATCCCGCCTCGCTGAGCTTTCGCCATGAGAGCGACCTGCTGGCGAAGGCGGCCGATCCGGAGCGCGAGTATGTGGAGGTCATCATGCCGATGAAGCTGAAGCTGGCCGCCGACTATGTCCGCAATGCCAGCCTGGGCGGCGACATCCGGCTGATCCTGGCGACCTTGGGTGCGCTGAAGACTTGAGGCGCTGAGGCCGTGCATCGGGAGCGAGCCCCACGATCGCACCGTCGACCGACCGACTGACCGACCTGACCGACCTGACCGACTTGACCGAACCACCGACTGACCGACTGACCGATCCAAAGAACAAGAGCACGCGATGAACTGGTTGTCCCTCGATGCGTGGCTGACGCGCATCCGTCCTTACCGCGAGTGGCTGGCCCTGGCGCTGGACATGCTGGCGGTGGCGCTGGCGTGGCAGGCCACGTATTTGTTCCGGCTGGGTTTCGAGCGCTGGTTCGAGGCGAGGCCCGGCTACGACCACTGGGTGATGCTGGGCATCGTGCTGGTCTACGGCCTGTTCCTGAAGCTCTTCCATGTGCCCAAGGGCATGTGGCGCTTCAGCGGGTTTGGCGAGGTGAAGCGGCTGGCGGCGGTGTGCATCGTCGCGGGGCTGATCTCGGCGGTCGCGGTGCTGATGGCGCAATTGACCAAGGTGCCGCGTGCGGTGCTGGCGCTGCATCCGGTGTTCACGCTGATGGCGCTGTCGATGATGCGCATGGCCTACCGGATGTTGTATGAGCACATGCGCAGCCGGATCAGCGGCAGCGCGCTGGAGCAACGCCGAGCCCTGGTGATGGGCGCGGGCGATGCGGGACGTCTGCTGGTGGCGGGCATCCAGCATCAGCAAGGCTGGGTGGTGGTCGGTTATCTGGACGATGCGCGTGAGAAGCGCGGCGCCCGTGTCGCGGGTGTGCCGGTGCTCGGCACGCTGGAGGAAGCGCCGCGGTTTGCCGAACTGCACGGCATCACCCATCTGATCGTGGCGATGCCTGCGGCGACCACGCTGGAGCGTCGACGGGCGCTGGACCTCGCGGGCCAGACGGGCTTGCCGGTGCTCACCGTGCCGACCAGCCAGGAACTGCTGGCGGGTCGCGCGGTCAACCAGGTGCGAGACATCGAGCCGGAGGACTTGCTCGGTCGCGAGCCGGTGGAGCTGGACGAAGGCGGCATCAGCGAATGCATCGGCGGCAAGGTGGTGCTGATCACCGGCGCGGGCGGCTCGATTGGCTCGGAGCTGTGCCGGCAGGTGGCGCGGTATGGGCCGTCGCGCATCGTGCTGTACGAGCTGAGCGAATTCGCGCTGTACCGGATCGAGCAGGAGCTGAGCGAGAAGTTCCCGCACATCCCGTTGGTGCGGCTGATCGGCGATGTGAAGGATCTGGCGCATCTGCGCTTCACCTTCGGCAAGTACCGTCCGCAGATCGTGTTCCACGCGGCGGCGTACAAGCATGTTCCGCTGATGGAAGAGGAGAACGCCTGGGCGGCGCTGCGCAACAACACGCTGGGCACATATCAGGCGTGCACGGCGGCGGCGGAGAGCGGGGCGGAGCGCTTCGTGCTGATCTCGACCGACAAGGCGGTGAATCCGACCAACGTGATGGGCGCGACCAAGCGCGCGGCGGAGCTGGTGATCAGTCACATGGCCGGACAGGGCCACGCGACCAGGTTCATGGCGGTGCGCTTCGGGAATGTGCTCGGGTCGAGTGGGAGCGTGATTCCGAAGTTCAAGGAACAGATCGCCAAGGGCGGGCCGGTGACGGTGACGCATCCGGAGATCACGCGCTACTTCATGACGATTCCGGAGGCGGCGCGGCTGGTGGTTCAGGCCGGCGCGATCGGGGATTCAGGGCAGGTGTTCGTGCTGGATATGGGCGAGCCGGTGAAGATTGTGGATCTGGCGAAGACGATGATCCGGATGAGCGGGCGGGATGTGAAGGACATCCGGATCGAGTTCTCGGGGTTGAGGCCGGGGGAGAAGCTGTATGAGGAGTTGTTGAGTGACAGTGACCGGACGCTGCAAACTCCGGTGGCTCGACTGTTGCTGGCCAAGCTGGACGATGAGTCCACCGGCGGCGGCGTGGAAGCTTGTCTGACGCCGCTGCGCGCCGCGGAGAGTGGTACCGATCGCGAGGCTCGTGCGCTGCTGCGAGGGCTGTTGGGCGCTGCCTTTCGGGATCGCAGCGTCGCCACCTAACGCGCCGCCCGGGCAATAGGCCAAATCGGTGAGAATCCGGTCCGCGCATGAAAATGCCGCGGCAGTCCATTCATCTTTGAAGATCTCCATGTCAACTCCATCGTCTGCAGCCTTGAACCAGGACGTGTACCGCGCGCGTGCGACCCTCGGCGACGGGGTGACGCCAGGTGAGGGCAGTCAGATCGACAGTGGTGCCGTGGTCGAGAGCGGCGTGAGGGTTGGGCGCCATGTGCGCATCGGTGCCAATGCCGTGATTCTCGGATCCGGACTGGCAGCGGGCGCTCAGACGCAAGCTCCGGTGACGGTTCTTCACGACGAGGTGGAGGTTGGCGCAGGCGCCGTGATTCATGCTGGCGTCACGTTGGCCGCCGGTTGCCGGGTACGTCCCGGCGCGGTCGTGTCACGCTCGGTGCCGCCTGCCGCGATCGTGGAAGGCAATCCTGCCAACATCATCGGCTACGTCGGTGCCCCGAATCGGCAGGTGTCGGTGGTCAATAGCGGCTCGGCCCCAAAGCGTGGGCCCTCGGTCGAGGCCATCGGGCCGGCCGGAGTCACCTTCCATACCTTTCCCGTGATCAGCGATCTCAGGGGCGATCTGACAGTTGGCGAATTCCAGAAACAGATCCCGTTCACGCCGCTGCGCTATTTCATGGTGTTCGGCGTGCCGTCGCGCGAGATTCGTGGTGAGCATGCCCACCGCGAGTGCCACCAGTTCCTGATCTGCGTGAAAGGCAGTTGCGCCGCGATGGCTGACGACGGCCGGCAGCGGGTGGAGGTATTGCTGGATGGCCCCGAGAAGGGTCTCTATCTGCCTCCCGGGACCTGGGGCGTTCAATACAAGTACAGCGCCGATGCGGTATTGCTGGTTTTCGCCTCCCATCACTATGACGCGGCCGACTACCTGCGCGATTACGACGAATTCCTCGCGTTCATCCGCGCGAAGGGCGCCTGAACAGGCCCCTTGGGGCCACGACAACGTGAAACAAGCGACATGAGCATTCCATTTCTCGATCTCCGCGCGGTGCAACTGAGCCAGGCCGATGAGCTGCGCGCCGCATTTGACCAAGTCCTGAATTCGGGCTGGTACATCATGGGGGAGCAGCTCAAGCAATTCGAGCGAGAGTACGCCGCTTATTGCGAGGCGGCGGACTGCGTGGGCGTGGCCAATGGCCTGGACGCGCTGGTGTTGGTGCTGCGCGCTCTGGACGTCGGGCCGGGCGATGAGGTGATCGTGCCCTCGAACACCTACATTGCGACGTGGCTGGCTGCGACGCAGGTCGGTGCGACGCTGGTTCCGGTGGAACCGGTTGAAGGTACCTATAACCTGGATCCCGCGCATTTGGAGCGCGCCATCACCGCCCGCACCAAGGTGATCTTGCCGGTCCACTTGTATGGGCAACCGGCGGAACTCGGGCCGATCCTCGATGTCGCGCGTCGCCACGGCGTGAAGGTGGTGGAAGATGCGGCCCAGGCGCATGGTGCGCGTTATCGCGGCCGTCGACTCGGCGCCCACGGCGACGCGGTCTGCTGGAGTTTCTATCCTGGCAAGAACCTCGGTGCTCTGGGTGACGGTGGCGCGGTGACGACCAATGATCCGGTCATTGCCGATCGGTTGCGGGTGCTTCGCAACTACGGATCGAGAGTCAAGTATCAGAACGAGGTCGTGGGCTACAACTCGCGCCTGGACGAGTTGCATGCGGCTTTCCTAAGGGTCAAGCTGACCGCGCTGGACGGTCAGAATGCCCAGCGGACGCGGATCGCGGCCGACTATCTGAACGGTTTGAAAGATCTTTCCCAATTGGTGCTTCCCACGGTGGCCGAGGGATGCGAGCCGGTGTGGCACCTGTTCGTCGTGCGCCATCCCCGCCGTGATGAGCTCGCCAAGCTGCTGCAGGCAGACGGCGTCGGGACGATGATTCATTACCCCGTGCCGCCGCATTTGCAGCCGGCTTACAGCTCGCTCCAACTGGGCGAGGGCACCTTTCCGATCAGCGAGGCCGCCCATCGCGAGGTGCTCAGTCTGCCGATGGGACCCACCCAGACGCCGGAGCAGACGGCAACCGTGATTCAGGCCGTCCGCAGCGCCTGCGCGAAACTCGCCGCGCACCCATGACCCTGTTCAAGACCAGTGTCCTCAACGGCCTGGCTGTACTGACGCGGGTGTTCACGGCGCTGGTGCTGAACAAGGTGCTGGCGATTTACGTCGGTCCCACGGGCTACGGCCTGATCGGGCAGTTTCAGAACCTGATCAGCATGGTGACGTCGCTGGCCAGCGGTGCCATCGGTACGGGCGTGACCAAGTACACCGCGGAGTACGCCGACGCTGCGGTTCCTCGCCGCCTGATGTGGCAGACGGCCTTCCGAATGGGCATCGTCGGCGCGCTGGTCATGGGCGTCGTGCTGGTCATGGCGAGAGGACCGTTGGCGCAGTGGCTGCTGCACGATGCGGAGCAGGCGTCCGTCTTCATATGGTTGGCGTTCTCACTGGTGCTGATGATCCTCAACGGATTGATGCTGGCGGTGCTGAACGGCCTGAAGGCGATCCGTGCCTATGTGCTGGCCAACATCGCCGGCAGCGTGATCGGGGCGGGGGTGTCGGTCGCCTTGGTGCTGTCGTATGGCTTGTACGGCGCGCTCGTGGCCCTGTGCGTGAGCCAGGCGGTGACCTGCTTGGTCACGGCTTCGCTGTTCCGACGCCACTGTGAACTGCGTTGGGCGGAGCTGCTGGGCGGATTCGATCCCAGCCATGCCCGCAAGCTGACGGGTTTTGCGCTGATGGCGATCACCTCCGCGCTGGTGGTGCCTGGTGGGCAATTGTTGGTGCGCGGTGAACTCGGACATCTGATCGGATGGCACGACACGGGCCTTTGGCAGGCGCTGCACAAGATCAGTGATTTGCATCTGATGCTGCTGACCAGCACGCTGACCGTCTATTTCCTGCCGCGATTCTCCGAGTTGCCCGCCGGTGCGGCGTTGCGTGCGGAAGTGGCACGCGCCTTCCGGTTCGTGGTGCCTGTGGTCCTGCTGACCAGCACGCTGATGTATCTGCTGCGCGGTTTCCTGGTTCGCACGCTGCTGACCGACGACTTTCTCCAACTGACCGACGCGATGGCGGTCCAGGTCCTGGGCGACTGTCTTAAGGTCTGCGCCTGGGTGGCCGGATTCACCCTGATCAGCCACGCGAAGGTGCGACTGTTCATCATCATCGAGGTCGTCTTCACCGCGCTGTTCGTCGGATCGACCCTGATCGGCGCCCATCTGGGTGGCTTGATCGGCACCGCCGCCGGCTATGCCGTCACCTACGCCGTCTGCCTGATCACCAATCTGGTCCTCTTTCATCGCCTGACTCGCGCAAGTGAGTCGGTGCCCTTGGTGACCGCGGGGGAGCGCGCGTGACCCGCCCACCGTTCATCGACCGGCTCCTCCAACGCGTCTGGGCCCGTTGGCGCGTGTTCTGGTATCGGCGGATGTCGACCAATGAGGCGGTTCAGGATCGGGCCGTTCGGCTTCAGCCCGTATGTCTCCTGGGCAAGGGGCGCATTGAGCTGGGCGACTGCGTCCTGGGGTATGGACCGTCGCCGGGCTTCTGGTCCGGCTATGCGCATCTCGAAGCGCGGGAGGCGAACGCCTCCATTCGAATCGGCAACGGCACTCATCTGAACAATGGCGCCGCGCTGGTCGCCGAGCGCGCTTCGATCGACATTGGTGACGATTGTTTGATCGGCATCGATGTGAAGATCTTTGATTCCGACTTCCATGACCTTGCGCCCGCCTGGCGTCGCGCAGGCACGCATCCGTGCGCTGCCGTGCGCATCGAGCGCAATGTCTTTATCGGGGCGAGCGTCACGATCCTCAAGGGCGTGACGATCGGTCAGGACAGCGTGGTTGCGGCCGGTGCGCTGGTGATCGCCGACGTGCCAGCGCGAAGCATCGTGGCGGGCGTTCCGGCGCGTGTGGTTGGTACGGTGCCGGACGGTCCCGCAGGAGGAACACCATGACCGCTGCCGCACAACCACCGCTGGTCAGCCTGGTGGCGCTGGCCTACAACAGCGCCTCCACTTTGATCGAGACCCTGGAGTCGCTGCGCGCGCAAGATCATCCACGCATCGAATTGGTACTGTGCGACGATGCCTCGACCGATGACACGTTGCAGGTCGCGTCGCGGTGGCTCGCCGAGAACCCCGCTGCCTTCGAGCGCGTGCTGATCGTGAATCATCCCGTCAATGTGGGGATCGTTCGCAATCTGGCGGATGGCCTGGCTCGCGCGCAGGGCGAATGGCTCAAGCCGCTGGCGTGCGACGACCTGTTGGTGCCGGATGCTCTGTCCTGCTTCGTCGCGGAGGCGCGTGCTCGGAACGCCGATTGGCTGTTCTCCCAATGCGCGCGCTTCGAGACGCGAAACGGACGGACCGAAGAACTCGGCGAATTGGTGAGGCCGGAGTCGGTCAGCCGCATTGAATGCCTGCCGACGCCCGAGCTTGAGCGAGCGGTGGCCACGATCAACCTGCTGCCGGCTCCGGGGGCGTTCTATTCGCGGGCGTTCCTGGACCGCGTTGGAGGACTGGATCTGCGCCTGCGGAACCTGGATGATTGGCCTTTGTGGCTGCGCGCTCTGTCCACCGGCGCACGGCCCGCCTGGATTCCTAGAGCGCTGGTTCGCTACCGCATCAGCGTGTCGGCAGTCACCAATCTGGCGGACACCCGACTGGTCAAGCCGGCGCTGTTCGCCGATGAATTGCTGCTGACACGTCTCTACCGCCGCGGCCGCATGACACGATCGTCCTATTGGGACTTGCGCATCCAGCAACTGCGCCAATGGATCGTGCTGCGCTGGATGGGAAATCGCCGTGCAGCCGTTCGCTGGACAGCGCCGCTGGCCCTGCTCAGCCCCGTGGCTTGGAAACGGGCTATCGGACGCACAGACGCGGAGCAGCGGGCATGAGCGCGCGACTCCTCATCATCTTCTTGCGAAAGCTGATGGCCAGCGCCCGGCGCACCTGGGCGGTCGCCCGTCTGCAGGCCGCGCATCCGGGCTGCCATATCGACGCGCGAGCACTGATTGTTCAACCCTCCGGTGCCACGCTGGAATTGGGGCGTTCGGTGCATGTGGGAGCGCATACGCTGCTGATGCTCGAAAACCTCGTGGATGCGGAAGGTGCCGTGCCGGCGCGGCTGACCATCGGCGACGACACTTACCTCGGCGAATTCAACAACCTCCGCGTCAATGGACACTTGCGCATCGGACGTCAATGCCTGATTTCTCAGCATGTGAACATCGTCTGCACCAATCACCAGAGCCGCAAGGGCGAAGCCATCCAGGCTCAAGGCTGGCGGCGTGACCGGCTCGGGGTTGATATTGGCGATGGCGTCTGGATCGGTGCGGGCGCCACGATTCTGCCGGGGGTGCAGATCGGTGATGGGGCAGTTATCGCAGCGGGCAGCGTTGTTCATCGCGATGTGGCTGCCAACACGGTCGTGGGCGGTGTGCCTGCCCGTTTCATCAAGGATCGCGAGTGACGATGCCGATCGTCCAAAGCACGTCGACGGGGCGTGCGCCATCGACCCGCGTGGCCGTGGTGCTGACCGTGCTCGATTCCGGAGGTCACGAGCGAATGCTCATCGAGTGGCTTCGGACCGCGACCTTGCTGGGATTTCAGGTTGACGTTCATGTTCCTGCCGAGTCGGATCTGCCGCCGCTGTTGGATGCTGCCGGACTGACATGGCATGCCACGGGACATCGCCGGCCCCGACACGGCCAGCGGGCCCGCACGGTCATGTGGCAGCACTATCGCGAGACGGTCCGGACGCTGGCCGGCTTGCCGGCAGGGGCGGCCGTCCTGCTGGCACCGGGCGCGATGCAGACCGGCTTGTCGCACCTGTGGGCCGCTTTGTGCTCGCGCCGGAAATTGGCCGCTTACGTCCCCATGGCATTCCCGTCTTCGGTGCTCGGCGCGAGCCGACCTGGCCTGCGCGACGTTTTGACCGGCTGGCTGGCGCGCCAGGTCGGGCGATGGATCACGATCTCGTCGCAGCAGGCCCGTCTACTGCAGCAGCTCTGGCGCGTTCAGGCGCCGGTCACCGTCATTCCCAATCGGCTGTCGACGTGGGCATCCGATCGTGCGGAGATGGCACGTCCCGTCCCTCGCGTGGCTCCGATTCATCCACGACGCCAGACCGTGCTCTTCGCGGGTCGATTCGACCCGTTCCAGAAGGGTCTGGATTGGCTGGCGGACCTGCTGTCGGCCGGCCATCTGGAGAGCGATGTCCACCTCATCGCGCAGGGCAAAGGGCCGGGCGAGACCATGCTCCGTATCGCTGCGGCGCGGGCCGGCGGAGACCGGCTGCGCTTGCTGCCGTGGGGACCTGTGTCCTTCGATCAGGCCGATGTGCTGCTGCTGTGTTCGCGCTTTGAGGGCCTGCCGCTGATTGCGATCGAGGCGATTGCGGCTGGCCTGCCGGTTGTGGCAACCACGACCAGCGGTTTGTCCGATGTGCTGCCCGCGTCGTGCCTGTACGAATTTGGCGATGCAAAGGGGCTGCAGCTGGCGCTTAATCGGCTACGCGATCCCGCCTGTCGGGAGGCGAGTGTGGCTGAAGCGCGCCGCGCGCTGGACGGGTTGCTGTCCGATCGGGTTTATCACGAGGGCATTCGGGCGGCGATGAGCTGGTTGTCCGGTAGCCCTCCCAATAAAAGCGGCCTGCGGCCCTCGCCCTGACCCATGGATACCCTCATCCCCAGCGCGTTGGCTCTCTACGGCCTCCTGCTGCTGATCCTCATCATTTCGCCGCACCGGCGCTGGGCCGTGCCGCTGCTGGTCGTGGGCGTCGTGATTCGTTTCGCCTGCACGGGCCTGCGGACGACCGTCGGTTCCGACGTCGCGGCCTACACGATGGTGCTCAGCCAGTGCGACTTGACTGTGATCAACGCGCTTGAACTGTTCTGGTATGCGGGCTGCATGCCGTCTCACTACATGTCGCTGCTGATCGATCTGCCGTTCCTGTGGATCGGGCTGCTGGACACAGTGCTGTTCTGGTTCATCGCGCGCAAAGGGGGGATGCGTCTCGCGGCCTTCCATGATCTTGTCTATCTGCAATCGACCGGCATGGGCGCGATCCGCCAGGCCCTGGCGATGAAGCTCATGATCCTGGCCGTGCTGGTGTACCTGGAAAGCTCCCGGCGTCCGGACTGGCGTGCCAACCGGCTGATGCTTTTGACGCCGTTCATTCACCTGGCTGCGATCGTCCCGACGGCCGCGATGATGTTCAAGTGGTCGAACATCTGGATTCGCTTGCTCATCCTCGGTCTCCCACTGGTCGCTGCAGCCTATCTGATCGACCAGACGCTGATCGACAAGATCGAGTTCTATCTGTCCTTTGAAGGTTTCCGGTCGGCGGACGCGATCTACGGAAGCTGGATCAAGCGGATCTTCCTGGTGACCGGCGTGTTGCTGCTGGCTCGCCCGCCGCGACTGGTCTGGGGCATTTATCTGATCGGCCTGGTCATCGCCGGAAGCGAATTCTGGATCCCCGAGATCGCCGTGCGGATCGGCGCCTACTTCGAGCAGTTCGAGGTGCTGCTGCTCGCCGCGCCGATGAAGCCTCGCATGCGCAAGCTGGGGCTGATCTGGTACGCGATGGTCGGCTTGGCCTATACCGCGCGATTCATCTTGAACATTTCCTCGCTTCCCCAATGACCGGTTTACAGCAACTCTCACGCCGGCGGCTGTTTGTGACGCGCGGCGGCGGCGATGGGACCGGCGGCGGCGTCGGACATTCCTGGTCGCGCGATCTCCATGTGCCGCTGCTGGGCGGTGAAGGCGTATGCCAATCCCATGTACTGGATCTACCCGGTGGCATCGGACCGATACGCAAGATCAAGACCCTGTGGCGTCTGAAGAAGGGGCATTTGGCGGGCGTGCACGACCTCAGTCTCCGGACATATACCGAGCTGGTGGATCGCCTTCGTCCTGAGGCCGTGCTGCTCGATTCGACATTGTTCGGACCCCTCGCGCCGGCTGCGCGCTCACAGGGTGCCCGCGTGGTGACGCAGAGCTACAACTGCGAATTCGACTTCTATGCGGGCGAAGCCGCGCTTCGCGGCGGTCTGGCGGGCGAGCTGATGCGCGGTGCGTATCTGGCGGAGGAGCAGTCGTTACGACAGTCCGACCTCGTGCTGTCGTTGACGGATTACGACACCAACCGCTTCCGTCAGCTCTATGACGTGGACTGCCCGGTCGTTACGTTCAATCCGATCCTCGCACTGCTGCGCGATGCCCTGACGCCGCAAGCCGTGGCTGCGGTGGAGGCGGACCGGGCGACACGTAGGCACGATCAAGGCGTCGCGCCTTATGCGGTGTTCCTCGGCTCCGCTGGCTATCAGAACCGAAGAGCCTGCCTGCGCCTGGCGCAGACCTGGACCGGTGCGCACGCTCGGCTGCTTGTCATCGGCAAGGTGGGGCAATGGCTGCGGGAAAAGGTCGGCGACGCTGAATTGCGTGCGCGCAGAATCGAGATCACCGGCTTCCTGCCATCCTTGAGCGACACCTTGCGAGGCGCCATCGCCATGGTCTGCCCGATGACGCTCGGCAGCGGGATGAAGGTGAAGATTCTGGACGCGCTGGCCTATGGGGTTCCGGTGTTGGTCAGCGAGGAAGCCTCGCATGGCTTCGAATTCGCGCAGGCGACCGGGCACGTCCGTCCATGTGCAACCCAGGACATGGAGACCGCCGCCGCAGGTCTGGTCAGTGAGGCACTGTCAGTTGGTCGACTGGCTCAAGCCGTGGGTGAGGAGATGGCGCTGCAGCGACAGGCGTTGCTGCAAGCCTATGCGTCATTGGGACTGGAGACTGGTCCATGAGAGACACCTCGACTCCGGAATGCAGCCTGGAGCAGTTGCTGGCCGGCCGGCGAGTGTTGTTCGTCAACGGTATTCGATCGGATCAGCCGTCCGGCGGCAATACGGCCACCCAATCGATGCTGAGCCGATGGCGCGAGCGCGGCTTGTGCGACTTGGTCGAGTTGGGCTTGAATCCTGCGCAGGGCGAGTCTGAACGGGCCTTCGCGCTCAAGACGTTCCCTGCCGCGCTGTTCGTGCTGTGGGGACGTTTCTCGGGTCAGGTATGGCTGGAATTCTTCCGGCGCGTCTCGCCGTTGCTATGGCTGCGCTGCCTGTGGGCCCGTTGGCGCATCCGGCCCGACGTGGTGGTGTTTAACCACCACGCATCCTTCATGTTTTTGAGCGTGTTCACTGGCTTGTCGCGTGTGCTGGTCTGGCATGACGTGCTCAGCCTGAAACAGGTGCCCGGTGTGGACCGCCGGCGGGATGCACGGCGTTGCGCTTATCTGGAGCGGCGCGCAATCCGGCAGGCCAGTCATGCGGTGACGTTTTCCTTCGATGACGAACGGGCGCTGAGCTTGCTGCATCGCATCAAACCGGTGGTGATGCCCGTGATCGATGGCCGAGCCCGCCCCCGACCTCCGAACCGCGTGGTGCGTGCCGGCCAGTGGCTGTTGATCGGTAACTGGGCCCGGGTCGAGAACACGGAAGGTGCTGAGGCGTTCCTTCGCGCCTGCGCCGCCATCCTCGAAAGCGGCGAGGCGAGGGCCTCCGCCGCATTTCACGTCGCCGGCCACGGCAGCGAGGCTTTCGTGCGGCAGCTGATCGCGCAATGTCCCGCAGTGGCACGCCTCGATCTGCGGGTGACCGCGCGCTATGGCGACATCCAGGATTTCGACGAAGCCGCGCTGCTCGCGCCCTTGCGTCAAGGGGCCGGCATCAAGCTCAAGACCATCGAGGCCTGGTCCGCAGGCATCCCGGTTTTGGGGACCGCCCAGGCCTTCACCGGTCTGCCGGCCCGCGTCTGGCGCCGCGGAGGCCATCGAGTGGATTCCGTCGAGGCGCTGGCTCGCCTGTGCCTGACCGACGGCGCGCTCGATGCGGTGCTGACCCAACTCCGGCCGCTTGAGGCCTACGACGCTTACCAGGCCGCGATCCGTGAGACCGAGGCACAGCCCCGCCAAGCTCCCTTGAACAAATGACACGCGAAGGACTCCTGCCAACCCAGTTGGCCATTTCAATCGTCAGCCACGGTCAGGGCCATCTGATCCGCCCCCTGCTCGAGGACCTTCAGCCAGTGATTCGGCAGGGTGCGGAGATCGTGCTGACGCTCAACATTCCGGAAGATGAGTCCTTCATCGAGGGACTGGCCCTAGGTCTGACGATGATTCGAAACTCGACGCCGAAGGGCTTCGGGGACAACCACAATGCGGCGAGTGCGGTCAGCTCACGTGATTGGTTCGCGGTCGTGAATCCGGACATCCGCTGCGAGGTCGATGTGTTTGCGGCATTGGCTGAAACCCACCAGCGCCGCGGTGCGGGTGTCGTGGCGCCTCGGGTCCTGGCGCCTGACGGTCGGGATGAGGACAGTGTGCGTCGCTACCCATCGATCCTGCGTATTGCGGGACGGGTGCTGGCGCGCTTTGCAGGACGTCGGCTGCAGGCGGACTATGCGTTGGACGATGGCGAGGTGAAATCGGTGGACTGGGCGGCCGGCATGTTCCTGCTGTTCACCATGGACGATTTCCGCCGCATCGGTGGCTTCGATACTCGATATTTCATGTATTTGGAAGACGCGGACATCTGCCGGAGACTGGCTGCCGTCGGCCTGCCCACGGTGTTGGATCCACGTGTGCAGGTGATTCATGATGCGCAGCGCGCCACCGGACGGAGCCGACAGCATCTGCGCTGGCACGTCTCAAGCCTGATGCGGTTCCTCTTCCTCGCGCCTTGGTCCAGGCGTCCGCCATCGTTGACGGCGGCTTCGGCGCGAGCGTCCGACCATCGCTGACGCGCGTTGCCGCGTCAGCGCTCGGCGTCAAGCTGCTGGCGTCACCTCGAGCGGCGAGGTCAGCAGCGCTGCGAACTTGTGCAGGGCGGCATCGATACGGTCCGCATCAAGCACGTAGTGAATATCCTCGTCGGTCTCTCCGGTGCGCCGGGCGCCGAAGAATCTCTCATGGAATCGAGCCACCGATTCATTGTCCCGTCGCACATCGATGCGGGCGGACGAGAAGCCCAATTGTCGCGCGTAGGCGTACACCAACAGCACCGATTCGATGGAGGTCATCGGCCCCTGTCCGTTCACCATCAGCCAAGAGCCCCAGGAGAAACTGTCTCCTTGCGCGTCATAGAGGCGGATGCAACCGAGCGGACGGGATTCTCCATCACAGATGATGAAGTAGGCTTGGTCATCCCGCGCTGTGTACCACCGCAACCATGCGGCCTGGTCTTCGACCCGCGACGACGTCGGCGAAAGATAGCGGCTCTTGACCGGGTCCGTACGCAGTTCGTGGATGAAGCCCGCGTCCGCCTCCGTTGCATCGCGCAGCACGAGGTTGGCGCCGCGGATCGCCGCGGCTTTCCTGATCACGGGGGTGCTCATCAGGCTTTCTTGAAGCGATGGCCGACAGCGACGGCCTCGACACGAATGCGTTTCGGCACCATGTGCGGCTGGAGGCGATCCTTCATGAAGGTCATCAGGGCGGCCTTGTCCACCTCTTGGCCGTCCACGGGCTGCACCGTCAATTCGACGTGCTGACCAGTGATTGGGTTCGAGCGTGGCTCTGCCTTCACCAGGTTCACGCCGGGATAGTCGAGAGCCACGCGCTCCACCTCCGACGCCATGAACTTCAGCCCGCCGACATTGATGACGTCGCTGATCCGACCGACGACCTTGTAGCAGCCGTCCTCGACCTCAACGACATCCTTGGTGTCATACCAGCCTTCCGCATCGAAAGGCGAGGGCGCGTTGAGGTAGCCCAGCATTCGGGACGACGAGCGGATCTGCAGCACGCCGTCAACGACGCGCGTTTCCACGCCTTCGCCGCCGACCTTCATGAACAGGCTGTCGCGCGCCTTGGACTTGACCCGGACGATGCCCAGTTCCGACATGCCAAAGGTTTGGCGGAAGTCGACGCCAGGGAGCAGACGGCAGAGCTCATCCAGCGTCGGTTGATCCATCCGCTCGGTGCCGTAGGTCATCACCTTCAAGCTTTCCGGGATCCGGTCCGGCACGGCACCGCTCATCAGCATCATGCGCAGGAATGTCGGCGTGGTCGGCAGCACCTCCACCTGGTAGTCGCGACATGTGTCGAGCACCGCGTCGACGGTGCGGCCTCGAGGTGCGACCACCACGCCGCGATTGAACAGCGTATGGAATAGCGTGTTGATGCCGCCGATATGGTCGAACAGCAGGAAGTTGAGTGTTCGTAGGGTTGGACGCGGCGTCTCGAAGCGACGAAGAAACAGCGTCATGTCGTGCAGGATCGCCTTCGGCCGTCCGGTGGTGCCGGTGGAGAAGAGGACGAGCCCCGCATGACCGCGTTCGCGCAGCGCGTCGATGAACTCGTGACGGGTGCCGTGCTCACGACGGCTCACTTGCCCGTCCTCGATCACCACGTCCACGTGTGCCGAGTCGAAGAAGTAATCGTGCTGATGGCGGGTCTCAATCGTCAAGGGAACCAGGATGACACCCAGGTCGATCAGCCGCAGCATGGTCGCGATCGAGCGCGGATTGAAGTCGCCAATCAGTGCGACCACATCGCCGCTGCGGACGGCCGACAGATCGGCAGGCGTCTGCGCCACGATGTCAGACAGGCGCAGCTCCTCGCCGGCGTGGATGAGGAATGGATGGTCATGCCCAGCCCAGATGCTGGACAGCTTGTCGATCAATTGCATCACGCACCTCCCACGTGCAAGACCTGTCCGGCCAACGAATGACTGCGCGGATCCAGCAGCAGCTCAACGAGATCTGCCACGGCGTCCGGCGTGAATTGGCGCGGAATGACCTGCTGGTCAACGATGCGCTGAATCTGCGTGGACGTGATGCCCTTGAGCAGGTTGGTGTCGATCGGGCCGGGCGCGATGCAGTTGACCTTGATGTTGAAGTCAGCCATCTCGCGCGCAAAGGCACGGGTGAATCCTTCCACCCCTGCCTTCGACGCCGCGTAGATTGATTCGCCCTTGAGACCCAGCGCGACCGCGATCGTCGAAAAATTGACGATGCTGCCCTGCTTGTGGCGCAACATCAGCGGGGCGAAGAGCTGGCAGCAATGAATGGTGCCGAGCAGGTTGGTGTGAACGATGTTTCGCGACACCTGTGCCGGCGTCGTGACTGCCAGGTTCATCGACGCAATGCCGGCAGCGTTGATCAAGCCGCCGACCTGCGCGCCGTCTTTCCGCAATCGCGTGGCAACGGCCTTGACGTCGTCATAGGAAGACACATCGCAGGCCATCGCAGGGAAGGGCAGTCCGTCGACATTGCGGGCCAGTCCAAAGACCTCATGCCCGCCAGCCAGGAGACGATCGACGATCGCGCGACCCAGACCCTTGCTGGCGCCGGTGACGATGATCAT
This sequence comes from Burkholderiaceae bacterium, assembly GCA_913776825.1. Lineage (GTDB taxonomy): Bacteria > Pseudomonadota > Gammaproteobacteria > Burkholderiales > Burkholderiaceae_C > Roseateles. The sequence goes on from CAJYPV010000027.1 coordinate 96,700, forward strand.
CAGACCGCTTCCTTCTGGCGGATGAACTCGGCCACGAGCGCGCCTGCATTGCGGAACATGCTTCGTGAGCGGGACATCGTCGCTTCAGAGGTCCAGTCGAACGCAAAGCCGAGATCGCCCGACAGGTCTTCCAGCGCGAGGCACAGCTCCACCAGCTTCATCGAATCCAGCACGCTGCCGTCGCCGATCAGCGCAGTTTCATCCGTGATGGGCGTCGATTTGTCGCTCAGGAGTTCGGTGATGGCACTGAAGATTTGCGCCTTGATGGTCTGGAGATCTGACATGGTTTGAGGGCTTGCTTGTTCTTGAGGAAAAGGCTCACGCGGTGCGGCCTTTCCAGGCATCGCGCAGCGCTTGCATCTTGCGGGCGTGTTCGGGGTCCTGCCGCGCTTCGCGCCAGAAATGGCGCGCCAGCACGCCGATCGTCATCAGCAGCAGTGCGGCAAAGGCGGCTCCCAGCGCAATCGTGAGGCGCTTCGGCTTGCTCTTGTATTCGGGCGGCACGGCGACGTCCACGACCTGAATGGCGGTGCCGTCGCGACTTTCATCCACGCGCGCGAGTTCGTATTGTTTGGAGATCAGGTCGAAGAGCGATTCTTGATACTTGAACTCCCGATAACGGCCCAGGTAATCGGCGTCGGTGCGGTCATTCGTCGAGCTGACCTCGAGCTGCGCGAGCTGTCCGCGCAATGCGCTGACCATCGCGACCTGTTGCAGGATCTCGGGCGAGTTGTCGGCGCGGGATTGGCGCAAGGTCTGCAACCGGACTTCCGCGGAGGTGAGCTCGGCTTTGATCCGAGCAAAGTTTTCGGCGGCGGTTTTCGGCTCGGCCTTCATGGCATTCGGACTGAAGCCACCGGCCTCGAGCTGACGCTGAGCTTCGGTCAAGCGCTCACGCGTGCGCTTGAGTTCCACTTCATAAAACGCCCGACGCTGCTGGGCTTCGGTCAGGGCCAGTTCACCCGATAGCCGACGCAGCTCCGCCACATATTGATTCGCCATGTCCGCAGCCAGCTTCGCATCCTTGGCATCCACCTCGATGCTGATCAGCCCGTCCTTCTTCCCGAGCTCGATGCGCGTGTGTTTCTCTAATTGCCGGCGGGCGATAAAGCGGTATTCCGCTTCATATAGATCCATCAACTTGAACTGGTCGACCAGCCGGTCCTCCACATTCACGCTCTGCAGCAGTGCGACGTACTGGTCGCCGGGCGTCTTGATCGGACCACCTCCCGCCAAACCCGCAAGTGCGCCCAGCGATGCCAGTGCTGAAGCTGCGGAGCTCTGCTGCTGAGGCGGAACGAAGACGGTGCGAGCCGTGTAGATCGGCGGCATCAGCCAGGCGGCGCCGAAGGCCAAAAGGCCGACGACGACCGGCGTGGCGGCCAGCAGCTTCCACCGGCCTGCCAGCACGGTCAACAGATCCAGGACGCCGAGCTCCTGGTCCGCGGCCCCGGACTCGACATCGGAAAACTTCTCCACTCGTTCTGCGCTCACACTCGACTCCGATGTCCGCATCAGTTGTTCTTGATCGTCTGCAGCGCCGCGATTCCGAGGCCGAAGTTGGCCAGGATCTGCGTCCAGTCCTTCGCGTCCTGAATGAAGGTCGACTTGTTCATTTCCTCTGGCACGAACACCGTGTCACCCGGCAAGGCTTGCAAACTGGCCAGGTTGGAGCCGAAGCCCAGCCAACCGCTGGTGGACTGGCGTGCGCTCACCACGGTGCCATTCGCACGGATCACGAACGCGCCACTGGCGTCCGCGCCACGGGTGGGGCCGCCGGCCAGTTTCATCATTTCGTCGACGGAGGCACCGTCTTTCAGCAAGAAGGCGCCGGCGTTGAACACGCTGCCAAACACGCCGACCGTGGTAGGCCGTGATGGGACCAGCAACCGATCGCCATCTTCGACGGCAAGCATCGGCAACTGGCGTGCGTCGGGCTCGAGTTGCAGCACGACGCGGCCGGTCGGTTTCACCGCGCGTAGCCGCTGCACCAAGCGCTCAGTGCCGGCGGCACGTTGGGCGTTACCCGCTGCTTCGTCGGCCGTGGTGGCTCGCTGCGTGTTGGCGTATTTGGTGAATTCAGTTTCCAGGTCCCGCAGCGCACGGTCGTAGTTCTCCTGCTGCGAATGACGCACGCTTTCGCGTGAGAAGTCGGTTCCGAAAACATAAGCCTGCGGCGTCAGACCGCCGGCCGCATCGATGGCGTCCTGCAGCGTGCTCGTGGGCGGCAACACATATTCGCCGGGGCGCGCGACCTCGCCTTCCACCGTGACGCGCTTGTATTGCTTGCCCACTGGCAATGCCGCGCTGACGCTGCTGAAAACGCGAATCACGTCGCCATTGCTGGCCGCCGTTTTCTGCTGCGCAGGGAACTGCAGCTCTCGCACGCGGCGATCGTTGCGCTCGCTGAGTTGTTCGATCGAGACCCGGGAACGATCTGCGACAGCGCTGAAACCGCCCGCCATTGCCAGCACGTCGTCCACTGTCTCGCCTGGCTTCAGCTCCAGAATGGATTGTTTGTTCACGCTGCCCAGCACGGCCACCTGCGGTCCGATCGGGCCGATGTGGATCACGTCCTCAGCCTGCAACGCGCGATCGCTGGCCTTGTCGCCCTTGAGCAGCAGGTCATAGGCGTCGAAATATGCAACGACCTGCCCGTTGCGGCGCAGTTCGATCTGGCGGAAGCTTCCGGCCGCCGACGGTCCACCCGCGCGGATCAGACCATTGACGATCGTTGCCAGGCTGCTGACCGTATAGGCGCCTGGCTTGGCGGTGAAGCCAGTGACGTAAATACGGATCGTGCGCAGCTTGCCCAGCGACGTGCTGACCTGGAAGTTCTTGAAGACCTGCGCGATGCGGCTGCGGACGACGTCGGTCAGATCGCCGTAACGAACGCCCGCCACCAGCACGGGTCCCACGCGCGGGATGGTTACGCGACCGGCCCTATCCACTGTCAGGCGAAGGTCGGCGTCCACGGACCCCCACGCCGTGACCTGGATCTCATCACCGACGCCGATCAGGTAATCGGCCGGCGCCTGGCGTGGACCGTCGGCTTCACCGTTGGCGCCGCGTTGCTCGTCCAGCATCAGGTCCGCGCCGATACGCCGAATCACCATGTCAGGCGTGACGATCTTGTTCTGCGAGAAGTTCGGCGCCTGCTGTTGTTGCTGTTGGGTGCGCGTTGACGGCTCGTAGACCTCGAACTCCGCACGCTTGAGCTGCTCTGCGACGTCCGGGTCCTTCAGGTCGATGCCGATCAGCTTGTTCACATACAGCTCGAACTCGCCGGGTACATAGTTGTTCTTCCGGACACGATCCGCTTGCTGAACGGCCGCAGGTGCGAGGCCGTCCTGAGCGCCATTCCGTCCCGTCGAGTTCAGGCGCACCGGGCCGCCCGCATCGCTCGAATCGAACATCGTCTGGCCTTGCGAACCCACGCCCTGAGCCCATATCGGTGCGACCATCAGGCAGCCAGCGAGCAGCGACAGTGCAAGGCGCGCAGTCCGGAAGGATGAGCGGGCGGACGTCGTGGTCGTTGCGGCCGGCGAAAAGGCGCGTTGGGCGCGATGTTCCATGCGTGATCTCGTCTCAGATGAACATGGTCGCAGGAGACGAACCTGCAACCAGGCGTGTCGGAGCGACCAGCGGCGCATTCTATGGCAGCGCTGTTGCGCCAAAACCGCCTCTCTCGAGGAAGCCGATCGTTACACTGCGCTCCATGTTGTATTTGCTCATCCCGTTCGCACTCGCGGCGGCGATCACGCTGTATGTGGTCCATTCGTCGACCGTGCACGGGCATCTGTCCGCCGATCACGATCTCTCCGGCCCGCAAAAGTTCCATGCCCGGCCGGTGCCGCGCATCGGTGGCCTGGGCATCTTCGTTGGCCTGGTGGGCATGGTCGCGCTTGCCTACTTCCTGAAGCATCCCCAAGCCAAGACCGGCTTGCTGCTGCTGCTGTGCGGCGTGCCCGCCTTCGGCGCCGGCCTCATCGAAGACTTCACCAAGAAGGTGTCGCCCCGCGAGCGCCTGATCGCCACCATGGTCTCGGCCGCGCTCGGTTGCTGGCTGCTGCAGGCCACGATCGACCGCACCGACATCCCCGGCCTGGACGCGATCGTCGCGACCACGGTGGGCGCCGCGCTGGTCACGATCTTCGTCGTCGCCGGCGTGGCCAACTCGGTCAACATCATCGACGGGTTCAATGGCCTGTCCTCGATGTGCGTGAGCTTGATGCTGCTGGCGCTCGCCTATGTGGCCTATCAGGTCGGTGATACCGAACTGGCGCTCTGGGCGCTCGCGGGCGTCGGGGCCATCCTGGGCTTCTTCGTCTGGAATTACCCCGCCGGCCTGATCTTTCTCGGCGACGGCGGCGCGTACTTCATGGGCTTCTATCTGGCGGAGCTGGCGATCCTGCTCATCCATCGCCATCCCCAGGTGTCGCCGCTGTTCGCGCTGATGGTGTGCATCTATCCGGTCTTCGAGACCGTCTTCTCCATCTACCGCCGCCGCTTCCTGCGCAACACCAGCCCCGGCGATCCGGACGGCATCCACCTGCATTCGCTCATCTATCGGCGTCTGATGCGATGGGCGATTGGCGCCCGGGATGCGCGCCTGATGACGCGCCGCAACTCGATGACGGCCCCGTATCTCTGGACGCTGTGCATCTCTTCGCTGGCGCCCGCGCTGCTGTTCTGGGACTCGACGCCGATGATCGCGGCCTGCATGGTGCTGTTCGGAGTGGCTTACGTGGCGCTGTATTGGCGCATCGTCCGCTTCCGCACGCCGAAGTGGATGGTGTTTCGCGGCGACTCGTCCAAGCTGCCGGCGCGCAAGCCCCACGTCTGATCGCGGGCGGATCGGCGAGCGCCGAGGGCGGCGGGCGAGATCGATCACGGGATCAAGGCGCTGACCGCCGGCGGCGCGTTGTTTCTGTCTCGCCACCGATTCGGCACCGATTTCGACACGATTCGGGCCCGAATTGCGCTTGTTTTCAGGAGTTACCCGAGTATTTTCGGGTCATGGGGGATAATCCGGCCCCATGACAGAAACCACCCCGACGCCAAGCCCCCGTTTCGACACGCTGCCGCTGGACCCCAAGCTCTTGCGCGCCGTGGCCGATCAGGGCTACGCGACGATGACGCCCATTCAGGCCAAGGCGATCCCGATCGTCTTGGAGGGCCGTGACGTGATGGGTGCCGCCCAGACCGGCACCGGCAAGACCGCCGCCTTCTCGATCCCGCTGCTGCAGCGCATGCTCAAGCACGAGAACGCGAGCATGTCGCCCGCCCGTCACCCGGTGCGTGCGCTGGTGCTGGCCCCCACCCGCGAGCTCGCGGACCAGGTGGCCAACAATGTGAAGGCCTACGCCAAGCACACCCAACTGCGAGTGGCCTGCGTGTTCGGCGGCGTCGACATGAAGCCCCAAACGCTGCAGCTCAAGGGCGGCGTCGAGGTGCTGATCGCCACCCCCGGCCGCTTGCTCGATCACATCGAAGCCAAGAATGCCGTGCTGAACCACGTCGAATACGTGGTGCTCGACGAAGCCGACCGCATGCTGGACATCGGCTTCCTGCCTGACCTGCAGCGCATCCTGAGCTATCTGCCCAAGACGCGTCAGACGCTGCTGTTCTCGGCCACCTTCTCGCCCGAGATCAAGCGCCTGGCCAGCAGCTATCTGCAAGAGCCGGAGCTGGTGGAAGTCGCCCGCCCGAACGCCACGGCGTCAACCGTGGAACAGCGCTTCTTCAGCGTCGGTGACGACGACAAGCGGGCGGCAGTGCTGCAGCTGATCCGTCAGCGGGCGATCACCCAGTCGATCGTGTTCGTGAACTCCAAGTTGGGCGCGGCCCGGCTGGCGCGCACGTTCGAACGGGATGGTCTGAAGACGGCTGCGCTGCACGGCGACAAGTCGCAGGACGAGCGCCTGAAGTCGCTGGAAGCGTTCAAGCGCGGCGAAGTGGAATTGCTGGTCGCCACCGACGTGGCGGCTCGTGGCCTGGACATCGCCGATCTGCCGGCCGTGTTCAACTTCGACGTCCCGTTCAATGCGGAAGACTATGTCCACCGCATCGGCCGAACCGGTCGTGCGGGCGCTTCGGGTCTGGCCTTCACGCTGGTGACCAAGGCCGACGCTCGCCTGATGGGCGAGATCGAGAAGCTCATCAAGCGCAAGCTCGAGCTCGAGCCGATCGAATTGGAAGATTCCCGCGCTCGACGCTTCGATCGCGGTGGTGACCGCGGCGATCGCCCGGAGCGCAGCGACGACCGGCGTGACGAGCGCCCGCGTCGTGAGCGCGAAGACCGCCGTGACGAGGCGTATGCGTCCAGCCCGCCGGCTCCGCGTCCGCAGCGCGGCGCGTCCTACGATCCCTTGTTCGACAAGCCCTATGAGGCGTCGGAGCGCGCCGAGCCGCCCTCTTGGGAAAAGTCCCATCCGGGCGGCGCGGCACAAGCGGCGCGAGGCTTGTCCAGCAACATTAAGCCGAAGAAGAAGCTGGCGGCGCTGTTCGGTGCCAAGAAGCCGGCCGTGGCGGCCAGCAGCGAGTCCTGATCGAGTCGAGGGGCCGCGCAGGTGGCCTCTCGGACATTCGCATGGATGAAGCCGGATCGTCGAAGGGCGATCCGGCTTTCTTCTTTTTGTGCTCAGGCGCCGCAGCGCCAAGACTCACCGCGCGGCCAGCAGGGCGAAGACGGCGGGCACCTTGTCGGGCACGGTGCGATTGTTTTTGCGCCATTGCGCAACGGTGGCCGTGTGCGTCCACGCGTCCGCCAGGCTGAGTCCGCAACTCACCGAAAGCAGCGTTCCCGGCTTCAGATGCGTCAGCAAGGCTTGCAGCAGCGCGCCGTTGCGATAGGGCGTTTCGATCATCAGCTGCGTTTGCTGCTCTCGCAGCGAGTGCGCTTCCAGATCGCGCAGTCGGGTCTGCCGAGCGGCGGCGTCGACGGGCAGGTAGCCGACGAAAGCGAAGCTCTGCCCATTCAGTCCGCTGGCCGCGACCGCCAGCAGCAGGGCGCTCGGTCCCACCAAGGGCACCACGGTGATGTCGGCCGCATGCGCGGCCGCGACCAATTGCGCGCCCGGATCGGCCACGGCCGGCATGCCGGCTTCCGAGATCAATCCGACGTCCTGTCCCGCGAGGGCAGGGGCGAGCAGGGCGGTCCAGGCCTGATGGTCGCTGGCGGTGGGTGCTCGACCCTTGGGCGGGCGGGGCAACTCGACGATCTGTTGCTCCTGCAGCGGCGCCGCCAACGGATGCAGCGCGCTGACGCGCTTGAGGAAGGCGCGCGTCGTCTTGGCGTTTTCGGCGGCCCAGTGGGTGATGGAGGCGGCTCGGCGCAACACGGCGTCGGGAAGGATCTCGCGCAGATCGATCTCCTGGCCATCGATGCCGAAATCCAGCGCGTTCGGAACAAGATAAAGGCGGCCGAGGCTCACGAGGCAACTCCAGACGGCAACAGTGGCGCCGATCCCGGCGACGACGGCATCGATCGGGGTGGGATCGTCAGGCCGGCCTGACGCAGCAGTTGGGCGGTGCGGATCAAGGGCAGGCCGATGAGCGCGGTGGGGTCGTCGGAATCGATGGATTCGAGCAGGGAGATGCCCAGCCCCTCGGCCTTGGCGCTGCCGGCGCAGTCGTAGGGTCGCTCGATGAGCAGGTAGTGCTCGATGTCTGCGTCGGCCAGCGTTCGGAATCGGACGCGGATCTCAGCGAGGTCTTCCGCCACGAAGCCCGACGCCTGGCAAACGACAGCGACCGCCGTGTGGAACACCACGGTGCGGCCGCTCATGGCGCGCAACTGCTGGACCGCGCGGGCGTGATTGCCCGGTTTGCCGATGGCGAGGCCGTCCAGATCGGCGACCTGGTCCGAGCCGATCACCCAGGCGTCCGGCGCTTGCTGAGCCACGGCTTGCGCCTTGGCCAGCGCGAGGCGGCGGGCGAGGGCGGCTGGCGCTTCCGCCGGATGCGGCGTTTCGTCCACGCCGGGTGAGCGCACGCTGAATGGGAGACGAAGCCGCTCCAGCAGTTCTCGTCGATAAGGGGAGGTGGAGCCCAGGATCAGCGGGCGCTGTGCGGGGTCGGGGCGATCGGGCGCGTTCATTTGGCGGATTCTCCCATCGCGGGTGTGGGGTCCGACCGCGGCACGGGTGGCCGGCTCGTACACTTGAGGGCTATGAAGCCGCGTTCCTTCGACCCTCTCAAACTCGACATCGGGGCCTTCGCCCGCGAATCCCAGCAACTGGATGGCGAATGGCCCGCTGCCGCGCTGCCTCGGCTGGCGGACTCGGCGGCGCCGGAGTCGGATGTCGCCGCCTGGCCGACGGTGCGCTGGTCCGCTCAGGGCGAGATCCGCACGCCGCGTGGCGGTGAAGCCCAGGTGTGGCTGCAGCTGGATTCGCAGGCGCAGGTGTCGCTGACCTGCCAGCGATGCCTCAAGCCGGTGCGGGAAGATCTCGTTGTCTCGCGCGCGTTCCGTTTTGTCCGGGACGAGGATCAGGCGGCCGAACTCGACATGGACAGCGACGACGATGTGCTGTCGCTGGTTCGTCACCTCAACCTGCGGGATTTGGTGGAGGACGAACTGCTGCTCGCGCTGCCGGTGGTTCCTCGGCATGAGGTGTGTCCTGAACCGCTGCCGCACTCGAACGTGGACGACGAGGAGCCTGCGGCGGAAGAGGAGCGTCCGAATCCGTTTGCGGCGCTGGCAGCGCTCAAGAAGGGATCTGGTGGCACAGCCTGAAGGGGCTGTGCTACACTCGCGGGCTTTCCCGGTTCAGTCCGGGCCGAGGCATCGGTAGCAGTGGCAGAGTAAACGGCCAAAATCAACCGATTCATGCGGACACGAAGAGATCGACGGACGCCCCCGCGCAGGTCGCAGGCATTTGACGAATTTTTGTGGTCTTGCATGGTTGAGTGAGGTCAGCGTGGTGGTTTCACCCGTAGCGGTCAGGCCGCCACTGCACAGCTCGAGCCACCTCGAGAGCCCGAGCAAGCCTCACATCAGCCGAAGCCTTTAGGAGAAACATCATGGCCGTTCAGCAAAACAAGAAGTCGCCTTCCAAGCGTGGCATGCACCGTTCGCACAATGCGCTGGTCAACCCCGGCATTGCGGTCGAGCCGACCACCGGTGAAGTGCACCTGCGTCACCACATCAGCCCCAACGGCTTCTATCGTGGTCGCAAGGTGCTGAAGACCAAGGCTGACGCCGCCTGATCCATCGATCAAGTCGGCTCTCATGGCGCCCAGCGCCACGGCCTGGTGTCCAGTCGAATGAAAAAGCCCGGTTCAGCGCCTTGCGTTGCCGGGCTTTTGTGCTGGGCGCGCGGCTTTGATGTGCGCAAGCTCGGCCGCTGTGGCGCGGCGCTGATGAGGCTCGTCAGTCGCACGAGCGTCCAGGTGCGGGCGCTCGTGGTCCGATCGGGCCACTTCGCCCTGTCGCACGGGTGCTCACCCTTGCTCCCATCTCAGCGCTCGCGTAACGTGCGCCGCTTGTTGGCGATCTTCGCCGGCCGGCCTGGTGTTGCCGGTGCCGTGCATGTTTCTTGCACGCGCTGCTGATTCCGCTTCTTTTCTGGTCTCGATGTCTGACACCCACGCCTCAAGCCCTTCGTTGTCCGCTGCGCCGATGCGCCTGGCGGTGGATTGCATGGGGGGCGACCATGGCCCCGCCGTGACGCTGCCGGCCTGCAGGTCCTTCCTCGCGGCGCATCCGCATGTGGAGTTGTTGCTGGTCGGGCAGCCGGACGCGCTGTCAGCCGCGGCCCAATGGCCGCGCTGCCGCATCGTGCCGGCCAGCGAGGTCGTCACGATGGACGATCCGATCGAAGTCGCGCTGCGCCGCAAGAAGGATTCGTCGATGCGGGTGGCGCTCAGCCAGCTCAAGCCCGGCAAGGACGGCACGCCCGCGCTCGCCCAGGCCTGCGTGTCCGCCGGCAACACCGGCGCGCTGATGGCGGTGGCCAAATATCTGCTCAAGACGCTGGAAGGCATTGATCGGCCCGCGATCGCGACGGTCATGCCCAATCAGCTCGGCGGCTTCACGACGGTGCTGGACCTCGGCGCCAATGTGGACTGCGGCCCCGAACATCTGCTGCAGTTCGCGGTGATGGGCAGCGCGCTGGTGTCGGCGGTCGATGGCAAAGCGGAGCCGAGTGTCGGTCTGCTCAACATCGGCGAGGAAATGATCAAGGGCAATGAGACCATCAAGCGCGCAGGCGAATTGCTGCGCGAGGCGGCGGCTCATGATCAGTTGAACTTCCACGGCAATGTCGAGGGCAACGACATCTTCAAGGGCACGACCGACATCGTGGTGTGCGATGGCTTCGTCGGCAATGTGGCGCTGAAGACCGCAGAAGGTCTGGCCAGCATGATCTCCAACTTCATCAAGGCCGAGTTCACCCGGACCTGGTGGACGAAGGTGATCGCCTTGCTGGCGATGCCCGTGCTGCAGCGCTTCAAGCACCGCGTGGACCACCGCCGGTTCAATGGCGCCGCCCTGTTGGGCCTGCGCGGTCTGGTGTTCAAGAGCCACGGTTCGGCGGATGCCTTTGCTTTCGAGCAGGCGCTGAACAGGGCGTATGATGCGGCCCGAAACCGGCTGCTCGACCGGGTCCATGATCGCATCGTCGCGACGCTGCAGGCGCTACCGTCTGCCAATGAGGAGGGCGGCGACGTTGGAGACAAGGCGGCCACCCCCGCCCACGCTGCATGACCACTGCTTTCCCTCGCTACGCTCGCATTCTCGGTACGGGCAGCTACCTTCCCCCCCATCGCGTCACCAATGCCGAGCTGGCCGAACGGTTGGCCCGCGACGGCATCGAGACCTCGCATGAATGGATCGTCGAACGCACCGGCATTCATGCCCGTCACTTCGCGGCGCCTGATGTCACTGCGAGCGATCTGGCGTTGCCTGCCGCCCAGGCCGCCCTGGAGGCCGCCGGTGTGGCGGCCCAGGACATCGACCTGATCATCGTCGCCACGTCCACGCCTGACATGGTGTTCCCCTCGGTGGCCTGCCTGCTGCAGAACAAGCTCGGCATCCACGGCTGTGCGGCATTCGACGTGCAAGCGGTCTGCTCCGGCTTCGTCTATGCCTTGACGGTGGCGGATTCGATGATCAAAAGCGGCGCGGCCACCAAGGCGCTCGTGATCGGCGCCGAAGTGTTCTCCCGCATCCTCGATTTCAAGGACCGCACCACTTGCGTGCTGTTCGGCGATGGCGCGGGCGCCGTCGTGCTCGGTGCCAGCGAGACGCCCGGCATCCTGGCCAGCGAGCTGCATGCCGATGGCCGCCATGTCGACATCCTCTGCACCCCGGGCACGGTCTCGGGCGGCCAGGTGCTGGGCCAGCCGCTGCTGAAGATGGACGGACAGGCCGTGTTCAAGCTGGCCGTCGGCGTGCTGGAAAAGGTCGCGCGCGCGGTGCTCGACAAGGCCGGACGCACCGACGCAGACATCGATTGGCTGATTCCGCATCAGGCCAACATCCGCATCATGCAAGGCACCGCCAAGAAGCTGAAGATGTCCACGGACAAGCTGATCGTGACGGTCGACGAGCATGGCAATACGTCGGCGGCGTCGATCCCGCTGGCGCTCGATGTGGCCGTTCGCGGGGGCAAGATCCAGCGTGGCGACACGGTGATGCTCGAAGGCGTGGGCGGCGGTTTCACCTGGGGCGCCGTGCTGCTCGACTTCTGACGACCTGATGGGCCGCGCCTGGCGCGACCGTCAGGGGTTGACCTCCTTCCTGGTTTGTTCCTTTCAGGTGCCACCGGGCAGCGTCTGACACGATGCGTGCCGACGTCCCCAGCGCACCTCCATTCGCACGAACATCATGAGCAAAAGCTTCGCATTCGTCTTTCCCGGCCAAGGCTCGCAATCGGTCGGCATGCTGGACGCCTGGGGTGACCATCCCGAAGTGGTGCGCACCCTGGCAGAGGCCTCCTCGGCCTTGGGCGAGGACGTGGGCGCGCTGATCAAGAACGGGCGGAAGGAACAGCTGGACCTGACGTCCAACACGCAGCCGGTCATGCTGACCGCGGGCATCGCCTGCTACCGCGCCTGGATGGCCGAGACCGGCCTGGCGCCCGCTGCGGCCGCCGGCCATTCGCTGGGTGAGTACACCGCGCTGGTGGCCGCTGGCGCCTTGAGCCTGACCGATGCCGTGCCGCTGGTGCGTCTGCGGGCGCAGGCGATGCAGGAAGCCGTGCCGGTGGGCGTGGGCGCGATGTCGGCGATCCTCGGGCTGGATGCCGCAGTGGTGCGGGACGTGTGCGCGCAAGTCGCTGCGGCGAGCGGTGAGGTCGTCGAGGCGGTCAATTTCAATGATCCGAAGCAGACGGTGATCGCCGGCACCAAGGCGGGCGTCGAACAGGCCATGGAGGCGCTCAAGGCGGCCGGAGCCAAGCGAGCGCTGCCGCTGCCGGTGTCGGCGCCGTTCCATTCCAGCCTGATGAAGCCGGCCGCCGAGCGTCTGCGCGAGAAGCTGGCCACGATCGACTTCAAGACGCCGGCCTTCCCGGTCATCAACAACATCGACGTGGCCGTCACTGAGGGCGCCGAGGCGCTGCGTGATGCGCTGTATCGCCAGGCCTTCGGTCCGGTGCGGTGGGTCGAGGTGGTGCAGGCGCTGAAGGCGCGTGGTCTCACCACGGTGATCGAGTGCGGCCCCGGCAAGGTGCTGGCCGGCATGGCCAAGCGCATCGACGGCGAGATCGCCAGCACCACGGTGCTCGACCCGGCCTCGCTGGCGGAAGCCAAGAATCTGTTGAGCTGAGGACGTCCACATGAGTGAGAGCAAGCAAGTCGCGCTGGTGACCGGCGCAAGCCGCGGGATCGGCCGTTCCATCGCCCTGACGCTGGCCCAGAAGGGCTTCGTGGTCATCGGCACCGCCACCAGCGAGACCGGCGCACAGGCGATCACCGATGCGCTGCAGCCGTTCGGCGGCCGCGGTGCGGTGCTGAATGTCAACGACGGCGCGGCGGTCGAAGCGCTGGTCGATGCCATCGTCAAGCAGGACGGCGCGCTGCAGGTGCTGGTCAACAATGCCGGCATCACGCGGGACATGCTGTCCATGCGCATGAAGGACGAGGACTGGGATGCGGTGCTCGACACCAACCTCAAGGCCGTCTTCCGCGCCAGCCGGGCGGTGATGCGCACGATGATGAAGCAGCGCTATGGCCGCATCATCAACATCACCTCGGTGGTGGGTGCTTCCGGCAATGCCGGTCAGGCCAACTATGCCGCCGCCAAGGCGGGCGTGGCAGGCATGACGCGTGCCCTGGCTCGTGAGCTGGGCAGCCGCTCGATCACCGTCAACTGCGTGGCCCCGGGCTTCATCGCGACCGACATGACCGAAGTCCTGCCCGAGGCACAAAAGACCGCGCTGCTGGCGCAGATCCCGCTGGGGCGCCTCGGCGACCCGGCCGAGATCGCGCATGCGGTGGCCTTCCTCGCTTCCCCGGAAGCCGGCTACATCACCGGCACCGAGCTGCATGTCAACGGCGGCATGTTCATGAACTGATCGCTCGCGCGATGCGGGGCGGCGGGCGCAAGCCCGTCAGCGAGCAGCGTGGGATCGATGGGGATCCTGCGCCGGCCCCGTCGAGTACCTCATCGTGGCGCGTCCGCCTGACGGCGGACATGCCCACCGGATTCACCCGGCCGGTGTGGGGCTGATAGAGTGCGAGCGCGTTCAGGTTCCGTCGGAACAGGGCGCCTCGGGACGCGCGAACTAGAGGCGCCGCTCTAAGGCCTTAGAATCCCGGGTTGTTCTAGCAATCCCCTCCTGGAGGAGTCATGAGCGATATCGAAGCACGTGTCAAGAAAATCATCGCCGAGCAACTCGGCGTGCCTGAAGCCGATGTGACCAATGAGAAGGCCTTCGTGGCTGACCTCGGCGCCGATTCTCTGGACACCGTGGAACTGGTGATGGCCCTCGAAGACGAGTTCGGCATCGAGATCCCCGACGAAGAAGCCGAGAAGATCACCACCGTCCAGCTGGCGATCGACTACGCGGTCAAGCATCAGAAGGCCTGATCGGCCTCTCTGACGCTGTCAGTTCCCGCAGTACCACTTCAATCATTGAGCATGAGCCGTCGTCGCGTCGTCGTCACCGGTCTTGGCCTGATCAGTCCCGTGGGCAACACGGTTGAACAGGGCTGGGCCAACATCGTGGCCGGTCAATCCGGCATTGACACCATCACCCGATTCGATGCCAGCAATCTGGCATGCCATTTCGCGGGTGAGGTGAAGGGCTTCAAGGTGGATGACTACATCCCCGCCAAGGAAGCGCGACACATGGACACGTTCATCCATTACGGATTGGCCGCGTCCCTGCAGGCGGTGCGCGACGCCGGACTGCCCACCGGCGATGCGCTCAGCCCCGAGCTGGCCGAGCGCATCGGCGTGCTGGTCGGTTCCGGCATCGGTGGCCTGCCCATGATTGAAGAGACCCATGCGGAACTGACGACGCGCGGCCCGCGCCGTGTGTCGCCGTTCTTCGTGCCGGCCTCGATCATCAACATGATCTCGGGCCACGTCTCGATCCAGTGTGGCTTCAAAGGCCCGAATCTGGCGATCGTGACGGCTTGCACAACCGGTCTGCACAGCATCGGCCAGGCGGGTCGCATGATTGAAGCCGGGGATGCGGATGTGATGGTGGCCGGCGGCGCCGAGTCCACCGTCTCTCCCCTGGGCGTCGGCGGTTTTGCCGCGGCCCGGGCGCTGTCGACCCGCAACGATGATCCCAAGACGGCCTCGCGCCCATGGGACAAGGATCGCGACGGCTTCGTGCTGGGCGAGGGCGCCGGCGTGCTGGTGCTCGAAGAGTACGAACATGCCAAGAAGCGCGGCGCCAAGATCTATGCGGAGTTGGTGGGTTTCGGCATGAGCGCCGACGCCTTCCACATGACCGCACCCGATGTGGACGGCCCGACCCGTTCCATGCGCAATGCCCTGCGCAATGCGGGCGTCAATCCGGACCAGATCCAGTACATGAATGCCCACGGCACCTCGACGCCGCTGGGTGATGCGAACGAGACCAACGCCATCAAGCAGGCGTTCGGTGATCACGCCAAGTCGGGCTTGGTGGTCTCGTCGACCAAGTCCATGACCGGTCACCTGCTGGGTGGCGCGGGTGGCATTGAATCGGTGTTCACCGTGATGGCGCTGCACGATCAGATCGCGCCGCCGACCATCAACATCTTCAATCAGGATCCCGCCTGCGATCTGGACTACTGCGCCAACGAAGCGCGCAAGATGCCGATCGAGTACGCCGCGAAGAACAACTTCGGATTCGGCGGCACCAACGGGACGCTGATCTTCAAGCGGGCCTGACCGGCGCGGGGCCGGGTCGACACGCTCCACTGCGCGATCGATCATGGCCCACGACGCCACCGCACGATCCGCCGCAGGGGCGGGCTCGTCGGATGGGCAGTCGTCGCCGCTTCATGCCGTGATCTCACGCCGGGCTGTGTCCCGGCGTTTTTCATGCCCGCTCGATCCGTCCTGGCGTGGCCTCCGCATCGCGCTGGTGGGCGCCGCTGTCGGCGCTGCCGCGCTGGCGTGTCTCCAGCATGGAGGGCCGCTCGCGGCGGCTGCGGCGCTGGCCCTTGTTGTCGGTGCGTGCGCGAGCGGCATCGTCGCGAAGCGACTGCCAGTACATGGCGACATCCTGCGCTGGGATGGTGCCCAGTGGTGGTGGCAGCCGCTGGCTGATTTCGACATCGAGCCTGGCGCGGGCTCGCGGCTTGCCAATCAGGTCGCCAAGCCGGTGGTGCCGGTCGTGCTCATCGATGTCGAACGCTGGATGCTCATTCGCCTGGCACCGGTCGACGCATCGTGGCGGTTCTGGCGCCACCACCATTTGGCGGTCTCACGTCGCGGCATGGGTTCGGCCTGGCCGTTACTCCGCATTCACCTCTTCATGGCGTGAGCCTGACGAATTCCGTGCATGATGTGAGCCCTGTTTTCCCGCTATCCCGATACGAGTGTTCATGCCCCACACCCTCCGCCGACTCGTCCTGGCGCTCGGCAGCGTCACCGTCTTGAGCGCGCCCTTGGTGGCCGCTGCCCAAACCCCATCGGCCGCACCGGCTGCTCCCGTCGCGCCGGCCGCTGCACCGGTGCCGGATCTGGCGCGGGCGCTGCCTGATTTCAGCGCGCTGGTGGAGCTCGCGGGTCCCGCCGTCGTGAACATCCGGACCTCGGAGCGCATCAAGCCCGGCGCCAACGCGCAACTCGACGAGCAGATGCGCGAATTCCTGCGCCGCTTCGGCATTCCGGTCCCGCCGCAGCGCAAGGGCAATCCGGCCCCATCACCGTCGCCCAGCCCGGATGACGATGATGACGAGGACTCCCCGCAGCGTCGCGGTCTCGGGTCCGGCTTTGTGATCGGCGCGGACGGCTATGTGATGACCAACGCGCATGTGGTCGATGAGGCCGACGAAGTCGTCGTCACGCTGACCGACAAGCGCGAGTTCAAGGCCAAGGTGGTGGGGCTGGACCGTCGCACCGACGTGGCCGTGCTGAAGATCGAAGCCACCGGGCTGCCGATGCTGCGCATGGGTGAGGTGTCTCGTCTCAAGGTCGGCGAATGGGTGATGGCCATCGGCTCGCCTTTCGGTTTCGACAACACCGTCACGGCCGGCATCGTCAGCGCGAAGGCGCGTGACACCGGCGACCTGCTGCCGCTGATCCAGACCGACGTGGCCATCAATCCCGGCAACTCCGGCGGCCCGTTGCTGAATCTGCGAGGCGAGGTCGTGGGCATCAATTCCCAGATCTACAGCCAGTCGGGCGGCTTCATGGGCATCTCCTTCGCGATCCCGATCGATGAAGCGATGCGCGTGGCCGACCAGCTCCGAAGCAAGGGCCGCGTGACGCGCGGCATGCTGGGCGTGTATCCCGACGATCTGAGCAAGGAAGTGGCCGAAGCCATCGGCCTGGGCAAGGCGCAAGGCGCGCTGGTCACCCGGATCACGCCGGGAGCGCCCGGCGAGAAGGCGGGTCTGGAGCTGGGTGACGTCATCACCCGCTTCGACGGCAAGCCCGTTGAGAAGGCCGTGGACCTTCGCCGCCTCGCTGCGGGCACGGCGCCAGGTACGCAAGTCAAGCTGCAAGTCTTCCGACGCGGCGCGACCAAGGAGCTGACCGCGACGCTGGAAGCGCTGCCGGATGACCGCGCCGCCGCGACGGCCGAGCCGGAAGCCCCTGCCGTCGCCGGCGCCCAGGCGTGGGGTCTGACGGTGAGCGAGCTCACCGACGCCCAGCGCAAGGAGCTCAAGGTCGCCGGCGGCATCAAGATCGATGCGGTCGATGGCCCGGCTGCACGAGCCGGCCTGCGAGCGGGTGATCTGATCCTGTCGGTCAACAACGCCGAGATCAAATCGCTCAAGCAGTTCCAGGCACTGCTGGCCAAGGTCGAGAAGACCAAGCCGCTGCAGATGTTGGTGCGCCGCGGCGATGCCGTGACCTACGTGCTGCTGAAGCCGGGCAAGGGCTGAGCGGACGCGTCACCACCTCCGCGCCGCGCTAGTGCGCACGGTTGACCGGGCCTCGCTCGGTCAACCTAGCGAGCGGCTGGGGCTTTCCACCATGCGGAAAGCCACCGTATCGAGGAGGTCATCGTCCCGCCTTTCGCGTCGGTTGGTGCTTGCTAACGCCTGTGACCAATGAGAAGGATTGATGCGTCACTCCGCTACAATCGGCCCGCCTCCGGCCACGTTTGTAGCGATCTTGGCAGTGAATCGTGCCCGCCCTGGAAGGGGTCTGGGCCATCCACAGGATGTCCTCAGCTTTTTGTGGATAACCTGTGGATGAAATTCCTGTTGGCGAAGGGCAACGCCCGCGAAGCTCGCATCCATGCGGTTTCCAGGGCAGGCCTTTTGGCTACAATGAAAGCCCAACAAGCAGTTGCCATAAGTTTTGTTGGAAGGCGCGTCACCGTTTCGACGTGCCTTTTTTTTATGTCCAGCGCGCTTCCCACCGGGGGGCGCAACGCCCAGCACAGGGACCCCGACATCGCCGTTCAAAGCACGGTTGGGTCGATGTAGCCTTCAGCCCTGCGGCCCCCGACTGAGTCCATGAATCACATCCGCAATTTCTCCATCATTGCCCACATCGATCACGGCAAGAGCACGCTCGCCGACCGGATCATTCAGCGCTGCGGGGGCCTGTCGGACCGCGAGATGGAAGCGCAGGTGCTGGACTCGATGGACATCGAACGCGAACGCGGCATCACCATCAAGGCTCAGACCGCCGCGCTGCAATACAAGGCGCGTGACGGCCAGATCTACAACCTCAACCTGATCGACACCCCGGGACACGTGGACTTCTCTTATGAAGTCAGCCGTTCCCTGTCGGCCTGCGAAGGCGCGTTGCTGGTCGTGGATGCCAGCCAGGGTGTGGAAGCCCAGACGGTCGCCAACTGCTACACCGCGCTCGAGCTCGGCGTGGAGGTCGTCCCGGTCCTGAACAAGATGGATCTGCCGCAGGCGAATCCGGACGGCGCCAAAGCGGAGATCGAAGACGTCATCGGCATCGATGCGACCGACGCGATCCCTTGCTCGGCGAAGACCGGCATGGGCGTGGACGACATCCTCGAAGCCGTGATCGCCCGCATGCCGCCGCCCAAGGGCGTGGTCGAGGCACCGCTGCGCGCCATGATCATCGACTCCTGGTTCGACAACTACGTCGGCGTGGTGATGCTGGTGCGTGTCGTCGACGGCACGCTGAAGAAGAACGAGCGCATCCGCATGATGGCCACCAACGCCATCTATCCGGCCGAGCACCTGGGCGTGTTCACCCCCAAGTCGGAGAACCGCGATCAGCTGGTCGCCGGTGAAGTGGGCTTCATCATCGCCGGCATCAAGGAGCTGGCGGCCGCCAAGGTCGGCGACACCATCACCCTGGAAAAGAAGCTGCCGAACAACCTCGGTCCCGCGACCGAAGCGCTGCCCGGCTTCAAGGAAATCCAGCCGCAGGTTTTTGCCGGTCTCTATCCGACCGAAGCCAGCGAATACGACCAGCTGCGCGATGCGCTCGAGAAGCTCAAGCTCAACGATGCGTCGCTGCGCTTCGAGCCGGAAGTCTCCCAGGCGCTCGGCTTTGGCTTCCGTTGCGGCTTCCTCGGCCTGCTGCACATGGAGATCGTCCAGGAGCGGCTGGAGCGCGAATTCGACCAGGACCTGATCACCACCGCCCCGAGCGTGGTGTATGAGGTGCAGCTCGGCGACGGCGAAGTGATCGAGGTCGAGAACCCGTCCAAGATGCCCGAGCAGAGCAAGATCGGCGAGATCCGTGAGCCGATCGTCACCGTGCATCTGTACATGCCACAGGAGTATGTCGGCCCGGTCATGACGCTGGCCAACCAGAAGCGCGGCGTGCAGCTGAACATGGCCTATCACGGCCGTCAGGTGATGCTGACCTACGAAATCCCGCTGGCGGAGATCGTGCTGGACTTCTTCGACAAGCTGAAGTCCGTGTCCCGCGGCTATGCCTCGATGGACTACGAGTTCAAGGAATACCGCGCATCGGACGTCGTCAAGGTCGACATGCTCATCAACGGCGACCGCATCGATGCGCTCTCGCTGATCGTGCACCGCTCGCAGTCGCAATACCGCGGCCGCCAGGTGGCCGCGAAGATGCGCGAGATCATTCCGCGCCAGATGTACGACGTTGCGATCCAGGCTGCGATCGGCGCCAACATCATCTCGCGGGAGAACATCAAGGCCTTGCGCAAGAACGTGCTGGCAAAATGCTATGGCGGTGACATCAGTCGCAAACGCAAGCTGCTCGAAAAGCAGAAGGCGGGCAAGAAGCGCATGAAACAAATCGGTTCGGTGGAGGTGCCTCAAGAAGCCTTCCTGGCCATCCTACAAGTCGAAGAATGAACGCGATGAGTGCACTGACCGGGCTGCTGTACGCCGCCCTGATCGCCTACCTGGGCGGCTGGTACACCGGCTACTGGAACGGCAATTTCTCGCTGCTGCTTCTGATCCTGACGACCGTCACGCTCGGTTACTGGCTGGCCGAGCGCTTCCACTTCCAGCCCGCCCGCCGCCGTGCGGCGCAGCAACTGGCCGAGACCGATGTGCAGCGCCGGGCCTCGCTGGCCGCGCAAGGCATCGATCGGGTCGACGGCGATGTGGAAGGTGCGCGTCAGGACATCCTGCGCCAGCCGTGGTGGCTGGATTGGACCGCTGGCCTCTTCCCGGTCATCCTGATCGTCTTCCTGCTGCGTTCGTTCCTCTTCGAGCCGTTCAAGATTCCGTCCGGCTCGATGGTGCCCACGCTGCTGATCGGCGACCTGATCCTGGTGAACAAGTTCCACTATGGCGTCCGGCTGCCGGTGATCAACAAGAAGATCATCAGCAACCACGACGTCCAGCGCGGCGACGTGGTGGTGTTTCGCTATCCGCAGAATCCCAGCATCGACTACATCAAGCGCGCGGTCGGTCTGCCGGGTGACGAGATCCGCTACAGCAACCAGCGCCTGTATGTGAACGGCAAGGAAATCGAAACCCAGTCCCTGGGCGATTTCTTCGATGAGGATCCCAATTCCATGCGCTTCCGTCCCCGTTTCACCGAGAAGCTGGGTCCGGTCGAGCATGAAATCCTCGTCGATCCCGCCCCGCGCGAGCCGATCCGCAAGATCTACGATTTCCCGTATTCCGACCAGTGCACCTACACGCTCGATGGCGTGACCTGCAAGGTGCCGGCCGGCCATTACTTCATGATGGGCGACAACCGCGACAACTCGCAGGATTCCCGCTATTGGGGCTTCGTGCCGGACGAGAACATCGTCGGCCGGGCCTTCGTGGTGTGGATGAACTTCGGCAACATCAAGCGCGTGGGCAGCATCCGCTGAGCCCGTGTCGCCGGAGTCGCCTCAGTCGCCCCACCGGCTTCCGTTTCGAATCCATTCATTGATTCACAGCTTCGATCCGTCGATCACCAACAAGGACAGGGAGAATTTCGCCATGCGCAGCGCACGCCAACATCAACGCGGCATCAGTTTGCTGGGCCTGCTGTTCTGGGCCGTGATCCTCGGTTTCCTGGCGATCGTGGGCATGCGGGTCACCCCCACGGTGATGGAGTACTACACCATCCAGCAGGCCATCAACCGCATCGCCAAGAGCGGCCCCAGCACCGTGGCCGAGGCCCGGGCGGCTTTCAGCCGGACCAAGGATGTGGAGTTCTCCATCGTCAGCATCCAGCCGCAGGACCTCGTCATCACCAAAAACGAGGAAAAGGTGAAGATCAGCTTTGCTTATGACAAGGAAGTGTCGCTGTTCGGCCCCGTCTCGCTGCTGATCAAGTACAAAGGCGAGTCCAACTGACGCCCACCATGAACCCGCAAGCGCTCGAGGCTCTTCAGCAACGTCTGGGCTACCGCTTTTCGCAAGCGGCGCTGCTCCAGCGCGCGCTGACGCACCGCAGCTTCGGCCAGCAGCACAACGAACGCCTGGAATTCCTGGGCGACGCGGTGCTGAACCTGACCGTCTCCACGCTGCTCTTCGACCGCTTCATGGGTTCGGATGAGGGCGACCTCACCCGCATCCGCGCCCATCTGGTGCGCGAGGACAGCCTGCACAAGCTCGCGCTTCAGCTGAAGATGCCGGAAGCGCTGCGCATGAGCGAAGGCGAAGCCCGCGGCGGCGGTGCGCAGCGGCCGTCCATCCTTGCCGATGCGCTGGAAGCGGTGATCGGCGCCGCATTTCTCGACGGCGGCTACGACGCCGCCCGCACCATCGTGCAACGGCTGCTCGGCGACCTGATCGCCGGCAGCGACATCGACAACTGGGCCAAGGACGCCAAGACCGCGCTGCAGGAATGGCTGCAGGCGCGTCGGCTCCCCGTGCCGGCTTACCGCATTGTTGAAACCCGCGGTCAGGCCCACGCCCAGACGTTCACCGTCGAATGCCAGGTCGCTTCCCTGAACCTGGCCCGCAACGGCGACGGCCGCTCTCGACGCATCGCGGAGCAGGAAGCGGCTCGGCAGGTCCTCGACGAGCTGCTCGCCGGCGACAAGCCCGGGACCGGCTTGCGCGACTGATAAGGCAACCTCATGAATGCAAAAAAACGCAGCGGCTCATCCAGCGATGAGGCCGCGGCTCAGCAACTCCCGTCTGACGGCGAGCACGCCCCCGACGCGGTGTCCACCCCGGTGACGCCCGGCGTCGCGGACGATTCGAACCCCGGCGCCGAGGCGGCCGATGCTCGTCACGACGAGGACCACGACGCCGACGACCTGGACGACGAAGGCGAAGAGTTCGACGAGGGCGACGATGACGAGGGCGACGAGGACGACGCCACCACCGCCGGCGTGCGCGGCGGCATCGGCGCGCCACCGGTCTTCGAGGGCGACACCCGCTGCGGCCTGATCGCGATCGTCGGACGGCCCAACGTCGGCAAGTCGACCTTGCTCAATGCGCTGGTCGGCCAGAAGGTGTCCATCACCTCGCGCAAGGCGCAGACGACGCGGCACCGCATCACCGGCGTGCGCACCGTCGATGAAACCCAGTTCGTGTTTGTCGACACCCCGGGTTTCCAGACTCGCCACAGCTCGGCGCTGAACCGCAACCTGAACCGCACGGTGCAGGGCGTGCTCGCGGATGTGGACCTGGTGCTGTTTGTCGTCGAGGCCGGACGCTTCGGACTGGACGATGCCAAAGTGCTGTCCCTGCTGCCGCAGGACAAGCCGGTGGTGCTGATCGCCAACAAGCTGGATGCGGTGACCCGCCGCGCGGAGATGATGCCCTGGCTCAAGAGCATGCAGGAGCGTCGCAACTTCAGCGAGTTCGTGCCGCTGTCGGCGCAGAAGCCGGCGGACGTTCAGCGGCTGTTCCAGATCCTCAAGCCCTACCTGCCCGAGCAGGAATGGTTCTATGACCAGGAAGCGCTGACCGACCGCAGCGAGAAGTTCCTCGCCAGCGAAATGATCCGTGAGAAGCTCTTCCGCCTGACCGGCGATGAGCTGCCCTACGCGGCCACGGTCGTCATCGATCGTTGGGAAGAAGAGGGCCAGTTGCGCCGCATCGCCGCCACCATCGTGGTGGAGCGCGAGGCACAGAAGGGCATGATCATCGGCCAGGGCGGCGAGCGCCTGAAGCGCATCGGCTCCGAGGCGCGCCAGGAGCTGGAAACGCTGATGGATGCGAAGGTCTTCCTCGAGCTGTGGGTCAAGGTGCGGTCGGGCTGGGCGGATTCCGAAGAGCATCTGCGGTCCTACGGCTACGAATGAGATGGCCGGCGCTGCCGAGCCGCCGCTGACGCCGAGCGCGCGGATCGCGCCATCGGCGCCGATCCCTCCGCTGACGTCGAGACCAGGCCATGGCCACCCGCGCTAAGCCGCCTGCCACCCAGGCGGCTTTTGTCCTTCATCACTACGACTGGAGCGAAACCAGTCTCGTGCTGGACCTGTTCACCCGGGACCAGGGACGCCTGTCGGTGGTCGCCAAGGGCGCCAAGCGGCCGTACTCTCAACTGCGGTCGGTGTTGCTGCCGTTCCTGCGCCTGCAGATCACGCTCAGCAAGCCGTCCAAGATGAACGAGGACGGCGCGGCCGAGGTCCAGACCCTGCGCGGCGCTGAATGGGTCGGCGGTCAGACCCTGCCCGGCGGTGCGGCGCTGTTCAGCGGCTATTACGTCAATGAGCTGCTGCTGAAGTTTCTGCCGCGCCAGGATCCGCAGCCGGCGCTGTTCGACACCTACGCCGCGCTGCTGCCGCAGCTCAATGCGGTGGACAGCGCCCAGGCGGCGCTGCGGGCCTTCGAGCTGCGACTGCTGGCCGAATGCGGCCTGCTGCCCGATCTGAGCGTGCTCGCGACCACCCAGGCTGCGCTCGATCCGGAACGTCATTACATGATCTCGCCGGAATCGGGCGTGATCGTGCCGACCCACGACGCGCCGCAGCTCGACGGCCAGTCGTTGATCCAGCTGCAGGCGGCCTTGCTGCACGGCAGTCCGGCCGCGCTGCAACAGGCGTGCGAGTCCGCCGGCGCGGCGATGAAGCCCTTGCTGCGAGGCCTGCTTCACTATCATCTGGGACATCGCCCGCTGCGCACGCGTCAGGTCTTGCTGGACGTGCAGAAGCTGCTCACCTGAAGTTGGACCCGCTCATGAATCCCCTGATCGCTCCCGAAGGCGCCCGCCACGATGCGCGCTGCGCCTTGTCCGTCAACGTGAACAAGGTGGCTCTGCTGCGCAACACGCGGCATCTGGGCATCCCCAGCGTGACCCGCGCCGCGCAGCTGTGCCTGGAAGCTGGCGCGCAGGGCATCACCGTGCATCCGCGTCCGGATGCGCGCCACATCCGCGCCGACGACGTGCGCGAGCTGGCCGCGCTGATGAAGGCCTGGCCGCAAGCCGAATACAACATCGAAGGCAATCCCACCCAGAACCTGATGGACTTCATCCGCGAGGTCCGTCCCCATCAGGCGACCTTCGTGCCCGACAGCGAAGACCAATTCACCTCCGACCACGGCTGGCAATTGCCCGCCGATGCGGAGCGGCTGCGCCCGCTGATCGCCGAATGCCAGTCGCTCGGCGTGCGCGTCAGCCTGTTCATGGATCCGCTGCCGGAGGCGATGCCGCAGGTGGCCGCGCTCGGCGCTGACCGCATCGAGCTCTACACCGAGCGCTGGGCCAGCGCCTACGGGACGCCCGACGAAGACGCGGTGCTGGCCCGCTTCGCCGACACCGCCCGCGCCGCCCTGGCGCACGGTCTGGCGATCAATGCCGGCCACGATCTCAATCGGGACAACCTCACCCGTTTCCTGCGCGAGGTGCCAGGCGTGGCCGAGGTCTCGATCGGCCACGCGCTGATCGCGGACGCGCTGGAGCTCGGCTATGGCGAGACCGTGCGCGACTACCAGCGCTGCATCCAGCGGGCCTACGCCGGATGAGCCAGGTCCGGCGCGCGGTGGCGGCCGATCTGCCTCGCATCGCGGCCTTGGCTCGATGGGTCTGGCTGGACACCTACGCGACGCTCGGTGTCACCGCGGCCTTCGCGGCCTATGTCGACGAGGCGTTTCACCTCGACACGCTGGCGCGCCGTTTTCGCGACCACCCGATGTGGGTGATCGATGGGCCTGTCGACGCTAGCCCGCAGCTGAGCGCGTCCATCGAGCCCTCGCCGTCGTCCGACGAGCCGAGCCCGCCGGACGTCCCGCTGCAGGCCTGGGCCGAACTGGACAGCCACACCGATCCGGATCGTGTGGAACTGACGCGGTTGTATGTCGCGCGGCCGTGCCAAGGACAGCGTCTGGGCGTGGCTTTGCTGGCGCAGGCTCGTCGGGCGCATCCGTCGCGACCGCTGTGGCTGTCCGCATGGGAAGGCAACCACGGCGCGCTGCGCTTTTACCGCCGGGAGGGCGCCATGCCCCAGGGCGACACCTGGTTTGAACTGGACGGCCGCCGGCACCGCAACGAACTGCTGGGCTGGCCGCGGCTGGAGGCGACGACATGATCTATGGCATTGGCACGGACATCTGCGACATCCGCCGCATCCGCGACACGCTGGAGCGGCGCGGCGAGCGCTTCGCCGAGAAAGTGCTCGGTCCGCATGAAATCGAGGTCTTCCGCGAGCGCCTCGCGCGTGTGCCCGCCCGCGGCGTGGCCTATCTGGCCACCCGGTTCTCGGCCAAGGAAGCGTTCTCCAAGGCGATCGGCATGGGCATGCGCATGCCCATGACCTGGCGCGATTGCGAGATCGTCAAGGCCAGCAGCGGCAAGCCCGGCATCCAATTGCACGGCGCGTTGGCGCGCTGGTTCGACGACAAAGGCCTTCGGGCCCATGTCACCGTCACCGACGAAACCGAATACGCCGCGGCGTTCGTGGTGGTCGAGACCCGCGACTGAGGCTCGGTCCGGTCGCGGTGTCTGTCGGCGATGTCCGTCGACGATCCCGCGCCGATCCCCCGCCGACCCCCCCGTCTTCCCACTTCGAGCGCCCGCGCCGGTGGCCCCCTTCTGAATTGAGATTGCTCCCATGGACAACCTGCACGCTCCCGTCATCCTCGACATCGCCGGCACATCGCTCAACGCTGACGACCGCCGCCGCCTGGCCCATCCGCTCACTGGCGGGATGATCCTGTTCGCCCGCCATTTCGAGCATCGCGCGCAACTGACGGCGCTGTGCGCCGAAGCCAAGGCGATCCGTCCGGACCTGCTGATCGCGGTCGACCAAGAGGGCGGACGGGTGCAGCGCTTCCGCACCGATGGCTTCACCGCGCTGCCGGCCATGCGCACGCTGGGCGAGTTGTGGATGGAGGATGCGATGCGCGCCGTGCAGGCCGCGACCGCGACCGGCCTCGTGCTGGCGCTGGAGTTGCGCGCCTGCGGTGTGGATTTCAGCTTCGCGCCGGTGCTGGATCTGGACCATGCGGAAGAGGCCGCGTCCGGCGGCGGCGCGCTCGGCGGCGCGGCGTCGGGCCAGTCGCGCAGCCAGGTGATCGGGTCGCGCAGCTTCCATCGCGATCCGCGCGTGGTCAGTCTGCTCGGCCAAAGCCTGATTCAGGGCCTGGCGCTGGCCGGCATGGGCAGTTGCGGCAAGCATTTCCCTGGCCATGGCTTCGTTAGCGCGGATTCGCATCATGAGGTGCCGGTGGACAGCCGCAGCCTGAAGGCGATCCTCGCCGAGGATGCGCGTCCGTTCGAATGGCTGAGCCTGAGCCTGTCGGCCGTGATGCCGGCGCATGTGGTCTATCGCAAGGTCGACAGCCGTCCCGCCGGCTTCAGCCGCCGCTGGTTGCAGGACATCCTGCGCGAGCGCCTGGGCTTCGCCGGCGCCGTGTTCAGTGATGACCTCGGCATGGCGGGCGCCCGCATGATCGAAGGCCGTCCGGTGGGCTTCACCGAAGCGGCGCTCGCCGCGCTGGACGCAGGCTGCGATCTGGTGCTGCTGTGCAATCAGAGCCAGGAAGACAACGGTCGCGCCATCGACGAGTTGCTGGACGGCCTCGCTGCCGCGCAGGCCCGTGGCGACTGGACCCCGGCCATCGACAGCGAAGCCCGTCGCGCTGCCTTGGTGCCGCAATCGGCGCCGCTGACGTGGGATGAGCTGATGCTGGCGCCGCGCTATCTGGAGGCGCTGGCGCGCTTGCCTTGAATGACCTGACGGCCGGCGGCGCGGTGCTCGCGCTGCTGGCGATCCTCTCGACGCGACTCGCACCATGAACGAGGAAGCCAACGATCGCCCCGACAGCGCTGGTGCCGGCCATGCAGCGGACCGTCGGCCCGCACATGGGCTGCTTCATGAGCCGGGCCAGGCGCCTCAGCCCGCGCCCGATGACGATCTCAACGCGGTGTCCGTGGCCACCTTCGACCGGCATGCCGGCCGGTATGCCGAGAAGTATTTCGGCCTGCACGACTATGACGAGCTCTACCGCTGGCTGCTGCCACCTCTGCCGAGCGGCGGCCGATTTCTCGACCTCGCTTGCGGTCCCGGCAATGTGAGCGCCTTCGTGGCGCAGCAGCGGCCGGATGTGCAGATCGTCGGCATCGATCGGTCGCCCAACATGGTGCGCGAAGCTCAGACGCGCGTGCCTGGCGGCCACTTTCTGGTGGCCGACTGCCGCGCGCTGGGGACATGGACGGCGTGGCCGAGTACCGACCTCCAGCGGCCGGACGGCGACACCGCCACGACCTGCGGCGACGGAGGCCGGGCGCCCGGGCCCGCGTCTACTCTTGTGACCGATCACAGCGAGGCGCCAGGTTCCGTTCTGTCGTCCGGGCTTTTCGACGCGGCCGCGTTCAGCTTCGGCCTGAGCTATCTGGATGACGACGGCGCCCGGTCGTGCCTGGCCGGGCTGCACCGCTGGCTGGCGCCCGGTGGCGTGCTGCTGCTGACGTCGATCACCGGAGCGACCGACGCGCATCGGATCGACCGATCCCCCAGCGGCGACCGGATGTTCACTGCCTGGCGCACCCCCGCGCGCATCGTCGAGCTGATGACAGCGGCGGGCTTCGAGGTCCTGTCGCGGCGCGATCTGCCCAGCCCGGCGAATGCGTCGGTCGCGTCACGCGATCTGGCTTTGCTGACCGCTCGTCGCTGACGTGCGGATCTCGCCATGTGATGGCGACGGGCCCATGCAAAATCGCGCCCCGCAAGCGCGTCGGAGCGGTGGACGCCTGCATCTCGAAGAAGAACGACGAGTCACCGCTGCGGCCACCCGGTCGCGCGGTCATCAAGCACATCTGGGAGGACGGGCGTCATGGACAGCTCGCTGTGGAGACCGATCATTCAATGGACCGTCTGGGCCATCGTGATGGCGCTGGTGCTGGGTTGGGTCCGGCGCAGCCGAGCGGCCGCCAACAAGCTCGGCGATAGCCGTGCACCCGGTCGCATGGTGTTGCCCAACACGATGCTGATCCTGGGCATCGTCGGCGTGGTCCTGTTCACCGGCTGCATCGTGGGCGCGTCGGTGTCGGCGCGCCGGGACGATGCGGCGACCGCCGCGCTGCCGATCTTTCTGGCCCTGGCGATGCTGTCGCTCTGGGTGCTGCTCGAGTGTCTGATGGACCGTCACGAGGTGTCGGACCGCGGCCTGACCTATCGCCGCACGGTGCGCAGTAACGGGCATGCGGCCTGGTCCGAGGTCCAGCGGGTCGAGTATTCCGACTTCATGAAGTGGTGGGTCGTGCGCCTGCGCGATGGCGAGACCATTCGGATCAGCGCGCTGCACACCGGCCAGGCAGAGTTCGCGCGGCAGGTGCTGCAGCACGCCGACGAGGCGGTCACCGATCCCCACACCGCCGAGCTGCTGGCCGACGCCTGCGACGGCCGACTGCCGCAACTGGGCTTCTGAGCGGGCGCTCGATCACGTCGACCCGGCATCGCTCGGCGATGTTCCGGCGCCTCACGGGCCTGGACGTCATCGTCATGATGACCAGCCGCGGCATCGCTTGAAGGCGATGTGCGCGCGTCAATGAGTCGACGGGGCGCCGGTTCAGCGCGTGGGCGTGTCGCTGGCGTCCGATCCGCCTGATGCCGCCGCCATCCGGGCGAACCAGGCGGACTGCCCCGTCTTGTTCAGCTGATACCAAGCGTCGAGCACCTTGTCGTCATAGATGCCCAGCGACTGAAAGATCACTCGCGCGAAGTCCAGCGACGACATCCCGCCAGCGGTGATCAGCCCGCGATCTTCGACGACCGGTTCATCCACATACCGATCGCCGCCGGCATAGCCCGTGCCCTTCAGGTAGCTGGCCGCATTGCTGGTGTGGCGGCGATCATCCAGCACGCCCAGCCTGGCCAGCCCCGCGGTGGCGCCGCAGATGGCCGCCACCCGGCCGCCCTTGTCCAGAAAGTCCTTGGCCTTGCCGGCGGCTTCCAGATGCTCGCCCTGATCCCATCCCGGACCGCCGGGAAGGATCAGCAATTCGCTGTCGTCCGGAAAGAGCGTGGCCAGCCGCTGGTCCGGCAGGATGGACAAGCCGCCCATCGATCGAACCAGGCTCGCGCCGGCCGCCGCCACGGTGCGGACCTGCCAGGTGCCCGGCTCGCGCTGGAACTCCGGACTGTTGATGCCTGCCACGGCGAAGGCGGCCTCCCAGTCGGCAAAGCCGTCGAAGAGGTACAGATGGACGGTGCGGATGGGGTCGCTCATGGCAGGGACGCGGCAAGCCCTGTGCCTGCGGGTTCCCGCTCGCGTGCCCGATCCGGGCGCTGACCTACGATGGATGCATGACTGCTTCGTCCGCCGGTTCGGCGCCTTCCGCCGAGTCTCTGTCCGACCCCTCTCTCTCCGTGGCGAGGATCCCGGTCGATCTCCACGCTCCGCCGCTCGTCATGGAGGCATTGACCGCGGCGCATGCGGAGGCCATGTTCCCGGTGCTGAGCGATCCGGCCCTCTACACCTATCTGGACGACGCGCCGCCGATCTCGGTCGACGATCTGCGCGCGGTCTACCGACGGCGTGAAGCCGGGCGTTCGCCCGACGGCACCGAGCGCTGGTTCAACTGGATGCTGCGGCTGCCCGAGGAGGGCTACATCGGTTTCGTGCAGGCCTCGATGGCGCATCCGCAGGCCTGCTGGGTGGGCTATCTGCTCTGCCGTGCCGCACAAGGCCGTGGACTGGCCACGCGCGCCGTGGCCTGTGCGATCGACCATCTGCGCGCTCAGGGCGCGCAGCGGCTGCTGGCCAGCGTGGAAGCGGAAAACCGCGCCTCGATCGCCCTGCTGGAGCGGCTCGGCTTTGCGCCCGCCTCGCCAGCGCTGCACGCCGAACAGGCGCTGGCCGCTTCGGAACGTCTGTATGTGCGGGATCTCGAGCGCTGAGCGCGCTCAGTCCTCCGCTCAGTCCTCACCACGCAGGCGCAGCAGCAGCGCTCCGAGGCTGGAGAACGTGGCCAGGGCCGTCACGGCCACCCAACCCCATTCCGCCAGCAACAGGCTGCCCAGAGCCGCGCCGCTGGCCATGCCGATGAACATGCCGGTGAACAGCAGCGCATTGAGGCGGCTGCGGGCGGCCGGATCGAGGCTGTAGACGATGGTCTGGTGAGCGACCAGCGTGGCCTGCACGCCGAAGTCGAAGATCACCGCCAGCACGACCAGCAGCACGATGGCCGGTCCCCGATCCAGCCAGGGCGTGATCGACATCGCGACGAACGACAGCGCGGTCACCAGCGCGCCCAGCCGCGTCACCACGCCCGGACCGCGACGGTCCGCGATCCGTCCCGCCATCGGCGCGGCCAGCGCGCCCGCCGCACCGGCCAGGCCGAACGCGCCCGACACCGCGCTGCCCAGTCCGAAGCGCTGATGCAGCATCACCGCCAGCGTGGACCAGAACGCGCTGAACGCCACCGCGAGCAGGCCCTGCGCCAGCGCGGCCCGACGGAGCGCAGGCTGCTCCTTCCACAGCCGACCCAACGAACGGAGCACGGCTGGATAGGTCGTGGTGGACACCGGCGGCGACGCCGGCAGCCAGCGCCAGGCAGCCAGGCCCGCGATCGACAGCGCCAGCGCGGCGAGCCCGTAGACCCAGCGCCAGCCCAGCAGATCGGCGATGACACCGCTCATCACCCGAGACAACAGGATGCCCAGCAGCAGGCCGGTCATCACCTGACCGACGATCCGGCCGCGCTCCGCCGGCGGGCTCAGCGTGGCGGCCATCGGGACCACGTCCTGGGCCAGTGTGGCGGTCAGTCCCAGCAGGGCGCTGGCGACCAGAAACGGCACCAGACCCGGCGCCAGACCATTCAGCAGCAAGGTGACCACCAGCAGCACGAATTTGGTCAGGATCACGCGACGGCGATCAAAGCGATCGCCCAGCGGCGTCAGCAGCAGGATGCCGGCCGCGTAGCCGAGCTGGGTCAGCATCGGCACCGCGCCGATGTGACCCGTCGAGGCCTTCAGGTCGTCAGCCAGCGGCGCCAGGATCGGCTGGCTGTAGTAGAGCGATGCTGCACCGAGTCCGGCGGAAGCCGCCAGCAGCACGATCAGCGAGGTCGACGGCGTGCTGGGCGAAGCGGGCAGGGCGGAAGCGGATGGCGACGACGATCGGGGCGAGGACATGGCGGGGTCAGGATAAGGAAGTGCGGACATGGCCACTCCTGAATATCAAACGGGTTGTCGGGCGTCGGATGAGCGGGCTCATCCGGCCTATGCCAGCGTGGTGGGACACGCGGCGCATGGGTCGGGATTCTTAGGGTTTGCCCGAGGCGGCGGAAGCCGGCCGGCCTGCACATCGGCCACACGTTTCGCGTATACCCTCGGCGGATGAATGAACTGCTCAGAGATGGCGGCCAGGATCGCTTCGCGCTGCTCCAGACCTTCTTGCGGGTGGCGGAGGCCGGCAGCTTCTCAGCAGCGGCGCTCCAGCTCGGCACGACGCAGCCGACCGTCAGCCGCCGGGTGCAGATGCTGGAGTCGCTGCTGGGCGCTCGCCTGGTCGAGCGGTCCACTCGCGGTCTGCGCCTGACGGAAGAAGGTCAACGCTGCGCGGCCCAGGCGCTGGATCTGCTGGAACGCTGGGAATCCCTGGCCGAGGACGTGGGCGACAAGGGCGACTCCCTCAGCGGCACCTTGCGGTTGCGGGTCCCGCATGCGTTCGGCCAGAGCCAGCTGATGGCGCCGCTCAGCACCTTCATGCGGCGCCACCCGCGGGTCACCATCGAATGGTCCTTGCAGGATCAGTTGCCCGACTTCAGCCGGGAGGCTGTGGACTGCTCGCTCATGGTCGGGCATGTGGATCAGCCCCAACTGGTCGCGGTGCAACTCGCCGAGGTGCCGCGCGTCCTGGTGGCCTCGCCCGAGCTGGCGGCGACGCTGCCACCAGGTTTCGCCGAGAAGCCGGCCGAGCGTGAGACAACGGCGGCGGCAAAGGCGACCGATGTCCGTGCGGTCGCCACCGTCGCCAAGCGGACGCGCCGATCGCTCCCTCGCGAGACCGTCGTGGCGCCTTCAGCCGACGAGGTGGTCGCGGCCCTGCGCGCGGTCCCCTGGCTGGCGCTGACGACCTTCTATCGCGATGAGATCGAGCTTCGACCGCATGCAGGCGGTGAGCCGATCGGGGTGCCGATCCATCCCCGTTTCGGCACCGACAGCCTGTTCGCGCTGATCGAGGCGACGCGCCGCGGATTGGGCGTGGCGATGGTCTCGCAATGGGCGGTGATGGAGGATCTCGCGCGGGGTCAGTTGTTGCGCCTGTTGCCGGACTGGTGTGCGGCGCCGCTGCCGATCTCGCTGGTCTATCCCACGCGGCGGCTGCAGCCGGCCCGGCTGCGCGCCTTCGTGGCGCTGATGCGTGAGGTCGTGCCCACCTTGCCAGGCATGCGACAACCGCGGCGGCCATGAGCAGGTCGGGAGGTCGCGTTCCGGAAGAGCCGTGCACTGCCGTCGACGTGCTTGATACAGCTGCTCACGATTTCGGCTCGGATCCGGCGGCTGACAACGGATTTGAGTAGCTGACGGGCCGGGGTGCTCGACCTAGAGTGACGTCATGGACATCGACATCTACCGCGCTCTGACGAAGACGGGTGTGGCCGACCAGGACGCCCGACAGGTCGTCGTCGCGCTCGATCACGACATCGATCAGCGCATCGCGCTTCGCCAGAGCCACTTCGCCACCAAAGACGACGTCGCCGAATTGCGAGCCGAGCTCACCACGGGACTGGCAGCGGTGACATCGCAAGGGGTCCAGACGCGCAGTGAGTTGAAGGCTGAGATCGCCGCAGTGCGAAGTGAATTGAAGGTGGAGATCGGCGAACTGCGCACTGAATTGCGGACCGAATTCGCTGGACTGCGCGGTGAGACCGGGACCGAAGTCGCCGGGCTTGGCCGTGAGCTGAGGAACGAGGTCGCCGAACTGCGCGGTGAAATGAAGACCGAATTCGCGTCAGTGCGGACCGAACTGGCTGACTTTCGCTCCGATGTCAGTCAGCGCTTCAGCGAGGTCCATCAGCGATTCGGGGCGTTGGAGTCCGCCACGGTTCAAGGGCTCAGCCGTCTGGAAGCCAGCACGGCCCAGCGTTTCGCGGACATGCAGCGGTGGCTCATCGCCACCATCTTCGGCGCCGCCGCGTTGATGGCGGCACTGGTCAAGCTCATGCCCTGAGCGCGACCGCTGAATGCCCCGCTGGACGCGAAGCTGGGTTGATCGCCCTCCCATCGGCGGCTGCCACTCGGCGTGGCTGATCACCGCCGGATCGGGGAGGGCAGCACAGGCTCAGCTGCGGTAGTTGTCCTGCATCCGATAGCCCCGCGCATACAGCGCGAACAACAGCGCGGCGACCAAGGCAAAACCGGCGAAGAAGAACATCTGGAAGGCCGTCACGCTGGTCCCAGTCGACTGGATGTAGCGCGTCACGGCATCGCCCTTCACGCTGGCATTGGCCATCAACACCCACAGATTGCCGATCGTGACCGAGAGGTTCCAGAAGCTGGTGATCACGCCCTTCATCGCCAGAGGCGCCTGGCTGTAGGCGAATTCCAGGCCGGTTGCGGACACCAGCACCTCGCCCAGCGTCAACAACGCATAGGGCAGGATCTGCCAGGTGATGGCGATGTCATGGCCGCCATCGATCCACAACTGCAGACCGCCGACCACGATCCAGGCCAGGCCCGAGAACGCGATGCCCGCGCCCATGCGGCGCAGCGCGGTCACCCGCAGGCCCAGGCGCGCCAGCAGCGGATACAGCACCAGGTTGTTGAACGGGATCAGCAACATCACCAGCGCCGGGTTCAGCGCTTGCATCATCGAGGACTTGAACCATTCGGGCTTGGCCATCTGGTCCGCCTGCAGCACCCAGGTCGACGCCTTCTGGTCGAACAGGGACCAGAACGGCGTCACCAGCGCAAACAGCACGAGCAGACGCAACACCGTGCGCACCCCTTCGACCGCTTCCGCCGGATGCGGACCGCGAGCGCGCTCCAGCTGCATCCAGGCGCCCGCGCCGCCAAATCCCAGCACCAGGACCAAAGCGGTGCAGAACGCGATCACGAAGCCCCACTGCGGCGACATCGCCAGCGCGCCGATCGCCAGCAGCAGGCCGAGCACCGCGACCACCAAACCTGGCCGACCCTGGCCGGCGGCCTTCGCCGTCAAGGCGGTGCGCACCACCTTCAGGAAGCTGTGCGGGTCATCCTTGGACGTCGGGGCGATGCGCACGTACTTGCGGCGACCGCTCCAGAAGACGGCGGTGGCGATGAACATCAGCACGCCGGGAATGCCGAAGGCCACGCTCGCGCCGAACCGGTCCAGGAAGATCGGCATCAGCAGCGACGCAAAGAATGAGCCGAAATTGATGATCCAGTAGAAGGCGTCGAACACCTTCTGCGCCAGGGATCGATTCGACTTGTCGAACTGGTCGCCGATGAAGGAGCTCACCAGCGGCTTGATGCCGCCCGAGCCCAGCGCGATCAGGAACAGGCCGGTATAGAAGCCCTGGATGTTGTTCTCGAAGATCGCCAGACAGGCATGTCCGGCGCAATAGACCAGGCTGAGCCACAGGATGGTGTGGTACTTGCCGAAGAAGCGGTCCGACAGCCAACCGCCCAGCAGCGGGAAGAAGTACACGCCGATCACGAAGGTGTGGAAGATCTCCTTCGCCTCACCCTTGCGCAGGGGTTCCGGAATCGACAGCAGCAAGCTGGTCATCAGGAACACCGTCAGGATGTTGCGCATGCCGTAGAAGCTGAAGCGCTCGCAGCCCTCGTTGGCAATGATGTAAGGAATCTGCGGCGGCAGCTTGGGCGCCGCGGCGTGGCCGGACGCGCCCTCGGAAGGGATGGCGGTGGGGACGTGGCTCAAGGAAGGTCTCCGTCTCGACGGTCGCGGACTCCGCTCAGGCGCAAGCCGGCGGGCACGAGCGGTCGGTCATGGGTCGTGGGTCAGGGGCACGGTGGGCGCCCCACAAAGAAACAGCCGCCGGGCGTGTGGCCGCGGCGGCTGGCGCGGACGGGAAGCGCCGGTGGGCGCCCCCGTCGGATCAGGCTTCGAACGGCAGCTTGATCTGGTTCAGGTCCTTGCGGGTCTCGACCAGCACCAGCGGACCTTCATCGATCGTCACCACCGGCGCCGGCTCGCGGCCCAGCGGCGCGGGAGCGGGTTCGGCAGCGATGGCGGCCTGGGCGGCGGCGATCTTGTCGGCATCGCTGTTGACCCAGACCAGGCCGGCGCCTTCCGCCACCGCATTCAAGTCGCCGATCGGCAACTCGAAGCGCGGCGCGGCCACCGGCGCGGGGGCTGCGGCCACCACCGGCGCGGCGACCGGCGCGGCCGGGACCACCACTGCCGGCGATGCGACCACCGGGCTCACCGCCAGCGGCGCGGCTTCGGCGACCGGCGCGGCCACCTCGGCGTCCAGTGCCGTCGACTGCGGCGATTCCGCGGCGTCGGCGCCCTCAGCGCTGGTCAGCTCGCCCTCGCGGCGGTCGCGACGATAACGATCGCGTCCCCGACGACGACGGCCACCCTGGCCCTCGGCATCCTCACCCGCCGGCAGCTCCTGGCCTTGCTCCGAGCTCTCGCCCAGCGAGGCGTCGCCCGCCGTGCCGGCTTCCGACGGCAGACCGCCCTCGGCCGACAGTTCTTGAGCGTCGGAGGTGCCTTCGATGGCGCCCTCGGCACCTTCGACACCGCGATCGCGGCCACCACGACGGCGGCGGCGACGGCCTTGGCGCTCTTCACCGGTCTCCAGATTCAGCGCGAGGCCGTCCGGCAGCGTGTCGGCGAAGGCGGTCGGCGATTCAGCAGCCGCCTGGCCCAATTCCACCGCATCGGTGCCGGCGATCGGCAGCTGTTGCTCTTGCGGCACGATGCCTGCGGCATCGGTCCGGGCCGGACGGTCGCCACGCTCTTCGCGACGACGACGGCCTTCACCGCGCTCGCCACGCTCACCGCGCTCGCCCCGCTCAGCGCGATCACCGCGCTCCGGACGCTGCTCACCGCGTGCTTCCGGACGGGCTTCACCCGCCAGTTCCGGCTTGTCGGCGCGCGGCTCCTGGCGACGGCTGCGATCACCGCGTTCGCCGCGCTCTCCACGTTCCTGACGCTCGCCGCGCTCCGGACGGTCACCCCGCTCGGTGCGCTCGCCACGGGCCTGGACGCCGTCCTGACCGGGCTTGCCTTCGCCGCGCGGCTTGCCGTCGCGGGCCTTCTGTTCACCGCGTTCGCCGCGATCATGGCGGTCGCCACGCTCGCTGCGCTCACCACGGCGCTGGCGATCGCCGCGCTCGCCACGGCCGCCGCGTTCACCGCGTTCGCCACGCTCCTTGCGAGCCGGCTCGGCGGTCTTGGCTTCGGGCTCGGGCGCCGGGGCCGGCGCGGGCGCGCCGCCGAAGATCTTCTTGATCCAGCCGAAGAAGCCACCGCCGGCATCCACCGGTGCGGCCGGGGTCGGGGCGGGAGCCGCCACCGGCTCGGCGGCCTTGACCGGCGTCGCGGGCACCGGCATCGGGGCCGGTTGCTCCGGCAGGATGCCCTTGATGACCGGTTCCTGCTTGTTCTTCTTCTCAGCGCCGCGGCGGGTGATGCCCACCTCGTCCTGCGGCTCTTCGATCATCGTGTAGCTGGCCTGCAGGTTTTCCAGGCGCGGATCGTCGTGGCGCAGGCGCTCGAGCTTGTAGTTCGGCGTCTCCAGGTGCTTGTTGGGCCCCAGCAGCACGGTCACGCGCTGCTTGAGCTCGATCTTGGTGATCTCGGTGCGCTTCTCGTTGAGCAGGAAGCTGGTCACTTCCACCGGCACCTGCACATGCACGGCGGCGGTGTTGTCCTTCATGGACTCTTCCTGGACCATGCGCAGGATCTGCAGCGCCGAGGATTCGGTGTCGCGGATGTGGCCGGTGCCGTTGCAGCGCGGGCAGGTGATGTGGCTGCCCTCGCTCAGCGCCGGGCGCAGGCGCTGGCGGCTGAGTTCCAGCAGGCCGAACTTGCTGATGGAGCTGAACTGCACCCGGGCGCGGTCCTGGCGCAGCGCATCGCGCAGACGCTGTTCGACCTCGCGGCGGTTCTTGGACTCCTCCATGTCGATGAAGTCCACGACGATCAGACCGCCCAGATCGCGCAGGCGCATCTGGCGGGCGATTTCGTCGGCCGCTTCCAGGTTGGTGCGGGTGGCGGTTTCCTCGATGTCGCCGCCACGGGTGGCGCGCGCGGAGTTCACGTCGACCGACACCAGCGCTTCGGTGTGGTCGATCACGATGGCGCCGCCGGACGGCAGGTTCACCGTGCGGCTGAAGGCCGTCTCGATCTGGTGTTCGATCTGGAAGCGGCTGAACAGCGGCGCATCGTCGCGGTAGCGCTTGACCTTGTGAGCCGTCTCCGGCATCACATGGGTCATGAACTGTTGGGCCTGTTCGAAGATGTCGTCGGTATCGATCAGGATTTCACCGATGTCGGCGGTGAAGTAGTCGCGGATCGCGCGGATCACCAGCGACGATTCCTGATAGATCAGGAAGGCGCCCTTGCTGCCCTGGGTCGCCTCGTCGATGGCGGTCCACAGCTTGAGCATGTAGTTCAGGTCCCACTGCAGCTCGGCGGCACTGCGGCCGATGCCGGCGGTGCGGGCGATCAGCGACATGCCCTTCGGGTATTCGAGCTGATCCAGCGCGTCCTTGAGTTCTTCCCGGTCCTCGCCCTCGATGCGGCGCGAGACGCCGCCACCGCGCGGGTTGTTGGGCATCAGCACCAGATAGCGGCCGGCCAGCGAGACGAAGGTCGTCAGGGCGGCGCCCTTGTTGCCGCGCTCTTCCTTCTCGACCTGGACCAGCAGTTCCTGGCCTTCCTTGATCACGTCCTGGATCTTGGCCGAGCGCACATCGGCGCCTTCACGGAAGTACTGGCGGGAGATTTCCTTGAACGGGAGGAAGCCGTGACGGTCCTCGCCGTAATCCACGAAGCAGGCTTCCAGCGACGGCTCGACGCGCGTCACGACCGCCTTGTAGATGTTGCCCTTGCGCTGTTCGCGGCCTTCGATTTCGGTTTCGAAGTCCATCAGTTTCTGGCCATCGACGATGGCCAGGCGACGCTCTTCCTGCTGCGTCGCATTGATCAGCATGCGTTTCATCTGTTCTCCTCCACGTCCGGACCCGGGTCTCGGACGCATACATCAGAACCGCCGCCGGAGATGGACCGGCGGGCGATTCGACCGATGCACGAGAAACGCGAGAGAACCGTGGAAGGAATCGCCCTGGACTGCAAGCAACGGACCGATCGTCCGTTCAGCGCTGCAGCGTTGGCGCGTGCGTCGCAGGCAGCGATCCGGGTGTTCCGGCCCGCAAGCGCGTGGTCGAGGACATCGACCATGCGGCCCGCCCACGGCCGGAGCCTGACGTCCGGGTCTTACCGGGACGGGCTCGCAAGCGGCGGGGGGTGAGGGGGACTGGGGGAATCATCCGGACTGAATGCCTGGGCGCTGACGCCAGCCCGCCGATGCGACATCGGCGCTCTGGCGTCGTGAAACCTTGTTGTGCTGTCTGCGCCGCCACTTCAACAAGCGGTGGCACGGACATGGTTCTGACGACGTTGCTCTTCCATCCGGTGACCTCGACTGCCGCCTCACTTGGGGAGGAAACCCGACCAGGTCGATCGAATGTTGCACTACCTAAAACTGGTGAGCAGCCTACTAACAATTGCTACTTACCGCCACGTCGTTGTCGACGTTCCAGGCCGCTGGCCCGGGTAAAATGAGAAAAATCAAATACTTACAACGCGAACGTGGCAAGCAGCATTATAGGGGCTAAAGCCCGACGGGCCGCCCCAGGGACTGCCCGGGGTCGCGGCCCTGACGCCTCGGGTGCCAAGTCCGCGTCGCGCGGTTCGATTCCAGCGTCCACGGCGGCGGCGGGCCGTCCGGCGCGCGGCGCCAAGACGGCGAAGCCGGCCCGATCCGCATCGGCGCCGCCGACCGCGGCGAACACCCGGACCGCGCGCCCCGCTCGGCCTGATTCGGGCGCGCCGACATCGCCTGTTGCGAACATCGCCCCGACTGCGCCCGCGCCCGCGTCCGCTTCCGCCGCCACGGCGCAGGTGCGTCAGTTGACGGTGGACGAAGGCTCGGCCGGCCAGCGGCTAGACAACTTCCTCATGCGCGAGCTCAAGGGCGCGCCCAAAACCTTGGTCTACCGAATCATCCGGTCCGGCGAGGTGCGCATCAACAAGGGCCGTTGCGCCGCCGATTCGCGCCTGGCTTGCGGCGATGTCGTCCGCGTGCCGCCCTTGCGCCTGGCGGAAAAGACCGCCGACCCCACCATCCCGGCGCGCGAGTTTCCGATCGTGTTCGAGGACGAGCATCTGAT
Organism: Burkholderiaceae bacterium; assembly: GCA_913776825.1. Lineage (GTDB taxonomy): Bacteria > Pseudomonadota > Gammaproteobacteria > Burkholderiales > Burkholderiaceae_C > Roseateles. Next base: position 136,443 of record CAJYPV010000027.1, read on the forward strand.
CGTCGTCAACAAGCCGGCCGGTGTCGCGGTGCATGGCGGTTCGGGCGTCAGCTTCGGTGTGATCGAGCAACTGCGCCGGGCGCGTCCGGAGGCGAAGTTCCTGGAGCTGGTGCACCGGCTGGACAAGGAAACCTCCGGCCTGCTGATGATCGCCAAGAAGCGCAGCGCGCTGACCCATCTGCAGGACCAGCTGCGGGATCGGGAAACCGGCAAGACCTACGCCGCGCTGGTGGCGGGCGCCTGGCCCGCCAGTCGCAAGGTGGTGGATGTGCCGCTGCTGAAGTTCATCGGCAGCGATGGCGAGCGCTGGGTGCGCGCGGTGACCGATCCCAAGGATCCGCAGGCGGAACTGGCCAAACGGTCCATCAGCCTGGTGCGCATCACCGAATCCTTGGCCGGCTACAGCCTGCTGGCGGTGACGATCAAGACCGGTCGCACCCATCAGATCCGGGTGCATCTGGCCCATGAAGGGCATCCGATCGTGGGCGATCCGAAATATGGTGCGTTCGAGGCCAACCGCGCGCTGGCCCGCGGGCCGCTGCGCTTTGACCGGATGTTCCTGCATGCTCGGCATCTGCGCTTCACCCATCCGGCCACGGGCGAGACCTTGACCCTGGAGGCGCCTTTGCCAGAGGACTGTGAGAAGCTCCTGGCCGCGCTGCGTCAGGCCGACCGTTGATCCGGTCGCCGACGCCGTCCCCGTTCCCGTCGCTCCATGCCCTTTCGCCGGCCATTGACCGCCGGTTCCACCGCTCATCGCCCTATGCCGCAACGTTTCGACCTGATCGTCTTCGACTGGGATGGCACCCTGTTCGACTCCACCGCCCTGATCGTCAAGTCCATGCAGGCGGCCGCGGTGGACCTCGGCCTGGACGCACCCAGCCGCGAACGCGCCAGCTATGTGATCGGCATGGGCCTGATCGAGGCCCTGGCCCATGCGCTGCCGGGCTTGCCGCAGGACCGTTATCCGGAGCTGGGCCAGCGCTACCGCCACCATTACTTCGCATCCGCGCATGAGGTCACGCTGTTCGACGGTGTGCCGGCGATGCTGCAAGCGCTCAAGGCCCGCCACCACTGGCTGGCGGTGGCCACCGGCAAGAGCCGGCGCGGTCTGGACGAGGCGCTGGCGGCGGTCGACATGGTCCGGCTGTTCGACGGCACCCGCACCGCCGACGAGACCGCCGGCAAGCCGAATCCGCAGATGCTGCTGGAGCTGATGCGTGAATTCGGCGCCGATCCCGCCCGCACGCTGATGATCGGCGACACCACGCATGACCTGCAGTTGGCCCGCAATGCGGGTTGCGAAGCGATCGCGGTGACTTACGGCGCCCATGAACACGGGCCGCTGCGCGAGTTCGATCCCTTGCTGGTCGCGCCGGACGTGGCGACCCTGCACGCCTGGTTGCTGGACAACGCCTGACCCCATGCATCCCGAACCTCATCCCGACGGCGTGGCGCCGCAACGGCTGTGCGCGGCCCCCGAGCTGCTGGAGCGCGGCCGTGCCCACACCTTCGACGTGCTGCATTTCCGGCAGCCGGCCACCGCCTTCGCCTTGCGCTTCGACGGCCAGGTCGTTGCCTATCTGAATCGCTGCGCCCACGTGCCGACCGAAATGGACTGGCAAGAGGGCGAGTTCCTGGACGCTGACAAGCGCTACATCATCTGTTCCATCCACGGCGCGGTGTATCACCCCCTGGATGGCCGCTGCGTGACCGGCATGTGCGGCCGATTCGGCCTGACCAAGCTGGAGGTGCGCGAGCAGGACGGACAGGTGTATTGGTATCCTTCCCGCGACACCCGTCCCGCCTTCGAGGACTGAATGACTCAAGACTTCCAAGACCCTTCTTCACTGCCGCCGCCGATTCCTGACGCCACCCGTCGGCCGGAAGACATGTTCCAGTCCCGCGCCACGGCCTCGACCAGCGCGGCTGCGGCCGGCTCGCGCCCGTATGACGCCGTCATCGAGCAACTGGCCCACGACTATCTGCGCGACCGCCGCAGCGACCGCCGCTGGCGCACCTTCTTCCGGCTGATCTGGGTGGGGCTGTTCCTGCTGCTGGTGTGGGGCTTGTTCTCGCAGCGCCATCACACGGCGACCACGACGGGACCGCACACCGCGCTGGTCGAGGTGCGTGGCGAAATCGCGTCCGACACCGAAGCCAGCGCCGAGCTGATCGTGTCCGCGCTGAAGTCCGCCTTCGAGGATCCGAACAGCGCCGCCGTCGTACTGCGGGTCAACTCGCCGGGCGGCAGCCCGGTGCAGGCGGGCATCGTCAATGACGAGCTCAAGCGGCTCAAGGCGCTGCACGGCAAGAAGGTCTATGTGGTGGTCGAGGAGATCTGCGCGTCCGGCGCCTACTACATCGCCGCCGGCGCGGACGAGATCTATGTCGACAAGGCCTCGATCGTCGGCAGCATCGGCGTGCTGATGGATGGCTTCGGCTTCACCGAGCTGATGAAGAAGGTCGGCGTGGAGCGCCGCCTGATGACTGCAGGTGAGAACAAAGGCATGCTCGATCCGTTCTCGCCGGTCTCGCCCAAGCAGCAGGCGTATGCGCAGGCGATGCTGGACCAGATCCATCAGCAGTTCATCGCCGTCGTGCGCGAAGGTCGCGGCACACGCCTCAAGGAAACGCCGGAGACCTTCTCCGGCCTGTTCTGGAACGGCGAGCAGGCCGTCGAGATGGGCCTGGCCGATGGCACCGGCAACCTGGACTTCGTCGCCCGTGAGGTGATCAAGGCCGAAGAGGTGGTCGACTACACCCCGCGCGACAACGTCGCCGAGCGCCTGGCCAAACGCTTCGGCGCGGCGATGGGCGCCGGCGCGATCAAGGCGATGCGCGAGTTCGGCACGATTCGCTGAGATCGGCGCAACACGGCGCGATGGTTCGCGATCGGGCGGCCTCGATGACCGCCCAACCTGAAGGGCTCTGCAGCAACGGCAGGGCCCTTTGTTTTGGGGTAGTGCCACTGAGGCGCGCGGCCGAAGCGAGAATCGATGGCTGACCCAGCCTCAGCCGCTTCGCGGCGTTCGCCAGGCCCGTTCCGTCTTGTCACTTTCAGGATCGTCCTCATGAACGTTGCCCCGCTTCGCTTGCTCACGCGCGCTTCATCGCCCACGCGCGTCGCCCCGCTGACTCGGCTCGCCGCCGCCTCGCTGATGGCGGCGTCGATGTTGGGTTGTGGGTCGCCGACCTCATCGTCCGCCGCCTTGTCCGCCGAGCCGCCGGTCGTCTCGGCGAAGGAGTCAACGGCCGTGGCGGCCAGGTCCGCGCGCTCTTCCACGCTCGCGCCGTTCGTCCTGCTCGGCGAGCTCCACGACAACCCGACGCATCACCGCGCCCGCGCCGACCAACTGCGCCAGTGGCTCCAGCAGGAGCCGCGCACGGTGGTGGTCTTCGAGCAGATCAGCCGGTCACGAGATGCCGCGATCGCACAAGCGCGGCAGTCCCAGCCTGGTGACCTCGACGCCCTGCTGCAAGCCGCCCAGTTCGATCGCCAGGGCTGGCGCTGGCCCTTGCATCGGCCCTTGATCGAGGCGGTAATGCAGTCCGGCGCCGCGCTGCGCGGCGGCAATCTGGATCGGGATCAGGTTCGGCGCATCGTGCGCGAAGGCGATGCGGCCTGGCCCGGCGACCTGCTCGGGCTGCGCGAGCGCACGCCCTGGGCGGACAGCCAGCAGCAGGTGCTGCGTCAGGACATCCAGGAGGGCCATTGCGGCGCGATGCCGGATGCGATGCTGCCCGGCATGGTGCAGGCGCAGCGCGCGCGAGACGCCGCGATGGCGCAGGCGATGCTCGCGGCGCGGGCCGATGGCGCGAAGCGGGTGGTGCTGATCGCCGGCAACGGCCATGTGCGGCGGGATGTGGCGGTGCCGATCTATCTGCAGGCGGCCGGCGTGTCGGCGAAGGACATCGAAGCGATCGGCTATCTGGAGACGACCGGCAGCCCATCGGCCGTCGGATTCGATCGCGTCGAGCGCGCGCCCGCGCCGTCGCGCGAGGATCCCTGCGCGGCGTTCAAGCGCTGAGGGTCACGCGCGGCGTGTGAGTCGGCGAGGGTGGCGCGATCACGCCAGCACCACGTCCACGCCACGGCGACGCAGCTCGGCCACGATGGCCGGATCGGCGTCGCTGTCGGTGATCAGCAGATCGAGCTGTTCCACCGGCGCGATCACCGACAGATTGCGCTTGAGCAGCTTGGAGGCATCGGCGACGGCGATCACCTGGCGCGCGATCTTCATCATCTGCGCATTGAGCTGCGCTTCGAGCAGATGGGGCGTCATCAGGCCGATGTCCGGATCCAGGCTGTCGACGCCGAGGAACAGGCGGTCCGCATACAGGCTCTGCAGCGCGGTCACCGCTTGCGGGCCGGAGAGCGAATACGAGTTGGTGCGCAGCAGCCCGCCCGGCATGATCACATGCACATTCGGCACGTTGGCCAGCAGCACGGCGATGTTGAGCGCATTGGTGATCACGTTCAGCGACTGCAGCCGCAAGCCACGGATCTGCTTGGCGATCTCTTCGGTGGTGCTGCCGGAATCCAGCAGGATGGTCTCGCCGTCGCGAATCAGCCGCGCCGCCTCGGTGGCGATGCGCACCTTCTGCTCGTGATGCAGCTTCTGCTTGACGCTGATCGGCACTTCTTCCGTGTCGCGATGCGCCAGCGCGCCGCCATGGGTGCGCAGCAGCGCGCCGCTGGAGGCCAGCGCATTCAGGTCGCTGCGAATCGTCACCACCGAGATGCCGAAGCGCTCGGCCAATTCATCCACCGTCACCCGGCCCTGGGCCTGCACCTGCTCGCGGATGAGGCGACGCCGCTCATCGATCAGCAGCGAAGCCTCATGCTTGTCGGCGTGGGAGCTGGTGGCAGAAGTGGCGCTCATGGGTGGGCGAAAGGAAAGAAGTGGGCCGGCGACGGAACTTTCGAATGATATCGAGTGGCAGCGCCCTCGCGCACGATCGGGCGCCTGCCAGATCAACGACTTTCGAGTGACGACAGATCCAGCGTCACACCCGCCAGCCGTGCTGCCGCCATCGCCGCGCCCAGTTCCGGACCGAATCGCGGCGTGCGCAGCTCAGCGCCGGGGCAGCGGCGGCTGAGCGCCTGTCGCAGCGGCGCGATCAGCCGCTCGCCGGTTTCAAACAGACCGCCGCTGTAAGACACCGGCAAGAGTGACCCTGCCGGAATCGCCAGTTGGCTCGCGACGCCGGCGGCCAGCGCGGCCAGTTCCTCGGCCGCGCGCACGATCAAGGCCTGTGCCTGATCGTCACCGTCCGCAGCGGCCGCCGTGACCAGCCGCGCCAGTTGCGCCAGTCGGCTGCGAGCAGCCTCGCCATTGACATGGGCGCACAAGTCCAGGTCGTGGCTCAGCTGGAAATGCTCGCGCACCCGATGCAGCAGCGGACCGGGCGTGGCACGGCCATCGGCCATGCGCGAGAACAACGCCAGACCTTCGCGCGCCAGCCAGTAGGCCGAGCCTTCGTCGCCGAAGACCTCGCCCCAGCCGCCGCAACGCGCGCTCGCGCCGGCCCATTCGCCATAGGCGATCGAGCCGGTGCCGGCGACCAGGCTGATGCCGTCCGCGCCGGCCAGCGAGCCGGCCCAACTGCAGATCATGTCGTTGCCGATGCGGCTGCGCGGCAGCAGGTCGATCAGCAGCGCATCGAACGCGGGCAGCAACTGGCTGTCCTCGCCGTGCGCGGGCAGGCCGGCGAAAGTCGCGGTGACCTGGTCGGCGCGCAGGCCGGCCTCGGTCAGCGTCGCCCGCACGCCGTCGTGCAGCAGGCGGCGCAGCGCGTCGAAGCCGATCTCCAGGTAGTAGCTGGTGGGGGCGAGGTGATGGGCCAGCCGCCGTCCGGATGCATCGAGCAGCAGGAAGGAGGTCTTGGTGCCGCCACCGTCGATGCCAAGGAAGACGCTGCTCATGCTCACGCCTGCGACCGATCGAGGGGGTGGATGGTGACGCCGCTCACCACGCGGGTGACGGTGCCCGATGCGCTGGGATTGTCCGGCGTGATGCCCAGCTTCAGCGACGCCAGCAGCGCCAGGCATTGCCCGAAGACCAGCGCCACCGGCGCCAGGCCGAGATCGGGGGCGACGGCCGGCAAGGCCAGCGTCACATCGTCGCGTCCGGGCGTCTCCTCGCCCCAGGCGGCCTCGGTGCCCAGCGCCACCACCGTCGCGCGGCCCTCGCGGCGCAGCTCACGCAACAGGTCCAGGTCGTAGCGCCGGGTGTAGGCCTCGTTGGACAGCAGGATCAGCACCAGCGTGCGGTCATTCAGGACGGTCTTCGGGCCATGGCGAAAGCCCAGCGGCGAATCCGCCAGCGCCACCCATTGGCCGTCGGTCAGCTCCAGGATCTTCAGCGCCGCTTCACGGGCCAGACCCTGCAGACCATTGCTGCCCAGCACCACCACCCGCTCGAAGGGGCGGGCGGTCAGGGCGGTCAGCCGATCCGTCTGACTCGCGAGCAGTTGCTCGGCGGCGGCGCTCAGTTGGGCGACGGGCGGCAGCGGCAACTGGAAAGCCCAGGCGGCCGCCAGCAGCATGCCGGTGAAGCTGGAGGTCATCGCGAAGGCGCGGTCATGGGTCTCGTCCGGCAGCAGCAGCACATGGGCATGCGGCTGGTCGATCAGACGTTGACGGAGCTGGCCCTCTGCGGCGCAGGTGACGATCAGGTGATGGCAGCGGCCGACCACCTGATCGGCCAGTGCCACCGCCGCCAGGCTCTCCGGGCTGTTGCCGGAACGGGCAAACGACACCAGCAAGGTCGGCACACCGGCCGGCAGGCATTGCGCGGGATTGGAGACGATGTCGGTGGTGGCCACGGCCTCCACGCGCGGCGCGCGGCCGGGGGCGCGCTCGCTCAGTTGCTGCAGCAGCGAGGGGGCCAGGCATTGCCCGATGAAGGCGGAACTGCCGGCGCCGGTCAGCACGATGCGCAGGTCGGGCAGCGCCAGCAACGGCGCGAGAAAGGCGTCCAGCGCGGGACGCTGCCGCTGCACCAGGTCGTGGACCGCGGCCCAGACGGCGGGCTGCTGGGCGATCTCGCGGGCGGTGTGAGGCGCGCCGCGACGGTCCAGGTCGGTGGGGGCGAGGTGAAGCAAGGTCATCGTGTCGGTCGTCTGAAAGAGGGAGGTCGGGCGCGGGGGCGCTGAGCGTGGGCAGCGATCGGGCCGGGCGTCGGGGAAGGCGGGTCGGCTTTCAAGCCGCGCAGGCCTCCAGATAGGGCCGCAACGACTGCGCCGTGCCGTCGCGCAGCAGCTCGACCGGACGATTGCGCAGCCGACCTTCGCGGATGGCGTCGTACTGCCGCGGCAGGTACTGGCTCAGCAAGGTCAGCGGCGGCGGCGAGCTTTCCAGCCGGTTGAGCAGACTTGCGCAGGCGCGCTGGACCGTCGGATGGGCCCAGTAATAGCGGATGCGGTCGCTCAGGCTGTAGGCCAGGTCCACTTCCAGCCGCTGGGCGTCCTGGTAATACGCGCGCCAGTGCTCGGGTTCGGCCCGCATCACGCCGAGCACGGTGTCGACCAGGCCGTCGCCCTGGCTGCGACGCTGTCCGAGCCAGTCGCGCTCCACGGCGGCCAGTGCCCACAGCGTCTCGCGCAGCGCGAAGGTCACGCCGGGGCCGACCTTCAGGATCGCGAAATGATCGCGGGCGAGCTGGGCGAGTCGTTCCGGCGTCTGGTAGTCCGTCGAATGGGCTTCGAAGACCAGCCGCGGCTCGGCGGCGATGAAGGCGCTCAGCGCGCGGGCTTTCTCGGGCCGGTAGTCGATCACCTTGTGATGGTCGAATTCCACGCCGGGCTGCACCACCATCGCGATGACGCGGTTCCAGGCATCGTCCAGTCCGGCCTGCGCGAAGCCTTCGCGGTGCAGCGCCAGCGTGTGGCCGGCCGCTTCGGGCGAGGTCACGGCCAGTTCGTCCAGATCCTCATGCGCGCCGCCCGGGACCGGCACTTCGGTGCCGATCACATACACCGGCGGCTCGCCGCGGTCCGGCGCGTCGGCCCAGGCCCGCTCGGCGGCGCGGCACAGGCGCACGGCGCGGGCGGCGATCTCCGGCTCGGGCAGGGGCACCGGGTCGTCGGCGCAGGACATCGAGCAATCCAGATGGATCTTGCGAAAGCCGGCCTGCACGTACTGCGCGACCATGACTTCGGCCTTGGCCATCGCGACCTCGGCGGACTGCTTGCGCCACGCATTCGGGCCCAGATGGTCGCCACCCAAAATCAGCGATTCCGGCGACAGCCCTTCCTGCGCGGCGATGCCCAGCACGAAGCGACGGAAGTCGGCCGGCGTCATGCCGGTGTAGCCACCGTCCTGGTTGACCTGATTGGAGGTGGCCTCGATCAGCGCGGGGCGGCCTTGGGCCACGCATTCACGCAGGGTGGCGGCAATCACCACCGGGTGGGCGGAGCAGACCGAAGGAATGCCGACGGCGGTGGCGCCGGCGGGCGCCTGCTTGTGGCGGCGCACGAGTTCGAGCATGAGTTTCAAGCGGGCTCCTTGTCCGCCGCAGTGGCGGCGTTGGCGGCGTTGGCGGCGTTGGCGGCGTTGGCGGCATGGGCGTCGTCGGCGCCGCCGGATGAATCGGTGGAAGCGGGCGAGCCGCCTTCCGGTTGAAGGGCGAGCAGCAGCGCGGCCAGCAGCGCCAGGCCCACGCCCACCAGCTTGGTGCCGCTGGGCGCGGTGCCGCTCAGGGCCATCGACATCAGCGCGGTCAGCAAGGGCGCGCCGGCATTCACCATCGGCGAGACCACCAGCGCCTTGCCGTAGCGGAAGGCATAGACCAGCGTCAGCGCGCCGATCGCATTCAGCACCTGGATCACCGCGGCCAGTCCCGGGCCGTTCCAGCCCCAGGGAATCGGGCGGCTGAAGTCGGTCATCCACAGCGCCACCGGCACACACAGCAGGGCGCTCAGGGTCATGTAGAAAAAGATGCTTTCCGCCGTGGCCGCGTTGTTGGCGGTCTTCAGGAAATACGCCTGCAGACCCCAGGCCAGCATCACCACCAGCGCCAGCACGAACCACAGGCCGAGCGGCTGGCCCTGTTGGCCGGTCTGGAAATCAAACAGCGGCAGCGAGCACAAGGCCAGCACGATGCCCGCCACGCCCAATCGCCCGGTGCGTTCGCGCAGCAGGCCGAAGGAGAGGGCGATCGTCACCGCCGGCGACAGCGACACGATCGGGAAGACCAGATAGGCCGGCCCCGATTCCACCGCCCGAAACAGCACCATCTGGCCGCCAGCGCCCAGCAGGCCCACCGCCAGGCCCAGCCCCATCGCACGCGGATCGCGCTGCAGCTTCCAGCCGGCACGGGCCAGCACCAGCAGCGCGGGCGGGATCATGGTCAGCGCCCACACCACGTAGATCAGCGTGTCGGGGAAGCCGCGCTCGGACGAGAGTCCGGTCAGCGCGCCCCAGGCACCCCAGAACAGGGTGGTGACCAGCGCATAGGTCAGCCAATGTCTTTGCATGGTGGAAGCTTTCGGGAGAGGTCGTTGGGCTGGAATCAGCTTTCGTACGAAAGAATAGAGCAGCGAAATCAGAAACACAACGGAAGCAGCCCAATGCGCCGCAAGAAACCGGCGGTTTCGCGGGAAAACCCCAATCCATCGAGTACACCGACACGCGGGTCGGACAACCTCCTGTAAAAATCGCCATGGCTTCGCTGACACCAATCTTTCGTTGAGGCTGTCATCGAAAGGTAAAACGTCGGTAAAAACCATATGCGAAATCATTCGAAAGCAATCGTAGACTTTCGGCAAGCCGGCAGGTCCAGAACGCCGGCCTTGCGCGCCTCCCTGCTGTCCCTCGGCGCGTCTTCCTTGAATGGCCTCCCCCGGCTGCCTCCCCGGCCGCCACGACAACGAAGGAATTCCGAGATGAGTGCTCGACTGCATGCGCCGCAAGCGCGGTTTGCCCTCCAGCCCCTGAGCGCGGCCCTGACGGCCCTGGGCTGCTGGGCCCTGGCGCTGCCGGCCCTGGCGCAGGACGCGCCCAGGACCGAAACGCCGGCGGCGCCCGCCGCGGCCCAGGCGGCCCCGGCCGACAAAGACGCCAAGGACGCCAAGGACGCCAAGGAAAAGAAGGAGGCGGACCAGACCCTGGACCGCGTCGAGATCACCGGCACGCGCGCCAGCCTGGAGCGCTCGCTCAATCTGAAGCGCAATGCGGCCGCGGTGCAGGACAGCATCAGCGCCACCGAGCTGGGCCGCTTTCCTGACGACAACGTCGCCGACTCGCTCAGCCACATCACCGGCGTGTCGATCTCGCGGACGGCGGGCGGCGAAGGTCAAAAGGTCAGCGTGCGCGGCCTCGGGCCGGAATACACCCTCACGACCTTCAATGGCCGCATCCTGGCCACCGATGGCGAAGGCCGCGATTTCGCCTTCGACGTGCTGCCTTCGGACATCATCAACGGCGCCGATGTGGTGAAGTCCGCGCAGGCCTCGGTGATGGAGGGCGCGATCGGCGGCCTGGTGAACCTGCGTTCGGCCAGCCCGTTCGACCAGCCGGGGCAGCATGGCTTGTTGCGGGTCGAGGGTGACCGCAACACCATGTCCAAGCTCAATGGCGGCAAGATTTCCGGCACCTACAGCCAGACCTTCGGCAAGACGCTCGGCGTGCTGGTCGGCGTGGTCTATGCCGATCGCAAGGTGCGCACCGACACCGCCGGCAATGACGGCGGCTGGACCCGCAATCCGATTGCCGATCCGGCGGCCAACTGGACCGGCAATGCCTGGGGCGGCAACATCGATCCGAACGGCAATGGCGTGCTGGATCCGGACGAGGAAGGCCTGATCGGACCGGGCCAGTTCCGGGTCGGCTCGATCATGGAACAGAAGAAGCGGCTGGCGCTGTCGGGCAAGGTGGAATGGCGCCCGAGCGAGCAGCTCAAGGTCACGGTGGACGGCATCAAGACCCGGCTCGATTCGCCGCAGGTCGGCTATCAGCAATCGTTCTACACGCTGTTCGCGCCGGGGCGCTGGTCCGACATCCAGGTGCAGAACGGCGTGGTGACCGGCTTCAAGATGAACAACCCGGATCCGGAACAGCAACTGAATCCGGAGCTGCTGAACCTGACGACGCACCGCGTGGTGGACAGCGCGCTCTACGGCGCGAATGTCGAGTGGAAAGCCACCAACACCCTGAGCTTCAATGGCGACGTCTACCAGTCCAGCTCGAAGCGCCATTCGGGAGGGCAGGACACCTACACCGTCCTGCGGATGAACCAGCCGAATGTGACGTCGGTGCAGCTCACCGGCTCGCAGGTGCCGAACCTGACCACGACCTTCGCCGATGGACGCGATCTGATCGGGGGGCTGGCCAACGGCCAGTTCGGTCCGACTGATTTCAACACCCACTATCTGGGACTGAGCGGCGACAACATCGACGACAAGATTCGCGGCCTCACCCTGAACGGCACCTGGACCGTCGATCGCTTCAACATCGACAGCCTGCGCTTCGGCATCAGCCGCACCCGGCGCGACAAGAACCGCGACCTGGTGGACAACGCCATCAACGGCGGCGAGAACTACTACTCCGGCAGCAACGCGATCAATGTCGGCGCGCTCGGCGGCAATGTGCTGGATCAGCATCTGAACCTGCCCAACTTCATGAGCGGCGTCAGCGGCAACTTCCCGCGCAGCTTCCTGGGCTTCGATGTGCCCAATTACCTGGCGGCGCTGCAGGCCTACAACGGCAAGCCGCGTCCGGATGGCGGCACCTACGACTACAGCCAGGCCGGACCGGTGTGGAATCCGCTGCAGAGCTACCGCGTGCGGGAGACCACCACCTCGGCCTTCCTGCAGGCGGATCTCTCCGGCGACCAATGGAATGCGGATGTGGGCGTGCGGCTGGTCCGCACCAAGACGACGGCCAAGGCCTGGGATGCCAAGATCGCCAGCCTTACCGAGAACGGCCCGTTCAACTACACCGCCGTGTATGCAGACCCGACCGAGGTGGTGCAGGACGCCAGCTACACCTACGGGCTGCCGTCGGCCAACTTCGTCTGGCATTTCAATGACAAGCTGCAGCTGCGCCTGGGCGCCGCCAAGACCATGGCGCGGCCGTCGGTGGAGCAGCTCGCGCCGACCAGCACCACCGCCAGCGTGGCCTGGGGCGATTTCACCCAGGTCTACGGCGGCAATGCCGACCTGAAGCCCTACAGCGCCAAGCAATACGACGCCTCCCTGGAGTGGTATTACGCCCGCAACTCGGCGCTGACCTTCGCGGTGTTCCAGAAGAACATCAAGAACCAGATCACCACCAGCTGGCAGACCGGCGTGGACATCGGCGTCCCGGGCCATCTGTTCAATGTGATGAAGCCGATCAACGGCGACACCGCCCGGGTGCGCGGCATGGAGATCGGCTTCCAGCATCTGTGGGAGAACGGCTTCGGCGTGCGGGCGCAGCACACCCGCAACCATTCGAAGAGCGTGGTGGCGGGCGTCGAAGGACCGCTCGCGGGCATCGCGCCGGCGACGTCCTCGCTGGGCGTGCTGTATGAGAAAGGACCGTGGAGCCTGAGCGCCACGGCGGACCACACCGATGAATTCGTCTCGGCGATCAATGTCATCGGTCCCGGTTTTCATGAGCGCGCCAAGGCCATCACCTGGCTCACCGCGCAGGCCTCCTACGAGGTCAATGAATGGCTGAAGCTCAGCATCGAAGGCCGCAACCTCACCGACGCCAAGCAGCAGTACACGCTGGGCAACGGCGCGATCACGCTTCCCAACGGCTACAACCGTTGGGGCCGCGCGGTCATGTTGGGTGCGAGCCTGAAGTTCTGAGCCTCGCCGGCGCGGCGAGCCATCGCCGCGCCACACGCCATCGCGCTCCTGGCGATGGCGACGTGCGCATCACGCTGGTGTCCCTCCCCTCGGCAGCGGCGCTTCCCTTGTCCCCTTCAACGCGGTCCTCGGGCCGCTCGTTCAATGAGGAGAACCCATGAAGCGAATTTCTTCCAAGTGGATCCAGGCCGGCGCGTCGGTGCTGCTGGGCTTGACGATGGCGGCCTCTGCGCAGGCGCAGAGCTGGTGGAAGCCGGGGGTGAACACCACCTGGCAATGGCAGCTCACCGGCAACATCAACACCAGCTACAACGTCGACGTCTACGACCTGGACCTGTTCAACACCTCCACGCAGACCATCGCCCAGCTCAAGGCGGCCGGTCGCAAGGTGGTGTGCTATTTCTCCGCCGGCAGCTCGGAGGATTGGCGCACCGACTTCAACCGCTTCCAGGCCGCCGACATGGGCAAGGCGCTGGATGGCTGGGAAGGCGAACGCTGGCTGGACACCCGTTCGGTCAATGTGCGCGCGATCATGCTGAGCCGTCTGGACCTGGCGGTGTCCAAGGGCTGTGACGGCGTGGAGCCGGACAACGTGGATGGCTATTCCAACAGCACCGGCTTCCCGCTGAGCGCCGCCACCCAGCTCGACTACAACAAGTACCTCGCCAATGCGGCCCATGCCCGCGGCCTGGCGATCGCGCTGAAGAACGATGTGGACCAGCTCTCCGCGCTGGAACCCTACTTCGACATGGCGGTCAACGAGCAGTGCAACCAGTACGCCGAATGCGGCGGCTATTCGGTCTTCACCAGCAAGGGCAAGCCGGTGTTCAACGCCGAGTACGCCAGCAAGTACCGCAAGAACACCAGCGGTGCGCGCGACAAGCTCTGCGCGGCGATGGCCACCGCCAAGATCCGCACCTTGGTGCTGGCGCTCGATCTGGACGATTCCTATCGGTTCAGCTGCTTCTGATCGGTGGTGCGTCGCGAGCTGATCGACCGATCGGTTCGTGGCGCAGGCCCGCTCACCGCCCTCGGCGCGGGTGCGTGAGCGGGCTGCTTCTCAGGCTCGCCGAGCCTCTCTTCTCTTCTCTGATCTTCTCCTCGCGCGCCGGTCCGGTCGCGCTCACCAGGTCCCGACGATGAGACATTCCCTTCGCACCGCCGCTCTGGCGACTCTTCTTACCGCGATGAGCGCGGGCCTCGCGCCCTGGGCCCATGCTGCGGATGCGGTCCAGGCCTCGGCCAAACCGGTGACCAAGCCGGCCAGCCGGGCGCCTGCGCGCTACACGATGGCCGACTTCGCCCGTGTGCCGAAGGTGGACGCGCATGTGCATCTGCACAACCCGGATCCGGCCTTCCTGAAGGGCGCGCATCGGCTCGGCTGCCGTGTGTTGACGATCAATGTCGACTATCCCGATTTCCCGCCGCTCGATGACCAGCAGCGGGTGGCGATCGCGCTGCGGCAGGCCCGTCCGACCGACCTGGCCTGGGCGACCAGTTTCTCCAGCGACACCTCGGACCAGCCCGGTTGGCTGGCGTCGACCCGACGCCGCATCGATGACGGCCTGCGCGCCGGTGCGGTCGGGGTGAAGGTCTGGAAGAACATCGGCATGAGCCTGCGCAAGGCTGATGGCTCGCTGGTGATGATCGATGACGAGCGCTTTGCGCCGCTGTTCGAGGATCTGGCGCAGCGCGGCATTCCGCTGCTGGGTCACCAGGGCGAGCCGCACAACTGCTGGCTGCCGCTGGAGCAGATGACGGTCAACAACGATCGCGCCTATTTCGCTGCGCATCCGCAATACCACATGGCCCTGCATCCGGAGATGCCGAGCTGGGAAGCGCAGATGGCCGCGCGCGACCGCATGGTGGCGGCCCATCCGTCCCTGCAGTTCGTCGGCATGCACATGGCATCGCTGGAGCGCAATGTGGATGAGCTGGCGGCCTTCCTGGATCGATTCCCGAAGGCCGTCGTCGACCTGGCGGCGCGCATCGGGCAGTTGCAGTCGCAGAGCCAGCACGATCGCGAGAAGGTGCGGGCCTTCATGATCCAGTATCAGGACCGCCTGCTGTACGGCACCGACCTGTCGCAAACGCCGGAGCAATCCGGCCAGGCACTGCTGCGGGAGGTGACGCCGATCTGGCGGCAACATTGGCGCTATTTCAATACCGAGGAGACCTTCAAGGTGGCTGATCTGGATCGACCGGTGCAGGGCCTGGGCCTGCCGCGCGAGGTGGTGGACAAGCTCTACCACCGCAATGCCGAGCGCACCTTCCCGACCGCCTGGAAGGCGCCGCAATGACGGCCCGCCGAGCCTTCCTCCAATGGCTGGGGGCCGCGCCGGTCGCGGGGCTGGCGCCGCGTCTGGCGTTCGCCGCCTCGGCAGGTGCCGCGGCCTCGGCCCGGGCGGCGGATGTGGGCCGCGGTCATGTGCGGCTGCAGGACGAGCGCCTGTCCCTCCAGTTCGACGACCAGATGCGCAGCCGACTCGTGCGGCTGGGTGGGCCACGTCCTCAGCCGCTGACCGGCTTCGACGCCAGTGAACAGTTGCTGCTGGCCAGTGGTCGGCCGATGCCGCGCTTCCGCCTGCTGTCCGCCACGCCCAGCAGCGGCGCCACGCCGCTCGGGCCGGGCCAGCGTCTGGCGTTGACCGGACGAAGTACCGACGGGCTGGAGAAGTCCGTTACCGTGACCTTGCTGGATGAGCATCCCGGCGTCGCACTGCTGGAGGTGGTGTTCACGAATTCATCGGATCGTCCGGTCGAGCTGGCCGGATGGACCGTCGGCGCGCATCAGTTGCTGCCGGCCCCGCGTCATGCGGGTGGCTGGTGGAGTTATTCCGGTGCCACCCATCAGGATCGGCGCGACTGGATGCAGCCGGTCCAGCGGGGCTTCGACCAACGCAACTTCATGGGCATGAATGCGTCGGACTATGGCGGCGGCACGCCGCTGGTCGACGTGTGGCGCCGCGATCTGGGCGTGGCGATCGGTCATCTCGACAAGCTGCCTCGGCTGGTCGCGCTGCCCGTGAAGGCGGTGGGTGATCAGGTCGCGCTGTCCTTGCGCAGCGACGAGCCGCAGACGCTCGCCGCCGGCGCCCGCCTGAGGCTGCCGCTGGCCTTCATCACGGTGCATGACGGCGATTGCTTCGTGCCGCTGGACCGTTATCGGCGCCTGATGAATGCGCAGGGCCTCGCGGCGCCGGAGCCGCCGCGCAGCGCGCATGAGTCGGTCTGGTGCGCCTGGGGCTATGAACGCGACTTCTCGCTGCAGCGGGTGCGCGACACGCTGCCCAAGGCGCAGGAGCTCGGTCTGAAATGGGCGGTGCTGGATGACGGCTGGCAGCGCCTGACCGGTGACTGGCACACCATCGACCTGGCCAAGTTCCCGCGCGGCGAGGCCGACATGAAGGCGCTGGTGGACGACATCCATGCGCGCGGCATGAAGGCGCGGCTGTGGATTGCGCCGCTGGCGGTGGCTCCGGGCAGCGATGAGCTGCATGACCACACCGATCTGCTGCTGCTGGACAAGGACGGCGCGGTGCAGATGGTCTCGTGGTGGAACTGCTTCTATCTCTGTCCCGCGCATGAGCAGACGCAGCAGCGCGTCGCCGCGCTCTTCAAGAAGATCATCGGCGACTGGGGCTTCGATGGCTTGAAGATCGACGGCCAGCATCTCAACGGTGTCGCGCCTTGCTTCAATCCCAAGCATCGGCATGCGCGTCCCGAGGAGTCGGTCGAGCGGATGGCCGATTTCTACCGCGCGATGTTCGAGGCGGCCCACGCGGCCAATCCGGAAGCGGTGGTGGAGGTCTGTCCCTGCGGCACCAGCTATGCCTTCCACAACATGCCGTGGATCGATCAGGCGCCGGCCTCGGACCCGCTGTCGAGCTGGCAGGTGCGGCACAAGGGCAAGGCGCTGAAGGCGCAGATGGGGCGCTGGTCGGCCTATGCCGGCGATCATGTGGAGCTGTCCACCGGCGGCCAGGATTTCGCTTCCAGCGTGGGCGTGGGGGCGGTGGTCTCCACCAAGTTCACCTGGCCGGAAGATCCCAAGCCCAAGGACTCCTTCCTGCTGACGCCGGAGCGCGAGCCGCACTGGCGCCGCTGGATCGCCGCCCACAATGCCAAGGGACTGTCCGACGGCAGCTACCGCGGCGAGCTCTACGACATCGCCTTCGACAAGCCCGAGACCCATGTGGTGGAGAAGAACGGCGTCATGCATTACGCCTTCTATGCGCCGAGCTGGGACGGACCGATCACCCTGCGTGGCCTCACGCCCGGCACCTGGCGGCTGCGGGACTATGTCAACGGCATCGACCTCGGGCGGGTCGATGCGGCCCGACCCACCGTCCCGCTGCGCTTCAAGGAGCATCTGCTGATCGAGGCGGTGTTGGAAGGCACCGCCGACCGACCGCTGGCCCGCGCGGCGCGGCTGCCGTCGCGCCTGATCGGCCGCGATGGTTTCCCGGTGGCCTCCGCCTGGGACGATGCGCCGGCGAGCTTCTTTGCGCACGACTGGCGCGGCCAGCCGCTGTCCGGCACGCAGTCCACACGGGTGCAGATGCTGCATGCGGGCGGCGTGCTGCATCTGCGTTTCCTGAGCCGCTACAACGCGCTGCACCTGCATGAGCGCGAGGCTTCCGCCACGGCGATCTGGCCCTTGTGGGAGCGCGATGTGGTGGAGGTTTTCCTCCAGTCCCCCGCCGACGCCGGCACCGACCGCTATCGCGAGCTCGAGGTCGCCCCGAACGGCCTGGTGATGGACATCGATCTGCGCGGCCCCCAACGTCAGCGTCTGGTCGGTGCCTGCCGGGCGCGCACGTCGGTGGACGAGCGCCACCGCCTGTGGACTGCGGAGCTGTCCGTGCCGCTGTGGGGCGCCGGTCTGCCGGGCGGTGCGGCGGTGCGACCGGACCGTCTGCCGGATGGGTGGCGCATCAACCTGTTCCGCATCGAAGGCAGCGGGGAAGGGCGGCTGTTCTCGGCGTGGAATCCGACGGGGAGCGAGAAGGCCAACTTCCATGTGCCGAAGGCGTTCGGGCAGTTGCGGTTGGAGGCGTGAGCGATGGATTGGGCGGCGAGTCGGCCGCCTACGCCATCCCAGGAACTTCCCGAGTCAACCCGTCGACAGTACGGGTAGCGGTGGTTGGCCCATGGCCTGGGCCAGGAGGTCCAGCAAGGTCTGCATGTCTTGCGGCGATTCGTGCGCGAAGACATGGTCTGCCACGCGTTCGGCCACACGGATGGAGCGGCGCGCCTCCGGCTCATGGACACCCGCGATGACAAAGATTCGCTGGGTCTGCGGCGCGCCACTGAGTTGATCAGCCAGGCCCAGCGTGAGGGCTTTCGCCTGGACCTCGGTACGACGCTGGGCCACATGCGTGGCATGGCGGAAGTCTGCGGTTTGAAGGCAGTGCAGGGCGCCGTTCTGCAGCGCGAAGTCCAGCGACAGTCCTTCTTCCACACTCAGCGGATAGCGAGGCACGATCCGATGGTCGCCGAGGCCTTCTCCCGGTTTGGCGAGCCAGCCGTGGGCGCCAAAAACCTGTTTCATGTCGAGGAACAGCCGCGAGATGGGCATCCGCTCCCGGGTGGTCTTGGGATTCACCGGCTCTGCCGCGACGTCCAGTGCCCACTGCACAGCGCGGTCATAGCTGTCCTTCGAGTCGAAGCTGATGAAGCCTTCCGAGGGAGCCAGTCGCACCGGGCCCACGCCTGAGAGATGGAGCGGCAACAGGTCTGGTTCTCGCGACAACTCCGCAGCGAGACGTCCCACGCCTTCGCGCAAGGCCTCGATGTGGCAGGACGGGTCGACGGCGCTCACCTTCCGGAGACTCCGAGCCAGATGCGCACGGACCTGGCCATCGGGCAGCGTCACCAACAGGCCAATGGCCACTCGCTCGTTGCGATGCGAGTAGGGGACGTATTCGACAAGGCGGGTGGTTGCTCGCGCGTCGATCTCGTGCTCAACAAAAATGGGCGATAGGGCGGACTGCATGGGCCTCGTTCAGACGTTGCGCGAGGCCATCAATATAGGGATTTGCCCGCCGGAGCGAGGTCGCTTGTGGGGGGATGTGTTTGCTCCGCTCCACACCAGAAAGGGGGCTGAATGGCAGGAGCTGTACCCAGCCGCTGTTACCCATCCCGCCGCACAAGTCGCGACAGCCGTCCCATGAGACTGACCGTGCGGGCGGGCTGCTCACGGCATCCGCATCTCCGCACGCCGAGCGTTCACGCCCCGTTGGCATCCTTCTTGGCGCCGCCAGTCCCCGCCTTCTTCACCGGCACTGGCTCCGGCAACTCCTTCGCGGCCAGCATGCGGGCCTGTACGACGAGCTGGTTGTGGGCGTCCAGGAAGGCCGCGGCGATGACCTTGCCTTCGTTGCTGTTGGACCAGCCCGCTCCGGCGGCACCGCCGAGCTTGCCGAGCACCAGGCCGCCCATGCCCAGGTCGGTGACGCGCACCGAGCCCGTGGCGGCGGCGACCTGCTCGGTGGTTTCGTTGTCGGTCAGCAGCAGCGCCACTTGCGCTTCCTTGAGCTTGATGTGCTCGGCCGCGCCGACGAATTTGTTGAGCACCGGGATCATGCCCAGCAGCCCGCCGACCTGACGACCCGCATCCTGCTCGCTGAACGTCAGGCTCGGCACCAGCGTGTATTGCGCTTCATAACCCTTGCCCTTGTGGACCGTGTTGCCTTCCTGACGCAACACGCCCGCGTCCTTGAGCTCCTGCTCGCGGATCGTCGCCTTCAGCCCGGAATTGCGGTCCACCACCCGGAAGCAGCCGCTTTGCTGCGCCAGCAGTCGCACCAGCGGCAGCGGCGTGTTGGGCAGCCCATTCGCACCGCTGACCGAATAGCCGTTCGGGTTCTCCATCAAGGCGAGCGTGGCCACTGGCGCGTCGCACTTCATCAGGTCACGGTTGGCCTTGCTCGCCCCGGCCGGTCCGGCCGAGCCGCTGATCTCGGAGCTGCCCTCGCCCAGCGACGCGCCCTGCTTGCCGCAGCCGGCCAACGCCGCCACGCAGGCGAGCCACAGCACGCCGCGCGATGCCGACCGCATCCCGCTGAAGACACCCGACACGCGGCCGCGCCGCTGAATCCTGCTGATCCCGCTCATCATCTGCTCCTGGCCCGAGGCCGCGCCGCGGCGGCGTTCTGTGCCGCCTGCCGTCCGCGCCGCCCTCATTCACCGATGGGGTTGAAACCGGGCGCACGTTAGCGCATCCGATCACCGTCGCGAGCCCCACCGATGGGTGGTCTGTCGCCGATTCCCGGCAGGCTACGTTTGTTGACAGATCGAGGCTTGACGACGCAGCACGCATCGCCACGAAATGCCTGGCGGACAAATCTTCCGACACGGTCCGGCACGCAAGGGATACTGCCGCCCGCTGAAGTCCGGCCGCTCGATGGCCGCCGTGGCGCGTGACGCTCCCCACTGACCAGCGAGGGCAGCTGGGCCGCCAGCTCGACAGCGACTTTGATCGCGTCGGTCGCGACGTCTGGTGGTTCTTGCAGGCCAGCACCCGATGGGCCCTGCCGGCACCCTATCCGTCGCTGAACGAGCGCGGCGTGCGGCTGTTGTCGGTGCTGCATCTGGACGCCAGCGAAAGCATCCGGCTGATCATTCAGGACGAGCGCAGTGCGCGCGGGGCGACCGCGTCGCTGGCGCCGTCGCAGGACCGCAAGCGGCATCGCTCGCTGATGTGGAAGAAGCGCTTCGGCGCCCGCCATCAGGCGGCGCTGGGCGCGCAGCGGGATTCATCATCGGATCGCCCCAGCCGGAGCGAGGTGTTTTTGAAGTGGCAGATGGCGATTGACGGGTAAGCAGAAGCGGTGCTCGGCGTTGTCTAAATGTCTTGATTTCCTGAAGGGCCCATCCAATCGTGCCAATCTCCCTGAAGACGACACTCGCCGCCTCTGTGGCATTCCTCGCCGCGGGTCCGTCCTGGGCCGCCTCCGGCATTGGGACGGCGGAGGTGACCTTGCTGGCAGACGGTCGGGCGTGTTTCGCCGTGGCCGCGACGCACGCGAAACGTGATCCCGCCGCACGGCTTCTGGCGCTGTCCGTGGTGGATGTCGCCGACCCGTCGGCGCGCAAGATGTGGTCCGCGCAGCTTTGGGACATGGAGGGTGGTGGCCTCCCCGTATCGTCCTTTCCCTGCGTGGCCTACGGACAGGCGATCCAGGGCGGCACGGCCAGTCCCGCGATCGAGTTGGCGGAAGGCCGGCCGTATCACGTCAGCCTGAACGTCCGGCCGTCCGACCGCTCGGATCCGATGCGAGGCTACTACGCGAAGTTTTGCATCCTGGGTCGTGGCGCCGAACGGCGCATCCAGTTGATCGCGGAGGGCTCGCCTGACTGGTCGACCGGCAAGTGCCCGTCATAACGACGCCGAAGCACTCCGCCGCCAAGGGCTGCGACCCAACCGAGGCGTCCGTCACATCGCCTGACCGTCTGGATCGTGCGGATTTGGGCCTCGGTCCAATTGCAGCGGACAATCGCGTATGACCCGACCTGATCTTTCCGGCGCCGCTGAGCCGACGCCGACGCCGAACGCGGCCCCCGCACCTTCCGCCGACAGCGCGTCGTCCTTCGCCAGCCTGCCGCTGCCGCCCACCGTGCTGGCCAATCTCCAGCAACTGGGCTATTTGTCGATGACGCCCATCCAGGCCGCGAGCCTGCCGCTGACGCTGGCAGGGCGCGACCTGATCGCGCAGGCCAAGACCGGCAGCGGCAAGACCGCCGCCTTCAGCCTGCCGCTGCTGGCCAATCTGAATCCCCGCCGCTTCGCCGTGCAGGCCCTGGTGCTGTGCCCGACGCGCGAGTTGGCCGATCAGGTCACCCAGGAGATCCGGCGCCTGGCCCGCGCCGAGGACAACATCAAGACCCTCACCCTGTGCGGCGGCGCGCCGATTCGCAACCAGCTCGCCAGCCTGGAGCACGGCGCGCACATCGTGGTGGGTACGCCGGGCCGCATCCTGGATCACCTGGCGCGCGGCACGCTGGACCTGCAGGCCCTGAACACGCTGGTGCTGGACGAAGCCGATCGCATGCTGGACATGGGCTTCGCCGAAGACATCGCCCAGGTGGTGCAGGCCTGTCCCAAGGCGCGCCAGACGCTGCTGTTCTCGGCCACCTATCCCGACGGGGTGGCCTCGCTGGCCGCGCGCTTCATGCGCGATCCGAAGGAGATCACGCTCACCGAACGGCATGCCGCCAACAAGATCCGCCAACGCTTCTATGAAGTCGAGGACAGCGAGCGGCTGCATGCCGTCGGCCTGCTGCTGAATCACTTCCGGCCGGCCAGCACGCTGGCCTTCTGCAACACCAAGCAGCAATGTCGCGATCTGGTCGCGGTGCTGCAGGCGCAGGGCATCGTGGCGCTCGAATTGCACGGCGACCTGGACCAGCGCGAGCGCGACCAGGTGCTGGTGCAATTCGCCAACCGCAGTTGCAGCGTGCTGGTGGCCACCGATGTGGCCGCACGCGGCCTGGACATCGCGCAGCTGGAAGCCGTCATCAATGTGGACATCACGCCCGATGCGGAAGTCCATGTGCACCGCGTCGGCCGCACCGGTCGCGCGGATGGCGAGGGCTGGGCCTTCAGCCTGGCCAGCATGGACGAGATGGGCCGGGTGGGCCGCATCGAGCAGATCCAGGGCGGCGCCAGCGTCTGGCATCCGTTGAGCGAGCTGACGGTGCCTGCCGGTGCCGAGCCGCTGCGCCCGCCGATGGTGACGCTGCAGATCCTCGGTGGCCGCAAGGAAAAGATCCGCCCGGGCGACGTGCTGGGCGCGCTGACCAAGGACCTGGGCTTCGACGGCAGCCTGATCGGCAAGATCAATGTGAATGAGTTCTCCACCTATGTCGCGGTGGACCGCAGCATCGCGGCCCAGGCGCTGCGCGGCCTGAATGCGGGCAAGGTGAAGGGCAAGTCGGTGAAGGTGAGACAGCTGTGAGTGCCTTCGCCGCCCTCGGCCTGGCCGAGTCGCTGGTCCGCGCGACCGAGACGCTCGGTTATGACGAGCCCACCCCCATCCAGCTCGCGGCCATCCCGGCCGCGCTGAGCGGTCGCGACCTGATCGCTTCCGCGCAGACCGGTTCCGGCAAGACGGCCGCTTATGCGCTGGCGGTGCTGCAGCAGATCCATGCGCGGCTGCGTCCGGCGCTGCGCCGTACCCAGGCGCTGGTGCTGGTGCCTACCCGCGAGCTCGCGGTGCAGGTCGGCGAGACGCTCCGCCAACTGGCGCAGTTCTTCGACGAGCCGGTCAAGATCTCGGTGCTGTTCGGCGGCGTGTCGATCAATCCGCAGATGATGGCGCTGCGGGGTGGCGCCGAGGTGGTCGTGGCCACGCCCGGCCGGCTGCTGGACATCGTCGCGCAGAACGCCTTGAAGCTGGCGGACCTGAACTGCCTGGTGCTGGATGAAGCCGATCGGCTGCTCGACGGCGGTTTCGCCGATGAGCTGTCGCAGGTGCTGGCCCTGTTGCCGAAGCGCCGGCAGCATCTGCTGTTCTCGGCGACCTTCCCGCCCGAATTGCAGCAACTGACCGCGCAGATGCTGCGCGATCCGGTGCGGGTGGAGATCGCCTCAGCACCGGTGGTGGAAGGGCGCATCGACGAGCGCGCCATCGAGGTCGACGAAGCCAAGCGCACGCCGCTGCTGCGCCATCTGATCAAAGAAGGCGCCTGGACGCGGGTGCTGGTGTTCGTCGCCACCCGCTATGCCTGCGACCATGTGGCCGACAAGCTGCGCAAGGCCGGCCTGGAGGCGGCGGCCTTTCATGGCGATGCCAGCCAGGGCGCGCGCACGCGTCTGCTGGCGGACTTCAAGGCGGGTCGGCTGCAGGTGCTGGTCGCCACCGACCTGGGCGGCCGCGGCATCGACATCGCCAAGCTGCCGGTGGTGGTGAACTACGACCTGCCGCGCTCGGCCACCGACTATGTGCACCGCATCGGCCGCACCGCGCGTGCGGGGGAGGATGGCCTGGCGGTGAGCTTCATCCCCGCCGCCGCCGAGGCGCATTTCCGACTCATCGAAAAGCGCGAAGGCCGTCGCGTGCCGCGTGAGCGCATCGCCGGCTTCGAGCCGACCGAGACCGTCACGCCGGACACCGCCGCCGGGGGCATCAAGGGCCGGCGGCCCAGCAAGAAGGACAAGCTGCGCGCCGCTGCCGCCGCACAACGCGGCGACTGAAACCGCCGCTCGCCGTTCGCAGCCCACCGCTCGCCGACCGACAGGTCGTGGCCGTATGCTTGGCGCGCCCGCCGTTACTCGGCGGGCGACCTCATTCACGGGAGCCTGCATGTTCGATCACGTCAAGTTCGGAGTCCGCGACTATCCGGCCGCGCGGGCCTTCTATGTCGCTGCGCTGGCGCCGCTGGGCGTGAAGGTGGGGTCGGAGGGCGAGCCGTCGTATGGCATCGAGCTGTGCGGCGAGGGCGAACCCTCGCTGTGTCTGTTCCAGACCCAGCAGCCAACCGCCGCGCTGCACATCGCGTTCTCTGCCAAGAGCCGCGCGCAGGTCGACGCGTTCTATCGGGCGGCGCTGGCCGCCGGCGCGCGGGACAACGGCCCGCCCGGGCTGCGTCCGAAGTACCACGCGAACTACTACGCCGCCTTCGTCATCGATCCGGAAGGCCACAACATCGAAGCGGTGTGCCATCGGCCGGAGGCCTGAGCCGCCTGACCTGAGCCGCCTGACCTGAGCCGTCTTTGCAAGGACCGACGTGGATCGACTTCAAGCCATGGCCACCTTTCTCGCGGTGGTCGACAGCGGCGGCTTCGCGAGTGCCGCCCGCCAGCTCAACCAGAGCCCACCGGCCGTCACGCGCGCGGTCGCGGACCTGGAAGAGCGGCTCGGGCTGCGGCTGCTGACCCGCACCACCCGCGTCGTGCGGGTCACCGAGGCCGGCGCCCGATACGCCGAAGACTGTCGGCGCATCCTGGCCGACATCGACGAGGCCGAGGCCGCTGCGGCCGGCAGCCATGCCACGCCGCGCGGCACGCTGCATCTCACCGCGCCGGCGATGTTCGGCCGGCTGCATGTCACGCCGATCGTGGTGAGCTATCTCCAGGCCTTTCCCGAAGTCGATGTGGAATGCCTGTTCGTCGACCGCGTGGTCAATGTGGTGGAAGAGGGCCTCGACATCGCTGTGCGCATCGGCGAGCTGCCGGATTCATCGCTGCAGGCGGTGCGCGTCGGCGGCGTGCGGCGGGTCTTGGTGGCGGCGCCGTCCTACCTCTCGGCTCACGGCGTGCCGCAGCGCCCGGAGGATCTCTCGCAGCATCTGCTGATTTCCGCCTCCGGCATCAGTCCGGTCGCCGACTGGCGCTTCAACGACCACGGCAAGCCGCTGATGATCCGCACCCAGCCGCGGCTGCGCACCACCACGAACGACTCGGCCATCGCCGCCGCAGTGGCCGGTCTGGGCATCACGCGGCTGATGAGCTACCAGGCCGCCGATGCGGTGCGCAGCGGCGCGCTCCAGCTCCTGCTGGAAGACTACGAGACCGCGCCGCTGCCGGTGCACCTGGTGCACCACGAGGGACGCCGCGTGACGCAGAAGGTCCGCGCGTTCATCGACCTCGCCGTGGAGCGCCTGCGCGCGAATCCGGCAGTGCAGTGAGACGCCGGTCCTCCTGAAGCGCTGAGACCGACGATCGGCCGGCGCCGCCTCACAAAGCCAGTTCGAGGCGCTCTTCCGTGCCGGCTGCCGGCACAGCGCAGCACAGCAAGACCTCGCCGGCAGCGGGCTCGAAGGCTGGCTTCACGGGATAGCTCACGTCGCCGGCCAGGAGTCGCGTCGCGCAGGACCCGCAATGGCCGGCGCGGCAGGAGAACGGCGGCGCCAAGCCCTCGCTTTCCGCCAAGGCCAGCAGCGTGCCGCGGTCTGCGGTCCATTCGGTGGATCGATTCGAATCCTTGAAGATCACGCGCGCTTGCGTGGCCACGGGACGCGTCGGAGCGGGCGACAGGGACGCCGCGGGCGACGAGGCCTGATGCACGTCCGCGTCGGCTGAAGCCGATGACGACGCATCCAGCCGCCGCTTCAAAGACGACGGTCCAAACGCTTCCGCGCGGATGCGGACATCCCGCACGCCTAGCTCGCGCAGTCCGTCGTACAGGGCCTGCATGAACCCGGCGGGCCCGCACAGGAAGAACTCATGATCATCGAACGGCAGCCATTGTTTGAGCTGCGCGATCGTGAGCGGACCGGCATGCGCATGCGCAGGCGCACCTTGGCGATCGCCCATCACGAGATGCCAGCGCAGCCGCCCTTGGGACCGTTCGACCAGGGCTTGCAGCTCGTCGCCGAACGCGCGCGAGGACTCATCCCGCGCCACCTGGATGAGATGGATCGGGCGACCCGATGCGGCCGACTGGCCCTCGGCGAGCAGATGCCGCGCGAACGCCACCATCGGCGTGATGCCGACGCCAGCACCGATCAGCACGGCGGGACGTGGCACCGCCGCATCGATCACGAAGTCGCCGCGCGGACTGAGCGCCTCGATCACATCACCGACACGCACGTGGTCGTGCAGATAGCTCGACGCCACGCCGTCCCGCTTCACGCTCAGCCGCAGACCCGCATCGCTCGGCGCGTGAGAGATGGTGTAGGTGCGGCGCAGCGGGGTGCCGTCGGGCATCGTCAGCCGGATCGGCAGATGTTGACCCGCGCGGTAGGTCGGCATGCCCGCGCCATCGGCCGGCGCGAGATGGAAGGAGCGAATGACGCTGCTTTCATCGACGATCCGGGTCACACGCCACGGCCGCCAGCTCGGCGCCAGAGACGCGCTCTCGGCAGACTCCGCCGCCTGGATCGGCCATTGACCGGTCGCCAGCGTCTGCGGTGACCAGTCTCGAAAGCTCCAGCGCATCGGCAGCGCGGCGCGCCAGCGCCAGCCGCTCTCGATGTGGAAGCGCCAGCTGCGTTCGGCGCCCTCCATGCCCGCCACCGAGGCGGCGTCCCACAGCACCTCCGCGCGACCGGTGAAGCTGAGCAGGTCACCGGTCTCGAAATCGATGAACAACACGCCGGCGCGCGGATCGAGCTGGAGATTGCCCAGCGTCATGAAGAAGGCATTGCCGGCGAAGTCGGGCACGACGAAGGTGCGGTCGTCTTCGATCTTGACGAAGCCCGGCCGGCCGCCGCGATGCGACACATCGGCGCCGCCGGCCGGTCCCGGTGCGCGGGTGGCGATGAATAGCGTGTCGGCACGCGCCACCGCCTGGCGAGCCTCCGCGTCCAGGGCCCGGAGCGCGATAGTTTCTCGCGGCCGAAGGTCGTCGGGCGCGCGTGTCCATTCGAAGGCGCGGCCCTGGATGTATTGCGGGCAGTTGCCCAGCGATTGATCGACATCGATGTCGAAGCCGGTCTCGCTCACGGCCACCACATGCCCATTCACCCGATTGCGCCGTCGGGTGTGCAGCTCGATGCCGAGGAAGCCGAGCGGCGCTCCCGCCACCAGACCCTCGGCCAGCGGATCGCCGACGATGGGCCGCGCGTGGAAGTCCAGTCGGGTGGCGCTGGTCGCCTGCACGAAGCCCGGTGGGCCGACCAGCATCGAGGCCCACGGCCGGCCATGCGCATCGGCGGATCCCACCAGCATGAAGGGCAGTTGCTCGAAGAAGCGCTGGTGCTGGTCCGGCATGAAGCGGCGAATGGCGCGTTGGCCGATGCCATGCATCTGCTCACGCAGGCCGAGTCGCGCCTGCACCGCCTGTTCGCCGGCATGAAAGGCACTCGGCGATGAAGAGGAAGGGGTCGTCATGTCGGGCTCCAGCGAGAGGTGAGAGGCGAAGAGCGAGAGGGGCATGCGCGAGGCGCGAGGCGCGAGGCGATTCGGTCAGGCCAGGAGGCCCGCTGCGGTCCTGGGCATCGGCAGGTAGCCGGGCAGGCCTTCGATGCGCGCCAGCCAACGCCGCACCTGCGGATACGGCGCGAGGTCCACGCCGCCTTCCGGCGCAGCCGCGAGGTAGCTGTAGCAGGCGATGTCCGCCAGCGTCTCGCGGTCGCCGACCAGCACGTCGCGATCGGTCAGATGCGACTCCATCACTTTCAACAGGCCGTGCGCGCGGGCAATGACTTCCTCGGCATTGAAGCCGGCGCCGAACACCGTGATCAGCCGCGCCGCACAAGCGCCATAAGCGATCAGCCCGGCGGCGACGGAGAGCCAGGACTGGACCTCCGATTGCGCCTTGGGATCACGCGGCAGCCAGCGCCCCTCGGCGTCGTGCTTCAGTGCCAGGTAGACCAGGATGGCATTGGAGTCGTAGACGGTGACCCCGTCATCTCGCAGGACGGGCACCTGACCGAACGGATTCAGCTGCAGAAATTCAGGCGTTTTGTGGGCGCCGCCCGGCAGGTCGATCTCGATGAATTCATGCGGAACGCCCATCAGGGACAGCGCCAGCTGAGCGCGATGGGAATGGCCGGACAAAGGCAAACCGAGCAATTGGGTGGGCATGGACATCTCCGCAAGCAGGTGGGACAGAACGCCAGAAGGGCGGGTGTCGAGACTGTGGCGTCAAGGCGGAGAAGAGGGAATGCCCGCAGGTCACAAGACAGTGTTTCGCGCCGCGGAACAATGAAAACGACCTCCCAAAAATATGTAGACAGGTCTGTCTGCTCTGCGCAGAATTCGGCACGTAGACAGATCGGTCTACATGGTCTGTTCGATGCATCTCAGCCATCGACGGCCGCCCCCTGGATCGCCAGGGGTCACCCAGCCATCACTCAGCCTTCACTCAGCCATTACCAAGGAATCGCCATGGAACAACGTGCCCCTCTGCCGCCTTTCACTCACGACACCGCCGTCCAGAAGGTCCGCCTCGCCGAGGACGGCTGGAACAGCCGCGATCCGGCGCGCATCGTGCTGGCCTACAGCCCGGACACGATCTGGCGCAACCGCGCCGAATTCCCTCGTGGCCGCGCCGAGGCGCAGGCACTGCTGGAACGCAAATGGGCGCGCGAGCTGGATTACCGGCTGATCAAGGAGCTGTGGGCCCATGACGGCAATCGCATCGCGGTGCGTTTCGTCTATGAATGGCATGACGACGCCGGCAACTGGTTCCGCAGCCACGGCAATGAAAACTGGGAGTTCGACGAGAACGGCCTGATGACGCATCGCCACGCCAGCATCAACGATCGACCGATCCGGGCGGAGGACCGCCTGTTCAATTGGCCGCTTGGTCGTCGGCCGGATGACCATCCTGGGCTGACCGAGCTGGGGCTCTGATCGCCGCGCCTCCCGGTGACGGCTGGGCGCCGCGCATCACGCGCAGATCGCTGACGTCGCGGACGCGCCGTCTGCGGCCATCAAGCGCGCGGCGTCACCTGATCCACGATGAACTGAAGCGCGCGCAAGGCCGGCGCCGGATCGCCGCTGTACTGCGCTTGCACGATGGCGCCATCCACAGCGGTGGCCAGGGCCTCCGCCGTGCGTTTGCGCGGGCCGGACGCGGGCAGCAGGGCCTCGATGGCGTCCGTCATCTCCTGCTTGTGCTGGCGGGTGGCCGCCACCACGTCCGGCATCGCCGGGCCCATCTCGCTGACCCCATTGAGGAAGGCGCAGCCGCGGAAGTCGCCCAGCGCCTTGCCGCGAAACCATTCCTTCATCGCGGGCGGCAAGGCCTGGGCGCCTTTGTCCGCGCCGCCGTGACGGGTCAGCGCGTCGGTGAACCAGGCCATCCATTGCGCATGCCGCAGCTCAAGATAGGTCAGGATGAGATCGTTCTTGCTCGGGAAGTGCCGGTAGAAGGTGACCTTGGTGACGCCCGCCTCCGCGATGATGCGGTCGATGCCGGTGGCCCGCAGGCCCTCGGCATAGAAGAGGTCATGCGCGGTGTGCAGGATGCGGTCGCGCGCGGACAGTTCACTGAAATCGACGGCCGTGGGCTTGCTCATGCCGGCACTATAGAACGACTTGTCTACCTTGGCGAACCGACCGGCGCCACGGCGGTCGGCCCACGGCGCCGACGGCGTTCGACCGTGCGCGCATCGGCATCGCACCGCGTCACGCATGGTGTCGTCGAAGGCCGGCGTGATACCTTCTCCCGCATGAGCACGAATATCCCCGACGACGAGGTCACCATCATCCAGGAGCCGCGGCTGTGGCGCGACGAGCGCTGGACGGCGCAGGTCATCAAGAATGAGGACGACGAGGGCTGGGCGGTCGCGATGACCCTGGCCGGCGAGTCCGAGCCCGCGCTGGTCGGCCCCTGGACCATGGGCCGCGACAAGAAGAATCCCAAACCGCTGGATGCGGCGGCGTTTCACACCCTGGTCAAGACCGCGTCCGAAGTGCTGCGTCGCCATGAGCAGCAACTGCATGCGACGCTGCACAAGAACCTGAAGGTGGACACGGCGGACGGTCGCGTGCTGGTGCTGCTCGACATCGTGCCGGACGAGGACAACCCCTACGCCACTCTCACCGCCCGCGACGAGCTCGGCGAGACGCTGGCGCAAGTCCGCGTGGCGCCGAACTTCCGACTGACCGACGCCAGCGCCTCGGCCTGGGTGGCCTCCGGCTTCGAAACGCCCTCGCGTTGAGCCGCGCAAGAGGCCTCCAGGCAAGGCCTGTCACCACCTGGCCTAGAATCGCGCCCGATCGCCAGCCGCTGTCCAGCGCTGCGCGGTTCCTCACAGTCGAAGGTGCCCGGTCGTTCGCGACCGGGTTAAACGGGAAACAGGTGCGCGTCTCTCGGCGCAAAACCTGTGCTGCCCCCGCAACGGTGAGCGGTCGAAAGCGTGTTCAGGTCGGCGTGGAGGCCGGCAGTCACTGTGCTCTTGCGGGCATGGGAAGGCGAACACGTTGTGCGCAGGGTCCCTAGCCCGCGCAGGCGCCGCGAGCCCGGATACCGGCCTTGGACTGCCTCGGAAGCCGCGGGGTGCGGCGCGCCGTCGAAGCGGCGCGTGCGCGCGGCTTCGCCTCCGCGCGTCATGTCCCCTGGCTTTCTCCACCCAACTGGCCTGCGGGGACGCAGGCCGATGGAGCGCCTGTCATGACCCATTCCTTCCCGCCGTCGCTGTCGGCATTCAACCGTCTTGGAGCGCGCCCGCGCTGTCCCGCGCTGCGCTGGCGCCGCTGTGCCGCCGCCGCTGCGCTGCTGGCCTGCGGCGCGAATGCCATCGCGGCCTCGGACCCTGCTGACGCCGCGCCGGATGCCCGCAGCGCGCCGCCACAACAAACGCTCGACACCGTCCAGGTGCAGGGCCGCCATTACGACAACGGCATCGGCAGCTCGGAAGCCGCCTCGCAAGGCAGCATTCGCGCGGAATTGCTCAAGAGCCGTCCCGCGCTGCGACCCGGCGAAGTGCTGGAGTTCGTGCCCGGATTGATCGTCACCCAGCACAGCGGCGACGGCAAGGCCAATCAGTATTTCCTGCGCGGCTTCAATCTGGATCACGGCACCGACTTCGCCACCAGCGTCGACGGCATTCCGGTGAACATCCCCAGCCATGCGCATGGCCAGGGCTATGCGGACTTGAACTTCCTGATCCCCGAGCTGGTCGATCGCATCGATTACCGCAAGGGTCCGTACTTCGCGCCGAACGGCAACTTCTCGGCCGCCGGCTCGGCGGACATCGTCTATCGCCGCCAACTGGAGGCGCCGTTCGTTGCGCTCACGCTGGGCGAAGGCGCTTATCGGCGCGGCGTGGTGGCCGGATCGACGGCACTGAATGACGATCTGCATCTGCTCGGCGCGGCCGAGCTGATGCGCAACGACGGGCCGTGGACGGTGCCCGAAGGCCTGGACCGGCGCAACTTGCTGCTGAGCCTGTCCGACACCCGAGGCGCAGATCGCTGGCGCCTGAGCCTGGTCGACTATCACGCCGACTGGACCTCCACCGACCAGATCCCGCAGCGCCTCATCGATGCGGGCACCTGGCAGGGCCGGCCCTTTGGCCGCTTCGATGCGATCGATCCGAGTGATGGGGGCCACACCCGCCGCACCAGCCTGTCCGGCGAATGGACCCGTGACACCGACCATGCCCACACCCGCGTGGCCGCCTATGCGATGGCTTATGAGGTGGCGCTGTTCTCCAACTTCACCTATGCGATGGATCGGCCGGACACCGGCGATCAGTTCGCGCAGAAGGACGATCGACGCGCCTACGGCTTGAGCGCCAGCCACGCGGTGGAGCACCTGTGGGGCGAGATGCCGGCGCGCAGCGAAGTGGGCGTGCAACTGCGGCAGGACCGCGCCAAGGTTGGGCTGTTCGCGACGCAGGGTCGGGAGGTCATCAGCACCACGCGCGAAGACCGCATCCGCGAAACGCTGGCCAGCCTGTATGGCCAAAGCAGCGTCGAGCTAACGCCGTGGGCGCGCGCGGTCGTCGGTCTGCGGGCGGATCAGGGACGCTTCCAGGTCACGGCACTCGATGGCGACGGCACGACGCGGCGCGCGCGTCAGACCTTGACCTCACCGAAGCTCTCGCTGGTGCTCGGGCCCTGGGCTCGCACCGAGCTGTTCCTGAATGCCGGCCGCGGCTTTCACAGCAACGATGCGCGCGGCGTGACCTCGGAGATCGATGCCGCGCCGGGACTGGTCAAGGCCAAGGGCCATGAGATCGGCGTGCGCAGCGAGTGGGTGCCTGGGCTGCAGAGCTCGCTGGCGGTGTGGCAGCTGGATTTCGATTCCGAGCTGGTCTATGTGGGCGATGCGGGCGCCACCGAAGCCAATCGACCGAGCCAACGTCGAGGCATCGAATGGAACAACCGTTACGTGCCGCTGCCCTGGCTGCTGATCGATGCGGACTTCGCCTGGACCCATGCCCGCTTCGCTGATGCCGACCCGGCCGGCGATCGCATTCCCAATGCGGTCGACAAGGTCGCGTCGGTGGGCGTGACGCTGCGGGAACTCGGCCCCTGGTCGGCGGGCGTGAACTGGCGCTATCTGGGCAGCAGTGCGCTGGTGGAGGACAACAGCGCCCGCTCGCGATCGTCGCTGACCGCCAACTTGCGCGTGAGTCGGCGTTTCGGTGCCAAGACCGAGCTGACGCTGGATGTGTTCAATCTCTTCGATCGCCGCGTCAACGACATTGAATACCTCTACGAATCGCAGCTCCCGGGCGAGGCCGCGCCAGTGCTGGACCGCCATCTGCATCCCGCAGAGCCGCGGACCTGGCGGGTGACCCTGCGCCGCAGCTTCTGACGGCGACCGCCGCAAGGGCTCCGCGCGCTTGCGGCGGCGGCGGCGGACGTCACTCGAGGGTGGACGTCCGCCGCCGCGCGCATCGCTCAGAAGCGATAACTCGCGGTCACGGACAGATGGCGGCCTTCCGCCGGCGTGATCCAGCGCGAGACATGCAGATGGCTGGAGACGAAGTAGCCGTTGTCGAACAGGTTCTTTACGGCCAGTTGCAGCGACAGCGACTGGTCGGCCGACAGCCGCGTGGTCCAACCTTGCAGCAGGTCCAGCCGCGCATAGCCGGGCAGCACGGTGGTGTTGGCTTCGTCGGCGAAGCGGCGGCTCTGCACCGCCAGCGTCGCGGCGGAGGTCCAGCCCTGGCCCCAGTCGTACTCTCCCCAGAGGTTGAAGGCGTGCCGCGCGGCATTGGGCACCTGCTTGCCGCCGTAGACCGCGTTGTGTCCGTAGCGGGCATCGGTATAGGCATAGGTCAGGCTGGCGGTCCACTGCGCGGTCAGTGATCCCTTCAACGCAGCCTCCAGGCCTTGCGAGCGGGCCTCGCCGGCCAGGTTGAAATCGAAGGCATTGGCGGTGCTCAGGTCCGACGAAATCAAGTGGTCCTGCGCCAGTCGGTAGACCGACAGCTCGGTGCTGACGCGGCCCTCTCGCCATTCGGATTTCCAACCCAACTCCACCTGCCGCGAGCGCCGGCTCGGCAAGGATTGATTGCTGGACGAGGCCACCTGATTCGGCGCGGTGCCGGTGGCGACATTCGCATAGAGGCTGTCCGCCGCGCCAAGTCGCCGCAGCAGCGCCAGCTTGGGGGACCAGCGCGACTCCTTCACCGGCAGCACCGTCACCGCGCCATAGCGGAAATTCTGGTGATCCAGCCGCAGGCCTGCGACCACCGTCCAGTCGCCCAGGTCGATCTGGTCCTGCAGCGACACGCCATAGGCAACCAGCGATTGCGTGGTGAGCGAGCGCGGCAGCGTGGCCGGATCCGCAGGTCCGGTGACTTGGCCATAGACCGGCTGATAGACATTGATCGGCGGACTGGTGGCCGCCGGCAGCGACAGCGTCGGTTGATCGAGCGCCTCCTCGTAGTAGTCCACACCGGCATACAGCTGATGCCGAAGGCCCGCCCAATCGGCGTCCGCGGTCAATGACGTCGTCACCGAATCGATGCGCCGTGACGTGCCGGGCTCCCAGCTCGACACGCGGGCCCAGGTGCCCGCTGGTTGATTCGCCAGCGGAGCGCCGTTGAGCAGGTTCTTGATCGACGTGGATTGCGCTTCCAGATGCGTCCACTGGGCGGCGACGCGGGTGCGCGCAGTCAAGGCCACATCGCCCTGCAGGTCCACGAGGCGATTGCGGGTCGTGGAGTCACCGAACGGCTCGCCCAGCTGCCGGTCCAGGGGCACCGCCACCGGGCGACCGTTCAGTGCGGGCAGGCCGTAGTCGGGCTGATAGGTCTGATCGGTCGCCTCGACATTGGCGCGCAGGTGGTAACGGGCGCCGTCGCTGGTCGATACGCCCAGCTTCACGCCGTCCAGTCGGTCGGGCACATGGCGCCACTCGCTCGACTGCGATCGTGTCGCGATGACGCGGGCCGCGAGTTCGTGATCGGCTGAAAGCACTCGATTCAGGTCAATGGAGAACTCTCGGGCCTTCGCGCTGCCCGCGCTGATCAGCACCTGGCCGAAGTCGGACAACTGCGGCTGCCGCGTGCTGAGGTTGACCGTGCCGCCCGGTTCGCTGCGAACACCCAGCGCCGCGCCCGGGCCGCGCAGCACGTCGACGCTGTCGATGAACGCCGGGGTGTAGGGATAGTTGGACAGCCGCACACCATCGCGCAGCAGGCGATTGGCGCCGGTGCCGTTGTCGCTCAGCGCGCCGCGCAGCAGGAAGAACTGGGTGTGCGAGCCATTGAAGCCGGAATCGGCTTGCGCGCCGGGCACGCCTCGCAGCGCGTCCTGCAGCGAGGTGACCGATTGCGCTCGCAGCTCGTCGGCCGACAGCTGGCTGACCGAGAACGGCGTGTTCAACGGCGTGGCGGCGGTGCCGAGCACCAGACGGCTGGCGGCCGCACCGTCGCGGCGACCGCGCACGCGGACCTCGGGCAGCACGGAATTGGGCGTGTCGACGGAGGATGTCGCTTCATCGTTCAATGCCGCAGAGGACTGCGCCTGAGCGAATGCGGGCAGGGCGCCGAGGATCAGGAGGAGAGGGAAACGTGTCATGGTGAGACGGGCCGCGCGGGGCGGCAGTCGAAAGTGCGGGATGGCGTTCGTCGTGCCCGTGCGCGGGAAGTCGACGACGCCGTGAATCGAGCGATGGGCGCCGCTCGCGGCGGCGCATGGATGGCGTGGATCGCATCGATCGAATCGATTGGCGGTGCGCCGAAAGCAGTCGTTCCATCGCCATGAGCGCGCCGTGTCCAGCGAGCGACCTGCTGCCATCACGCGTGGCGCGAGTGCGGCTCGCGGGCCGCGCGTCGGAGGCAGCGCCAGCGCCACCAGCCGGTGACGAACAGCACCAGCGGAATCACCCCGCAGAGCACCAACAGCACGCGCAGACCAACGCCGCCGATGGAGCCGTCATGCAGCGGGTGCAGCCAGTTGTTGATCCGGTCGGCGGTGCCGAAGCGTTCGCGGTCGCGCGTGGCGATCAAGGCGCCGGTCGTCGGATCGACATAGGCATAGCTGTGCGGGAATCGGTGGCTCGGATCGCTCGGCTGCTGGACCCGGACAAGGATCACGCCGCCGCCCGCTCCCGGCGCTTCCACCCACGCCAGCCGAGCGAGGGGAAAGGCCGCTCGCGCGGTGCTGAGGGCCTGGGCCAGTGATACCGACGGTCCACTCGCCGCCGAAGCCCGCACTGGCGGCGGCTTCGTCGGCGGACCGACCAGTCGCCCCAGCACGGCATTGCTCTCCTGCGGCAGCGCGAGCATCGCGCCGGTCAGGGCCAGCATCAGCAGCAGCGGCAATCCCGCGAGGCCGGCGAGCTTGTGGATGTCCCGCAGTCGTCGGGACCGCACGGCATCCCGCTTGAAATTCAGCGCGCGCCTCCAACTGCCTCGCGGCCACCAGGCCCACAGGCCCGACAACAGCAAACCCGCCATCGCGAGCGCCCCCCAGCCATTGAGCGCGAGGCCGGTGTCGCCGAGCAGCAGGGCCATGTGCAGCTCATACAGCCAGGTCATCGCATAGCGGCCCCATGCCGCCTCGCGCAGCACGGTGCGGCCGTCGGGCGACAGCCACACCATCACGCGCGGGCCATGGTGAGCGCCGCCCGGCGGCTGATAGCGACCCGCGATGGGGCCGGGCTCGCCGCTGGCCTCGAAGCGCCACGCGCCCTGGCGTTCCGGCCAGGTGGCGCGCACGGTGGCCAGGGCCTGGTCCCACAGTGCGGAATCCCAGTCGGGCGCCGGCGTGGCGCTGGTGAGGCGGATCTCCGGATTCAAGGCCGCATCCAGCCCTTGATAGAACACCAGCGCGGAGCCGGTGATGCCCAGCATCGCGAACCACGCGCCGAGGCTCAGTCCCAGCCACAGATGCAGCCGCCGGATGAAGGTCGTCATCCTCGACATGCTCAGAACCTCGCCAGCAAGGACAGCTCGACGCTGCGTGGTGCGCCGAGGTAGATGTTGGTGGTCGGGTATCCCGAGTACTCGCCATAGAAGGCATTCGTCAGGTTGCGGCCACGCAGCGTGAGGGTGGTCGCGCTGGAGAGCTTCCAGGCGACGGCAGCGTCCATCGTGGTGTGCCCGGCGACGCGGATGCTGTTGGCGGTGTCGGTATAGAAGCCGGACACATGATGGACGAAGGCGCTCACCGAGACCGGCACGCCCGGCACCGCATAGGTCACGAAGCCATTGCCCGCGGTCACCGGCGTGTTGATCGGCCGATTGCCGGTGCGCACCGCGCCGCCGGCTTCGATCAGGCGGTCATACACCGCATCGACCATGCCGACGCCCAGCCCCACCGTCCACGCCGGCGAGAGCGTCGCTACCGCGTTCAATTCCCCGCCGCGCGAGGACTGGCTGCCGCCTTGCACCGTCTGCGACGGGTTGGCAGGGTCGCGGGTGAGGATGTCGTCCTGGCGGATGTAGAAGAGTGCGCCGGTCAATGACAGGCGGTGATCGGCGCTGGTCAGCTTCACACCGGTTTCCGCCGACCGGCCACGGGTGAGCTTGAAGCCGGCATTGGTGATGGACTGCACCAGCAGGGTCGAGACCGGCACCGCGCCCGAGGTCACCTGGGCATAGACCGTGGTGCTGGGCGCGAGCGCATAGGTGCTGCCCAGTCGCCAGGACAGCGGTCGATAGCGCGGGCGCGCCGTCTGCACCGTGTTCGGCGTGGCATTGAAGTTGGTGACTCGGCGCTCCAGATCGATGTCGTCGTGGCGCAGGCCCGCGACGAGCAGCCAGTCGGGCGTGAGGTTCAGCGCGTCCTCGACGAACAGCGAGGTGGTCTTCAGCCGCGAGTCGAAATTCACGTTGCCGGCGGTGTAGCTGCTGTCCGCCGTCGGAAAGCTGCCGACGATCGGCGCATACGGGTCGACCGCCGCCAGCGCGCTGGTGGCGCTGCTCTGACGCAGGCTGGCGAAGTCGGTGTGATTGACCTCGGCGCCTGCGGTGAATCGGTGGCGGAGCCCGCCCAGCTCGCCGTGGTGAACGGCGGCCGCGCGCGCATTCCAGAACTGGTGGTCGTGATAGAAGCGCTGCACCGTGCGGGCCAGGCTGCCGTTGGGGAACGCGGTGGTGGGCGCGACGAAGGTTTGGGTGTCGCTCAGCACGAAGGCGCGTTCCGCGGTGTAGGCCGTCAGGTCGGCGGACAGCGCCCAGCCCGCATTCAGTTGCCAATCGATGCGGCTGCGCCAGGTCGTGTCGTCCGCGCTCGAGTAGGCGCCGTCCGGGTTGTAGTTGCGGTGACGCAGGGCTTTGTCGATCACCAGACCATTGGCGCTGCGCAGGATGCTGCTGGGGTCCTTCGCCACGGCGGCCTGCACCAGGGGCACGCCCTGGTAGGTGCCGTCGTAGCGGTCGGCATAGTGATCGACGGCCAGCAGCACGCGAAGATCGGCGTGGGGCTTGAACAGCGCGCTCGCGGTGAGGCCGCGGGATCGGGTGCGATTGCGCTCGACGTCATAGAGGCTGTCCGACGTCAGCTCGCTCGCATCGACCCGCACCGCCCATTGATCGGACATCGGCAGGTTCGCGCCGACGGCGAGGGTGCGGGTGCCGAAGCTGCCGGCGCTCAGCAGCGCATCGACATGCCGATCATCGAAGCTCGGCTTGCGGGTCACCTTGTTGATGGCGCCGGCCAGGGCGCCTTCCCCGAACAGCACCGAAGCCGGCCCTTTGATCACGTCGATGCGATCGAAGTGCCAGCTGTTGGTGTCGCGCTGCACGATGGTGGAGGTGGACACCCGCACGCCGTCCTGCAGGATGGACACGGCATTGCCCGAGAAGCCGCGCATCATCACCGCGGCCGGGTTGCCCGGCACATTGCCGGCGATGGCGCCCGGAATCTCGGCAAAGGTCTCGCGTGCCGTGCGCAGACCGCGAACCTGCAGATCGTCTTGCGTGAGGGTCTGCACCGTGGCCGGGGTTTCGCGAGTCGTGAGACCCAGGCGGCTGGCCGTGGTGGCGGTGTCGTCCAGTCGGAGACGGTCGCGCTGGCCGGAGATCTCGACGCGGTCGAGCGACGCGGCGTTGGAGGTGGCGTTGGGTGAGGCGTCGTCGGCGAGGGCGCCCGTGCTGAGCAGCAGCAGGGTGACGGCGAAGGCGATGGGGGTCAATGGCATGGTCAACAGTCAATGGCCAGGACCGGCGGCGTGAGGCCGCGCGGTGATCCCGGCGGGAATCGGGGAAGCGACGGTCGGGCCGCCTGCCAGGCATTGCTTGGCATGGCTTGATGGCGGCAAGACGTCGTCGATCGATGCGCAATGGCGCGCGGCACGCCGGAGCGCGCCTGCGGACACGTCGCTATCGGATGGACGGCGGGCAGAGGGGCGCGGCACCCGCGCGGATGTCGAGACACTCGGCATCGGCGCGCTGTCGTGGATCGTTCGCGGGCATGAGCGGGCGTGAGACCCAGCGCGTTCCGTCGACCCCGCACCGTTGGGGTACGGCGTGGATCGACGACGCCGCGTTGGCGCCGGTCAGCGTCAAGGCCGCCGCACAGGCGGCAAGCGCGACGGCGCCGGGGCCGACCAGCGTGCGCAGCGCGCGGGACAGCTCGTGGCGATAGAGCGTCTCCACATCGGTCGTCCAGCGGCTCATGCGGAACCTCCGCCGAGGCGCGACCAGGCCTCGCTGGGCGCGCGAGGCGCAGCGAGTCGAACGTGCGCAGCGGCACGTGGCATCGAAATCATGGAGAGGCTCCTGAAGCCCGTCCGGCGCCGGGCCGGACTGTGGCGATCAACGACGGGGCCGGCGACCGGTGCTCAGGCACGGTCGCGGCGCAGCGCGAGGATCAGGCGTTCAGGGGCGGGCCGCGTGGCTGGGCAGAGGCCCAGGCGAACAGCGGACGAGGCGCGTGCAGGAACAGCGCCGGCACGGCGTGACCGAGCGACAGCAACACCACGCCGGACGGCGCGGCGGGCGGCAGCCCGAGCGAGCCGGCGTGCGAGGCGCAATAGGGACAGTGCTTGACCGCATGATCGGAGGCGCCGTCGCTGTCACTGTCAGCGGGCGTGCTGGCGTCGGTGGGGGAGGCCTGCGCATCGCTCACGCGCTTGAGGCCGAGGCCGTCGTCCGCGCGGATCAGCTTGGGGCCGGTGGCGGAGCAGATCTCGATCCAGCCGGCGGGCGTGTCGGCGCGGAAGGCGTGCGCGAGCGTCGGGCCGAGCGCGCTCATCAGGATCGCGAGACACGCGATCCAGGAGGCGAAGGCTCTGAGGCGACGGCCGATCAGCATGCGCGGATTCTAGACGTGGGTCGGTGATCCAGACCGACCGCGTCGCGCCGTTGTTGCGGCAGGCGGACGCGTCCGCTGGTGGGCTCAGGCGATCATGTCGATGACGATCTTGCCGCGGGTGCGGCCGGCTTCGGACAGCGCCAAGGCCTCGCGGATCGAGGACAAGGGCAAGACCGTCGAGACCTGCGGCTTCAACTGACCCGACTCGACCAGGTCGCGAATCGCGGTCAACTGGGTCGCATCGGAATGGCAGAAGACCCGAGCGGTGCGCACGCCATATCGATCGGCCTCGTCCGTCGGAAATTCGACCGCCGTGACCAGCATGCCGCCGCGCCGAAGCGTGTGGAAGGCGCGATGGAAGGTGTCGCCGCCGACGGTGTCGAAGACCAGATCCATGGGCTGCACGACCTGCTCGAAGGCTTGCGCGGTGTAGTCGATGGCGACATCGGCACCCAGCGCGCGGAGGAAGTCCTGATTCCGCGCCGACGCCAGGGCGGTCACATGAGCGCCGCGCGCCTTGGCGATCTGGATGGCCAGCGAGCCCACGCCGCCCGCACCGCCGGTCACGAGCACGTGCTGTCCGGCCTGGAGTCCGCCGAGTTCGACCATCGCTTGCCACGCGGTGAGCGCGCCGAGCGGGATGGCGGCCGCCTGGATGGGATCGAGGCGGTCGGGTGTGCGGACCAGGTGCTGGGTCGTGACGGCGGCGTACTCGGCGAAGCCGCCGCTGCCGATGATGCCGAAGACGTTCTGGCCGATGTGAAAGCCCTCGACGTCTGGCCCGAGCGCCTCGATGGTGCCGGCGATCTCTCCGCCCAGCACGATGGGCAGCGACAGGCCGAGTCGCTGTCCGAGCCCGCCGCGGATCTTCCAATCGACCGGATTCACGCCGGCCGCGTGAATCTTCACCAGCACCTCGCCGGCCTGCGGCTCGGGGCGTGGGCGCTCGACGTGTTGCACCACGTTCTGGTCGCCATACTCATTGACAATCACTGCCTTCATTCCGGGGCTCCTGGGCCTGTTGTAGCGGCCTGCTGATCAGGCGCTCACGATAGGGAAAAGGTCGGGGGATGTGATGCCAGCTTGCATCGCGGAGATGCCAATCGATGTCTGAGAGCCTGTTCACCGTGCACCGCGCCATCAAGCCGCGCGGGACCGAATTGCCGATGCATGCGCATGACGAGGCGCAACTGACCTTCGCCGCTGCGGGCATGGTGCAGGTCTACACCGATGCCGGACGATGGCTGGTGCCGCCGCAACTCGCGGTCTGGGTGCCGCCCGGCGTGACGCATCGCGTGGAGGCGCTGACGGACACGGAGCTGTGGCTGGTGCATTGGCAGCGCGAGGCGATCGCCGCGTGGGCGCCGCCTTCGCTGCTGACGAGAAACGCGTTTGCGCTGCGCATCGGGCCGCTGTTGCGCGCGCTGCTGGATGCGGCCTTCGCAACCTCACTCGAGGCCGAGAAGACGGCCCTGGTGGTGCGGCTGATGCTGCATGAGCTGATGGACACCACGGATGCGCCGACCTTCCTGCCCTGGCCGACCAGTCCGGTCGGACGGCGGGTGGCCGAACTGGCCTTCGCGGATCACCGCCAGCGCTTGAGCTTCAGTGAGCTGGCCTCGCGGGCCGCGACCTCGGTGCGCAGTGCCAGTCGGGTGTTCCCGTTGGAGACGGGATTGACCTTCAAGACCTGGCGCCAACGGGCGCGCATCGTGCGGGCGATTGACCGTCTGGCCCGTGGCGAAGCGATCGCGCAAGTGGCTCGGGAATCGGGCTTCGGCAGCACGGCGGCGTTCTCGTTTGCGTTTCGGCAGGTGACCGCGATGGCGCCGTCGGAGTTTGTGAGCGGGGCGCGGTGACGCCTGCGGCGCGACGTCGGGTAAGCCCAATGACTGCGAGGCATGAGCGCGGTTCGGGGCCGGCAGCGCCTCTCACCAAACCTCGGCCGCAGCCGTGCCCTGATGAAAGCGCATCTGCCACTGCTCGCCGACCCGCACCCAGATCGACGACCGCAAGGTATGGCGCGTCAGCGATTGATCTGCCTGCCGATGGGCGGCCCGATAGGTGAGCAGGGCCACGCCAGGTTGCAGCTCGGTGGCGACGTATCGGTCCGCCACCACCTGGACGTCGCTGCTGTCGCTGAGCAGCATCTCGATGATCGCGGCGCGGTGCCAGGACTTGCCTGATCGGCCGATTTCTTCGAAGTCGGCGTGGAGCAGGGTGTTGATCTGAGCTTCGTTGCGGCGAATCCGGGGATCGTGCAGGGAGGACTCGAGCTCGGCGAGTGTGGCGGTGAGGTCAGGGGGCGGCAGGCTCGACATGACGGCGGGCGGGATGTTGGGGAATCGACGAGGGTACTGCCGTTTGATGCGGCGGCCGAGGCGGTCGTCAGACTCCCGGGCCGGTCCAACCCCTCAGACCGAACAGCCCCTCTACGGGCGCAGTCGCGGCCAATGCACGCAGATCATCCGGACTCCAAAACGCTCCGAAGTCGTCATCGATCACGCACACGGGAAATTTCTCAATCAAGCGCAGCAATGCGGTGAGGGAGGCCATGGCTGCTGAACCGCGGCGACTGAAGATCGAAGCCGCTGCGGAAGGTGGCTCACCCAGCCGCTGGACCAGATCATCCAGCTCGGCCGTCTCCAATTCTTGTCTC
This sequence comes from Burkholderiaceae bacterium, assembly GCA_913776825.1. Classification (GTDB taxonomy): domain Bacteria; phylum Pseudomonadota; class Gammaproteobacteria; order Burkholderiales; family Burkholderiaceae_C; genus Roseateles. The sequence goes on from CAJYPV010000027.1 coordinate 178,967, forward strand.
CAATCCCCCTCGCCATACATGAAGAAGACGAACGACTCGCGCCCCATGCTCCGTTGCAGGGCCTGAAGTTCGCTTTCGAGTTGTGCCGGGGAAACCCCGCGGAAGAACGCGATGACTCCGTCCATGATCAGCTTCTTGGGCGTCCGCATCTAAGGGGCCGCAACGTGGCGATGGGCTCAGTCTAATGTCCGCTTCCACCACACGGCGCGGCGTGAAAGCCGCAGCCCAAGTGCCAGAAGCGTCTCATGAGTCCTCACGGCTGCGCCTTCGTCGCCCAACTCAAATCCACACACAACCCATCGCACGGCGTCCCTGGCAATGACAAGACCACGTTCTGCTCGTATTGCCAGATCGATGCACCCGCAACGCCACAGCCGGCCGGATCACGGGGCTGCAGTTGGCGGATGTCGCCGATGAAGGGATGCACACCCGCCTGATCCACCCGCCAGGCCCAGATCTCGGCGGGCGCTACGGCGGCCGCCAGCCCGTCGGCAAGGACGTGCGAGCAGTACAAACCCGGCGCATAGCCGGCCGCATCGACGACGGCGATCCATGCCCCGATGTAGCCCAATGCGGGCGGCTGCGGGACGCTGCCGTCCTCCCAGTCCAGCACCACGGTCGATCCGGAGGGGAAGCCTTCTGCTTGCGCGAGCTGAACGGCCAGGGCGCCATCCGCAGCGCCCTGTGCCGCCGTCACCGTGCTTGCGCCGCGGCCGGTCGTCTGTTGGCCCACGAAGACAGGCAGCACACCCCAGCCGGCCGCCACCAGCGCCGCGCGACGGCCGGACCAGCTCGTGTCGCCGTGATTGGGCGCCGGCGCGAGATAGCTGGCGCACCAGACCAGCGGCGTGTTGGCCTTGAGCCAGGCCATGGCGGCATCACCGGGGTAGTGATCGATGTCGAAACCGGCGTGGAAGGTCATGAGCGTTCCTTGAAGAGCGGGAGGAGTCAGTCGCCGCCCTGGCGCGGCACGGCTTTGTTGGCGAGATAGCCCACATGGCTGATCCCCAGCAGCGTCACCGCGCTGCCATCGATCGTCGGCAGCTGCGTGAAGCCACCCGATGGCGGCGCGGAGAACATCCGCCACAGCGCCGCGGCATACGCCGCCGCAATCGCCAGCGTGACGAAGGCCATCTGCAGCTTGGCCAGGTCGACGTGAAACCAGTTGCTCGCTTCTTCGCCGGTGAGCAGATCGGTCCAGTCGGCCAGCGCCGGTCGGGTATTGGTCATCAAATGGCCATGAGCCTCGACATCCTCGGGATCGCCACCCTGCGCATCCACTTGCTCACGCACCTTCTCGACGGTCGCCGCTTGCGGACCCTTGCCGGCCTTCTGCGACAGCAGCAATGGCGTGCCGATCAGCGAGGTGGTGCTCAGCCCCATCAACACCCACAACTCCGCAGGCACCGCGACGGCGAGAGGATCCGCCACGCGGGTGAAGACGTTGTGCAAGGCGGCGGCGACATAGCCGGAGAGCACCAACACCGTCCACAGCAGCAACTGCGATCGGGACAGGCTCATCACATTGCGCGCATCGATCAAGGCGCCGAGCCAGAAGCCCACGGTTGCTCGCCCGACGATGGCCGCCAGCGCCACGAATCCGACCAGCAGGGTCAGCCACGCGAGGATCGACCGCTGGTGTTCGGTGGCCCAGCCGCTGCCCATCGGGGCCGCGATGACCACGACCACGGCCAGCAGACCGAGCAGGGTCTTCAATGCGGCGGAGATCGGCGGCATCGCCGGTGTGCTGTCGGGCATGGGCACTCCCTGGTGATGTCGGTCGACGGCGCCGTTCGAAGACGGGCGTGAGGTCGATGACGTTCAGGGAATGCTAGGCAGCGCGCTTGATCCGGGAACGGCGGGAGTGATGGGAAAAGCGGACGGGATGGGCAGAGATGCAGCGGATCTGATGATCGTGGTGACGGCCGCTCCGCGGCATCTCAGTCCGCCTCGCCGGTCGACACCGCGCCCGGCTCCACGCCGCCCGCCTCCTTCAACGTGAACAGCGCCCGCCTCAGCCCACTCGCGCTCGGCTTGTCGACAAACACGCACTGCTTGTTGTAGCTGACTGGATCTATACCCTGTACCGATAGCGCAACCGGCACTCCGTTCTGTCGCAAGTAGGCGGGGCCGAAGCCTATGATCCAGGCATGACAGCGCAAGTACCCGACACGGTCATTTACCAAGGTGAGCAACACGTCGTCGCGGCATTCAGCAGCGGCGAGCCGTTCGTGCCAAGCGATGCGGGCTACATGCCTGTGGCAGCGACGACAGCTTGTTGGCGCGGTTACGTATGCGGATACGAGGTAAGGGACGCTTCCTTGCTGCTGGACGAACTCTGGGTGAACCATCAGCCGCAAGTGGCGCCAATATCACGACGCCTACAACCGCCGAATCTGAACGGAGTCGTCGCTCAACGCGATGAGAAGTCATATTTTGGCGAATGGCACTTCAGCCGAGTAGATATGCCTCTCTCCTATACCGGAGGCCTTCTCATAGGCCAAGGCCTCATACGAGGTCTCTACGTGCACATGGGGTTTCATCCCGCATGGAAATACGAGAGCGTTTACGAGTTGGAGTTTGAATCGGGGCAGCTTACGGCAGCGTGCGACAAGAGCGCCGAAATGGCGAAGTTGCGGGCGCAATTGGTCGATGAGTTGAAGCCGTCCGGCGCAGCAGATCGGGAGCAAATCAAGAGGTGGATCGCGGGTTGCTTCAGTCGCGACTACAGCCGGCCGATTGATCGATGACCTTTAGACGCTCTTGTCGTCGTCTTTCGCTTCGACCAAGTCCAGGGATCCCAAAGCCATTTTGAGGCTGCTTGCGCTCGGCGAAGCAACGAAGACACACCTCTTGCCATGCCGCTTGCAGTGGTCCTTCACCCGCCAGTACGCGTCATGGCTGATGCAGCCGGTCTGGCAGATCACCAGATCCGCGGCGGCCAGGCTGGCGTCCAGCTTGGTCACGGCATCCTCGTCGCCGCCGTCATGGTGCAGAAAGCGTCCCCCCGTGCGCTCGATCAACTGCCGATAGATCGGCACCACTGCCGGACGGCCGCCCACACACAGCACCGCCCGCTCGTCCAGCGATGGCAGCACCGGCTCGGAGGATTCGTCCTCCGCGGTCGGCTGCTGACCTGACGGCGCTTGCAGCATCGCGACGGTCTGCTGCAACTCCGCAGCGCGACGCTGCTCGCGCTCGGCGAGTTGCTGCGCGGCCAGCAAGGCGCGCTCCAGTTGATGGATGCGCGCCTGCTGCGCCTCCAGATGCCGCGCCTGCTCATGGCGATGGCGCAAGCCGGGCACGCTGTCTTCCAACTGCTGCAGCTCCTGCCGGAGCCCGGCCGCCAAGGTGTCGCGCGCCATCAGCTCACCGCGCAGGCGCAGACACTCCGCCTGCGATTGCTCCAGTTGCCGGGCCCGTTCCGCGAGCAATCGGGTGCTGCGCGACTGCGCCTGCGCCAGTTCCCGGCCCAGGACCGCGTTCTCATCCTGCAGCGCGTCCAGACGCTCCAGGTCCGCACGGTTCGCGGAGCCGACCTGGTGCTGCAGCATGTGAATGTCCCGCAGCACCTGCTCCTGCAAGGCCGCATCACAGCGCGCATGGGTGAGCGCGCCCCACAACGCGCCCGCGACATCATTGCCGTGCTGCGCCGCCTCCCACCAGCGGGCCAGCGCCTCGGCCGTCTTGTGTTGCGAGGACTGACGCAAGGCGATCGCATAGCGCTGATCCAGCTCCCGCTGCAGCATGTCCGAGATCGGCCCCCGTCGCCCGCATTCGTTGATGGCGCCGCAATGCAGTTCATAGTCGTTGCCCTGCGTCTGTCCGCCGAGCAGCTTGCCCAAGCGCCGCCGCAACAAGGGCATCGGCAGGCACACCCCGATCACCGGGCACAGGGCCTGGGACGGCAGCTCCCACAACCGGCGCCGACGCGAGCCCCGCGCCACGGGCGTGGCCTCGCTCGCCTTGAGATCACGTGTGAGCGTTTGGGACGTCGGACGGCCGGTTGCCGCGGGGCCATCGATCGCGGAGATCTCTGGACCGGCAGCCGGCAGGCTGGATGCGCTCTGGCCACTCTGGCCGATCTGGCTGAGCGCGCCTGCCCATCCGGGCGGCGTCGCCGAGTCACCGTCCGCGGACGGTTGAAGCAGCACATTGAACAGGGAGGTCTTGTCACACATGGCGGAAGGCTCCTGAGGAAGGTCGGGATGGACTACTGGAAGGCGCCGGCCGGCAGCGGCTGAAGCGCGAAGCGCACCGGGTACTCGACCCAGCTCGCCATCCGCTGATCGCCACGCCGCGCCGGCAGATAGGGACAGGACGCCGCGACCCGCCGCGCTGCTTCATCCAGCAGGCGCCAGCCGCTGCCGCCCGCGATCAGCACTTCGGCGGCCTGGCCGTTCTCGTCGACCTTCACCCGCAATCGCACCAGGCCCTGAATGCCGCGCTCACGCAGCATCGCGGGGTAATGGCGCGCGGTTTGTCGCTCACTGCATTGACGGTGCTCCGCCGGCAGCGAGGCAGGCGACTCATTGGCCGAGGCGACTGCCTGCATGGCGGACGGCGGCGGCGCATTCGCGATCGCCGTGGCGACCGCCGTGGTGGGCAGCGTGGTGGGCAGCGCGGGCGTTGTCTCCGATCGCGCGTCCGTCGCGATCAGGCTGGAGGCGGCGAGGGAGACGTCCCTGCGCGGCTGATCGGCCGTCCGCGGGGGAGGCGGGTCCGAGGCGTCGATGGTGACTGTGGGAATTGGCAATGGGACGACCGCGACGGTGGGCCACCGCGCCGCTGCGGGCGGTTGCGGCGGCGACGGCGACTCAGCCACGGGCGTCGACGTGGCGCCTGCCAGCACACGTGCAGCGATCAATGGAGACGATGTCGGCAGCGCGGCGCGCGGCATGGGCTTGAGCCAGGCGGTCGCGACAGCCCATCCCAGCGCGAGATGCGCCGCCGCGGTGAGCATCGCGGCGGTCCAGCGCGGCGTCATGCCCGTCGCTCCATGGGCGAGTCGCGCAGCGGCAGCACGGCCATCCCGTGGTCGTCACTGAGCAGCCGCAGGCGCGTGTCATAGAGCTGCTCCAGCAGGGGCAGGGTGGCCGGCAGCGCATCGCAGTCGGCCAGCAAGCGGCCTTGCTTCACCAGCCAGAGCCGATCGAAATGATTGAGCGCCAGGTTGAGGTCGTGCAAGACCGCGATCAGCGCATGACCGCGCTGCGCAGCGAAGTCGCTCATCGCGTCCATCAAGGATTGGCTCAGGCCTGGGTCGAGGGCCGCCAGCGGCTCGTCGACCAGCAACAGCCCTTCGCGTTCATCCCACGCCTGCGCGAACACGCGCGCGAGTTGAACCCGCGCCTGCTCGCCACCGGACAAGGTGTCGAAGCGGCGGCCGATCAGATGTGCCGCCTGCGCCTGATCCAATGCTTGCTGCACGATGCCGGCCTGCTGCGCATCGCCATCGCGGGCGACCCGTCCCAACGCGACCACCAGCGCCACCGGCAGACCGAAGGCGACGCCATGCTGCTGAGGCAGCACGGCACGGCGGCGCGCCAGCGCGGCGGACGGCCATTGGTCCAGCGGACGCTGGTCGAGCGTGATGACGCCGGTGGCAGGTCGGGTCTCGCGGGCGATCAGCCGCAGCAGGCTGGACTTGCCCGCACCGCTGGGGCCCAACACTGCCACCCGTTCACCGGCATGGACGCGCACGCTCAGCGGCCCGAGGGTCAGGTCACCCACCCGCTGGCGCACGTCCTGCAAGGACAGCAGCGGCGGCATCAGGCGCTCCCCATGCGACGCACCGCGCCGCGCAGCAGGACCAGGAACCAAGGCGCGCCGATCAGCGCGCTGAACACGCCGACGGGAATCTCGGCCGGCACCGCCAGCGTCCGGGCCAGCGTGTCCGCCGCCAGCAGCAGCAAGGCGCCCGACAGCATCGCGCAGGGCAGCATGCGACGCACATCCGCCCCGACCAGTTGGCGCGCCAGATGCGGCGCCATCAGGCCGATGAATCCGATGCTGCCGCACCAGGCCACCGACAAGGCCGACAGCACCGCCACCACCACCACGCTGTGCCAGCGCAGCCGATCGACATCGATGCCCACATGCGCCGCGGCGGCTTCGCCCAGCGCCAACGCATTCAAGCGGCCCGCCAGACGGGCAGCCCAGGCGCCGAGCAGCGTCAGCGCGGCCAGCATGATCAAGGCCATCGTCCAGTTCGCGCCGGCCAGGGAGCCGAGCGTCCAGAAATTGATGGCGCGCAGCTGTTCATCATTCGCCAGGAAGCTGCACAGGCCCACCACGGCGAAGGTCATCGCCTGCAGCGCCAGACCGCAGAGCAGCAGCGCGGCGATCGATCCCGGCGCCAGCCAACGGGAGAGGCGCTGCAGCAGCAGACACACCATCAAAGCGCCGATGAAGCCCACCAGCGGCAGCAGCCACAGCCGCGCGCTCGGCGGCACCGCGAACTGCAAGCCGGCGAAGACCGTGAGGGTGAGCGCGACCGCCGCCGCAGCGCCGCTGGTGACGCCCAGCAGGCTGGGTTCCGCCATCGGATTGCGAAACAGCGCCTGGCTGATGGCGCCGGCCAATCCCAGCGAGGCGCCTACCGCCAGCGTGAGCAGGATGCGCGGCAGTCGCAACTGCCACAGCACATGCGCGCCGCCGGACTTCGGGCCGTCGCGCCACGGCGCATTCAGCCAGTCCGCGCCGGTGATCGGCACAGCGCCCAGATGCAGGCCCAGCAGCACCGCCGCGAGCAACAGCAGCGCGAGTCCGGTCGATCGTCCGATCGGGGGACGAGTCGGCGTCATCGCCGGCGGCCAGGCGGATCCGAGCGCGCTCATCGCGTCCTCGCCCTCGCACCCGGCGGCTGGGCGTCGCGCGATGCCGATGCCGATGCCGATGCCGCGCGGCGATCGGTCGTCGCGGCCATGCCGTGTCGGGACGTCATCACGCCGTCCTGCCGGCGCCGGCATGCAGCGCCGTCGCCAGCTTCTGCAGCGCCTGTGGCAGGCGCGGGCCGAAGCCGAGCATCTCCATGGTTTCCAGCGCCACCACGCGCCGCCGCTGGCCGGCGGGCGTCTGCGCGAGGCCGGGCAGGCGCAGCAGTCCGTCGAGGCCGCCGGAGGCCTCCAGCCCCTGGGTCGTGGCGAGGATCACCTCCGGAGCGGCCGCGATGGCGGCTTCAGGCGAGAGCATCTTGTAGCCCTGCACCCCTTGCAGCGCATTGACGGCGCCGGCGTAGGTCAGCATCGCATCGGCGGCGGTGTCGGCACCGGCGATGCGCGCCTGATTCGCGGCGTTGGATAGCACGAACAGCACCCGCGGCGCGCGATGGCCCGCCGCGACGCGGGCCACCGTTTGCTGGCTGAAGGCCCAGTCCTTCTGCAGGCGCTGGATGAGCGCGGTCGCCTGCGTCGGTCGCCCCAGCAACTCGCCCAGCCGACGGGTGCGGTCCACGATGCCGTCGAAGCGATGGTCCGCGCGCAGCACGTGCAGCGGGACCTTGGCGGTCTCCAGCTGGCGCAGCACGGTCGGTGGGCCGGCCTCCTCGGTCGCGACGATCAAGGTCGGCGCGAGCGACAGCAAACCCTCCGCCGCGAGCGTGCGCGCATAGCCCACGTTGGGCAGGCGGGTCGCGGCCTGAGGAAACAGCGAGGTGCTGTCCACGCCGACCAGTTCGGACTCGGCGCCGAGCTCATAGATCAGCTCGGTCAATGCACCGCCCACGCTGACGATGCGAGCGCTGCCCGCCATCGCTTGTCGCGGCAGCATCGCCATCGGCAGCGTCGCCATGAGGCCGAGCGACGGGCCGAGCACCATCAGACGACGACGGCTCAGCATGGCAACGCCTCCGGCGCGCCCTCGACCAGGCTTTCCAGCAGTTGGCGCCACTCGCAGCGCTCGGCCTGCCCGGGCTTGCGCTCGCCGAAGCACATCGCGAGCGTGCGACCTTGCGCATCGAACAGCTCCAGCGAGCAGACCAGTCCATCGACCGTCGGCTTGCGGACCAGCCAGGCGCTGGCGATCAGGTCTTCGCGCAGATGCAGGTTGAAGCCCGGATCCAGCACATTGATCCACGGGCCCATCATCGCGACCTGATGGATCGGGCCGCTGTGGATCTGGATCATCCCGGCATTGCCGACGAAGACCATGATCGACACGCCTTGCTGCGCCGCGCGGCTCAGCAATTCCTGCGCGCTGGACAGCGGCACCGGTTGCGCAAAGCGCGGATCCGCGAGCCGCAGGGCTTGGGTCCGACTCAATTGATGGCGACGCAGCAGACCGAAGAAGTCATGCGTGTCGCGCAGCGAGGCCCATTCCTCACGGAAGCGGGCCACATCGATGCGCTCATCGGGCTGTTCGGTGGGCTCTTCCCATGCGGCTTCGGCGGCGAGGCCGGGCGATTGATTCTCGGCGAGGAAGCGGCTCACCAGGGACTCATACGCCGGCTGATCACTGTCAGGCCGCAGGAAGACCTTGTGGATCGCGTGGCCGGCCGCATCGAAGAACTGCAGGCTGCGTTGCAGCGCGCCATCGGCCAGTCGCTCGGTCAGGGCGAAGCCGTGGCGCCAGTGGCTGTAGAAGATGCGCAGGTCGATGTCGCCGCCGAGCACCAGGCCGACCTGACGCTGCGGACCCTGCGCGCTGACCTCGCGGTAGACACCGACCTTCTCGTGGACGCAGGCTTCATTGCGGGTGAGGGCCATCACCGGACCGAGCGGCTCCAGCGCGGCGATCAGGTCCTGCCAGGACGATCGCAGCCGGCGCGCGCGCAGCGGTGATTCGAGATCCGAGAAATCGCCGACGTGCGCGGCCAGCAGCTCGCCCTCGGAGATGTGAAGGTCCTTCGCGATGTCGCGGTGACGGGCCTTGCGGGCTTCTCGGGCCGCGGCGAAGGCTTGGCGCAGTTGGGTGTAGCTGGCTTGCATGGGGGCACTCCTGACGGGATGGAAAGACGGGGTCAGAACTCGGCACGCAGGGAGACCTGCAGCGCGCGGCCCGGCGCGGTGTAGCCGTCCAGCACGGGGCTGTTGGCGGCGATGCCGGTGACGTCGCTCCAGCGCCAATAGGTCTTGTTGAAGAGATTGCTGACGGCGGCGGACAGGCTCAGCGTCTTGTTGAAGCGGTAGCGGCCGCCGAGGTCCACCACGTCGTAGCGTCCAGGCGCGAAGTTGGCGGGATTGCTGAGGTCGTCGCGCGACTTGCCTTGGCTGTGCAGCCATTGACCCTGCAGCGACCAGGCGCCCAGATCGACATTCAGACCCAGGCTGGCCCGCAGCGGCTGGATGGAATCGAGCGGCGTCTCTTCGCCGTCCCGGATGCTGTGGCCGCGGGCTTTCGCCACCGCTGCCTTCAGTTGCCATCCCGCCGCGAGGTCCCACACCGCGCGGGCTTCCACGCCCTTGATGCGGGCCTGGCTGAGGTTCACATACTGGAAGACCAGCGGATTGGTGGTGGTGCCGGCGCCGCTCACCACCTCCTGGCTGATGAAGTCGCGATAGCGGTTGTCGTAGGCGCTGAGCTGCCAGCGCAGGCCTTCGCTTAATTGGCCGCGCAGGCCGAGTTCCCAGCTGTTGGCATGCTCGGCCTTCAGGTTGGGATTGCCTTCGCTGCGATAGCCCTGCGCGGGATTGGCGAAGCCGTTGTTGACCTGGTCCGGCGTCGGCGCGCGGAAGCCCTGCGCCCACTGCACATAGGGTTGCAGCGAGGCCGACACCCGCCACACCGCGCCCATGCGGGGCGTGACGGCGCTGTCGGACAAGGCCGTCACCGCACCGCTGTAGCCCGACGTCTTGGGCGACAGCTTGTAGCGCTCATAACGCAGCGCAGGAATCAGGCTCAGCCTGCCCCACTCGATCTCGTCCTGCAGATAGGCGCCGGCGAGGTCGTAGTTCGTGTCGGGGAAGGGCTTGTTGGGGAAGCTCTCACCGGCCGGCGGCACGGTGCCGTCGCGCAGACCGTCGATGCGGTTGCGGCTCACATCCAGCCCATAGCTCAAGCGTTGGTCGGACCACTGCGTCTGCGCCTGGGTGCTCAGCCCGATCAGGTGTTCCTTGTAATGGCCGATGCGGATGCGGTCCGCCGCGGTGTTGCGGTCTTCGAAGGACGTCTGCCGCGTGTCGCTGTCCTGCACATAGAGCTGGGTGGTGGCTTGCTGGATCCAGCTCGCATTCAGGTCCTCATACCGATGCTCCAGCGAGACCCGGCTTCGCTCCATCTTGTCGTGCGCCTGCAGGCCGAGCACGGCGGTCGCCGCCAGGTTGCCGGTGGCCGGCGGTGCGGTGACGGCGCTCAGCACGTCGGTGTCGGTCTTGCGCTCGCGGTACTCCACCGTGCCCATCAGGCGATGCTGCGCATTCACGCGGTAGCCCAGCTTGGCCATCACGCTGCGGGTGTCGATGTCGGTGGGATTGGGCGTCGTCCGATTGGCATTGGCCACATCATGGGTGCCGCGGTTGTCGGTCTCATGGCCGCGGCGGATGGAGGCCTGCACCAGTCCCGTCCAGTCGCCGCTGGAGAGGGCGACGGCGGCGCTGGCTTCGCGGGAGTCGTCCACCGTGCGCAAGCCGATGCGGCCATAGCCGGCGATGGTCTTGCCGTCCTTCAGCAGGTCGTCGGGGGAGAGGGTGCGCAGCATCAGCGCGCCGGCCAGGCCGTCGCTGCCGTAGGAGGTCGAGGTCGGACCGCGCAGCACTTCGGCGCTGGCCAGGCTGTCGAGATCGATGAAGTCCGCGCGGCCGCTGGCGAAGGCACCGAAGGCGAAGCTTTGCGGCACGCGAATGCCGTCGACCATCATCAGCACCCGATTGCCTTCCAGGCCGCGGATGTTGATGCCTTCATTGCCGGCGCGACCGGTGGACGCGCCGGCGGCCGTGAAGCGCGGCGCTATCGACTTGACAGCGAGATCGACCTCGTCGGCGAGCAGGTCCTTCAGATCGCGGGCATCGCGACGATCGAGCTGTGGGCGAGTCAGCACGGTGACCGTGTTGGGCACGGTGGCCGTCGCCCGCTCGGTGCGGGTGGCGCTGACGGTCAGCTCTCCGAGGGCAGTGGCGGAAGCGGCTTGAGCCGCAGCGGCGGCGGATTCAGCGGGCGGCTGGGTTTGGGCGTTCGCCGAGCCGATCAGCAGGAACGGCGTGGCGAGCGTGGCCGCGGCAGGGAATGCGAACGACAGGGCGAGCGCGATGCGCGTCTGGCGCAGAGACATGGTGCGGAGGTCCTGGAGGATCTCGCACGGGCTGGCCTGTCGCGGGCTGGTGCGGGTGGCCGGTCGTCGGCCGATGGGCAGAAAGTGGGTGTGAAACGGAAAGCCGGGCGGGGCGGTGTCGGTCGCAGGGAGCCGGCCGCTCAGCGGCGCAGGCTCACTTGGTCAGGATCAACTTGCCGAGGGAGGTGAGGCGCAGCCGATACAACTGGCCGGCGTGCTCGATTTCGACCTCGCGCTCATTCCCCAGCAGGGCCTGGCTGCTCACGCGCCGACGCTGGGGCAGGGGTGCCGCTTCATGACGCGACGATCCTGACGCGGTGGCGCGCGCGCTGAGATCCAGCGTGGCGGCCGGCAGGGCCTCGGTGTGGTGGGGTTGGTAAGTCATGCCCACATCTTAGATGAGAACGATTCGCAATATCAACCAACTCACGAAAAATCTTCTGCTCGCCCGTGCGGAGCGATGATCGCCCTGGGCGGAGCGTCCGTTTTCGGACGGTGCGCCGGTGCGGGGCGATCCACGGGTGCAGTGCCCGCCGGGGACCGTGATGCGTGGTCTCTCCGAAACTGCGGCTACGAACGGTTCGCATGCAGACCGCGCGGGTCAGGTCTTGTCCCCACGGGCGGTGGGGACAGACGAGAATCTGCGGATTCCGGAATTTCCGCTGAGGAGAAGAGCATGAAGGGCGATGCCAAGGTCATCGAATATCTGAACGCGCAGCTGAAGAACGAGCTCACCGCGATCAACCAATATTTCCTGCACTACCGCATGCTCAAGAGCTGGGGCTTCGAGCGCCTGGCCAAGCACGAGTACGCCGAGTCCATCGAGGAAATGAAGCACGCCGACAAGCTGATGGATCGCATCCTGATGCTGGAAGGCCTGCCCAACCTGCAGGACCTGGGCAAGCTCTACATCGGCGAGAACGCCATTGAAGTGCAGCACTGCGACCTGAAGATCGAGATGGGCTCGCATCCGCTGCTCAAGGAAGCCATCGCCTACTGCGAGAGCGTGCGGGATTACGTCTCGCGCGAGGTGCTGGAAGAAATCCTCAGCGACACCGAAGAGCACATCGACCATCTGGAAACCCAGATCGAGCTGATCGCCCAGGTCGGCGAGCAGAACTGGCTGCAGAGCCAGATGGGCGAAGCGAGCTGATCGCGCAGACTCGGCCATGCGCGCGGCGCTGGCCGTGCGGTGGCCCGGCGTCAGCCCCGGCATGACCTGACGGTCTCGGGGGCTTTTTCACGCCTCTCAATTGAGAGGAATTCTTGTTTGCGTTAGCATCTACAGCATTCCACCGGATCTGGTGCCCGTTCCTGGGCGCCGGCCGATTCCCGGATCTGACGAGCTGTCGCGCCATGATCGTTTGCCTCTGCCACCGCGTTTCTGACCGCGACATCCGTCGCAGCGTCGCCGAGGGCGTGCACAACTTCGATGTGCTGCAGGACGAGACCCACGTCGCCGCCGCCTGCGGCAGTTGCCACGACTGCGCCCGCGAGGTCTTCGATGAAGCGTTGCAGGCCTGCGCCGCCGCCCATGGCGTGAGCTGCGGCAGCGCGTCGCGCGTCATCCCGATCGCGCGGATGATCGAAGCGGCCTGATCGCTGAGGCGCCAAGCGCCGCAGATCGGCGGCACTGATTCGACCCCGCCCCCACTCGGCCGCCCACCGGCCCAGAAAAAAACCGCAGACCGGATGCACCGGTGCTGCGGTTTTTTCATGCCTGCGCGGAGGCGGGGCGAGTGGCCAGTGATCGCTTCGTCGGCGGGAGCAGTCCTTGTTCGACTCCCACCGACGGGCTGACCGGGCCGATGGCGCGGACCTCTCGGTCACGGCCATCACACGTCACGCCAACGCAGGCAGCCGCCCCGGAGGGCGGCGATCGGCGGGGAGACACCGCGCTCGAGGCGGCGTCTCCCTGACGCGAGGCGTTACTTGGCGGCGGAGGCAGTGGCGGCCGGCTTCTCAGCGGCGGCCTTGTCAGCCTTGTGATGCTTGGCCTTGTGCTTGGCCGTCTTGTGCTCGGTGCCGCCGTCGGTCTTGGCGGTGGCGTGCTCGGCCTTCGTCTCGGTCTTCATCTCGGCCTTGGCGTCCGCCTTCGGTGCGGGCGTCGCGGCAGGCGCGGTGGTGGCAGCGGGCGCGGCGGTGGTGGCCGGCGCTGCGGGGGTTTGGGCCATCACGGCGCCAGCGATCAGCAGCGCGGGAATCAGGGCCAGGGTCTTGACGGTCTTGAAGGCTTGCATCTGGTTTCTCCAGCGGGTTGAACAAGGTGAGGAGACAACGGGACGCGTCGACACTTTGTTGACACCGACATCGCTGCTTTGCATTGCGTTACGTTCACCGCACGGCTGAGCGCACGAAGCAGGTCTTGCCCGCATGGCGGAGGCAGCGCCTTGATGGAAGATCGCAGCGAGTGCGTCGCTTGGGCGCGCTGTCTCTATCTCTCAGACGTTCCCGGAGATCCCCATGTCCCATTCCTTCGACTGGACCAGCGGCTATGCCAGCCGGCGCAGCCCGGTGTTTGCGCGCAATGTCGTGTCGACGTCTCATCCGCTCGCGGCGCAAGCCGGCCTGCGCATCCTGGCGCAGGGCGGCAATGCGGTGGATGCCGCCATCGCCACCGCCGCCTGCATGACGCTGGTCGAGCCCTGCAGCAATGGCCTGGGATCGGATGCCTTCGCCATCGTCTGGGATGGCCGATCGCTGCAAGGCCTGAATGCCTCGGGCATCGCGCCGCAAGCCTGGACGCCCGAGTATTTCGATCGCCGCTACGGTCCCGGCCGCGAGATGCCCAAGCGGGGCTGGGATGCGGTGACGGTGCCCGGCGCGGTGGCCGGCTGGGTGGCCTTGAGCGAGCGCTACGGCCGCCTGCCGTTCGCCGAGCTCATGGCGCCCGCGATCGAGATCGCCGAGCGCGGCTATGCGGTGCCGGTGATCGTGCAAAGCAAATGGCGCATGGCGTCGGAAGTCACCGATCTGGTGTCGCAGCCGGGCTTTGCGTCGACCTTCCTGCCGCGCGGCCGCGCGCCGCAGGTGGGCGAGCTGTTCCAGTTCAAGGAAGCCGCCCGCACGCTGAAGCTGATCGCCGAGACCCGTGGCGAGGCCTTCTACCGCGGTGAGATCGCCGCCGCCACCGAGGCCTTCGCGCGCGAGACCGGCGGCGCCATCACCGCGGCCGATTTCGCGGCCTACCGCCCGGAGTGGGTCGACACGCTGTCGCTGGATTACGCCGGCCACACGCTGCATGAGATCCCGCCGAACGGGCAGGGCATCGCCGCGCTGATCGCGCTCGGCATCCTGAAGCATTTCGATGTGCCGTCGATGCCGGTGGACAGCACGGCCTCGCAGCATCTGCAGATCGAAGCGATGAAGCTGGCCTTCGCTGATGTCTACCGCCATGTCGGCGATCCGCGCACGATGCAGGTCCAGGCGTCGGAGCTGCTGGACCCGGGCTATCTCGCCGAGCGCGCGCGCCTGATCGACATGAACCGCGCCCAGGATTTCCAGGCCGGCAATCCGGTCAAGGGCGGCACCATCTACCTGACCGCCGCGGACGAGAGCGGCATGATGGTCAGCTTCATCCAGAGCAACTACATGGGCTTCGGCTCGGGGCTGGTGGTGCCGGGTTATGGCGTCTCCCTGCAGAACCGCGGCCATTGCTTTACCCGCGAAGCGGGCCATGCGAATCGGGTGGCGCCGGGCAAGCGGCCCTTCCACACCATCATTCCAGCCTTCCTGATGAAGGACGGGCAGCCGCAGATGAGCTACGGCGTGATGGGCGGCAACATGCAGCCGCAGGGCCACATGCAGACGCTGGTCCGCATGCTCGACTACGGTCAGCATCCGCAAGCCGCCTGCGATGCGCCGCGCTGGCGCTTCAACGACGGGCTGTCGATCAACGTCGAGGCCTCGATGGCGCCCGACACCATCGAGGGCCTGCGCGGGCTGGGCCACCAGATCGGCGACATCCACGACAGCTATCAGGACTTCGGCGCCGGTCAATTCATCTGGCGACTGGGCGATCCGGCCGTCGACGGCTACGTCGCCGCGAGTGACCCGCGCCGCGACGGCGCCGCAGCGGGCTGGTGAGGCCGAAGGAGCGCTGAGAGGCGGCCGAGCGTGGCAGGTGCGCTCGCCCGCGCCGCCGACGCCGGTTCGCACCCTGTCGAACCGTGCGTGGAGCGTGAGCGAATGCCGGACTGACTGGAATCCGCGCGGTGCAAGCGGCGGCATGTCCTTCTTCACTTGTCGCTGGCAAAACCCCGCTGCTAGCATCCACGATCGCTTCTTCCTCCCTGGAAGCTTCACGTCGCCCGCGGCCTTCGGCACGGCGCGGCGTCACCGGCCTGCTGACCATGACCAAGCTGCTCGACCGCACCCGATGCCCCGGCCCACTGTTGCCGTGCGGGGTCGCGCGCACGCGCCGAGTCCGTGGCGGCGAGGCGATCTCACGGTCCTCGCCGGTGCGGCGGGCCTGAGTCGCACACCGGGCGGCCTGAGGGCGCGCCCGGCCAGGTCCGTCTCCTGCTTGTTCTGTCGGGGTCATCGACCGTTGAGGTGATGGCCCGGTTCGGCTTCGGCGCACAAGGCCGTGGCGGGACCGCTTCCGGAGTGAAATCATGTTGCCCACCAGGCTCTCTCCTCAAAGGCCCTCGCGCGTCATCGATCGCCTGCTCGATCTGATGCGGCTGCCCGCTGGCGATCTGCTGCGGGATCTGGTCTACCGCCGTCTGTGGACGTCCATCCTGATCAGCTCGTTGGGCGGGCAGATCACCTTGCTGGCGCTGCCGCTGACGGCGGCGGTGCTGCTGCATGCGTCGCCGACCCAGATGGGATGGCTCACCGCGATGGAGATCCTGCCGTTCGTGCTGTTCTCGCTGCCGTCCGGCGTGTGGCTGGACCGGGTGCGCAAACTGCCGGTCTACATCGTGGGTGAGGTGACCTTGGCGGTGGCGGTCGGCAGCGTGCCGGTGGCCGCGTGGATGGGCTGGCTGGGCATGCCGTGGCTGTATGTCGTCGGCTTCCTGCTGGGCACGGTGTACACAGTGGCGGGCAGCGCGGCGCAGATCGTGCTGACGCAGGTCGTGAGCCGTGATCGACTGGTGGAGGCGCATGCGAAGAACGCGCTCGCCTCCTCCGGCGCCGAAGTGGCCGGGCCGGGCGTGGCGGGTGCGCTGATCAAGCTCGTCGGCGCGCCGTGGGCCCTGGCGGTGGATGCGCTGCTGCTGCTCAGCTCCGCGCTGATCCTGCGGGGCGTGCAGGTGCGCGAGCACCTGAGCCGGCGCGACAGCAACGACTTCTGGCGCGATCTCAAGGCCGGCGTGGCCTTCGTGCGCGGCGAGCGCATGCTGGTCAGCCTGGCGTGCGCGGTCGGTGGCTGGCAGCTGTTCAATCAGGCGGCGCAGGTGGTGCAGATCCTGTTTGCGACGCGGGTGCTCGGGCTGTCGGCGCAGAGCGTCGGGCTGTCCTACATCGCGCTGGGCGCGGGCACGGTGCTGGCGAGCGTCTTCGGCCATCGCATCAGTCGTCGGCTCGGTCCGGGTCCGTGCCTGATTTCCGGCTTCGGCCTGTGCGGTCTCGGATGGACGGTGCTGGCCGTGGCGCCCGCCAACCGCTGGGGCGTGGCGGCCTTCGCCTTCGCGCTGTTCGCCTTCGGCGTGGGCGCGGTGTTCATCTTCATCAACTTCCTGTCGCTGCGTCAGGCGGTCACGCCCGGCCCCTTGCTGGGCCGCATGACCAGCACCATGCGCTGGCTGATCCTGATTCCAGCCGGCCCCGGTGCGCTGCTGGGCGGCTGGCTGGGCGAACATGTGCATCTGCGAGCGGCGCTGCTCTTCGCGGGCATCGGCGCGCTGCTGTTGACGGCGCTGGCGTGGCGCATGCGGTCCATCCGCACGGTGCGCGAGCTGCCGCGCATCGAGGACGCTGCTGCGGCGCTCGGCGCGGAGGCTCAGCCGGGCTTGAACCTGCAGACCGCGACGCCGAACTGATCGGCCTTCTTCCACCTCTCTTGCGATGCGCCCCATGACTCACAACGATCCCGTGCTGATTCAGGTCCCCGAAGTGCTCGCCACCGATGACCTGTGGCTGATGGCGCCGCAGACGGTGGAGGGCGATGCGGTGATGCTGAACTACACGGTGATCTCGTCGCTGCCGCATCTGCGGCCCTGGATGCATTGGGCCCATGAACAGCCGACCGTCGAGCAGTCCGAAGCCATCGTGCGGCGCATGAAGGCGCAGTTCCTCACCCGTGAGCACCTGGGCTATTTCCTGTATGAGCGTGGCGCCGATGGCAGCCGTGGCGCGCTCATCGGTGGCGCGGGGCTGGTGCGTCTGGACTGGCTGCTGCGTCGCTTCGAAATCGGCTACTGGCTCGCGCCCACGGCCACCGGCCGGGGCCTGGCGAGTCAGGCGGTGGTGGCGTTGACCCGCCTGGCCTTCGACGGCCTGCGGGCGCGGCGCGTGGAGATCCGCACCGATGCCCGCAACCTGGCCAGCCGAGCCGTCGCCGAGCGCTGCGGCTTCCAGCTGGAAGGCGTGTTGCGCAACGATGCGCTGGGCGTGGACGCCGAGCTGACCGACACCTGCATCTTCGGTCTGATCGAGCTCTCGGCGCTGCGCGATCCGTCGGCGCCACGCCGCTGATCGACAGAAGCGCCACGCCACAGCGCGGACGCGACGGCAGGCGAAGCGGACTTCAGCGTGTCGCTGCTGTCGGCGCTCCGCCCTCCGCGCTCAAGCGGTCGGACTGAACCGGTCCACGGCATCGGTGATGATGCCGTCCACCCCATTGGCGATCAGCCATTGCGCGGCGGCCGCGTCATTGACGGTGTAGACCAGCGCCTTCATGCCGGCCTGGTGCAGCTTCTCGACCAGCGCCTGGTCCATCAGCGCGTAATGGGTGATGACGGCACGGCAATCCAGCGCCTGGGCGCGCTCGAACCAGCCGGCATCCAGCGCTTCCAGCAGCAGACCGCGCGGCACCGCGGGCGCGGTCGCTTGCGCTCCGGCCAGCGCCTCCGGCTGAAAGCTGCTGAACAGCACCGAATCCGGCGCCGATTCGCCCCACAGCCGCAGCACCTCGCGGCCGACCAGTTCGCCGGTGCGGCGCTCATCGCCGGGCGTCGGTTTGATCTCGATGTTCAGGGTGTGCTGATTCACCCGCACGAAGGTGGCGATCGCTTCCAGGCTGGGCGGCGGCTCGCCGGCGAACGGCCGGCTGTGCCAGCGGCCCGCATCCAGGCGCGACAACTCGGACCAGGTGAGATCCGCCGCACGGCCGCGGCCCGAGGTGGTGCGGTCCAGCGTCGCATCGTGCAGCAGGAACGGGATGCCGTCGGCCGACAGCTTCACATCGCATTCGAAGGCGCGGTAGCCGTGCCGCGCGCCTTCCCGGAAGGAGGCCAGCGTGTTTTCCGGCGCGAGCTTGCCAGCGCCGCGATGCGCGACCCAGAAGGGCAGGGACCAGGGCCAGGAATGGCGTTCCATCATGTCGCTCCTTCAGACGAATCGAATCGAATCGGGCCGCCGCGGCCCATGCCCCAGGATGGCCGGATGGCCGTCAACCGTCCAGTCGCTGGCCGGTCTCGGCGTCGAACCAATGCAGCCGTTCCGCGGGCGCGTGGATCTGCAGCGTCTCGCCGGCCTGCGGCGGTGCGTCGGTGCCATCGATGCGCAGCGTGAAAGGCTCGCCGCCCTGGCCGCCGAGTCGCCCATACACCAGACGTTCGGCGCCCAGCATTTCCACCATCTCCACCCACAGCGGCCAGGCGGTGCCGCTGACGGCGCCCTCGGTCGCGGCATGGCGGCGGTCGGTGTGGGCCAGCGCATGTTCCGGGCGCAGGCCCAGCGTGACCTTGCCCTGACGCGGCGCCGCGCCGGGCAGCGGCAGCGTGGCCTGGCCGAGACGGATCTGCTGGCCGACGATCTCGCCCTGCAGCAGGTTCATCGCGGGCGAGCCAATGAAGCTGGCGACGAAGGTCGTCGCCGGTTGGCCATAGACCTCTTCGGGCGTGCCGAACTGTTCCATGCGGCCGGCGTTCATGACGATGATGCGCTGAGCCAGCGTCATCGCCTCGACCTGGTCATGGGTGACGAACAGCGAGGTCACGCCCAGCTCGCGGTGCAGCTTCTGGATTTCCAGGCGGGTCTGCACCCGCAGCTTGGCGTCCAGGTTGGACAGCGGTTCATCGAAAAGGAAGACCTGCGGATCCCGCACGATCGCCCGGCCCATCGCCACACGCTGGCGCTGACCGCCGGAGAGCTCGCGCGGCTTGCGCTGCAGCAGATGGCCCAGCTCCAGGATGCGCGCGGCCTTGTCCACCCGGGTGCGGATGTCCTCGGGCGAGAGCTTGCGGATCTTCAGACCGTAAGCCATGTTGTCGAACACGCTCATGTGGGGATAGAGCGCATAGTTCTGGAACACCATCGCGATGTCCCGGTCGGCGGGCTCGACCTGGTTGACCACCCGATCGGCGATGGCGATCTCGCCGTCGCTGATCTCTTCCAGGCCGGCGACCATGCGCAGCAGGGTGGACTTGCCGCAGCCGGACGGCCCGACGATGACGACGAATTCGCCATCCGCCACCTCGGCATTCACGCCGTGGATCACCGGATTGGCCTTGGCGCCGTGGCCATAACGCTTGACGACGTTGCGCAGGGAAATGCTTGCCATCGTGTGTCTTGTGCTTGTTGTCTCGTGAGTCGAAGCGGGCGCGGTCGAGCAGCTCGACCGGCTCGCCGGCGGGCGCCGCCCGGGCGGCGCGCCGCGAGGTCTATTTCTCGGTGTCCACCAGGCCCTTGACGAACCATCGCTGCATCAGCACCACCACCAGCGCGGGCGGGATCATCGCCAGCAGGGCGGTGGCCATGATGATGTTCCAGTCGTTGGCCGCATCGCCGCCGCTGATCATGCGCTTGATGCCGATGACGACGGGATACATGTTCTCGTCGGTGGTCACCAGCAGCGGCCACAGGTACTGGTTCCAGCCATAGATGAACTGGATGACGAACAGCGCCGCGATGCTGGTCACCGACAGCGGCATCACCACATCGCGGAAGAAGCGCAGCGGTCCGGCGCCGTCAATGCGCGCGGCTTCCACCAGCTCATCCGGCACGGTCAGGAAGAACTGCCGGAACAGGAAGGTGGCGGTGGCCGAAGCGATCAAGGGCACCGTCAGGCCGGCATAGGTGTTGAGCATCTTCAGGTCGGCGACGACCTGATAGGTCGGCCCGATGCGCACTTCCACCGGCAGCATCAGCGTGATGAAGATGGCCCAGAAGAACAGGTTGCGCAGCGGAAAGCGGAAATACACGATCGCGAAGGCCGACAGCAGCGAAATCGCGATCTTGCCCACCGCGATCACCAGCGCGCAGACCAGGCTGATCCACATCATCTGGCCGACCGGCGCTTTCGAGCCGGCGCCACTGCTGCCGAACAACGCGGCGCTGTAGTTGTCGATCAGGTGGCTGCCGGGCGTCATCGGCATCGGGGCCTGGACGATCTCGGCGGCGGTGTGGGTGGAGGCCACGAAGGCCACGTACAACGGGAAGGCGACGATCAGCACACCGATCACCAGGATCAGGTGGGACAGCATCGTCAGGACGGGGCGGCGCTCGACCATCTCAGTAATTCACTTTCCGTTCGACAAAGCGGAACTGCACCACCGTCAGCACCACCACGATCGCCATCAGCACCACGCTCTGCGCGGCCGATCCGCCCAGGTCCAGGGCCTTGAAGCCGTCGTAATACACCTTGTAGACCAGGATCGCGGTGTCCTTTCCCGGGCCGCCGTGGGTGGCCGCATCGATGATGCCGAAGGTGTCGAAGAAGGCATACACCACGTTGATCACCAGCAGGAAGAAGCTGGTGGGCGACAGCAGCGGGAAGGTGATCGTCCAGAAGCGGCGCCACGGGCTGGCCCCGTCGATCGCGGCGGCTTCGATCAGTGATTTGGGAATCGACTGCAGGCCCGCGAGGAAGAACAGGAAGTTGTAGGACACCTGTTTCCAGACCGCTGCCAGCACCACCAGCGTCATCGCATCCTGCGCATCCAGCAGATGGTTCCAGGAGATGCCCAGGCTCTGCAACGCATAGGCGACCACGCCGATGGAGGGCGCGAACATGAACAGCCACAGCACGCCCGCGATCGCCGGCGCGACGGCATACGGCCAGATCAGCAGCGTCTTGTAGACCCCGGCGCCGCGCACCACGCGGTTGGCCATGGTGGCCAGCAGCAGCGAGACCGTCAGGCCCAGCACCGCCACCAGCAGCGAGAAGACCGCGGTGGTCTTGAACGAGGCCAGGTAACCCGGATCGTTGAACAGCTGGCGGAAGTTCTCCAGGCCCACCCATTCGGT
This sequence comes from Burkholderiaceae bacterium, assembly GCA_913776825.1. Lineage (GTDB taxonomy): Bacteria > Pseudomonadota > Gammaproteobacteria > Burkholderiales > Burkholderiaceae_C > Roseateles. Next base: position 200,529 of record CAJYPV010000027.1, read on the forward strand.
CGACAGGCCGAAGGCATCCTGCTGCTGCAGGCTCTGCAGCATCGCCTGAGCGGCCGGCCAGAAGAAGAAGGCGCCGATGACCAGCGCCTGCGGGGCCAGCAGCAACCAGGGCAGCCAGCCAGATCGAAATACCACGCGTTTTTGTTGCGACATCCGGGGTGTCCGTCGGGAGAGTCGATCGGGAAGTCAGTGAATCGGGAAGAGGACGAAGAGGCTTGGAAGCCGGCGATCACGGAAGTCAGCCTCATCCGACGGCGGGCGTCATCGGTGCGGTGCTGCGGGCGCCGTCGTCTGCCGGGCAGCGCCACCGCGCGAGCGGGCGGGCACGGGTCCGGGGCGGCGGTCTCGGACGGGCATTGCGGCGGAGCGCCTCGCAGCATCGTCCTCGCGCGGGTTCAAGGAAAGCCCCCGGATCACCTGACATTGTGGGCAGCCGTGCCGGCCCTTTCGGTCATGCGGCCCGTGATCGACCGATGCACGGGCCGCTGAACCGGTCGATCAGAGCTTGGCGGACTTCTGGAAGCGCTCCAGCAGTTCGTTGCCGCGGGAGATGGCGGTGTCCAGGCCGTCCTTCGGGGTCTTGCGACCGGCCCAGACCTGTTCCATCTCCTCATCGACGATGGTGCGGATCTGCGCGAAGTTGCCCAGGCGCACGCCGCGCGACTTGTCGGTGGTCTTGCGGATCATCTGCTGCACCGCGACATCGGTCCCGGGATTGGCCTTGTAGAAGCCGCTCTTCTCGGTCAGGTCGTAGGCCGCCTTGGTGACGGGCAGATAGCCGGTGCGCTTGTGGCTCTCAGAGGCCACATCCGCGCGCGACAGGTATTGGAAGAACGCGGCCACGCCCTTGTACTCGGCCGGCTTCTTGCCGGACATCACCCACAGGCTGGCGCCGCCGATCACGGTGTTCTGCGGTGCGCCCGGCACGTCCGGGTAGTAGGGCAGCGGGGCGGTGCCGGCGGCGAACTTGGCGCTCTTCTTGATGTTGGCGTAGAGGCCGGAGGAGCCGGTCATCATGGCGCACTCGCCGGAGACGAAGGTGGCGTCGGCGCTGTTGCCGCGGCCCTTGTAGACGAACAGGCCCTGCTTGGCCATGTTGGCCAGGTTCTCGATGTGCCGCACATGCAGCGGCGAGTTGAACGCCAGCCGGGTGTCGAGGCCGCCGAAGCCGTTGTTCTTGGTCGCGTATTCGACGTTGTGCCAGGCGGAGAAGCTCTCCAGCTGCGTCCAGCTCACCCAGCTGGTGGTGAACGGGCACTTGTGGCCGGCGGCCTTCAGCTTGGCGGCAGCGGCAGCGACTTCCGGCCAGGACGACGGCGCCTTGTTCGGGTCCAGACCGGCGGCCTTGAAGGCATCCTTGTTGTAATGGAAGACGGTGGTCGAGCTGTTGAACGGGAAGCTCAGCATCTGACCGTTGGGCGCGGTGTAGTAACCGGCGACCGCGGGCACATAGGCGCCGTTGTCGAACTTCGCGCCGGCCTGCTGCATCACCTGGCCGACCGGCACCACGGCGCCCTTGCTGGCCATCATCGTGGCGGTGCCGACTTCGAAGACCTGCAGAATGTGCGGCGCGTTGCCGGCGCGGAAGGCGGCGATCGCACCGGCCATGGACTCGTCGTAGCTGCCCTTGTAGGTCGGGACAATCTTGTACTCGGACTGGCTGGCGTTGAAGTCCTTGGCCAGGTCATTGACCCAGTCGCCGAGGGCGCCGCCCATCGAGTGCCACCACTGGATTTCGGTCTGGGCGAAAGCGGCGGTCGGGCCGGCGGCCAGCACGGTGGCCAGCGAGGCGGCAAGCAGTGAAGTCTTCATGGGTCTCCGTTGCTCCGAAAGGATGTTGTGCGGGTGGACCGGTGGAGGGAGATGCGGGTTTCCACCGGGCCCGAATGAGCTTATCGAGGCATTGTGACATTGGCCGACCGGGCTGGCGTGCTGCATCCGCACTCGTCGCCGCCCGGACTTTCCCCGGTCGCGCCCGTGTGGCGAGGCCGCGCCGTGAGAGTCCCTTGGCGGGGATCGCTTCCCCTCGCTAAGGTAGGATTCCGCCCATTGCCCCGTCCGGGGCCGGCCGCGACCGCGGCCATTCGCGAACGCCTGTTCCGCGCCCCGTGTCGTGCGGGGCCGGGGACCACAAGTCCGAGGCGCTGTCCCGGACGTGGTCCCATGCTTTTCTCCAGCCAGGCCACGGCGTTCCCACGGAACGCCGGACGCCGCAACCCAGGGTGCGCAGGCACCTGGACGCCATGAATGCACCGCATCTGCTGATGCCCGTCGACCCCGCGATGGCCGGCGACTCCGATCCGATGTCCGTCCCCCACGCGTCAGCGCCCCGGCTGCGCGAGATTCCGTACAACTACACCTCCTTCTCCGACCGCGAAATCGTCCTTCGCCTGCTCGGCGCACGCGCCTGGGAGCTGCTGAACCAGCTGCGCAACGAGCGCCAGACCGGTCGTTCCGCCCGCATGCTGTATGAGGTGCTGGGCGACATCTGGGTGGTGCAGCGCAATCCCTATCTGCAGGACGACCTGCTGGACAACCCGCGCCGCCGCGACGCGCTGATCGGCGCATTGCGCCATCGCCTCAAGGAAGTGCAGCGGCGCCGCCATCCGGAAGACGATGCCCAGCGCGATGCCTGGGTCGGTGAGCTGCTGACCGCCGCCGAAGCCGCGGTGGCCGCCTTCGCCCATCAATTCGAGCAGGTCGGCGAGCTGCGCAAGCGGGCGTCCAAGGTCTTCGCCCGGCATACCGCGAAGGACAACATCAAGTACGACGGCCTGTCGCGCGTGGCCCATGTGACCGACGCCACCGACTGGCGGGTCGAATACCCGTTCGTGGTCCTGACGCCCGACACCGAAGCCGAAATGGCCGCGCTGGTGGCGGGCTGTTTCGAGCTGGGCTTGACGGTGATCCCGCGCGGCGGCGGCACCGGCTACACCGGCGGCGCGGTGCCGCTGGTCTGGAACACGGCCGTCATCAACACCGAGAAGCTCGAGGCCATGCGCGGCGTCGAGATGCTGCAGCTGCCGGGCCTGGATCAGCCGGTGCCCACCATCTGGACCGAGGCCGGCGTGGTCACGCAGCGGGTGTCGGATCTGGCGGAGCTGCACGGCTTCGTGTTCGCGGTCGATCCGACCTCGGCCGAGGCCTCCTGCATCGGCGGCAACATCGCGATGAATGCCGGCGGCAAGAAGGCGGTGCTCTGGGGCACGGCGCTGGACAACCTGGCCTCCTGGCGCATGGTCACGCCCGAAGCCAAGTGGCTGGAGGTGGTGCGGATCGGCCACAACCTCGGCAAGATCCATGACGTCGAAACGGCCAGCTTCGAACTGCGCTATTTCGATGCCACCGGCCGGGTGCTGGAGCGCACCGAGCGGCTGGACATCCCCGGCCGCACCTTCCGCAAGGAGGGTCTGGGCAAGGATGTGACCGACAAATTCCTGGCCGGTCTGCCCGGCATCCAGAAGGAAGGCTGCGATGGCCTGATCACCAGCGCGCGCTGGATCGTGCATCGCATGCCGGCGCATGTGCGCACCGTCTGCCTGGAGTTCTTCGGCAATCCGAAGGACTGCGTGCCGTCGATCGTCGACATCAAGGACTTCATGTTCGCCGAGATGAAGAAGCCCCGCGGGGCCATCCTCGCCGGTCTGGAGCATCTGGACGACCGCTATCTGAAGGCCGTGGGTTACGCCACCAAGAGCAAGCGCGGCGGCCTGCCGAAGATGGTGCTGATCGGCGACATCGTCGGCGACGATGCCGATGAAGTGGCGCGCGCCACCAGTGAAGTGGTGCGGCTGGCCAACGGCCGTTCGGGCGAGGGCTTCGTGGCCGTCAGCGCCGATGCGCGCAAGAAGTTCTGGCTGGACCGCAAGCGCACTGCGGCGATTTCCAAGCACACCAATGCGTTCAAGGTGAACGAGGATGTGGTGATCCCGCTGCCGCGCATGGGTGAATACACCCTGGGCATCGAGCGCATCAACATCGAGCTGTCGCTGCGCAACAAGCTGGCCCTGGTGGTCGCGCTGCGGGCCTTCTTCGCCACCGGCAACCTGCCGCTGGGCAAGAGCGACGATGCCGGCGAGATCCCCAGCGCCGAGCTGCTGGAAGACCGGGTGCAGCAGGCGCTGACACTGCTGGATGAAGTCGGCGCGCAGTGGCGCGAGTGGATGGACGGCCTGGACCTGGACCGCGCCGCCGTCGGCGAGCGCAGCTACTTCGAGCAACTGCAGGACTACAGCCTGCGCGCGAGCTGGAAGAAGCAGATCCTCAAGCCGCTGCAGGATGTGTTTGCCGGCGCGCCGTTCGCGCCCATCCTGGCCGAGTGCAAGCGCATCCACAAGGAGGTGCTGCGCGGTCGGGTGTGGGTGGCGCTGCACATGCATGCGGGCGACGGCAACGTCCACACCAACATTCCGGTCAACTCCGACAACTACGAGATGCTGCAGACCGCGCATGAGGCGGTCGGTCGCATCATGACGCTGGCGCGCTCGCTGGATGGCGTGATCTCGGGCGAGCACGGCATCGGCATCACCAAGCTGGAGTTCCTGACCGATGAGGAGCTGGCGGGCTTCGCCGGCTACAAGCAGCAGGTGGATCCGGAGGGCCGGTTCAACAAGGGCAAGCTGCTGCGGCCATCCGCCAGCGGCCAGTCCACCTTCGCGGATCTGACCAATGCCTACACGCCCAGCTTCGGGCTGATGGGGCATGAGTCGCTGATCATGCAGCAGAGCGACATCGGCGCGATCAGCGAGTCCATCAAGGACTGCCTGCGCTGCGGCAAGTGCAAGCCGGTCTGCGCGACCCATGTGCCGCGCGCCAATCTGCTCTACAGCCCGCGCAACAAGATCCTGGCGACCTCGCTGCTGGTCGAAGCCTTCCTCTACGAGGAGCAGACCCGGCGTGGCGTGTCGATCAAGCATTGGGAAGAGTTCGAGGATGTGGCGGACCACTGCACCGTCTGCCACAAGTGCCTGAATCCCTGCCCGGTGAAGATCGACTTCGGCGATGTCACCATGAACATGCGCAACCTGCTGCGCAAGATGGGCAAGAAGAGCTTCCGGCCCGGCAATGCGGCGGCGATGTTCATGCTCAATGCCACCCGTCCGGAGACGATCAAGATCGCCCGGGCGGCGATGGTCGGCGTGGGCTTCAAGGCGCAGCGCATGGCCAACCGCCTGCTCAAGCGCGTGGCGCGCAAGCAGACCGCCGCGCCGCCGGCGACGGTGGGGCCGGCGCCGGTGAAAGAGCAGGTCATCCACTTCATCAACAAGAAGTTGCCGGGTGGCCTGCCGAAGAAGACCGCGCGGGCGCTGCTGGACATCGAGGACAAGGACTACGTGCCCATCATCCGCAACCCGGCCGCGACCAGCGCCGAGGCGGAGGCGGTGTTCTATTTCCCCGGCTGCGGCTCGGAGCGCTTGTTCAGTCAGGTCGGGCTGGCGACGCAGGCGATGCTCTGGCATGCCGGCGTGCAGACGGTGCTGCCGCCGGGCTACTTGTGCTGCGGCTATCCGCAGCGCGGCTCGGGTCAGTTCGACAAGGCCGAGAAAATCATCACCGACAACCGGGTGCTGTTCCACCGCGTGGCCAACACGCTGAACTATCTGGACATCAAGACCGTGGTGGTGTCCTGTGGCACCTGTTTCGATCAGCTGCAGGGCTACAAGTTCGAGGACATCTTCCCCGGCTGCCGCATCATCGACATCCACGAGTACCTGCTGGAGAAGGGCGTGACCCTGGCCAGCAAGCAGGCCTATCTCTATCACGATCCCTGCCACTCGCCGATGAAGCAGCAGGAGCCGATGAAGACGGTCAAGGCGCTGGTGGGTCCGGAGGTCATGAAGAGCGAGCGCTGCTGTGGCGAGAGCGGCACGCTGGGCGTGACCCGTCCGGACATTTCCACCCAGGTCCGTTTCCGCAAGGAAGAGGAACTGCGCAAGGCCGAGACGCAGTTGCGCGGCACCGGCAAGATCGGCCCTCAGGAGAGCCTGAAGATCCTGACCAGTTGCCCGTCCTGCCTGCAGGGCTTGAGCCGCTACGGCGGCGACCTGCAGAACGGCCTGCTGGAGGCCGACTACATCGTGGTCGAGATGGCCCGCCAGATCCTTGGCGAGAACTGGATGCCCGAGTACGTGGCCAAGGCCAACAACGGCGGCATCGAGCGGGTGCTGGTGTAAGCGACGCACGGCGCCGCATGTCGCCGCGTGGTGGCACATAGATCCGCATTGAGCTGCATTGAGCCGAACTGCGCCGGGAGGCGCGGTGCAGCTGACTCGCGGATGCGGCTCTGTGGTTCGGCGCGTCGGCTCAGGAGTGCCGCTCGGCCGCTGGTGCCGGTGCCTCGGGCGATGCCGCCCGATGCGAGGATTCACCGTGCAGCATGGCCAGGTGGTCGATGACGCCGGGCACCTCGGCGGCGCATCGCAGCAGCAGGGCGGTGGGCGTGCTCACCTTGCTCTGGCCCGATTCCCATTTCGCGAATGAGCTGTCTCCCGCGCCGAACAGGCGCGACGCGGCACGCTGGGTCAGATCGTGCTGCTGGCGCAAGGTTTGGAGAAAGGTCGTGTCGATCGACGCCACCACATCGCGCTCCTGGGCCGCCTGCATCACCGCCCGGTTGTGCGCCATCTGCCGACGATCGGTCAGCGATTGGGCGCAGCGGTCGCAGATGTGATGCAGCAGGCCGTCGATGTCCAGTTGGCGTCGGCCCGACCGGACCACGCTCACATAAGACGCTTCCGACATCTGGCCGTCTTCGCAGAACGGGCATTTCATCTTCTTCATGGTCATCTCCTTCGCCAGGCGTCGCTGAGGGCGCGGCTTCAAAGTCGTTCGTAGTGAAGCGAGTACACGATGAGCAGGTGTCCCTCGACCGCAAACTTGAAATAGATCCTGGGATGCCCACACGGGACCGCACGACCGCACATCCGGTTGAAGGCCATGAGGTACACATCCGCCAGTGAGGGCACTCGCCGGTCCTTTCCGTCGGTCAGCAGCGTGATGGCGGGTTCCAGGCACCATTGAGAACTTCTCGGCTGAACGTATTCGGGCCCCAATGCTTGAATGAACTGATCCAGCGTGTCTTCGTCGAAGCCGAGTTCTCGGTAGCAGTCGATGGCCGCGCTCGAGGTCAGTTGCCATGTCAGCTCGTGATGTCGAAGCGCGGTCTGGACCCGTTGAAGATGCCAATACGGGCCATCGGTCAGCACGCGTGGATCGCAGGGTTGTGAGGGTGGGGGTGGGAAGGGCTTGCGCCAAAATTTGTGTGCCAAGGTGATACCTTAAAGGTATTTGAAGCCAAAGGCAAGTTCGTCTTTCAGCGCCTGTGCGCCACCCTGGCCGGCCTGGCCGGCGGCAGTCGGTACCGCGATGTGTCGAACGTCGCCCACGAAAAAGGGGTCGCCTGTTGGCGACCCCTTTGCTTGATGGGTGAGTGGTCCGACGATGCGCGCGGGCTGTCAGCAGGTGTAAGTGCTGTGCCAGTGCGTGAGGCCGTGGCCGCGCTTCGTGGCGGCGTCCGGACCTTGCTTAGAACTTGTAGTTCGCGCCCAGCAGGAACTCTCGACCCGTCACGTGATAGACCACGGGGCTGTTGCGGGCGCGGCTGATGAACTGGTCGTTCGCTTCATTGGTCAGGTTGACGCCCTCCAGCGTGACGGTGAGGCGGTCGTTGAACTTGTAGGAGATCGAGGCGTCCACATTGAGCGTCTCGTTCTTGCCCTCGACATCGTTGTTGTTCTGACCCGGCACGCGGGTCAGGAACGCGGACCGCTGCGAGGCCGACACCCGGGCGCTGAAACGGTTGTCGTCGTAGTACAGCGTGGCATTCCACGAGCGCGGCGACATGTTCAGCAGGTCATCCACGATCACGCTGTTGCTGGTCGGCGAAACCAGGTAGGTGATCTTGGACTTCACATAGGTGTAGTTCAGCACCGTGCCGAAGTTCTTGCCCCAGCTCGGCAGGAAGCTGAACGGCTGCTGATAGTTCAGCTCGACGCCGCGCAGCTTGCCCCCCGGTGTGTTGATCGGCGTGGTGGTCTGGAAGACCTCTTCCCCGGTGAAGTTGGATGGCAGCAGCGACAGCGGCAATCCGGTCTGGTTGAACGGAATGTTGTTGCGCAGGCTCTGGATGTAGGTGTCGATGTTCTTCTGGAACACGCCCACGCCGATGAAGGCATTGCGACCGAAATACCACTCGGCGCTGCCGTCGAAGGTCTTGGCACGGAACGGCTTCAGGAACGGATTGCCGGTGGTGATCGACAAGGTCCCGGTGGTGCTGATCGTGCCGCCCGGGTTGAGGTTGCCCAGCTGCGGACGGGCCATCACCTTCGCGGCCGCGAAACGCAGGATGAAGTCGCGGGTGAGATTCGCCGAGACATTCAGCGAGGGCAACCAGTCCTTGTAGCGCTGGCTGATGATCACTTCGGTGCCGCCACCGCTGGCCAGGTAGCCGGTCGCCGCCTGCTCGGTCTCGACATACCGCACGCCCAGGTTGCCCTGGACCGGCAGGCCGAGCACACGGGTCTCGAAGTCCGCCTGCAGGAAGCCGCCCTTGTCGCGCTCGGTCACCTTGCGGTTGTTGCCGCGCGCATTGCCATTGGTGGTCGACGACAGGGTGAAGTCGCCCGGACCGCCGGCAGGACCGCTCTTGATGCAGTTGCAGTAGATGTCGTAGGCCGCGGCGATCGCGTTCAGATCGGGAATGACCCAGGAGGTCGGCGTGCCCGCCGGCAGGTTCAGGCCGCTGCCGAAACCGGTCAGCATCGTGGTGAGGCCGCCGCTGCCGGCGGCCGGCGCGAAGATCGTGTCGTTCTGATTGACCCGGCGGTATTCGTAGGTGTCGAACTTGTACTGCTTGTAGTCCACGCCCGCCTTGAGCGTCAGCGCATCCGGAATCGCCTCCCAGGCCAGGTCCAGATGGGCGATGTCATTGCGATTGGTCGCGCCCTGCGGCCGGATGCGGATCTCGCTGGTCGTCGTGTTGGTGACCGTGCCCGGCTGCGTGCCGGAACTGACCTGCGGCACGCCGACGATGCCCAGCGCGCCGCCGGCCTGCGCCGGATCGAACGGATAGCCGATCACCGGCAGCCGGTCATTGCCGCGGAAGTCCAGCGTGTAGCCGTTGACATTCAGCGCATCCAGCGTGGTCGTGGTCTGCACCGGATTGCGGAAGGCGGAATTCGCGCGGCCCACCTTGGCATTGAGCTTCAGGTGATCGCCGAATTGCTGCTCCAGCGTCAGGCTGGGCTGGGTGAAGGTGGTCGACAGCTTGTCGAAGCGCGACTCCGACCGCACGTCCACGCCGTTGTACTTGCCGTAGAGCAGCGCGCCGTTCGGGCCGTATTCGGTCTCGACCACGCTGGTTTGCGGCTTGCCGCCCTGGCTGGCGGTGCGGCTGAAGGAGATCGCCTCCAGGAAGTCCTCCTGACGCGTCGCCTTGAGCTTCGAATAGAGCAGATCGAAGCTGACCAGCGTGCTGTCGGTCGGCCGCACCTGGACCGAGCTGGTCAGGCCGAGTCGATCCTGGTCATGGCTGAGCCGGCCATAACGCGGCAGGCGCGGATGGAAGTTGTTGGCGCTGCTGGCATCGGCATATGCCGCATTCGTGGCGGCGCTGCCGGGCAGGCGCGGCACACCCTGGGCGGCCGGGCCGCAATTGGCGGCCGTCGTCGTCGGATTGGCCGGCGTCACGCCGGTCGGCGAGCACCAGCCGCCCGACGACGGCCCGTTGTCCCAGCGCACGCTGGAGAAGCCTTCCTCAAACAGCCGGCGCTTGGAGTACGCGCCCGACAGCAGCACGCCGATGCGCTTGTCCGCGAACACATCGCTGACCAGGAAGGCCAGGCGCGGATCGGTCTCCTTGGCCAGGTCGTTGTAGCGCGCCTTGACCGAGCCGGTGATGACCCGCTTGTTGAAGTCGAACGGTCGCGCCGCCTGCAGATCGACGGTCGCGCCCAGCGAGCCCTCATCCACTTCGGCCGAGCTGCTCTTGCGCACGGTGATGGTGTTGAACAGCTCCGAGGCGAAGACGTTGAAGTCAAAGCCGCGCGAGCGATTGGCGCCGCCGGAGCTGTCGGTGCCGCCGGTCGTGGCCAGCGCCTCGATGCCGTTGATGCGCACACGGGTGAAGTCCGCGCCCAGGCCGCGCACGGTGATGTTGCGGCCTTCGCCGGCGTCCCGGTCGATCACCACGCCGGGCACGCGCTGCAGCGATTCCGCCAGGTTGGTGTCCGGGAATTTGGCGATGTCCTCGGCCTTCACCACATCCACGATGCCGCGCTCATTGCGCTTGGCATTGAGCGCGCTTTCCAGCGAGGCCCGGATGCCGGAGATCACCACGGTTTCCAAGGCCTGTGAATTGGCGTCCTTGGCATCAGGCGCGGAGGCCGCAGAAGCGGCGGCCGCCGGCGCGGCGGGCGTGCTCTGGGCCCACGCCGGCATCGCCAGGGTCACCGTGCCCAGCAGGCAGGCGGCCAGTTGGGCCAGTGGCGTCAGGCGCGCGGGCGGGATGTCGCGGTGCGACGAGGTCTCCAGACGGCGCGTGCCGTGCGGGCGACGACGGAGGAGGGCGGACGGGGACGTCCCGAGGCGGGTCCCAAGGCGTTGGGGCATGACTTTGTCTCCACAGGTTCTTCTCGACCGTCGGCGCGGGATCATGGCCCGTCGCTCTGGCGGCGCGTCATCAGTCACGGGCGCACGGAGGGCGCCACCGGTAAGCGGGGTCGGACGCCGCTGCAGTGCGGTCGTCCGTCGGTCGTACTGCTGGGGAAAGTGGGTACTGCGTCGGCGCCCGCCGTCCGCCGGGGCGGGCCCGGACGGGGTCGGTCACCGGGGGTCCGGCGTCACGGCTCAGAGGTAGTCGTCGCGCCGTGGGGAGAACTGATCCAGCAAGGTGCTGTCGGGCTCCAGGGCGACCACGCCGTGGCGGTGCAGCCGCGGCGCGATGAAGGCATCGCCCACCTTCAGCACCCGCTTCACGCCGGCCACCTCGCAGGCGAAGGAGCCGCTGATCACGAACGCGATCTGGTCATGGGCGTCATGGGCGTGCGGGGTGCCGACGGCGCCCTGGTCGAACTGCACCAGCACCGACATCAGCTCCGGCGTGTGCCCGACGATCTTGCGGCGGATGCCGTCGCCCAGATCCGTCCACGGCGTGGCGGCATGGTCGAAGTAAGGCTGGATCGAGCCCCCGGAAGCGCCGGTGTCGGCGTGGGAAGGGGTGTCGGCGCTGGCCTCGGCCGTCGCGGTCGTCGGGGTCTGTGCGTTCATGTCTCGTGCCGCTGAAGGCGGTCTTCAACCGTTGTTGCGAGCAACTATAGCGAGACAATAAAAAAATGAAACGGCGGTTCACTAGATAGAAACCATAGTTCCGGGAAAGTCCGAAGAGCCGTTAGGCTTGCGCCGAAATCTGCTTTTCGACCCGCACAGAACATTGCCGAGGATGACCATGGAGATTCGCCAACCCGTCCACAGCGAGCATGCCCGCACGCTCGATACCGAAGGCCTGCGACGGCACTTCCTGGTGGAAAACCTGTTCCAGCCGGACCAGGCCACGCTGACCTACAGCCAGATCGATCGCATCATCGTCGGCGGCATCATGCCGGTCAGCCGGCCGGTGAGTTTCGCTCCGGAACTGGGCCGCCACACCGGCACCGACTTCTTTCTGCAGCGCCGCGAGCTGGGCCTGATCAACATCGGCGGCGCCGCCCGGGTGCTGGTCGATGACCAGCAGTTCGAGATCGGCCCGCGCGAGGCCCTGTATGTCGGTCAGGGCGCCAGGATCCTGGAATTCAAGAGCGTGGATCCGGCCCAGCCGGCCAAGCTGTATTTCAACTGTGCGCCGGCGCACACCGCCTATCCGCACCGCAAGGTCACGCTGGCCGAGGCCTCGCCCGAGACCCTGGGCTCGCCCGAGACCAGCAACCGCCGCACCATCTACAAGTTCCTGGTGCCGGACGTGCTGCCCACCTGCCAGCTGCTGATGGGCATGACCCAGCTGGAGCCCGGCAGCCTGTGGAACACCATGCCCTGCCACCAGCATGACCGCCGCATGGAGGTCTATTTCTACTTCGACATGAATCCGGATGCGGTGGTCTTCCACATGCTGGGCGAACCCACCCAGACCCGCCATCTGGTGGTGCGCAGCGAGCAGGCGGTGATCAGCCCGAGCTGGTCCATCCATTCCGGTGTCGGCACCCAGGCCTACACCTTCATCTGGGGCATGGTCGGCGAGAACCAGGTCTTCAAGGACATGGACCATGTGCCCATGACCGCGCTGCGTTGAAAAGGGACCCTGACATGATCCTGGATCAATTCCAGCTGGATGGCCGCGTGGCCATCGTCACCGGTTGCAATACCGGTTTGGGGCAGGGCATGGCGGTCGCGCTGGCCCAGGCCGGTGCCGATGTGGTGGGCGTGAATGTGTCCGACCCGGTCGAGACGCGCGCGGAGGTCGAGCGACTGGGTCGCCGCTTCCTGGACCTGCGGGCCAATCTGGGCGACATCAGCTGCATCGAAGGCCTGGTGGCCGAAGCCAAGTCCCTGACCGGCCGCATCGACATCCTGGTCAACAACGCCGGCATCATCCGCCGCGAGGACGCCATCCGCTTCAGCGAGAAGGATTGGGACGATGTCATCGACCTGAACCTGAAGACGGTGTTCTTCTTCTCGCAGGCGGTGGCCCGGCAATACCTGGCACAAGGCGGCGGCGGCAAGATCATCAATGTGGCGTCGATGCTGTCCTTCCAGGGCGGCGTGCGGGTGCCGTCCTACACCGCCAGCAAGAGCGGCGTGATGGGCATCACCCGGCTGATGGCCAATGAATGGGCCTCGCACGGCATCAATGTGAATGCGATCGCGCCCGGCTACATGGCGACCAACAACACCGTCGCGCTGCGCCAGGACGAGAACCGCAATGCCGCCATCCTGGAGCGCATTCCGGCCGGCCGCTGGGGCGTGCCCGACGACCTGGCCGGCCCTGTGGTGTTCCTCGCGTCCAAGGCCTCCGACTACGTCAATGGTTACACCGTCGCGGTCGACGGCGGCTGGCTGGCCAGATAACTTCTCTACGCGCTGCGCGCGCCCCGGCCACAAGGGCCGTGTGAGCTGCGGGAGCTGATCCATCCGTCGGATGGGCCGGCTCCGGTGGCCCGCATCAGGGGGCGAGTCGGTGGGCACGGCCCACGCCGGTATCTGCGGTCATGGAGGCGGTCCGCGATGGTCTGAGGACGATCGCGCGGCCCTCTGCAGGCCGGACGCCGGCGGCACGGCCGGGAGACGACGCGGCTGCCTCAGGGCAGCGCGCGGCGGACCCCGGCGCGATGCCCGAACTCCGCTTGGCATCCGCCGACGCGCGCGGACTTGGCTCGATCGTCACCGACGGAGACACGGTGCATGTATGAGAACAAGAAGCTGGGCTTCATGTTCGTCCTGCCATTCGTGCTGGGCGTGCTGCTGTTCAAGCTCTTTCCCTTCGTGATGAGCTTCGCGCTCAGCTTCACGCAGTACGACCTGATCGATCCGCCGCAGTTCGTCGGACTTCAGAACTATGAAGAGCTCGCGACCGCGGATCCGCTGTTCCGCAAGTCGCTGGGCGTGACGCTGCTGTTTGCGCTGCTGGCGGTGCCGCTGCGCGTCGGCTTCGCGCTGCTGATCGCGCATGTGCTGAATTTCAAGCTGCGCGGCATCAACTTCTTTCGCGCGGCGTTCTACATCCCGTCCATCCTCGGCGGCTCGATCGCGGTGGCGGTGCTGTGGCGTTTCGTCTTCGCCAAGAACGGGCTGGTCAACCTGCTGCTGGCCAAGCTCGGCATGACCCCGATCGCCTGGCTGGCCGATGAGCATTACTCGATGTGGACCATCGTGCTGCTGTTCACCTGGCAGTTCGGCTCGGCGATGGTGATCTTTCTGGCCGCGCTGCAGAACGTGTCGGTGTCGCTCTATGAAGCCGCCGAATGCGATGGCGCCAGCAAGTCCCAGCAGTTCTGGAAGATCACCGTGCCGCTGATCACGCCGGTGATCTTCTTCAACATGATCATGCAGATGGTCCATGCCTTCCAGGAATTCAACGGCCCCTACATGATCACCGAGGGCGGCCCGCTGCATTCCACCTATGTGCTGGCGCTCTACATCTACGACCAGAGCTTCCGCTTCTTCAACCTCGGTTATGGCGCGGCCCTGTCGTGGGTGCTGTTCGCGCTGGTCGGCGGCCTGGCGGCGTTCTCCTTCTGGAGCTCCAAGTACTGGGTCTTCTATTCCGGCGAGAAGGAGCAGAAGCGATGAGCCGCCTCGATATCCGCTCCAAGCCGCTGGCCGCGGCGCCGCACGGCGCGGCGGGCCTGCCCGAGCCGCTGGTGCTCGGCCGTGACCGCGGCCATCCGTGGCTGCGTTATGCGGCGCTGATCGCCGTGGCGGTGGTGATGCTGTATCCGCTGCTGTGGCTGGTGGGCGCGTCGTTCAAGAGCAATGCGGAGATCTTCACCTCCGCCGGCTTCTGGCCGGACCGGCTGGATTTCAGCGCCTATGCCAAGGGCTGGAAGACCAGCACCGAATACACCTTCGCCACCTATTTCCTCAACAGCTTCCTGATCACCATTCCGCGCATCATCGTCACCGTGATCTCCTGCGTGCTGGTGGCCTATGCGTTTGCCCGCTTCGAGTTCTGGGGCAAGAAGCTGCTGTTCAGCATCATGATCGCCACCATGATGCTGCCGCTGATCGTGCTGCGTCTGCCGCAGTACCTGGTGTTCCGCGAGATCGGCTGGCTGGATTCCTATCTGCCGCTGATCGTGCCCTCGGCCTTCGCCACCGACACCTTCTTCGTGTTCATGCTGGTGCAGTTCCTGCGCGGCATTCCGCGCGACATGGAAGAAGCGGCCCAGATCGACGGCTGCAATGCGCTGCAGCTGCTCTGGCACATCATCGTGCCGATGCTCAAGCCGGCCATCATTTCGGTGATCGTCTTCCAGTTCATCTGGACCATGAATGACTTCATGGGGCCGCTGATCTATCTGGGCTCGGTCGAGAAATACCCCGTGTCGCTCGCGCTGAAGATGAGCATCGGCGCCACCGAGGAAGTCGAGTGGGCCAATGTGATCGCGATCTCGGTCGTGGCCCTGATTCCCTCGGTGCTGGTGTTCTTCGCGGCCCAGCGGCACTTCATCGAAGGGGCGACCTCCTCCGGCGTGAAGGGATGACCGGCGCCCGTCGGGCCGCGGCCTGCACCGCGCGCCGGCCCGGCACGACCTCACAACAAGACTCGAGACAGCGATGGCAAGACTCAATCTGAACAAGGTCGAGAAGACCTATCCGAATGGCTTCAAGGCGGTCCACGGTGTCGACCTGGACATCAAGGACGGCGAGTTCATGGTGTTCGTCGGCCCGAGCGGCTGCGCCAAGTCCACGCTGCTGCGCATGATCGCCGGCCTGGAGAGCATCTCCGGCGGCGAGCTGCGCATCGGCGATCGCGTGGTCAATACCCTGCCGCCCAAGCAGCGCGGCATCGCGATGGTGTTCCAGAACTACGCGCTCTATCCCCACATGAAGGTCTACGAGAACCTGGCCTTCGGACTGAAGCTGGCCGGCACGCCGAAGGCCGAGCTCGACCAGCGGGTGCGCCATGCGGCGCGGCTGCTGGAAATGGAGCATCTGCTGGAGCGCTATCCGAAGCAGCTGTCCGGTGGCCAGGCGCAGCGGGTCGCGGTGGGCCGCGCCATTGTCAAGAAGCCGGACGTGTTCCTGTTCGACGAGCCGTTGTCCAACCTGGATGCCAAGCTGCGCGCCGCGATGCGGGTGCGCCTGACCGAGCTGCACCGCACCCTGCGCGACAGCCAGCAGCCCGCCACCACCATCTACGTCACCCATGACCAGGTCGAAGCGATGACGATGGGCGAGCGCATCTGCGTGCTCAAGGAAGGCGTGATCCAGCAGGTGGACACCCCCACCGCGCTGTATGACCGGCCTGCCAACAGCTTCGTGGCCAGCTTCATCGGCTCGCCGGAAATGAACCTGCTGGATGCGCGGCTGCAGGCCACCGACAACGGCCTGTCGGTGCTGGTCGGCGGCGCCCGGCTGGCGCTGCCGGCCGACAAGGCCAGCCGGCTGGCGACCGTCCAGACGCTCGTGGATGGCGCGCTGCAACTGGGCCTGCGGCCCGAGCACATCGGCGTGCAGCCGCGCGCGCAGGGTGACAGCCAGCCCGTAGCCACCCGCCTGCGCTTTGCCGAGCACATGGGCTCGGAGCTGTATCTGCATGTCGAGATCGGCGATGCCCGCCTCACCGCCCGCATCCCCGCGGAACAGGCCGGCGTGCTGCAGGGCCTGGACCGCGGCGACGCCATCACCCTGCATCTGCAGATGTCCGCCTGCCATCTCTTCGATGCCAAGACCGGCATCAACCTGCTGACATGAGCAGCCGCCGCCGCTATCTGCTGGGCGCGGCCGCCTTGGGCGCGGCCTCGGTCGCGCCATCGCTGCTGCTGCATGCCGAAGAACGCGAGCCGGTGCTGCGCTTCGCCTGGTGGGGCGGGGCGGGGCGCCATGAAGCGACGCTCAAGGCCCTCGCGCTGTTCGAGCGCCGCCACGGCGTGCGGGTCAAGGCCGAATACATGGGCTTCAACGGCTACCTGGAGCGGCTCACCACGCAGATCGCGGGCGGCTCGGAGCCCGATGTCATGCAGATCAACTGGGCCTGGACGGCGATGTTCAGCAAGCGCGGCAACGGCTTCGCCGACCTGCGCCGTTTCGCCGGCCTGCTGGATCTGTCGCAGTTCGCTGCCGAGGACCTGGCTTATGGCGAGGTCGGCGGCAAGCTCAATGCGCTGCCGGTGTCGTTCAGCGCGCGGGTGATGCTCTGGAACCAGGCCGCCTTCGAACGCGCCGGCCTGGCCGTGCCCGGCACCTGGGATGAGCTCTTCGCCGCCGGACCCGCCTTCCGCCGCGCGCTGGGCGAGAACGCCTATCCGCTGGATGGCGAGCTCTACGACATGATGCTGCTGGCCCAGTCCTGGGTGCAGCAGCGCCATGGCATGGCCTATGTCGACCCCACGCAGCCGCGCGTCGCCATGACCCCGGCGGCCGCGCTGGACTGGGTGCGCATCTACCGCCGTCTGGTGGACGAGCATGTGGCCACGCCGCTGCCGCTGCGGGCCAGCCTGGGCGGTGCCGAGAAGCCCACCGAGCAGCAGCCTGATTGGGTGGTCGGTCGATGGGCCGGCAACTACACCTGGGATTCGGTGATCGCGCTGCGCTCATCGACCCTGGACAAGCAGCAGCGGCTGGTGCTGGGCGATTTCCCGACGCTGCCCGGCGCGCTGGACAGCGGCATGTTCGGTCGCCCCACCGTGATGTATGCCGTCAGCCGCCATGCGGAAAAGAACGGCCGCGCCGAGATCGCGGCCCGTCTCGTCAATTTCCTGCTGACGGATCCGGAAGCGGCGGCCCTGCTGGGTCGCACCCGCGGGCTGCCGTCGGCGCGCGGTCCGTTCGAGCAACTGCGCGAGCAGCAGCGCGTGCCGCCGCTGGAACTGGCGGCGCACGACCAGATCCATGCGCAACGCGTGGCTGGACGGCTCAAGCGTCCCGCGCCGCTGTTCGAGCATGCCCGGCTGCACAAGTTCATGCGCGAGGTCTTCGAAACCGTGGCCTACCGCAAGACCAGCGATGAAGACGCGGCACGCCGCCTGGTGACCGAAGGCCAGGCGCTGCTGCAACGCATCAAGTGATGTCCTGCCACCGCACCCTTTGCCTCACCGTCCTTGTCCGTCGGGATGACCGCCACGATCGCCTCCATTGCCTTCATCGCTGCCAATGCCGCCATCGCGGGGATGGCGTCGTGTCGGCCCCGCCTCTGCCTCGAGTCTGAAAGCCACCATGAAAGCCAACGAACGCCAACTCCGATTCGTCACCCGTGAAGATCCGGACACCGGCGCCCGGGTGACCCGCCTCACCCCGACCGACGTCACCTGCCATCGCAATTACTTCTATCAGAAGTGCTTCACCAACGATGGCAGCCAGCTGATCTTCGGCGCCGAGTTCGGCCCGGGCCGCAGCTGGAACTATCACCTGCTGGATCTGAAGAGCCAGACCGCGACCCAGCTCACCGATCAGCCGGGCGAAAACACCTTTGGCGGCTTCCTCAGTCCCGATGACCGGCATCTTTACTTCGTGCGCGCCGAGCGTGAGCTGATCCGTCTGTCCATGCGGGATCTGAGCGAAGAGGTGGTCTATCGCGTGCCGGAAGGCTGGGTCGGCTACGGCACCTGGGTGGCCAACAGCGCGTGCACCCGCATGGTCGGCATCGAGATCGATGCGCGCGACTGGTTCCCGCTGAGCGACTGGCAGAAGTTCCACCAGATGTTCCATGCCAAGCCGCGCTGCCGCCTGATTCGCATCGATCTGGCGACCGGCGAGCGCGAGGTCATCCTGGAGCAGAAGGGCTGGCTGGGCCATCCGCAATATCGCCCGAACGACGACCACACCGTGGCCTATTGCCATGAGGGTCCGCATGACCTGGTCGATGCGCGCATGTGGTTCATCAACGAAGACGGCACCAACATCCGCTGCGGCCGCCGCCATGATCCGGGCGAGAGCTGCACCCATGAGTTCTGGGTGCCGGACGGCTCGGCCATGATCTATGTGTCCTATCTGAAGGGCCAGCGCGACCGCTGGATCTGCTCGCTCGATCCGGTCACGCTGGACTCGCGCCGCCTCACCCGCATGCCGCCGTGCTCCCATCTGATGAGCAATCAGGACGGCAGCCTGCTGATCGGCGACGGCTGCGATTCCCCCGCCGATGTGGCCGATGCCGGCGCGCATCAGATCCAGACCGATCCCTATCTCCATCTGTTCGACCTGAAGGCCGGCACCGAGCGCCGCGTCGCCCGCCACGACAGCAGCTGGAAGGTCTACAAAGGCAATCGCCAGGTCACGCATCCGCATCCGTCGTTCACGCCGGATGAGCGTCAGGTCTTGTTCAGCGCCGATGCCGAAGGCGAGCCGGCGCTCTACCTGGCGGATCTGTGATGCGTGCGCGCAGCCTGGCCCACGCGCTGACGACCGCGATGATGGCGATCACCCTCGGCGGCGCGACATCGATGGCAACGGCGGCATCAGCCTCTGCCTCTGACGCCGCGTCGGGCCAGCCGATGCCGGCGTCGTCCGCCGTGTCCAGCGCCGCGTCGTCCTCGGTGGCCGCAGCGGCGGCGATGGCGACGTCTGCCGCGTCCTCCCGACCGCAACTGGACGCGGCGTCGGCGGCCCGCATGGAGCTGGCCGACTACCTCGGTGACTGGCAACCGCCGCCGCTGGCCGATCCCTCGCGCTGGACGCCGGATGCCGTGATCGCCGCCGACGGCAGTGGCACCCATCGCAGCGTTCAGGCCGCGCTGGACAGCTTGCCCGCGCGCGGGACCGACGCACGGCGCCGCTATCTGCTGATCAAGCCGGGCACCTATCGCGAGGTCGTCTGCGTGCGCAACAAGGTGCCGTTCACGCTGTACGGGGTGGGCGATCCGTCGGCGGTGGTGATCGTCGAGGGGCGCTACAACGCCTTGCCCAAGGCACGCGACGAGGCCGCCCAACCCTGCATCCCGGCGACCGGCAGCGAGATCCACGGCACGGCCGGCAGCACCAGCGTCGCGCTGTTCAGCGACGACATCCAGCTCACCGGCCTCACCATCGCCAATGACGCGATGGACCGGGTGCGCGGTGGCCAGGGCTATCCATCAGGTGTGTCGGAAAGCGGCGGCGCGCAAGCGGTCGCCCTGATGACGGCGGGCGATCGGATCCAGATCGAGAACGTCCGCCTGCTTGGCCATCAGGACACCTTCTTCGCCGAGGTCGCCAATGGCGGGCGCGCCACCCGGGTGCTGGTGCGCCGCAGCGAGATCCGCGGGGATGTCGACTTCATCTTCGGCGCCGCCACGCTGGTGATCGACGACAGCCTCATCGTCAGTCGCGCCGGCCGTCGCGTGGCGGGTCACGGCGGCCATGTGCTGGCGCCCAGCACCCGCGACTTCCAGCCGCATGGCTTCCTGGTGCGCCGCAGCCGTTTGCTGGCCGAGCCCGGCGTCGCACCCGGCAGCATCAGCCTGGGTCGGGCCTGGGACCACGGTGTGGCCGCAGGCACCTGGCGCCGCACCCGCGACGTGCCCAATGGTCAGGCGCTGATCCGCGACAGCCTGCTGGGGCCGCATCTGACGGGATGGTCGGCGTCGACCTCGCGCCGACCGTTTGCCGCGCACGGCGACGCGGCCAACCGCTTCAGCGAGTACCGCAACAACGCCTTGCCCGCCGCCGCCTATGAGGCGCTGGGCGAAGGCGATGGCTGGGGCTCGGTGGACGGCGGCACGCAGGGCGGTGCCGCCGCGCGCCCGGAACAGGTGCTGGCGATCCGCAGCCGGGCCGATCTGGACGCGGCCTTCGCCCTCGGCGACACGCCCAAGATCCTGGCGCTGATGACGCGCATCGATCTGGCCGCCGATGCGACCGGCCGCCGTCTCACCGCAGCGGACTTCCGCGATCCCGCCTTCGACTTCGAAGCCTTCGTGCGCGACTACGACCCCGCTCGCTGGGGCCGTGAAGCGCCCGCCGGCCCGCAGGAAGAGGCGCGTCGCGCTTCCGCCAGACGGCAGGCGGTGCAGGTGGTGGCGCGTGTGCCGTCGCGCACCACGCTGATCGGCGTCACGCCGGACGCCGGCTTCGAGGGCGGCATGCTGCTGCTGGAGAAGGTCGATCAGGTCATCCTGCGCAACCTGCGTTTCGCCGATGCCTACGACCATTTCCCCGCCTGGGACCCGCAGGACAACGGCCACGGCGAATGGAACTCCGATTACGACACCGTCTCGCTGCGCCAGGCGCGCCGGGTGTGGATCGATCACTGCAGCTTCGACGACGGCGATCGGCCCGACCAGCAGGAGCCGGTCGCGCTGGGCCAGCGTCTGCAGCGCCATGACGGCCTGCTCGACATCACCCGCCAGTCCGACCTCGTCACCGTGTCCTGGAATGTCTTTCGTCGTCACGACAAGACCATGCTGATAGGCGGCAGCGACCGCCATGAGGACGATGCCCGCCATCTGCGGGTCACGCTGCACCACAACCTGTGGGACGAGGTGAAGGAGCGCACGCCGCGGGTGCGCTTCGGCCGGGTGCATGTGGCCAACAACCTGTTCGTGGCGCGCGGCGATGTCGCGTATGCCTACGGCTATTCGCTGGGCGTGGGCCTGAAGTCCCAACTGCTGAGCGAAGCCAATGTCTGGGAGGCCGATGCCGGCATCGGCGCGAACCGGCTGGTGCGACTGCTCAAGGGCGATCGCTTCGAAGACCGCGGCTCCTGGCTGAACGGCGCGCCGGTCGATCTGGTCAGCGCTCTGCGAACCGCGAATCCGCAGGTCGCCCTGTCGGACACCGTCGGTTGGACACCGCCCTACCGTCTGTCCCTGGACCCGGTTTCTGCGGTGGCGACGCGGGTCCGCGAGGGTGCGGGCGCGGGGCGGCTGTGGTGAAATTCCTTCCTTGACGGCGCGACGGCTTCCGGCGGTCGCGCCATACTTCTTCCGCACTTCCCGCATACCGAGAACACGAGCGCATGGACGACGAATCGATCGATGGCAAACAGCAGCCGGAATCCGTGGCGGCGGTGCTCAAGGTGTTTGCCATCCTGCAGGCGCTGTCGGAGCGCAGTGATACCGGGATCTCGGAGTTGTCGGTGCGGCTGGCCATGCCCAAGGCCACCGTCTACCGGTTCCTCCAGACGATGAAGACGCTGGGCTATGTGCGCCAGGAAGCCGACAGCGAACGCTACGGCCTGGCGATGAAGACCTTCGAGCTCGGCGCCAAGGCGCTGCAATATCCCGATCTGGTCGAACTGGCCAAGCACCACATGCAGATGCTGGCCGATGTGACCGGCGAGACGGTGCATCTGGGCACGCTGATCGACAGCGAAATCATCTATGTGCACAAGGTCGATTCGCGCCACATGCTCGGCATGTATTCGCGGGTGGGCCGCCGGGCGCCGCTGCATTGCACGGCGATCGGCAAGGTGCTGATGGCCTGGGAGCATCCGGAGCGTCGTCAACGCATCCTGGCCGATGCCGAGCTGCGGCGCTTCCGCGACAAGACCATCACCGACCTCGGCGAGTTCGAGCTGGAGCTGCAACGGGTCAAGGCCCAGGGCTTCGGCGAGGACCGCGAGGAATTCGATGACCACATCCGCTGCCTGGGCGTGCCGATCTTCGATCGGCTCGGCCATCCGGTGGCCGGCATGAGCATCAGCTTCCCGACCTTCCGCTACGACGAAGCCAAGGCGCCCGAGGTGGTTGCTGCCTTGCAGGCCGCCAGCCGCGACATCTCCGAGAAGCTCGGCTGCTTCCACTTCCCGCTGGACGACCGGCCCGCCTGAGCGTGAGGGCCGCGCGGCGCGTTCGAAGCGCCTGACGGGGCCGTCGATCTGAAGACCGTCGATCTCATCGAGCCGATCAACGGGATCCAGCGCCCGTCATCGCAGCCACGATGAGCGCATCGATCGACCGCGCCAGCGCGACACCGCCACGCCCGTGGTGCGCATGCCAGAATGTTGTCGTACAACCTGCTGGCGTCGTGGCCCATGAGGTCGTCGCCAAGGCGCCTTCGCAGTGCCGCTGCGCGCCGTCAGCGTTTTCCTTGAACTCCGGTCTCCGGGCCGGACCTCGTCCCCGGCGGCCATCGTGCCGCTTTCTGATCCTGTGATCGTCGTGATGTCTGTGGTCTTGCCATGAGCGTGTCTCCCGCCCCTCGTCGTCCCCGCAACCTGGCGTTGGGCCTGGTCGAGGCCTTGGGCGAGCGCATCCGCAGCGGCGTGCTCGCCGCGGGCGACAAGCTGCCGACCGAGGCCGCGATCATGGGTGAGTTCGATGTCAGCCGCACCGTGGTGCGGGAGGCCATCTCCAAGCTGCAGGCGTCGGGGCTGGTCGAGACCCGTCATGGCATCGGCACCTTCGTGTTGGGGTTGGGGGAGGGCGGGGCGTTCCGGATCTCCGCCGACCAGATGGCCACGCTGCATGACGTGGTGTCGGTGCTGGAGTTGCGCATCGGCCTGGAGACCGAGGCCGCCGCGCTCGCCGCGCAGCGGCGCACCGATGCGCAGCTGGCGCAGATGCGCGAGGCGCTGGCCGCCTTCGCCGCAGCGGCGGATGCCGGCCGGGATGCGGTGGCGGCGGATTTCCAGTTCCATCTGGAGATCGCGCGAGCCACCGGCAATCCGCATTTCGAGCAGCTGATGAGCACGCTGGGCGCGCCCAGCATTCCGCGCGCACGACTGCCCAGCCTGGCCGCCGCTGGTGCCGATGATCCGGTGGCGCAGCGTGACTATCTGCGCCGCGTCAATGCCGAGCATGAAAGCATCCTGGATGCGATCGCCGCCGGCGATGGCGAAGCCGCCCGCGCGGCCATGCGCACCCATCTGGCCAACAGCCGCGAGCGGCGTCGCCGCGCCGCCCTGTCGCTGCAAGGTCGTGAGACGGCCTGAGCGGGCATCGGCCTGATTCCTTCCCCCGCTGGCCTTTGCGATGCGGCATCCCGGCCGCGGAGCTCGTGCGGTTGTCGGCGACCCCTGCCGCTGCGGCCGAGAAGCTGACCGCGGCGCCACACTGCCCTCCATCCACAGCCGGCGCGTCGGCCGACGCGCAAGGCATCCGCTCACTGCCCCTTGACCGCAGCGCACACAACGCGGCGCTGAGCGGCACGGTGGTCGCTCGCTCGGGATGCGACTGAAGCGCGGCGTCGGTGTTCGGTCGCCATTGAGAGTGAATCGCCCGACGGGCCGCAAACCCGAGGTGGGCGTGCGGCACTCACCGAGCCTCACATGACACGGGGCTCGCATGCCAATGGATTCGATTCATCCTCACATCGGGCGCGCCGAGCGCGCTCGACGCCCTTCGCGCCTGATGGGCAGCTCCTGGCGGTCGCACGGGCAGGGGTCGGCGCATGGCGTTCATCGGACCGGGGGCGCGGTCGTCGGCACGTCCTGCGTCGCCGAGCCAGATCCGCGCGCTCCCCACGGTGCGGCGCCGACGAGCGCATCACCCTCACGCTGAGCGAAGGAACTGGATGTCCTCCTCTTCAAAAATGCCGATCCAGGTCTGGATCCTCTCCCTCTCGTCCTTCGCCATCGGCACGGCCGAATTCGTCATCGCCGGGATCTTGAGCCAGGTCGCCGACACGCTCGGCGTGACGCCCGGGCAGGCGGGTCGCCTCATCACCGCGTATGCCCTGGCGGTGGTGATCGGCGGGCCACTGCTCACCCTGTGGCTCGCTCGATTTCCGAAGAAGCGGGTGCTCGTCGGGCTGATGGCCCTGTTCATTGCGGGCAACCTCATCAGCGCCTTCGCCAATGACTACTCGACCTTGCTGGTGAGCCGCGTCGTGGCCGGCGTGACGCAAGGTCCGTTCTACGGCATCGGTGCGGTGGTGGCGACCCGGCTGGTCTCCGAGAACCAGACCGGTCAAGCCGTGGGCCGGATGTTTGCCGGCTTGACCTTGGCCAACGTGCTGGGCGTGCCGGCCGGCGCCTGGATCGGCAACCGCGGGGATTGGCACGCCACCTTTCTGGTCGTCGCGCTCCTGGGCACGATGGCCATGCTGGCCCTGGCCGTCATGCTGCCTCGGGAAGCGTCCGCGACGGTCCCCCGCGGCGAGCCGATGCGCCGTCAGCTCGCCGCGTTCAAGGAGCCGCAGTTGCTGGCCAGTCTGGCCATCACCACCCTGGGTTGGGTGGGGTTCATGACCTTCTATGGCTACATCGGACCGATCGCCGAGCATGTGGCGGGCTTTGATCGAGGCGAGCTCAGCGGCGTGCTGGTCGTGGTGGGCCTGGGACTCGTCGTGGGCAATGCGCTGGGCGGACGCACCGCCGATGCCAGCCTGCGCGGATCGCTGATCGGCTGGCCGGTCGCGATGATCGCCGCCCTGCTCGCGGCGGGCTGGCTCGCGCCCTACAAATGGGCCTTCCTCGCAGCGGCGTTCGTCTTCGGCGTCACCTCGTTCGCGAATGTGCCCTCGCTGCAGATGCGGGTGATGAAGTACGGCCAGGCGGCGCCGGAGCTGGCCGCCACGGCCAACATCTCGGCCTTCAATATTGCCAACGCGCTGGGCGGTGTCATTGGCGGCGCGGTCATCGACAGCTCGCTCGGAGAGGCAGCGATTCCGTTTGCCGCCACCCTCGTGCCGATGCTGGCGCTCCTGTTCATCGTGAGCCAGGAGTGGCGTCGTTCATCCCCCTCCGGCATGGCCCGTTGATCGGCGGGAGATCCGCCGATCGGCCCGCCGTGCAGCGCGGGCCCGGTGAATTTGATGGATGGCCTCCCTCCATCGAGGAGGGGGGCGCATCGCACCACAAGGCGGCTTGCGCCCGCCTGGCATGGGTCCGTTCGGCCTATCGCCATGCACCCAGGCGTTTACCCTGAGCGCTGAACCTTCCGGCTTGTCAGTGCTTTCGATGCACTTGTATGATGACTGACAACAAGGCCGCCAGCCCGGGGTGAGCCCGTCGTCGGATCGCTCCGAAGGCGTGTCACCCCAGGACAAGAGCGACCGACCCACCGACCCGGTGACCCGGCCCCAGGCCGACCCCGCCACGGAGACAAGGTTCATGCATTCCTCTCTCATTCGTCGACTGCTGCCCCGCGTGGGCGCGGCCCTGCTGACCGCCGGTCTGGCGCTGTCCGCTCACGCTTTCCCTGACAAGCCGGTCACGCTGCTGGTGCCGTTCCCGCCGGGCGGCTCCACCGACAGCCTGGCCCGCGCCATGGGCGCCAAGCTGCAGGAAAAATGGGGCCAGACGGTCATCGTCGACAACAAGCCCGGCGCGACCGGCACCCTGGGCACCGCCCAGGTCAAGCGGTCGGCGCCAGACGGCTACACGCTGCTGGTGTCCTCGCTGGGCCCGTTCGTCATCGCGCCGCATCTGCTGAAGGCCGTCCAGTACGACGCGCTCAAGGACATCGATCTGCTGACCGTGGCGGTGCAGGCGCCCAATGTGCTGGTCGTGCCGGCCGCGTCGCCGCTGAAGTCGGTGCAGGACGTGGTGGATTCGCTCAAGAAGCAGCCTGAGAAGCTGACCTTCGCCTCGTCGGGCAACGGCTCGTCCGATCACCTGACGGCCGAGCTGTTCTGGCTGCAGACCGGCACCACCGGCCTGCATGTGCCCTACAAGGGCGGCGCGCCCGCGATCAGCGATCTGCTGGGCGGGCAGGTGGATGCGTCGTTCCAGAACGTGAATGCGGTGCTCTCGCACATCCAGGCCGGCAAGCTGCGGGCGCTGGCGGTGACGGGGGACAAGCGCTCCCCGGTGCTGCCGTCGGTGCCGACGCTGTCGGAGTCCGGCATCAAGGGCGCGGATGTGTATTCCTGGCAAGGCGTCGCGGTGCCGAAGGGCCTGCCGCCCGCGCTGCGCACCCAGATCCATCAGGCGCTGGTGGCGGCGCTGCAGGATCCGTCGGTCAAACACAAGTTCGCGGAGATCGGCATCGAGACCGTGGCCAATACGCCCGAGCAGGCGCAGGCTTTCCAGAAGACGGAGTTCGCCCGCTGGAAGCAGGTCATCGAGACTCGAAAGATCACGGCGGACTAGATAGGCCCCCCCCTACCGGCTGACGCCGGCCCCCCAGGGGGCGAGCTGGAGCCCGGCGGAGCCGGATCTCCGAGCTCCGCTGGGCTTGTCGGGGCGGGCCCCTCCGAGTGGGGCGGGTGGTCTTGGTGGCGATTGAACGTTGCAGTGCTCGGGAGGCCGAGCGGTTGGAGTGGTGATGGCAGCAAGCAGTCCAGTGGTGAAGTCGGCGCGGGCGATTCCGGTGGCCGGGCGCGATGGGATGTTGATGAATCTGAGCGGGGCGCATGCGCCGTTCTTCACGCGCAATCTGCTGGTGCTGGAAGACAGCGCCGGCCATGTGGGCGTGGCAGAGATTCCCGGTGGGGAATCGATTCGGCAAACGCTCGAACAAGCCGGCGCGATGCTGGTCGGACAACCGATCGCGACCTGGAACGCGCTGCTGGCCCGCATCCGCGAGAAATTCAAATCCCTCGACAGCGGCGGACGAGGCCTGCAAACCTTCGATCTGCGCACCACCATCCATGTGCTGACCGCCGTGGAATGCGCCTTGCTCGACCTGCTCGGACAACACCTCGGCGTGCCCGTCTGCGAGCTGCTCGGCGAAGGCAAACAACGCGATTCGGTCGCGATGCTGGGCTACCTGTTCTTCGTGGGCGATCGCACCCGAACCAACCTTCCCTACCTCACACCCGACGACGAACGCACCGCGACGTCGTCCGCCGCCGACCAATGGCTGCGCGCGCGCCACGAGGTCGCGATGACGCCCGACACCATCGTCGCCCAGGCCGAAGCCGCGCAAGCACGCTACGGCTTCAAGGACTTCAAGCTCAAAGGCGGCGTGCTGGCCGGTGAAGCCGAAGTGGACGCCGTGAAAGCGCTGAAGGCCCGCTTCCCCGAAGCCCGCGTGACGCTCGACCCGAACGGCGGCTGGATGCTGAAGGACGCCATCCGCCTGCTGCGCGATCTCGGCGATGTGCTGGCCTACGCCGAAGACCCCTGCGGCGCGGAAGACGGCTTCTCCGGCCGCGAGGTGATGGCCGAGTTCCGCCGCGCCACCGGCCTGCCCACCGCCACCAACATGGTGGCCACCGATTGGCGTCAGCTGACCCATGCGCTCAGTCTGCAGTCGGTCGACATCCCGCTCGCCGATCCGCACTTCTGGACGATGTCCGGCGCCGTCCGCGTCGCCCAGACCTGCCGCGACTTCGGACTGACCTGGGGCTCGCATTCCAACAACCACTTCGATGTGTCGCTGGCCATGTTCACCCATGCCGCCGCCGCCGCGCCCGGCCGGCTCACCGCCATCGACACCCACTGGATCTGGCAGGACGGCCAGTTCCTCACCCAGCAACCGCTGCAGATCATCGACGGCGAAGTGGCCGTGCCCACCGCACCCGGCCTCGGCGTGACGCTGGA
The DNA here is from genome assembly GCA_913776825.1 of Burkholderiaceae bacterium. Lineage (GTDB taxonomy): Bacteria > Pseudomonadota > Gammaproteobacteria > Burkholderiales > Burkholderiaceae_C > Roseateles. The sequence continues at coordinate 228,523 of CAJYPV010000027.1, forward strand.
CATGGACGCGGTCGAAGCCGCCCATCAGCTCTACCTCCAGCACGGCCTCGGCGCGCGCGATGACTCGATCGCGATGCAGTTCCTGATCCCCGGCTGGCGCTTCGATCCCAAGAAGCCCTGCATGGTGCGCTGAGGTCACCCCATCGCCCGGCACCACGCCGGGCTTCCCGATTTCTCGATTTCCTCGATTTCCCCGATTTCCCACACGAGACATGAGAGGCGCCGCAGGACGGCGCCCCACCGAGCCGCACGGCGCGCAGGCGCGACGCAGCGGTCGGGCGTCTCCCCATCCCCCCGATCCACCCCCGGAGAGAGACAAGATGCGAATTCAACGACGACACCTCGCCCTGGCCGCCACGGCCGCCGCCGCGCTCGGCGCACTGCCGCTGTCCGCCCTGGCGCAGACCGCTGCCTGGCCCACCAAGCCGGTGCGGCTGGTGGTGCCCTACACGCCGGGCGGTTCCTCGGACATCATTGCCCGCGCGATCGGCCCTCTGCTGTCCGAGGCGCTGAAGCAGCCGGTCATCATCGAGAACAAGGCCGGCGCGAGCGGCAACATGGGCGCCGACATGGTCGCCAAGTCCACCGACGACCACACCCTGCTGCTGTGCGATGTGACGGCGCTGGCGATCAGCCCGTCGGTCTATCCGAAGCTGCCCTTCAATCCGTCCAAGGACCTGAAGGGCGTGGCGATGCTGGCCTATTCGCCGCACATGCTGGTGGTGCATCCCTCGGTGCAGGCCAACAATCTGAAGGAGCTGGTCGCGCTGTCCAAGACCAGCAAGATCGATTTCGCGGTGACCGCCATGGGCAGCGCCCCGCATCTGGCCGGGCTGGCCGTGGCCGGCGCGACCGGCGCGAAGTGGGAATACATCCCCTACAAGGGCGGCTCGCAGGCGGTCACGGACACCATCGCCGGTCAGACGCAGGTGCTGATGAACGGCATGCTGGCCACGCTGCCCTTCGTGCAGAACGGCAAGCTGAAGGTGCTGGGCGTGAGCAAGTCCACCCGCGTGCCGCTGCTGCCCAATGTGCCGACGATCGCGGAGCAGGGCGCGCCCGGCTTCGAATCCGGCACCTGGCAAGGCGTGCTCGCCCCCGCCAGCCTGCCCGCTGCGGCCCAGGCGAAGCTGTCCGCCGAGCTGATCCGCATCATCCGCATGCCCGACCTGCGCGCCCGTCTGGCCTCGCAGGGCGCCGAGGTCTTCACCATGAACCCGACCGAGTTCAGCACCTTCTTCGAGAAGGAGCGCAAGAATTGGCTGAATGTGGTGACCAAGAACAACATCAAGCTCGACTGATCCCGGACGACACCGCGCCGTGTCGGCCGGTCGAGCTGCCTCGCTCGACCGACCGGTCCCGATCCCATCGCGCGCTGGCGATGGGGACGGGCCCGGCGCCCTTCACCGCTCCTGAAAGACCCCGCCATGACCACACCGACCACGCCTTACTGCAGCTTCCCCAACTCGCTGCGCCAGCGCCTGCTGGCCGGAGAAACCCTGCTCGGCTGCTGGTGCTCGCTGGCCAATCCGATCACGACCGAGGTGCTGGGCGTGGCCGGTTTCGACTGGCTGCTGCTGGACGGTGAGCACTCGCCCAACGATGTGGTGAGCTTCATCCCGCAGTTGATGGCGCTCAAGGACAGCGTGAGCGCGCCGGTGGTCCGTCCTTCCAGCAACAACCCGGTCGAGATCAAGCGGCTGCTGGATGCGGGCTTCTCCAATCTGCTGATTCCCTTCGTGGAGACCGCCGAGCAGGCCGCGCTGGCCGTTGGCGCGACCCGCTATCCGCCGCAGGGCTTCCGCGGCGTGTCGGTGGCCCAGCGCAACAACCGCTACGGCACCGTGCCCGGCTACTTCCAGGGCATCAACGAGCAACTGTGCGTGATCGTGCAGATCGAAAGCCCCGCCGGCGTGGCGGCGGTGAGCGAGATCGCCGCAATCGACGGCGTGGATGCGGTCTTCATCGGCCCGTCCGACCTGGCCGCCGGTTACGGCCATCTGGGCAACCCGGCGCATCCGGACGTGCAGGCCGCCATGACCACGATCTTCGACGCCTGCAAGGCCGCGGGCACACCCGTCGGCATCCTGGCGCCGGTCGAAGCGGACGCGCGCCGCTACATGGCGATGGGCGCGACCTTCGTGGCCGTCGGCAGCGATCTGGGCCTGTTCCGCCAGGCCACGCAGGCGCTGCGCGACAAGTTCCGCTGAGCCGCGCCGGCCCACCTTCTTCATTCCCTTCAGTTCAGCAGTGAAAGAGAGCAAGTCATGAGCATCAAGATCGGTTTCATCGGACTCGGCATCATGGGCGCGCCGATGGCGGTCCGACTGGCCGCAGGCGGTCACAGCCTGTTCGTCCACACCCGCAGCCAGGTGCGTGACGAGGCCAAGGCCGCCGGCGCGACGCTGTGCGCCAATGCCACCGAAGTCGCGCAGAAGGCCGACGTGATCTTCACCATGGTGCCCGACACGCCCGATGTGGAGCGGGTGCTGTTCGGCGAAGGCGGCGTGGCCGCCGGCCTGTCCAAGGGCAAGACCGTGGTGGACATGAGCTCCATCTCGCCGATGGCCACCAAGGAGATTGCCCAACGCATCCAGGCCCTGGGCGCGGACTGGCTGGATGCGCCGGTCTCGGGCGGCGAAGTCGGCGCCAAGGCCGGCACGCTGACGATCATGGTCGGCGGCGAGCAGGCCGTGTTCGACCGCATCAAGCCGCTGTTCGAGCTGATGGGCAAGAACATCACGCTCGTGGGCGGCGCGGGCGCCGGCCAGACCTGCAAGGTGGCCAACCAGATCATCGTCGCGCTGAACATCGCCGCAGTCAGCGAAGCGCTGGTGTTCGCCTCCAAGGCAGGTGCCGATCCGGCCAAGGTGCGTGAAGCGCTGATGGGTGGTTTCGCCTCCAGCCGCATCCTGGAAGTGCATGGCGAGCGCATGATCAAGCGCACCTTCAATCCCGGCTTCCGCATCGCGCTGCATCAGAAGGATCTGAACCTGGCCCTGCAAAGCGCCAAGGCGATGAGCCTGGCCCTGCCCAACACCGCCAACACCGCGCAGCTGATGCAGACGGCGGCGGCCCAGGGCTGGGACCAGCTGGACCACTCCGCGCTGGTGCGTGCCATCGAATTGATGGGGCATCATGAACTGGGCGACGATGCGGCCTGATCACGGCTGACGTCGTCATTCCTTTGCCTTGCCTTTGCTCTTGCTCCTTGCGCGCCCATGAACCAGGCCCTGCTGCTCGATGATCCCCGCGCGCTGCTGCGCCACCTCTATGACGTGGCGGTGGCGCGCGCGCTGCCAGGCCAGATCCTGGCGGATCACCTGCCCCCGCCGCCGCGGGGCCGCACCCTGGTGCTGGGCGCGGGCAAGGGCGGGGGATCGATGGCTCAGGCGCTGGAAGCCGCCTGGCCGGCCGAGGCGCCGTTGTCGGGCCTGGTGATCACCCGCTATGGCCATCTGCCGCCGGACTACCAGCCGCAACGGCTGACGTTGGTGGAAGCCGCCCATCCGGTGCCGGACGCGGCGGGCGAGCGTGCCGCCGCGCGCATGCTGCAACTGGTGAAGGACTTCGGCCTGACGGCGGACGATCAGGTCATCTGCCTGATTTCCGGGGGCGGATCGGCGCTGCTCTCGCTGCCCGCGCCCGGTCTGACGCTGGCCGACAAGCAGGCGATCAACCGGGCGCTGCTGGCCAGCGGCGCAGGCATCGCCGAGATGAACTGCGTGCGCAAGCACCTGTCGGCGATCAAGGGCGGCCGGCTGGCCGCCGCCTGCTCACCGGCCCGGGTGCTGACGCTGATGATTTCGGATGTGCCGGGCGACGATCCGGCCGTCATCGCCTCCGGCCCAACCGTGCCGGACGCCACCACCTGCGCCGACGCGCTGGCCATCTGCCAGCGCTACGGCATCGCTCTGCCTGAGATCGCCCGGGACGCCCTGGCGCGCGGCGATTGGGAAACCCCCAAGCCCGGCGACGCCTGCTTCGACGGACATGACCAGCGCATCATCGCGGCCCCACGCCAAAGCCTGCAGGCGGCGGCCGAGGCGGCCCGGGCGATGGGCCTGACCACCCATGTGCTGTCCGATGAGATCGAAGGCGAATCGCGGGATGTCGGCCGGGTGCATGCGGCGCTGGCGCGCGCCGTGGCGCGTCATGGCGAGCCGTTCGCGAAACCCTGCCTGATCCTGTCCGGCGGCGAAACCGCCGTGACCCTGAAACCCCATCCCGGCCGAGGCGGTCGGGCCGGCGAGTTCCTGCTCGGCTGCGCGCTGGCGCTGGACGGTCAGCCCGGCGTCTGGGCGCTGGCCGCCGACACCGACGGCATCGACGGCGTCGAGGACAACGCCGGCGGCTTCATCGCGCCGGACAGCCTGGCCCGCGCCCGCGCGCTGGGACTGAAGCCGGCCGAGCTGCTGGCCGCCAACAACGGCTATGCGTTCTTCGAGGCGCTGGGCGATCTGATCGTGACCGGGCCGACGCAGACCAACGTCAACGATTTCCGCGCGCTGCTGATTCGCTGAGCGCGGCGGCACGTCGTCCATGCCCATGGACGATGGCCCGAACGAGCCAGTCGGCGACCCGGTCGCCCCCGGGCACCCTAACCGTATCAATTTGAAACGGCCGCGGTCGGCGCTGCGGTTGTTGACCTCACTCAAACTGCCGACGCGGCCGCGACGCGACATTGCGCTTTTGGTTTCTCCGTTCGCGCCGTGTCAGACCCTTCCGCCGCCCCTGGTTCCGCGCCTGCTGAGCCCGCCTGTGCCCCGCAGGCGCCGGTCGTTCAGGACCGCCCGCTGACCGCCTCGCCAGCCCTGCAGGCGCGGATCGACTGGACGCTGCTGTTGCCGGATCTCCCGCTCGATGCCGCGCTGCGGCAGGCGCTGCTGAGCATGGTGTCGCTGCGCACCTTCCGTCCTGGCGCCGCCATCCATCGACACGGCCAGCCGGCGACGGTGCTGCGCGCGGTGTGCGAGGGCAGCGTCGGGCTGGGCCGTCGCTCGCGGGGCGGCGCGGATCCCTTGATGCAGAGCTTTCAGCTCAAGCGCACCGTGCGGTCGCCCGCCTGGCTGGATCTGCACACCGCCTGGCTGGGCACGACCTATGAACTGGATGCATGCGCGACCGGCCCGGCGCCGACGCTGGTGCTGGAATGGCCGGTCGCCGTGGCCCGGGGCTGGCTGCGTCATCAGCCGGAGGTGCTGGCGGCCTTGATGCGGGCCCTGGCGGCGCAGATGTGTGAGGTGCAGGACCAACTGCACGAGCTGTCCAGCAAGGACGCGCTGGGCCGCGTGGCCGCCTGGCTGATGCGGCGGGCCGGTCCGAACACGCGGCTGGAAATCGTCGAGAAGAAGCGCGATGTGGCGTCGCAGCTGGCGATCTCGCCCGAGACCTTTTCGCGCATCCTGCGGCAACTGGCGCGACGTCGGCTGGTCAGCGTGGATGGTTACCAGGTGGCGCTGCTGGACCGGATCGGGCTGATGCGGCTGGCGCGTGACTTCTGACGCAGGCTCGCCGGCGGCTGTCGTCCTTGGCATGGACAGGCGGGCTCGGGTGCTGGTCGGCGCCCGACGACAGGCATAGACTGATCGCACCGAGGCTTTAGCGGAGTCGGCGTGATGAACACCAGCGCGGAACGGTTCTTTGGCGGTCATGCCTCCTTGCCGGTCATGCCCGAAGTGGGGCGACGACTGCTTCACAGCCTCGATGACGACAGCGCCAGCCTCACCCAGATCGCCGAGCTGATCGGCAAGGATTCGACGCTGTCGGCCAAGGTGTTGCGGCTGGCCAATTCCGCGCGTTACAGCCCGTCCCACACGATTGCCACGCTGCAGGATGCGGCCATGGCGCTGGGCATGGAGACCCTGCGCAACCTGGCGATGGCCGCCAGCATCTCCGGCACCTTCCCTCAGGTCAGCGGGCTGGACCGCGCACGCTTCTGGCGCCACAGCATGCGCACCGCAGGCTATGCGCGGCTGCTGGCCAAGCTGCTGCAGGGCGACGCGGATGCGGCCTACCTGGCCGGGCTCATGCTGCGCACCGGTCAACTGCTGATGGCGCTGCGTGAGCCGGATCAGGTGGCGGATGTCGAATCCCATGCCGCCGAGCCGGGCAGCCGGTTCTCGCTGGAGATGCATCGCTTCGCCTGCACCCATGCCGATGTGACCGCCGCGCTGGCCGCGCACTGGCATTTCCCGCATGGACTGGTGGAAGCGTTCAAGGATGCCAACGCCCCGCTGGAGATCCGTCCGTTCTCACTGCTGGCAGCGGTGCTGCATCTGGCCGAAGTGCTGGCCGATGCCGCCGATCAGCGCGAGGATCCGGTCAAGGCGCTGCAGGCCGCGGTGCCGGAGCTGGTCGAGCATCTGCACCTGGATCTGGATTTCCTTCGGCTGCGGCTGGATGGGGCCGGGGATCCTGGGGCGGATGTGGATTTGTTGTTGCATTGATCACCGCCTCCACCGCATCCAGCACCGCCTCCGGCGTCGCCGGAGCCCGCAGCGGCGGATCGCATCGTGGTCCGCCACAGGCGGCGACCGCATCCTTGATGGCCAGCAGCACCGAGAACGGCAGCAGCAGCGGGGGCTCGCCCACCGCCTTTGAGCGATGGATGCTGTCCGCGCGGTTGGGCGCGTCGAAGAGGCGCACCCGGAAGTCCGTCGGCATGTCGTTGGCCGTCGGGATCTTGTAGGTGCTCGGCGCATGGGTGAGCAATCGGCCGGTGGTCGGATGCCACACCAGTTCCTCGCAGGTGAGCCAGCCCTGTCCCTGCACGAACGCGCCTTCCACCTGACCGATGTCCAGCGCCGGATTGAGCGACTGGCCGACGTCATGCAGCACATCGGCCCGCAGCACGCGGTGCTCGCCGCTCAGGGTGTCCACCACCACCTCGGCGACGGCCGCGCCATAGGCGTAGTAGTAGAAGGGATGACCCTGCAGCTTGGCGCGGTCCCAATGCAGCCCGGGCGTGGCATAGAAACCATCGCTCCAGAGCTGGATGCGCTTCAGATAGGCCTTCGCCACCAGCGCCTCGAACGGCAGGGCGCGACCACCGCCATGCACCTGCCCGGCATTGAAGACCAGCGTGTCGGCGGCACAGTCCAGCAGCTCGGCGGCCAGCGGCATCAGGCGCTGACGGATCTTGCGAGCGGCGTCCTGGGCCGCCTTGCCGTTGAGGTCCGATCCGGTCGACGCCGCAGTGGCCGAGGTATTGGCCACCTTGCTGGTGTCGGTGGCGCTGGCCCGCACCCGCTCGGCCGGCACGCCCAGCTCATGCGCCACCACCTGCGCGATCTTGGTGTTGAGACCCTGGCCCATCTCGGTGCCGCCATGGTTCACCAGCACCGAGCCATCGGTGTAGACATGCACCAGCGCGCCCGCCTGGTTCAGATGGACGACATTGAAGGAGATGCCGAACTTCACCGGCGTCAGCGCCAGCCCACGCTTGAGCACCGGACTCGTCGCATTGAAGGCATCGATCTCGGCTCGCCGCGCGTGATAGCTCGACTGCTCGATCAACTGGTCGGTCAGGGGCTGTAGGAGATGGTCATCGATCGTCTGGCCATAGGGCGTCACGTCCTGTCCCGGCCGATAGAAATTGCGCTGTCGCACCAGCAGCGGATCCAGGCCCAGATGCCGCGCGACGCTGTCCATCATCATCTCGATCGCCAGCGCCCCCTGCGGCCCGCCGAAGCCGCGAAACGCCGTGTTGCTCTGGGTGTGGGTGCGGGCGCAGTAGCCATGCATCGCCACATGCGGCAGCCAGTACGCATTGTCGAAGTGACACAGCGCCCGGGCCATCACTGGCGCCGACAGGTCCGCGCTGTGGCCCGAGTTGGAGATGAGGTCGATCTCCGCCGCCAGCAGCCGACCGTCGTCGTCAAAGCCCACCGACCAGCGGTAATCGAACCCATGTCGACGGCCGGTGATCAGGAAATCATCGTCGCGATCCAGCCGCAGCTTGACCGGCCGACGCAGCCGTGTCGCCGCCAATCCGGCGATGCAGGCAAACAGCGCGGACTGCGATTCCTTCCCGCCGAAACCGCCACCCATGCGCCGGCATTGCACCGTGACCTGATGCGCCGCCCAGCCCAGCGCATGCGCGACCAGTTGCTGCATCTCGGACGGATGCTGGGTCGAGCAATGGATCAGCAGCCCCTGGTCCTCCTGCGGCAGCGCATAGCTGATCTGGCCTTCCAGATAGAACTGCTCCTGTCCGCCGACGGCCCACTCGGCCGCCAGACGATGCGGCGCCGATGCCATGGCGGTCGCCGGATCGCCGCGGGTGAGGTGCATCGGCGGCACCACATACCGGCCCTGCGCATGGGCCTCGCGCGCGGTCAGCACCGCAGGCAGCGCCTCGGCCTGGATCACCTCCCGCGCCAGCGCGGCCGCGCGGCGGGCGAGGGCGCGGTCGGTGGCAATGACCGCGAACACCGGCTGGCCGAGGTAGCGCAGCTCGCCATCGGCCAGGATCGGATCGTCGTGCAGCAACGGCCCGCAGTTGTTCTCGCCGGGAATGTCCTGCGCCGTCAGCACCGCGACCACGCCGGGCTGGCGCTTCAGCCGCTCCAGGTCGATGCCGATCAGCCGCCCATGCGCCAGCGGTGACAGACCAAGCGCCGCATGCAGCGTGCCGTGCGCTTCGGCGATGTCGTCGGTGTAGAGCGCCTCGCCGCTCACATGCAGATGAGCGGCTTCATGCACCCGGCTGACGCCGACCTGCGGTTGCGGCGTCAAGGCGATGGCGCTGTCATCGACCGCGCTCGGGGTCGACAGGACGGGCGACGCGAGCGGCTTGTTCATGCGGCGCTCCGCGAGATCGGCTGGAACGAGGTCACGCGGGTGGCCGAGGCGGGCAAGGGTGCGTCCTCCCGCGTTTCCAGCCAGAAGCGCCGGATCAGGTTGGCGGCGACGCGGGTGCGGTAATGCGCGCTCGCCCGCAGGTCGGTGAGCGGCTGGAAGTCGTTGGACAGCGCCAGACCGGCGGCGGCCTGGGTGGCCTCGGTCCAGGCCTGTCCAAGAGCGGCGGCCTCCGCCTGCGCCGCGCGTTTGACGATGCCGGCCATGCCGCCGAACACGAATCGGGCATCGCGCACCACACCGTCGGCGATCCGGAGTTTGAGCACCGCGCAAACGGCGGAGATGTCGCTGTCGTAGCGCTTGGAGATCTTGTAGGCCCGCAGCAGCGGGGTGACGTGGGGCGTGCGATCGTCGGGCGCGTCGCCGGCCGCGGCCGCCCCGGCGGCGGGATCCGGCAAAGGCACCTCGATCGCCTCGATGAATTCGCCGGGCTGCAGCGCGTTCTTCATGTAGTCCAGATAGAAGGCCTCCAGCGGCAGCCGACGCGACTGTTGACCGCGGCGCAGCACGAGCTGCGCCTCCAGCGCGATCAGCGCGGGCGCGCCGTCGCCGATCGGGGAGCCATTGGCCAGATTGCCGCCCAGCGTGCCGGCATGTCGCACCGGCGGCGAGGCGAAACGCAGCCACAGCTCGCGCAGCGCGGGTTCGCGCGCCACCAGCGCCGCCCACGCGTCTTCGAGCGGCACGGCGGCGCCCAGGCGCAGCATCGTCGGCGTGGCCTCGATCTCACGCAGCGCCGCCACGCGGCCGGTCAGCAGCAGGTCGCCCAGTGGACGGTGCTGCTTGTTGACCCACAGCGCCACATCGGTCGCGCCGGCCACCATCCGCGCCTGCGGCAGGCGCTCGCGCAGCTCGGCCAGATCGTCCAGGCTCTGGGGCGCAAAGACATGCTGAGTCGACCCGTCCCAGTCGCGCGCGGCATGGTGCAGCGGGGCGTCTTCGCTCAGGCGGCGGAGCGCGGCCATGAGCGGCGCGCGGTCCAGCAACTGAGGCGGCGCATCGAACATGCGCTGCCCCGCATCCAGCAGCGGCCGGTAGCCGGTGCAACGGCACAGGTTGCCGGCGAGATCGTCCGCCAGTTGGGAGCGGCTGGGGCGCGTGCCGTCGGCGTGATGGCGCTCGTACAGCGCCTGCAGCGTCATGGTGAAGCCGGGCGTGCAGAAGCCGCATTGCGAGCCGTGGCAGTCGACCAGCGCCTGCTGCACCGGATGCAGCGCGCGGCTGTGGCCCAGGTCCTCCACCGTCAGCAGGGCCTGACCATCGAGCATCGGCAGGAACTGGATGCAGGCATTCACGTTGCGCAGCGACAGGTCCCGACCGTCCGCCGACAGGCTGCCGACGACCACGGTGCAGGCGCCGCAGTCCCCCTCGGCGCAGCCTTCCTTGGTGCCGGTGCAGTGGGCGTGCTCCCGCAGGTATTGCAGCACCGTCGTGGTGGGCGGCAGATCCGACACCTCCTGCACGCGGCCTTGGTGAAAGAAGCGGATCGGACGCGGGCTGGAGGACACGGTCATGACGGACGTCGGCTGAGAAGGCGCAAAAGCGCGTGGCGAGGGCCAGGCCGGGCGATCCGAAGTCGATGGGAACGCGCGGTGCGCTGGAAACCCAACCCGAGTGTGGCCGGTGAAGGCAATCGCCTGAAACGGTAACCCTGCGGCTCCGCATGGTTATACGATGTGCCACATAACCTATATAAGCCATTGAATATGTCGAAACCATTCAACTTCGACAAGATCGAACTCCAATTGGTGCGGGTGCTGCAGTCCTTGATTCTTGAGCGCAGTGTGTCGAGGGCCGCGATGCGGCTCGGCAGTACGCAGCCCGCGGTGAGCGTGCAGCTGCGGCGTCTGCGCGCGCTCACCGGCGATCCGCTGCTGGTGCGCAGCGGCGGCGGCATGACGCCGACCTCCACCGCCCTGGAATTGCTGGCGCCCGCCGAGCGCTTGCTGCGCGAAGCCGATGAGCTTTTCGGCAGCCGGCTGCGGCGCAGCGGCTTCGATCCGGCGACCGCCACGCTGCGCTACCGGATCGCGGCCAGCGACTACCTCGATCCGCTGTTCCTGCCGCAACTGGTGGCGCGCCTGCAGCGGCTGGCGCCGGGCGTGCAGCTCGACCTGCAGCCGCTGACGGCGGATTACGACTACCGCGCCTCGCTCGCTCGGGGCGAAGTGGATCTGGTCATCGGCAACTGGCTGGAGCCGCCCGGTGAGCTGCACATGGGCCGTCTGCTGAGCGACGAGGTGGTCTGTCTGGTGAGCGATCAGCATCCGGCCGCCCGCATGTCCGCGCGGGCCTGGACCCAGGAGCGCTACCTGGATTGCCAGCATCTGGCCCCGATGCCGCTCAGCCCGGGTCAGCCCGGCGTGATCGAGCAGCATCTGGCCTCGATCGGATTGCAGCGCCGCGTCGCGGTGCGCTGCGCCCATTTCAGCCAGTTGCCGTCCATGGTGGCGCGCAGCCTGCTGGTGCTGACCACCGGCCGGCTGTTCTGCCGCCGCTATCTGGACCGCCTGCCGGTGACCATCCTGCGGTGTCCGGTTGCCTTTCCGTCCATGACCTATTACCAGCTCTGGCACGACCTCAGCCATGCGAGCGCGCCGCTGCGCTGGCTGCGCGAGCAAGTGCGGGAAGTGGCCCGCGAGCTGGTCAAACCCGCCGACGACCTCACCGGGTCGCCAGCGCTTTCCGAATGACGATGACTGCTTCTCCTGTGACCTCGGCCGCGTGCGCGACGCCGATGCCTGCTGCGGCGCCCGCCGCGTCCACCGCGCCCACCGCGTCCACTGCCGCCGGCGGCGGTGCGGCGGACCGACTCGCCCTCAAGGGCGATCTGCTGGACTTCACCGCCGCGCCCGACTGGGCTCGGGTGGACGACCCGGCGGTGCGTTTCCGTCCCGACCACTGGCTGCTGATCGAGCAGGGACGCATCGTCGGCGCGCAGCCGACCGATCCGGGGGAGGGCTGGCAGCGGCACGACCACAGCGGCCGGCTGATCCTGCCCGGCTTCGTGGACACCCATGTCCACAGTCCGCAACTGGATGTGATTGCCTCCTACGGCACCGAGCTGCTGGATTGGCTCAACACCTACACCTTCCCCGCCGAGCGCCGCTATCAGGATCCCGCGGTGGCCCAGGAAGGCGCCGCGCGCTTCCTCGATGCGCTGCTGGCGCACGGCACCACCGCCGCCGTGGTGTATCCGACGGTGCACAAGGGCTCGGCCGACGCGCTCTTCGACGCCGCCGCAGCCCGCGGCATGCGGCTGATCACCGGCAAGATCCTGATGGATCGCCATGCGCCGGACGGCCTGCGCGATGACGTGGTCCAGGCCGAGCGCGACTGTCTGGACCTGATCGCCCGCCACCATCAGCGCGAGCGGCTGGCCTATGCGGTCACCGTGCGGTTCGCGCCGACCAGCACGCCGGAGCAACTGGCCATGGCCGGCGCCTTGTGCCGCGCCGACGCGTCGCTCTACATGCAGACCCATGTGGCCGAGAACCGCAGCGAGGTCGAGTGGGTGGCGCGGCTCTTCCCGCAGGCGCGCAGCTATCTGGATGTCTATGACCAGGTCGGCCTGCTGCATCCGCGCGCGGTGCTGGCGCACGGCATCTGGCTGGACGTCACCGACCGCGCGGTGCTGGCGCGCACCGGCGCCCAGATCGCGCATTGCCCGTCCTCCAACCTGTTCCTCGGCAGCGGCCTGTTCGATTGGGCCGCCCATCGGGCTGCGGGCGTGGCGGTCAGCGTGGCCAGCGATGTGGGCGGCGGCACCTCGCTGTCGACGCAGCGCACCCTGTCCGACGGCTACAAGGTGCAGGCGCTGCAGGGTCAACGGCTGACCGCCTGGAGCGGTCTGCATGCCGCCACGCGCGGTGCCGCCGAGGCGCTGGATCTGGCCGGCGAGCTGGGGCATTTCGATCCGGGCACGATGGCGGATGTCTGCATCTGGGATTGGGCGAGCGGCTCGGTGGCGCAGCACCGGATGGCGCTGGTGCGCGAGCTGCATGAGCGTGTCTTCGCCTGGATGACGCTCTCCGATGAGCGCAACCTGGTCGCGAGCTACGTGGCCGGGGTGCCGCGGTTTCAGCGCGGCTGAAGGATCGTCGGCTCAATCGACGCTGGGGCACTGCGGCGCGACGGGCCATCGGCTGATCGCGACGTTGAGGCGGCGCGCCTGGCGACTGGTCCGTCCTGATCGACGGCCTGTCGCGCTCGGGGTGGGCAACACCTGCCCCCGGTTCTATAGTGGTCGTCGCCGGTGCCCACCGGCCCATCAAGGAGAGGTGATGACGACCACACGAGCCGGACTCGGCCAGCCCCGCGCGGGCCTGATGAATCCAATCGGACGCCTGGCAGCGAGCTGCCTGGGCCTGGGAGCGGCGCTGCTGCTGACGGCGCTGCCGGCGAGCGCAGCCCCGGCGGCAGCGGCCGCCAAGCCGACGACGCTGCGGGCGTTGCGCCCGGCCCAGCCCGCGTCGGCGCCGGCGCGTCCGGCCAAGCGCTACACCATCGAGCAATTCATGGCGACGACGGCGGTGTCCGGTGCGTCGTTCTCCGCCGATGAGCGGCGCATCCTGTTCAGCAGCAATGCCAGCGGCATCTTCAATGTCTACAGCGTGTCGGTGGACGGCGGCGAACCCGTCGCGCTGACCAGCTCCAAGACCGACAGCCACTATGCGGTCGGCTACTTCCGCCACGACGACCGGGTGCTCTACACCCGCGACCAGGGCGGCAATGAGCAGAACCATCTCTATGTGCGTGAGCTCGACGGCACCGAGCGGGACCTGACGCCGGGCGACAAGCTCAAGGCCCAGTTCCTCGACTGGCAGGACGATGGCCAGTCGTTCTATGTCTCGACCAACGAGCGCGATCCGCGCTACTTCGATCTCTATCGCTACGACGCGAAGACCTATGCGCGCACGCTGGTCTACAAGAACGACACCGGTCTGTCGATCGAGGACATCAGCGGCAATGGCCAATGGATCGCGCTGGGTCGCACCACCACCACCTCGGACACCGATGTGATGTTGCACAACGTCGAGACCGGCCAGACCAAGCATGTGACGCCGCATCAGGGCGTGGCCGCCTACTCGGCCGCGACCTTCGACCCGGCGGGCCGCCGTCTGCTGATGCGCACCAACGATGGCACCGAGTTCACCCGTCTGGTGGCCTACGACCTGAGCACCGGCCAGACCACCGAAGTCGAGAAGGCGGATTGGGACATCGCCTACAGCATGTATTCCCGCGATGGCCGTTACCGGGTCACCGGCATCAATGCGGACGCCACGCTCACCTTGCGCATCGTGCAGACGGCCGATGGCAAGCCGGTGGCGCTGCCCGCACTGCCTGGGGGTGAAGTGCGCGGCTTGAGCTTCTCCCGCACCAGCGCGCGCATGGCCTTCTATCTGAATGGGGACCGCTCGCCGAGCAACCTCTATGTCTATGACTTCGGCACCGGCCGGGTCAAGCAGCTGACCCGCTCGCTGTCCAAGGACATCGATCCGGAGGAACTGGTCGAAGGGCGCATCGTGCGCTTCAAGTCCTTCGATGGCCTGGTCATCCCGTCGGTCTACTACCAGCCCAAGGAAGCCTCGCCGACCCACAAGGTGCCGGCGGTGCTGTTCGTGCATGGCGGCCCGGGCGGCCAGACCATGCGTGGCTATTCGGCGCTGATGCAGTACCTGGCCAACCACGGCTATGCGGTGCTGGGCATCAACAACCGTGGCAGCGCCGGCTATGGCAAGAGCTTCTTCGCCGCCGATGACGGCAAGCATGGCCGCGAGCCGCTGTGGGATTGCATCGAAGCGAAGACCTGGCTGGCCTCGACCGGCGTGATCGATCACGAGCGCATCGGCATCATGGGCGGCAGCTATGGCGGCTACATGACGCTGGCGGCGATGGCGTTCCGGCCGGAGGCGTTCAAGGTCGGCATCGACATCTTCGGCGTCTCCAACTGGCTGCGCACGCTGGAATCGATCCCGCCCTATTGGGAGTCCTTCCGCCAGGCGCTCTATCAGGAGATCGGTGATCCGGTGAAGGAAAAGGACCGGCTGATCGCCAGCTCGCCGCTCTTCCATGCCAGCGAGATCCGCAAGCCCTTGATGGTGATCCAGGGCAAGAACGATCCGCGCGTGATCCAGCCCGAGAGCGATGAGATCGTGGCCGCGGTCAAGAAGAATGGCGTGCCGGTCGACTACCTGGTCTTCGACGACGAGGGCCATGGCTTCTCCAAGAAGAAGAACCAGATCGAGGCCAACCGCCGCATGCTGGAGTTTCTGGACAAATACCTGAAGCCCGGCCTGTGAGCCAGCCCCCGCTCGCGGGGCGCAGCTGAGACACGACGCCGAGCGCTGAGCGACTCGGCGTCGTCGCTTCTGCGCCCGCGCAGCGCGGCCGACGACCAGGCTGATCGAGACGACGGCGGTCGTGGATGCCCACGGCGCGCATGTCCGCGCGCAAAGCCATGTTTCCAGCGCCTACGCATGTGCGCCCATCTGTAACGCCTGCCAGCACGGGCCACCGGAGCGCGGCCGCGTGGCGCGCCCAGCCGCCGGTTTCGCACCGGCTGCGCGTCTCCGGAAGGTCCATGCGCGGGGGGACGGTGCTGCGCGCTCCTGGCGTGCCGTGACCCGACCGCGCCTGACATCGTTGTCAAACGGCCGACCCGACATCGCCCATCGCCCGAATCCGGAGCGTCCGTCAATTCCTGCACAGGTTGCACTGCTTACAGCCTGTTGCCGCGGTCCTCGCCAGGCGCTGCACGATGCATCCCTGCCCAGACGTGAGACACCTGGGTCCATCTGTTCTTGAAGAGGGGGATTTCAGTCATGCGATTCGAAGGTACGTTGGACAGCTGGTATGCCGAGCGCGGTCATGGTTTGGTCGCTCCGGAACAAGGCGGCGAACCGCTGTTCGTTCACGTGTCCGCTTTCCCGATGGACGGTCAGCCGCCCAACGAAGGGGAGCGTGTGAGTTTCGAGGTTGTTGCAAAGAGTGACGGCAGCAAGCAGGCCGTCCGTTTGCAGCGCCTGAGTCCGTTCCGGGTGCCGGCGCAATTGCGCGCACCTCGCACGGCATCCCGCCCGCGTCCGATCGCCAAGCGGCGTCGGGTGTCGGCGCTGATGTGGGTGGTGATGGGCGTGCTGGCGTTGGGCTTCGGTGCCACGCTGTGGCCGCCGTCGGCCGACCCGCTGATGGCGCAACGCGTCAGCGCCACCGCCACGCGCTGAGCCGGGCGTCGATCGATCCGGCGGCTGCTGCATCGGCAGCCGCATTGATTTCGTGGGGGACCGGCGCTGGCGCCCGGTCCCGTCGCCGAAGCGGCGGGTGTCGTCACCCACCGCTTTTTTCGGGCCACCCTCGGGTGGCCTTTTTTACGTCCGCGCGGCGCTCAGATCTTCATTTCCAGCCGCACCTGCCAGACGGTGAAGCTGCGGCCGGTGCTGTCCGCCAGCACGATCCGGTCCGGGCTGGTCGACACGCTGCCGTTGCCGTAGGTCAGCGGCGCCAGGTTGCTGGCGGAGACCCGCAGCGCCACGGCCGGCGAGAAGGTCCACATCGCCGACAGGTCCAGCACCCGCTTCTTGTCGATGTCCGCCAGCACCTGCGGGCTTTGCTGCAGCAGGTTGGTCGGCGTGTAGTTGAGCGACGCGCCGAGCGTCAGCGGCAGGCTGCGCAGGCGGTAGTCCGCACCCAGGTTGGCGGTGTAGCGCGGCTGTTGGTCCAGCTTGTTGTTCGGGCCGGGAATGCCGTCCACCGAGGAATCGAACACCGACAGATTGCTGCGCAGGTTGATCGGCAGCGCGTCGGTCCAGTATTCATCCAGCCGGAACTTCGCCTCCAGCTCCACGCCGTAGGTGGTGGCATTGCCGATGTTGCGCGGGCGGACCACATAGCGCTGCACCGGCGCATAGGGCACGCTCTCCAGCACGGCCTGGCTGCGGATGAGATCGGTGATGCGGCGATAGAACAGATTGGCGCTCAGCAGGCCGCCTTTGGACAGGTATTTCTCATAGCCGATCTCCACCCCGGTGGCCATCTCCGGCTTCAGCCCGGGATTGCCCATGCGGTCGGGCGAATCCAGGGTGTTGGTGGTGCAGGGCAGGGTGGGGTCGTCGCAGGGATAGCGGTTGCTGATGCTGAGCCGGCCCACCACATCATTCAGATTGGGCGACCGATAGCTGCGGGTCAGGCTGGCCCGGATCTGCTCACGGCTTTTCGGATCCAGCTTGTAGACGCCATGCAGCAGCGGCGTCACCACATGCGAGGTGTTCGTGACCGGTCCCTGGTTGTTGCGGCTTTCGGTCTCGATGCCTTCCCAGCGCAGCCCGGCATAGAAGCCCCACTGCGGCCCCACGCTCCATTCGTCCTGCGCGTAGGCGGCGAAGCGGCGCGTCGATGCAGTGACGTTGTCGCCGAAGTCGGCCAGGTAGCTGCAATTGCGCGCGGGTTGCGCGGCATCGTAGGACTGGGCGCAGAGCCGGTCCTGGCGGCGGGAGGTGCCTTCGCCCTCCAGGCCCGCGACCAGGTTGTGCTCGTTGTCCATCTGGTGCGTCAGCTTGGAATTGAAGCTCCAGGAGGTGTCGCGGCTCCGGGTGTCGTCGTCCTGGGTGCGGTAGAACGCGCCGTCGGTGGTCTCCAGGCGGTGGCTGTCGCTGGACATGGTCATCCGGCCCAGTCCCACGCGCGTTTCCAGCCGCGATTTCTCGTTCAGCCGCTTGTTCCACTGCAGATTCAGCCGAGCCATGGTGGCGCGGTTGTGGTTGTCGGTGCTGGCGTCGGTGTAGCGCAGGCGATCCAGGTCGCCTTCCGGCAGCTCCGGGGTCTGGATCTGGTTGAAGCGGCTGGTGCCGTTGCCGCGGTTGACCATGACGAAGGGCTGGATCGCCAAGGTGTCCGCCGCGCCCAGCTTGAGCTGCAGCCGACCGGTGAGGTTCAGCGATTTGCGCTCATCGCCGCTCTGGCCGAGCCCGGTCAGGCGGGTCTCGCGGATGACGTTGCCCGAGTCATCCAGCAGTTGCGTCAGCGAACGGTTGTGGATGTCGTCGAGCCGCTTGTGCTGCATCGCATTGACGGTGACGTTGTAGGCATTGCCCTCGTCGTCCAGCTTGTCATTGCGGGTCCAGCTCAGGCTGGGCGTGACATGGTCGCGCTCGATCGTGGTGGCCAGCCGGACTTCATTCAGCCGCCGCTGCAGCGCCTCGCGCAGCACGACGTTGATGGTGCCGGCGATGGCCCGTGCGCCGAACTCGGCGGTCGGCGCCCGCATGACTTCGATGCGCTCGATCTGCTCGGGCGGGAGCTCGTCCAGCGAGAAGCCCGGCGGCATGCGCTCACCGTTGACCAGGATCTGGGTATAGCCGCCGCCCATGCCGCGCATGCGGACTTCGCCGCCACGCCCGGGTCGGCCGCCGGTGGTGACGCCGGGCAGGCGCTTGAGCACCTCGCCGATGGTGCTGTCGCCATAGCGCTCGATTTCCTCGCGACCGATGATGATCTTGGACGCGGTCGAGGCACGGCGCTGATCGTCATCCCGCGAGGTGCCCTGGATCTCGACACGGTCCAGCTTCTGCGGATCGTTGGCCGGTCGCGTGGTGGGGGTGGCGTCGGGTCGTGTGCGGGGCGCTGGAGTCGCAGCTGGGGTGGCGGCCGGATTGGCGGCCGCCGGGCGAGCCGCAGGCGGGTTGTCCTGCGGGGCAGGCGCTGGCGACGGCGCAGTTTGCGCGCTGGCAGCGGTGCCTAGCGCCAGCATCAGCGAGAAGGCCAGCGGATGGCGCATCAAGCGGCTGGGCTCGACGCGTGAGGTGGCGCGGGTGGAGGACACCGGCGAAGAAACGGAGCAGGAGCGGGGAAGGCGGCGGGTGCGTGTCATCGTGAGGCCAATGGCAAGGCAAGCGCGGCAGGACTTGGCGGGGAAGCGGGCGTCACCGGTGCGGCTGCGGCCGATGGATGGGCCCGCGCTTCCCGGGGGGCTGGGACGCGGCGCGGAGAGGGGAATGAGGTCCGATTGGAAACGGCTCGCAGGATCGCATGGCCCCCTGCGCGGTGCCGTCCGGCTGGCCGGACTTTCATCGTTCTTTACATGGTCTGATGGGCCGGCGCGACGGTGCGCTCGGGACAAACCCTGACGCTTGCTCGTGATTCCCGAAGCGCAGCTTCGGAAGGTCCGCTGACGCGTCTTCCAGCGTGTTTCCCCTCGCGTTTCTCCTCGCGTTTCCCCTCGCGCTTGCCATCGCGCTGACTGCTCGGTGGATTCGCTGTGCCGGCGCCGCGCACGCGCGATCGCCGACCAGCGTCCCGCGCGCCATCGAGCCACGTGCTGGACATGAAAAAAGCCACCGCGCAGGGTGGCTTGATTCAGGAAGAGGGTATCCGGACGCTGGTGACGGGTTCCAGCACTCTGCCCTATGTCGCAGCCGATTGGTTTGTCTCGGATGCATTGCATTGTGCCGGCCGAGTGTGACAGTGCTTTGACGAAAAGCAGGGCTTTCATGGCCCAGTTGGCCAAGGCCTCGACCGTATCATCGACCGACCGAGGAGGCGTGGCGCGCGGCCCGTCCGGCGACGTCGCACGACCTTCCAATGCCAGCCGCGCGTGATCGCTCATTCATCAAGCGGCGCGGTCATTCCGCACCGATGTTGTTGTTCCTGGGGAGGAGCCATGAAGCTGGGTCGCCGTTCGCCATCGGCATGCAGCCGCCGCACCATGCGGCGCGTCCGCGAGGGCGGTCAGCGGTGAGGCGTCTGCTGCATCTGACCCATCGGCATCGTTCGCCGGCCACCAACCAGGCCTTGGGTCTGTTGCTGGCCTTCAATGCGGGCGCGGTGAATGCGGGCGGCTTCCTGGTGCTGCAGCGCTACACCTCGCACATGACCGGCTTCGCGTCGCAATTGGCCGATGGCGCCGTGCTGGGCCAGACCACGCTGGTGCTGAATGCGCTGGGCGCGATCCTGGCGTTCATGGCGGGCGCGGCGGTGTGCGCGCTGCTGGTCCATTGGGCCCGTCAGCAGCAGTTGCGCTGTGTGTATGCCCTGCCGCTGCTGCTGGAAGCGGCGCTGCTGTTTCCCTTCGGCCTGATGGGCGCGATCACCCTGAGCTGGCACACGCCGTTCGCCGTGCCGCTCACCGTGCTGCTGCTGTCCTTCATCATGGGCTTGCAGAACGCGGTGGGCTCCAAGACCTCGGGTGGCCGCATCCGCACCACCCACATGACGGGCAACATCACCGATCTGGGCATGGAGCTGGGCAAGATGCTGTATTGGAATCGCCAGAGCCGGCGAGCGGCGCAGTCGGCGATGCCCGAGGGCTCGACCGCCAGCCCGCTGCCGGAGGCCATCCGATCAGGCGTGCATCACAACCGCCAGCGCGCCGCGATGGCGGCCAGCCTGCTGGGCAGCTTTGTCCTTGGCGGTTTCGCGGGCGCGCTGGGCTTCCAGCATGTCGGCTTCATCTGCGTGGTGCCGCTGGCGGCGCTGCTGTTCGCGCTGTCGGTGATGCCGATGCGGCGCGATGGTGCGCGCTGGCGAGCGATCCTGCGCGGCGAGGGCTGAAAAAAAAGTCCGCTCGACTGGCGCAAAGTCCCAACGGGACGCTGCGCCAGCGGAGCGGATCAAGGGGGTTTGAAATGGTGAAACTGAACGAGACAAAAGAGCGATGAAGACGCGTGACGGCATCGTCACCGCAACCCTCCAACGATCGGTCACGGCAACGTCGCGGGACGCATCAAAGAACTGGCAGCGAGACGCGGCGCCGGGCTGCCGTCGACACTCCCCGTCGGTGATCCTGCAGTGAACCTGCAGGGATCGTCGACATCCGCCCGGGGCCGGTATTCCCAGGCAGACGTCTCATCCACGGGTGAGCGACGGCGAACCGATCGCCGGGCCGGAGCGGTCGGGCGGACCGTCCTGCCCCGCTGCACGCATCAGCCCAGCACGCCGGTGGCCAGTCCGAGACAGGACAGCACACCGATGCACAGCACCCAGGCGTCGGCATTGTTCAGCGAGGACCAGACTCGTTGCTTCAGGACTTGCATGGCCATCTCCATGTCGGTGCCGGCTGAGCGCGTCAGCGGCGGGGTGACACCGCCCGGTGGGGCGGCGGCCGATGACGTGGATCCGGAGACCCGCGCCGTCGGCTGCGATGGAAAGGAATGTACTGTATGTGCATACAGTATTCAACAGGGGCGAACCGGATTGTGGTTCAAACGCCCCGTTGACCTCGCCTGGCCGTAGATGGACCAGGGATGACGGCAGCGACGCGACAAGCGTTCGCCGCCCCGCCTGCACCGCCGCCAGGCGCGGCGTCCGGCATCAGGCCGCGGCCGTGCCGGGCCGCTGGCCGTCGTCCAGCGATTCTTCGAGCGCGGGCGTTGCTGCGCGGGCGGTGGTCGGGCGACGGGCGCCATGCGGCTTGCGCAGCCACAGGTAGAGACCGCTGCCCAGCACGATGATGGAGGCGATGTCCAGCAGCGCCCAGAGGATCTTCATCGGCATGCCGCCGTAATCTCCGAAGTGCAGCGGCTGCGACACCAGCAGCGCGGTCAGGTACCAGGGCAGGTCCGGCGAGGCGGTGAGCGCGCCGGTGCGGGCATCCATCAGCATCGGCTTGAGCAGCTTGGAGGTCAGCGGCGTGTCGCCGCGCAGGAACACCGTGTTGTGGTGCGGGCTGGAGAAGGACGAGCCGGGGAAGGCGATGAAGGACATCTTCATCCCGGGCGCGGCCGCCTGGGCATTGTCCAGGGCCACCTGCAACGGACCACGCTCGGCCGCCGGCACCAGCGGCGCATCCTTGTAGGGCGCGATCAGGGTGCTGACTTCCGCATGCTGCCAATATTTCACCAGCAGGTCGGCCCAGGTGTTGATCATGCCGGTGGCGCCCACCACGAACAGCCACACCAGGGTGACGATGCCCAGCAGGTTGTGCAGATCGAGCCACTTGATGCGGGTGGAGCGGCTGCGGCGCACGTCGCCGAAGTCCAGCTTGCGCATGAATGGCGCATACAGCACCACGCCGCTGACCACCGCGACCAGCAGCAGCAGGCCCATGAAGCCCAGGAACAGCTTGCCCGGCAGACCGGCGAACAGGTCCACATGCAGGCGGAACATCAGATCCATGAAGCCTTCGCCGACCTTGTACTGGCCGACCACCTCACCGGTGCGCACATCCACGGCGACGGATTTGTAGTCGTCGGTCGGCGCCGGGGTGTGGGTCAGGGTGAACCACCAGAGCCGCGCGTCATCATCCGACTGACCCGCGAATTGCACGATGCGATCCGGGTACTGCGCGATCGCGGCCTTGATCATGGTGTCCGCATCGACGCGATGCTGAGCCAGATGGGCCTTGTCCGCCGGCAGCTCGGGCGCCTCGATCTCGTCGCCCAGCAGATGGCCGATCTCATGATGAAAGATCAGCGGCAGCCCGGTCAGGCACAGCAGCAGCATGAACAGCGTGCACACCAGGCTGGTCCATTTGTGCAGCCAGGTCCAGGTTCGAATGGCGCGAGAGCTGAGCATGGGACGGATCCTTGTGGGGAGATCGGACATCGGCGGCCGATGTCGTGGAAGCAGTCAGGACGGCTCGCCGAGCGGGCCGTGGCAACAGGCGATGAGCGCGGACCCGGTGCCGGCACGGCTGAGCGGGTCGCGTGTCATGTCGAGGTTCAGGCCGGGTTCACGCGGTGCGCTCGGGCCGCCAACTGAACCACGCCATCACCAGCACCGGCAGACCCAGGGCGACCCAGGACCACACGTCTCCCCAGTGATCGGACACCAGCGCGGACAGCAGGCCGCTGAGGCTCAGCACACCGATCGCCACGGGCCACGCCCACAGGCGTCGAGATTCGGGAGACAGCATGGGCGGCGCTTCTTCTTAATGACAATTATTCGCATTCTAGCCAGGCGCGCGTCCGCCGTGCACGGCCGGACCGAAGTTCGGCGACGCTTGTGCGAGATTGACAGCAGGAAGATCGCCCGCGAGAGGGGCGCGCCAGACGCGGGCAACGATGCCGGCGCGGATCGGGTCAGATTGCCCGCGCGGGCCGCCCGACGACGACAAGTCGGGAGTCGGGCCCGGGACGCTCAGGCGTCAGCGCGCTGCAGGGCGGCTTCCTGGCGGGCGGTGTCCTGCCGCGCCAGGTATTGATGGATGCTCGCCACCACCTGCGCGCCTTCACCGATCGCACCGCCGACCCGCTTCACCGAGCCCGACCGCACATCGCCCACCGCGAAGACGCCGGGGATGCTGGATTCCAGCAGCGCCGGTTCGTAGCGACCCATGTCGCATTCACAGGCGCGACCGGTGACGATGAAGCCGGCCTTGTCCAACTGCAGGTCGCAGTCGGACACCCAGGCGGTTTCCGGTTCCGCGCCGATGAACAGGAACAGATGCTGCAGCGCCAGCCGACGCTCCGTGCCGTTGCGCCGGTCGCGCCAGGTGACGGCTTCCAGCGCGCGGTCGCCTTCCAGCTTGCAGATCTCCTGATGCGGCAGCAGCTCGATGTTGGAGGTGCCCTGGATGCGGTCGATCAGGTAACGGGACATGGTCTCCGCCAGGCCGGGGCCGCGCACCAGCATGATGACCTTCGTCGCATGGTTGGCGAGATAGACGGCAGCCTGGCCGGCGGAATTGCCACCACCCACCAGCACCACCGTCTGGCGGCTGCAGACCCGCGCTTCCAGCGGCGACGCCCAGTACCAGACGCCCCGACCTTCGAAGCGCTGCAAGTCCTCGATGGCGGGTCGGCGGTAACGCGCGCCGGTGGCGATCACCGCGGTGCGGGTGCGGATGGTGCGGCCATCCTCCAGCGACAGGTGCAGTTCATGGTCCTCGCCAGTCCGGCTGCAGGCCATGCGGGTGACCTTGGCCGGGATGAGCAGGTCCGCGCCGAACTTCTGGGCCTGGACGAAGGCCCGACCCGCGAGCGCCTGCCCGGAAATGCCGGTGGGAAAGCCGAGGTAGTTCTCGATGCGTGAGCTGGCGCCGGCCTGACCGCCGTAGGCGCGGCAATCGACCACCAGCACCGACAGGCCTTCGGACGCGGCATAGACCGCCGCCGACAGCCCGCCCGGACCCGCGCCGATGATGGCCACGTCGTACAGGGCGCGGCGCTCCCGCATGTCCACCATGCCCAGGCAGCGGGCGACCTCGTCATCGCTGGGATTGATCAGCACCGCGCCATCCGGGCACAGCACGACCATCTCCACGCCGTCGGTCATGTATTGCTCGGCAATGGCGCGGGCGTCCTCGTTCTGATCCGGTTCCAGCATCTGATGCGGAAAACCGTTGCGGCCGAGGAAGCTGCGCAGCCGCATCACCGGCGCGGATTTGGCCCGCCCGATCAGCGTGGCGCCGCTGGCGCCGGCCTCGATCAGCCCCACCCGGCGCAGGATGAAGGCGCGGGTGAGACGCTCGCCCAGGTCCGCCTCACCGATCAGGAGCGCGCGCAGTTGGGGAGGCGAGACCTCGATGGCCTCGACTTCGCTCTCGGCCTGCGCATCCACCAGCGAAGGCCGGCCGCTGAGCTGGCCGACCTCGCCCATGAACTGGCCGGGCCCGTGGCGGGTGATCAACTGGCTGTGGCCCAGGCTGTCGCGCTGCGAGATCGACACCTCGCCGCTGAGGATCAGCATCATGCCGACGCCGTCCTCGCCGGCGCGCACCACCCATTCGCCGGCGGCATAGCGCCGGAATTGTCCGAAACGGGCCACACGGGCGATGTCCGACACCCCCAGGGTGGGGAACATCTGCTCGCTGCGGGTGTCCATGATGTTGGGCTGCGCCATCGAATCCTCCTGAACCCCACCCTAACCGGGCCCCTGCCGGGTCACAAGCGCCGAACGGGAGAGGCGCGGGTGGGTCAAGCGAGCAGCGTGGCACATCCGGGTCCCGGCCTCGCCCAGGGACAACCCGATCGCACGCGGCGACGAGGAGACGGCACTCTGGCACCATCACGCCCCTCACTCTGGAGTCCCCATGGATTTGCCTTCCCACCAGCTCATGATGACCGTGCTGATGACGCCGGACATGGCGAACTTCTCCGGCAATGTGCACGGCGGAACGATTCTGAAACTGCTGGACCAGGCCGCCTATGCCTGCGCGAGCCGCTATGCCGGCCGCTATGTGGTGACGCTGTCGGTGGATCAGGTCATGTTCCGCCAGCCCATCCATGTGGGCGAGCTGGTCAGCTTTCTGGCCTCGGTGAATTACACCGGCACGTCCTCGATGGAGATCGGCATCAAGGTGGTCACCGAGAACATCCGCGAGCAGGTGGTGCGCCACGCCAACAGCTGCTTCTTCACCATGGTCGCGGTGGACGACGAGGGCCGACCCACGCCGGTGCCGCCGCGCACGCCTTCCACGGCGGATGAGCGACGCCGCTGGGACGCCGCGATCGAGCGCAAGAAGCTGCGGCAGGAACTGCAGACCCGCCATCAGGCGCTGCGCAGCTCGGTGCTGCCCGGCGAGGCGGGCTGAGGCGGGCTGAGGCGGAGCGCCGGGAGGACGCCCGCGGCCCGAGGGGCCCGCGCGTTCAGCCGGCGAGTTGCGCCGGGTTCAGGTACTGCTGGCGGAAGGTCTCGAAGTCGACCGTGTCGGCCGCCTCGATCGCGGCCTGCGCGTCCAGCGAGGCGCGAGCGGAGGCTTCGAAGCGGGCCATCCGATCATCGGACAGCGGCTGGGTCAGCATCTGGTCGCGGGCCCAGGTGGACTGCGCTTCGATGAATGCCAGATGCGACGACCCGTGACCCTGCTGCATCGCCTTCAGCACGCGGGCGGAGGGCAGGTCGTCCGGCGTGACCCAGCGCTGACGCGCGAGGTCGAGCGCTTCCCGATACAGCGAGCCGCCCAAGGTGGCATCGAGCTTCTGCGCGATCGGCCCGAAGTCGTCGAGCAAGGCCTGACCCCAATCCCGCAGCGCGACCTGCTGCGTGCCGCGCTCCAGCATCAGTCCCGGCTGACGGCCGGCCGACGCGGTCAGGTGCTGGTTGCGGGCCATGGCGGCCAGCTCGGCGGGCGTGTCCTGCGGGCTGTCGGTCAGCCAGCAGTGCAGCAGGAAGATGTCGATGAAGCGCATCGTGCTGGCCGCGATGCCGACCGGCTCGAACGGGTCCAGGTCCATGCAGCGGACTTCCACATATTCGACACCGCGCTCGCGCAGCGCATGCAGCGGGCGTTCGCCGGGGCGGATGGTGCGCTTCGGACGGATCGTGCCGTAGAACTCGTTCTCGATCTGCAGCAGCGTGGTCGAGAGCTGGTTGTATTCGCCGCCCGGATTGACGATGCCGAACTTCTCGTAGGCCGGGTACGGACGGGTCAGCGCTTCCTGCAGCGACGCCGCATAGCCACCCAGGCTGTTGTAGCTGACGGACAGCGACGACTGCGCATCGCTCTGATAACCCAGCCGGCCCATGCGCAGCGAGGTGGCGTAGGGCATGTGCAGCGTGCCCTCGTCATCGGCCATCGGCCGCAGGCCGTGCTCACGGCCGGCCACGAAGCTGCCGCACAGCGCGGGCGAGGCGCCGAACAGCGTCAGCAGCAGGAAGGAATGGCGACGGAAATTGCGGATCAGCGCGAAGTGATCCTCGTTGTCCAGCCCGGGCAGCGACCAGTTGTAGTGGATGCCGGAGATCGTCTGCATGCGCCGGCCATACCGGTGGCCCAGGCCCATGCGGTAGACGCTCTTGGCGCGGCCGATGTTGGAGGAACCGTAGCGGCCCAGCGGAATGGTTTCATCGGCCGGCAGCTTGCAGGGCATGCTGGACGACCACATCAGTTCATCGCCCAGACAACGGTAGACCGCCTGATGGATCTCGGTGAGCTGGGTGAGGCAATCGTCGGCGGTGAGGTGGGCGCCGGTGATCAGTTCCAGTTGCGACTCGCTGAAATCGGTCGTCACTGTTTCATGCGTCAGGGCCGAGCCCAGCGCGGTGGGATGAGGCGTCAGTGCCAGGGTGGCACCGCTGGGCAGGGCGCGCAGGCTTTCCTTCTCGACACCGCGGCGCATGCCCGCCAGACGTGCCGGATCCAGTTCCGCCAGTCGCTGCAACCAATCGCTCAAAACCCGCTCCTTCGTTCGTCGTGGGCGCGCAAGTTAACAGAAGTAGACAAATTCCGCTTGACTCGGTTTTTAGGCCGTTTGTGCTAATCGGCGTCGCGTTCGACGCAGTTGCTGGTCAGATGTGAACCCGGCGGCCAAAGCGGCCTGGGCGGGACGCACGCCGCGATCCAGTTCCCGGCGCGCCAGTTCCAACCGGATGGCTCTTAAATAGTCGAGCGGTGTGGTGCCGCCGTGCTGGGTGAAGAGACGGGTGAGATGACGCGGGGTCACATGCGCCACCTCGGCCATGCGGGCCAGCGTCCAATCCTGTTGCGGCGCGGCGCAGATCGCATCCTGCACGCGGTGCAGCGCCGGATGCAGATGATGGCGATGGGCGAGCATCGGCGAGAGCTCCGGATCCTGCGGTCCGCGCCGCAGATAGACCACCATCACCTGCGCCACGCTGGCGGCGATCGCTTCGCCGCAATGACTGGCGATCATCGCCAGCACCAGGTCGATGCCGGCGGTGATGCCGGCGCTGCTGGCCAGCGGACCGTCAAGCACGAACACGCGGTTGGCCTGCACCTCGGCCTCGGGCGCGAGCGCGCGCAGGGTGTCCAGGGATTCATGATGGGTGGTGCAGCGACGACCCTTGAGCAGACCGGCGCGCGCGGCCAGCAGCGCGCCGGCGCAGATGCTGAGCAATCGGCCTTCGCCGCCGTCCAGCAAGGCCTGACCCTCGCGATGCAGCCAGCGCTCGATCGCCAGCGCCTGGGCTTGATCGGCGCTGCTGGGCGGCGGATCGTCGGGATGGGCATGGCGGCGGCCGCTCAGGATCAGCCAGTCGCGCGGACCCAGCGCGGGCAGCGGCTCCAGACCGCCCAGCGACAGGCCGACGGAGCACTCCGCCTGCGCATGCAGGCCGCAATAGCGCAGGTGGAAGGCTTCCGGCTCACCGCGGCGACGCAGCGCCTGATTGGCCAGCCGCAGCGCTTCCGCCGCGCCGGCCAGATCCAGCAGCAGCGTGTGCGGCTCCACCAGCATCCAGACGTCGATTCGAGACATCGCGGGAGTATGCCGCCGGCCGGTCGGCCTCGCTTCGCGGGCGGCGGCCGCCGCCGCGAGCCGCCAGGCGTTCATGCGTCCGCCCAGGTCTTCGCTTGGGCGCGGGCCAAGGCCTGCGCCACGCTGCAGATCTGCGCGAAGCGGTCCTGCAGGACCAGCTCGGTGCGCAGCTTCAGTTCCTGGATGCTCAAGGTCACGCCGCTGGCGTGGCGCATCGGGAAGGTGAGGGTCGCATCGGTGACGTAATCGACCTCCCAGCCCTCGTCGCTCGCATGGCGGGTGGTCGTCTCACAGCATTGCTCGGTGCGGATGCCCGCGACGATCAGCGGGCGGATGCCGTGTTGCGTCAGCCAGATCGACAGGCCGGTGCCGACCAGCGCGCTGTGCCGATGCTTCAGGAACTCCGCCGCCACCGGCACCTGGGCGATCTCCTCCATCGGACGGACATGGCCGCTGACGCGCGCGAACGGGTTGTCTGCAGTCTCCGGGCCGTCGCTGTGGAGGATGCGGACGACCGGCAGGCCCTGCGCGGCCGCGCCGTCCAGCAGGGCGCGGGTGTGGGTCAGGAAGTCCGGCAGCGCCGACGCATCCCAATACGGCCGATGGCGGAAGGATTCCTGCACATCGATCAGCAGGACCGCCGTGTCGGGCCCGTTGCGGCGACCGGCCTGGCGGGCCTCGGTCGACAGGGCAGCGTCATCGCGCACGGACGTGGCGGTGACGGGGTGTGTGGTGTGGGAAGTGGCTGCGGTCATGGTGGCGTTCCATCAGAGTTGATGGTGCTCATGATGCGCAGCGGGACGATGTCCGTCGCGCCGGCGCCGGACCAGTCGCGGTCAAATCAGGACATCCGGTCGGCGAGTCCGGGCGCCGGGTCGGACGTCGATGCGCCCACCTGCTTCAGGCGAGGCAGGTCGATCGCCGCGCTCAGTCGTCGCGGCCGACCCGCACCGACAGCGGCAGCTTGGGATCGAGATCCAGCGCTTGCCAGCCCTTCAGCCCGATGCGGCGCAGGGTCTCGATGTTGGTTTCGTAGATGGCATCGGTGTCGGGCATGGACTCGACCGCGCGCTCGATGCTCTCTTCCCGCAGCAGATGCAGCGTCGGATAGGGCGATCGGTTGCTGAGGTTGTCCACATCGTCCGGCTCGGTGCCCTCGAACTGGTAATCCGGATGGAAGCTGGCGACCTGCAGCAGGCCGTCCAGCTCCAGGTCGTCCACCAGCGCATCGGCCGCGCCGAGGAAATCGTTGTAGTCCAGGAAGTCGTTCAGCACCCAGGGATGCACCAGCAGCGTGGTCTCGGTGACCTCCGGATCGGCGCGGCGCAACGCCAGCAGCTCATGTGCCAGGTCCTTGAGCAGATCCTCCGGCGTGCGCGCCGCGCTGACGGTGATGCGCAGCCGCTGATTGACCTCCACGCTCTTGGCGAAGGGGCAGAGGTTCAAGCCGATCACGGCGCGCTGCACCCAGCGGTGGGTGTCCTGGCGGACGGTGTTTTCCTGGTCGTCGGTCATGGCGTGAGTCGGTGGGGCGGGGGGCGGGGTGGTCATTGATCGGAAGGGGCGCAGGTCGGGGCGGGGACAGGACGCCAACATGGGATGGGACGAAGCGGGCGTCAAGAAACGGGTCGGCGGAAAGAGGCCGCCGATCCAGGATGCAAGCCTGACGGCGCCGCTCGTGAAAGCTCAGACGGGAATGAGAACGGCAATGGGAATGCGAGCGGGAACGGGAACGGAAACGCAGGCCA
Organism: Burkholderiaceae bacterium; assembly: GCA_913776825.1. Taxonomy (GTDB): domain Bacteria; phylum Pseudomonadota; class Gammaproteobacteria; order Burkholderiales; family Burkholderiaceae_C; genus Roseateles. The sequence continues at coordinate 258,227 of CAJYPV010000027.1, forward strand.
CGCGGTCGCCCCAGGTCCGATGGCTGGTCAAGCCAAGCGGTGCGGGGCGCCGCATCGGTCCGGATCAGCGCGGCTGCTTGAACCAGGCGTCGACCAGGCGGACCCACATCGAGCCGCCCAGCGGAATCAGATCGTCGTTGAAGTCATAGCTGGGGTTGTGCAGCATGCACGGGCCCAGGCCGTGGCCGCCCTGGCGGTGGCTGCCGTCGCCGTTGCCGATCAGGAAGTAGCAGCCCGGCACTTCCTGCAGGTAATAGCTGAAGTCCTCGGCGCCCATGGTGGGCTCGAATTCCTGCACATTGGCCGCGCCCACCATGTCGGTGACCACGCGGCGCGCGAAGTCGGTCTCGGCGGCGTGGTTGATGGTCGGCGGATAGTTGCGGTGGAAGCTGAATTCGCATTCCACCTCGAAAGCCTGCCCCGTGGCCTCGGTGATGGCCTGCATGCGGCGCTCGATCAGGTCCAGCGTCTCCAGTGTGAAGGTGCGCACCGTGCCCTGCATCTCGCAGCGCTCGGGGATCACATTGGTGGCCTCGCCGGCATGGATCATGGTCACCGAGATCACGCCCGCATCGATCGGCCGCTTGTTGCGGGTGATGATGGTCTGGAAGGACTGCACCAGCTGCGCGGCCACGATCACCGGGTCGCTGCCCAGATGCGGCATCGCGCCGTGCGCGCCCTTGCCCTTGATGACGATCTTGAATTCATTGCTGGAGGCGAAGACCGGTCCGGTCTTGAGCGCGAACTGGCCGGCTGCCATGCCGGGCCAGTTGTGCACGCCGAACATCGCCTCCATCGGGAATTGCTTGAACAGGCCGTCCTTGATCATTTCCCGGGCGCCGCCGCCGCCTTCTTCCGCGGGCTGGAACACCAGGTAGACCGTGCCCTCGAAATCACGGTGCTGCGACAGGTGCTTGGCCGCCGACAGCAGCATGGCGGTGTGGCCGTCATGGCCGCACGCATGCATCTTTCCCGGATGCTTGCTGGCATGCGGGAAGGTGTTGTGCTCGGTGATCGGCAGCGCATCGATGTCGGCCCGCAGGCCCAGCGTGCGCGGGCCGTCGCGGCCCTTGAGGATGCCCACCACCCCGGTCTTGCCCAGGCCGCGATGGACGGGAATGCCCCAGTCGGTCAGCGTCTTGGCGATCAGGTCGGAGGTGCGGTCTTCGTGGAAGCACAGCTCGGGATGGGCGTGCAGGTCACGGCGCAGGGCGGCAATGGCGGGCGCATCGGCCAGGATGGGTTCGATCAGCTTCATGGGCGGGCACTCCGAAGGTCATCGGCGCTCGTCGCGCCAATGCGGACGGGGCGCGGGCGACGCGCCGCATCCTAAAAAACCACGGCACCGATCCGGTCATCGCCGTCGGCGCCACTGATGCGGTCGAGTGTACCCGCCGGGATTTGGCCCTGACGCCCGGTGGGGCGGCAGGCAGGCCGGTCCGATCCGCCGATCGGCCTCGTCTTCGGTGGCGAGTGAGCATGGCCGAGCCAGGACGTGCTCGACGCATTTCGGCTTTCCGCTTCCGGCTTCCCAAAGCAAACGTCCCGCACAGGGCGGGACGTTCATCAGCGGGCCGGGACGCCGGCACCTGTCAGCGCCGGGCGGACGCCTGCGGGCTCAGCGCTTCACGCGGCCATCGTTGGTCAGCATCGACAGCTCGACGAAATTCGAGCCGACATGCTTGCCGGGCTTGAAGCTCACATTGAAGCCGCCGACGTTGTAGTTGCTCATCGATTCCAGCGCGGTCACCAGACCTTCGCGGGTCGGGCGGGCCATGCGGCGCACGCCTTCGCTGAACACCTTGGCGGCGATGTAGCCTTCCATCGCGGTGTAGTTGAACTTCTGGCCGGCCTTGGTGGCCGCAGCCTGGTACTCGGCCACCACGCCGATGCCGCCGCCGAACGGATAAGGCATGACCTGGCTCACCACCACGCCCATGGCTTCCGGGCCCAGTTCATCCAGCAGCGCCTGGGTGCCGACGAAGGACACGTTGTAGAACACGCCGCCGTAACCCGCCTTGCGGGCGGCACGGATGAAGGCGGCGCAGCTCTTGTAGGCACTCACCATGATGATCGCTTCCGGCGGCGCGCCGCTGCTGACCAGGTCCTTGATGGCCTTGGCCACGTCCACCGTGTTGCGTTCCACGGTCGAGATCGCCTGCGGCTGGATGGCCAGCGGCTTCATCGCGCGCAGCACGCCGTCCAGGCCGGCCTTGCCGTAGGCATCGTTCTGGTGGAAGACCGAGATGCGCATCAGGCCGAGCTGGGTCAGCTGCTTCACGATCAGCGCGGTCTCGTCGTAATACGAGGCGCGGATGTGGAAGACCCACGGGCTGGCCGGCTCGCGCAGCGATTCGGCGCCGGTCAGCGGCGCGAAGAACGGGATCTTGTTCTGATTGACCAGCGGCAGCGAGGCCACCGAGGTCGGGGTGCCGACATAGCCGAACAGGGCGAAGACGTCGTCGTTGATGAGCTTTTCGGTGTTGGCCTTGGCGCGGTCGGGCTCATAGCCGTCGTCCAGCGTGCGCAGCTCGATGGTGGTGCCATTGACGCCGCCGGCGGCGTTCTGCGCGTCGAAGAACAGCTTGGCGCCGGCCTGCATCTGGATGCCCAGCTGCGCGGCGGGGCCGGTCAGCGGCACCGATTGTCCGATCACCAGACGGCGACGTTCCTGGGCCTGCACCCCCGTGCTGAAGGGCAGGGCGGCAAGCGCGCCCAGGGCGCTGACGGAGGCAAGAACATGACGGCGATGCAAGAGAAGCTCCCCTGGGATGGTTGGATGGGCCGGTCAAGCGGCTGCAGCCGGGGATGACAACCCGGCGGGACGATCGAGGGATCGTCCGGCAGACCGCCCGGAAACGAATGCGACAACACAGGCCCTCTGGCGCGCGAGCTTATCTGCTTGCAGCACCGTGTTTCGGTAAGTAAACGAAAGCCTGTGGCGGCTGTGCAATAGTTCGCGCATGTCCGCCGTCGTCACATCGTCCGCCGTGAGCCACACGCAACCAACCGATTCGCCTGTCGCCATCGCGTCCTCCTCCGAAATCCGAGTCGTCAAGGGCGCCTGTCCGCACGATTGTCCGGACACGTGCGCATTGCGCATCAGTGTGCAGGATGGTCGCGTCATCAAGGTGCAGGGTCAAGCGGAACATCCCAGCACCCACGGCGCGCTGTGCACCAAGGTCTCCCGCTATCCCGAGCGCACCTACCACGCCGAACGGCTGCTGCACCCGCTCAAGCGCGTCAGCGGCAAGCACGAAGCGCCGCGCTTCGAGCGGATTTCCTGGATCCAGGCCCTGACCGAGATCGCCGGCCGCCTCCGCGCCATCCAGGCGCGTGACCCGCAAGCGATCCTGCCCTACAGCTATGCCGGCACCATGGGCATGCTGCAGGGCGAGGCCATGGCCGGACGCTTCTTCAACCGGCTCGGCGCATCCTGCCTGGACCGCACCATCTGCGCCTCGGCCGGCGGCGCGGCGCTCACCGCCACCTATGGCGGCAAGGTCGGCATGCACCTGCCGCACTATGCGCAGGCCCGGCTGATCCTGATCTGGGGCAGCAATTCCATCGCCTCCAACCTGCATTTCTGGACCTTCGCCAACCAGGCCAAGCGCAACGGCGCCAAGCTGATCTGCATCGACCCGCGCAAGACCGAAACCGCCGACAAATGCCATCAGCACCTGGCGCTGTTGCCGGGCACCGACGGCGCGCTGGCGCTGGGCCTGATCCACGAGCTGATCGCCCACGGCTGGCTGGACCAGGACTACATCGATCGCCATGTCGAGGGCTGGCCCGAGCTGCGCGAACGCGCGCTGCAGTGGACGCCCGAGCGCACCGCCGAGGAATGCGGCCTGACCGCCGACGAAGTGCGGGGCCTGGCGCGCGATTACGCCACCACCGCGCCGGCCGCCATCCGGCTGAACTACGGCATGCAGCGGGTGCGCGGCGGCGGCAATGCGGTGCGGCTGATCGCGCTGCTGCCGTGTCTGACGGGAGCCTGGCGGCATCCGGCCGGCGGCATGCTGCTGTCGAGCTCCGGCTGGTTCGTGCCATTCAAGAACGGGTCGCTGGAACGACCGGAGCTGCGCGGCGGACGTCCCAGCCGCACCATCAACATGAGCACCATCGGCGACGACCTGCTGCGCGAGTCGTCGCCCGAATTCGGGCCGCGCATCGAGGCGCTGATCGTCTACAACAGCAACCCGGTGGCGGTGGCGCCGGAGTCGGCCAAGGTGGTGGCCGGCTTCCAGCGCGAGGACCTGCTGACCGTGGTCCTCGAGCACTTCATGACCGACACCGCCGACCTGGCGGACTATGTCCTGCCCGCCACCACGCAGCTGGAGCATCTGGACATCCACACCAGCTACGGCCATACCGATGTGCTGCTCAACCAGCCGGCGATCGCGCCGCTGGGAGAGTCCAAGCCCAACACCCAGATCTTCCGCGAGCTGGCCGCCGCCATGGGCTTCGACGAGCCCGCCTTCCATGAGGACGATGCGGCGCTGATGCGCCAGGCCTTCAAGTCGGAAGTCGATGTCGAGCAGCTCATCGAGCAAGGCTGGTTCAGCCTGCCGCTGCCGGCCGCGCCCTTTGCCGAGGGCGGCTTCCCGATGCCAGGCGGCAAGGCCGATGCGCGCGGCGCGGACTACCTCCCCAACTACGAGAGCCGCCGCAGCGATCCGGCGCTGGCGGCGCGTTATCCGCTGGCGATGATCTCGCCACCGGCGCGCAACTTCCTCAACAGCAGCTTCGTGAACGTCAAAAGCCTGCGCGACATCGAAGGCGAGCAGTTGCTGGAGATGAACGCCGCCGATGCCGCCGCCCGGGCGCTGACCGATGGTCAGACGGTGCGGGTGTTCAATGACCGCGGGAGCTACCAATGCCGATTGATGGTGAGCGAGCGGGCCCGGGCCGGTGTGGTGCACGGGTTGGGCATCTGGTGGCGCAAGCTGGGCCTGGATGGCCGCAACGTCAACGAAGTGACCCACCAGCGGCTGACCGACCTGGGACGGGCGCCTTGTTTCTACGATTGCCTGGTGGAGGTGGCAGCGGCCTGAGGGCGGCTGCCCGTCGGATGACAGGACGCTCAGGCGCAGACGCCGGCTTCACCGGCCGCAGCGGGAGATTCAGCGCCGCGTTCGCCCAAGGTTGGCCGTGGCGTCTGTGGCTTCTGTTGCGTGTGGCGCTGCTGGGAACGGCGATGTCGATGCTCGGCGCCTGCGCGCAGCTGGGTTATTACGGTCAGTCGATCTCGGGCCACCTCGCGCTGGTGCGGGCGGCCAAACCGGTCGACGACTGGCTGGCGCAGCCCGACCTGGATCCCGCGTTACGGCGGCAGCTCGAACTCACGGTGGCGCTGCGGCAGTTCGCCTCCCAACAACTGGCGCTGCCGGACAACGACAGCTACCGCCGCTATGCCGACCTGCATCGCGGCGCGGCGGTCTGGAATGTGGTCGCCACACCGGAATTGAGCCTGCAACTGCGCACCTGGTGCTATCCGATCATGGGATGCGCCGGTTACCGCGGCTACTTCAAGCCCGAAGCCGCGCAGGCGATGGCGGCCGAATTGCGCAGCGAGGGCATGGAGCCGTACGTCTACGGCGTGCCGGCCTATTCGTCGCTGGGATGGAGCAACTGGCTGGGCGGCGATCCGCTGCTCAACACCTTCATCCACTATCCGGAAGGGCAACTGGCCCGGATGCTGTTCCATGAGCTGGCGCATCAGGTCGCCTATGCCTCGGACGACACCACCTTCAACGAAAGCTTCGCCACCGCCGTCGAGCAACTGGGGGTCGCGCGCTGGCTGGCCACCCGTCCGGAGGCCTTGCAGGACGATGAGCGCGCACGGGTGCGGCAGGACCAGGTCCAGGCCTTGTTGAGGTCCGGACGGGAGCAATTGCAGCAGGTGTTCCAGAGCAATGCCAGCGACGACGAAAAGCGCGCCGCGAAGGCGGAGGTCTTCGCCCGTCTGCGCCGCGACTATGACGCGCTGAAGCGCGATCAATGGGGCGGCGACACCCGCTATGACCGTTGGATCGGCGGGCTGAACACCGCGGCGCTGGCCATCCAGGGCAGCTACACCGATCTGGTGCCGGACTTCATCCGCCTGTTCGACCGTCAGGGTCAGGACTGGCCCCGCTTTTATGCGGAGGTGAAACGCCTGGCGGCGCTGCCCCGCGAGGATCGGCGTGCGCAACTGGCCGCCGGCGCGACGACGTCGTCGTCGTCATCGGCGGGTGAGGACGTGCGCGCCGAACGTTGAAGCCGGCGGCATCAGCCGGCGGCAGGGGTCGGACGGGCTCGGATCTTCGATTGATTGGCTGCCGTGCGCGGGTGACTTGACTGGAGCGGCGTCCAGAGCACGCACAATCCGCGGCAGATTCATGACCACATCAAAGGAGCGGCAACGATGGCCGACATCCATGTTTTGCGCGCGCACAGCCTCGGACTGACGCGGGCACGCGAGATCGCCATGTCCTGGGCCGAGGAGGTCGAGCAGCGCTACGGCATGGCCTGCACCATCCATGAGGGCGAGGACAGCGATACCGTGGAATTCGTGCGCAGCGGCGTCAAGGGACGGCTGGAAGTGACCGGCGACAGCTTCGAGATGACGGCGACGCTCGGCATGCTGCTCGGCGCCTTCAAGGCCAACATCGAGAGCGAGATCGAGCGCGGCCTGGATGAGCTGCTGGCCAAGGAGGCCGCCACCGCCGCACCGGCCACGGCCACCGCCGCGGCCGGCAAGCCCGCTAAGCGCCGGCGCACCTGAACGGCGGCACCGGCGCGGGCGGACGGTGAGACGGCTTACTTCAGCGATTCCACCAGATCGATGTACTGCTGCATGGCTTCCTCGCTGCTCAGGCCCTTGAAGCCGTTCCAGGCGTCCCACTTGGCACGGCCCACCATGTCGGTGAAGCCGGGCCGCTCGCCGTCCACATCGCCGCTGCTGCCCTGCTTGTACAGCGCGTACAGCTTCAGCAGCGTCATGTTGTCCGGACGCTCCGGCAATTGCTTGGAATCTGCGACGGCGGCGTCGAATTGGTCCTTCAGGCTCATGATGTCTCCCAGGGTGTTGAGCAAGGGTTCCGCAGGCAGGCTGCCCGCGAAACGAGTGGCAGCGATATTACCCAGCCGCGTGGGGGCCTCTCTCTGGGGCAGACTCTCTAGAGCGCATGAAAAAGATTCGTGAGTCCCAGGCGTCGTCCGATCGGGCCGATCGGGCCGAGCGTTCCGATGCGCCGCCGCCCACGCGCGCGGCGGCCTCTTCCCGCGTGGCGATCGTGACGTCGCCTGAGAAGATCCAGTCGAAGCGCCCCTCAGCACGCCCGTCGAAGCGCCCCGCCACGGCAACCCGCGCCGCCCATCGCGCCAACGGATCGGCGCCGGGCGACCAACCCGGTCGGCCGGTGGCACTCCCTCCCGGGACCGAGCGCATGGCCACCGTCGACACCGCCTGGCTGCGCCTGGAGGGGCCGACCAGCCGCATGACCATCGTCGGCGTCTGGATGCTGCGCCCGGGCATTTCGCTGCAGGCGCTGCGGGCGCGCGTGGCGGAGCGGCTGCTGCGCTACCGGCGATTCCGGCAGCGCGTCGATGAGGACGAGCAAGGTGCGCTTTGGGTGGACGACACCGCGTTCGATCTCGATCACCACGTCGTCCCGGAAAACCTTCCACGGCGTCGCGGACAGACCGCCGATGCGGCGCTGCAGGCGCGGGTGGCGGCGCTCGCCGCCGAGCCGCTTGAGCCGGGACGGCCGTTGTGGCGATTCCATCTGGTCGAGCGGCACGACGGTGGCAGCGCCCTGATCGCACGCTTGCATCACTGCATCGCGGACGGGATCGCGCTCATCGCGGTCATGCTGTCCATCACCGACGAGGGCCCCTTGCCGCCATCAGCGGACGACATCACGCCCGACGCCGGCGCGAATCAGGAATCCGACGCGTGGACCGACGCGCTGCTCAAGCCCATCAGCGACTGGACGGTGAAGGCGATCCGCGATGCGGGCGCATCGCCGGCCGGGGCCGACACAGGCGGTGGGGTGGAGGCGGGGGAACTGCTGGGCACGCAGATGGCCAACGACCTGGCCGCGCTGGCGTTCGTGGAAGACGATTCGCCCACGCGGCTCAAGGGTCGACCGGGCACCGAGAAGCGGGTCGCCTGGGGTCAGGGCTTGCCACTGGATGCGGTGCGGGCGGTCGGCAAATCATTGGGCGTCTCGATCAACGATGTGCTGCTGAGTTGTGTCGCCGGGGCCATCGGCGCCTATCTGCGGGCCAAGGGCGACGACACCCACGGTCAGGAGATCCGCGCGATGGTGCCGGTGAACCTGCGACCTTTGTCGCAGGCCTCGCAGCTCGGCAACCGCTTTGGCGTGGTCCCGGTGGTGCTGCCCATCGGCATCGCGAATCCGGTGCGGCGCTTGTACGCCGTGCATGCGCGCATGCGGGAGGTGAAGGGCAGCCTGAAGCCGGTGCTGGCCTTCGGTTTGATGGCGGCCGCAGGGCTGCTGCGACCCGAGCATCAGTCGATGCTCAACGATTACAGCCGCAAGGCCACGGCGGTGATGACCAACGTGCCAGGGCCGGACAGCCCGCTGCGTTTCTGCGGCGCTTCGGTGGAGCGGGTGATGTTCTGGGTGCCGCAATCCGGCGATATCGGCATGGGCGTGAGCCTGCTCACCTATGCGGGGCAGGTTCAGTTCGGGCTGATGACCGATGCGGGGCTGTGTCCGGATCCGCAACACATCGTCGATGAGTTCGAGCCGGAGTTTCAGAAGCTGCTGACGCTGGCGTTGATGCTGCCCTGGGAGATGGGCGGCGGATGAGGGCGGGGCGGCGGTGGCGGTGGCGGCGTGATGCCCTGCGATCGACCGAGCAGCATGCCCGAATCGGCCAGGGCCCCTCATCGTCAGACGCGTTCGCATTCCTCTTCGGGGCCCTGGCCGATTCGGGCACGCGAGAGACCGAAACTGAGACCGAGATCGGGTCCGAGATTCGGCTCTGGACGTGGGCCGGCGGGACTGGGGACGAGGACTCGTTCAGGACGGATTTGGCTGAGACTGGGCGATGTCCTGCGATCAACCGAGCAGCATGCCCGAATCGACCAGGGTCCCTCATCGTCAGACGCGTTCGCATTCCTCTTCGGAGCCCTGGCCGATTCGGGCACGCGAGAGACCGAGACCTACAACGGGGCCGACGCGGCTTATCCGCGAATCTTGTAGCCGCGGCGCAGCAGCTCGAGGGCCAATCCGGCGATCAGGACGAAGGCGGTTCCCACCACGGCCAGGCTGATCCAGGGCGAAACATCGCTGACGCCGAAGAAGCCATGGCGGAAGCCGTCGATCATGTAGAAGAACGGATTCAGGTGGCTGACGCCTTGCCAGAACGGCGGCAGCGAATGCACCGAATAGAAGACGCCCGACAGGAAGGTCATCGGCATGATGATGAAGTTCTGGAAGGCGGCCATCTGATCGAACTTCTCCGCCCACAGGCCCGCGATCAGGCCCAGCGATCCCAGCATGCCGGCGCCCAGCACGGCAAACACCAGCACCCAGCCCGGTTGGGCCAGGCCCGGCGGCGCGAACCAGCAGGTGACCAGGAAGACGCCCAGCCCCACCATCAATCCGCGCACCACCGACGCGCCCGCATACGCCAGGAACCAGGCCCAGTGCGAGAGCGGCGACAACAGCAGGAACACGAGATTGCCGGTGATCTTGCTTTGAATCAGCGAGGAAGAACTGTTGGCGAAGGCGTTCTGCAGCACGCTCATCATCACCAGGCCCGGGATCAGGAAGCTGGTGTAGCCCACGGTGCCGTAGACCTTCACATGGTCCTCCAGCACATGGCCGAAGATGAGCAGATAGAGCACCGCCGTCAGCACGGGCGCGCCCACGGTCTGGAAAGCGACCTTCCAGAAGCGCAGCACTTCCTTGTAGAACAGGGTGCGGGCGCCAGCCAGGCGAATCGGGAAATGGGCTGCGCTCATGCGTGAGCTCCTTGCATGATTTCGAGGAACACGTCCTCCAGGTCGGCACGGCCGATCTCCAGGTCCTCCACCGGACAGGCCGCTTCGCGCAGCGTGGCGAGAATCCGCTCCACCTCGGCCGCGTCATGCGCCTTGATCTGCACGATGCGACCGGTCACCCGCGATTGCGGCAGCAGCGACAAGGGCAGCGCCGCATCGGTCTTGAACTGCAGCATCGTGGACGCGCGTCCGGCGAGCAGCTCGGAGGTGCGATCCAGCGCCACGATGCGCCCTTGCTTCATCATCGCGATGCGGTGGCACAGGGCCTCCGCCTCTTCCAGATAGTGGGTGGTCAGCAGCACGGTGTGGCCTTCGCGATTCAGCCGAGCGATGAACTGCCACAGCGTCTGGCGCAGCTCGACGTCCACGCCCGCCGTCGGCTCATCCAGCACGATCACCGGCGGGCGATGCACCAGCGCCTGCGCCACCAGCACCCGGCGCTTCATGCCGCCCGACAGCTGGCGCATGTTGAAGTGCGCCTTGTCCGCGAGGCCCAGGTTGAGCAGCAGCTCATCGATCCAGTCGTCGTTCTGGCGCACGCCGAAATAGCCGCTCTGGATGCGCAAGGTTTCGCGCACGCTGAAGAACGGGTCGAACACCAGCTCCTGCGGCACGATGCCCAGCTTTTTCCGGGCTTCGGCATAGTCGTCCACCACATCGTGACCGAGCACCGACACCGAGCCAGCGCTCGCGCGAGACAGCCCGCCCAGGATGCTGATCAGGCTGGTCTTGCCCGCGCCGTTGGGGCCGAGCAATCCAAAGAACTCACCGGGCTGGATGTCGAAGCTGACCTGATCCAGCGCCTTCACCTGGCCGGAGCGATAGGTCTTGCTGACTTGGTGGAAGCGAAGGGCGGGCGGACCGCCGGCCGACGCGCCCGAAGCGGTCGGCGAGAGAGGGGGGCTTGCAAGCATGGGCGGCGATTGTAGGCAGCCACCCCCAACCGTGCCGCGCCAAGGTCTTGCGAACATCACGCGCTGCGCGATGGGCTGATGGCGTCAGGCCGATCGGCGCGACAGCGGCGACGCTTGTCACGGAACTTCCACCGATCCCACTGGAAATGGCGGCTCTTGATGACAGAATCACCGCATATCCGAACACAAGCCCATGGCCACCAAGAAGCCGCGACGCACCGCCGAACGAATCCTCGAAGTCACTCTGGATCTGTTCAACCGCTTTGGCGAACCGAACGTTTCCACCACGCTGATTTCGGCCGAACTCGGCATCTCGCCCGGCAACCTCTACTACCACTACCCGGCCAAGGACGAGCTGATCAACGCGCTGTTCGGCCGCTATGAGCGCGCGCTCTCCGAGCTGCTGGGCGCCTCGGACAACGTGCGCAATGTGGAGGACGCCTGGCTGTTCTTCCACATGCTGTTCGAGCTCATCTGGCAGCATCGGTTTCTCTACCGCGACCTCAACGACCTGCTGTCCAAGAACCGCAAGCTCGAGACCCATTTCCAGAACGTGCTGGCGCAGAAGAACCAGGCGATGGCGTCCATCCTCGGCGGCCTGCAACTGGGCGGCGCGCTGAGCATGCAGGTGCGCGAGGCCGTGCCCACGGCCAACGCCATGGTGGTGCTGCTCAGCTACTGGCTGAGCTACGAATACGTCCGCGATCCGCGCAACGCGCTGGAGCCGGACCGCGCCGGCGAAGCGCTGATGCGCGGCGCCTTCCATGTGCTCGGCTTGCTGCTGCCCTATCTGGAACCCGCCTCGCGCGAGCATCTGTTCAAGCTCGTCGAGCAATACCAGGCCCCGCAGTCCCAGGCCCCGCAGTCGTCGGGAGCCGCGCCGGCCCCGCTCGCCGGCGGCTCGGGCGGCGCGCCTCGGCAGACCGCGGCAGGTCAGCACCCTGATGCTTCGGCCGATTGACCCCGCAGCGCTCGATCGGTCCTCGGGAAGGGTGCCCCACGCCGATTCGCCGCCCACGTCATCGGGCGCGAGCCATCGGACAGGTCGCTGCGACCGGGCCGATGCGCGACGGCGATCGGTGCGCGGTGCTATCAGCAAGCGCTCTCCGGCTGATTGGAAGAAACCCTCAACCGGCCGCCTGACGGCCCCCGCAAACGCGGATGGTCGCGGAAAAAGCAAGCCTATAAGCTAGGGACATTCCGTCACCTGTTTCTCCTAGGGAGCTGTCCGAATGAAGCACGTCCTGAACACCGCCGCCGCTGCCGCCGTCCTGGCCCTGATCGCTCCCCTGGCGCATGCCGCTGCCGAGAACGGTGAGGCGCAAGCGCTGCGCGCCGAATGCGCCGCCCAGCATGCGGTCAGCTTCGACGCGCCGGCCGAGTCCAACGAATACCGCTTTGTCTACAGCAAGGGCCAGTACCGCGGCGAAGCGCGCGACGGCCAGCCCGTGGCGTGCGCGCAAGCCCAGTACGGCCAGTTCCTGGCGAGCGCCGACCCGGTGCGCGTCATGACGGCCTATCCGACCGCCGCCGGCCGCGCGAAGGTCACCGGCAAGGCTGCCGAGAAGTCGTCCAGCAAGTAAGACGAGGGCCTGGCGATGGCGTCGCGATGGCGCCATCGAGCGCGCCATCCGCAAGCGCCCCTGAACGCCGCCTTCGGGCGGCGTTTCGCATGGGGCGCGCTGCAGAACGTGGTCACTCGGCCTGACGTGGAGGGCTGCTGATCGGACGAAGATCCCGGCCAGGGGCAATGCCCCCACGCACCGGGCGCCTGGCCCTGACGATAGAATCGCCGCCATCATGGCCGACCCGACCCCCACCGAAGTCCAAACCTACATCGCCCAGGGCCTGACCTGCACCGAGCTGCAAGTCGAGGGCGATGGACGTCATTTCTTCGCCACCATCGTGTCGGCTGAATTCGACGGCCTGAGCCGGGTCAAGCGCCATCAGCGCGTCTACCAGGCCTTGGGCGACCGGATGCGCGAGCAGATCCACGCGCTGTCCATGAAGACCCTCACGCCCGCCGAATGGGCGCAGCAGGGCACCGACCTGCATCACCATTCCTGACAGCCACCCAGCTTTGCAGCGGGTGGCGGTGTGGCGCCGTCCGGTGATCCCGCTGCCGTCCCGCTGAGCCGACACGTTCACGAGGACATCGCATGATCACCCTGGCACTTTCCAAGGGCCGCATCTTCGAAGAAACCCTGCCGCTGCTGGCCGCCGCCGGCATTCGCGTGCTGGAAGATCCGGACAGCTCCCGCAAGCTCATCCTGCCCACCAACCAGGAGGCCGTGCGCGTGGTGCTGGTGCGCGCGACCGATGTGCCGACCTATGTGGAATACGGCGGCGCGGACATCGGCGTCGCCGGCCGCGATGTGCTGATCGAGCACGGCGGCACCGGCCTGTACCAGCCGCTGGACCTGCGCATCGCCGCCTGCCGGATGAGCGTGGCGGTCCGCCACGACTTCGACTACGAGACCGCCGTGCGCCAGGGCTCCCGCATCCGCGTCGCGACGAAATACACCGGCATCGCCCGCCAGCATTTCGCGGACAAGGGCGTGCACGTCGACCTGATCAAGCTCTATGGATCGATGGAGCTCGCGCCGCTGACCGGCCTGGCCGATGCGATCGTCGACCTGGTCTCCACCGGCAGCACGCTCAAGGCCAACCGGCTGGTGGAGGTGGAGCGGATCATGGACATCTCGTCGCGGCTGGTCGTGAACCAGGCCGCGCTCAAGCTCAAGCGCGAGACCCTCAAGCCGCTGATCGATGCGATTGCCTCGGCCATTCCGTCCGCCCCTGTGGCCGCCTGACCAGGAGCTTCCGATGCTCAACCTCCGTACCCTGCGCACCGCCGACGCGGCCTTCGAGTCCGACTTCCAGCGCGTGCTGCACTGGTCCGCCGAAACCGATGCGGCGATCGAATCGCGCGTGGCGGAAATCATCGCCGACGTGCGCCAGCGTGGCGATGCCGCCGTGCTGGCCTTCACGGCCCGCTTCGATGGACTGCAGACGGCGTCGATGGCGGAGCTCGAGCTCACCCGCGATGAACTCCGGGCCGCCTTTGAAGGTCTGCCGGAAGCGCAGTCCCGCGCCTTGACCCAAGCCGCCGAGCGCGTGCGCCGCTATCACGAGCGCCAGAAGCAGGCCTGTGGCGAAAGCTGGAGCTATCGCGACGAGGACGGCACGCTGCTGGGTCAGAAAGTCACGCCGCTGGATCGGGTCGGCATCTATGTGCCGGGCGGCAAGGCCGCTTACCCCTCCAGCGTGCTGATGAATGCGATTCCGGCGCAGGTGGCGGGTGTGCCGGAAATCATCATGGTCGTGCCGACGCCGCGCGGCGAGAAGAATCCGCTGGTGCTCGCCGCCGCCTATGTGGCTGGCGTGCACCGCGCCTTCACCGTGGGCGGCGCGCAGGCGGTGGCCGCGCTCGCCTACGGCACCGACACAGTGCCGCGCGTCGACAAGATCACCGGCCCGGGCAACGCCTACGTGGCCAGCGCGAAGAAGCATGTGTTCGGCCAGGTCGGCATCGACATGATCGCCGGCCCCAGCGAAATCCTGGTGCTGGCCGATGGCAGCACGCCGCCCGACTGGGTGGCGATGGACTTGTTCAGCCAGGCGGAACATGACGAGATGGCGCAGAGCATCCTGCTCTGCCCGGATGCCGATTACATCGCGCAGGTGCGGGCCTCGATCGAGCGCCTGTTACCAGGCATGCCGCGCCGCGACGTGATCCGCGCCTCGCTGGAAGGCCGCGGCGCGCTGATCCACACGCGCTCGATGGAAGAAGCCTGCGAGATCAGCAACCGCATCGCGCCGGAGCATCTGGAGGTGTCCAGCCAGGAGCCGCATCGCTGGGAACCGCTGCTGCGGCATGCGGGCGCGATCTTCCTGGGTGCGTTCACCAGCGAATCGCTGGGCGACTACTGCGCGGGCCCCAACCATGTGCTGCCGACCTCCGGCACCGCGCGGTTCTCCTCGCCGCTGGGCGTCTACGACTTCCAGAAGCGCTCCAGCCTGATCGAGGTCAGCGAAGCCGGTGCCCAGGTGCTCGGTCCGATCGCCGCCACGCTGGCGTACGGGGAAGGCCTGCAGGCCCATGCACAGGCGGCGGAGTTCCGGCTCAAGCGCTGACCGTCGCGAGTGGGTCGCCCCCGTCCGCTGGCGTACGGGGCACCGACCTGCCAAACCACGGAAAGCACGACTTTTGTCTCGCTTGGGCGACGTTCGCCCCTGATTGAACTGCACTAGCATCGTCCCGTTGGTCAACAACGAGGGCGATGAGCATGAAGTTCTCCGATCTGCGTGTGGGCGTTCGAATTTCGCTGGGATTCGCCGCCGTGCTGCTGGCGACGGTGATCGTCGGCATGGTGGCGATCAGTCGGCTCAATGTGATCCAGGGCAATGTGGTGGAGATGGCCACCAACTGGGTGCCGTCGATCAACTCGATCAATGTGCTGCGCGGTCAGCTCAACGACTTGCGGCGGGCGGAGATGTCCATGTGCCTGCAGGAGGTCATCCTGGAGGTCGAAAAAGAGCAGGACCGCATCAAGCAGATCCGCGAGAAGCAGCTGCCGAACGCGGTCAAGCACTATGAATCGATGGTGTCGCTGCCGGAAGAGCGCACCGCCTGGACCGATGCCCAGGCGCAACTGACCGCCTTCCTCGCCATTCAGGATCGCTTGATCGCGGCGCGCAAGGCCGGCGAGCGCGGCACCTACATGACGATGGTGACCAGCGAATCGCGGGCGCAGTTTCTCAAGCTGATGTCGTCGATCGACACGCTGGTCAAGATCAACACCGACGGCGCGCAGGACAGTTACGACGAATCGGTGAAGACCTATCAGACCGTGCTGGTCACGATGGGCGCGCTGATCGCCATCGCCCTGACGGCGGGCGGCTTGCTCGCCTGGTTCCTGACGACCAGCACGGTGCGTCCGCTCACCCAGATGGTGTCGGTGGCGCGGCGCGTGGCGGAGGGCAATCTGACGGTCGAGGTCGATACCTCGCGGCGCGATGAACTCGGCCAGTTGGCGCAAGCGCTGGCGGAAATGAAGGATGCGCTCAATCGGTCGCTGAGTTCCGTGCGGACCAGCGCGGAAAGCATCGCGATGTCCAGCAGCGAAGTGGCCGCCGGCAGCAGCGACCTGTCCGCCCGCACCGAACAGATGGCCGCCAATCTGGAAGAGACCTCGGCCACGATGCAGGCGCTCACCGAGACGGTCCGCCAGAACGCCGATGCCACCCAGCAAGCCAGCCAGTTGGCGCTGAATGCGAGCGAAGTCGCCGACCGCGGTGGGGTCGTCGTCTCGAATGTGGTCGACACGATGGGTGAGATCAATGCGGCCTCCCGCAAGATCGCCGACATCATCGGCACCATCGATGGCATCGCCTTCCAGACCAACATCCTGGCGCTGAATGCGGCGGTGGAAGCCGCCCGGGCCGGCGAACAGGGCCGCGGCTTCGCGGTGGTCGCGGCGGAGGTCCGCTCGCTGGCGCAACGCAGTGCCGAAGCTGCACGCGAGATCAAGACGTTGATTGGCTCGTCGGTCGATCGCGTGGAAGCCGGCGCCCGGCTGGTGAGCGATGCGGGCGAGACGATGCGCGAGATCGTCAGCGCCGTGCAGCGTGTGACCGACATCATTCAAGAGATCTCTGGCGCGACCCAGGCGCAGAGCACCAGCCTGACCGAGGTCGGGCAGGCGGTGCAGCGTCTGGATGAGGTGACGCAGCAGAACGCGGCGCTGGTGGAGCAGTCCAGCGCCGCCTCGGAATCGCTCCGGGAGCAGGCCGGCACGCTTCAGCAGGTGGTGGCGCAATTCCGACTGCAGTCCTGATTTTGGCGATGGCCGTAGAAGCGCCGGGAACGGAGCGGTTCCGCGCCGTTCCTGGCTAAAAGATGACCTAAATCGCCTGTCGAGTGCGAGGTTGAGACCCCACGAAGTTAGTGTTCCACGAACTTCGTGTTAATCTCGCGCCGTCATGAAGAACGTCACCGTCACCATGGAAGACAGCGTCGCCGAGTGGGCGAGGCTCGAAGCCGCGCGGCGCAACACCAGCGTTTCGCGGCTGGTCGGCGAGTTGCTGGCCGAGAAGATGCGCCATGACGATGCCTACCAGCGCGCCCTGCAGGATTGGCTGCATCGCGAGCGCGCCTGGGCGTCGGACGGGCGTCCGTATCCGCGTCGGGAGTCGCTGTGAGCGCGCCGGCCCTGATCGACGTCGCGCTCGACGCGCCGGTCTTCGTCGACACCTCGGTGCTGATCCTCAGCGAGGACGGCGCCGACGCTGCCCAGCGTGAGCAGGTCATGCACTGGCTGACGGTGTTGTGGCAGCAGCGGCTGGGTCGGGTCTCGACCCAGGTGCTCAATGATTTCTACCGCACCATCACCACGCGCGTCTCGCCGCCGATGCCCAATGGCGATGCGCGGGCCGAGGTGCGCCGCTACCAGCGCTGGAACCCGTGGGCGATCGACCATGCCACGGTCGAATCCGCCTGGTCGCTGGAGAGCCGCTTCAATCTGCCGTATGCCGATGCGCTGATCGTCGCCGCGGCCAAGGCGCAGGGCTGCGAGATCCTGCTGAGCCTGGACCTGCCGCATCAGCAGCTTTTCGACAGCGTCACCATCCTTCATCCGCTGCGCGCGCTGCCGGCGCTGCCCTCGACATGAGCACTTCTCTCAGCAACGCCCTGAACTGCCTGCGTGACGATGTCCGCGCGATGCATGCCTATCAAGTGCACAGCGCGGCCGGCATGCTCAAGCTGGACGCGATGGAGAACCCGTATCGGCTGTCCCCCGCGCTGCAGCAGGCGCTGGGTGAGCGGCTCGGCCAGGTCGCCATCAACCGTTATCCCGGCGAGCGGGTGCAGGTGCTGGCGCAGGCGCTGGCGACCCATGCGGGACTGCCGGCCGGCAAAGGCCTGATGCTGGGCAATGGCTCGGACGAATTGATCTCGCTGCTGGCCATGGCCATCTGCAAGCCGGGCGCGACCGTGCTCGCGCCGGTGCCCGGTTTCGTGATGTACGAGCTCTCGTCCCGCTATCAGGGCTTGCGCTTCGTCGGCGTGGACCTGACCGCTGATTTCGAGCTGGACGAAGCCGCGATGCTCGCCGCCATCGAGCGCGAGCAGCCTGCGTTGATCTATCTGGCCTATCCCAACAACCCGACGGCCAATCTCTGGGACCCGCTCGTCATCGAGCGCATCGTGCAGGCCGCGCCCGGCCTGGTGGTGATGGACGAGGCCTATCAGCCCTTCGCCTCGCGGGATGCGATGGCGCTGATGGCGCGTTATCCGCAGGTGCTGGTGATGCGCACCATGAGCAAATTCGGTCTCGCCGGCGTGCGCATCGGCTATCTGATGGGAGAGGCCGAGCTGGTCCATCACTTCGACAAGCTGCGTCCGCCCTACAACATCAGCGTGCTGAATGCCGAAGCCGGGCTCTTCGCGCTGGAGCATGCGGAGGTCTATGCCGCCCAGGCCGCCGAGCTGCGCCAGGAGCGCAGCCGCCTGCAATCGGCGCTGGCCGGTCTCAGTGGCGTGCAGGTGTTCCCCAGCGAAGGCAACATGATCTTGATCCGCGTGCCGGATGCGAATGCGCTGCATGCGGACCTGAAGTCCCGCGGGGTCTTGGTCAAGAATGTCTCCGCCATGCATCGGTTGCTGGCAGGATGCCTGCGATTGACCGTCGGCACGCCGGCAGAGAACGACGGGATGCTGGCCGCGCTGCAAGGCGCGCTGGGGTCCGTCCCAGGTTGAACACCGCGCGGTCGATCGCCGGGCCGAAGGATGGCGCACGATGACCGACCCCGCTGGCTGAATCCGAACCGCTCGCCCCTTTCGATTCCAGGAATTCCCATGAGCTCCGAACGCATTGCCGAGATCCGCCGCGACACCAAGGAAACCCAGATCCGGGTGCGGGTCAATCTGGACGGCACCGGACAGGCCACGCTGAACACCGGCATCGGCTTCTTCGATCACATGCTGGATCAGATCGCCCGTCATGGCCTGATCGATCTGGACATCGAGGCCAAGGGCGACCTGCACATCGATGGCCATCACACGGTGGAGGATGTCGGCATCACCCTGGGCATGGCGGTGGCGCAGGCCATCGGTGACAAGAAGGGCCTCACCCGTTACGGCCACAGCTATGTGCCGCTGGATGAAGCGCTCTCCCGCGTGGTGGTGGACTTCTCCGGCCGTCCGGGGCTGGCGATGGACGTGCGCTTCACCGCCGGCTCGATCGGTGCCTTCGACACCCAACTGGCGTTCGAGTTCTTCCAGGGCTTCGTCAACCATGCGCTGGTGTCCCTGCATGTGGACAACCTGAAGGGGCACAACGCGCATCACCAATGCGAGACCATCTTCAAGGCGTTCGGCCGCGCGCTGCGCATGGCGATGACGCTGGACCCGCGCTCGGCGGGCGTCATTCCGTCGACCAAGGGCACGCTGTGATGCGCACCGACCACGCCGCTGCGTCGATCAAGCCCGGCGACCGCACGGTCGCGGTGGTGGATTACGGCATGGGCAATCTGCGCTCGGTGTCGCAGGCGGTGATGCATGCGGCGCAGGATCAGGGCGTCCGCGTGGTGATCACCTCGCGACCCGACGAGGTCTTCGCCGCGGAGCGCATCGTGCTGCCCGGCCAGGGCGCGATGCGGGACTGCATGCGCGAGCTGGCCGAATCCGGCTTGAAGGAAGCAGTGCTGGATGCAGCGGCCCGCAAGCCGCTGATGGGCGTGTGCGTCGGCATGCAGATGCTGCTGGACCACAGCGAGGAACAGGACACGCCGGGCCTGGGGCTGATCCCCGGTCAGGTCAAGCGCTTCCAGCTTGAAGGCCAGCTGCAGCCGGATGGCAGCCGCTACAAGGTGCCGCAGATGGGCTGGAACCGGGTGCACCAGCGTCGGGCACATCCGGTCTGGGGCGAGGTGCCGGACGAGAGCTGGTTCTATTTCGTGCACAGCTTTTATGCCCAGCCGTCGGACCCGCGCGACAGCGTCGGCGAGAGCGAGTACGGCGCGCGCTTTACCTGCGCCGTGGCGCGGGATAACATTTTTGCGACCCAGTTCCATCCCGAGAAAAGCGCGGCATTCGGTCTCGCGCTCTATCGCAACTTCCTGCACTGGAAGCCTTGATCCCAGGCCCATGGTTTCCACGCCAGTCCTGACCCCTGGACCGACCGCTGCGGTGACATCTTCCTGCCACGCCCGTGCCAGGCGAGTGAAACGCCACGGCGCCAACCAGGCTGGCGTTCTTCGGCGGTGCGCTTCCTCCCGCGCGCCCCATTCACTCACCTCACTACTCTGCTTCTTCGGCCATGCTGCTGATTCCCGCGATTGACCTGAAAGACGGCAAATGCGTCCGCCTCAAGCAAGGCGACATGAATGACTCCACCACCTTCGGCGAAGACCCCGCCGAGATGGCCCGCCGGTGGGTCGATGCGGGCGCCAGACGGCTGCATCTGGTGGATCTGAACGGCGCCTTCGCCGGCAAGCCGGTCAACGAGGCCGCCATCAAGGCGATCCTGCGCGAGGTCGGCGACGACATCCCGGTGCAGCTGGGCGGCGGCATCCGTGATCTCGACACCATCGAGCGCTATCTGGATGACGGCCTGTCCTACGTGATCATCGGCA
Organism: Burkholderiaceae bacterium; assembly: GCA_913776825.1. Classification (GTDB taxonomy): domain Bacteria; phylum Pseudomonadota; class Gammaproteobacteria; order Burkholderiales; family Burkholderiaceae_C; genus Roseateles. Next base: position 278,804 of record CAJYPV010000027.1, read on the forward strand.
CCGCCGCCGTGAAGAATCCCGGCTTCCTGAAGGACGCCGCGTCGGCCTTCGGCGGCCACATCATCGTGGGCCTGGATGCGAAGGACGGCAAGGTCGCCACCGACGGCTGGAGCAAGCTGACCGGCCATGAAGTCGTGGACCTGGCGCGCAAGTTCGAGGATTACGGCATCGAAGGCGTCATCTACACCGACATCGGCCGCGACGGCATGCTCACCGGCATCAACATCGACGCCACGGTCAAGCTGGCGCAAGCGCTGAGCATTCCGGTGATCGCATCCGGCGGTCTGTCCAACATGGCCGACATCGACGCCCTGTGCGCGGTGGAAGGCGAGGGCGTGGAAGGCGTGATTTGCGGACGCGCCATCTACACCGGCGACCTGGATTTCGCCCTGGCGCAACAACGCGCCGATGACCTGAACGGAAGCTGACCCCTTGCTCGCCAAACGCATCATTCCCTGCCTGGACGTCACCGGCGGACGCGTCGTCAAAGGCGTGAACTTCGTCGAGCTGCGAGATGCCGGCGATCCGGTCGAGATCGCGGCGCGCTACAACGAGCAGGGCGCGGACGAGCTCACCTTCCTCGACATCACCGCCACCAGCGATGGCCGCGATCTGATCCTGCCGATCATCGAGCAGGTGGCCTCGCAGGTCTTCATTCCATTGACGGTGGGCGGCGGCGTGCGCTCGGTGGCCGATGTGCGCCGGCTGCTCAATGCGGGCGCCGACAAGGTCAGCTTCAACTCGGCCGCGGTGGCCGATCCGGCCCTGATCCGCGCGGCCTCCGACAAATACGGTGCGCAGTGCATCGTCGTGGCCATCGATGCGAAGCGCCGGGCCGATGGGACGGGCTGGGATGTCTACACCCATGGCGGTCGCAAGAGCACCGGCCTGGACGTGGTGGCCTGGGCCACGCACATGGCCGAGATGGGCGCGGGCGAAATCCTGCTGACCAGCATGGACCGCGACGGCACCCGCAGCGGATTCGATCTGGCGCTGACCCGTGCGGTGTCGGACGCGGTCGGCGTGCCGGTGATCGCCTCGGGCGGCGTCGGGTCGTTGCAGGATCTGGCGAACGGCATCACCCAAGGCGGCGCGGATGCGGTCCTGGCGGCCAGCATCTTCCATTACGGCGAGCACACCGTGGGTGAGGCCAAGGCCTTGATGGCCAGCCAAGGCATCCCGGTGCGCCAATGAGCAGCCCCACCCCCCGTCGCCCGCGCGCGGACGAGCGCGACCTCAGCAGCGAACGCGGCACCCGCCGAAGCGGTCGTCCAGGACCGCGCGTCACGGTCGGGGAGGGCGCCGTCAAGCCGCGCCCTCGCGAAGCCGGGCCGGGCGAGGTCCGCATCGTCGGCGGCCAATGGAAGCGTTCCAAGCTGCCGGTGCCGTACAGCCCGGGTCTGCGTCCGACGCCGGACCGTGTGCGCGAAACCCTGTTCAACTGGCTGGGCCAGGACCTCAGCGGCTGGCGGGTGCTGGATGCGTTCGCCGGCAGCGGCGCGCTCGGCTTCGAGGCGGCGTCTCGCGGCGCCGCGCAGACCACGTTGCTGGAGCGCGACGGCACGCTCGCTGCGGCGCTGCGCGGGCATCACAAGCGGCTGGACAAGGCGGGCACGGTGTCGATGACGGTCGAGAACGCCGACGCGCTGAGCTGGATGAAGCGCGCTGCGCCGGGCTCGTTCGACTTGATCTTCCTGGATCCGCCGTTCGCCGACGATCTGTTCGCCGCCGCGCTGCGTGCGGCCGCGCCCTTGCTCGCCGAGCAGGGCGTGATCTATCTGGAGTCTCCGGCGTCGCCGGCGGCGGTCGAGCTGCCGCCGGATCTGGGACTGTCCCTCTGGCGCGAAGGGCGGGCAGGCGCGGTCCATTACCGCTTGCTGCGCCGCGGCGGATAATCGCGGGCTGATTGATCCCACCCCAGCGGCGGTCGCGCAGCTCCTGAGCAGCGCTGAACGTGGCGGGGTGGCTGTCCTTCGTCGGCTCTGGCCGATCCCGCTGACGCCCATCGGAGCGCCGCCTTGACCTCACAAACTCTGCTCACCGCCATCTATCCCGGCACCTTCGATCCCATGACCCTGGGGCATGAAGATCTGGTGCGTCGCGCCAGCCGTCTGTTCGAGCGGCTGGTGTTGGCGGTCGCTGCGGGCCATCACAAGCGCACCATGTTCAGCATCGACGAGCGGCTGGCGATGGCGCGCGAGCTGGTGGCGCCGTATCCGAATGTCGAGGTGGTGGCCTTCACCGGACTGCTGCGCAACTTCGTGATGGACAAGGGCGGCAAGGTGGTGGTGCGTGGCTTGCGGGCGGTCTCGGACTTCGAATATGAGTTCCAGATGGCCGGCATGAACCGGCAGCTGATGCCCGATGTGGAGACGCTGTTTTTGCCGCCGTCGGATCATTACCAGTTCATCTCCTCGACCTTCGTGCGGGAGATCGCCAGCCTGGGCGGCGACGTCAGCAAGTTCGTTTCACCGCTGGTGCGGGACCGTCTGACGGCCAAGCTGGCGCAGCCTCGCGACGCGGAGTAAGCCCATGGCCTTGATGATCACCGATGAATGCATCAACTGCGATGTGTGCGAGCCTGAGTGCCCCAACCAGGCCATCTCCATGGGCGAGGAGTACTACCAGATCGACCCCGGCAAGTGCACCGAATGCGTCGGCCATTTCGATGAGCCGCAGTGCGTGATGCTCTGCCCGGTCGCCTGCATCCCGACCAATCCCGAGCATGTCGAGAGCCGGGAGACGCTGATGCAGAAGTATGTGCGTTTGACGCAGGCGCCCGCCTGATGGCCTCTCGGACCTCCGCCCCTCGCTGATGCTCCGCGCGTCCGCATCGTGACGCGCCTTTAGCCTGCCTGCCGGCGATCGCCCCGGACCGTTTCGCTGGCCGCCGTTCGCGTCATATGCGCGTCTCTCGCGGCCACGATCCTGGGGCCGCTACGTCCTGTCCGCCAATCCCACCCGTCGATGGCCATCGCGGCGCTGGCGTACGCCGCCGTCAGTCGCGCTGTGCGTTTGGCCGCTCTTTATGGCGAATTATTCCTGGCGACTAATTATTGCTGGCCAATAAACGGGCCTGAAGACGACCTTCTCGTCCACCGAGCCGGCACCACCGGACGGCGCGCCGCCTATGGCGCCCTCTCGCGCGCATCGTCAGGCCAGGTCGAACCGGGATGGGCCCATCCCACCCCCGCCAGTCAAGACGCTACAGCGTCCACCGCTCCCCATAACGCGGTGGCTGCGGCCATTCATGGGCGTGGGGTGTGGCTTGCGGATGCTCATTCATCCAGCGACGAGCCAGCATCCAGCCGCCATGGCTGACGACCAGCGTGCCGCCGGACCACGCGGACGCTCGCTCAAGCAGCGTCACCAGCGACTCCCCGCCCGGCGGCGCGAAGGTGGCGAAGCGGGCCACCCAGGCATCGATCTCCTCTTTGGGAATATCGGCCCAACGGCGTCCGTCCCACGCGCCGAAATCGAGCTCCGCCAGCGCGGCATCGATCTGATGACGCCAGCCCCAGCGCCGCAGCCAGCGACCGACCGCCCGGCAGCGGGACAACGGCGACGTCCAGATCTCATGGGCCAGGCGATGCCGACGCGCATGCGCCTGAATGCGGCGGGCCAGTCGCTTGGCGCGACGAGCCGGCACCGCCAGGTCGCAACCGGCGCCGACACAGCGTCCCGCTGCGCCGATCGGGCGTGGGTGACGCCAGACGCAGATCGGCGATGGCGCAGCGTGTGCCGTGTGAGCAACGTGCGCAGCGGCGACGGCAGGGCTCGACGGTGAGAGCGTGGCGGGCTCGGTCAGCGCTGCGGTGCCGAGTCGATCGCGGCGTTGCGTCTCGTTGTGGGGCATGGCGGTCATGTCCAGGACTCAGAAGAAGGTGGACAGCCCCAGCAGCGCGAGCAGCGTGCCGAGTTCCACCACCTGCTGCGTCGCGCCCAGCGTGTCGCCGGTATAGCCGCCGAGGCGGCGTTCCAGCATCGATTGCAGATAGAAGGTCAGCCCGACCGCGGTGAGTGCGCCGCCGATGAGCAGTGGCACCTCGTCCGGCATCAGCCAGGCAGCGGCGGCGCTCGCCACCACGGCCAGGCCGAGCGCCACGGCCACGCCTGCAGCGCCGACCTGGGTGGCCAAGGGTTTGGCCTTGGCATGGTCGGCATCGCCGGCGTAGCGCATCGCATGCATCAGCCAGACCGGTGCCGCGCGTGACACCACATGCGACCAGATGACCGCCATCCATGCGAGCGCGGGATCGGTGTCCCACAGGCCGAGCAGCGTGGCGGCCTTCAAGCCCAGCATCAGGATCAGGCCCAGTGCGCCGTAGCTGCCGATGCGCGAGTCCTTCATGATCGCCAGCGACTTCTCGCGGCTCACCGCGCCGCCGAGACCATCGCAGCTGTCGGCCAGGCCGTCCTCATGGAAGCCGCCGGTCAGCCACACGCTGGCGACCATCGCCAGGCCGATCGCCACGGTCGGCGGAAAGGCGAAGGAAGCCACCCACCACACCAGCGCCGAGAAGCCGCCCACTACCGCGCCCACCAGCGGGAAATAACGAGCGCTCTGGTTGAGCCAGTCCGGTTGGAAGCCCACCCAACGCGGCACGGGCACGCGAGTGAAGAACTGCAAGGCGATGAAGAACAGGCGGAGGTGATGCAACATGGCGTGGACCGGCGGATCGATCCCAAAGAAACAGAAGAAACGTCGGCGGGCTGACCGTGCCAGGGCCACGGCGGTGGCGATCAGCGCAACCCGCTCGATGCCTTGGCCAGCGCTCCAGCCTCAGGCACGGCGGCCGATACCGGCCATCCGCGCGAACGACGGGCGCGATGATACGGGCGCCGTCTCATGCGTCTGACGATCGCGGCGAGCCTGGTGGGTGCGCTCGGCCATCGGCCTGTGTCTGCTCACGGGCCAGCAGGCTTTCATAGGCGATCGCCAGATTCGCGCAGAAGATCTCCAGCAGCTCTTGTCCTTGCGGATCGATGGTGTCGGCGAAGGCCATGTAGAGCAGGCTCTCGTTGCCGGAGTGGGTGCGGTAGTAGCCGATGAATCGGTCGCCGTCGAATCGGCTTTCACGCGAGAGCAGCGCTTGATCGAGCGCATCGCGCACCTCGTCGGGCAGCTGGCGGACTTCGTCGGCCTGCAGCAGCCGCTGGTATTGCGACGTCGCGGCCAGCACGCGCAACTGGCCTTGCGCATGGGAGGCGGCGTAGGCGCTCATGCGGCCGGCGCAAAGGCCTTGCGCGTCGGTGCCCAGCAGATGCGCCACCTGTTCCAGCAGCGCGGAGGCGAAGTGGTGCAGGTTGCGGGAGTCGTGGATCATCGTGATCGCATCGATCGATCGACGCAGCGCCAGACGGGACTGCTCGATGATGATGATGTCGCGATACGAGCGCAGTGCGGCATAGAAGACCGTGATGAGCTTGCGCTTGGTGAGCTCGGTCTTCTCCTTGTAATCGTTGATGTCGTAGGTCTTGATCACATGCTCTTCGGGCGCCTGACCGGGCTGCCCGGTCCGCAGCACGATGCGGACATGGGTGTTGCGCAATTCCTCGCGAATGAATCGGGCGAGGTCGAGACCCGCATGGTCGGACTCCATCACCACATCCAGAAGGATCAGCGCCACATCGCTGCGGCTGCGCAGCAGATCGCGGGCTTCGCTGGCGCTGTAGGCATTGAGGAATTGCAGACGCCGACCGGCGAATTCGAAGTCCGCCATCACCAACTGCGTCACCTGATGCACGGCGGGATCGTCGTCCACGATCATCACCACCCAGGGTTCCGACGGCCGGCTGCGATGGGTGGCGCCCAGGCCGGGCTCGGGCAACTCGTCGGCGAACACCATCTCGGTCATGCGGTCCTCCCTCAGAAACTTGTCCGGTGATTATGCGGACCGTGTGCCCACGAGCAGGAACCCCGCACGCCAAACGTCAAACCTCAAACACCAGACGCCACACGCCACACGCCACACGCCACACGCCACACGCCGCAGTGCCCCTCGATGTCTCGAAGTCCACGAGTACCGGCGCCCACTGGCAGCGAATGTGGAACACGCCTGAGCGGACAGTGGGCGCCGGTGCTCGTGGACGTTTGCTCCGCCGATCGCAGTTGGAAAGCAGCGAGGCCAGCCACACAGTCGTCATGAGCCCGCCAGAAAGAGGGGACGCAGACCCACTCGGTATACCGAAGTCCACGAGTACCGGTGCCCACTGGCAGCGAATGTGGAACACGCCTGAGCGGACAGTGGGCGCCGGTGCTCGTGGACGCTTGCCAAGGCGAGCGCAGTCCATCCGCCGCCCCACCCCACCACCCCGCACACCGTACGAAAAATCAACCCGATCCCCGACGCCCAGCCCCACTGCGCTCCCCCACACACCGCTTCGCGAGCCAGACACGCCAACAGGGCTATCAAACTGGGGATTTACTAGCGCCTGCGCAGCCAGGACAGTCAACTGTCCACGTGGCGATTCACTGCGGCATTGACCGCCGACGCCACCTGCACGACTCGGGGCCACTGGGAGTTCGGCCATGAAGACTTTGATTACTGTGTTGCTGGCGTTGTCGGCCTTTGCCTTGCAGGCGTTTGCGCGCACGCAGACGGCCACGTCGATGCCGTCGCTCTCCGGGCCGGCGGCCTGCGTGGTGCATGGCGATGGAACACACGAGGCGATGGACGTTCACGCCTGGCGCATCGAGACCCTCGCCGCCAGTGAGGAGGCGAAAGAGCCTAGCTGCTCTGCCGCCGCACATCCGCGTCGCTGCACGCAACGCACCTGAGCACTTGTCAGAGGCCTGCAGCGGCTCGGTCCGATGGCCCGCGCGCTGCTCTGACATGACCCGCCGCGTCGGCAACGCCCGCCTCATCACCCCTCATCCGCGCACGGTACCGCTGTCATCGCTGCCGATGACGATCGCTGCCCCGCTTGCACCGAACCAGTGCGCCAACGCGTCGTGAGACGCCGCTCCTACCGCCGCGTCGCAAACGCCGACGTCCCCGATGCCATCGGGCCCAACCGCGAGCTAACAGTTCTGCTAGGCGCACTTTTTCAGGGCCTGCGGAAGAATTCGCCGCATGCTCGCCACCGTCCTGACCCAGCGCTTCTTCATCCTCAAGGACACGCAGTTCCGTGCGCTGTTCCTGCGCATGCTGTGCAACCGTTTGGTCGACGGCATGGTGTATGTCGTCACCGCCTGGATGCTGCTCCGCATGACCGGTCATGCCGGCTCGGTGGCCCTGCAGTTGACCCTCACTTTGCTGCCCAGCGCCTTGCTGTCGCCGGTCATCGGCACCGTCACCGACCGCTTCAGCCGCAGGAATCTGGTGGTTCTCGCCGATGTGTTCCAGGGGACGCTGATTGCCTTCACCGCGCTGATGCTGGCGCTGTCCGTGCAGGCGCCGATCTATCTGTACGCGATGACGCTGGCGGTGGGCTTGTCGAGCCTGCTGCATTCGGTCGCGGCGCGGGCGCTGCTGCGGGAGCTGGTCAGCAAGGAGGGTTTGCTCTCCGCCAGCTCCACCATCTCGATCGCCAATCAGACCGGCGGCTTGTTCGGTCCCATCCTCGGCGGCCTGCTGGCCTATCAGCTGGGCGAGGTGTCGGTGCTGGCCATCGCGGCTGGATTGGCGGTGGTGGGCGGTCTGAATCTGCTGCAGGTGCAGTCGCGTGCACCGCATGGCGGCGCGGGGCCTTCCGGTTTGTCGATGACGGCGGAGTACCTCGCCGCCTGCCGTTTGCTGCGCGATGACGAGCGGGTGCGTCGGCTGTTCGTCGGCTGCTCGCTGTTCTACATCTCGCTGCCGCTGCTGAATTTTCTGCTGCCCTTGCTGACGATGAAGACCTTCGGCCTGTCGGTGCAGAGCTTCGGCGTGATCGATGCGATGTTCGGCATCGGCGGCATCGCGGCCGGCGTCTTCCTGCATGCGCTGGAGGAACGCTTCGGTCATCAGCCGATGATCGTCGGGGGCGTGGTGCTGTATGGCCTGGCGATTGCGTTGTTGCCTGCCAGCGCCTTCCAGCCGTGGCTGGTCGCCATCTACCTGTTGATCGGTTTCGCCTGCCACAGCGGTGTGGGCCTGATGAGCGAGTTGCAGCGAGAGATTCCGTCCGCCATGCAGGGCCGCGTGTTGTCGATGTTCAGCACCTGCACCGCGTTGATGGCGACGGTCACGGTCCAGGTGCTGGGCGCGGTCGGCGGCCCGACCACCGTGATCACCGCCTATGTCGTGTATGGGCTGATGCTGGTCGGATTCGGTCTGATCTTCCTCAGACGCTGGATGCGAGCGCCTGCCTGACCCGTCAGCGCTTCAGGGGCGATCGCGTCCAGTCGCCCGGCGCCGCGCTCGTCGCGACCGGCCTGATGCCGACATGCGCTGACGGCGGACGTCACCGGCTTGCCGGCCTGTCGTCCACCCTGGCCACCCACCGAAACAAAACCGGGCCGATCGGCCCACAGGTCCCGTCGCCGTTGGCGCCCGCCTGGCACCGGATCGCGGATGCCCGTGATCGGCGCGGCGAATGCTTGAACCCGTGCGGCCTTGCCGCGTGCGCCGGCAGGCCGATGGGCTTCGCCGCGCCGCGAGGTCCGATGCGGATTGTTGTTGTCAGAACCCTTTTGGGGAGACCCTCTTGTCGATTCACATCTATGACCCGACGCTGCGCGACGGGAACCATGCGATCGGGCACCAGCTGTCCACCCGCGACATCGAGTCCTATTGCCGCGCCGTCGACGGCAGCGGTCTGTGGTGCATCGAGGTCGGTCACGGCAACGGCCTGGGCGCATCCTCGCTGCAGCTGGGACTGGCACGTCACAGCGACCGGGAGTTGCTGGAATGCGCCCGCCAGCATGTCAGCCAATCGCTGCTGGGCGTCCATCTGATTCCCGGCTTCGCCAAGATCTCGGACATCCGGACGGCGGTGGAGATCGGCGTCGACGTCATTCGTCTGGCCTCGCATTGCACCGAGGCGGACCTGACCGAAAGCTATTTCGACTATGCCCGAGGCCTCGGCAAGCAGGTCCATGGCGTCTTGATGATGACCCACATGGCCAGCGCCGAGCAGTTGCTGGAGCAGGCCGCCAAGCAGGTGAGCTACGGCGCCAGTGCCATCACGCTGATGGATTCCGCCGGTCACTACGACCCGCGCAGCGCGACCGAGAAGATCGGTCTGCTGGTGCGTCATCTGGGCGTGCCGGTCGGCTTCCACGCCCACAACAACCTCGGCCTGGCGGTGGCCAACTCGCTGGCCGCGGCGCAGGCCGGCGCCACCATCCTCGATGGCACCTTGCGTGGCTTCGGTGCTGGCGCCGGCAACACCCAGCTCGAGGTGATGTGCGCGGTGCTGGAGCGCTATGACTTCGAGACCGGCGTCGACCTGTTCCAGCTCTGCGCTGCCATCGACAGCCTCAGCGACATCCCACCGGTGTCCAAGCCGACCTTGATCGGCACCTCCAACCTGATCAGCGGCGTGTACGGCGTGTGCGCCGGATTCGAGAAGCATGTGGCCCGCGCGGCCCAGACCTTCGGCGTGGCGCCCCGGCTGATCTGGAAGGAACTGGCGCGGGTGAATGCCGTCGCCGGCCAGGAAGACTTGATCATCGAAGTGGCCAACCGGCTGCGGAAAGAGGCGGTGGCCTGACATGCTGAACGTCGCGATTCTCGGCAGCGGCAACATCGGCTGCGACATCCTGTGCAAGGTGCAGCGGTCGCCCCAGCTGGACTGCGTGCTCTTCGCCGGCCGCAATGGCCACTCGTCCGGCCTCGCCTTCGCGGCGGAGCGGCAGGTGCCGGTCAGCGCGGGCGGACTGGAGGCGCTCATGCAGCGCGTCGATGACTTCGACCTGGTCTTCGATGCCACCTCGGCCGATGCCCACCTGCAGCTCGCCGAGGCGCTGGCCCCGCACCGCAAGCCGATCATCAACCTCACGCCCGCGCATCTGGGCGAGTTGTGCGTGCCCCTGCTCAACGGCGACCGCATGCACCGCGAGACCAACATCAACATGATCACCTGCGGCGGTCAGGCCTCGCTGCCGATCGTGATGGCGGTGTGCGCGGTCGTGCCCAGCGTGCGCTACATCGAGGTGGTGAGCGCCATCTCGGCCCGCAGCGCCGGCCCGGCGACGCGGCGCAATCTGGATCACTACATCACCACCACCGAGGCGGCGATCCGTCGCTTCTCCGGTTGCGAGCAGGTCAAGACCATCCTCAACATCAATCCGGCCAAGCCGGAGGTGTCGATGCAGACCGCGGTCTCGGTGCTGTTCGATTCGCTGGGCAGCCGCACCATGGGCGACCTGATGGACCGGGTGCATCAGACGGTGCAGGAGGTGCGCGAGTACGTGCCCGGTTATGAGTTGATCGTCGAGCCTCGCCTGGACGCGGACCGCCTGTTCGTGATGGTGCGCGTGGTCGGCCGCGGCGACTATCTGCCGCCGTATGCCGGCAACCTGGACATCATCACCTCGGCCGCCGTGAACATCGCCGAGCGTCTGGCGTCCCGAGGCGTGGGCCGGCGCGAAACGAATGCGGCCCGCGAGCTGGCGTGGCGGTGAACACGATGCCTCGGCTGGCCCCGCTCCATCGCGATGCGCGCTTCTGTCCCATCCTCGATGTGGTGGCCCAGGTGCGCCAGTTGCAGGCGCGGGGCGTCGAGCTGATCGATCTCTCGGTCGGCACGCCCAACTTCCTGCCGGCCGCGCATGTCTATGCGCAGGCGCAGGCGGCGCTGGCGGACGATCGGGGCGTGTACGGCAGCAGCCGGGGGCATGCGGGGCTGGTCGAGGCCTATCTGCATTACCTGTCCGGTCAGGGCCTGCATCTGCATGAAGAGCGCCACGTCGTCACCGGTCTCGGCGCCAAGCATCTGCTGCATTCGGTCTTCGGCGTCATCCTGGAGCCGGGCGACGAAGTGGTGATTCCCACGCCGTGCTGGCCGACCTACTTCGACATCGTCCAGCAGGCCGGCGGCGTCGTCGTGATGGTGCCGGGCACGGTCGAGACCGACTACAAGATCAGCCCCGACGCCCTGGCCGCCGCGCTGACGCCACGCACCAAAGCGGTGTTGCTGAACAACCCGTCCAATCCGACGGGCGCGGCCTATGACCGGGACGCACTGCATGAGCTCGCGGCGGTGCTGCGCGGCAGTGATGCCTGGATCATCAGTGACGACGTCTACAGCCGTTTCGTCTCGCCCTCGATGGACTTCTGCCACCTGCTGCAGGTGGCGCCGGACCTGGTTGATCGGGTGGTCAAGATCGATTCGGTCTCCAAGCTCTACGGCATGCCGGGCTGGCGCGTCGGCATGATGGCGGCGCCGGTGTCGCTGGCCGAGGCGGTCGTGCGGCTCAACAGCAACTCGATCTCCAGCGTGCCGGAAGTGGCCGCCGCGGCCGCCGCGGCGGCGCTGCGGGGCGATCAGTCGTTCTCGCTCGCGATGGTCGAGCAGTACCGCGCGCGGCGCGCCCTGGCGCACGGGCTGCTGGCCTCCAGTCCTCGGCTGCGCTGTCCGCTGCCGGATGGCGCGTTCTATCTGTTCCCCGATGTCTCGGCCTGTTTCGGACTGCACGTGCCGGCCCATCGCGCGACGACGGCTGCGCCCGTGCACGCTGCCAATGACAGTCCGGCATCGGTCGATATCCCGCACCCACCGCGCGCGCAGAGCGAGCCGATCCAGGTCCGCGATGACCTGCATCTCACCCAACTGCTGCTGAATCAGGCGCATGTGGCGGTGGTGCCGGGCCGCTATTTCGGCGAGCCGCGCAGCCTGCGCATCACCTGTTCCGCCGATGCCGACACCTTGGCGGAAGGCGTCGCGCGCATCCGGTCCTTCATCGATTCGCTGATCTGAATGCGCGACGTCGACCTGCCCCTTCCCGCCGCTCTTCGTTCGACGAGGTCGATCACGACCCGCCAGCGGCCTCAACCATGACGGCTGCGTCGCGACGCGATGCGGTCTGCCCAGCTTCCTCTCAACCCGCCACCACCATGACTGCCACCTCAACCGCCCCGAAACCTCTCCATGTCCTGATCGTCGGTGGCCGCGACCACACGGTGAAGAAGGTGCAGGCCCTGGGCCTGCGCTTCGCGATGATGCAATCGTCGGACCTGGTCAGCGAGCTGCAGTTCAAGCACGCCAGTCGCTATCTGGTCACCGACTACAAAGACCTGGAAGAGGTGGTCGAGACCGCCAAGCTCTGGCATGCATTGGACCCGTTCGATGCGGTGGTGTCCTTCGCCGAATACGGCCTGCATGCGGCGTCGGTGTGCGCCAATGTCCTGGGCCTGCCGGGCGGCAATGAGCAGGCGGTGCTGATGACGCGCGACAAGTTCCGCATGCGTCAGCTGTTGCGTGAGCATCAGCTCAGCGCGGTCGAGTACGCCCTGTGCGAGAGCGAGGCCGATGTGGCCGCCTTCTTCGATCGACTGGGCGGCCGGCCGCTGGTGCTCAAGCCGTTCGATGGCGGCGGCAGCATCGGCATCTCGTATGTGGATGCGGCGGACCGCATCGCCGACGCCTGGGCCTGGACCCGCAATGCCTGCAAGGGCCGCATCCTGGCCGAGGAGTTTCTCGAGGGCCAGGAATACAGCGTCGAGTCCATCTCCCGCAATGGCCGGCATGAGGTGGTGATGATCACCGAGAAGCTCACCACGCAGGCGCCGCACTTCATCGAGCTGGGCCACCAGATGCCCGCGCGTCTCACGCCGGAGGTGCATCAGGCGGTGGTGGACACCGTCACCCGGCTGCTGGATGTGGTGGAGCAACAGACCGCGCCGGCCCACACCGAGATCCGGGTCGGTCCGCAGGGGGTGAAGATCATCGAGTCGCAGACCCGCATCGGCGGCGACCAGATCTGGGAGATGACCGAGCTGGTCAGCGGGGTGGATCTGATGTCCGAGACCCTGTGCGAGCTGTTGAGCCTGCCCATGCCGGCGCGCCGTCCGGTGGCGGCGGCGGCCGCGATTCGATTCTTCGCTCGGGAGAACGAGCAGGTCGAGGCGGTCGATGGCATCGCGCAGGCGGCTGCCGGCGAAGGTGTCTTCCGCCTGAGCTGCAGCCTGAAGGCCGGCCAGCGCCTGGGCAAGCTCACCTGGTCTGAATCTCGCCAGGGTTATGCCTTGTGCCTGGGCGACACGGTGGATCAGGCGGTCGCCCGCGCCGAGTCGGCGGTGGCGGCGGTGCGCGTCACCGGCACGCCGTTCGAGCCGCTCAAACTGGCGCTGGCCTTCCCGATCGGCCCCTTGAGCCTGGGCCGCTATCTGGCCATCTGCCAGCGGCAGGGCTGGGAGGCGGTCGTCGTCGGCGCGGAGAGCTTCCGTGAGCAGGCCCGCGCCGCCGGCGCCGACCTGATCGTGGCCGACATCGCCGACTTCACCACCGCCGATGCCGAGGCCACCACCGCGCACATCGCCTCGCTGGTGGGCCGCCTGCGCGGCGAGCGCGTGCAGGGCGTGGTGCCGGGGGGCGAGTATTCGGTGGCGGTGTCCGACCGCATCGCGGCGGGCCTGGGGCTGCCGCACAACCCGCTCGAGCAGGGTCTGGCGTTCCGCAACAAGGCCAGCATGCGCGCGCGTTTCGCCGCCTTCGATGTGCCTCAGCCGCAAGTGCTGGCGCGCTTCAACACGCTGGAGGAGGCGCAGGCCTTCGACTGGCGCAGCGTGCGCTTCCCGGTGATCGTCAAGCCGATCGACATGGCCTCCAGCATGTTCGTGCGGGCCTGCCACACCGAGGCGGAGGCCCGGGAGCTGCTGGTCGCGATGTTCGGCTTTGTCGACAGCGGCGCGGAAGGCCTGCCGTTCTCGCGTGGTGCCTTGGTCGAGGAGCTGGCGGTCGGTCCCGAGTACAGCGCCGAATGCCTGGTGGAGAACGGCCAGCTGAAGGACTTCTTCCTCACCACCAAGTTCGTCTCGCCATGGCCCTATTGCAATGAGGTCGGCCATGTGAGCGGCGATCAGCTGGAGCCAGACCTGGACGCGGCCTTGCGGCAAGCCATCGCCGGCATCATCGCGGCCTGGGGCGTGACGCATACCGTCATGCATGTCGAGTTCAAGGTCACGCCGCATGGTCTGCGGGTGATCGAAGCCGGCAACCGCGTCGCCGGCGACCGCATCTCCGAGCTGGTCGAGCTGCGCTACGGCGTCTCGCTGGAAGAGTGCTTCTGCCGTCTGCGCGCCCAGGTGCCGCTGCGACTGGCACCGACCCGCGACAACCCGTCGGCGCCGTTTGTGGGCGTGAAGTTCTATTTCGACGCGGAGCGCGCGCCGACGCCGTCGCTGACGATCGTGCGTGAAGAGGTCTGGGCGCCGCGCGTCGCGATGACGCCGATGGTGCACGACATCAAACAGCGCCTCGGCTTCCGCATCGTGACCTCGGCGGACCGGGCGGCGCTGGAGTCGCTGATTGCGATCGATGGCATCGGCAGCGCGGGCGGTGGCGCCTCGTCCTCGGCGCCGTCGCCGAACGCGGCCCACCTGACGCCCACCGTCAACACGCCGAGCGCGGTCGCGCCGGCCCGCGCGCTGAGCGCCTCCTGAGCACCGAGGACCGAGTCATGAGCCTGCTTCTGTTTTGCCCGCCGAAGATCCTGCTGCAGCACAGCGCGATGCAGTGGGCCGATGCCCTGGGCCCCGATGCGCGGGTGTTGACCTGCGCCAGCCAGCGCGAGTCGATCGAGCGTCATCTGGCCGGCCGCGTGCCTTGCCATTTCTTCGAGCGCTTCAATGACAACGCCGCGGTGGAGCTGCGCGCGCTGGAGATCGCCCGCACCATGCCCGGCCCGCGTGCCGTGGGCCTCGCGGAAATCGACATGCTGCGTGCAGCGCGCGTCAACGACCGGCTGGGACTGACCAGCGGCGCCGAAGACGCGATGCTCTATTACCGCGACAAATACCTGATGAAGTGCCGCGCGCGTGACGCCGGCCTGCCGGTCGCGGCGATGGCGGTGGTGCACAGCGCGATGGATGTGCGCCGCTTCATCGATCGGCACGGCTGGCCGGTGGTGGTGAAGCCGCGCGATGGTCGAGGCTCCAACAACGTCGTCGTGCTGCGTGATGAGTCCGCGCTCGATGCCTGGCTGGATCGGCAGCCGGCGTCGACGCTCTACAACACGATGATCGAGGCCTTTGTCGCGGGCGACCACTACATCGTCAACGGCCTGTATGTCCGCGGTCAGCCGATCGTGATCTCGCCGGTGCGGGTGATGACCTCGGCGCTCGACTTCCTGGGCGGCGCCTGCCATGACCTGCACATGATGGATGAGTCCAATCCGGTGCGTCAGTCGCTGATCGATTACTCGCGGCGGCTGGTCGAGCAGGTGCTGCCCTCCGAGCCCACCATGCTGTTCCATCTGGAGGCCTTCGTCGACCGCAGCGGCCGCATCGTCCTGTGCGAGATCGCCTCGCGCCTGGGCGGCGTCTTCTTCAACCAGGAGCTGGAAGAAGCCTGGGGCATCGATGTGCGCATGAGCTACCTGCGCGCCCTGCGCGACCCGTCCTTCAGCCCGCCGGTGCGCACGCAGCCGGAGCGGCGCGTCGGCCACATCAGCATCCCGCCGGTGCCCGGCCTGCTGCGGGAGGCGCCCGTCGGCTGCCCGCTGCCGTTCGTGCGGCGCTACAAGCTCTACGGCCAGCCAGGCCGGGCCTACAGCGGCATGGCCTTCACCAATTCGGAGGTGGTGAGCGCGATCGTCGAGGGCGAGGACGAAGCCCAGATCCGCGAGCGGCTGCACGACTTCCAGCAGTGGTTCGTCGCGCACACCCAGTGGGACACCGGCAGCACGTCGGCGTCGGCTGTCCACGGTGACGCTCGGTCCGACGGTGCCGGCGACCTGTCGTCTCGGGGCCGGCATCCCGGGGCCGAGTCCATCGCGGCGCAGTGAAGCGCGTGTCGATTCGCACGGGGCGCTGGCGTCGGTCAACCGTCGGTCGCTGGCCGCTCGCCGCGCCCGTCGTCCTCGCGCTGGCGACGGGCGGCGTGGCCGGCGGCGGATCGATGCCGGCGATGGCGGCCACCGATTCGCTGGTGCTGTCGGGCGAGCTCAATGTGCAGATGAACCGGCTGTCGTACGGCGATGCGGCCGGGCGCACGCGGGTGCTGCATCGGTTGGACAGCTCCGCCTCCAACATGCGGTTCAAGGGCACGGAGTCGCTGGGCGGTGACCTGAGCGCCTCGTTCTACATCTCGGCGGGTCTGCGCACCGACACCGGCACGGGCAGCGTCTGCAACCGGGAATGTTTCGTGCAACTGGCCGGCGGTGCGGGATCGATCAAGCTCGGGCGGGTGCTGCCGATTTACGACGATGTCTCGTTGCCCTGGTACTTCATCGAGATCCAGGGCAATCACAACCCGATTGCCTTGTGGGCCAACTGCGGCAACGGCGCCGGCATGGATCGAGGCTGCATGGATTCATTCATCACTGCCGTGCGCTACGACACGCCGAATTGGAATGGCGTGTCCGGCAGCGTGTCGGTGGCGGATCTGTCGACCGATCTGCAGCGGGAGAAGGGCAGCTCGCACGCCTATTCGGGCGGCATGCAGTATCGCCAGGGGGAGTGGTATCTCGGCATCGCCGCTCAGAAGCAGGTGGACACCCGCTATGCCGGCGCGCGAGACAACGGGCTGACGCTGTCGATGGAATGGAAGGGGCCGGTGAGCATCGGGCTGGGCCTGGAGCGGCTGTCCTACAGCGTGGCCAACGGCGGCACGCTGCGTCGGGACTATGTCGGTCTGCTGCTCAGCCACACCTGGAGCACCCAGACGGTGTGGGCCAACGCCGGCCGCGCTTTCAGCGGGCGCGGGTCTGCGGGACCGGACGCGGTGGTGAACAACGTGCGGCGCCAGCCGGAATCGGGCGCGAGCATGTTCTCGCTCGGCTACACGCTGCGGCTGTCCAAGCTGACCAAGCTGTACGGCTTCCACAACACCATCGTCAACGACGCCCGCTCACGCTATTCCTTCGATACCTCGACATCGTCTTCCCTCGGCACCGGTCGACGCGTCTCGTCCACCGTGGTCGGGGTGTCCAAGAAATTCTGATGACCGCGCGATTCGATTCGGGGATGGCCCCTGGGACCGCGCCTCACCGCACGCCTTGCATGTCTGCAACACCTCACAGGGGAGCGACCTTGTCCAGAGCCTATACGGTGGCCCTCGTTGGCGGGGGCTCCATTGCCACCAGTGTGCTGGCCCAACTGGCCCGGCGTATCGACACCTTGCCGGCGCTGCATCTGCTGCAGTTCGAGCCGGCCGGCCGACTTGGCGTCGGTCAGCCGTATGGCGCGGACCTGGAGGCGGTGTTGCTCAACACGCCGGCAGTCGCGCTGTCCGTGCTGCCGCAGGAACCCACGCATTTCACCGATTGGCTGCAGGCCCGCGCCGAGCGCGATCCCGCGCAGGCGCGCTGGCTCAGCGGGCCGGTGCCGCGCGCGGTGTACGGCGATTACCTGGCGGACACCTATCGCCAGGCGGTCGCGACGTTGGCCGCGCGGCAGATTCCGCTCTCGCTGATCGGTGAGGCGGTGGTGGACCTGGTCCCCACCGATTTCGGCGCCACCGTCCTGCACACCGAACGCGGGCTTCGGTTCACTGCCGATGAGGTGCTGCTCTGCACCGGCAATCTGCCGTCGTCCCAATACCGCGAGCTGGAGTCGCATCCGGGCTATCTGTCCTCGCCGTATCCATGCCGGGAGCTGGTGTCGGCGCTGTCCGGCGCTGATCATGTCGGCATCGCCGGCACCAGCCTCAGCGCGCTGGATGCGCTGGTGTCGCTGCATGACAGCGGCTTCCGAGGCCAGATCACCGCCTTCTCGCGGCGCGGCCATCTGCCCTCCGTGCGCAGCGCCGAAGGCTCGCCGGTGACGCTGCGGTGGTTCACCCGTGAAGGCATCGAGGCACTGCCGCGGGACGCGCAGGGCAGCGTCGCGCTGGACGACCTGGTCCGGCTGCTTCGGCAGGACATCGAGGACCGCACCGGCGAGCCCTTCGATCTGCAGGAAGCGATGGCGCTGGGCAGCACCCCGGTGGCGCATCTGGAACACGAGATCGAGATCGCGCGACGCGGCGAGCGGCATTGGCAATCGGTGCTCTATCAAACCAATGAGGTGATCGATCACGCCTGGCACCGGCTCGCGCTGGCGGACCGTCGGCGATTCGTCACCCAATACCGGCATCTCTTCCTGGTGCGGCGCATTGCCGTGCCGCTGGTGAATGCGGAGAAGGTGCTCGCGCTGCTGCGGCGTGGGCAGCTGGAAGTGCGCGCGGAGGTGAGCGCGGTCACCGCGACCCGGGACGGCTTCGACATCGCCTTCGCCGCGCGGGAGGGGCAGGGCCGGTCCGCCGTCGTGCATGTGGATCGACTGGTCAATGCCACCGGCATGTGCGTGGACGTCACCCGCTCGGCGGATCCGCTGATGCGTCAGATGCTGGCGCGCGGGGTGGCGACGCCCAGCGAGTTCGGCGGCGTCGATCAGCGCTTCGAGGACCTGCGCTTGATCGGCCGCCCGCAGACGTCTCAGGGCGACGCCAACGTCTCGGCCTCGGGTGGTCTGCCGAGTCGATTCGCGCCGGTGGTGTCGTTGCTGGGTTCACTCAGCATGGGCACCTGTTTCTGGACCAATGCGATGAGCGTGAATGCCCGTCTCGCCGATCGCGTGGTGGACGCGATGCTGCAGCGCGCCAGCTCCGCATTGAAAAGCCACATCGTCGCGTCGCCCGTCGGGACACGTCCACCCATTTCGACGAACGCGTTCGTCGCGGCTGCGGGTTGGCCGGCCCCCGTCGTCTCGCCAGGCTTTGCCGCCTTCGCGGGGGCTCGGGAAGCGGCGGCGCTGGCATCCGTGAACAAAGGCCAGCTTTCGGGTTGATCCGATCGCGTCGGCGTGTCGGTCTGGCGATGATCCTGCCCTGAAGCCGGGTGGCGCTGCGGGACTGAGGTACAAGCCTTCCCCAGCATGCGCAGCGGCGCATCGGGGAGAGGGTGAATGAGACAGATCGGATTCCATGCCTGGGCCATCGCCCTGGTGTGCCTGGCATGCGGCGCTGCTGGCGTGGCGCCGCTGCAGGCGCAGCCCGCGAGCAATCCCAACGAGAACAAGTCCACTGGCGCGGTCGTGATGCTGCCGCCCCCGGTCGATCGAGGCGATGGACAAGAGCCGGGCACGCTCCACCTGCCAGGGCGGGAGTACCGCGCCGGGACGGGATGGTGGGCGTTGGCCTGTGCCGTGCGCTGCGAGCTGCATCCGCTGAAGATGGACATGAAGCCGCATCCCCATCCGCAATACGACGGCGATCCGGTGCCCGGTCAGGTGCTGCGCTTCACGCCCGCGCCGCCGCCGGGCACGCTCGCCATCTTCAAACCCTTCCGCGCGCCGGCCACGGGGCTGGCATTGGCTGCAGGGCCCGTGGTGAGCTGGCATCCATCGCCATTGGGTTTGAAACGCAGCAGCCGCACGCCCGGCACGATGGAGGGCGAGCTCCAACTGCCTTCGGGCGACCTGCTGCGTGTGGCGCCGGTGCTGCTGACCGGTGGGAAGAATCAGCCTGATCCCAGCAACAGCAATGAGGCCCGTGGGCAGTTGGTCCTGGAATTGCAGGTGGGCACCCGGCGGCAGGTTCTGGACAGCCTCACCTACGGCGGCATCGAGGGTCTGCCCAGCTTCAAGCCCGGCGAACTGGTGCGCTGGGTGGGCGATCTGGATGGCGATGGCAAGCCCGACCTGATCGTGGACACCGGCGGCGGAGGCTGGCATCTGGTGCTGTATCTCTCTTCGTTCGCCGCGCCGGGGCAGCTCGTCGGTGAAGCGGGTCGATTCGATTACTTTCCCATCGACGCAGCGGGGTGCTGAGCATGGTCGGACGACTGATTCTGCTGGCGGCGATGCTGTGCGGCTCCGCTCAGGCGCAACGAGCGGACGCGCCGCAGCCGCCACCGCTGCGCGGCGAAATCCGGACCCACGGCGACACGCGTCTGATGGGTCAACTGGCGCCGCCGCTCGCGTTGCCGGATGGCCGCGCCTTGCTGTTCCAGCATCAGGACGACAGCCTGGTGCTGGTGTGGACCGACCCATTGAAGCCTGATCGCGATGCGCGTCAGGTGCTGGGGCGTGGGACCGTGTCGGTGGGCAAACGGCTGGGTTATTCCAATCTCTATCCGGCGGCTTATGCGAGCGCGCTGACGCCTGCCGGCGCGTGGCTCGTCGGACCCCAGCTGCACTTCATTCCGAAGTCCGGGGCGCCGCTGACCTTGCCACTGCCCGTGCCGCGCAGCGGTGCGACGGTGGTCGGCCTGCCGGACGACAGCCTGATCGTGATGGGTGGTTCGGGTTGGCCTGAGCGGCAGGATGCGCCCTTCATCGTCGAGCGGCTGTCGTTGACGGCGAGCGGTGTCCTGCAACGGCAGGAACTGCCCAAGCCGACCGTCACCGGCACACCCGGCACGGTCTGGCCGTTCCATCGCGGGGTGGTGGCGCAGGTCGGCGGAGGTCGCGTCCTGATCGCGATGCCCGGCAACAGTCTGTTGTATGAGCCGGGCGCCACGTCGTGGAAGACGGTGCCGGGTCTTGCCTCCGAGCGTCAGAACGCTGCGGCGATCCTGCTGCCGGACGGACGGCTTTGGGTGAGCGGTGGCGGTTGGGCGGCCGATCGCACCACCAGCGAGCTGTGGGACCCGGCCACACGCCGCTGGCAGCGTGGTCCGGACCTGCCGGTGCCGATGTCCCATCACCGGGCCGCCTGGGTGCCCGAGTCGGGCGTGGTGTTGCTGGGCGCGGGCACGTATCCGGTGATCCTCGGCTGGAAGCCGGGCGACCCAGCACCGGTCTCCGTGGCGGCGCCGATGAGCATCGAACGCCGGCTTGGCGCGATGTTGCCGTTGCCGCGTCAGCAAGTGGCCGTGGTGTCGGGGCTCTCGGCCCGAGGCTGCTGTGAGGAGCACTACGGCGCGCGCAGTCCCGGCGCGAGCGTCATGACGTGGACCCTGCAGGACGGCCAGGCGCGTGAGCCTGTGTTCCCGATCGTGCGGGATGGCGGTCTGGCGCTGCGCGGTTCGCGACTGCTGGCCGTGGGCGGACGGCTGCAGCACACGCACGAAGGCAGCTTCGCCGAGGAGGACACCCGCCTTGCCGAACTGATGGACCTGCGCACCGGAGCGCTCACCACGCTTCCGCCGCTGCCCTTCCCGAGCCAGCGCGCCGGCGTGGTCTGGCTGGACGACCAACGGGCGCTGGTCCATGCCGAGCGATCGGGAGACGGCACGCCCGGCGGGTTGGCGGTGCTGGACACGACCCAGCGGCGCTGGCAGCTGCTGGAGGCCCAAGCGCTGGGCACGTACGTGATGTCCGATGGCGTGCATGGACGTCTCAGCTTGTTGGGCTTCGACGGCCAGCGGGCTTGGCTGGTTGGAGACGAAGCCAATGTGCAGTGGGTGGATGGCAAGACGCTGAAGCTGTCGACCGGCCCGAGATTGCAGCGTCAGCGCAAGGGGCTCGTCGGCCGCGTGCTGAGTCAGGGTCGCGTGGTGGTGGCGGGTGGCGAGGTGGAGGGCGACCTGATCGCGACGCGGCCGGCCGACTGCGCCGACTGTGCGCCGAGTTATGTCGGTTGGGGGCCGATGCTGCCGTCGCGTCGGCATGAATGGTTCGATGCCACGGCTCAGGTCTGGCGCAGCTCGGCACCGTCGCGCTCCGCGGGCGGCCCGACGGTGATCC
Organism: Burkholderiaceae bacterium; assembly: GCA_913776825.1. Taxonomy (GTDB): domain Bacteria; phylum Pseudomonadota; class Gammaproteobacteria; order Burkholderiales; family Burkholderiaceae_C; genus Roseateles. Next base: position 300,502 of record CAJYPV010000027.1, read on the forward strand.
TTGCGGATGGTCGGGTGGCGAAGGCGGGCTTGCTGACGTCTCCGCAGCCGGCCGCCGGTCAGGCCAAAGCGCCGGATCGCGTGCTGCTCGAGGTCAGCAGCGTCGACGGCCAATCCTGGCGCAGCTTGCCGTTTCCCCCGGGCGTGCCCGACCTGCAGGACACCAGCCAGATCCGGTTGCTGGCCACGGTGGGGGAGGGCGGCCGCTATGCCAAGGCCTTGTTCCTGGGTTGGGTGAGCGGACCGGCGGTCACGCGCTGGTGGTGGCTGCCTTCGGTGGAAGCCACGCAGCCCGCCTGGCGTGCGCTGCCGGAGGCGATCGACCGATGGGTGTTTCCTCCCGGGGCGGTGGCGCTGGATGGTGATGAAGGCCCGGCACAGGCACGCGGGAGTGCGGCGGGGGTGGTGGTGACGGGGCGTTGAGAACGCTGCCTGCAGCGCGCGTGCCGATCCAATTCGCGAAGTTGGTGTCTGGCGACAGTCGCACACGGCCTCGATACAACAGCAGGTTGGACCGGCGCGATCGGCGATCCGTCTGCCCTAAAGTCAACCCATGACGCTGACTTCCCCCACCCATCCCGTCACTCCGACTGCCGACTCCGCGCCCGCGGTGCTCTATCCCCCGATCGAACCCTTCGCCACCGGCCATCTCGACGTCGGCGATGGTCATCAGCTCTATTGGGAGCTGTGCGGCAACCCGCAGGGACAGCCGGCGGTGTTCCTGCACGGTGGACCCGGCAGCGGATGCTCCGCCGACCAGCGTCGGCTCTTCGACCCGTCGCGCTATTGCGTGCTGCTGTTCGATCAGCGCGGCTGCGGTCGATCGACGCCGCATGCGTCGATCGAGGCCAACACCACCTGGCATCTGGTCGAGGACATCGAACGGCTGCGCCGCATGCTGGGCGTGCCGCGTTGGCTGGTGCTGGGCGGCTCCTGGGGCAGCACGCTGGCCCTGGCCTATGCGCAAACCCATCCCGCGCAGGTCACCGCACTGATCCTGCGGGGCGTCTTCACGGCGCGCCAGGAGGAACTGCGCTGGTACTACCAGGACGGCGCGTCCTGGATGTTCCCGGACGAATGGGCCCATTTCATCGAGCCGGTGCCGGTCGATCAGCGCCATGATCTGCTGAGCGCCTATGCCCGACTGCTGACCGAATCGGATGAAGCGACGCAGTTGCGCGCCGCGATTGCCTGGAGCCGCTGGGAGGCGCGCACCATCATCCTGCGGCCCGATCCGGTCTCTTTGGCTCAACGCACCGAGCCGCGTTTCTCACTTGCGCTGGCCCGCATCGAATGCCATTACTTCAAGCACGGCGCATTCCTCGAGCCCGGTCAGTTGCTGCGTCAGGCCGATCGCTTGCGCGGCATTCCGGGCGTGATCGTGCAGGGTCGGTACGACATGGCCACGCCGCCGCGCACCGCGTATGAGCTGCATCAGGCCTGGCCGGAGTCGGAGCTCAAACTGGTGGAAGCCGCCGGTCATGCCTTCAAGGAACCGGGCATCACCGATCAATTGATTCGGGCCACCGATCGATTCGCGCAATGAGCGGCCTGCGGGCCGGAATCGCCCGTATCACCCGCATCACCCGCCCTAGAGTCATTCCTCCAAGATGCGCATTCCTTTGCCTTGGGGGTAACGGGTCTTTCCCGCTGGCCCTATGCTTGCAGCCTATCCGGGATCCCCGGCCGAAGCAGCGTACTTCGTCCGGTGCGGTACGCCCGACATCTGCAGAACTGACAGCGCTCGGCGCGCGCTGACGGAGGACCGGTCCGTCCACGACGGACTCAGAGAGGGATGGAGATGAATTGCTGGCAGGTGCAACAGTTGCGGCTGGTGAGTTCCGCCGCAGACACCGACGAGACGTTCCAGACGATTCTTGCGGAAGTGAACCGACTCGGCTTCCAGTACTGCTCATTCGGAATGAAGGCACCGGTACCATTGATTGCGCCCCGGGTGCTTTGGTGCAGCAACTATCCGGAAGCGTGGAAAGCCCGCTATGAACAAGGGGACTTCCTGCGCCGCGATCCCACCGTGGCGCATGCGATCGTCAGCGATGAGCCCATCCTCTGGAGCGATGCGCTGTTCGCCACCTGCCCCGAATTGCGATTGGAAGCGCGCGCACATGGGCTGGCGCATGGGTTGGCGCAACCGCGGCGCGATTCGCGCGGCATGGTGAGCTTGCTGACCTGCGCGCGCACCGATCCGCCGATCTGCGACGAAGAACTGCAGGCCAAGGCCGAGCGTCTGCAATGGCTGTCTTATCTCTGCCATGAAGCGATGCTCAAGCACTGGGATTCATCGCTGCGGGACAAAGGTGATCTGGACCTCTCCGCGCGCGAGCGCGAAGTGCTGCGCTGGTCCTGCGACGGCAAGACATCCGCCGACATGGCCCAGATCATCGGCGTGTCCGAAGCGACGGTGAACTTCCACATGCGCAATGCCTGCCAGAAGCTGGGCACCGGCAACAAGACCGCGGCGGCTGTGATGGCCGCCTTGATGGGCCTGTTGAGCTGATTCGTCACGGCGACTGGCGAGGCTGGCGCAGGCAGCGCGCGGCTGATCTCATCGACCTGCGTTGACGCTCGCCGGCCTTGCATGAGCACGTTGCGATTGCGTCGTGCCCTGTCGGAGTTCACTCAGACGGCCACCGCGCGCGCATTGGCGCCGTGGGGCGAGACCGCGCAGGCGCCGCGCGAATCGACGACGCGCCATCCAGGCAGGCTCATCGAATGGGCGCCGTTGGCGTTGCCTGCCGGCATCGCGGTGCCTGGGCGGAGCAGCCCCGCCATCGCGGCAATCGGATCGGTCGTCGACGCGCCCGAACTCGTTGCGATGGCCGGGCAGGCGGTCGAGTCGCGATCGGCCATGGCCAGAGCAGGATCGAGCGCCTCCAGCGTCTGACGCGAGCAATGAATCCGCGCGGCCACGAGCAGACCGGCGCTGCTGCGCACGGGCGGCCCGAGGCGTTCGATGTCCACGCCCCAACGCTGCGCCAGACGTTCGACCGCCACGGTGGTGCAACACACCAGTTGCTCCCCAGCCTGGGCCATCACGAAGCGCACCGCCTCCAGCAGCACCCGCTTGCCGATGCGGGTCTGCGCCTTCGCATCCGAGGCGCTGCCGGGCTGCGCCGATTGGCCGGCGGCAAACCGCGACAGCTCCCAGACCTGCGGCGACTGCGGTGCCACGCCATTGCCGATCAGGTGCGAGAAGTGCTTCTGCAACAGGTAAGGCCGCAGCGTCGGCAGCAAGCGCGCATAACCGACCACTGCGTCGCCATCGAATGCGGCCAGATGGGTGGCGCCGTCGGCATCGAACTCATCCTGTTCATGCCCGGGCTCGCAGGGCAGGTCCCATTGCAACGACTCAATGAAAACACGGTGACGATACCGGGCAATGGCGCCACGGGTGGCGGTGGAAACAGCATGGTCGTCGATCAATTCAATGCGCATTCGATTCTCCGTGGGGCTCTGTGTTCTGGGCAGCGCGCCATTACATGAGCGGCTCGGAGGGCGATCAACTGACAGATCTGTTAAGCGATGGGATGTCGGGAATCGATAAACTCTTTCGCAATGAAAGAGACTGACCGATCAGCCCCTTTTGACTTCTATGTGCGGCTGCACGAAGCCGCGCTGTCGCGCATGGCCTGGATCCATCTGGAGTCCGGCGTGGACCTGCTGGACGAACGCGATGACAGCCCTTGCGATCGATTGCTGGAAGGGGCTCGGCTCAGTGGCGCCATTCGCGGCTACACCGAATGGGTGAGCGAGTCACTCCCGCTGATCTCGTTCGGATGGGATTGGTCGATGACGCTGAGCGGAACGCTGCAATTGAATCGGCATTCGATTCGAACCAACGTGATGCTGCTCGATGAATGCGGGCGCGATCTGGGGCGCTCCGCTTCCGTGGCGGGTGTGGTGCGGCTGATCGATCAGCGGCAGTGGCAGGAGGCGGTGCTCTCGGCCATGCACCACCACTCGGCGCCGCGGGGCGTGCCGATGTGGCCGATGTGACGGGCGGGTGGGCGCCTGTTTGGGATGGTGGGGCGGCGTTCGGGTTGGCCTGCGGGGTGTTGGCGCAGGATCAGGCCGACCGGGGAGGCCTTTTCTCCATGTCCCCCTTCAACTGCCTACCGGCAGTTGAATTCCGCCTGATACTTCCGAGAAGGCCTCCCCGGTCAGCCTGATCCGAATCACCGAGCCCATCGACGATTCCACTGCAGACGGTGAGCGCTTCTGCTGGGAGGTCAGCGTTGAGGGCAGCGCCCGCACATGGTGCGGGAATCGATTTTCGACGCTGTGTTCAGGGACGAGCGCGATCGGCGCCAGACGGCGTCGGAGAGACGGATGGCTTGTCTTTCAGGGGCGCATCAGCGCTTGAATGACCGCGGTCGATGTCCCCGGGCGCCTCGGGACCGGTCTGGCCGGTCTCGCCGACTCGATGCGCGCTCTCATCGTTTTCCATGCCGCCCTGCAGGCCGGGCGGGAAGTCTTTGGAGGATGGCGTGGCCGTCATGCTGAAACTCCTGGTTGAGAGTGCCTGCAACGGCAATCCACACGCCCGTCATCGCAGCAGACCTCGATCGACTTCGCTGGCTCTGACGACGCTGGCACCCTTCGTCGGCGTTGGCCTTCTGCCGGGCTCAGGCGCGGCGGCGGGCGTACCCGCCGAGCACGAGGGCGCCGATCAGCATCAACACGATGCTGGCGGGCTCCGGCGCGGTCAGTGCGGGTCCGAACGAGCGCGCATAGTTCGCGCCGGACAGGGAAGCGACGCTGTACGACACGGCCTGGCCATCCCAGGTGGTGACTTCGGAGATGCCGCCCCAATAGACCGATTGGCTGAGGTCGACGCCGCCGCTGCCCTTCGTCTGGACGCCATAGAGGTTGAGCGAGGTCTCGGCCATGAGGTACATGTAGAACGAGGTCGGGTCGCCCGAGGTGACGGTGCCCACGAAGTCCATGCGGCCGTAGACCTGTTCCTGCGTGCCGCTCAGGTTGCGCGAGTTGGTGACGGTCTTCGTGCCGTCATAGCCCATCACCGTGGTGCTCTCCGCGCTCGCCCAGCCCTGGCCGAAGTTGTGAGCGATCTGCCAGCGGGAAAAGCCCGCATCGTTGGGCACGCCCGGCATGGTGAGGGAGGGCTGCACATCGAGCGAGCTCGAGCCCACCACGACGATGCTGTAGTGCACCAGCAAGGTGTCGCCCAGGCTGCCGGCGGTGAAGGTCAGCGTGTCCGATTGCTGCGCGGTGACGGTGGCCCGCGCCGCGGCGGTGCCGTCGAAGCTGGCCTTGACCGAGCCGCGCAAGCTGCCGGCCGTGATCGACGATTCAGCCTGCGCGCTGGCGGAGTAGGCACCGCCGGTTGGATCCACGCCGGACTGACTCAGCTGCGACGACAGCACCGCACCGTCGCTGGATTGGCGGCTGTCCGCCAGGCTGCCCGCCCACACCTGTTGGGATTGCGACGGCTGCGGCAGGGCATGGGCCAGGGTGGCACATAGCCCCCACAGGCCAGCGATGAGGACACGTTTCATTGGAGACTCCCGAAGTTTGAGACCGGTACAGTAAGAGAGCACGGTGCGCCGACTTGTCGCTGATTTCGGGTGACATGCACGCTAAGCGACAGCGCTCCCCCCGAGCCTGGGGGGCGACCAGGCGGGGCAGGACGCAGGCCCGGAAAAACGTGCCTTCATGACCCATCACGATCACCACCTCATGTCCTCCGATCCCTCCACCGAGCGCAGGTCTGACAGCGCGTCCGACCGCACCCCTGAAAGCACGTCCGCAAGCGCCTCCGCGCGGACCGCCGCCGACATGACCGAGGGCTTGTCGGGCGTCGACCCAACGGCTGCCATGCCGCGGCGACTCGATCCGCCCACCGCGTTCGCGCGGGACTGCGACCTCGTGATGAAGGGCGGCATCACCAGCGGTGTGGTCTATCCGCTGGCGATCGTGGAGATCGCCAAGGCCTTTCGGTTGCGGTCGATCGGCGGCACCAGCGCCGGCGCGATGGCGGCCGCCGTGGCCGCTGCGGCGGAGTGCGGCCGCCAGCGCCAATCGCAGCTGCCGCCGGACATCGACCCCTTCGCGGAACTGGCGCAATTGCCGAGCTTCCTCGGCGCGCAGGCGACCAGCGGCGGGACGCGCCTGCTGGCCTTCTTCCGACCGCTGCCCGCCTTGCGGCCCTTGTTCCAGGCGTTCACCGCGAGCCTTGGGCAAGCCGGGATGATCCGCCGCGTGGTCACGGCGCTGGCGGTCTTGCTGCGTCATCACTGGTGGATCACGCTGCTGGCGGCGATCTGGGCGGTGTGTGCGGTGCGAGCATTGCCGATGCAGGTCTGGTCGATCGCCTGGGCCGTGCTGATCGTGGCGGGTGTGGCGGGGCTGGCCGCCAGCCTCTCGGTCTTTCTCACGGTGCGCACCGTCTTGCGCACATTGCCCGGCAATTTCTTCGGTGTCTGCACCGGCATGGCGGAGCCGGGCCAGGCGCATGCCGATGAGCCCCTCACGCCGTGGCTCAGCGACTATCTCGATCGCCTGAGCGGTCAGTCGCATCTCACGCCAGGCCGCCCGCTGACCTTCCGCGACCTCAAGGCGCAGGGCATCCAGCTGGAAGTGATGACCACGTGTCTGACGCTGGGCCGGCCCTTCCGGCTGCCGTTTCGCAACGACACGCTGGTCAAGGAGAACAACCAGTTCGCGTTCGATGAGCAGGAATTCCGACGACTGTTTCCCGCGTCGGTGGTGGATTGGATGGTCGCCAAAACCCAGCCATTCAATGACGACGGCGAGCGCCGCCTGCTGGGTGACATCGACTTCGGCCGACTGCGGCGATTGCCCGATCCCGATGACCTGCCGGTGATCGTGGCCGTGCGCATGAGCCTGAGCTTTCCGGTGTTGCTGAGCGCGATCCCGCTGCATGCGGTGGATTTCCGCGAGGTCGCCGCGTGGCGCCGCGATCCCGACGCCCGCCCGCGTCCGACGCCGCGGCCATGCTGGTTCACCGACGGCGGTGTGGGCTCCAATTTCCCGATCCACTTTTTCGACACGCCACTGCCGACGCGTCCCACCTTCGGTCTCGACCTGGGCAGCCTGAATGCCGACGCGCCGGCGGACGCGCCACGCGTGGTCTTCCCGCGCAACAACGGCGACGCGATGATGCCGTACTGGCGGCATCTGGGCGGCGGGTCGGGACTGTCGCAACTGGTTAATTTCCTGGGCACCGTCTTCACCGTGGCCAAGGATTGGAGCCATGAGTCGCTGACCCACATGCCGGGCTTTCGCGACCGGATCGGACTGATCCGGCTGAATGCGAAGGAAGGCGGCCTGAACCTCACGATGCCGCCGGCGCTGATCCAGACGCTCACCGATTACGGCCGGGAAGCCGGCCGCGAATTCGTCATCCGTTTCGGCGATCCCGCGAAGTGGCCGGCCGGCGCCACGCCATCGCCGATGGATTGGGAGAACCATCAGGCCATCCGCTTGCGGTTGACCCTGGCGGCTTATTCGGAGGCCGCCGCGGAGATGTCGCGCTCCCTGGGCCAACTCGCCGAAACGCCCAGCGACTACGACCGTTTCTTCACCGGCCCCTACGGCCCGCCGACCTACCGTTTCCACGGACTGGGCAAGCTGGACATCGCGCCGGACGACGGCCTGCATGTGTCGCAGGCCGGGCTGGCCCATTGGTCGCTCGATGCGCTGCTGGGCATCGCGAAGCGCGTGGCATTGACCACCTCGGTGAGAGGCGCCGGCGTCGATCCCGGCACGCGCGCGCCGAAGCCACTACCGGAATTGCGGTTGCGGCCACGGATTTGAGGTGCGAGTGGGACAAAGTCGCCGCATGAGTGCCATGCAGATTGCGTCGTCGCTGGATGGCTTCACGCTAAGCTGAGGATCCCGTTTCCGGTGGTCGGTCACCGACACCAACATCCCGATGGAAGCTCAACTCGAAAACCCCGCACTGGGCACCCACCACGGCTATCCGGTGCCCGAGACCGATCCGCTCTCCGAGGAAGTCGTTCGTCGATGGGTGCATCGCCGTGGCTGAATTCGACATCACTGCCGAGTGGATGGCCGCGCAGTCCGGCGATCCTGAAATCGCGGCGACGGCGGGGTTGCTGCACATCTCCGTTGACCAGATCAGTTTGACCCAAAGCCAGGACGCGTGGTCCAGGACAGTGCGAGACAGCGTGTTCGTGTCCGCCTATCCCTTGGCCAGCTGGCTGGCAAGTTCATGGTGGCGATTGGGTCATGAGCCGCTGCCGCATCAACAGCCGGGTCACGACTGGCGCATGGCCCACGAACTGGGGGCGGCCAACCACGGTTATGTGTGGCCACGCGTGGTGTTCATTCCTGATGGCGAGGCCGTGCAGGTCTGGGCAGCACCTGCGGCCAGTCCTGAACAGTCCGTGCAGTACGTGCAAGGATTGGATGCGCCGCGCGCCATTCCCTTGAAGGCGTTCCAGCAGAGCGTGCATCGATTCATCGACAGCGTGTTGTCTCGCCTCAGCGCTCGCGAGGTCGCGGACTCCGGCCTCTCGCAGCTGTGGCGGTTCGTGCAGGACGATCTCGCGGATCCCGGCGCCTGCTCCCGAAGAAAGCTGGAGGCGGAACTCGGCTTTGACCCCGAGGAGTGTCCTCCCGATGTGCTGACTGCCGCGCTCCGCTGGAAGTCCGAGGTCGGCGACGTCGCACTGTCGGAACTGGCCCCCGCGATGTCTTCGTCGGGGCACAGCCCGGACCTGACCACGCTGTCGCAGCTGGCGCAGGCGGACGGGATCTTTGGCACGCCGTCGGTCACCTCGAACGATGTCGATCACCTGACACAGGGGGCGCCCTGGGAACGCGCCGTTCATGATGCCCGAGCACTTCGTCGAGCCATTGGCCAGGTCACCGGCCCGATGCCGAGTCATGTGCTGCATGACCTGCTTGGGCTGAGCACGGTGAGCCTGCTCGATCGACCGTTCGCGGCCGGCCGGTCGCCGGTCGCCGTCGCCATGCCGGTCGGTCCTTCGGGGCTGAAGTTTGTCGCCCGCCGACGAAATGCCGTGGGACAACGCTTCGAGCTGGCCCGATTCCTGGGTGAACACTTGCGTCCCTCCGATGGCGGCCCGCGATGGCTCGCGTCGACGGACCTGAGCACGTCCCGTCAGAAATACCAGCGCGCATTTGCCGCCGAATTGCTATGCCCGTTGGACTCGCTCCTGTCCTTCCTGGATGGCGACGTGTCCACCTATGCCATCGAGGAAGCGTCGGCGCAGTTCGAAGTGAGCGAGCAGGTCGTGACCAACCTGCTGCTCAATCACGGCGTGATCCAACCCCATTGGACGCAGCACTTGCCCTACCGGATGGCGTCCTGAGACGTCGGGTTCCGCGCGGGCAGACCCCGATGCGGGATGGCTGGCGCGGCGCTTCACTCACCCCTTCTCACTCACCCCTTCTCACTCACCCCCGCCGCATCAAAGCTCGCCATCTCCGCCAGCACCTTGCACGCGGACTGCAACAGCGGCCAGGCGAGCGCCGCGCCGGAGCCCTCGCCGAGTCGCAGCCCCAGGTCCAGCAACGGATCGGCGCGCAGGGTTTCCAGCATCAGGCGATGGCCGGACTCCTGCGAGCGGTGCGCAAACACGCAGCGCTCCAGCACCGCAGGCTGCAGCTTGGCGGCGACCAGCACGGCCGCGCCGGTGATGAAGCCGTCCACGACGATCACTCGGCGTTCCAGCGCGGCCTGGAGCACCGCGCCGACCATCATGGCGATCTCCAGCCCGCCGAGTGCCGCCAGCGCGGCCAGCGGCTCGTTGGCGCGTGGGTGACGCTGCAGGGCACGGGTCAGCACCTCCAGCTTGTGCTGCAGTTGCTGGTCGTCCAGACCGGTGCCACGCCCCACGCAATCGGCCAGCGGATAACCGCCGAGTCGTGCCAGCAGCAGCGAGGCCGCGGAGGTGTTGCCAATGCCCATCTCCCCCAGCAGCAGCACATTGCCGGGACGCTTCTGCAGCAGCGTCTTGCCCGCCGCGACGGCCGTGGCGCATTCATCGGCGCTCATCGCGGGACCGGCCAGCATGTCCGCGCTGCCCATCGCGATCTTGGCGATCAGCAGGCCCGGCCGAGGCTGGAAGGTGTGGCGCACGCCCGCATCCACCACGCTCAAGGTCAGACCGTGCTGACGCGCCAGCACCGAAACCGCCGCGCCGCCGGCCAGGAAGTTCTCGACCATCTGCCAGGTGACGTCGGACGGATAGGCCGACACGCCGTGCGCCGCCAGGCCATGGTCCGCCGCGAAGACCATCAGCTGCGGGTCGACCAGCGTCGGCGATTCGGTGCCCAGGATCAGCCCCAGACGCAGCATCAACGTTTCCAGCCGGCCCAAGGCGCCCAGCGGCTTGGTCTTGCGATCGATCCGATGGCGCAGGGCCGCTTCCAGACGGGTGTCGAGCAGGGACGGAATCTCGGGGATCAGGTCTTGGATGGTCATGACAGAGAGACAGGGGAGAGAAAGAAAACCGAGGTCGGGGACCTCACTCGTGGGCGCCCGGCTTCAGCAGATCCATGAGCACACCGGGCGGCACGTGCTGATCGAGGTAGTCGGCCAGGTCATCGAAGACACGCTCCAACGGACGCACGGGCCGACCGAACAGGGCCGACAGCGCGCACTCGTCCTCGAACAGGCCGTGCAGGTAATGGCCCAGGACCGCGCCGTGCTGCCAGCCCAACGGCTGGCCTTGCGCATCAAACAGGACGGGCGTGACCGCAGGCAGCGCGGGATGCTGCGCGGTGCGACCATGGTGAATTTCGTAGCCGCGCGCCGTCAGCCCCGACAGGCCGGACCAGGGCGCCGCCAGCGAGGGGGCGAAGCGGACCTGCGCCTCGCGCAGCAGCTTGTCGCGCTCGAATTGCGTGACCAGCGGCAGCAGGCCGAGTCCGGGCGCATTGCCATCCATGCCGTGCGGGTCAATCAAGGCCTCGCCCAGCATCTGCAGCCCGCCGCAGATGCCCAGCACCGGCCGACCGGCTGCGGCATGGGCGGTGATGACCGCGTCCAGCTTCTGCGCGCGCAGCCAGGCCAGATCCGATGCGACGGCCTTGGAGCCGGGCAGGATGATCCAGTCAACGCCGTCCAGCTCGGCCGGCGTGCGGGCCCAACTGAGCCGAACGCCGTCCAGGCTGCGCAGCGGCTGGAATTCATCGAGATTGGACAGCCGCGGATAGGCCACGACGGCGACGCGAAGCGTGGTCATGCCGCTGCCGGTTGGACGGTCGTCGAAGACGCCGTCTTCTTCCGGCAGCCCATGGCCGCGCCACATCGGCAAGGTGGCGAGCGTGGGCACGCCGGTGAGCGATTGCAGCATCTCCGGGCCGGGCGACAGCAGCGAGGCATCACCGCGGAAGCGATTCAGCACGAAGCCGCGGATCAGCGCGCGCTCGTCGGGCGGCAGCAGTTGATGGGTGCCGAACAGATGCGCGAAGGCGCCGCCGCGATCGATGTCGGTGACCAGCAGGCACGCCGCGTTGGCCGCCAGCGCGGTGCGCATGTTCACGTAGTCGGTGTCATGCAGATTGATCTCGGCGGGCGAGCCGGCGCCTTCGATCACGACCACATCGTTCTCCTGCATCAGCGCATCCAGCGCGCCGCGCGCGGCCGTCCACAGCGCCGCGCTGCGGGCACGCCACGGTGCGCGGGTCAGCGCCTCATCGACCTCACCGAGCACCACGACCTGAGAGGCGGTGTCCTTCTCGGGCTTGAGCAACACCGGATTCATCCGCACCTCGGGCCGCGTGCGCGCCGCGAGCGCCTGGAAATACTGGGCCGAGCCGATCTCGCCCTGGCGACCGGCAAGACCTGGCACCACCCGCGCGTTGTTGCTCATGTTCTGCGCCTTGAACGGCGCCACCTGGAGGCCCTGGCGCGCATACCAACGGCACAACGCGGTCGTGAGGAAGCTCTTGCCGGCACCACTGGTGGTGCCCAGCACCATGACGGCACGGGCGCGGCGGGAAGGAGAGCTCATGGGGTGGTCCAAGGAGGAGAGGAGGATGAGAACGGCAGGGCGTTTGCGGGCGGTGAAGGGCAGTCGGCGCGCGCGGCGTCACTGATCGAGCATCGGCCCCAAGGCCAGGACCAGCGCTTCGAGCGACGGTGGCGCCTGCACGGAGAGTCGCACCCAGCCGGGCAAGCCGAAGGAGCTCGCATCGCGCAGCTTGATGCCCATCGATCGCAGCCGCTGCAACTGATCCGTCGCCGTGCGGTGGTCGGTGCTAGGCAGTCGAGCAAGCCAGAAGTTGGCGACGCTGCCGGGCCGCTGCCGCATGCCCAGCGACGCGAGCCGCCGCCACTGGATGTCGCGCCATTCACGCAGCACCTGCAGTGATTCCTGCAATTGAGACTGCACGGCCGGCAGCGTCCAGGCCGTCAGCATGGCCTGACCCTCCGACGACAGCACCCAGCTCGACGCGAGCGCCAGCAGCCGCTCGCGCCAGGCCGTCTCGCGCCTTGGTGCGAGCAGGTAGGCGCCGCGCACGCCGGTCAATCCGAGCGCCTTGTTCGGGCAGACCAGGCGCCAGGCCTGGTCGGCCAAGGCCGCGGGCAGCGTCGGGCGTCCGGTCAGGCGCAAGGGGTCGTAGGCCTGGTCCACCACCAAGGTCGAGCCCGACGCTTGCAGCGCCAGTTGCAGCGCCTGCCACTCGTCCGCAGTGAAGCTCGCCCCCGTCGGATTGCAGGGATCGCAGACCCAGACCAGCGCGCGTTGCGCCGACGAGGACGGTGGGTCCAGCAGCGCGATCAGACCGGCCGCGTCGGAATAGCCCTGCACCGTCAGGCCGAGCGCCATCGCGGCAGCGCCGTAGTCTCCGAAGCCGGGCTGCGGCACGCAGACGGTGGAGACGCCTTCGAGCAGCGCCGCCAGGCTCAAGCGGCGGATCGCCTCCGAGCCGCCTGCGGTGGGCAGCACGCGCGAGGGATCGACGTCGTGCCAGGCGCCGAGCGTCTCTCGCAGGGCGACATAGGCGGGGTCGGGATAACGCAGCCGGTCGGCCTTCAGCACTGCATCCATGGCCAGCGGCGGAGGGCCGAGCGGATGGCCGTTGGTCGAGAAGTCATGCAGGATGGCCGGCCCGTCGTCGGTGCCGCCATGAACGATGTTCACCACAAAGGCCCCCTCAATGCGGCGGCCAGCACCGCGATCATCCACGTCAGCACGACCAGCGCGCGCGAGGCCAGCCGTTCGGCCTGGTCGCTGTCGCCCGCCCGCACGGCGGCGCCCGCGTCGTTCAGGCAATAGTGACCGGGCTTGCTCAAGCGGCGGTCCAGCCGCAAGGCCATCGCGCCCATGGGCCAGCCGCCATTGGGTGATGTCGTGCGCGCGGCTTCCCGCCACAAGCGCGGCAGCAGCTGGCGCCACTGACCGGGCCGGTCCAGGATGAGCGCAAGACCGGTCAAGCGCGCGGGCACCCAGGACAGCGCGTCATCCGCGCGCGCCGCCCATTTCCCGGCCCATTCCCAGCGACCGCGATAACCCCACATCGCATCGGCGGTGTTGGCGAAACGATAGAGCGCCGCGCCCGGCAAGCCCGCGATCGCGAACCAGAACAGTGGCGCGATGACCGAATCATTCAGGTTCTCCGCCAGCGTCTCGATGGCGGTCTCGCGGACCTCGACCGCCGACAGCACGGTGGTGTCGCGGCTCACCAGCCGGGCGAGTTGCTGCTGGCCGTCGGCGAGCGACCGGGTCAAGGCCTGCTCCACCTGCGCCACTTCTTCGCGCAGCATGCGCCAGGCGAGCAAGGGCTTGAGCAGCGCACCCAGCACCAGCACCGCGATCGCGAAGGGCCCAGGGCCGGACCACGGCCGAAGCTGCTGCCAGATCCAGTGCTCCAGGCCCCAGGCCAAGGCCACGACCAGCGCCGCGCCCAGCAGCCACGCGAGCGCTCCCGCCACAAAGGCGGACGCGGGCGGCAGCGCGCAAAGCCGTTGTTTGAACAGCCCCAGATAACGGCCCATCGCGACGACCGGATGCGCCCAGGTCGGCGGCTCGCCCCACAGGCGATCGATGCACAGCGCCCACAGCATCGCGGCGGGAAGCAGCCAGTTCATGCGCGGCCGCCTCGTGGGGATGACGGCGGGGAGCCGAGCGACGACCTCTCACCAGGCGCCGGCAAGCGGACGCCGAGCGCCGCGTGCGCTGCATGTGCCGCGGTCAGCATTCCGCTCATGGACGAGGCCGTCGCGCCGATCGACATGTCAGTCCTCGATGCCCCGTTGCGCCGGCACGCCGGCCTTGAAGTGATGCTTCACCAGCGTCATCTCGGTCACCGTGTCGGCCAGCTCGATCAGCTCTTGCGGCGCGTTGCGGCCGGTCAGGACGACATGCACATGCGCAGGGCGCTCGCGCAGCGTCTGCAGCACCGGCTCCAGCGGCAGCCAGCCATAGCGCAGCGGATACATGATCTCGTCCAGCACCACCAGGAAATGCTCGCCGGCCATCACCGTGGCGCGGGCGCGCTCCCAGCCATCACGGGCCAGTTGCGCGGAATGCTCCAGGTCCTTGCTCTTCCAGGAGAAGCCGTCTCCCAGGCCTTCGATCGGCACGCCCAAGGTCTCGAAGACGCGATGCTCGCCAAAGCGCGCGCTGGGCACCTTCATGAACTGGTAGATCTTGACGGCCTTGCCGCGCCCATGCGCGCGCAGGGCCAGTCCGAAGGCGGCGGTGCTTTTGCCTTTGCCGTCGCCGGTGTGGACCAGCACCAGGCCGCGGCGTTCCCCGGTGGGGATGATTCGTTCACGGTCAACGGGCGGTGGTTCAATCTGCATCGCGAGGCGGCTCCATCAACAGGTCTTGCAAAGGCCGGCGTTGCCGCCAGCCGGTTTCTTCCAGCATCGGCTGGTCATAAAAGCGATCCACCGGCCCGAGGCACAGCAGGCCCAGCGGCTCGCTGCCGGTCGGCAGTTGCAGCACCTGCGCCAGCTCGACCGGGTCGAACATCGACACCCAGCCCAGGCCGAGATGCTCCGCCCGCGCCGCCAGCCAGAGGTTCTGCACCGCGCAGGCGGCCGAGCACCAGGCCATCTCACGCGGCAGGCTGCGCCGGCCGAAGACGGTGCCGTCGTCCGGCGCCAGCACGACCGCGAGCAGCTCGGCGCAGTCCTTCAGTCCTTCGACCTTGAGCTGCAGGAAATCCGCGCCGCGCTCGCCCAGCGCTTCGGCCGTGCGCTGGCGTTCGGCGTCGACGACGGGATGCAGGCGCGCGCGCCACGCGGGCGTGCTCAGGCGCATGAAACGCCACGGCTGCATCAGACCGACCGATGGCGCCTGATGCGCGGCTTGCAACAGGCGCTCGAGCATCGCGTCCGGCAGCGGCGGCGATGGGCGGAAATGGCGCACATCGCGGCGCAGCTCGATCGCGCGGTAGACCGCTGCGCGTTCAGACTCGCTGAAGCGATGTTGAGGGTCGGTCGGCGCGTTAGTCATGGGGCTCGTCGATGGGGTGTCGACCCAGCAAGGCGCCGTGCCGGTGCCGCGCCGCGCAGATGGACGAGATCAAGCCCGAAGCGCCCGATCGGCTCATCGAGCGCCTCCGAAGAAGGCCGCCACCGCCGCGGGCTGCGATGGGAAGTAGTGATGCACATAGCTCGCCCGCAGCGAGCCGTCGATGTAGAGCGGCTCGGCGGTGCGACCCGCATTCGGATTGCGCGCCACCGCCACCGGCGTGAGCGGCGTCAGCATCGTCGAATAGTGGAAGCTGTGGCCGCGCACCTCGCCTTCCGGCCAGTCGATTGACTGCAGGCCCAGCGCCGCGAGCTTGGGCTGCAGCGCGGCTTGGCCGGGCATCAGGCCGGCCATCGGATGAGCCTGGCCATCGGCATCGGTGAGCCTGTCCAGCAGCACCAGCATGCCGCCGCATTCGGCCAGCAGCGGGCGACCGGCGTCCAGGTGCGCGCGCAGCGACGCGAAGAAGCGCGGATGCGCGCGCAGCGCCGGCGCATGCAGTTCGGGATAGCCGCCGGGCAGCCAGAGCGCGTCGCAATCGGGCAGATCCTCGCCCGCGAGCGGCGAGAAGAGCCGCAGCTCCGCGCCCAGCGTGCGCAGCATCGACAGATTGGCGGGATAGATGAAGGAGAAGCAGGCGTCCTGCGCCACCGCGATGCGGCGGCCCGCCAGCGCCGGGCCCAGCGCGCGCACCGGGTCGGCCGGCGCGGACGAAAAATCCAGCGGCTGCCACACGGCGTCGCTGCGCTGGCCGCGGGCGCAGCCGGCATCCCAGGCGTCGGCCCAGGCGTCGAGTTGGGCGTCGAGGTCGGGCAGCTCCAGCGCCTGCACGAGGCCCAGATGCCGTTCGGGAAGACTCAGTTCCGGCGCGCGCTTGAGGGCCGCCACCAGCGGCAGATCGGCCGGCAGGCCTTCGGCCAGCAGGGCGGCATGGTGGTCGCTGCCCACGCGGTTCGCGACCACGCCGACCACTTTCAGATCGGCGCGGAATCGCGCCAGTCCCGTCGCCAAGGCGGCGAAGGTCTGCGCCATCGCGGACGCATCCAGCACCACCATCACCGGCAGACCGAAAGCCGCCGCGAGGTCCGCGCTGCTCGGCTGGCCATCGAACAGGCCCATCACGCCTTCGACGAGGATCAGGTCCGCCTCCTGCGCGGCTTCCGCCAGCAGCGCACGGCAGTGGTCGACGCCGCCCATGAACAGGTCGAGCTGATGCACCGGATGGCCGCTGGCGCGCGACAGGATCATCGGATCCAGATAGTCGGGACCGGTCTTGAACACCCGCACCCGCTGTCCACGACGACGCGCGGATCGGGCCAGCGCCGCCGTGACGCTGGTCTTGCCCTGGCCGGAAGCGGGGGCGCTGATCAGCAGGGCGGGGCAGGTGGTCGAGGCAGGCATCGAGGAGGTCATCAAAGGGCAGTCGTTGGGCATTCGGACATCGGGCATCGCATCAGGCATCACGGACCAAGCATCGGGCATCAGGCATCAGGCATCAGGCATCAGGCATTGAGGGCGATCCAGCGCCCTTGCACCTGCAGGATCTGCAGCCGTTGCTGGAAGACCTGCTGCAGCGCGGCGTGGGTGGCGGCGTCCTGCGGCGGACCTTGGTGGACGATGGCACCGTCCGCCATCACCACCAGCCAGTCGGCCTGCAGCGCGATGTTGAGTTCATGCAGCACGCTGACGACAGCCGCGCCGGCCTTCACCCGATCCCGCACCAGATGCACCCAGTCGCTCTGATGCGGCGGGTCCAGGTGCGCGAGCGGCTCATCCATCAGCAGCACGGCCGAGTGCACCGCCAGCGCCCGTGCCAGCAGCACCCGCTGGCGTTCGCCGCCCGAGAGACGGCCCAACGGGCGCGCGCGCCAGTCCCAGCTCTGGGTCTGACGCATGGCGGATTCCACCGCCGCATGGTCCTGCGCGCTGGCCGGTGCGAGCCAGGCCTGATGGGGCAGGCGTCCCAGCATCACCACATCGAAGGCGGTGAGCTCATCGGCCGCGGATTCGTTCTGACCCAGCCAGGCGAGATGCCGCGCACGCTCGCGCGCGGACCAGGTCGACCAGGCGCGATCGTCCAGCATCAGATGACCGTCGAAGGGCAACAGGCCGGACATCGCCTTGAGCAAGGTGGACTTGCCCGCGCCGTTGGGCCCGACGATGGCGGTCCAGGCGCGGCGCGGTGGCGCGAGCGTCAGCGGCTGCAGCACCGGTCGACCGGAGAGCGCCAGCCGCTGGACATCGATCTGAAGCGCCGGGCTGAGGCTCATCGCGCGCCTCCCATCGACACCTTGCGGCGATGCATCAGCCACAGCAGGTAGCTGCCGCCCAGCAGCGCGGTGATGATGCCCACCGGCAGCTCCTGCGGCGCAATCACCCAGCGCGCGCCGACATCGGCGGCCAGCAGCAGCACGCCGCCGGTGAGCGCCGACAGCAGCAACAGCGCGCCGTGGGTGGTCGGTCCCCAACTGCGCACCAGATGGGGTGCGACCAGACCGACGAAAGCGATCAATCCGCATTGCGCCACCGTCGCGCCGGTGGCCAGCGACAACGCGCCGATCAGCAGCAGTCGGATCAGGCTGAGCCGTTGGCCGAGCGAGCGGGCGGTGTCCTCGCCGAGGGTGAGCGCATCCAGCGCGCGGCTGCAGCCCAGCGACACCAGCAGGCACAGCACCAGGGCCAGCGCCATCACCTGAACCGCGCTCCAGCCCACATAGCCGGTGCTGCCCAGCATGAAGGCCTGCATCGCGCGCAAGATGTCGGGATTCATCAGCGCCAGCAGCGACGAGGCCGATCCCAGCACCACGCCCACCACCACGCCGGCGAGCAGCAGCCGCAGTGTCTGTTCCACACCGCGCGCCAGCGTCAGCGACAGCAGCACCGCCAGCACCGCGCCGGTCGAGGCCGCGCCCGTCATGCCGATGCGCAGGGCGAGCGCGGTGGCGGCGGGCGACAGACCCACCGAAAAGTTCAGCACCGCCACGCCCAGCGACGCGCCCGCCGAGCTGCCGAGCAGATACGGATCGGCCAGCGGATTGCGGAACAGACCCTGCGCGACCGCCCCAGCCAGCGCCAGCAGGGCGCCGGCCAGCCACGCTCCGAGCGAGCGCGGGGCGCGGATGTCCCACAGGATCTGCCGCAAGGCGGGATCGGTGTCGGTCCATGCATGAAAGCCGGTGCTGCCGATGGACAGCCCCAGCATCAGCAGGCCGGCCGACAGCATGCCCAGCGCCACCAGCTGGACGAGCGTGCGGCGGTTCATCGCCAGCATCAGCGCATGCCTCCGGGCGGGGCGGTGAAGGGCGCGGTCGGCCAGCTCACCGGACCTGCGGCCGCGTCGCGCAGGCAACGCGCCATCAGCGCAGCGGCTTCCGACATGCGCGGACCCGGCCGCACCAGCACATCCGACTCCGCGGGCAGCCAGACACAGATCTTCTGTTGGCGCACCGCGCGGATGGTCTGCCAACCCGGCCGTTGCGGCAGCCCGGCGGCATTGCGTTGTCCGACCATGATCACCTGCGGGTCGGCGCGGACGATGGTCTCCGGATTGAGCTTGGGGAACGGACCCAGCTCGGGCGGCAGGATGTTGCGCGCGCCCAGCCGGGTGAGCATCTCGCCGATGAAGGAGTTGCTGCCTGCGCCGTAGGGGCCGGCATCGACCTCGTAATAGACCGTCAGGCCGCGCGCGGCGGGCGGCAGGCTGGCGGCGCTTTGGGTCAGGTGGCCATCGATGCGGTTCCACAGACGCCGCGCCTCGTCAGACCGCTGCAGCACCTGGCCGACCTTGCCCAGCACGCGCTGCACATCGCTCATGCTTTTCGGCTCGAGGGCGATGACCCGGATGCCCAGCGCTTCGAGCCGATCGATGACGCGCGCGGAGATGCCCAGCAGCACCACATCGGGCTTGAGCGCGACCAGCATCTCGATGCCGGTGTCGTCCAGCCCGCCGAGCTTGGGCAGGCTCTGCACCCGCGCGGGGAAGTTGGAGTAGCGGTCCACGCCGACCAGCTTGTCGCAGTCGCCCAGCTCGCAGACGGTTTCCGTCAGCGAGGGCAGCAGGCTGACGATGCGGCGCGGCTTGTCGGGCAGCGTCACCGTGACGCCGCGGTCGTCCTTGAGCGACAGCGGCTCGGCCTGCGCCGTCGGGCTGGTCCCCAGGGCGGCCAGCGCGATCAGCGAGATCAGCGAGATCAGCGCGGCGCTCGGACCCGACCATCGTCCGATCGATGGGCGCTGGCGGGCGTTGGCAGTCGGCGGGTTGTGCATGGGCATGGCCGAGGGAACCCGGGTGGAGGTGATGGAGGCGTCTGACGTGACGACCGAAGATGAGAAGCGAGTCGATGCAGTGAGGTCGTCGATCGCAGCGGTCTTTCGGACCGCGACGCGGGGGCGGCGTGTCGTGCACATGCGGGTGGCGTTCATGACTGGTGATCCTGAGGGCCGAGGTCGATCGACGGATCGTCCAGATCCTGCACCGGGTGCGTCCAGGGCTGGCCGGCGACCATCAGCGTGAGTTGCGCGCAATGCCGCGCCACCAGCTGATTGAGCCGGCCCAGCTCGTCCACATAGGCGCGCACCTCGCGGCCCATCGGCATCACGCCCCAGCCGACCTCGTTGGAGACGAACAGCACCGGCGAGGCCAGCGTGGGCAGCAGCCGCTGCAGCGTGGCGCATTCGCCGCGCCAGTCCTCCCAGCGGGGTTCGCCCGCCATGGGCATCAGCCAGTTGGTGAGCCACAGGGTCAGGCAGTCCACCAGCAGCAGCCGGTCCGGCGCGGCGTGCTCGCGCAGCGTGTCGGCCAGTTGCAGCGGCGCTTCGACGGTGTCGAAGCCGGCCGGACGATCGGCACGGTGGCGGGCGATGCGGTCGCGCATCTCGTCGTCATGCGCCTGGGCGGTGGCGACGACGAGCACGCGTCGCGCGCCGTCGGCCTGCCAGCGCAGGGCGAGTCGTTCCGCGTGGCGCGACTTGCCACTGCGTTGTCCACCCACGATCAGGTGATGCGCGGCCATCTGGTTCCTTCTGCGCGGCGCTGGCGCACTGCTGGAGATCGAGCCCGGAATCGACGGTCCGCCTGCGTGGCTCGACGCCACGACGTCCTGAAGCGGACCGCCGGATGTCGCCATGGGCGGTCAGAGCGACGGCGAATAGCGCAGCATCACGAACCAGGTCCGTGGCGCTTGCGCGTAGTTGTTGGCGGTCATGTAGCGGCGGTCGAACAGGTTGTCGACGTTGAGCTGCAGGCGCCAGTCCTTGGAGAGCTGGGTGCGGGCATCGAGGTTCCACAAACCATAGCCGGCCAAGGGAGTGGTGTTGGCGGCGTTGTCCCAGCGCGCACCCGCCGCTTCCCAATTGGCACCGAAGGTCCAGTCGGGCAGGCCGCTGGGCTGCAGGTCGGCGCGCAGGCTGGCGAAACGACGGGCACGACGTTGCAGCGTCTTGCCGGTGCTGTCATCGGTGGGATCGCTGAGATCGACATGACCCGTCCAGCGCACCGGTCCGGTCTGCGCGGCGGCTTTCAGGCTGGTACCTCGCAGCGTGGCGCGGGCCACGTTGCCATAGCAGCCGACGGTCGATCGGCAGGTGCCGGCCGCGCCGAAGGCGATCAGGTCGGTGACGCGGTTGCGATAGGTCGTCAGACCGAGTTCCAGGTCGTCCCGGGTCCAGTCCAGGCCGACTTCCTGGTTGTGGCCGCGCTCCGCGCGCAGCGGCTCGACGCCCGGCAGGCTGGTGTTGGGGCCATAGACGCTGCCCATCTGATAGAGCGTCGGCGCGCGGAAGGCATTGCCCGCCGCCGCAGTGAGGCGCCAGCCGCCGCCCAGCCGATAGCCGGCCGCCAGCGTGCCGGTGTGGATCTGGCCGAAATTGCTGTCGTCATCGCGGCGGCCATGGGCTTGCAGACTGAATGGGCCCGCGCTCAGCAAATAGCTGAGGCCGATCGCGTTGTCGTGGCGCTCATCGGTGCCGGCAGGCACCAGCGCGGTGTTGTCGAGGCGGTCTTCGCGTCGCTCCAGCAGCGCGTTGATCTGCTGGTGCTCATCGAGTTGGTAGAAGCTTTGCAGCGAGGCGGTCCTTACCCGCGTCTTGCTCAGGTAGGGTGACGTCGGTCGGGTCTCCAGCGTCTGGCGGGATTCGGCCAGATCGAGCTGGGTCGTCCAGGCCGGTTGCCACTGCGCGTTCCAGCCCAGGCGGGCGGCTTCGCTGGTGGTGAGGGTGCGGTCGTCGGCGTTCTTGCCGGCGTCGTAGCCGCTGTCGGTGCGGCTCTTCAGGCCTATCAGCTCGAGCCGATGTCCGGCTGCGATGCGGCCGCCCAGGCGCAGGCTGGCGCTGTAGTTGCGCCAGCCGTCCTTGTCGGCGTTGTAGCTGCTGCTCTTGGTGTTGGTGAAGCCATTGAAGCCGGTGCCGCGTTCACCGCTGAGGGCGGCGGCGTAATCGAAGGCGCGGTCACCGCCGGACACGCTGGCGTCGGCCTTCACCTGACCGAGGTTGCCGGCGCCGAGACCGAGGTCGACCTGCGGCCAGCCCGCGCCTTTGCGGGTGAAGATCTGCACCACGCCGCCAATCGCGTCCGAGCCGTACAGCGCGCTGGCCGGGCCTTTCAGCACTTCGACGCGCTCGATCTGGGAGAGCGGCAGGTTCTGCCAATCCGCGCCGCCGGTGGATTGTGATTCGACCCGGACCCCATCGATCAGCACGATGGTGTGACGCGATTCCGCGCCACGCACGAACAGCGAGGTGTTGGTGCCCGGGCCGCCGTTGCGGGTCATCTCCAGGCCTGCGCGCTGGCGCAGCAGGTCGGCCACATTGCCGTAGCCCTGGCGCTCGATATCAGCGCGGGGAATGACGGTGAGGTCGCCCAGCACGTCGGCCAGGCGCATCGGGCTGCGTGTGCCGGTGATGGTGACATCGTCCAGCGACCGCACACCGGAGGTGTCAGGGCTGGGCGCGGCCAGGGCGACGCCGCTGGCGCCGAAAAGGAGAGCGGCAGACAGCGCGGCCGAGGCCAGCGCCGACGGCGTAGGGACGTGCAGCGATCGGGCGCGAGGCCGGATGCGCGAGGCGGGGGACAGCATGAGGAGAACCAGCAACGATCCGGGCGCCAGCTCTCCCGCAGGCACCCGTGACACGACGCGCCATCCGGGGATGACGCGTCTCCTGTTGGCCGGTCTCCGGGCTGGTGGCACGATGCCTGTGTCCTTCCCAGCGTGTCAGGGAGGAAGGCACTGCGGCACGCTGCGCGGCGTGAGAGCGTCCTGAAGCGGTCCGACGGCGGTCAAACCCTCGCCATGGCACGGCCATGGAGATGATTCGCGCCGGGCGGTCCATCCTGCATCGGATCGATCTCGACTCGCGGAGCGTGGTGCAGCGCATCCCTCCACGCCAGTGGACGTGGGGACAGGCATGGCCGGCCTTCGTCGACAGACCTCCGGGCGCTCGCACTGGTGGGGCGCGTCCTCGTGATGACCGAGGGCCGCAATGGGCGCAAGCGCGATGGGAGGTGTTGTCGGGTCGTGGCCGGCGACCACTTACCGTTGCGGGGACAGCTCAGGTTGGCTGAAGTCTCGTTGAGACCGCGGCTCCCTGATTCCCGTTTAACTGCACAGGCGCAATGCCTGCACGAGCACCAACGGGGCGCATTCTAGCGGCGCATGCCTGCGGGCTCATGGCTAGAGTTCCGGCAGCGGCGGCTGCGAGGGTTTGGGCAGCTTGGGCGAGGGATGCGGCGTGTCGGGACTGCCAGGCTGCTTGGGGACGGTGGGCTTCGGGTTCTTCGGCGTGCTGGGCTTGGGGTCCTTCGGCTTGGCTGGGGAGGTGTCCTTCGGCTTCCGTTTTTTGGGATCCTTGGGCGTCGCGGGGCGGCGATCGGTCACCGGCTGGCCGGCGGGGGCTGCGCGCAGGCTGTCGCGAATGGCGGAGGGGGCGGCCGGTCGGCGGGATTCGAAGTCCAGGCGTTCTCGACGCAAGGTGTTGGAGTCGCTGGCGTCCCGCCGCGCGCGCTGCTGCGCGGCCTGGCGCTGATCGGGCGTGACGCGATCTTCGGGAAGGTCCAGCGCGCGCCCGGGTGACGCATCCGGACAGGGCGAATCGCGCAAGTCCTGACCCTGTGGCCCGCAGCGGTAGTAGCGGCTGGGCCCGGGCCGGGTGCCTGGCAGGGCACTGCGGGGGGCGGCGTTCGTCGGCGCCTCGACGGAAGTCGATTCCGTCAGCGCGGTCGCAGCGGCCGGCAAGGCCATGCTCAAAGTGCCGACCGCCACGCAGGCGGTCGCCGCTCCCGTCCACAACCACTTGATCACGGAGAGACACAGTGGCTGCGGTGAGGAGGACATGTCAGGCCTTTGAGGTCTTGCCGTCAGCCGGTGGGGCGGATGCCGCGTCCGATGACGGTGAGGAGGTGGAGGAAGGCGATGACGCGCGTGCGATCACCGTGCTGGACGCATTGGCGTCAGCCGCCGCGGGCGCAGCGGGCGCGGATGGGCCGGCAGGAACGGTGGCGAGGGCGGGGCGTCCGTCCACCGACGCGGCCGGGCGCGGCGGCTTCGGACGCGGGGGTTTGGCGTGGATCTTGGTCAGCGCCTTGTCCATGTCGCCCTTGAGCATGAAGGGCAGAGCCTCCATGGATTTGGCGATGCAGTCGTCCAGCGACTGGCGCTCCGACAGCGGCGGCTTGCGCAGCACATAGTTGGCGACTTCCGCCTTGTGGCCCGGATGACCGATGCCCAGGCGCAGGCGCCAGAAGTTGGGCGAGCCGAGCTGTGCCTGCATGTCCTTCAAGCCGTTGTGGCCGCCATTGCCGCCGCCTTGCTTGAATTTCATTTCGCCGGGCTGCAGATCCAGTTCGTCGTGGATGGCGAGGATCTGCTCGGGCGGGATCTTGAAGAAGCGGGCCAGCGCCGACACCGACTTGCCCGACAAATTCATGTAGGTCATCGGCTGCAGCAGCCAGATGGGGCCGTCGGTGCCGGGGGCGTTGTTCACCCGCGCGACCAGGCCGTGGTAGTTGCGGTCCGGCTGAAGGGTGGCGCCCAGGCTGCGTGCGAGGGTGTCGATCCACCAGAAACCCGCGTTGTGGCGCGTGTCTTCGTATTCGGTGCCGGGATTGCCCAGGCCAACAAAAAGTCGAATCATGGTGCGGGATTATCGATGGCGCGGACAAGAAAAAAGGCCCCGCTGAGCGGGGCCTTCGTGGGGGTGGGCACCCGCTCTGAAGGGGGTGTCCGGGAAGTCGAAGTCTTACTTCTTCTTCTTGCCCTTGCCAGCGTCCGGTGCCGGAGCAGCGGCGACGACGATCTCTTCCACCACGGCCGGGACCGGGGTCGCGACCACCGGGTTCGGCTTGCCGTGGGTGACGATCTTGATGTGATCGGCCACCTTCAGGTCGTTCACGTGCACCGAGTGACCCATGGTCAGGTTGCTCAGGTCCACTTCGATGAACTCGGGCAGCTGTTGCGCCAGGCAGGTGATTTCCACTTGGGTGATCACGTGGTTGACGGTGCCCTTGTCGGTCTTGACGGCCGGCGACTCGGCTTCGCCCACGAAGTGCAGCGGCACCTTCTTGGTGATCTTGGTGGTGGCATCCACGCGCTGGAAGTCCACGTGCAGCACTTGCTGCTTGTACGGGTGCATCTGGTAGTCACGCAGCAGCACCTGGGTGGTGGCGCCGTTCAGTTCCATGTCGAGGATGGAGCTGTGGAAAGCTTCCTTCTTCATGGCGTGGAACAGGGCGTTGTGGTCCAGCTCGATGTTGGTGGGCTCGCCAGCACCGTAAACGATACCGGGCACCTTGCCAGCGTGACGCAGGCGGCGGCTCGCTCCGGTCCCCTGCAGCTTGCGCTCAAAAGCGACGAATTTCATATTCACTCCAATGTGACGAAACGCCCCCATGGCGTTTCGGTGTGAAGGCCCCGCGACCAGGCGCCTTCGTTGAAAGGCCGCTGTCCTTGCGAACAGCGGCCGATGCGCAGGCGAATCAGAAGTTCATGTTCTGTTCGCTGAACAGCGAGGTGACCGACTCGCCGTCCGAGATGCGACGGATCGTCTCGGCGAACAGGAAGGCCACCGACAGCTGACGGATCTTGCCGCAGGCCTTGGCGGCTTCCGACAGCGGAATCGTGTTGCTGATCACGACCTCATCCAGCTGCGATCCGGCGATGCGCTCGATGGCGGGGCCGGAGAGGATGGGGTGGGTGCAGTAAGCGAAGACGCGCTTGGCGCCGCGGTCCTTCAGGACTTCGGCCGCCTTCACCAGCGTGCCGGCGGTGTCGATCATGTCGTCCATGATCACGCAGTTGCGGCCGTCGATCTCGCCGATGACATGCATCACTTCGCTGACATTGGCGGCGGGGCGGCGCTTGTCGATGATTGCCAGATCGCAACCCAGCTGCTTGGCCAGCGCACGGGCGCGGACCACGCCGCCGACGTCCGGGCTCACGACGACCAGGTCGGAGTAGTTGCGCGACTTGAGGTCGGACAGCAGGACCGGCGAGGCGTAGATGTTGTCGACCGGGATGTCGAAGAAGCCCTGGATCTGGTCAGCGTGCAGGTCCATCGTGAGCACGCGCTCGACGCCGACGGTTTCCAGCAGGTTGGCGACGACCTTGGCCGAGATCGGCACGCGGGTGCTTCGAGGACGACGGTCCTGGCGGGCATAGCCGAAGTAGGGGATCACGGCCGTGATGCGGCGTGCGCTGGCGCGCTTCAACGCATCGACCATGATGAGCAGCTCCATCAGGTTCTCGTTGGTCGGAGCGCACGTCGGCTGAATCACGAAAACGTCACGAGCGCGGACGTTTTGCTGGATTTCGACGGTGACTTCGCCATCCGAGAAACGACCGACCACGGCTTTGCCGAGCTCAAGGCCCAGATGCGTGGCGATTTCTTTGGAGAGCGACGGGTTAGCGTTACCCGTGAAGAGGACGGTATTGAGCAGCACAGCAGGCCATCCCTGAGAGATTTATGGCCCGGTGGCCAACCCAGCGGGTCCCGGATTGAAACTAAGAATTTGGCAGGGGAGGAAGGACTCGAACCCTCGCATGTCGGAATCAAAATCCGATGCCTTGACCAACTTGGCGACTCCCCTACACCGGACACTGTGCGTGGCACAGCACCCTACAACTTTCAGTCTTCCGCCCAACCGCGCAGCGGATGAACTTCAAGACTTCGACATACTCTTCCAACCCAACTGGGAGGTAAACCTGCCAGTGTCGCCTCGAGATTTCTCTCAGAGTCAGAAGCGATGTCTGCTTCCTGCTGCGAAGTCGAATTATATTCTAATTCGCGATCAGCTGAATCAAATATTCTAGCAAATACTGCACTGCCTGAACCCGTCATCCGGCTATTGCCGTAGCGAGTTTGCAACCATTGCAAGGCTTGAGAGACTTCGCTGCTGGCTGCTTCAGCCGGAGGTTGCAGATCATTTCTGCCCCAACCATTGCTCAAGCGCACCGCGAGATTCTCAAGCGCGAGGTATTCACCAGCTTCGCTTGATTCACCGAAGCGACCCGTCACGTTATTCAGAAAGCCTGCTGAATTTTCAACCGCAGAACTCGCTGCGCTGTCTTTCAACCGGTTGTCTGCGTCGCGTTCTTTGTTCGCTGCAGGAAAGCCCGCTACTATAGCCACGGAATTTGACCTTTGCAAGAGAGGGCTCGAAAAAATTTCCTTGGTGCCAATACTCACCGACGGTTTGACCACCGCCAGCCGCATCGGCGGCAGGTCGAGCGGGCGCAGCACCTCGCCGATACCCTCCACCCACGCATTTCGTCCGCCAACGAAAAACGGCACGTCCGCGCCCAGCTTCAAGGCCAGCGGTTGCAGACGGGATCGCGGCCAGTTCAGTCCCCACAAGCGATTCAGCGCCAGCAGCGTGCTCGCCGCATCGGACGATCCACCACCCATGCCAGCGCCAGATGGCAATCGCTTATCGATGTGGATGTCAGCCCCCAATGTGCAGCCGCTGGCCTGCTGAAGCGCGCGCGCGGCGCGCAGGCAGAGGTCATCGTCCGGCAGCGCATCACCGCGATCGTGGCGCTGCAGGCGCGCGTCGGCGCGGCGTTCGAAATGCAGCGTGTCCGCCCAGTCGATCAGCACGAACAACGATTGCAGCAGGTGATAGCCATCCGGCCGCTTTCCCACCACGTGCAGGAAGAGGTTGAGCTTGGCGGGTGCGGGGACGTCGTAGAGAGCTTGCATGGGGCGAGCAGTATGCCGTGGCGCTGCCTGAGAACACGCGGCGGTGCGTCCTGAGCGGACGCCCGACCGATGCAGGTCAGGCGCGTCGCGCCGGATCGGGCAGCGATCGGGTCAGGGTGTGCCGTCGAGCTTGAGGCGGAGTGTCGCGATGGCTTCGCCGCCATCGGGATTCAGCCGCTGTGCGGAGATCAGACGATCGCCGAATCGACGCAGATCCACCTGCCAGCCGAGTTGCTCGAAGCCTTGCTCGCCCATCGGTCGTTGCGGCGCTTGCGGCCACGGGCGGCCTTGAAGCCAGTCGAACAGCGCCTGCACCGGCAGCGCCTGACCCAGCAGTTCCTGGGTGAGCGACTCGATGTCGTCGTACTGGCGTTCCTCATCCGGTGTGCGCAGCACCACCTGGCCGGGCTGCCAGGAGACGCGGGCCACCAGGCTGCCCATCGGGGTGCTCATTTCCAGCCGACCGCGTCGGGCGTCGCCCAGCAACTCGAAGTTGGCGGTGACGTTCTGCGCGCGGCCCTGAGCATTCGCACCGGCGGGCACGATGAGACCAAACCGGCCGGTGAGCCGCGGCGCATCGGCCAGCGAGGCCACGTCCTGTTCACTGACCTTCGGCACGCTGCTGCAGGCCGTGAGCCACGCAGCGGCGCCCAGGACCGCCAGCATCTGACGGCGGCGCATCAGGGACGGACCTGCAGGCGTTGCATCACGTTCTGCAGCGCCTCATTGCGGGGATCGCGCTTCGCTGCATCGGCGAAGATGCGGCGGGCTTCATCCTGCTGACCGCCGGCCCACAACACTTCGCCCAGATGCGCGGCGATCTCGGGGTCGGGCCGGGAGCCGTAGGCCTGGCGCAGCAGACGCTCCGCTTCACCGAGCCGGCCCAGCCGGAACTCCACCCAGCCCATGCTGTCGACGATGAAGGGCTCGCCCGGCGCGAAGGTCAGCGCCTTCGAGATCAGATCGCGGGCTTCTTCCAGGCGTTCATTGCGATCGGCCAGCGCATAACCGAGCGCGTTGTAGGCGTGGTAGTGCTGCGGCTTGAGCTGGATGACCTTCTGCAGCAGCGCTTCCATCTCCTTCATGCGGCCCAGCTTCTCGGCCATCATCGATTGCTCGTACAGGAGGTCGGTGTCTTCACCGTTGCGGGCGATCGCCTGGCCCAGCAGGTCGTAGGCGGTCTGCCATTGGCGGTGCTCGCGCAGCAGCTGGGATTCGGCCAGCACCTTGGCGCGCTGGTCCTGCTCGCGCTCGGCGGGCAGCGCCTGCAGCAACTGACGGGCCTGATCGAGCTTGCCCTGACGCGCCAGCAACGACGCGCGACGGAAGGCGATGTCGAGATTGCCGGGCGCGGCATCGATCTCGCTCAGGCGCGCTTCGGCCGTCTTGAGGTCGCCTCGCATCTCCGCGGTTTGCGCCAGCAGCAGCAGGCCTTGCTGACGCGCCTCGCGCTCGGTCGGCTCGGCGCGCGGATCGGCGCGGGATTGCAGGCTCGACTGCTGATTCAACAGCTTCATGTAGCGCTGCAAGGCGGATTCGGCGGCATCCGCATGCTGGAGGTCCAGCTCCAGCGAGCCGAGCGCCAGCCACGGGCCGGGGTTATCGGGCGATTCCTGGGTCAGGATGCGGAACTCGCGCGCCGCATCCGCCGGCCGCTGGGCGCGGGCCAGTGCACGTCCGTAGGCCAGCCGCAGCGCTTGTTTGTCGGGATGAGCCTGCAGCTCGGCGGTGATGAGCGCTTCCGCTTCCGGACGCTGCGGCAGCAGCTCCAGCGCGAGCAGCAAGGGCTCATCGCGGTCCGGGAAATCCTTGGCGGCGGCGCGCACATTGATGAGCGCGTTCTCGGCATTGCCGGCGGTCTGAGCCAGGCGGGCCATCACCATCAAGGAGATGAATCGGGTTTCCGGCTTGGCGGCGGTTTCGCGCAGCAGCGGCTCCAGCGCCTCCATCACCCGCTTGGGTTCCGGGCTGCGCTGGAAGAGCGGCGGAATGCTGGCCAGCAACTGACCGCGCGCCTCCGGCGTGTTCATCGCGAGCAGGGCACGCAGCGGCGCCGCGACTTCCGCCGGGCGATTCAACAGCGCGAGCAGTTGCACCAACGTGCGATGGGCTTCCTGAGAGGTCGGCACGCTGTCGCGCCAGGCGCGAGCAGCGACCAGCGCCTGATCGCCGGCTCGCCCTTGCAAGGCGATGCCGACCACGCGGCGGAACAGTTCCTCATCGCTGCTGCGGCGTGCGGCGTCCAGCAATACCTGGAACGCGGTGCCGGGCTGACCGTTCTGCAGTTCCAGTTCACCGACCAGCAATTGATAGAACAGCGGCGCGTCGAGGTCCGAGTTGACGATCTCTTCCGGCGCGGACGCGGCCGAGGCCGGTGCAGCGGCGACCGGTGCCTGCACGCGGCCAGGCGCGGAGGCCGAGTCGGCGGGGACGGCCGATGGGACGGATTGCGCATGAGCGGCACAGCTCAGGACAAAGGCGACGGACAACCACCCAAGGTGGCGCGCAGAGGCGGACATGAAGGAACTCCTGAACTGACTCGATCGGACGGGTCGCTGAACCATTCTAGGGAAACTCGGGGTTCCGCCGAGGCGGCGGGTCCAATCCCGGCAACCGCCCTTCCGTTGCCGGTGGTGTGGGCGTCAAACGTCCGCGCCGTCGGGTCATGTCGACAACTGCCAATCCGCTGAAAGCGGTCGACCTATGATGCTGAGATGCCCGAGTTACCGGAAGTTGAAGTCACGCGTCTGAGTTTTGCCGAGGCCATCGAAGGCGCTCGCGTGCTGGATGTGAAACTGGGAAAGCCGCTGCGCTGGCCGTTGGGCGTCGAGCCCGCGCGGCTGGTGGGACGGCGGGTCGGCGCCACGTTGCGGCGAGGCAAATATCTGTGGCTGCCGCTGCAGCCGACCACGGCCGAACGCTTGCCCGCGCCCTCCGAGGCCGGCGCGGCCAGCGGCGCGCCGTCGCTGGAAGCGACGGTCGACGGCGGTCTGCTGCTGCATCTGGGCATGTCGGGCTCGCTGGCTTTTCGCGCTCAGCCGCCTGCCGCCGGGCTGCATGACCATTTCGAGCTGATCACCGATCGCGGCGTGCTGCGGCTCACCGATCCACGACGTTTCGGCGCGGTCGTCTGGTCCGAGGGGCTGGATGTCGCCCCCGCGGCCAAGCTGCTGGCCGGCATGGGTCTGGAACCGTTCGATGTGGACTTCCATGGCCGCCACCTGCATGAGGGCTTCCGTGGCCGGCGGGTGGCGATCAAGCAGGCGATCCTGGCCGGCGACGTGGTGGTCGGCGCCGGCAACATCTATGCGTGCGAGGCCCTGTTCATGGCGGGCATCGATCCGCGGCTCGCAGCCGGCAAGCTCAGCCGGCCGCGCGCGGAAAAGCTGGCCCGCGCTCTGCGTCAGGTCCTCGGTGAAGCGCTGGAAGCCGGCGGCAGCACCCTGCGGGATTTCAAGGATGCGCACGGCGTGGCCGGCAGCTTCCAGATGCAGGCGCGGGTCTACGGGCGGGAAGGGCAGCCGTGTCGCACCTGCGGCACGCTGATCCGGCGCCTCGTGCAGGGCCAGCGATCGACCTTCTTCTGCCCCGTCTGCCAAAAGCGCTGACGGCGCCGCTTTCCAATTCCGTTCCCTGATTGCTGATGACCGACGACGACCTGCAAGCCCGCGTGCACGCTGTGCAAGGCGATTTCGCGCCCCTGTTGCTGGCTTGGCAGCGGCGCGATGGCCGCCACGACCTGCCATGGCAGAACACCCGCGATCCCTATCGGGTCTGGCTGTCGGAAATCATGTTGCAGCAGACCCAGGTCACCACGGTGCTGGGCTATTACCGTAATTTCCTGACCCGCTTTCCCGACGTGGCGGCGCTCGCCGCCGCACCGCAGGATGAGGTGATGGCCGCTTGGGCGGGCCTGGGCT
Organism: Burkholderiaceae bacterium; assembly: GCA_913776825.1. GTDB lineage: Bacteria > Pseudomonadota > Gammaproteobacteria > Burkholderiales > Burkholderiaceae_C > Roseateles. Next base: position 332,095 of record CAJYPV010000027.1, read on the forward strand.
ACTACAGCCGCGCTCGCAATCTGCATCGCTGCGCGCAGGTGGTGGTGGAGCGCCACGGCGGCGCATTTCCCAGCACGGCGGCGGTGTTGGCGGAGCTGCCGGGCATCGGACGGTCGACTGCCGCCGCGATCGCTTCGTTCTGTTTTGGCGAGCGCGTCGCCATCCTGGACGGCAACGTGAAGCGCGTCCTCGGACGCCTGCTGGCCTTCGACGGTGACCTCGCGCAGGCGTCTCAGGAGAAGCGGCTCTGGCGCCAGGCCGAAGCGCTGTTGCCCATGGAGGGCGCCGACATGCCCGCCTACACACAGGGTCTGATGGACCTGGGCGCCAGCCTGTGCGCGACGCGGCAGCCGCAGTGCTTGTTGTGTCCGGTGGCTGCGCTGTGCGTGGGCCGCGCGCAAGGCGATCCCACGCGCTATCCGATCAAGACGCGCAAGCTCAAGCGCAGCCAGCGTGAGAACTGGTGGCTGTGGCTCGAGCATGACGGCCGCATCCTGCTGCAGCAGCGTCCGAGCGAAGGGGTGTGGGGCGGCTTGTGGACGCTGCCGCTGTTCGACGATGAGGAGAGCCTCACCCGCCACAGCCTGTCACTGGGCGCGGCCGCGCCGGAAACCCTGCCGCGGGTCAAGCATGTGCTGACGCATCTCGACTGGATCCTGCATCCCCGCCGCGCGCTGCTGACCGCGTCCGCCGCGCCGCCGGTTGACGGCGTGTGGGTGGCGCGCGAGCAGTTGGCCAGCTATGCCTTGCCGGCGCCGCTGAAGAAGTTGTTGGACTGAGATCAGGCTGGGTATGCTTGCGGCTTCACACGCGACGGATCGACCGCATCGGGTTTTCCCCGAGGTCAGGGATGAGGTCCGTCTCCCATTCGCTTCAGGGACATCATGCAGAACCCCGCCGTCAAGAGCGCTCTGGAATCCGCGCTGGTCGCGATCATCGTGGCCGCCGCCTGTCTGTGGTTGTTGATTTCAGCGACGCAGGAAGGCGACCCCACGACGGCCCGCGTCACGATGCTCGCGCTCGGCTTGATGGGCGGTTGCTGCGCGCACCTGGCCTTCATGGGCGTGGCCCTGAAGCGGGCTGGCCGATTCGTGTTGCCATGGATGCTGCTGCTGATCCTGCTGTTCCCGCTCTCGTCGATCTTCGTGGGCGTGATGCTGATGAACCAGGATGAGGACGCCAGCAAGCAGGACCCCGCCGAGCGGGCTGTCTGATCGAGCGCCTCAGCGCGCGTCCAGCTCGCGATGGCGCTTCAGCACCTGGCCATGGAAAGCGAATTGCCGCGCCAGCGTCTCGACCAGGTAGACCGATCGATGCTGCCCGCCGGTGCAGCCGATGGCGATGGTCAGATAGCTGCGCTGATCGGCGGCGAAGTTGGGCAGCCACTGCGAGATGAAGGCGCCAATCTGGCTGAGCATCAAGCGCACTTCGGGCTGGTCTTCGAGATACGTGGCGACGGGCGCATCGCGGCCGGTCAGCGGGCGTAGCTCGCGGTCGTAATAGGGGTTGGGCAGCACGCGGACGTCGAAGACGAAATCCGCATCGCTCGGCACGCCATGTTTGAAGGCGAAGGACTCAAACACCAGCGTCAGCGACGAGCCGCTCACCCGCACCAGATCGCGCACCCAGGCGCGCAATTGCGCGGGGCGCAACTGGCTGCTGTCGATCACGGTCGATTCCATGCGCAGCGGCGTGAGCAGCTCGCGCTCCAGCGCGATCGCATCCTGCAGCGCCCGATGCGTGTCGCCGTCCTCGGAAGCGCCCGCGCGCAGCGGATGCGGCCGGCGGGTTTCGGAGAAGCGGCGCAGCAGGGTGTCGTTGTCCGCATCCAGGAAGATGGCTCGCAGGGCCACGCCGTTCAGGCGCAATTCCTTGATCTGCAGCAGCAGTTGGGGCAGCGAGCCAGCGCTGCGCACGTCGACCGCGATGGCCACGCGTCGCTGCGAGCCGCCTTCCTGCTCCAGCTTGAGGAAGTTGGGCAGCAGCTCCGGCGGCAGGTTGTCGACGCAGAAGAAGCCCGCATCCTCCAGCGCATGCATCGCAATCGACTTGCCGCCGCCCGACATGCCGGTCACCAGCACCAGGTCGGTGGTGGACAGGGCGGGGCCGGTCGCCGGATGCTCGCGCAGCGCGGGCGGCACCGGTGCGGTGTGCGGCGCGCTCACGGCTTCACCTTCTTCGACTTGGTCGCCGCGTCCTTGCCCGGCGAGGTCAGGCTGCTGGGTGCGCCCGGCAGGCTCTGCGCGGACAGTGCCAGCATTTCCTCGGCATGCGCGATGCTGGTGGAGGACAGTCGCTCGCCGCCCAGCATGCGGGCGATTTCAGCGACGCGCGCTTCGCCGTGGATGGGGCGCACATCGGAATTCGTCACGCCATGCTTGAGGGCCTTGGCGACCAGGAAATGATGGTCGGCACAGGCGGCCACCTGCGGCAGATGCGTCACGGCCAGCACCTGGACATGACGGCCCAGCTGCTTCATCAAGCGTCCGACGGTTTCCGCCACGGCGCCGCCGACGCCGGTATCGATCTCATCGAAGATCAAGGTGCCCGCGCCGCTGTTCTGCTGGCTGGTGGTGACGGCGATCGCCAGGGCAATCCGCGACAGCTCGCCGCCCGATCCCACCTTGGCCAGCGGCCGCGGCGTGCTGCCCGCGTGCCCGGCGACCAGGAACTCGGCCGATTCCAGGCCGAAGCTCTGCGGTTCGTCCTGCGCGGACAGCGCGACCTCGAAGCGTCCGCCCGCCATGCCGAGTTGCTGCATCGCCTGCGACACGGCCGTCGACAGCGCCGGCGCGCCCTTCGCCCGCGCGGCGCTGACGGTCTTGGCCTCGCGCTGATAGGCCTTCAGCGCCTGGGCCTGCTGCGCCTGCAAGGCGTCGAGGTCGGTGGCGGCGTCGAGTTGCGCCAGCTCGGACTTCCATTCCGCCAGCAGCGCCGGCAGTTCAGCAGGTTGACGCCGATAACGCCGAGCCAGCGTCATCCATGCCGAGAGCCGATCGTCGAGCTGCTGCAGTCGGTCCGGATCCAGATCGGCGGCATGGAGATACGCCCCGAGGCTGTGCGCGGCATCCTGCAACTGTGCTTGCGCGCCTTGCAGCGCGTTGACGGTGTCCTGCAACGCCGCGTCATAGCTCAGCACGTCCTGCAGACTGGACAGCGCTTCGTCCGTCAGCGCCTGGGCATTGACTTCGGCCTCGCCGATGCGCTCGAGCGCGCTGCGGGCCGCATCCATCAGCGATTGAGCGTGCGACAGCCGCGAATGCTCGGCATTGAGCTCTTCCCATTCGTCGGCATCCGGTGCGAGCCGGTCAAGCTCGCCGATCTGCCAGGTCAGCCGCTCGTGCTCGCGGGCCAGATCGGCCTGGCGAGACTGCGCGCTGGCCAGCGCTTCGCTGGCCCGGCGCCAGGTCGCGTGGGCGGCGGCCATCGGGCGGGTGTCGATCTGGGCGAAGCTGTCGAGCAGCTCGCGCACGCTGGCGGGTCGGGTCAGGCCTTGCCAGGCGTGCTGGCCGTGGATGTCCAGCAGATGCTCGGCCAGCTCGCGCAGTTGCGCGACGGTGGCGGTGCTGCCGTTGATCCAGGCGCGGCTTTTTCCCTGGGCGTCGATGACGCGGCGCAGCAGCAGGGGCGGGGCCTCGTCGCTGCCGGCGTCATGCGGCGCATCGAAACCGGCTTCTTCCAGCCAGGCGACCAGCGCCTTCGGCCGGTCGAACTCCGCGCTGATTTCCGCGCGGCTGGCGCCTTCGCGCACCACGGCGGCATCGCCGCGGCTGCCCAGCGCCAGTTGCAGGGCGTCGATCAGGATGGATTTGCCGGCGCCGGTTTCACCGGTCAGCGCGGAAAAGCCGGCGGCGAAGTCGAGCTCCAGCTCCGGCACGATCACGAAATCTCTCAGGCTCAGTCGGCGCAGCATGTCGGTGAGTCCTCATTCGACCCCGGCCGCGATGGGCGGCCTGAGGTCAGGTCCTGTCTCAATGTCGGCGTTGGCGGTCCGGTCGGTGCGCGGGATCGCGCCACCAAAGCTTCGCGTCAACGTTCGGAATCCTGGGTCAGCTCACGCCTTCATACCAGCGCAGCTTGCGGCGTAGCGTGGCGTAGTAGCTCCAGCCGCGTGGATGCAGAAACGGCGCCCGGTGCTGCGAGCGGCGCACCGTGATGCAGTCGCCGTGCAGCAGGCTGGCGAGGCTCTGCATGTCGAAATTGACGCTGGCGTCGCGCCCGGCCACGATGGTCAGGCGCACCTCGCCGGAATCGGGCAGCACGATGGGCCGGTTGGAGAGCGCATGCGAGGCGATCGGCAACACCACCCAGCCGGCGATGCCCGGATGCATGATGGGGCCGCCTGCGGAGAGCGCATAGGCCGTGGAGCCGGTCGGCGTGCCGACGATGACGCCATCCGCCCGCATGTTGGCGACGAACTCATCGCCCACATCGACTCGCAGCTCGACCATGCCGGCGGTGGCACCGCGGCTGACCACCACATCATTGAGCGCGACGCCGGAGAAGATCTGCTCACCGTCCCGGATCACTGCGCCTTCGAGCATCGAGCGGTGCTCGATCTCGAAATCGCCGGCCAGGATCGGCTTGAGCGCGTCTTTGAACTGATCGGCGGAGATGTCGGTGATGAAGCCCAGCCGGCCTTGGTTGATGCCGACCAACGGCAGGTTGTAGCGCGCGACTTCGCGGGCGAAGCCGAGCATCGTGCCGTCGCCGCCGACCACGATGGCCAGGTCGCATTGGGCGCCGAGTTCGGCATGTGAAAGGGCGGGCAGGGCGGTGATGCCGGTGCTGTCGGCGGTTTCCTGTTCGAGGGAAACATCCAATCCCTGGCTGGCGACAAAATCGGCAATCTCCTCCAGGATGGGGCGGATGCCTCTGGACTGGGGTTTGCCGACGATGGCCACATGACGGAATCGCTTGGACATATGCACAGAATTACACCACAGCGCCACTCGCCGGCCTGTGGGACCGGTCGGCGCCAATACAATGAAAACCATGCTCGACGAGCGCGCCAAAACACTCCTCAAAACCCTGGTTGAACGCTACATCGCGGACGGTCAACCGGTGGGCTCCCGCACGCTGTCGCGGGCGTCCGGTCTCGAGCTGAGCCCGGCGACCATTCGCAACGTGATGGCCGACCTGGAAGAGCTCGGCCTGATCGCCAGCCCGCACACCAGCGCCGGCCGCATCCCGACGGCCCGCGGCTATCGGCTGTTCGTCGACACGCTGCTCACGGCGCAGACGCTCAAGTCCGAGGTCGCCTCGCTGGAGTCGCAGTTGCTGCCCGACCAGCCGCAGCGGGTCATCGCCAATGCGGCGCAGATGCTGTCCAGCCTGTCGAGCTTCGTCGGTGTGGTGACCTCGCCGCGCAAGAGCAGCGTGTTCCACCACATCGAATTCCTGCGGCTGGGCGAGCGGCGGGTCCTGGTCATCATGGTGTCGCCGGAGGGCGATGTGCAGAACCGGCTGGTGTTCACCGCCCAGGACGTGAGCCAGTCCGACCTGACCGAAGCCAGCAACCGGCTCAACGCCCACTATTCCGGCCTGAGCCTGGACGTGGTCCGTGACCGCCTGCGCAACGAGGTGGATGCGCTGCGGGGTGAGATCGCCTCGCTGATGAGCGCGGCGGTGGATGTCGGCACGCAGAGCTACGAGGCGCAGGAGCCGGTGGTGGTTTCGGGCGAGCGCAATCTGCTGACGGTGCAGGATTTCCGCCACGACATGGGCAGCCTGCGTCGCATGTTCGACCTGTTCGAGGAAAAGACGCAGCTGATGCGCCTGCTGGATGTCTCCAGCCGCGCGGAGGGTGTGCGGATCTACATCGGCGGCGAGAGCCAGGTCGTGCCCTACGAGGAGCTGTCGGTGGTCTCGGCGCCGTATGTGGTGGATGGCGAGGTGGTCGGCACGCTGGGCGTCATCGGGCCGACGCGCATGGCGTACGACCGGATGATCCAGATCGTCGACATCACCTCGCGCATGGTGAGCAATGCGCTGTCTCAGAAATCGCCGGCTGGCGCGTGAGTAGAATGCGCGGCTCCGGTGCAATGCCGGAGCGCCGGGTGACGAACCCGGCGGAAGACGGTCTGGTGACAGGCCGGGTGATCCCGTAGGGCCGTTAGCTCAGTTGGTTAGAGCAGAGGACTCATAATCCTTTGGTCGCTGGTTCAAGTCCAGCACGGCCTACCAATAAGATCAATCACTGACGCGCGCTTCGAGCGCCGTCGAAGCGGTTCACTATCAACCAACTGTCAACGCGCTCAGCGGATTCAGTTTGGTGACCTCTTGAAGAGAGGCGTGTACCTGTCTCGTTGTGGCCATGGTGCGCGTGCGGCTGCGCGTCAAACTCGGCCGTGATCAGCACCGTTCGGACCTTGCTCGACTTGTGGCTGCGTCGTAGACCTTGTGGGCGAACGCGTTTCCGGCCCCACAAACCCCACCTGCAACGAGTATGACGGCGGTTCGTATGACGAGGCTCTCCCCCGCAAGCCCTAGGGCCCAAAAGGCGATCCGCTGGCTCCATGCCGTGGTGTGGCTCTGCGCCGCCACTTCTGCTCAATGTCTCTCTCCCGCCAAACCCAAGACCATGAAACAACTCGACGTCTGGAACCTCGTGGACGACTTGCCGACGCATGCGCCGTTTGACAAGGAGAAGATCGAACAGGCATTGGGCATCGTGCTGGTCCCGCATGAACAGATCAGCAACCAATACGTCACCGCGCTCAAGGGCAGGCCCGTGCATCTGGCCCAGGACGTGGAGATCGAGGCGGTGAGCTTCCGCGTTTCTGTGAAGGAACCCACCGAGACGTGGCTGCTGCACCTCACGGTCGCCGGCCAATGCGTCGCGCGCCGCGACATCCTGGCGCGCTATCCACGCCTGGAGATCACGAGCGCTCCTCGGGGTCGATCGCTCGACGAGCAGACCTATTACTCCCGCATTGAACCGTGGGGCAAGATGAGTTTCGGGTTTGCAGAACGTGATCCCGAGTGCCTGAGCTCTGTGCTCTTCGCGGGTCCGAAGTGGTAATCAATCTCTGCGCATGTTGATTGAGGTCTCCTCATGCAATCCGCCGGAGCGCCGTGCCGCGCAGGGCATCTCCGACCGGCTCCTGCTCACCCGATGAAATTGCCGGACGGGCCGGCCTCGCAACAGAAGGTGGCACATGCCCCAGATTCCCGCATCGCAGTTTGATCAGCGCCTTCAGCAGGACATGCCGGCCTTTGTCGACAAGACGCTGGCGGTGGTCCGCGACAGCCATCCCACCTATCGGCAGAGCGACGACATGCTGCGCGATTCGATCCGCGCGGGCTTCAAGCGCGCGCTGCGGCATGGACTGACCACCGACGAGCAGTTGATGGAATACGTGCTGGTTATGTTCGCCTCGGCGCCCAATTTCGATCAGCACCCGATGATCGCTGGCGTGCTGGGCGATCAGCGCTTCCCGGTCGAGGCGCGCTGGGAGCGCATCTTCGAAGAAGACTTCGACGACTTCTGGGGTGAGATCTCGGAGCCCGACTTCTACGACGGCGAATACTGGAAGGATCCGACGCAATCGAAGGTGAAGCCGCCTGGGCCGCCTCGATCGTCACCGACCTCAGGTTCTGAAGTGCCGAAGGGAAACCCCATGACCTGGAGACTGGTATTCCCATTCATGAACCACTACCCGGTGATCACTCCGGGCGACATCAGCGCCTTTGAAACTCGCAACCAGCTGAAGTTGCCCGCCGACTATGTGGCCTATCTGCTGGAGTTCCGGGGATCCCCGCCAATGTTGCAGAACGATGAAGGGCGATATGGCGCCGTCGAGCACACCGTGGACTGGGCGGGGAAGCCGGCGCGGTCCTATGGGGACGAATGCGGGCTCGGGAGCACGTTCAGCCTCTTCGAAGGCAAGGAGATCGATTCGCCTTGCAAGGGGGGATGCGATCTCGACGACAACATTGTTTGGAATGGGCACCTCCACCCTCCTGGCTTGCTGCCGATTGGTACGGATGCGGGCAACTCGCTGTTTCTGTTGGGTGTGGAGGGCGATCTGACGGGACGGGTTTTCTTCCTGTCCACCTTTCACGTGCCGCATCCCATCTCGTTTGAGCACATCGGATTCATTGCCCCGACCTTCACCGATTTTTTGAAGTCGGCTCGCCCGGCCAAGCGGCCGTAATGTTTGCGAGAGGGCAGGGACGACCATGAGGTGGACACTGGTCTTTCCTTTCGCGGACGACTTTCCAGTCATTTCGCTGGAAGATGTTCAAGCGTTTGAAGCCCGCAATGGCCTGCGGCTTCCAACTGAGTACGTTGATTTTCTTTTGACTTGTCGAGGATCGCCGCCACGACTTCGGAATGACGAAGGGGAGCACCGCGGAGCGCTATTCCCGGTTGATTGGGGTGGCAAGGCAGCCCAGTCCTACGGTCCTGAGGCGCTGCTGTCGTTGACCTTCAGCCTGTTCGAGGGGAAGGAGTCCACATCTCCGTATCGAGGCGGCGCGAACCTGGACGACTGCATGATCTGGAATGAGCACCTGCATCCTCCAGGTCTCTTGCCGATTGGTACAGACCCCGGCAACTCGTTGTTCCTCATCGGACTCGAAGGTGACCTGACGGGAAAGGTCTTTTTCCTTTCGACTTGGTCGATTCCGTCGCCGATGTCGTTTGAGCACATCGGCCTGGTGGCTTCCTCATTCAATGAGTTTCTCCGCTCGGCGCGTCCGGACGAAGCCTCCTGAACGTGAAAGACAACGCCGATGGTGTCGAAACTTGGAAGACAAGAGAGGCGTGAGGTCCACGCTTACCCTCGGCGAGACCCCTCCTGATTCATCCGCGATGTCTTCTTCGATCCCGCCGTCTCTCTACGAATACTGCCAGCCCACGTTGCTGACCGAACGGTCGGACGATCTGCTGGCGCATTCCTTCGACACGCGCTTCATCTCTCTGGACGCGGCTCAGTCCGAGCTGCTGAGCCGAGCAGGCGCGGCCACGATGAAGAACATCGAGATGCGGCGCGATATCCTGGCCAACGGCGGTCCGGACATCAAGATCGTCGGAAACTCGGCGAACCATGCCTCGTACGATGAGCCCCTCAACGACGGACACGCAGCGACTGAGAGAGACTGCATCGGCTCCGCGTTCGGCAACGGCGAACGCGTTTCCGGACCCACAAATCCCACCTACAACGAGTATTACGGCGGTTGGTATGACAAGGCGTTCCCCAGCAAGCCCTAAGGCCCGAAAGGCGATCCGCTGGATCCATGCTGCGGTGTGGCTTTGCGTCGCCGCTTCCGCTCACTCTCTGTCTCCCGCCAAGCCCAAGACCATGAAACAACTCGACCTCTGGACCCTCGTGGACGACTTGCCGACGCGTACCCCGTTCGACAAGGAGAAGATCGAACAGGCGCTGCGCATCGTCCTGATCCAGGATGAAGAGATCACGAACGAATACTTCACCGCGCTCAAGGGCGGGCCAGTGCATCTGGCCCAGGAAGTGGAGATCGAGGCGGTGAGCTTCCGCGTGTCTGCCAAGGAACCTACCGAGAAGTGGCTGCTGAATCTCACGGCCGCCGGCAAATGCGTCGCGCGCAGCGACATCCTGGCGCGCTATCCACGCCTGGAGATCACGAGCGCTCCTCGAGGGCGCTCGCTCGACGAGCAGACCTATTACTCCAGCAAAGAGTCGTGGGGCAAGGTGAGCTTCGGATTCGCGGAACGCAATCCCGAGTGCCTGAGCTCTGTGCTCTTCGCGGGTCCGAAGTGGTGATCAATCTCTCCGCACATTGATTGAGCTCTTCATGCCATTCGGAGCGCCGTACCGCGCAGGGCATCTCCGACAGGCTCCTGCGCATCCGATTCAATTGCCGGACGTGCCGGTTCCGCACGGCAAGGTGGCCCATGCCCCAGATTCCCGAATCACAGTTTGATCGGCTCATTCAGCAGGACAAGCCGGCCTTTCTCGACAAGACGCTGGCGATGTTCCGCGACAGCCATCCCTCCTATCGACAGAGCGACGACGTGCTGCGCGATTCGATCCGCGCGCGCTGACGGGACGGGTCTTCTTCCTGTCAACCTTTCACGTGCCGGATCCGATCTCCTTCGAACACATCGGCCACATCGCCCCGACGTTCACGGATTTCCTTAAAGTCGGCCATCCCGCCGATCCGAGGTGATCTTCATGGCCGCTTGCCGCCTGGGTACCAGCGGTCGATCTTGACGGGGCCCAAATGCCGAAGGCGAAGGAAGTCTCATGAGTTGGAAACTGGCGTTCCCCAAGATCGAGTCCTATCCCGTCATCACTCTGCGAGACGTGCGCGAGTTCGAAACGCGCCATCAGATGTCTTTGGCGCCGGACTATGTGGACTTCCTTGTCAGTCACCGGGGCTCTCCTCCGATGTTCGTGAACGAACAGACTGAGTACACCTGTCCCGAGTTCACCGTCGACTGGGGCGACAAGCCCGCACGCGTCAGCGGGCCGACGGTGCGACTCGAAGCGACCTACAGCATTTTCACCGGCAAGGACGTCCAGTCCGCCTTCGACAGCGGCTATGACCTGGACGACAGCATCAGTTGGAACGACCATCTGTACCCGCCCGGCCTGCTGCCGATCGGATCGAACGCCGGCAATGCGCTGTTCATGCTTGGCGTGAACCAGGCGCATGCAGGCAAGGTCTTCTACCTGTCGACCTTCCACGTGCCCGACCCCATCTCGTTTGAGCACATCGGATTCATTGCCCCGACCTTCACCGACTTTCTGAAGTCGGCTCGCCCGGCCAAGCGCTTGTAGTGCTCGCGAGAGGGCCGGGACGAGCATGACTCGGACACCGGGCTTTCCTTCCGAGGACGACGTTCCCGTCATCGAAACCGGCAGCCATTCAAGCGTGCGATGCCCGCGGCCGCGCGCTCGACGACGCTGCACCGGCGCGTCTCGTGCTTTCTGCGCTGAATCCTTGGCGCGGGATGACCGACGCGGGATGGTTTGACTGGCGCCAGCCAAAGGACTTTGATGGCGCGCCGCTGCAACTGGAGATCTCTCAGAGATAGCCTGGCGTCAGGTGGGCGCGGCGCATCGTCGTCGTGAGGCTCGACGATTCAACCCTGCGCATCTGCGAGGAACAGCGACACCCGATAAACCTGGAAATCGATCAGGCTGTACATGACGTGCAAATCGTGGCCTGGAAAACTCCAGCGCATCGCGCCAGTGTCTGCCGAAGTCATCAGGCGATCCGGTTTGCGCCCCACCATCGCTTCCAGCTGAGTGGGCGTGGTGTGAAACTCGATGCCAAATGGCAGCCGGCCGCTGTAGCCCAGGCTGTCCATGTCGCCTTGGCGATTCAATCGGATCCCAGTGATCACCGAGGGTGCGACATCCTTTCCACCGAGGTACAGCGTCACCCCGTGCGCCTGAACGTACTTGGAGATTTCTCCTGCGTTGGAGAAGTCGAACAAGTCTGAACTCCAATCGATATGGCTCAGGGCATCGCGTACCTCGACGTCCGTTGCGACACGGCCGACGACCTTGAGAACCGAATCGGCTGGAGGCCTGTCCGCGCTCTGCGTTTCGCGTTCATCGGCGACGCCCAGCATGCGGCGGTCATACTTGTTCAGACGCCGGAGATGGACGATGGCCAGCGCGTCGTCTTGATAGCTGGCATTGACGATCCAACCCTCAAGAGCCCACAAATCGGAAGTCAGTTCGTGGATGGTCCGGCGCGCCAGCGGCGTGCCCATCACGGCGGCACAGTGCTCTTTCGAAGCGCCCCATTGCAGTCCGAAAGGCAGCGGCCCCGAATAGCCGCGATAGTCCTGCACACCAGGACCAAACAATGCCACCTCTCGCAGGACGAAGTCACCGGGATCGTCGCCGACAAGGCCATCCGGCTTTCCGACCAGCAGGCGGTAGATCGCCTTGCGGTCATAGATCAGCGCCAAACTGTGGCGTTCGACCTCGTCGATACGGCCGGTATCACGGGCGTTGTCCGCTCCGTTCGTTTCCGTCCCGACTTGCGGGCGGTCATAGATCCGCTGAGCGGTGAGCCACTGGTCAACATCAGCAGCTTCGGGCGAGCACCCAACCAAACTCAGAAGGTCATCGGTGGATATTGGCATTGGTCAGTCCCATCAGGCCAGCCCTTGTTGGACATGGTTGTTCTCCTTCAACCCGATTCGCGCAAACTTGAGCGCCTTGCCATCGGCATCCGCGAATTTGAGTTGAATCACGATTCCGTCGATCAAATAGCTCGCGAAGAGGCCTGGGAACTTGGGGTTCGCGCTGTCTCGCCGAACCCGTGGGCGACCAAGTACTGCCTCGACGCCCTCGATGGATCTGGCCGCGCCGATGCCAAAGGGAAGCTCGCCCTGAAACGCGCCTTTGGTGCGGTCGAAGTCGACATAGAGCTCATGGAACACGAACTGGCCTTCACTCTTCCTCGCCATGCCTTTAGCTTCCGCCGAGTCTTCGAAAGTCAAAGCCAAGCCTGGCTCTGAAGACGCGACCTTGTACGGGAAACTGTCAGACAGCTTCGGGCGCTTCTTGATGCCGTTCTCGGTTAGAAAGTCATCGAACGCATCATGCACGGACGAGTGACCCAAGAAGAAAACGAGTTGGTTGGTGTCCATCATTCATCCCTGACTATCTCGCCGGATCTGACGACCTGTGGTCGGCCCTCATCACCCCGCTCGCCGCTTCATTTCTCCCACGGTCGCCGAGAGCGCTCCCGCCACCGGGCTCCGCCGCGCAGCGAAGATCCGCTCCAGCTCCGAGTAATACCAAAGCGTCCCCTCGCGCTTCGCCGTGAATCGGTCGAACACGGCTGGACCCACGGTGATGAGGTCCTCCAATATCGCCCGGGCATTGCTCAGCTTGTCGCAGCCCGAGACGAGCAGCGTCTCCGCCGGCGCTTCCGCGAGATGCTGCAAATAGAGGGCTTTTCGCTCCGCCCAGGGCGCCTTGGCGCCGGTGGCGTCGGGCGTCCCGTCGGTGCAGCCTTCGACGATGCGCAGCACCCGTGCGCCGAAACGCGCTTCGATCTCGGTCGCGTAATGCGGGCCGCCGTCCTCCAGCACATCGTGCAGCAGGGCCGCAATCTGCTGGTCCTCGTCGCCGCCGTATTGCGCCACCAGACCGGCGACGGCGACCGGATGCGTGATGTAAGGAATGGACGTGCCTTTGCGGATCTGTCCTTCGTGAGCCCGGGCAGCCAGGCTGATGGCCTCGGTGAAACGTGGCGTCATGGAATGTGCTCCCTCAAGGTGTCTTGTCGTTCGGTCTGACGATCATCACTCATCGCCGCCCCAGCAACGGGGAGCGCCCCACCTTGTCGACCTTCAACGGCTTTGCAGGCGCGGGCTCGGAGAACTTCGCCGCGGCGATCGATGGAGCCAGCGACGGCAGGCTCCAGGTCTTCTGCAACCGCAGGCTGTTCATCCCGTCATTCCAGGCGTGCAGCATGCGCTTGCCGGTTTCATGGAAGGCGGGGTAGGTCGCTGCCGCTTCGATGACCTGCGGGGTGACCTGAACGATGGCCTCGCAGATTCGCTCGATGCGCGCATGGGTCTGCGCGGGCTTCAGATGGCAGCGCGTCTGCAGAAAGCGCTCCAGGGCCTTGCCCGGCATCCAGGTGCTGCGTCCCTCGACGGGCATGCCCGGTGGGTTCTTCGCATAGTCGTCGTAGACCGTGATCGTCAGCATGTCGTAGACCGGTGCCAACTCGATCTGTTGTCTGCTGCTGTAGAGCAGCGCAATGTTCTTGGTATGGCAATCCGCATTGCGCAGCGCGTAGGTGAGCAGCAACAGGTCGGCGAGCCTCGCCAGTGCCTCGTTCTGTTGCTCGGCATCGGGCGTCACGTCCTTGATGCGGCTGACGACGCGTTCCCAGGTGGATTCGTATTTCTGCTCGGGTCTCAGCGCCAGCAAACTGCACAGGTCTTCCATGCCCTTGCGTGTGACGCCGTCTGCCTCGACATCGAATCGATGCACCACGAGCGCTTGCCCATCGTCGGACACCTCGGTCTTCGCCGTTGGAAAGCCCGCCTGACGCGACACTTCCATGCACAGGTGCTCATTCAAGGCCACACCGGGGAGTCGAGCGGTGGTGCCCTTGATGATGTGCCGATCGGTGGCCAGCGTGCCCTTGCCGTGATCGTCGAAGTGATGAGGTGACAGGAACTTCGGCACCACGCCGGAAACACCCGAGGCGGCATGTCGGCGCACCAGATCGACAAACGCTTCTTCGGAGTTGTCCCCGCGCAGCAAGCCATTCAGATCGAACGGTACCGGCGGTTGGCGCGGGTCCGTTCCAGGCGTGGTCACCTTCACGCGTCCAATCGCGTTTCTTCCGACGACGGCCAACAGGTTCAGCGGAGAGGCGCCGACATGCGGCCCGAGTTGCTCTTGCACGATGGACAGCAGAAATCCTTCGGGCAGGTTCATCCGGAACATCGGATGGAGCTCTGGATAGGCGAAAGACTCCGTGCGCACCGGCATCAACAAGGACACGAAGAGCTCCGGCGCCACGTCCGGGTGATAGGTCATCACGTGCCGGAAGCCGTCGGTCGATTCCAGGGTGGCGACCGGCTGATCATGGACATGGACGTGCAGCTTCATCGGCCCATCCGCGTTGGAGCGCCTGAGATGCTCACCTCTCGCGCATCGCGCTGCCGCTCGGCGAGTGCATCGTCAAGGGTGAAGCCTTGGTGAAAGGGCGCGAAAGCCATCTCGTGGCCAAGAACTTCCAGCAGCCGAAGCAGCTTGCGCGAGCCAAACTCCGCCACGGCGCCGGTTTCAAAGCGGGCCAGTGTCGATTGCCCCATTCCGCACAGAGAGGCGAGTTGCTTCTGGGTCATGCCTTGGGCCTGCCGCAGCTGTGCAACCGCGCGGCCGAGTGAGCGAAGGTCGTTCATATGCTGTATTTGTTATCCAGGAATGGGAAGAATCCGGCTTCTCACGGTGCAAAGGGCCGTCTCAAGGGTGTTCAAGCATAGCAAATACGGCATCAAAATATGGCACTGCATGGCATTGTTGATGCCGTATTTGCTATAAGGTGTTGCTCGTTCGATGAGCATCTTCCCCTCATACGGCTCTGAAGCGCCTCACAAGATATAGCAAATACGGCATTCACCCCGCCGCCATCGAATCCCCATTCCGGCCCGTACAGAACTTGGCAAACGCGACGAATGGCTCCTGCTCGCTTCCCAAATAGAAGAGATCGTCCCCCTCGCCGCCTGTCGGCTGAGCCATCCGACAGCCATCAAGAGCTCGTCGCCGACCCGCTAGCATCTCGCCCCAAAACCAACCCGCCTGCGATTACCGCTAGGCCGAGGGAGCGACCGTGACCCCAAACGACAGCTTGGCGGCATCCATGCCGCAGGCCAGCCCTGACACCGCCTCACCGACGACGGAGATGGCCGTCTCGTCCGTCCACACGTCTCGGCTGCCGCTTGGGCCAGGTCTCCTCGGATGGGCGCGAGCCGGCTTTCGCGTGCTGACGTTCCGCCCACCGGATTGGCGCGGATTGAAGGCGTCGCCGTGGACCGTGCTGGCCATCCTCGCCTGCGCTTACCTGGTGATCTTCGTTGCGCAGCGCGGCCTCATCATCGGCCCCGCCGACTTCTCGACACGCACCCTGCTGACCGGTTGGACGGCGAACGCCGTGATGTTGTGGCTCTGCTGGTGGGTCGCCCAATCGGCCAACGATCGAGACGGTGTGCACGTCTCGACGCCCTCGCTCTTCACGGTGCTGAGCAGTGCGAACGTGATCCATTCGTTGGTGCTGGGCGCGCTGATGGTCGCCTTGCACCGTGGGTGGCAGCCGCTGCAGGATTGGCCGCCCGCCCTGGCGTGGACGTTCTATATCGCTGGCATCGCCTGGCTGGGCCTGAGCCAATGCCGCACGCTGTGGGCGGTCACGGACCGCGTTCAGATTCGGGCGCTGTCCTTGGCGCTCCTGGCGCTCTCGTTGTGGATCGGCACCACGCTCCAACCGGTCGTGTTCTGGTGGCCGAAGCCCTCGAAGCCGGAGCAGCAGTACGAAGGCCTGTCGCTGACGGACGACGTGATGTTCGCTCAGCCCGAGTTGCTGACGCGGACCCTCACGGCACTGCAGCCGCCGCGCTCAGGTCGAGTGAATGTCTATTCGCTGACCTATGCGCCGTATGCGTCGCAAGACGTCTTCATGAATGAAAGCCGAGTCGTCACCGAGACGATGGAACGTCGATTCGGTGCCCGCGGCCACAGTGTCCAGCTGGTGTTGAACGCCGCCACGCAAGACCAACTGCCATGGGCGACGCCATTGGCCCTGCGCAAGACCATCACGCGCATGGCCGAGCTGATGGATCGGGAGCGCGATGTCCTGTTCCTGCATCTCACCTCGCATGGGGCGCGCTCCGGCGAGCTCGCGGTCGACAGCTGGCCATTGCAGAGCGAGCCGGTGACGCCCGCGCTGCTCAAGCAATGGCTGGACGAGGCCGGTGTCCGCTGGCGGGTGATCTCGATCTCCGCCTGTTACTCCGGCAGCTGGATCGAGCCGCTCGCCAACGACGAGACCCTGGTCATGACCGCCGCAGATGCCGACCACACCTCTTACGGCTGCGGCGCCAAGTCCCCGCTGACCTTCTTCGGGCAGGCGATGTACGTCGACGCGCTGGACAAGACCCGGTCGTTCGAGCAAGCGCACCAGCAGGCGCGGCTGTTGATCGACGCCCGCGAAAAGGCGGCCGGCAAAACCGACGGCTATTCGAATCCGCAACTGCGCATGGGGCCGGCCATTCGACCCGTCCTGGAAAAGCTGGAAGCGCAGCAGGCGGCGACGTCAACCGACTGAGCGTGCGTATGCGCCGCCGTGGCGCGCGTCAGTCCTCGGCTTCGCCGAACGCGGCCATGAAGGCCTCGGCAAATGGCTGGGAAGCGCTGAAGGTCAGGTTCACCGTCACCCAGCCGTCCGATTCGCGCCGCACCAGCAGCTCCTCATCCCACGCCTGGCCTTCCTCCACCGGCCCTTGCCGACCTGGGAACTCCCGTCGCGCCCAATCCTGAAGCTGGGCCACCTCGGCCATCACCTCGCCATGCTGATCTTCCCGCGTGGAGGCCATGGCTTCGACGGTGAAGACGTCGTCGGAGCTGTCGCTGAGGTCAATGGTGAGGTAGCGGAGCGGGGAGGTCATGGGAGTAGGGCGACGTGAAGTGGAAGAGGCCTGATCGATGGCGCCAGTCCTCCCTGCATTGCACCACGGCCGACAGAGCAGGCCGGGACGTGTCGACCCCTGGGCGTTGCAGGGGCCGGGGTTTGATATCCGCATGACTTGTCAACAAGTCATGCACATTTCAAATCCGGCGATTTGCCGCTGTTTATCGGCTGCCGCCAGAGCGATTCCAAACGCCTCAGCGCTAGAGCCGCTCGCCGCCAGCTAAAGTGCGCCCCAAACCGCCGGGCCACACGGCGAAGCAACAGGGGGAAGCGCCAATGATCATTTATCAGGCGACCAAGCGTGATTTCCTGAATCACGCCTTCAAGGACGACATCGAGGACGTCGTCTCGAGCCATTACCGACATGCCACGGGGCATGGTGCCGGACCATCGGAGATCCGAGCCTGGAGTGCATCGTTGCTCCAGATGGCGAAAGTCCTGCAGGACGACGATATTCCTGAGCAGGCCGGCATCGCGATTGAATATCAGGTGCCGCAGACGTCCAAGCGCATCGATTTCCTGATCACGGGCCTGGACGCAGATCGACAGCCCAAGGTGGTGATCGTGGAGCTCAAACAATGGTCCGAGGCCCGCGTCAGTGACAAGGACGGCATCATCTGGGCGCGCCGAGGGGGGCGGGTCGGTGAAACGGAGGGCGCGCATCCCAGCTATCAAGCCTGGTCCTATGCGGCGCTGCTCCGCGATTTCAATGCAGCCGTCGAAGACGACGCGCTGGAGCTTCGGCCCTGTGCCTATCTGCACAGCTATCCCGCCCGCGACGGCGTCATCGATCACGCGGCTTACAGCCCACATCTCGCGCGTGCGCCGCTCTTCGTCAAGAACGAGAGAGCGAAGCTGCAAGCCTTCATTCGGCAACATGTCCGACATGGCGACGATCGGAATCTGCTCTACCGCATCGAGCACGGGCGCATTCGGCCATCCAAGATGCTGTCCGAGGCGGTGGCTGGCTTGCTGCAAGGCAAGAGCGAATTCATTCTGGTGGATGACCAAAAGCTCGTCTACGAAAGCGTCCTCAAAGTCGCGACGAACTCGTCCACCGGAAACAAACAAGTCATCATCATTCAGGGTGGGCCGGGAACCGGGAAATCGGTCGTCGCCTTGAATCTGCTCGGTGCCTTGCTGGCACGCGGCAAGAATGCCCGCTACGTCTCGAAGAATGCCGCGCCACGGGCTGTCTATGAAGCCAAGCTGACGGGATCAGTGAAGAAGAGCCGCATCAGCAACCTCTTCAGCGGCTCTGGCGCCTTCACCGAAGCGGCGGCCGATGCGTTCGATGTGTTGATCGTCGATGAGGCGCATCGGCTCAATGAGAAGTCCGGCCTGTACAGCAATCTCGGCGAGAACCAGATCAAGGAATTGATTCATGCCTCGCGCTGCACGGTCTTCTTCGTCGACGACGACCAGCGGGTCACCTTGGCCGACATCGGCGACGCGCAAGCCTTGCGACGCTGGGCCCATTCAATGGACGCCGACGTGACTGAACTCGCCCTGGCGTCGCAGTTCCGTTGCAGCGGCAGCGACGGCTATCTGGCCTGGCTGGATGACGTGCTGGAGATTCGCCAAACCGCCAATCCGGTGTTTGAGGACGCCGGCTATGACCTGCGTGTCCTGGATTCACCCGAGGCGCTTCACCGATTGATCGAGCAACGCAACGTGGCCAGCAACAAGGCGCGCGTGGTCGCCGGCTACTGCTGGTCTTGGCCAAGCAAGAAGGACCCCAAGGCGGACGACATCGTGATCGACATGCCGGACGGACACAGCTATCGCCGCCAATGGAATCTGGGCACCGACGGCAGCCTGTGGATCGTCGCCCCCGAATCGGTGGCGCAGGTCGGCTGCATTCACACCTGCCAGGGTCTGGAGGTGGATTACGTCGGCGTGATCATTGGTCCCGATCTGGTCTATCGCGACGATCGGATTCAGGTCGTGCCGGATGCGCGGGCGAAGTCGGACAAGAGCATTCGCGGTCTGAAATCGTGGATGAAGCGCGACCCTCACACCGCCGGCCAGTTGGCGGACCGCATCATCAAGAACACCTACCGCACGCTGATGACACGCGGCATGAAAGGCTGCTATGTCTATTGCTGCGATCCGGCACTCGCGGACTATTTGCGCTCGCGGATGTCGCTGAATCAGGACGCGCCCGTCCTGGACTGAACGCTCCCACGCTGCGGCCATTCTGGCCAACGCTCGCGGGTCATCCGGGGTCGGAGCACCGACCTCGGCTTCTTGTCCCTCCAACACCCCCGCCGATCCCACCACTCCCCCATCCTCGGGAGAACCCATCACCCCTCCCGGCCGCCAGCCCCGCAAACCCGGCGTCTTCCTCTCCAGATCTCCGGTGGATCCGCGCCGATGTTGGGGAGTCTTCTTCAAGGCCACGTCACCGTCGGCTCGAAGAATGACCCCATCGCCAAACAAGGGCGATGCATCGAGCAACAGGTCGATGAGGGAAGCAGAAACAGCAGTCGACCGACGGTTGATCCCGCCATCCGCGGGCAGCCCACACGTCGTGGCCTATTCAACACTGGTTTGTTCAAGGAGCACTTCAATGAAATCCGCGAATATCAAGATGAGCGTCATCTCCGCAGCCGTCGCCGCCGGCCTGCTGGCCGTGGCGGGCGCCGCTTCGGCACAGAACGTCACGTCCGGCGGCGCCACGCTGCCGCAACTGATGTACCAGGACATCTTCGCCCACGGCCCGATCAACGGCACCTGGACCTACGCCGGCACCGGCTCGGGCACCGGCCTGAATGCATTCCTGACCAACAACGCCGCGCTGTTCGGCACCTCCGGCACGGTCCACATCGTCGGCAGCGACTCGGCACTGACCGCCGCCCAGGTCTCGGCCTACAACGCGGCCTACAACAACGGCGCGTCCTCCACCACCGCCAACTACGGCCGTCTCGTGCAAGTGCCGGCCTTCGCCACCCCGGTGCTGCTGCCGTTCAAGGAAACCGGCGTCAATGCGCTGAACCTGAGCACCGAGCAGATCTGCCGCATCTTCTCGTTCGACGCCGCCGCTCGCAACTGGAATCAGGTCAGCTCCGGCGCCACCGCCAGCCCGATCGCCGTGGTGTATCGCATCGAGACCAGCGGCACCACCGAACTGCTGTCGCGCTTCCTGAACGCCGCCTGCGGCCAGTACCTGCCCGTCGGCAAGTCCTTCACCGTCTCCAACAACTTCAAGACCGTGGTGGCCAGCGCCCTGCCGACGCTCACCGCCGCGCAAGATGCCAACGCGGACGGCATTCCTGACGCCTGGGTCGCCGCCAGCGGCAGCGCCGGTGTGTACGGCGCGCTGGCGCAAGACCATCGCCTGGGCTTCCTGACCCCGGACCGCGATGTCTACAGCGGCAACGGCAGCAATGTGGCCAGCATCAACGGCTACACCCCGTCGGCGGCGTCGATCCAGACCGCCATTCAATCGATCACGCCGCCCGCCACCGCGCTGGCTCGCAACAACCCGCTGAACTGGGTGCCGGCCTATGTGCTGCCGACCTCGGCCTATCCGATCTACGGCACCACCAACCTGGTGCTCGGCCAGTGCTACGCCGGTGGCGCATCCGCCGGCACCGCCGGTGGTGCCGCCAAGAGCTTCCTGAGCAACCTCAACAGCGGCGCCTATGACGCCTACCTGTCCGCTCACAACTTCGTGAAGCTGCCTGCCAACTGGAACACCGCCATCCAGCAAGCTTTCCTGACCGCGGGCTCCGCTCTGGAGATCGGCAACACCACCGTCTGCAGCGGCATCGGCCGCTGAGCGTCCTCGACGCCCACCGGGCTCCCGCGACCACCTCCGCGTGAGCCCGGTCGACCGCTCGCCGCGCACCCCCGTGCGCGGCGTTTTTCATCGCAGCGACGATGACCCTGCCGTCGTCCGTCCGATAGCGCGCCGATAGCGCGCCGCTCCTGCGGTTTCCGGCCTCGTGCCTCGTCTGGAAGAAGCGAGGCCCACCCATCGACCGAGCCCCTCGGCCCTGGGCGCCCCCTTCACGCCGAATGGAGGACATGCATGAGAAAAAGGACGTCAAGGTCCGAGCGGCCGCCCGGCAGCATTCAGGGCGTCTCGATGCAGATGCTGGACAAGGAGTTGTCCCGCCATGTGGAGATCGCCCGTACCCAGCCGGTCTCGGTGGACCGCTATGGGGTGCCCTGGGTCTGGATCGTGTCGCACCCGCTCTGGATGCAGGCCGATCATCTGAAGTCGCTGGTGCCGCAGGACCACGCCCTGGTCCATTTGCGCGAAGCCATCGACAGCACACTGGCGCATGAGTCCGCGCTGATGAACGCGCTGTCGGCACAGAGCCTGTGCGGACTCGATGCGCGCCGCCTCACACGGGCCTGGATGCTGCAGGTGGTGTATTCGTTGCCCGACCCGCGCCGCGTGCGTGAAGGCCTGGTCTACAACATGCTCTGGCGCTGGTTCGTCGGTTATCAGCTCCGGTCCGAACCGCTGCCGGAGCTGGAGCCGTTCGTGCAGGACGTCAACCGCCTGAGCGCCCATCCGCAGGTGGTGGAGCTGGCCCATCGCAGTCTCGGCCACAGCGCGCTGCTGCAGGCCGACACCCACGAATTCCGCATCAACCACGGCCTGCTGCATGCCTTGCGCGCGCGAACGGCCGAGTGGTCTGCCCGGCTGCCGGAACCGCTGCCAGCCGGCCTGAACACCGATCGAGAGGGGCGAGCGATGGCGCGATAGAGCCGTTCTGTCGCGGGCCTGTCATCGCACCGCAACGATCCGCCGCAACCATGCGTTTCATTTGAAAAAGGTGGCTGTGGCTGTGCTGACGCGTGCCGCGACCTGCCCCGGGCAGGCCCGGGTGACAGAGGGCGAAGGGCGGCATCCCTTCGGGAACGCCAGAGGTCGGGTGGGTCGCCCGACGCGCGGCCGCTTCGATCTGAAGCGTGCCGCCGTCTGCGCCTGCGCGCTGTCGATCGCCGCTGCGCCTGCGCCCGCCGCGCCGTCCCACGCGCGCCCGACCAGCACCGGGCCGCGTTCCCAGGATCCGCAGGTCTTCGACATCCCCGGTCAGCCGCTCGCCTCGGCGTTGGAGCGTTATGCGGTCATCAGCGACCAGACGGTGCTGTTCAGCGATGACCTGGTCGCTCAGCGCCGGTCGTCGGCGGTCGAGGGCCGCTACACCGCGCGCGAGGCCCTGGACCTGCTGCTCAGCGGCACCAGCCTGCGCGCCGAGCGCGTCGGCCTGGGGGCCCGCGCGTCCTTCGTGCTGCGTCCCGTCGTCGACGAGCCTTCCCCACCGCCGAATGGCCACGTGGCCGTCACGTTGGACCGTCGCCATGACGGGCTGCTGCAACGGCGAATCTGGCGCACGCTCTGCGCGTCCGCGCTCACCGCGCCCGGCGCCTACCGCGCCGTGCTGCGGCTGGACCTGGATGCGCAGGGTCGGTGGACCCGTCCGCGACTGCTCAGCGGCACCGGCGAACCGCGCCGGGATGCGGCCATCGTCGCTGCACTGCAGGGCCTGCCCGTGGAGGCGCCGCTGCCGGCCGGCCAGGATCCGACGATGACGCTGCTGCTTCTGCCGACCGCCGAATCACGCGCCCATTGCCGTGCCGAGGACCCCTCACCATGACCGACGGCGTGTTGCCGCAACTGCGCAATCTGCTGGTGCAGCGCTATGCCCAGATCCGCCAGAGCCTGACGATCAAGCTGGGCAATGCGGATCTGGCGAGCGATGCGCTGCATGAGGTCTGGCTGCGTCTGCAGCGCGATCCGTCCATCGCGGGTCCGGTGCAGAACCCGCAGGCCTATCTGGTGCGCATGGGCATCAACCTGGCGATCGACGTGCAGCGCAGCCAAAGCCGCTGGATGTCGACCGAGGAGGTCGATGAGCTGATTCACTCGCTGCCCGATCCCGCACCCGGTCCGGCGGAACTGGCCGAGATCCGGTCCGAGACCGAGCTGCTGGCCGCGGCCCTGGCCGACATGCCGCAGCGCCGCCGCGAGATCGTGCTGCTGGTGCGCGTCGACGGCTGGCCGCAAAAGGACGTGGCCCGCCATCTCGGCATTTCGCTGCGCACGGTGGAGTCTGAACTGCAGGCGGCGCAGGCGTTCTGCGCCAGCCGATTGAAGCGCGAGGTCTGACCGCCCATCGGCCCGCTGACAGTTTTTTGAAGAATTTGTGGCGACCGGCTGCGGTTTTGGTGCCCGTCGACCGTCTGGAGCATGAGGACGGATCTCATCAGGACACGCCACCACCCGATCACGACGCCGCCACGCCGCCACGCCGCCACGCCGCCTTTCATCCCATGACGCTCACCACCGATACCCCGCCCTTGCCCGATGTGCTTCAGGACGCACAGGCCTGGGTGCGCAAGCTCCATTCCGGTCGGGTGACCCAATGGGAGGCGAGCGCCTTCCGTCGCTGGGTGGAGGCCGAGCCCGCGCGCCTGCAGGCGTTCCAGGAGGCCTCGCGGCAGTGGCGGGCGCTGGGATCGGCCGGACAACAGTTGCTGCAACGGGATGCGGCGGTGGCGCGTCAGCATCGCGCCTTGCTGGCGCGGTCGCGCCCGGATCGGCGGGCCTTCCTCGGTTTCGCGGCCGGCGGTGCGGGCGCGGCGGCGGTGGCCGCTTATGCGCCGTTGGACCTGTGGCCGTCCCTGCCGCTGTGGGGCGCCGACGAGCGCACCGCCGCCGGCCAACAAGTGCAACTGGTGTTCGGTGAGGTGCAGGTCACGCTCAACACCCGCACCAGTGTCCAGCGCCTGAAGGCCGATGCCGCATCGGTCGCGGGACTGCGCCTGATCGACGGTGAAGCCGCCATCGACCTGCCCGCGCGCAGTGCGCCATTCCGACTGGAAGCGGGCGTGGGGCGGGTCTCGGTGCAAGCCGCCACCGGCGTGGCCATCGGTGCGATCGAGCCGGTCGGCTTCGAGGTCCGGCAAGCGGATGAGCAGACCTGCGTGACCTGCGTGCGCGGTCAGGTGCGGGTCGACCATCCCGCGGGGCAGCGCGTGCTCGGCCCGTCGCAATGGCTGCGCTATCACGAGCGCGCCATCAGCGACATCGCCGCCGCGCGGCCCGATGAGCTGTCGGCCTGGCGCCGTGGTGAGCTGGTCTTTCAGACCACGCCGCTGCCGGTCGTCATCGACGAGATCAATCGCTATCGCAGCGGCCGTGTCGTGCTGTTGGGTGAGGCGGTGCGACGCAAGACCGTCACCGCGCGCATCAAGATCGCCGAGATCGATACGGCCCTGCTGCAGATCCAGCACTCGTTCCAGCTTCAAGCCCGCAGCTTGCCCTCGCACATCCTGATCCTGAGTTGATCCTGAGCGGATCCTGAGCGGATCCAGCGTTGCTCCAGCCGATGACGATGCGTGGCCGCGAGCGGGCGCCCCCGACGTCGAATGACCGAGCCTGAGCACCGAGCTTGCACAGCGACCCGAAGCGGTCGCTTTTCTTTTTTGGCGTCAGGGCGGCGCACGCGTCCGTCGCGCTCGGCACGCGATCGTGCGACGCGTCGACGATGCGGGCCGTCACGCTCAGATTCTTCTGCGGTTCCACGCGTCCCGGTTCGTCAAGGGGCAGGGGCTCACTCGCCAGGCACGGGCAATCACAGCGGCTCCGCAACGGAACTCGGGCAGAACGACTCATGAAGCAGACACACAAGGGCGGCCGCGTGGCCATCAGCGCGACTGAACCGACCTGGGCACCCGCGCCGCTCGCGCGCGCCGTGGCACTGATGCTGGCCATGGGCGGCGGGGTGGGCACCGCGCAGGCGCAGACCGCATTCAGCCCGGCCTGGTTCGCCAGCAAAGGCGCGACGCAGAACACCACCGCACAGACCGGCCGTCTGCCCAATGGCCGTCCCGCCGCCGAAGCCGCGGGTGCCGCGACCTCCGATGTCGCACGTCAGAAGCTGCAGCGGTCGATGGCCAACCTCGGCGCAACTGCCCAGGCCATCGCGGCGGAGCAGGCGCGTCAAGCCGCCGCCCGCGCCGCCACCGGGGCGGCGGCGGGGGCCGTGCCGAATGGCCTGACGCCGGGCGGGCTGGTGGTCGACACCCAGAGCCTGACCGCCGGCTGGATCGGCGCGAAATCGCCGGTGCAGAGCCTTGATGCCGGCCACACCACCGTCACCATCGAGCAGACCCAGAGCCGCGCGATCCTGAACTGGGAGACCTTCCACGTCGGCCGCGACACCACGGTGCAGTTCCAGCAGCAGTCCGACTGGGCGGTGCTGAACAAGGTCAATGACCCGCTGGCACGACCGTCTCAGATTCAAGGCCAGATCAAGGGCGACGGCACGGTGCTGATCGTCAACCGCAACGGCATCCTCTTCGCCGGCAGCAGCCAGATCAACACCCGCAATCTGGTCGCTGCGGCGGCGGCGATCAGCGATGACCAGTTCCGCAAGCAGGGCATCTACAGCAGCGGCAACACGCCCAGCTTCACCGACGCCATGGGGCGCGTCGAAGTGCAGGCCGGCGCGCAGATCACCACCCACTCGCCAAAGTCGGCGACGGTCGGCGGCGGCTACGCGCTGCTGTTGGGCGCGGAGGTGCGCAACGATGGCCAGATCACCACGCCCTCAGGCCAGACGGTGCTGGCCGCAGGCGACCAGTTCCACATCCGGCCGGGTGCGGGCACGGAAGGGAACCTCGGTTCGACGACGGTGGGCCAGGAGGTCGCGGCGGTGCGGGGCGCCGGCAGTCGCGCCGGCACGGTGGTCAACAGCGGCCTGATCAGCGCGCCCAACGGCGACATCAGCCTGACCGGCCATTCGGTCACGCAGGCCGGCGTGGTGGTCAGCACCACCAGCACCGCCCGACGCGGCACGGTGCACCTGTCCACCCGCGCGAGCGACGACACCGGCACCGTCACGTTGACGCCCGGCAGCGTCACCGCGATCCTGCTGGACGACCAGAGCGCGCCGGCCTTGGATGCCGTGCGGGATGCGGCGCTCAAGGACCTGGGCGCGGCTGGCAACAACGCCAGCGGCGTCTTCGACCATCTCAGCACCGTGGTGGACCGACGCGATCTCTCCCGCATCGAGATCGTCAGCGGCGGCACGGTCGACGCGCAGGGCGGCTCGCTGGCCTTGGCCACTGGCGGCGAAATGGCGATCACGGCCGTCAAGCGCACCTTGATCGATCCGGGCGCCCAGCTGGATGTGTCCGGCGCGGTGGGCGTGAAGGTCGCGATGGAAAGCAACAACCTGCTCATCAATGCGCAAGGCAATGAGCAGCGCGATGCGCCGATCAACCGCGACGACAAATCCCTCAACAGCCTGGACCTGTGGATCGATCGCCGCCAGCTGGTCTTCGTGCCGGCCGGAACCCAGGGCTATGCCACCGACCGCTGGTACACCGCGGGCGGGCTGCTCGAAGTCTCCGGCTATGTGGCCACCAGCCAGCATGGCGTGGGCGAATGGATGGCCCAGGGCGGCACGGTCACCGTCACCGGCGGCGACCTGGTGACCCGGTCCGGCGCCAGCATCAACCTGTCCGGCGGCACCTTGGATGTGGCCACGGGCATGATCCGGCAGAGCTGGATCAAGGGCAGCGACGGTCGATTGCACGAGGTCTCCAGCGCGCCGGGCGATCTGCTCTATGCCGGCCTGTATCGAGGCTTCTCCAGCGAGCACGTCCGTTGGGGCTCGGGCGGCACCGAAGCCTTCTACAACCCGCTGATCGCGCCGCAGCAGCGGCTGGAGAACGGCTACACCGTCGGTCGCGACGCGGGGAAGCTGGTGGTCGCCACGCGCAGCGCGGTGCTGGACGGGACGGTGGTCGGCGACACCTACCTCAGCCCCCGCCAGCTTCAGGCGCCTCAGACCGATCTGGAGGGCTATCACCAGGCGCAGACCGCAGCGCCACGCGGCGCCCAACTGATCGTCGGCCAGTACCGACCTGTCTATGACGCTGCCAGCGGCTTGATGCGCCATCAGCTGTCCGCCGTGGTGGATCAGGTCATCGTGAAAGAAGCCGGGCCGGCGGCGCGGCCGGGAGGCGCATCGACGCCGGTGGCGGCGTCGTCGCTGGACGAGGCCGTGCCAGCCGATCGGCAGGGCGTGATCACGCTGGATGCGGCGCGCTGGCGCGGTGCGGATCTGGGCGCCATCCGCCTCGCCGCCGCGCGGGGCATCGAGGTGCACGACGATCTCTCGGTGGCCGATGGGGGCGATCTGGTCCTCTACGCGCCGCGCGTCAGCCTGGGCGCCGACCTGACCGCGCACAGCGGCAGCATCCGCGTCGGCAACGTGCTGCGGCAACCGCAGCAGGTCACCGGCAATCCGGTGCAGGACAGCAGCCTGCCGGTGCCCGCCGGCGTCGCTGGCGGCATCACGGTCGACAGCGGCGTCCGACTGGATGCCAGCGGTCGCTTCACCGATCTGCGCGCGGCGGATGGCAGCCCGGCCTTGCAGGCGCATCTGGATGGCGGTCTCATCAGCCTGCGGTCGACCGACAGCGTCCATCTGGCCAAGGGCTCGACGCTGGACGTGTCGTCCGGCGCGGTGGTGGCCGAGGACGGCCATGTCAGCGGCGGGCAGGGGGGCTCGGTGCAACTGGGCGCGGGCCTGGCGCTGAGCTCGGGCGGCACGCGGGGCACGGCGTCGCTGGTGCTGGATGGCGACATTCGCGGTCACGGCGTGAAGGGCGGCGGCACGCTGGCCATCGAATCCGCCAGCGGCGTGGTCATCGGCGGCCAGTCGCAGTCGGTGGATGGACTGCTGAAGGCGGGCGCCTCGTCCTGGGTCGATCTGGTCCTGCTCAAGCCGCTGGAACTGCCGGTCGCGGCGGGCGGTGTGCTGCCCGCGGATTACCAGTACGTCGTCAGCCATGTGAACCCGGGCGAGCTGATCGGCTCGACCGGCGTCAGCACCACGGTCCGGCTGGTCACGCAGGCGGACTGGCTGCCGCCGGCCGAGAGCTATTCCATCCGCATCGATGGCTGGTATGCGGACCGCACTCCGGACGGCTTCATGGTCAGTCGCGGCCTGTCCCAGCCCCAGGTCTTCATGCCCTTCATTCCCAAGGGCGCAGTGGTGACTTTCCTCAATGACGCCAAGAGCGTCGCCGCCTATGCCAAGTTCGTGGTGCCCGGGGATGTCTTCCCGCAAGGCCTGCCGATTCCGGATCGGGTGGTGCGCTTCCATGCCGGCGATCGCGCGCCGTTCGACCTGACCCTCCGCCTGGAGGCCGGCGCCCGGCTGCCTGCCGGTGCGGTGCTGCCGGTCGATGTGGCGGTGGCGCCGACCACCTCGCTGAGCCCGACCCTGTTCCAGAGCGGCTTCGCGAACTACGACGTTCGCGGCCATCTAGGCGTCGCGCTGCCCGACGGCGTGGCGCTGGACGTGACCCAGCCGGTGCTGCGCGGCGTCGCGCCGCTGCCGTTGACTGGCGCGGAGCTGGCCGCGGCTTTCCAACCCTTCCTGCCACCGCTGAATCTGGAGGACGCCACCCATGGCGTGCTGACCCCGCGCGGCGGCGCGAGCGTGGCGCTGTCCGCCGGCTTGCCGACCGCGCAGGCCAAGGTCGGCGATGCGGGCGATCTGGTCGTGGGGCAGGGCAGCCGCATCCGGGTGGATACGGGCCAGCGGGTGGCCCTGTCCAGTCGGGGCTCGCTGAAGGTGGACGGTCTGCTGCAGGCCCAGGGCGGTGAGATCTCGCTGCTCGGCCCGCAATCGGTGCTGGATCAACGCGACCTGGCCCACGGCGGCCTGATGGCCGACGGCTGGGCCGGCGACCGCGCCATCGAGCTCGGCGCCCATGCGGTGCTGGATGCCTCGGCGGCCACCTCGGTGGCGGTGGATGCGCTGGGTCGTCGCTACGGCGGCGTGACCGACGGGGGGCGCATCGTCGTGGGCGGCGAACTGAAGGCCTCGGGCGCACGCGCCTTGACCTCGGATGCCTTCGTGGTGGTGCAGCCCGGCGCGGTCATCGATGCGTCGGGCGGCGCGGTCACGCTGGACCTGCCCGGCCAGGGCGCGCAGACCGTCGTGAGCCAGGGCGGCGACATCCAGCTGTCGTCGGCCAGCGGGCTGCTGATCCAGGGCACGCTGCGGGCGCAGGCCGGCGGCGCGGGCGCGAGCGGTGGACGGCTCACCGTCGCGCTGGAAGCGCCGCATCTGGCGACCGCCAACACCGATCCTGAACTGTTGGCGATGCGATCGTTGACGCTCCGCCAGCAGGCCGCGCATAGCGCGGGCGCGGGAACATCGATGTCGTCGAACACGTCGAACACGTCGAGCACGTCGAGCGCTCCGGCTTACGGCCAGGCCGAGCTCGGCGTGGACCAGGTGCGCCAGGGCGGGTTCTCATCGCTGTCGCTCTACAGCAATGGTCTGCTCAGTCTGGCAGGGAATGTCGATCTGTCGCTGGACCGCGAGCTGCGCGTCCATGCCGGCGCGATCGCGGCGGAGAAGGGCACCGATCCCACCGCCGAGATGCGCCTCGCCGCACCGCATGTGGTGCTGGGCGGCATCATCGACAACATCAGCTATTCCGATGCGTACCAGCGCCCGTCCTATCAGGGCGGCATCAGCGCGCTGCCGACGGTGGGGCGGCTCACCGTGCGCGGAGAGCTGATCGATGTGCAGGGCGTGGTGACCACGGGCCTGGACCGGACCGTGGGCTTCAACCGGGAGCAGCGCGCGGGTCTGCGGCAGCTGAATCTGGTGAGCGACGGCGACCTGCGCTTTGTCGATGGCGACAGCCTGCCCTCGGGCTACAACATCAATGAGTTGAGCTCCACCGGCGACATCCTGCTGCGGGCGGCGCAGGTCTATCCGGGCACCGGCGTTTCCGCGCGTGTGCTCGCCGGTCGGCTCACCGACGCATCGGTGAATCCGGACAGCCGTCTGGTCGTGGAGCGCGCCGATGCGCCGCTCAGCGCCATCGGCCCATCCGCTGCGGCGCCGCTGCCCGATCTGCCGTATTCGGTGTTCGGCAGCCTGCAGCTGAGCGCGGCGCATGTCGACCAGAACGGCATCGTGCGGGCGCCCTTGGGCAATCTGACGCTCGGCTCGCCTGGCGGCACGGTCGGGGCGACGCAGACGGTGCAGCTCGGCGCGGGCAGCCTGACCTCCGTCAGCGCGGCCGGGCTCGTGATGCCCTATGGCGGTACCGCCGACGGCGTGAACTACACCCAGGACGGCCGCCCGGTGGCGCTGCGCGGTGTCGGCACCACCGGCAACATCACCCTGGCCGGCGCCCGCATCGCGGTCGACAGCGGCGCGGTGCTGGACCTGTCCGGCGGTGGCGATCTGCGGGGCGCGGGCTTCGTTTCCGGCCGCGGGGGCTCCATCGATGCGCGGATGCATCCGTTGATGCAGATGAGCAGCGACGGCTTCGTGCTGCCCGATCTGGCCAGCCATGCGGTCTATGCCATCGTGCCGGGTTACCACGCCGCCTATGCGCCGGCCGATGGCGGAGGCGCCGTCGCGCCGGCGGTGGGTCGTCAGGTCACCCTGAGCGCCCAGGACGTGCCGGGCCTGCCGGCCGGCACCTACACCTTGCTGCCCTCGCAGTACGCGCTGTTGCCGGGCGCGTTCCGGGTCGAGATCAGCCATGATGCCTCCGGCCGAAGCACCGACGCGGCCATCGCGATGCGCAATGGGTCCTACCAGGTCTCCGGCACGCTGAGCACCGCGAACACCGGGCAGCGCGACAGCCTGAGCAGCCAGGTCATCGTCACGCCGGGCGCGTTGCTGCGGCGCTATTCGGAATACAACGAGACCAGCTACGCCGATTTCGTGCTGAAGCAGGCCAGCCTGTCGGGCACCGTGCGGGCGATGTTGCCGGCGGATGCGAAGACGCTGACCCTGTCGCTGCCGTCGTCCGCCGACAGCGCCCTGCGCTTCGAGGGTCGCGCCGATTTCACGCCGGCCAAGGGCGGTCACGGCGGGACGGCCGCGCTCACCGCGACCAGCGTCTTCAGTTGGGACAGCGCGATCGAGCTGCGGGCCGAGGGTCAGCGTCCCACGGCGGGCTTCAGCGGGCTGTCGGTCCTCGCCAGCGACCTCAATGCGCTGGGCGCGGCACGGCTGACGGTGGGCGGCAGCCTGGTATCGACCCATGGGGTGCAGGTCAACGGCTCCGACCAGAGCAACTTCATCGATGTGGCCGGCACGGTCGGCCAGATCAGCCTGCGGCCGGGCGCGGTGCTGCAGGCGCCGGAAGTGCTGCTGGTCACCAACAGCACGGCCGGCGGCATCGACATCGACGCCGGCGCCGGGATCCGCACGCTCGGTGCGGGCAAGGCCGCTTTCGATGCGACCGAGGGGTATGTCTATCGACTCGGCGCGGTCAGCCTGGTGGGCGCATCGAATGGCGCGATGACGGTGCTGGCGCCGACGGTGAGCAGCACCGCCGCGGAAGGCGGCGGCACGATCCGCATCGGCGGCTGCACCGCCGACTGTGCGCAGCCGGCCCAGCTCTATGCCGAAGGCACGCTGGTCGCCGCGACCCGCGGCAGCGTCGACATGAAGGAGAGCGTGCGCTTCGGGGCCAAGGACCTGGTGCTGGCGGTGGGCGCAGTCAATGCGGGCAGCGCGACCGCCCTGGCCGATGCGCAGACGCGCGGCGTGCTGACGCCCGGCCTCAGCCTCAATCAATCGGTGCTGGACCGGCTGATGAAGGGCGATACGGCCACCGGTGCGCCCGCGCTCGAGCGCCTGGTGCTGACGGCGGGCGAGTCGATCAATTTCTTCGGCACTGTCTCGCTGGACACCACCCAGGCCGCGAGCGGGCAGGGCGGGCTGAATCTGGTGCTGTCCACCCCGGCGCTGTACGGATGGGGCGAGGCCGACGATGTCGCCCGCATCACCACCGGCAAGCTCACCTGGGCGGGTCTGGCCGGCGCGGCACCGACGCCGGTGCTGGGCGGGCGAGGCAGCGGCGCAGGCCAGTTGCAGGTGCAGGCCCGCACCATCGAATTCGGCATGGACCGCAGCGCCCAGCCGTCCGGGGTGGAGGACTTCGGCCGCACCATCCTCGGATTCGGCGAGGTGCGCCTCAGCGCGAGCGAACGCATCACCGCCAATCACAAGGGCTCCTTGACGGTCGCCGAATCGATGGTGATGGGCGAGCATGGCGCCCAATTGGCGGGCGGGCATCTGGTGCTCAGCACGCCGCTGTTGACCGGCGCCAGCGGCTCGGTGCACCGCATCCGCTCGGCCGGCTCGCTGGACGTGGTGGCCCCGAGCGGCGCGGGCGGAGTGACCCCGCCGGCGACCCCCGCGCCAAGCGTGGAGACCGGCGCCGAACTCCGCCTCAGCGGCCAGACGGTGCAACTGGACACGGCGGTGGTGCTGCCCAGCGGCAAGCTGGTGGTGAGCGCCGACGAGGACCTGCGGCTGGGTGACCGGGCGCAGCTCGATCTCGCCGGCCGGTCGATCGCGCTGCTGGACCAGACGCGATATTCATGGGGCGGCGATGTCAGTCTGCAAAGCCTGCACGGCAACATCAGCCAGGCGGCGGGATCCCGCATCGATGTCTCCGCACGTCAGAACCATGCTGGCCTGCTGAGCGTGATCGCGCTGGATGACGAGGCCGGGCGCGTCAGCCTGCAAGGCCAACTGCTGGGCAGCAGCAGTGGCAGCGAAGACGTCGGCGGATCGCGCGTGCCGTACCGGGCCGGCGGCCTGGAGCTGCGGGCGCGCCAGTTCGGCGACGGGCCGGATCTCAGCGCCGATTTCGCCGCCTTCAACCAGCGCCTCAACGAGGGCGGCGTGACCGGGTCGCGCAGCTTCCAGATCCGCCAAGGCGACCTGACCATCGGCAACGAGCTGCGCGCCCATGCGGTCAGCGTGTCGCTGGACGGGGGCCGCCTGACGATGGCCGGCACCATCGATGCCAGCGGCGAGCAGGTCGGCAGCATTCACCTCGCCGCCGCCAACGGCCTCACCGTCGCCGGCACGGCGCTGTTGGATGCCCACGGCACGGCGTTGCGAGTGGACAGCAGCGGTCAGATCATCGACAGCCCCAACCGCGCGATGGTGGTGCTGGATTCGGGCCGCGGCACCCTGACGCTGTCCGAAGGCGCGCGGGTCGACCTGCGGCATGGCACCGCCAGCACGGCCGGGGATGGTCGCGATCGCGGCACGCTGGAGCTGATCGCACCGCGCGTGGGCAGCACCGGCCAGAGCACCGATGCGGACGCGGCGACGCGCGGCGACATCGCCATCGACGCACGCGGCCCGATCGGCATCCAGGGCGCGCAGTCCATCGCCGTCTACGGCAAGCAGGTCGATCGGGACGCGCCGTGGGGCACCGACCCGGCGGCCAGCGGGCGGCCCTATCAGGTCATCGATCAGGCGTATCTGGATGCGCGTCATGCGGAGGCCAGCCGATTCATCGACCAGGCGCTGACCAACGCCACCCTGCTGGACGGCCAGCTCGCCGGCCTGAACACGGCGGCCTATCGCGATCGCTTCCATTTGCGTCCGGCGCTGGAAATCGCCAGCGCGACCGCGGACGGCGACCTGGTCGTTCGCGGCGACCTGGATCTGTCCGGCCATCGCTATGCCTCGCTGAATCCCCATGCGGCCCGCACGGCGGTCTATGGCTCGGGCGAAGTCGGTCTGCTCACGCTGCGGGCGGGCGGTGACCTGTCGATCTACGGCAGCATCAACGATGGTTTCGCGCCTCCGCCCACCACGCCGGATGATCCCGGCTGGATCCTGACCCAGGGCGTGCAGCGCTTCGGTGGCGACGTGGTGGTCCCTCAAACCGGCGTGACGCTGGCCGAGGGCACGATTTATCCGGCGGGCAAGACCCTCAACTACGCCATCACCGCGAAGGACGTGACGCTGCCGGCCCAGACCGTCCTGCCGACGGCCGTGCGACTGGACCGCGCGCTCCTGCTGCCGGCCGGCACGGTGCTGGCGGCGGATGTGAAGGCGGCCGACGGCGCGGTGCTGTGGGCGGCGGGCACGATCGTCGGCGCGGCGGGCGCCAGCATCCCGGCTGGCGCGCAGCTGATGCCCGGCAGTCGCCTGCCGGTGGCCGTGACGCTGGCGACGCTGGTGTGGCCCAAGGATGTGGCCCTGCCGGTGGCGATGGTGCAGGCCGGCTCGCTGGCGCTGCCGGTGGGCGCGCTGATCGCCGCCGGCACCCAGGTCAAGTTGCCGGACGATGCGCCCTATCTGCAACTGCGGCCGGCTGATGCCGACGGCCGCCAGGGCCGACAGTGGGCGATCGCGCAGATGCTGCCGGAGGGCTCGCTGTCATGGAGCCTGCGCCTGGTGGCGGGCGCCGACCTGGGCGCGGCGGACAGCCGCCTGCGCAACACCCAGGGCACCGGCCATCTGACGCTGGCGGACACCCACTACGGGGTCGAGATCAAGGCCGGTGGCGTCGTGGCCGGCTTGAACTGGGGCGGCATCAACGCGATCCTGGCGGCGGTCGGCGAGCTGCCGCCGGGCATCAGCGATCCCCATGAGCTGCTGGGCAAGACCGAGGCGGACATCGTCGCGCTCTACGGGGCGTTCTCCTGGAGCGACTTCGGCCTGCCGCTGGACTTCTGGAGTCCGGGCCAGGGCAACATCCTGAAAGGCCTTACCCTGCAGGGCGCCGATGCGGTGCTGGCGGTCGCGGGCGGCCTGCCGCCCGGCTTCAACGATGTGCGCGAGATGGTCGGCAAGACCGAATCGGAGCTGGTCGCGCTGTATGGGGCCTTCAGCTGGGATGACTTCGGCATGCCGGCCGACTTCTGGACCGCCGCGGCCGGCAATGGCAGCACGCTGAACCTGCCGGCCACCGCGTCGGTGAAGTCGCCCGGCATCAGCGTGGTGCGCACCGGGACCGGTGACCTGTCCTTGATCGCGGGCGGCCAGATGGCGCTGCGCTCGGCCTACGGGGTCTATACCGCCGGCACGCCCAGCAGCCTGGGCAGCGCCGCGCTGGACGCGCCTTACCAGCAGCCGCGCGGTCGCATCGCCGGCGGCTCGGTGCTGGGCACGGTGGCACTGGGCCAGTCGGCCGCGTATGAAGCGCTGGTCAGCGGCAGCGACAGCCTCTACCGCGCCTGGTATCCGCATGGCGGGGGCAATCTCTCGGTCGATGTGGGCGGCCATCTCACCGGCGACAGCTGGAGCTCCAGCGGCGAGACCGCCTGGGCCAGCAGCAGCGTCGGCAACTGGCTGTGGCGCCAGGGCACCGGCGGCACGCCTGGCGTGGAGCCGGTGCCGACGGCCTGGTGGATCAACTTCGGCACCTATGCCTCGCGTGAGAGCAATGGCGTCAGCTACTGGCCCGCCGTGGTGGGCTTCACCGGCCTGGGCACGCTGGGCGGCGGCAATGCCACGATCCGTGTCGGCGGCGATGCCGGCGTGATCACCCAGAAGACCACCGCGCCCGCCACGCTCAACAACAGCAACAGCACCGCCGCGCGCAGCGAGGGCCTGGTGCTGGCGGTGGGCAGCAGCGGCCGCGTGCTGGCGGATGGCCAGGTGCTGCAGACCGGCGGCGGCGATCTGGAGGTGACGATCGGCGGCGGCTGGAATAGTCATCTCGACGGACGATTGAGCGGGGGCGTGGCCGGCGTGGCCCAGACCCACGAGCTGTACGGCGCGATGGTCAACCTGCGCGGCGCGATCAATCTGGCCGCCGGACAGGTCGGCACGATCGAGCGCTTCTACGGCGGCGTGCAGGATGCGCGTGAGCTGCGGGCGGCCGATCCCTTCGTGTCGACCGCGTCGCGAGCCACCGGCGGCTTGATGCTGATGCCGGGTGATTCGGTGGCCGCCGTCCGCAGCCGCGGCGATCTCGTGTTGGGGGGCGCCGGCGATCCGGGCCTGGTGCTCACGCCGAATGGCACCGCTTTCCGCGCAAGCTCGGGCTCTGGCGAGATGGGTACCAGCTGGTTCACCTTGTGGTCGGACCGCACCGCACTGTCCTTGAACTCGGTCGGCGGTCAACTGGCCCTGGATACCCGGGCCAGTGAATCCAGCGCCCAGACGGCCAACGGCAACTGGGACTTCACCAGTCGCGGCGGCTGGTTCCTGCTGCCCGGCAAGGTCAGCGCGTGGGCACCCGCAGGCAGCATCTACTACGGGACGTCCGCCTCCTTCGGCAATACCGAGGGCGCTGCCACGCAGTGGAACACCGCCGGTCTGCTGCTGGCGCCGTTGGGCGAGCGGCGCATCGAGCTGCTGGCCGGTCAGTCGCTGTATGGCGGCGGTCAGCCGATCAGCAGTTCCGGGGCCGACCCCGCCATCATGGCCACCGTGCAGCATCCCGCCTTCGCCGGCTATGACAAGGACGCCAGCACCCAGGCCGCGCTGGCCGCCAACGGCCAGGCGGACGGCGCGCTGGTGGGCTACGGCTTGCAGCCGCTGCTGGTGTTCGGCGTCAACACCGTCGGGGAGCGCGCCGTGGCAACGACCGCGTCCGAGCCGTCGCGCTTCTATGCCGCTCAGGGCGACATCGTCGGACTGCAGACCGGCACGGTGGTCGACTACAGCGCCGGCGTGCGCGGCGGCCAGCGCGACCGCGTCGCGGTCGGACCGGTCGCCATCAAGGCCGGCCGGGACATCGTCTACACCGGCACTCGCCTCGGCGACACCCGGCCGCTGGTCAACGGATTGACCTCCGACGACATGAGCGGCAGCCTGTCCGGCAACCTCATCGTCAACACCCATCCGCACGACGTGTCGGTGATCCAGGCAGGTCGCGACATCCTCTATGCGAATGTGGATGTGGCGGGCCCCGGCGTGCTGGAGATCAGCGCCGGTCGGCATGTGATCCAGAACGACCGTGCGACGCTCAACAGCCTCGGCCCGGTGCTCTCCAGCGATGCGCGGCCTGGCGCCAGCATCGTGGTGCAGGCCGGTGTGGGCCCGCAGGGGCCCGATGAGGCCGGGCTGCTGCAGCGTTATCTCAATCCGGCCAATCTGGCGGTGGCGGGTCAGTCGCTGGCCGAGCAGCCGGGCAAGGTCATCAAGACCTATGGGTCGGAGCTGGCGGACTGGTTGAGCGATCGCTATGCCTTCAAGGGCACGGCGGAGGACGCGATGCGCTTCTTCAACGGCCTGGCGCCCGAACAGCAGCGCCTCTTCGCGCGGCAGATCTTCTTCGCTGAATTGCGGGAGGCGGGACGTGAGTACACCGCGGTCGACGGGCCGCGCACCGGCAGCTATCTGCGCGGACGCAACGCCATCGCCGCGATGTTCCCGCTGCAGAACCCGCAGTCGCCGGCCGTCACCGGCAGCGGCAATCTGCTGATGTATGGCGGCGCAGGCATCCACACCGATCTGGGTGGCGACATCCAGGTGCTCACCCCGGCGGGCGCACAGACCTACGGCGTCGAAGGCGCGGCGCCGCCGTCGACGGCGGGCCTGATCACCCGAGGCCGTGGCGACATCCAGCTCTATGCGCTGGACAGCATCCTGCTGGGCCAGAGCCGGGTGATGACCACCTTCGGCGGCGACATCCTGGCCTGGTCGGCCCGGGGCGACATCAATGCGGGCCGAGGCGCCAAGACCACGGTGGTCTTCACGCCACCGCGCCGGGTCTACGACCTGGTGGGCAATGTGAGCCTGTCACCGGATGTGCCGAGCACCGGCGCGGGCATCGCCACGCTCAATCCGCTGTCCGAAGTGAAGCCGGGGGACATCGACCTCATCGCCCCGCTGGGCACGGTGGACGCGGGCGAAGCGGGCATCCGGGTCTCCGGCAACATCAACATCGCGGCGCTGCAGGTCGCGAATGCGGCCAACATCCAGGTGAAGGGCGCGTCCGCCGGATTGCCCACGGTCGCGGCGGTCAATGTCAGCGCCCTGACCAGCGCCAGCACGGCGGCCAGCACCGCCGCCGCCGCGGCGCAGGAGGTGCTGCAACGGGAACGCGAGGCGGTGCGGCAGCAGCAGCCCTCGACCTTCACCGTCCGGGTGCTCGGCTTCGGTCAGGAGACCGCACCGGCGCCAGCCGGGACCAGCTCGCCGGCCACCAGCCGCGCGTCGGTGCCGTATGACCCGAACAGCCCGGTGCAGATCCTCGGCCATGGCAAGGCGCTGGATCCGGCCCTGATGAGCCAGCTCACCGAGGCCGAACGACGCGCGCTCGCCAACAAGCCATGACGATGTGACGGCTTGGCGCCGTCGCGCCGTGGCGCGTGGCGAGCGCGCCTGACGGATCGCGCTTCACCCCAAGCCCCTGCTGGCCAGTCCCGCAGGGGCTTTTTCATCGGCGATCCATCTCGAGGTTCTTCCTGCATCGCCGCGGCCCGGCGTGGGCATCGGCCTCATCGCCTGGGTCGACGCAAATCCGCGTCGAAGATTTTTATGAAGTTTTCGTGACTTGGCGCGGTTTCCAGGCGCGTGCGACGTCTAGGTATCAAGACGTGAGGCTGACATCTGTCGCCGCCAGCATGACGGCGGGCGACGCCAGGTGTCGCCGCTTCGGCGTCCATCCAAGAACACAGGAACGGGGCAGAGCAGATGAGGGAGTTGACAGTGACCGGGCCCGCTTCGGCGACGTGGCCGGCGCGGCCGAGGGCATGTCCTGCGGCGCGGCGCACGACGCTCGGCGATGCGCTCCGGATCGTCGCGGGCGCGGCGGCGCTGGTGTCGGGCCTGGCGCATGCGCAGGGCTCGGCCGCCGAGGCGCCGCCCCGCGCCGAGCCCGGCGCCCCCGCCGCGGTGAAGCCCTCGGCGAACGACACCGCCCCGACGGCGCCAGTCGACGTCTTCGAATTTCTGGTGCGTGGCAATACCGTGCTGGACGCCCGCACCATCGAGCGCGCGGTGACACCGTTCCTCGGCCCGGCGCGGTCCCGTCAGGATCTGGAATCGGCGCGTGAAGCGCTGGCGGCCGCGTACCAGGCGGCGGGCTACCAGTCCGCGCATGTGGACCTGCCGGAGCAATCCTTCACCGACGGCATCGTGCTGCTGCTGGTCAACGAAGTGCGCATCGGCCGACTGCGGGTCACCGGCAGCGAATACACCTCGCTGCGGACGGTGAAGGACCAGGTCCCGTCCTTGAGCGAGGGCCAGGTGCCCAACTTCGAGCAGGCGCAAGTCGAGCTGAATGCGCTCAACCGCAGCGGACAGCGCCAGGTGATGCCGCTGGTGCGACCGGGCAGCCTGCCGGGCACCATGGATGTGGACCTGAAGGTGGACGACCGCAGCCCCTGGCGGGCCAGCGTCGGCCTCAACAACGACAAGAGCGCCGACACGCGTGACCTGCGCCTGAGCCTGTCCATCGGTCACGACAACCTCTGGCAACTCGGCCACAGCGCTTCGCTCAGCCTGTATGCGACGCCGCAGGACTTCAGCCAGACGAACGTCGTCTCCGGCAGCTACACCGCACCGCTGCGGGCGAGCGCCTGGAGCGTGGAGGCGTCGGGCTATGTCTCCGACAGCAACATGGCGACGCTCGGCGGCACCACGGTGCTCGGCAAAGGCTATTCCGCCGGCCTGAAGACCAGCTACGCGGTGCCCGACAGCGGCGCCTGGTGGCACAGCCTCAGCCTGGGCCTGGACTTCAAGCGCAATCGGGAGTCGCTGCGGGTCGGCGCGACGGGTGACACGGTGCCGCTGGACTATGTGCCGATCACGCTGGCCTACGCCGGCGTGCGCCAAGGCGAGCGCAGCCAGCTGAGCCTGGCCTTGTCGGCGGTGACGGGCGCGCGCCTGCTCGGCTACGGCAGCGACTGGCGCGCGTTCGACTACAAGCGCTACAAGTCCTCGCCGAGCTTCCTGGTGCTCAAGGGCGATCTGAACGGCAGCCTGACGATGGACAGCGGCGCCCAGCTCGCGATGCGGCTGGCGGTGCAGGCCAGCGATTCGCCGCTGGTCTCCAGCGAGCAGATGGCCGCCGGCGGCATGAATTCGGTGCGGGGCTATCTGTCGGCCGAACGGGTCGGCGATGTGGGTGTCGTGGGTGCGCTGGAAGCGCGCACGCCGGCCCTGACCGTGCCGGAGATCGCGCTGGACAACGCCCGGCTCTACAGCTTCTTCGACTTCGGTCACCTGCGACTGCGCGAGCCGTTGCCGGAACAGCAGAGCCGCTTCACCGTGTTCTCGCTGGGCCTGGGCACCAGCTTCGGTCTCGGCCGGCAGGTCAGCGGTCGGCTGGACCTCGGTTATCCGTTGCGCGCGGGCGATCGCACCGAGCGACACGACCCGCGCCTCACCTTCCATCTCAATGCCAGCTACTGAGCCGGCCGTTGTCATGTTCCATCGAATCAAGACTTTCGCGGAGATCCCCGCCATGCGACGTTTTCTCTTCCTTGCGTTCTCGCTGCTGGCCGCGCTCTGGCCGGGACTCTCCCATGCCTGGTGGCAGGCCGACTGGGCCTACCGCAAGCCCATCACGCTGGATGCCGGCCCGCAAGGCGCCGCGCTGGGCGGTGACAGCGGCCGCACGCCCGTGCTGCTGCGGCTGCACACCGGCAACTTCAGCTTCCAGGGCGTGTCCGAGACCGGCGCCGATCTGCGCTTCATCGCCGCCGACGACAAGACGTTGCTGAACCACCAGATCGAGCAATTCGATCCGCTGCTGGGCATGGCGCTGGTGTGGGTGGATGTGCCGTCGCTGCCGGCCGGCGCGCCGCAGAAGATCTGGATGTACTACGGCAATCCGAAAGCCCCGGCGGGCGGCAATGGTCAGCGCAGCTTCGATCCGGACTACACCCTGGTCTATCACTTCGCCGAGTCCGGCGCGCCGGCTCGCGACACCACCGCCTACGGCAACCATGCGCAGACCACCACGGCCAGCGCCGAAGGCACGGTCATCGGCCGGGGCGCGCAGTTGGGCCGCGCACCGCTGATGCTGCCGGCCTCGCCGTCGCTCGCGCTGGCTGCCGGCGCAGCTTTCACCTTCAGCGCGTGGGTGCGTCCGGACGCGGTGAACGATCGGCAGGTGATCTATGCGCGCCGCGATGGCGGCAGCCAATTGGTGATCGGAATCGATCAGGGCATCCCGTTCGTGGAGGTCAATGGTCAGCGCAGCGCGCCGGGTCTGCCGATCGCCGCCGGACAGTGGTCGCATCTGGCCTTGAAGGCCGAGTCCGGCGCCGTGACGCTGCTGGTCGGCGGTCGGACGGCTGCCCGACTGGCGGTGGCGCTGCCGGCGCTGAACACGCCGGCATCGGTGGGCGCGGATGCGGGGCAGGGTTCGGCGTTTGTCGGCGCCATCGATGAACTGCGGCTGTCCAAGGTCGCGCGTCCCGAGGCGCTGCTGCTCGCCGATGCGGTCTCGCAGGGCGCCGAGTCGCGGCTCAGCCAGTTCGGCCCGGACGAGCAGCAGGCCGGCAAGAGCCACTTCGGTTTCATCCTCGCGGCCATGCCGCTGGATGCCTGGGTGGTGGTGGGCCTGCTGGGACTGATGATGGTGATCTCCTGGATCATCATGATCGGCAAGGGCCGCAGCTTCGGTGCGATGGAGCGGGCCAATGCGGACTTCATGACCCACTTCCGCGAGACCGCCGGCCATGCGCTGGATTCGTTGGTCAAGCGGCAGACGGTGGCCGAGGGCGTGAAGGCCGATTCGCCGCTGTGGCGACTTTATGCCGTGGCCATCGAGGAACTCGAGCGGCGCCATGCCAACGGCTATGACGTGAATGCGGTGTCGGCCTCGACCATCGGCGCCATCCGGGCGGCGATGGACGGCGTGATGGTGCGCGAATCCGAAAAGATGGCGCGCCGGATGAACTGGTTGTCCACGACCATTGAAGGCGCGCCCTATGTCGGCCTGTTCGGCACGGTGATCGGCATCATGCTGGTGTTCGTGGTGGCGGCCATGGCCGGTGCGGTGGACATCAACTCGGTCGCGCCGGGCATGGCGGCCGCGCTGCTGTGTACCGCGGCGGGCCTGGGCGTCGCGATTCCGGCGCTGTTCGGCTACAACTGGCTGGCCGCGCGGTCGGAAGCGATCGGTGCGGACATGGCGGTGTTCGTCGACGAATTCGCGACCCGGCTGGCCGAGGAGCAGGGCGAGGGCCGCCAACTGCGCGCCGTCAGCGCCATGCGGAGCGCCTGAGCCATGGCCCGCGCAGCGCAATTCGGCGTCAAGCGACGCAGCGGCGGCATCAACATCACGCCCTTTGTGGACGTGCTGCTGGTGGTGCTGGTGATCTTCATCCTCACCAGCAACGCCAGCATTCCCGGCATCAAGGTGGACCTGCCGAAGGCAAGTTCGGCCATCCCGCTCGAGAAGCCCAAGACCAAGGCCATCACCATCGACAACGGCGGTCGGCTCTTCCTGGATGCCTATCCGGTCAGCCTGGCCGAGCTGGAAGAGCGGCTGCGCACCGAGAAGGCGATGAATCCGGACTTTCCGGTCATCGTCCGCGGCGAGTCGGCCGTGCAGTACGCCAAGGTGGTCGAGGTGCTGGACCTGCTGCGGCGCATCGAGCTCACCCAGGTCGGGCTGGTGACCGGCAAGCCGGCGTGAGGCCACGGTCGTGACGCCGAACCGTTCCTCTCCGACCGCGCTGCGCGGCTTCTGGCGCCGCTGGGGCGGCTGGCTCACCGCCGCCGTGCTGGTGCTGCTGCTGGGCGGCGGGCTGTGGCATCTGCTGTCCGGCACCGCCAGCACCCGCCGCGAGGCCCCGCAGACGGCGCTGCTGTCGCTGCCGTTGCCGCCCCCACCGCCACCCCCGCCGCCTGTGGAGAAACCGCCCGAGCCGGTGCCCGAGAAGATCGAGAAGATCGCCGAGGTCACGCCCACGCCGGACAAGCCGGCGGAGCCGAAGGCCGATGAGCCGGCGCCTGATCCCAGCCGGGACCTGGGCGACCCCGTCACGCTGGACGGTGCGGCCCAGGCCGGCACCGACGCGTTCGGCGTGCAGGCAGGTCGCGGCGGCGGCATGAGCGGCACGGGTGGCGGCGGTGGTGGTGGCGCCCTGGGGCAGGCGTCCTATGCACGCTATGTGTCGTCGCGGCTGCAGCAGGCGCTGTCCCGCGATGCCCGAACCCGGCAACTGGCCTTCGACGACATCCGGCTCGATCTCTGGCTCAACGCCGAGGGACAGACCGTGCGCGTCGAGTTGGTGCAGGGATCGGGCAATGCGCGCATCGATCCGCTGGTGCTGGCCGTTGTCCGCGAGCTCGCGTCGATGGACGAGCGCCCGCCGGCCGCGATGCGCTATCCGATGCGGGTCTCGATGCGGGGCGTCCGGCCGTGAGGCGGAAGGCCGTTGCCTTCGCGGTCGGCGTGGCCGTGGCGCTGGTCCTGGTCCTGGTGCCAGTGCCCGGGCGCCAACCCTTCTCCTCTTTGTTGAAGCGATCGGACGGGACGCCATCGGGCGTGCGCGGTCCGTCGCTCATCGTGAATCTCGAAAGTCGTCATGAAACACACAGCTGATCGATTCTTGTCCGTGGCGGGCGTTGGCGCCGCGCCGGCCAGCGCCGAGCCGCGAGGTTTGTCGCCGGTCTTCGCCCGGCCCGCCACGGCGTCTCGCTGGGGAGCCAGGTCCCGGCTGGGCGCGCTCACCCTGCTGGCGGCCTGCGGCGCAGCGACCGCGCAGTCGTCGCCGGCGCCGGTGCCGGCCTCCAATGTCGGTGCCGCCGCGACAGCGCCGGCCGACCGTCCTGAGAGCACCATGGTTCAGCTCATCCGCGGCCTGATGAAAAGTGGCGCGCTCACCAAGGACGTGGGCGAGGCGCTGCTCGCGCAGGCGCAGACCGAGGCCTTCGCGCAGCAGCAGACGCAACGCAAGCTCGCCGCCGTGGCGCCCGTCGGCGAGACCCCGCCCACGCCGGTCGGGGCCGTGGCTGCGGCCGCGGCGGGATCCGTCACCACGCGCACCGAGCGCGGCGATGTGCGGGTGACCTATGTGCCGGAGACGGTGAAGGATCAGATCCGTCAGGAGCTGCGCGGCGAGGTGATGGCCCAGGCCAAGGCCGAAGGCTGGGCCGCGCCAAGCCAGATGCCGGAGTGGACCCGTGGGGTGCGGGTGGAAGGCGACGTCCGCATGCGCCATGAATCGCGGCTGTACAGCGGCAACAACAGCAACCAGGAGGTCAACTTCGCGGCCATCAATGCCGGCAATCCGTATGACGTGAACCCCAACACGACCGCCAGCCTGCCGCCGCTGATCAACACCCGCCAGGACCGCGGCAACCAATGGCGCGTGCGCGCCCGGCTGGGCGTGACGGCGGTGCTGTCGGAAGCGACGCAGGCGGGCGTGCGCATCGCCACCGGCAG
Source organism: Burkholderiaceae bacterium (assembly GCA_913776825.1). Lineage (GTDB taxonomy): Bacteria > Pseudomonadota > Gammaproteobacteria > Burkholderiales > Burkholderiaceae_C > Roseateles. The sequence goes on from CAJYPV010000027.1 coordinate 376,402, forward strand.
CGACGCGAGTCCGGTCTCCACCACCCAGACCCTGGGCGGGGGCCTGGAGAAGAAATCGATCTGGCTGGATCAGGCCTGGCTGTCGCATTCGCCGATGACCGGTGTGACGCTCACCGGCGGCCGCTTCAGCAACCCGTTCGTGACGAGCGACCTGCTGTTCTCGTCCGACCTCAACCTGGACGGTGTCTCGGCGAACTTCCAACGCGCATGGGGCGCGAGTCGCTCGGTGGAGACCTTCGCGACGGTCGGCCTGATCCCGCTGGAATACCTCGCCAACGACTTTCCCAAGACCAGCCAGGACAAGACCTCGAGCAAGAACAAATGGCTGATGGGCCTGCAGGCCGGCGCGACCTGGAAGCTGGACCGCTCGAACCAGCTGCGCGGTGCGCTGGCGTACTACGACTTCCACCAGATCAGCGGCGAGCGCTCCGCACCGTGCGCGCTCTATGCGGGCGAGGATCACTGCAGCACCGATTGGTCGCGGCCGGCCTTCATGCAGCGCGGCAACACGATCATGTCGCTGCGCGAGGTCGCGCTCAATCCGCAGGATCCGGCCAACACGCCGATGCCGCAGTTCTTCGGGCTGGCCTCGCGCTTCCGCCTGGCCGATGTGAACCTGCGCTGGGACACCCGCGTGGCGGGCGACCAGGGGCTGCGCCTCGACCTGAATCTGCTGCGCAACCTGGCCTATGACGCAGACGAGATGTTCAGCCGCGCACGCGGCAACATCCTCAACAACTTCGATGGTTCCGGCGGCACCGGCCGCGCCGCATTCCGCAGTGGCGGCAATGCCTATCAGATGATGGCCACGTTCGGCGCGCCCGCGCCGGAACAGCGCGGCGACTGGAACGTGTTCGCCGGCTACAAGCGCATCGAGCCCGATGCCCTGCCGGATGGGTTCAATGACAGCACCTTCCACGGCGGCGGCACGAATGCGCGCGGCTTCATCGTCGGCGGCGCCTATGCCTTCGACCGCAAGGCCTGGTTCACCGGCCGCTGGATCTCCACGAAGGAGGTCTATGGGCCGCCGCTGTCCATCGATACCTTGCAGCTCGACTTCCATGCCCGCTTCTGAGGACACCGCCATGTCTTACCCCCAGATGCCCCGTCCCCTCCTGCCGCCGTTGATGCTCGCGTGGGTCTTGGCGCTGCCCGTCGCGATGAGCGCGGCCGGGCCCGCCTGCGCCCAATCCGCGCCATCGATGGAGGAGCGCCTGCGCACCCAGCTGCGCGCCACCACGCTGCAACTGCAGACGGCGCAGAACGAGCTGGCCGCGCTGAAGGCGGCCGGCGCGCCGCGTCCGGCCTCGACGCCGGCGGACCATGGCGCTGAACTGGCGGCGTTGCGTCGCGAGCTGGCGGACAGCCGCGCCGCGCTGGCGCGCGAGCGCGAGACCGCCGCCCAGGGCGGGCAGCGCGCGGCCGAGGCGCAGTCGGCGGCCGAGGCCTCGGTGGCGCGGGCGAGCGCTCAGGTGGGGCAGTTCCGCGATGCCTACAACGAGCTGCTGAAACTGGCCCGTGCCGCCGATGCCGAGGCCCAACGCCTGAAGGCGGTCGCGGATCGCCAATCCCTGGCGCTGACCCAATGCCAGGCGCAAAACGACCAGCTCCATGCCGTCGGCCTGGAGCTGTTGACGGCCTACGAGACGCTGGACACCCGAACGGTCATGACCGCCCGCCAGCCATTCGCCGCCAGGGCGCGCGTCCGGCTGGACGAGATCGCCCAGCAGTATGGCGACCGGCTGCATGCCGGGCGATTCGATCCGCGCGCCGTCGCGGAGCCCGCGCCAGCCGGTGGACAGTGACCGCCGGACCACGAGGCGCGTCGCTGACAGGTTCGCCCGTCGCTTTCACTCGCGCTCATGACGTTGACATCGAGCCCGGCCCAGACCCGGCCGCGACCCTTTCAGCCTCCACGAACATCACCATGACGCCACCACTTGAATCGTCGTCGACCCCGGCGACCCCGTCCGCGCCCGCCATCCCCGACACGTCATCCATCGCCGCGACCGGTGAGACGCTGTTGACCGGCCTCGATGCGGCCAGCGTGGCCGACGCCATCCGCGCTGCGGGCTGCGCGGTCACGCCGGTCGAGCGCGACGGCATCGTCCATCTGCAAAGTGCCAGCCACGGCGTGGGCTTTCAGGTGCTGTGGGGCAATCGTCTGTCAGCCGGTTCCTATGCGGACCTGACGCTGAGCTGTGCCATGCGCTTGCACTCCGGCGACTTGCCGGAGGGGCTGCTCAACGACTGGCATCGCGCCAAGCGTTTCGCGCGGGCGGCGCAGCATGGCGAGTTTGTCGCGCTGGAACTGGACATCGTCGCCGCTGGCGGCATCAGCCCGACGCACCTGCGGCTGATGGTGCAGCTGTGGATGCAGATGATGGGCGAGTTCTTCCTCCATCTGCGCCACTACGCCAGCCGCGAGGCCAATCACCCGGCCACTCATCCAGCCAGGCATCAAGCGGATCATCAGGCCGCTCATCCGGTCGCTCATGAGACCGCTCATGGGGCCGCTCATGAGTCCGACCGGACCGCCTTGCCGCCCGACCGCCTCAGCCCATCGCCGGCTCCAGCTTGAACGCACTGACCGCATCGACCAGCATGCGCGCCTGCTGACTGAGGCTGTCCGCCGCGGCGGCGGATTGCTCCACCAGCGCCGCGTTCTGCTGGGTGGTTTCGTCCAGCTCCGCCACCGCGGAATTGATCTGGATGATGTCGCGGCTCTGCGCCTGGGAGACCTGTCCCAGCTCGCTGATCAGGCTCACCACGCTCATCACCTGCGAGCGGATGTCCTGCATGCTGTTGCCCGCCGTGCCGACCAGCCGCGAACCGGCTTCCACCTTGTCGACATTGCTGGTGATCAGCTGCTTGATCTCTCGCGCCGCCGTGGCCGAACGCTGCGCCAGGCTGCGCACTTCCGAGGCCACCACCGCGAAGCCGCGGCCCGCCTCGCCGGCGCGTGCGGCTTCCACCGCGGCATTCAGCGCCAGGATGTTGGTCTGGAACGCGATGCCATCGATGACGCTGACGATGTCGCCAATCCGCTTGCTGGCCTCGTTGATGTCGGTCATGGTGTGGATGACTTCGCCCATGACTTCCGCGCCGCGCTGGGCCGCACCATTCGCAGCCGTGGCGAAATCGGTGGCCTGGCGCGCGGTCTCGGCGCTGTGGCTCACCGTGCCGCTCAACTGCTCCATCGACGCCGCCGTCTGCTGCAGGCTGCTGGCCTGGCGCTCGGTGCGCTGCGACAGATCGCCATTGCCCACCGCGATCTGGCCCGCGCCGGTGGCGACGGAATCGCTGCTGGCGCGCACCACGCCGACCAGGCGCCGCAAGGCCTCCTGCATCTGCTGCAGCGAGACCATCAGCTGGCCGACCTCATCACGCGATTCGGCCTCGATGTGGGAGCTCAGATCGCCCTTGGCAATGCGCTGGGTGATGTGCATCGCCGCAAGCAGCGGGCGAGTGACGCTGCGGGCCATCCAGCCCGCGATGCCTGCGCCGAAGAAGGCGGACAGCGACAGCAAGCCCACCATGGCCCAGGCGGCGCGCTGGATGGTGGTGTCGGCATCGGCGCTGGCCTGTTCCATGGCCTTGCGCTGCAGGGCGATCAGCTCATCGAGCGCCGCGAAGTAGGCGGTCTGGGCCTGGCTCACGTCGCCGACCAAGGCATCCCGCGCGGCTTCGTTCTTGCCTTCCAGCCCGAGCTTGATGGCGGGATTGACCGCTTTGACATAGGCCTCACGCGTTTGCGTCACCCGCGACAGCAACTCGCTGCCGGCGTCTGCGGCCAGTTGGACCTGCAGTTGCTTGAGCAGCTCCTGCGTCGAACTGCGGTTGGCGTCGATGCGTTCCTTTTCGCGCTGCTTGGCGGCGGGATCGGTCAGCAGCGCGATGTTGCGGGCCACGCGGGCCGTGACGTTGACGTTGTCCTTGAGGCTGCTGAGCAGCGTCACCACCACCATGTGTTTGCCGGTCAGCTCATGCATCTGGGCGCCAACCTCTTTCAAGGCGACCCGACCGAAGCCCGCGACCGCCATGCTCATGACGATCAGCAGCGCAAAACCCAGACGCATCCGTGTCGCAATCGACCGGTCTTTCAATGCTTGCATGACAGCTCCCTGAAATGAGAGACGGCATGGCCCGGGAAGTGCCCGGTGGGAAGGTGGCCGTCATCGCCGTCCCGATTTCCCCTTCTTATTCGCTGATTGTGCGGAGTTCGCCATCCTCGCCACAATGGGGCCGGGCGGCCATCGGGCCGGTTTTCCGCGAAGGATTTCATGAGTGGCGATGGGATCGCCACCGCCTTCAAGCGCCGTGACCAGCGGCCTCCAGCGCGTCCTGAATCGCTCTGGCCAACTGCATCAGCTCCGCATTGATCGCCTGCGCTGCCGCCAGGCAGAGGTCGTCATCGCCACCCGTGCGCTTGAGCCGCGCTTCCAGATCGCGCAGGCGGTTTTCCAGCGGCGTGGCACCGACCGCGCCGCAGGCGCCGCGCAGCGAATGAGCGACGGTCAGCCAGCGCTGGGTGCGGTCCGGCGGCGCACTGTTCATCAGCTCCGGCGAGCCCCCCACATAGCGGGCGGAGAAGCGCTTCAGCACCCGGGTGAAGGCCACCATGTTGCCGCCGATGCCCTTGAGCGCGAGCGGCAGGTCCATCTCGGGAATGCGGGCGAGGTGATCTTCCAGCGGCTCGGTGTCGGACGTCATTGCCGCACCGACGGGTGCGCCCGGGGCGGGATCGTCGGTGGCGGACTGGCCGTTGGGCAGCCAGCGCATCAGCGCCCGATACAGCAGCAACGGATCGACCGGTTTGGCGATGTGGTCGTTCATGCCGGCATTCAGGCAGGCCACGCGGTCCTCGCCGAATGCATTGGCGGTCATGGCGACGATGGGCGGCTGGGCGCCCGCTGCGCTGCGGATGCGGCGCGTGGCCTCCAGGCCATCCATGCGCGGCATCTGCACATCCATGAGGATCAGGTCGAACGCGCTGGCCTGCGCCTGACTCACGGCGGCCGCGCCGTCGGCCACCACCTCGACCACCAGGCCGGCCGAGGTCAGCAACTCTTTCGCGACCTCCTGGTTGATCGGGTTGTCCTCGGCCAGCAGCACGCGTCGGCCGCTGTGTTGGCGCTGCAGTGCCTGCAGCGCAGCCTCTTCGGTGGCCAGCGAGGAGGCTGCGGTCGGCGTTGGCACCATCGCCGGCTTGGGCGTCGGCCAGGACGGGCGCACCGAGGTTGCGCCGCTGGCCGCGGTGACGGCGGCGACAAGCGACGTGGCGTCGGGCGCAGATGCGGGCGAAGGCGCTGACGGAAGCGGATCGAAATGGCGGGCGTGCACCTCTTCCCGTTGCTCCCGCTGATCCAGTGCGCGGATCGCGTCCGCCGTGGAGCGCGGCGCGGCGGGCTCCACCGTCTCCTGGCGCAGCAGCCGGCTGATGGTCTCGCACAGCGCGGTCGGCGTCACCGGCTTGGCCAGCACCGCACCGAATCCGGCGGCCTTGGCCTGCGTGCGCAAGCCGGGTTCGTCATAGGCGGTGACCAGCAGGCAGGGCGGGCGGGCGTCATTCAGCACGCGCTGCAGCTCGGTCAGCGTCGCGAAGCCGTCCAGCGGCGCCATGCGCCAGTCGATCACCATCACATCGAAGCGTCGTCCGGCCGTGGCTTCGCTGGCCGCATGGCTGGCTGCATGGCGGCCGGTGAGGTGGCCATCCACCGTCATGCCCAGCACCCGCAGCGCGTCGGCGATCGCTTCCAGCGATTCGGGCAGGTCATCGACCACCAGCGCGCGTCGACCGCGCAGGCGGCCGCGCATCTGGTCGGGATCGGCCGTGGTGGCGCGGTCCACCGAGGCGGTGAACCAGAAGGTGCTGCCCACGCCCGGCTGGCTCTCCAGACCCACCTCGCCGCCCATCAGGCCCGCGATGTGGCGCGTGAGCGCCAGGCCCAGCCCGGTGCCGCCGAAACGGCGGGTGGTGGAGAGATCGGCCTGTTCGAAGGCGCTGAAGAGCGAGCCCTGACGCTCCGGCGGGATGCCGATGCCGGAATCCCGCACCTCGAAGCGCAGCGCCAACTGGCTGCCCTGGTCTTCCTCCAGCTGGCCGCGCAGTCGCACCCAGCCGCGCTCGGTGAACTTGACCGCATTGGCGACCAGATTGATCAGCGCCTGCGCCAGCCGCTTCGGATCGCCGCGCATGCGTTCCGGCAGATGGTCGGTGTCCAGCACCAGTTCGAGACCCTTCGCATGGGCCTCTTCGCCGACCATCTCGAGAACGCCGGCGAGCAGCTCATCGCGAGAGAACTCGATGTTCTCCAGCACCATCTTGCCGGCCTCGATCTTGGACAGGTCGAGGATGTCGTTGATGACCTGCAGCAGATGCTGCGCCGCGCGCTCGATCTTGTGCAGCCGATCCTGTTGCTGCGGGTCGCGGTTGTCCCGTCGCATCAGGTGGGTGAGGCCGATGATGGCGTTCATCGGCGTCCGGATCTCGTGGCTCATGTTGGCCAGGAAGGCGCTCTTGGCGCGATTGGCCACTTCGGCTTGTTCGCGTGCCTCGATCAGGTCGGCGGTGCGGGTGGTGACCAGCGACTCCAGCTGATCGCTGTGCATCTTGAGCTGGTTCTCGTAGTGCAGCCGCTGCAGCTCCGAGCGCGCCACGCGGATGCCCAGGGCCAGGTCATGCGAGGCCTCTTCCAGCACCTCGATCGTGCCGGCATCGAAGACGTTCTCCTCGCCCGCGCAGATGTTGAGCACGCCCAGGATCTGGCCGTCGACATCCAGCGGCAGGGACAAGGTCGAGCGGCAGCCGCGTGCCAGCGCGCCGGCGCCCCACACCTCGTCGGCGGCGCGTGTGTCGGACTGGGTCCAGACCTGCAGACGGCGATCACGGATCGCTCGCCCGACCGGGCCGAGGCCCTGCTCGGTGTGGTCCCAGGTCACATGCAGGCCATCCAGCAGCCCGGGCTCGACGCCATACATCGCCATCAGGCGCACGCTGCCGTCCGGCTCGGCATAACCGACCCAGGCAATGCGGAACTGCCCCGCTTCGATGATGGCGCGGCACATCTGATCGAGCAGGGCGGCCTCGTCATGACGCTGCAGCAAGGTGCGGTTGCCCGCAGACAGCACCCGCAGCGCGCGGTTGCTCGATTCCAGACGCGCTTCGCGCTCCTCGATCTGTTCGGCGGCTTCGTCGATGGAGCGCGCCAGGTCGCCGATCTCATCGCGTCCGTGCGGCAGACCGGTGCGCGCGCCGCGTTCGCCGGCGCGCTGGCGGGTGACCAGATCCGCCAGATGCTGCAGTGGGCGGACGAACCAGCGGTCCAGCCCCAGCAGCAGGGCCGTGCCGGTGGCCAGCAAGACGCCGAGCAGCCAGCCGATGGCGGTGAGCGCCTCGCGGCGCGGCGGCGCTTCGATCGCGGCCATGGAGGTGGCCAGCACCAGCTGATAGCGGCTGCCGGCGCCGGCCCGCAGCAGCGGCACATGGGCGATCATGCGGCGCTCGCCGGCGCGGTTGACGGCTTCGATCACGCCGGATTGACCACTGCCCACCCGCTCCGTCAGCAGGCCGCTGCCCAGCGGTGTGCCGGTCCATTGCTCCGGATCGGGATAGCGGGCGACGATGGTGCCGCGCCCGTCGACGATGGTCAGCGCCTCGCCCTGCAGACGGTCGCTGGCGGCCACGGTGCGCGCCAGCCAGTTGAGATTGAGGCCGCCGTAATACACCGCCAGGACCTTGCCGTCCGCATCACGCCGCGCCTTGCTGAGGGTGACGGTGGGACGGCCCAGGGTGCGGCTGATGGTCACATCGCCCACCGCGATGCCCTTGGACGTCAGCGCCTGCTTGAACCAGCCGCGATCGGCGAAGTTCAGCGGCTTGCCTGGCTGGATGGCGGAACACAGCCGGTCGCCTTCGGGATTGGTGACGCCGAACTGGTCATAGTCCGGCTGATGCTTGAGCAGCTCACCCAATTGGGCATTGCAGGCGTCGATCGTCGCGCCAGCGCTCGGCAGCGGCCCGGCCATCAGCGCATCCAGGAGCGCATCCGCACGTTCGACGAGGATGTCCTGCTTCGCGGCAATCAACTGCACCCGCACCAGCAACTGGTTCTCGGCCGCACGGATCTGCTTGTTCCAGTCGTCGATCAGATGCCAGGCGAGCAAGCCGCCCAGCGCGGAAAACGCCAACAGCACCAGACCAATGACGCGGGAACGCAATCGCAGTCGCCATGGCCATCGCAGTCGGGGAGAAGAGGGGCGCGAATCGAGTGGCAATGCAGTCACCGGCATTCCCCCGGACCGAATGGCGAGGCAACGCAGGCAATGCAGGCGAGGGGGGCAGGGCAGTGATCCATGAGCTGACTCTCAGACGCACCAACGAATGAACTCGATCTCGACTGGAGGCTTGCTGACCCCTCAAGCATCGCTGCCGGACGGCCGCGCCCTTTCGCGCGACGGCTGCGATTGATGATCCGCCAATTCAGAATGTTCGTAAAGAGAAGTTGCCTGCGCGCTTCGTCTGCATCGGGGACAGCGCGGCGCGGCGATCTCACTGCCATTCGGCGTGAATCGGCCGGGCCGGTGGGTGCTGATTCAGGCTCAGCTGCGCGCGGGGACGGGCAATGGCCAGCCCTCGTGTTGGGCGACGCGTTCCAGCGCCTCCTCGAATCGCGCGCGGGAATCGGCGGCGGCCTGACGCAGATAGTCGTGCAGCGCCGCGTCTGCCGGACCGCGGTTCTCGCAATCGGCGCTGTAGCCCTCGAAATGAGCCAGCTGCATCAGCAGCTCCGCCACATGGCGGGGACATTCGCAGGCGACGGTGGACGACCGGCTCGCGAAGGCCATCAGGGTCGCATCGTCCCAGCGCGGTGTGGACGATGGACTCGGTGCCCGCGCGGTCGATGCGGATGACAGGGCCGGATCGCCCTCAATCGCGGTCTCCTGGCCAAACTGCTTCAGCCAATGGCCGAGGACCACATCCGGTTGAGGCTCACGCAGCAGCGTGATGCCGACGGCCGCCAGCGACTCGCAGACCGCATCCGCCGCAAAGCCGTAGAGCACCGCCATGGGCACGCCCATCAGCCCGGGGGCGGCGGCTTCCTGCTCGGCCAGCCAGCCCGCATGCAGATGCGGCTGATGGATCAGCAGCGCATCCACATCGGCCCGCGAGATCGCCTGCGCCGCCTCGGCCATCGTCTCGTAAGGCCCCACCACCTGCACCGTGCGACCGAGCCGACGGCGCACCGAGGATCGGTGCAGTCGCGCGCCCAAGGTCCCACCGACCACGCCCAGGCGCCACAGCGCCGGTGCGGTCGGGCTGCTGGGGGGCGGTTCCCGGCGCGTGGCGGTGGTCATGGCGCCCGCATGGGTGGCCGCCACGGCTTGCAGCTGGGTCATGTCCAGCGCCGCCAGGCTGCCGATCGCATGGCCCAGCTCGGTGAGCTGCTTGATCAGCGCGAGCCGGCGCACGTCATCCGCCGAATACAGGCGCTGCCCACCGGCCGACCAGCGCGGCGGGGTGAGCGCATAACGTCGTTCCCAGACCCGCAACGTGGCCACCGGCATGCGCAGCATGCGGGCGACCGCCCCGCTGCGGCGCAGCGAGACATCGTCGTCAGAACCCGTGGAGACCAGCGAGGGGGAGGCAGGCTTGTTCGGCATGACGTCAACCTGAAGCGATATTGACGCAAAGTGTAGAACGAAAAGGCGCGTCGCGTGATGGGTTGAAGCGTTATTTCGCGCGTCAAAGGGTAGCATTGACGCATGTTGAAACGGCAAACAGCTTCAATCGCGGTCATCGGCGCGGGTCTGGCCGGCGCCGTGTGCGCCCAGGCGCTGCGCGAAGCCGGCCATGCGGTGCAGGTGTTCGACAAGGCGCGCGGCGCCGGCGGGCGTCTGGCCACGCGGCGGATGGAATGGGCCACGGACGACGGCCAAACCCACCGCGCGCGGCTCGACCACGGTGCCGTGGGCTTCACCGCGCGCCATGCGGCGTTCCAGGACGCCATCTCCCACGCGATGGCCGACGGCTGGGTCGCGCCTTGGTCGCCCGAGCTGGCGCCCGACAGCCTGCCGCTGGAGGCGTCGCCGCTCTATGTGCCGACGCCGGACATGCCGGCGTGGTGCCGGCATCTGCTGGCGGATGTCGACACGCATTGGAGCGTCTCGGTGGATCGCTTGCTGCGAGAGGCGACGGGCTGGCGGGTCGGGACGGGCGACGGTCTGTACCCGGATGCCTTCGATGCGGTCGTGATGGCGGTGCCTCCCGCGCAGGCGGCGCCGCTGCTGCAGCCGCATCATGAAGATTGGGCGCGGTTCGCGTCGCTGGTGCCGATGCAGCCTTGCTGGACGCTGATGGGTGTGGCGGCGGTCGATGCGCAGGCGCCGTCGTCCGGTCGATCGTGGTCCGCGGCCCGGCCCGAGCACGGCCCGCTGGGCTGGGTGATCCGCAACGACCGGCGGCCGGGTCGCGCGGCGGTCGAGGGTCAGGCGCACTGGGTGGTGCATGCCCGCCCCGGCTGGACGCGGCTGCATCTGGAGCAGGAGCCCGACTGGGTGAAGCAGCAGCTCAGCACCGCGCTGGCGGACTATCTCGGCGAGCCGCTGTGCTGGATGCATGCGGTGGTCCATCGCTGGCGCTATGCCGTGCCGCCGCCCAGCCATCTGGGCGCGGGCGCGTCGGCCTCGCATTGGTGGGATGCGCCACGGGGGCTGGGCGTGTGCGGCGATCTGTTCGGCAGCTCGGGCGTGGAGGGCGCGTTCCTGTCCGCCCGCGCGCTGGCGGCGGCGATGCTCGACGCACCGGACATGTCCGTGCATGAGCGGCAGACATGGCGTGAGGCCGGTCACGTCGTCGCACAGACCTCGATCGATCGGCCATGAAGCCCGTCGTGAAGCGTCAACGCGACACGGCCAGCCAGCCCCGAACCGATCGCCCGCGCGCGACGGTGCAGCGGCAGGGGAGCGGCGCTGGCGCCGGCCATCCCGGCAACAAGGCGTCGCTGCCCAGCAAGCCCTGCATGGCCTGCGGTCGGCCGATGACCTGGCGTCGCCGCTGGGCGCGCGACTGGCACGAGGTGAAGTACTGTTCCGATGCCTGCCGGCGCGCCGGGGTGAGACATGACTGAGCTGCGCACGCTGGTGCTGGTGCTGGGCGATCAGCTCGACCTGGACGCGGCCGCCTTCGATGGCTTCGATCCCGCGCAGGATGCGGTCTGGATGGCGGAAGTGGCGGAGGAATCCGAGCATGTCTGGTCCGGCAAGCCCCGCATCGCGATCTTCCTGTCGGCGATGCGGCATTTCGCGCTCGCGCTGCAGGAGGCCGGGCGTCCGCTGCACTACACCGCGCTGGACAGCGAGGGCAACCCGGGCCGCCTCGATGCCCAACTCACGGCCGATCTGCAGCGGCTGCGGCCTCGGCAACTGGTCATGACCGCGCCCGGCGATTGGCGGGTGCTTCAGCAGATGAAGTCGGTCGCGGCGGCGCAGGGTCTGCCGCTGGAGATCCGGGAGGATCGGCACTTCTTCGTCACGGTGCGTGAATTCGCCGCCCATGCCCGGCAGCGACGCGGCCTGCGCATGGAGTATTTCTACCGCGAGCAACGCCGACGTCATCAAGTGCTGATGGCGCCGGACACCGACCCTCCGCAGCCGTTGGGCGGGCAATGGAATTTCGACAGCGACAACCGCGAATCGTTCGGCGCCCAAGGGCCGGGCTTCGTGCCCGAGCGCGTCACCGTGCCGCCCGATGCGATCACCCAGGCCGTCATCGATCTGGTGAATCAGCGATTTGCCGATCATCCCGGCGCGCTCGATCGCTTCGCCTGGCCAGTGACCCGCGCGCAGGCGTTGGAGGCGCTGACCCGCTTCATCGAGGACCGCCTGCCGATGTTCGGTCGCTATCAGGATGCGATGTGGCCGGGCGAGCCGTGGCTCTATCACGCGCACCTGTCGGCGGCGCTCAATCTGAAGTTGCTGAATCCGCGCGAGGTGGTCGCTGCCGCAGAAGCGGCCTATCACCGCGGCCATGCGCCCCTGCCGAGCGTGGAAGGCTTCATCCGCCAGATCCTGGGTTGGCGCGAATATGTGCGCGGTGTCTACTGGACGCAGATGCCGGCCTATGCCGACCGCAATGCGCTGAATGCGCAGGAGGATCTTCCCGCCTGGTACTGGACGGGCGAGACCGACCTGGCCTGCCTGCGCGATGCGCTGACGCAGACCCTGACGCACGGCTATGCGCATCACATCCAGCGCCTGATGGTGACCGGCTTGTATGCGCTGCTGCTGGGCGTTCGGCCGCAACAGGTGCATGCGTGGTATCTCGCGGTCTATGTGGATGCGGTCGAGTGGGTGGAGCTGCCCAACACGCTGGGCATGAGCCAGTACGCCGACGGCGGCGTGATGGGCAGCAAGCCCTACATCGCCACCGGCAAATACATCCAGCGGATGAGCCCGCATTGCGAGGGCTGCCGCTATGACCCGGGCCAGCGCGTCGGCGAGCGCGCCTGCCCATTTACCACGCTGTATTGGGACTTTCTGATGCGCCATGAATCGCTGCTGGCCCAACATCCTCGAATGGCGCTGCAAGTGAAGAACCTGGGCCGCTTGAGCGAACGTGACCGCCAGGCCGTGGCCGAGCGCGCGGCGGAGATCCGGCGCGGCGAGGTCGGCGGACGGACCGAGGCGCAGCCTGCCCCCAACACCGGTGAGGTGAGCCATGCGTAGATGGCACCACGACGATCCGGTGCGGGACGGCGAGCCCATCGCCTCGCAGCCCGAGATCGACGCCGGCACCGCGAACGATTCGATGTCGCCAGCGCAGCCGGCGGCATCCCTTCCGTCCTCTGCCTCCGTACCTCCGCTGCCGCCGCTCGCGCCCACGAGGTCGGCCGCCCGCGCCCGTCTGGCCGCGGTGCGGCCGGCGGCCTATGCGCGCACCCGCAATGCCTTGAACGGCGCGGTGACGGGCTTGTCGCCCTACCTCACCCACGGCCTGCTGACCTTGCCGGAGGTGCTGGCCGAGGTGACGTCGCGCCAGCCGCTCGATGTGCAGCACAAGCTGGTCTACGAGCTGGGCTGGCGGGCGTTCTTCCGCCATGTGTGGCAGCACCGAGGCGACGGCATCTTCCAGTCCCTGCACGAGGGCCCGCTGCCGGACTCGGCCTATGCGCGCGCGCTGCCCGAGGACATCCGCCAAGGCCGCACCGGCGTGCCGGTGATCGATCGCGCGGTGGCGACGCTCTATGCGACCGGAACGCTGCACAACCATGCCCGGATGTGGCTGGCCAGCTATGTGGTGCATCTGCGCAAGGTGCATTGGCGCGCCGGCGCGGACTGGCTCTATGCGCATCTGCTGGACGGCGACCTGGCGAGCAATCACCTCAGCTGGCAATGGGTGGCCGGCACCGGCAGCAGCAAGCCATATCTCTTCAACGCCGGCAACGTGGCGCGCTTCGCGCCGCCGGACTGGCACAGCAGCGGCACGGTGGTGGACACCGACTACGCCGCGCTCGACGACTGGGCGCGGACCGCGTCCGCGATCGCCACGCCCGCGCGGGGCTTGGATCGCGTGCCGGTGCGGTCGCCTGAAAGCGCCGGTGAGGACGAGGGGCACGCGGGATCGGAGCCCATCCTCTTGGACCGCCCTTCCGCGTGCGACGAACGGATGCGGCCCGATGCGGCGGCTGTCGCCGGCCGCGACGTGTGGCTGATCCATCCTTGGAGCCTGGGTGACCCGCCGTCCGACTTGCCGGCCGATGTGCTGCTGATCGGCGTCCATGAGCGTGAGTTTCATCAGCGCTGGCCGTGGAGCGAGCGGCGCTGGCAGTTTGTCGACACGCGCATGGCCGAACTCACGTCCGTGCGTTGGTGGGGTGAGGCCGAGACACTGCAACGGGCGCTCGTCGAGGCGCGCTCGGTGCAGGGGTGGGCGGATCCGCATCTGTCGCCCGGCATGAGGTCGGTGGGGGCCTGGCGGCCTGCGCCTGAGCTGTTCCCCGCCGTCGATCGACGTTGTGATTCGTTCTCGCAATGGTGGAAGCGTGCCGTGCGCGGCGTGGGCGACGCCGCTGAACTGCTTCGCCCGCCGGAGGATCCACCATGCTGACGCCGACATCGGAACTCGAGCCCACCGATCCGCCCATCACCGTGCTCTATGACGGCGCCTGCCCGCTCTGTCGGCGTGAGATCGCGCTCTATCAAGGCCTGACCCCGAACGCGCCGCTGTGCTTCGCCGATGTCAGCGATGAAACGCAGCCGTTGCCGCCGGGCACTGGCCCGAGCCGGGAGGCCCTGCTCGCCCGCTTTCATTTGCGTCTGGCGGACGGCCGGCTGGTCAGTGGCGCCGAGGCCTTCGTCGCCTTGTGGGCGGCGTTGCCGGGATGGCGCTGGCTCGCTCGCCTGGCGCGTGTGCCGGGCGTGCTGTGGCTGATGGAGCGCAGCTACCGCGGATTCCTGCGCATCCGTCCCTGGATGCAACGATGGGCCGCGCGGTGGGAGCCGTCTCGCCGCACGCCATCCCCACTCGCTGAGAAGAACGGAACAGAACGATGACCGGCATTGCAATGATCACGGGCGCCTCCGGCGGCATCGGCCGCGCACTGGCACGCCAACTCAGCGCGCAGGGCGTGCGGGTGGCGGCCGTGGGGCGGGACGCGCAACGACTGGCGGAGGTGGACGCCGCCTGCCGCATCGTCGCCGACACCACCACCCCCGAAGGCGCGGCGCAGGCGCTGGCCGAGTGTGTCGGCGCGCTGGGTGAAGCGCCGAGCCGATTGGCCCATTGCGTGGGCAGCACGCTGATCGCGCCCTTGCATCGCACCCGGCCGGAGGCGTATCGGGAACTGATGCGGGTGAATCTGGACAGCGCGGTCTGGATGCTGCAAGCCTGGCTGGGCGCGCTCAAGGGCGGGGCCGGCTCGGCGGTGTTCGCCAGTTCGGTGGTGGCGCGCATCGGCGTGGCGAATCACGAAGCCATCGCGGCGGCCAAGGGCGGGGTGGAAGCGTTGGTGCGCAGCGCTGCCGCGACCTATGCGGCGCAAGGGGTTCGGATCAACGCGGTCGCGCCGGGCATGACCGATACGCCGATGACCGCCGGCCTGCTCAGCCTGCCGGCGATGCGTGAAGGCGCCGGCCGCCAGTATCCGCTGGGCGGTGTGCAATCGGCCGATCAGGTGGCCGAGGTGCTGGCCTGGTTGCTGGGGGAGGGCGCCGCCCGTCTGACCGGCCAGATCCTGGCGGTGGACGGTGGCTTCACGACGGTGCGGCCACTGGTCAAGTAGGCGCGCCGAAGGCCGTTGGGGTCAGGCCGTGCGCTGACTCTCGTCGCTGCGGATGCAGCGCAGCATCGCCGCCAGCTTGCCCAGGGTCACCGGCTTGATGACGAAGAGGTCGAAGCCGGCCTTCAGGCAGCGGGTGCGGACCTCATCCAGCCCGCTGACACAGAGGAAGCGCGTGCCTGCCGGCACCAGTTGCCGTTGCTTGAGCGCGGCCATCAGCTCGATGCCATTCATGCCAGGCATTTCGAAGTCGGTGATGACGGCGGTCGGATGAAACTCGGCGGCGAGCGCCAGGGCGGCCTCGCCGGTGGCGGCGGTGGCATGGTCGATCTGTTCGGTCGCCAGCAGGGCCGACAGGAAATCGGCGGTGTCGGGGTCATCCTCCACCACCAGCACGCGGGGCGATTCGGACAGGGCGTCTCGTTTCATGAATCAAGGAAGGCTCGGGCAGGTTGGGATTCTTTCTTGCCTGCAGGACGGACAGAAGCGGCAAAAGCGCCAAACCGGTGTAGGCGATTCGCTGACGCGTTTCAAGCGGCCGCCATTCGTTTGTCCCTCGCTCCAAGGGGAGGTGTTCCTCTGAAAATGACGAGCCAGCAGGTAGAGTCGACTGTCATGTCCGATCGTTTTGAAGCCGCCGAGGCCGTGCTGCCGAATTTGCAGTCTTGCGCCGACGAGCCCATCCACATCCCGGGATCCATTCAGCCGCACGGGTTGCTGATCGCCCTGCGCGACGGCCTGGTGGCCGCCTGGAGCGAGAACATCGAGGCGACCTTGTCGCTGCCACTGCACCTGGGGCAGCCCTGGACGCAGGTCGCCTTGCCCGCCCCGGTGCATGAGGCGATCTCCCGCCTGATGGCCGAAGCGCAGCAGATGCCCGGCGTGCCCACCTTCGCCGAAGTGGAGCTGGCCGGGCAGCCGCACGACATCGTGGTGCATGAGCATGACCAGCACTGCCTGATCGAATTCGAGCCGCGCCCTGAAGCGCTGGTCACCCATGTCTCGCAGGTGCGGGTCTTCGACCGGCTGCGGCGGGCCACCTCGCTGGATGCCGTGCTGCAGCTCGCGGTGGAAACCATCCGCAACTGGACCGGATTCGACCGGGTCATGGCCTACCGCTTCCGGCATGACGACAGCGGCGAGGTCCAGGCCGAGGCCAAATCCAATGCGCTGTCCTCCTACCTGGGACTGCGCTATCCCGCCACCGACATCCCCGCGCAGGCGCGCCGCCTGTATCTGCTCAACACGCTGCGGCTGATTCCGCATGTCAGCTACCGGGCGATTCCGCTGGTGGGCCATCCGACGGCGCCGCCGCTGGATCTGACCCATTCGGTGCTGCGCAGCGTCTCGCCGATCCATGTGGAATACCTGCACAACATGGGCGTGGGTGCGTCGATGAGCGTCTCGCTGGTGGTGAATGACCGCCTGTGGGGCCTGATCGCCTGCCACCACATGTCCTCGCTGAAGGTGCCGTATCCGGTGCGCTCGGATTGCGATGTGCTGGCGCAGGTCATTTCGTCGGCCATCGCCACCCTGGAAACCCGGGACTTCGCCCGTCGTCAGGCGCTGACCGCGTCGCTGATCGCCGAACTGGTGGCCGACATGACCATCGCCGACGATCCGATGGTGGCGCTGTCCGAGAAGGCGGGGCGGCTGGCCGAGGTGTTGCGGGCGGATGCGCTGGTGATCACCCAGAACAGCCGGGTGATCGCCACCGCCGAAGTGCCGCATGACCTGGCGGTGATGATGGCCACCGCCGACTGGACCGGCGAACTGCCGATCCCGCGCGACTGCCGTGGCGCCTGGCCGGAGGCATTGCGCGAGGCGCTGGGCCCGTGGGTCGGTGCCTTGCGGCTGGACATCGAGCCGGCCGGACGCGGCAGCGTGATCGCGTTGCGGCGTGAGCAGTCCGAAACCGTGCGCTGGGCCGGTCAGCCCGACAAGGTGGTGGCCCGCGGCCCGAACGGCGCCCGGCTGACGCCGCGCGGCTCGTTCACCGAGTGGCGCCAGCATGTCAAGGACTGCGCCGATCCCTGGACCGAGAACGACCTCACCTTCGCGCGTCAGCTCATGCTCGAGTTGCAGCGCACGACAGCGGCGCGGCAGGCTGAGATGGAGGACACGCGTCGCAACTTGCTCGCGATGCTGGGCCACGATCTGCGCGATCCGCTGCAGGCCATCACCATGGTGGCCAGCGTGCTCAAGCGCGGCGAGGACTCCGGTCGGCTCGGTGCGCGGCTGGATGCGTCCAGTGGCCGGATGAATCGGCTGATCACCCAGGTGCTGGACTTCAGCCGCGCGGAAGTCGGCATGCCCTTGATGGCCTCGTCGGAGCGACTCGATCTGGACGAGCTGCTGCAGGATCTGGTGGAAGAGGTGCGGGTCGGCCATCCCGGCTTCGACCTCACGCTCAGCAGCGACGGACCGGTGTTCGTGAAGGGCGATGCGATCCGGCTGGCGCAGGCGATGTCGAATCTGCTGGCCAATGCGCGCAACCATGGGTTGCCGGGCCGGCCGGTGCGGGTGTCGCTGTCGCAGACGGCCACCGAGGTCCGCTTCGATGTCTTCAACGAGGCCGCGCCCATCGATCCCGCCGTGGTGGCCGATCTCTTCGAGCCGTTCAAGCGCGGCGCGGTGGAATCACGCCGCAATCGGTCCGGCCTGGGGCTGGGGCTCTACATCGCCCGGCGCATCGTGAACGAGCATGGCGGCACCTTGAGCTACGACCACCACGACCATCAGGTGCGATTCGGCTTCTCGCTGGCGCGCGACGCCATGCCCACGCCCTGATCGCGGTGCCGAGCGGGCGGATCCTTGGATCAGCCCCTCACCGCGGCCTCGATGGCCGCGACGTCGATCTTGGTCATCTGCATCATGGCCTCGAAGGCGCGCTTGGCCGCGGCGGCGTCCGGGCCGGCGAGCGCCTGGGTCAGCACCCGCGGCGTGATCTGCCACGACAGCCCCCAACGGTCCTTGCACCAGCCACAGGCGCTGGCTTCGCCGCCGTGGTCGATGATCGCGTGCCACAGGCGGTCGGTCTCGGCCTGGTCGTCGGTGGCGATCTGAAATGAAAACGCCTGGGTCTGCGGAAAGGCGGGGCCGCCATTCAAGCCCAGGCACGGAATGCCGGCGACGGTGAAGGTCACCGTGAGCACATCGCCTTGCCGGCCGCCGGGGAAATCGCTGGGCGCCCGAAAAACGCCGGTGACTTCGCTGTCCGGGAAGGTCTCGGCGTAGAAGCGCGCGGCCTCTTCGGCCGCGTGGTCGAACCACAAGCAGATGGTGTTCTTGCTGGTCATGCGACGTCTCCTGAAAGTTGGGGCGGCGGGTGTGGGGCATTGGACCGTGCGTCGGGCTGGCGCGAGGGCGATGTCCCCGAAGTCGGCAGGGAGGATCGATTCTTGCCACCTGCATGCGCTGGCGAGACGGTCCGTGTCAGGGCCGTTCGCTGAAGCATCGGAAACTTATCAAGGAGATGGATATGAAGCGTTCTCTGCTTATGGTCGCTGTGGCCACCTGTTTCTCCCTGGGCGCCACCACCGCGTTCGCGCAGGCCGCCTCGTCCCCGGCCATGGGCTCCAAGGAAGAAGCCAAGGCGCTGAAGAAGCAAGCCGACGCCGACTACAAGGCCGCCAAGAAGGCCTGCAAGAGCATGACCGGCGATGCCGAGAAGCAGTGCGAAAAGGATGCCAAGGCCACCCATGAAAAGGCCGAAGCCGACGCCAAGGCGATGAAGGAAAAGGCCGAGGCTGACAAAAAAGCAATGAAGTAAGCTCCCCCCCAACCGGCTGCGCCGGCCCCCTCAAGGGGGCGAGCTCGATGGACTGGCAGAGCCAGTCCATGAGCTCCGTTGGCCGGGCGCCGGCGCTACGCGCGGCTGGAAGGGCGGTCCCGGACGGGCTACCCTTTACCGGCTGCGCCGGGCCCCTCAGGGGGGCGAGCTCGATGGACTGCCCAGTCCATGAGCTCCGCTTGAGGGGCGCCTTCGCTGCGCGAGGCTCCGGAGTCCCCGTCCTGAGCGCGTCGCTGCCTTCGGGGATGCGCGAATCAGGCGGCCGATTTGCGCCGGGTGTTCCAACGAGTCCACCACTCGAAGAGCCCCATGCCGATCGCCATGGCGGCGACAAACAGGATCGCCTTGAACTGGCCGGTGCCCAGCAGCACCAGCGCCGGGCCGGGACACAAGCCCACCAAACCCCAGCCGACGCCGAACATCAGGCTGCCCACCACCAACGGCCGGTCGATCTGGCGCGCGGTCGGCAGGTTGAAAGCGTCCACCAAAACGGGCGCGCGACGGCGACGGATCCAGACGAACGCCGGCGCGGTGACGGCAATGGCACCGCCCATCACGAGGGCCAAAGACGGATCCCAGCGACCGAACAAATCCAGAAACGCCAGCACCTTGGTCGGGTTCGCCATGCCGGCCAACAGCAGGCCCAGCCCGAACAACAACCCCGCAGCGAAAGCGCTCCAAGCAGTCAGCCCGCCGAATGCCCGTGCCCGATCGGGCGTTCCCACCGCCTCGGCGCTCATGCGGCCCCCAGCAGGTGACGCATCACATAGACCGTCGCGAAGCCGGCGCTCATGAACACCAGCGTGGCGACGATGGACCGCGGCGACAGCCGCGAGATCCCGCACACGCCATGCCCGCTCGTGCAGCCCGAGCCCACACGGGTGCCGATGCCGACGATCAATCCAGCGGCAATGACCCACGCATCACTCGCGTCGATGGCGCCCGCCGGCGTCGGCGCCACCAGCGCATAGACCCACGGCGCACTGATCAAACCCACCAGAAAGGCGATGCGCCACAGCCGCTCCGATCCAGCGCGCAGCAGGCCGCCCGCAATGCCGCTGATGCCGGCAATCTGGCCGTTCAACAGCAGCAGCACGGACGCCGCCAATCCAATCAAGGCCCCGCCCGCCAGCGCGGTCCAGGGCGTGAAAGCCAGCCAGTCGATGGTCATCATGTTCCTCCGATCAAATGCACGATCACGATCTCCACACGGATTCGCCGCGACGCGTCGTGCCGCGTCATCGCTGGCGCGCAGGCCGTGGCGCCCTGGATCCTATTCATGGCCCCTCGCAGCGCCATTCAGGTCCGGACGCCATCCCCTGGATTCAACGGCCGCGCTCAGTTGCCGGGGCGCGAGCGGCTGCGGTAATCGGTGTCGGGCGCGGTCCAGAACGCCGCGCCGAAAGCGGTCTCCTTCAGGTGCGGCGCCAGGCCGCGCAGGCTGAGCTGCTCGCGGATGCCCTCCAGGCCGGTGTCCGATTCCAGGATGTAGCCCTCGTCCATCACATCACCGTAGTTCTCCTCGGTGTTGCTGACGGCGAGTTCGACCAGATCGTCGATCTCGGTGGCCTCCAGCGACCAGATGTGCACATCCTGGTCGGTGGCGAAGGTCTTGATCCGCCACGCCGACCCGTTGGCGGCAAAGAACTGGATGGTGTCGAACTCGTCCTCGGTCGCGGGCTCTTCCGTGTTGGCGGTGTAGCTGCTGCGGATGGTGAGACGAAACAGGATGAGCTGGGTGGACATGCGCGGGTTCGGATTCAACGCGGAGACATCCATCCTACCGGCCCGACGCCCGCCGCGCCGGCGATCGCTGACTACACTCTCGCTCCCCATTGCCCGCCGCGGCGCGCCAGCCCCTTCCGATCCCCATGCAGCCCTTGCTCGACGTCATCGCCCAACTGTCCCGTCCCACCGAGTTGTGTCGGCTGTTCCACGGGCGCGGCGGGCGCTTCCCCGGCTGTGAATCCTGGACGCTGGATTTCTATCCGCCGGTGTTCCTGCTGACGAGTTTCAGCGGCACGTCCGACGAGACGCTGCAGCGCATCGGCGAGGCGCTGACGGCGCGCTGGGCCGAGATCGCGCCCGGCGAGCCCTTGAACTGGGTCTACCAGTTCCGCGACGAGATGCGGCCGACCAACCAGCTGATGGCCGGCGCCGTGCCCGAGGACCATGTGGTGGAAGAGGGCGGCGCGCGCTATCAGGTGCATCTGCTGCGCGGCCAGAACCACGGAATCTTCCTGGACATGGCCGAAGGCCGGCGCTGGGTGCGCGACTGGGCGGCGGCACATCCCGGCGGACAGGTGCTGAATCTGTTCGCCTACACCTGCGCGTTCTCGATTGCCGCACTGCAGGGCGGGGCGGGGCAGGTGGTGAATGTCGACATGGCCCGCGGCGCGCTGGACATCGGTCGCCGCAACCATCAGCTCAATGGCTTCCGACACGGCGCCCAGTTCCTGGGCCACGACATCTTCAACACCTGGGGCAAGATCCGCCGCGCCGGGCCGTATGGGCTGGTCATCATGGATCCGCCCAGTTATCAGAAGGGCAGCTTCATCGACACCAAGGACTACGCCCGGCTGGTCCGCCGCCTGCCCGAACTGCTGACGCCGGGCGGCCATGCGCTGCTGTGTCTGAACTCGCCCAAGCTCGACAGCCAGTTCCTGCATGACCTGGTCGCGCAGGAAGCGCCGTCCCTGCAATTCGTGGAACGGGTGGCCAATCCGCCGGTGTTCGAGGATGTCTCGCCGGAGCGGGCGCTCAAGGTGCTGGTGTACCGATCCACCGCCACCGCCGATCAGATCGACCCGATCGATGCGCGGGACTCAGGCGAAGCGCCTGCCGCACGCGACGCGGACTAACGATTCCAAACCCCATCCCGGCCTCGGGCATGGCCGCAGGCCTGCCGTCGGAAAGTCCGATGTCGGGCAGTCCGATTCACATCCGCAGCACGAAGGTCGCGTCGTCGACTGCGTAGCCGTCCACCCGCGTGACGTCGGCGCACAGCTGGCGGCAGAACGCCTCGACCTCCGTCAGATCGCGGCCGACCAGCAGCGGATGGTCCGACGGAAAGTGGCGCTGATCGAGCACGTTGAACACCAGCGTCCGCTGGGTGGCGGCGAACAGCCGTGCAATGGTCTGGAAGACATGCCGCGGATTGGCGCTGCGGTAGCCCAGCAAGCCGCAGGCGATCACCACATCGGCGCGGGGCAGAGCCAATCGATCGGCGTTGCCCTCGATGAACACGGCGCTGTCGTCACCGCGATAACGCGCTCGCGCGGCGGCGATGAATTCCGGCTGCTGGTCGATGCCCAGATAGCTGACGCCCTGAAAGCGCTCGTCCAGGAACTGCTTCAGGTCGCCGGTGCCGCAGCCGACGTCCAGCACGGTGCTGTCCGCGGCATCGATGGCCTGCGCGATGACCTCGAACCGGCTGCGCTGGCTGGCCAGCGCGCGCCAGCCCATCGACTGCACCGATTCAATGCCATGCAGGGCGATGCGGTGACGATGGAAATGCATCACCGTCGCCCGTTCCAGAAGATCCATGGGTGTGTTCCTGCGACGCGCCGCAGACGAAGGTCGGCGCGCGAGTGAGCTTAGTCGCGCCGCCCGTGTCGGGCCATCAGCAGAATGCGGATTCGGCGCGGTCACGGTGCGGGCTGTCGGGCGAAGCGCCTGCATCTCCGCATTTTGCTGATGGCTTCGGCGCGCCTGAAGTGCGATGCTGCCGGTCTGGCGTCAGCAACCATGCCGGTCAGCCACCCGGCATCCGCCCGAGGAATGAAGGAGCGCTTCGATGAAAGATCGCCACGATCCCCAACGTCCGGCGCAGCGCGAGGCTGCGGCGGCGCCCCCCACCCATGTGGAGGCGGGCCTGATGGCCGCCGCGCATGCGGAACCTGCGCAGCGACAGGCGGCGGAAGCGGACTTCAGTCAATCGCCCCGCATGCTGGCGCAGCGACGCGCCATCGATGCCGCCTTCGGTGATGCCGCCCAGCGCGAAACCGGCCTGGACGAGGAAGAACCGCTGCAGGCCCGGATGGCCTCGCAGCCGCAGGCGGCGGTCAGCCAGCGCGAGGAGGCGCCCAATCTGACGGGCATGCCGAACCAGCTGAAGAGCGGCATCGAATCGCTGTCGGGCATGGATCTGTCGGATGTGCGGGTGCATCGCAACTCCGACAAGCCGGCGCAGCTCAATGCCTTGGCCTATGCCCAGGGCAATGACATCCATCTGGCCTCGGGCCAGGAACAGCATCTCCCGCATGAGGCCTGGCATGTGGTGCAACAGCGCCAGGGCCGGGTGCAGCCGACCTTGCAAATGGCCGGCACCGCGATCAACGACGACGTCGGTCTGGAGTCCGAAGCCGATGTGATGGGCGCCAAGGCGACTCAGCTGAAGGCGGACGACGAGCTCGACATGGCGTGACCGCCGCGCGCGGTCCAGCGCCGCAGGCGCTCGGGGACCGCGCGGTGCCGGACGCTTCGCAGCGCCTCAGTCTTCGGCCTCCGGCGCGGGCTTGCGTCGGCGCTGCAGCGCTTCGGTGGCGGCCAGCGCCTTGGCCCGGGCCGCTTGTTCGAGCGCCCAGGACATGCCTCTCTTCGCTGCCTGAGCGGCGACGCTCGCGGCCTCGGCGGTCGATGTCTTGAGCTGCTCGGGCGTGGGCAGCCGTTCCTGGGTCCATTCGGCCGCCTTGCGGGCCGCGAGCAGGGCTTGATCTGCCGTGTCCGCGGCCGTGCTGCGCACCTGATCGGCGCTGGGCAGTTGGCGCTGGGTCCAGTCGGCGGCCTTGCGCGCCGCTTCGAGCGCTTGCTGCGCCGCCTCTTCGGCGCCCAGCTTCATCTGTTCTGCGCCGACGCGCCACTGCGGCGGCTTGGGCAGCCGTTCCTGCGTCCAGTCGGCGGCCTCGCCCAGCGCCGAGCGCACCTGACCGGCGGCGTCGCCGGCGTAGCTGCGCGCCTGCATCCAGGCCTTGGCCACCTCGCCGGGCGGGGCGGTCGCCAGCAGTTGCGTGACGGTGGCCAGCGCCTGTTCTTCGGACGCGGTGAGCGGTCCGCCGGCTTCCAGCATCGCGCGCAGGAAGGTGGCGGTGTCCTTGGCGATGGCGGGATGGTTGCAGTCCGGATTCAGATGCAGGAAGTCCGCGCCCTCGCGGGCCATGGCTTCCAGCGTGCCGTGGTCCAGGCGCGGCTCGATGGCGGCGATCGCCTGGGTGACGAAGGGCCGGCTCATGCCCCATTCCTCGACCAGATGGCGGACCAGGAAGGCGCGCTCGGCGTCGTCGACCGCGCCATCGACGGCAGCGAGTTTCAGCGACAGCGGCGCGATCAGATCGAACATCGCCAGACCGAGGGTGTCCAGCGGCGTGTTCAGGTATTTCGGGATCTCGATCACCCGCGCGCCCTTGGTGTTGCCCAGCAGACGGTACAGCCCATAGCACGCACCGCCGGAGGCCAGCGCGGCCATCGCCACCCAGCCGATCGGCGTGGCCGAGGCCCCGACCAGCGACGCCGCCAGACCGGTCTTCGCCACGGCCGCTCCTGCGCCTGCGGCGCCCAGCACATCCCACAGCTCGCGGGTGCGGTTGATCATGCGCAGCGAGGTGTAGGCGTCCTCGCCGATGGCCAGCTTGGCCTTGAAGCGCAAGGGTTCGGCGACCACTTCCTGGACGCCCTCCAGGCTCGGCGGTGGCAACAGCAGGGGGGAGGAATCGCTCATGGCCATGGCACGCGGTGAAGGGGTGTGGGATGCGCGACCCGGGCGGTGCAACGGTCGGAGCCCGCGCGGGCGCAAAGGGCAGTCTACCGAGGTCGCCATGGCGGTGGCGTCAGGTCGGGCCGAGCGGCGGCGAAGGAAATCAGGGTGGGTGAGCGCGGGGAGCGGAGGATAGGGTGTGGCGACGGACCCACGCGGTCCGGGGCCGACCGGCGCCGCCCGGCAAGAAGTCGCGGAAGACGGCCGGTTGCGTCGCGGTGACGGACGCCTGAGACCCGTCGTCGGGCGACCTTCAGCCGCCCATCGTGCGTCGGGCAAGCCCTGACCCTGCCAGATCGTGACCTCGCACTGCGAACCTGCGGGCGCAGCGTCTCGACCTAACCGCTTCCGTGTGACTTCTTTCTCGAATTCCCTTGGCGCTACCCAGGACGGCGCCCGAAGTCAATCGCCCCGCAGCGGCGCCTGTCCTTCTTTGTGACGTTTGGATACGATCCGCCGCATCACGCGAGACCGGTCTGAAAGACGGGTGTTGCGGCCCAGGGCAAAACCGGTGCGAGCCGGCGACGCAAAGCCTCCGGTCTTTCAGAGACGTCGGTTCACGACGCAGGCAAAGATAGCGGGGTTGCTGGTTCGACGCGGGTCGGACGGTGTCTGCACGTCGCGCATGAGCCGAGGTCTTGGGTTCGGGAGAGTCCAAGAAGAAAGTGTCCATGTCGAAGCCCGCTTCACGCGCGTGCGCCGGTCGCGCCGTCGCGTCGTGCCTCCGTCCTGTTCCGGAGGCCGTTCCCGCCACGCTCGTCATCGAGCGCCGCCGAGGCCGCCTTGGCCTCCTCAGCCGCTTTGGCCGTCTGCCGCCACGGCATGCCGACCTCTGCACGTCTCATCGCACGTTTCATCGCACGCGCCTCCTCCCGACGCTGCCTTTTCTGCGCGTGCACTCCGCCGCCCATCGCGTCGCTGCCCGTCCCGTCGCCTGCCTTCCCCTGAGCCTGAGCCTGCCCCAATGAACCGCCTCCAATATCGAATCGTCTTCAACCGGCAACGGGGCCAACTGATGGCCGTGGCGGAAACCGTGCGCAGCCAGGGCAAGGGCGCCACGGGAGAAAGCAGCGGGCCGTCGCGTCGTGCGTTGAGCTCGGAGCTGCCGAGGCCCTCCGCCGCGCGGGGGCCGCCGGACCAGCCGAGCGGGATGTCCACGCTCATGGCGATCGGCACGCTGATCGCGACGCTGGCGGGCTCGCCGCTGGCGCTGGCGCAGATCAAAGCCGATCCGACCGCGCCCAAGAACCAGCAGCCGACCGTGTTGAACGCGCCCAACGGCACGCCGCTGGTCAATATCCAGACGCCCAGCGCGGCCGGGGTCTCGCGCAACACCTATCAACAGTTCGACGTCCAGCGTCAGGGCGCGATCCTCAACAACTCCCGCGGGGACACCAGCACCCAGCTCGGCGGTTGGGTGCAGGGCAATCCGTGGCTGGGCAAGGGCGAAGCGCGGGTGATCCTCAACGAGGTCAACAGCAGCCAGCCGAGCCAGCTCAAGGGCTACGTGGAAGTGGCGGGACGCCGCGCCGAAGTGGTCATCGCCAACCCGGCCGGCATCGTGGTCGACGGCGCCGGCTTCATCAACGCCAGCAGCGCCACGCTCACCACCGGCACCGCGCGCTGGGGCGCGGACGGCAGCCTCAGCGGCTTCGGCGTGCAGGGCGGCTTGATCCGCATCGACGGCCAGGGCCTGGACGCGAGCCAGACCGACTACACCGCGCTGCTGGCCCGGGCCGTGGAGATCAATGCCGGCCTGTGGGCGAAGGACCTTCGAATCGGCACCGGCACGCAGGTGATGGACGCGACGCTCGGCGGCAGCGGCGAGGGTCTGGCGCCCACGGGCGAGCGGCCGCGCTTCGCGCTGGACAGCACCGCCCTCGGCGGCATCTATGCGCAGCGGATCACGCTGGTCGGGACCGAGGATGGCCTGGGTGTGCGCCAAGCCGGTCAGATGATCGCCGGTCAGCTCACGCTCAATGCGCAGGGCTGGCTGGACAACACCGGCACCCTCTATGCGCAGGACGCCGCGCCCGCCAACGGCGAGGCGGCGCTCGCGGTGCGGATGTCGCAGGGCGTGCGCAACGCCGGCTGGCTGGCGGCCAAGGGATCGGCCACGCTCAGCGGCGCGCAACTGCAGGGCGACGCCGGCAGCGTCACGGCGGCAGGCCTGGAGAGCGACGGCACGCTCACCGCCGGCGTCGGTCAGCTCACCCTGACGGCCGAGGGCGCGTCGCGGCAGGCCGGTCAGGTGCTGGCCGGGTCGGCGCTGCAAGCGTCCGGAGGCTCACTGGATGTCTCGGGCGCGCAGCTTCAGGCCGCACGCCTGCAACTGTCCGCCGCCGCGCTGCGGGCCGACAACGCGCAGCTCCTGTCGACCGGCACGCTGGCGCTTCGGTCCGACGGTCTGTTGAGCACGCGAGGCGCCTCTCTCGTGGGGCAACAACTGCAGGTCGCGGCGACCGAGGTGGACAACACCCGCGGCGAATGGCTGCAGTTGAGCAGCGAGGCGCTGTCGGTGTCGGTGAGCGGCCGCCTGGTGACGGATGGCGGCCGCATCGCCGGCAATGGGCGCGACTTCCTGCTCTCGGCCGGCCAACTGAGCGGCGTGCAGGCCACCTTGGAGCACCGCGGCAGCGGCACGATGCGCGTGAGCGCGGGAGAAGCCGAACTGCGCGGCGCGGCGGTCAGCGCCAACGGCGCGCTGGAGGTGTCTGCCGGCGTGTTGCAGCTGGACGGCGCCGATGTGCTGGGTCGCAGCGTGCAGCTGCAGTCGGCGGGTGCGCTGTCGCTGCGTCAGGCGGCGGTGCGCAGCAGCGGCGTGACTTCGCTGAGCGCGGACGTGATCGACAACCGGGGCGGCCAGGTGCTGGCGGATGCGGGGCTGTCGGTGCAGGCGCGCACGTCCGTGCTGAACGATGGCGGCCAGCTCCAGGCGGCGCAGGGCGGGGTGAGCCTGACCGGGGCGGGCGCGCTGAGCAACCGGGCGGGGATCATCGCGGCGCGGGATGCGCTGTCGATTCAAGCGGCCTCGCTGAGCCAGGAACAGGGCGGCCTGATCAGCGGACAGGATGTGCAGCTCAAGCTGCAGGGCGGACTGGTTCAAGACGCTGAGGGGAAGGCCGCGGCTGGCGCCTCGAGCATCGTGGCGGCGCGTGATCTCACCCTCGACGCGCACACCATCCTCAGCCAGGGTGTGGTGAGGGCGGCCGGTTCGGCGAACCTGACCGCCGTGACGTCGGCGATGTGGGGCGGCTCGGTGTATGGCGGCAGCTCGCTTCGCGGGACGGCGGGAACGGATCTGGCCATCACCGGTCTGTTCGGATCGCAAGGCGATGCGTCTGCGCAGGCGGGTGGCGCGCTGACGGCCTCCACCACGTCCACCATGGCGGCCGGCCTGATGGCCGACGGTCGTCTCCTGGACCGCGGCTTGCTGACGGTCTCTGCGTCGCAGATCGTGCTGCAAGGCCAGGTCCTGGCCGCTGACGCGGGACTCAGCGCCCAGCAGCTGGATCTCAGCCGCAGCCAGGTGTCAGTCGGCCATGGGATGAGCCTGGCATCGACGCAAGCCCTCGTCACCGAGGGCGCGACGCTGCGCAGCGGGTCCTTGTCACTGCAGGCGACGGACTGGCGCCATGCGGGCGGCACGCTGTCGGTGAGTGGCGATGGTGCGTGGACAGTGGCGCTGTCGGGCCAACTGGACAACCGCAACGGTGTGATCCAGACCAACAGCCGGGACGCGGCCATCCGCGCGCAGTCGGTGGACAACACCGGCGGCGTGCTCTCCACCAGCGGCGCTGCGATGCGGCTGCAGACCGGCCAGTTGCAGAATCAGGACGGTCTGCTCAGCGCAGGCGGGCAGCTCGATCTGATCGCGCAGTCGCTGTCCAACCGGGATGGCCAGGTGACCGCCCGGTCGATGCAGATCCAGACGACGACGCTGGACAACGCGGGCGCTGGCGTCATCGCCGCGACCGCCGGCACGCTGCGCGTGGACGGCGTGCAGCTCACCAACGCCGGCAGCCTCCAGGCCAACGGTGATCTGCTGGTGCGGGCCACCGAGGTGTTGGACAACCGCGGTCTGATGCGGGCGCAAGGTCTGTCACAGCCGCAGGACCCCGCCACATCGGCGGCGCCGGCAAGTCTGCAGGTCGAGGCCGCGACGCTGCGCCACAGCGGCACCATGGCCGCGCAAGGCGCGCTGTCGGTGGACGCCACCCGCATCGACAGCAGCGGCCGTTTCGCCGCCGGCCTGCTGGCGGACAACAGCCTCGCCTCGTCCGGCGACCTGACGCTGCGGGCCGCCCACACGCTGGAGCACAGCGGCGCGGCTCTGGCCGGCGGCCGAATCACCGTGGAGGGCGAGACGGTCAATGGTCGCGGCAGCCAATGGCAGGCGGGTCAGCTGACGATCGGCGCGCGCACCGGCGAACTTCAATTGAGTCGCACCACCCTGGCCACCGCGGGCGCGCTGGTGCTGTCCAGCCAAGGCACGCTCCACACGGAAGACGCCAGGCTCAGCGGCAGCGACCTCAGCGTCACGGCCCTCGACTGGCGCAACGCGGGCGGCGAGATCGCCCAGATCGCCGCCACCGGGCGGCTGGACATCCAGGTGGCGGGTCTTCTGGAAAACGCCTCCGGGCGGATTCAAGCCAATGCCGCGAACGCCGTCGTGCGTGCGCAGACGCTCGACAACGCGCTGGGCACAATGGAACACGCGGGCACGGGGCAGTTGGCCGTGGAGGCGACCACGCTCCATGGCGCCGGCGGCTCGATGCTCACGAATGGCGCGCTGACGCTGGCGGTGACCGGCGCAGCGGACCTGTCGCAAGCGAAGACGCAGGGTCAGCGCGTGTCGGTGAGCGCCGGCAGCCTCCAGCACGAGAACGGCGAGATGATCGGTCGCTCCGGGTTGGATGTCTCGGTGACGCAAGCCCTCCGCAACGCCGGTGGGCTGCTGCAGAGCGGCGGCGATGTGCAGCTGCAGGCCGGGGCGCTGGACAACGGCAACGGCCAGATCGACGGCGCCAGCGTGCGCCTCTCGGCTGGCAGCGTGACCAACGACGCCCAGGGCCTCATCGCCGCGCGGCAGGGCCTGACCGTGGCGGTCGCCCAACTCACCAACGCGGGTGCGCTGCAGGCCGGGGCCGCGTTGATGCTCAACGCCACGGACGCCGTCACCAACAGTGGCCGTGTGGTGGCGCAGGGGCCGTTGTCGGCGCAGGTCGGCCACACCTTCACGCACACCGGCACGCTCGCGGCGCTGGGCGCGGTGGAGGTGCAGGCAGAGCGAATCATCAGCAGCGGCCTCATCGCCGCGGGGCTGAAGTCCGACAACACCTGGGCCAGCACCGGCGACCTGACACTGCGCGCCACCGAATCGCTGCAACACAGCGGCCAATGGGCGGCGGCCGGTCAACTCAGCGCCACGGCGGGCTCGCTGCAATTGCAGGACAGCCGGTTGCAGGCGCAGCAGATCGATCTGATCGCCCGAAACGCGTCGGGTGTGCAGAGCCCCCAGAGCGTTCCGTCCAACGAGCTGCGCCTGGACCGTGCGCAGGTGGCGACCCGCGGCAGCCTGACGCTCGACAGCGCGGGCGGCCTCTCCACCAACGGTGCGACGCTCAGCGGCGCTTCCGTCCAGCTTCGTGCGACCGACTGGACCCACCTCGGCGGCCAGCTGTCTCAGACCTCCGACACGGGCCGCCTGACCGCGACGGTGCAGGGTCGCATCGACAACACCGACGGCGTCATCGCTGCCAACGCGCAAGACCTGACACTGCGCGCCACCGAGTGGATCAACACCCGGGGCCAGCTGACCCACGCCGGCAGCGGCGCGTTGCAGGTGGCGGTGAACGAGCTCAGCGGCGCACAGGGCCAGATGCTGAGCGCGGGTTCGCTCACACTCGATGTCGTCGGCAACGCGCTGCTCAATGGCGCGAAGACGCAGGCGGCGGCGGTGACGCTGAATGCCGGCAGCCTGGCGCATCAGGCGGGCCAACTGCTCAGCATCGGCGATGCCCGCCTGCAGATCACCGGCAGCGCGGACAACACGGGTGGTGTGATGCAGAGCCGTGCGGATCTGCATCTGGACGCTGGCGCGCTGGATAACCGGGACGGACAGATCGGTGCACAGGGCATCGCGCTCACCACGACGAGCTTCAGCAACGGCGGGCAAGGATGGGTGTCAGCACAGCAGGCGTTGACGGTGGTCAGCAGTCAGTGGGCCAACGCCGGCACGCTGCAAGCCGTCGGTGCGCTGAGATTGACGGTCGATGGCGATGCGCAGAACAGCGGTGTGATCTATACGCAGGGCATCGGCTCGGTGCAGATCGGCGGCACGCTGCAGCACACCGGCACCCTGGCGGCGCAGGGCGCGCTGACCGTGGACATCGGCGCGATGTCGGGCCGCGGCGCCCTGGTGGCAGGCTTGAAGGCCGACAACACGCTGGCGGCCAGCGGCGATCTGACGGTGCGTGCGCAGCAAGCGCTGCAGAACAGCGGCTCGCTGCTCGCGGCGGGTGCGATGACGCTGTCGGGCGCCTCGCTGCAGTTGCAGGACAGCCGTCTCCAGAGCGCGCAAGCGGCCTTGACGGCGTCGGCCGGTGCGCTGCAACTGGACCGCGCAGTGCTCGCCAGCGCGGGCGCCTTGTCGATCAACAGCGCGCAGGGCGAGCTGGTCACCGAGGCCGCTGAAGTCAGCGGATCGACCGTCGACCTCCGTGCGCAGGCCTGGCGCAACATCGGCGGATCGGTCGCCCAGACTGGATCGACCGGGACGTTCACCGCCGTGGTCGACGGCGTGCTCAACAACCGATCGGGCCAGATCCAGGCCAGCGGCGGCACGCTGGGCCTGGACGCGCAGACCCTGGACAACACGCAGGGCCGGATCGCCCAAGCGGCGGTGGGCACCACCACGCTGCGCGTCGGCACGCTCCAGGGCCAGGCCGGCCAGGTGCTGACCAACGGACAGTTGACGCTCCGGGCCACCGGTGCGGTCGACCTGAGCCAGGCCCGGACGCAAGCCAGCGGGGTGACGCTGACCGCGTCGTCGCTCAACCATCAGGGCGCTCAGTGGCTGAGCACCGGCACCACGACGATCGACGTCGCCGGGCAGATCAACAACAGCGCCGGCACGGTGTCCAGCGCGGGCACGCTGGACCTGCACGGCGGCAGCCTGGTCAATGGCGCCAGCGGACTGCTGCAGAGCGATGGCGCGGCCACGCTGCGCGTGGACGGCACCCTGGACAACCAGGGCGGCAAGTTGCGCGCGGGCGGTGATCTGGCGCTGAGCGCGGCCCAGATCGACAACCGCAGCGGCTGGGCCGGTGCGGATGGGACGCTCACGGTGCAAAGCACGGCGGAGCTGCTCAACGGCAGCGGCAGCCTGGTGTCGCAGCGCGCGCTGACGCTGGACGCCAGCACCATCGGCAACCAGCTCGGACGGATCGCCAGCCTGCAAGGGGCGGTGACCTTGCGCAGTGGCGGCGTCGTCGACAACACCCAAGGTCGGTTGCAGTCGGCGCAGGCGCTGTCGGTGACGGGGTCGGGCGTCATCAATCAGCAAGGCGAGCTATCGGGCGCGGTGCTGACGGTGGACACCCGAGGACTTGCACTCAACAACCGGGATGGCCAGATCCTGGCCAGCCAGTCGCTGAGCCTGGTGAGCGGGGCGCTGGACAACGCCGGCGGGCTGGTGCAGTCGCTGGGCGATCTGACGCTGCGCACGCAGGGCGGGCTGCTGAGCAATGCACGCTCCGGCACCGGGGCCGCCGCAGGCTCGCCCGTGGGGATCCATGCGCAAGGCCAGCTGACGCTGGACACCGGCGCACTGGTGAATGAAACAGGCATCAGTGCGGCGGGACGGGTCCAGCTCGATGCGAGCCAACTGACCAACCGGGCGGAGCTGTCCGCCGGGACGGGGCTCACTGCCGCCGTGATGGGCACGCTGGACAACCAGGGCGGTCGGCTCATCGGCGCGCAGACCCTGGACGCCAGCGCTCAGCAGGTGCTCAACCAGGGCGGTCTGATCTATGGCGGCCAGACGCTGACGCTGCGAGGCGGCAGCCGCATCGACAACAGCCACACCGCAGGCCAGGGACAAGGGCTGCAAGGCGGTCAGGTGAGCCTCACCGCGACGCAGTTGGACAACCGCAGCGGTCAGGTGCTGGCCAGCGGTGATCTCGCATTGACCGTGGGTCAGTCGCTGGACAACGCCTCCGGGCAACTGGGGGCGGCGGGTCGGCAAACCATTGGCGATGGTGGCGCTGCGACCGCGTCGGCGCTGTCGCTGAACAACGCATCGGGCCGCATTTGGTCGGGTGCGGCGATGGGCGTCGGCGCGCGGGAACTCATCGGCGGCGTGGCGGGCCAGATCAGCAGCGGCGGCAGCCTGAGCCTGGCGCTGTCGGGCGACTTCACCTATGGCGCCGGCAGCCAGTTGCAGTCCTCGGGCAACACGGTGCTGACCGTCTCCGGCGTCTTCACCAACCAGGGCACCTTGCGCAGCGGCGGCACGCTGTCCATCGGCGCGTCGAGCATCGACAACCAGGCCAGCGGTGAGCTCAGTGGCAGCGTCACGCTGCTCAATGCCAGCGGCACGCTCACCAACCGTGGGCTGATCGACGGCGACGGCGTGAGCCTGACGGCGGATCGTCTGCTCAACCTGGGCAGCGGCCGGATCTACGGTGGGGACATCGTGCTGACGGCGGGCCAACTGGTGAACGACCAGGAAGGCGCCGCCGCCGCGGTGATCGCGGCGCGCAACACCCTGGACGTGCAACTGAGCCGGGACCTCATCAACCGCAACGGCGCGCTGATGTTTGCGGACGGCGGCATGCAGCTGGTGGCCGACAGCCTGCTCAATGAGAACGCGTCGATCGAGTCCAGCCAATGGCTGAAGATCAACACCCGCAATGGCCTGACCAACCGCACCTGGTATGACGGGCTGAGCTCCGGCGAGGGCACCGGCCTGGGAAACCTGTCCAGCAAGTCCTTCATCAGCAGCGGCGGCGACATGCTGATCACCGCGGGCAGCCTGCTGAACAGCGGCGCCACGATCGAAGCGCGGGGCGACCTGACGCTGACGTCGGGGTCGATCCGGAATCTGAATCCGTACCTGATGTGGACGGCCTCCACCGGTGACGGCCAATTGCGCTTCAGTTATTCGATCCAGAACCAGGACTTCGAGGATCACCTCGCGGTGATCGATCTGAAGGGACGTTCGCCGGATCAGGCGCTGGCCGACTACTTCGACTCGCATCCGACGCATCAACTGATCGAGAACTTCGGCCCCACCGGCGATCGCACCGAAGTGACCCAAAGCGCGGCAGGTCGCATCATGGTCGGCGGCCGATTGAGCGTCAGCGGCACCACCATCACGAACGACATGAGCGTGGTGGTGGGCCGGGATGGCGTGGCGATCACCGGCTCGGCGGTCAACAACGTGACCCACTATGTCAGCGCCTGGGACTCATCCACCGGCACGCGGCGTGATCTGCCGCTGACCTTGCCGACCACCGCCAGCGCCTACGCGCCGGCCGGCGTCATTCCCACGGTGCGTTCGGCGGCCGGGACGGTCACGACGGGCGGCGGCGCATCGACGCAGCAGGCGCAGGGCGGCACGTCGGCGCCGGCGAGCGGCGGCAGCGGCCTGGGCGGGCTCGTCACCCGGATGCTCAGCCAGGTCAATGGCGCGAATGCCGCGTCCGCCCAGACGGCGGTCAACACGGCATGGCGCGCGGGCGGCGACCCGTCAGCGCAGGCGGTGAATGCGGCGACGGCGGGCGAGGCCGGTGTGACCGCATCGGCCTCGCAGCCATCCGGCCGTGCAGTCCTCATCGCGATGCTGCGGGAGGCGTCGGCGGCGGTGGTCGGTGCCGAGGCGGACGGTCGCGCCAAGGCCGCGGCGGTGGCGCAGGCGGTCAGCCACGGCGGTGTGACGACGGCGCAGGACCGGCCGGGCACGGGCCGCCTGGTGACGCTCAACGGCGCCCATGCCACCTTCAACGGCAAGCCGTTGGCGCACAGCGTGGGCGCCAACCTCACGCTGCCTGCCAACAGCCTGTTCAAGCTGCACGCCGAGCCGACGTCGCGCTACCTGATCGAAACCGATCCGCGCTTTGCCAACTACCGCGACTGGCTCTCGAGCGATTACCTGCTGCAGCAGCTCGCGGTGGACCCGGCCACGACGCAGAAGCGTCTGGGGGACGGCTTCTACGAGCAGCGCCTGGTGCGCGAGCAGATCGGCCAGCTCACCGGCACCACCTTCCTGGAAGGCTATGCCGACGACGAGGCGATGTACCGCGCGCTGCTGAGCAACGGCGCCAGTTTTGGGAAGGCGCATGAGCTGCGGCCTGGCATCGCGCTGACCGCTGAGCAGATGACGCAGCTCACCACCGACCTGGTCTGGCTGGTGGAGCAGGAGGTCACGCTCGCGGATGGCACGACCCAGCGCGTGCTGGTGCCGCAGGTGTATCTGGTGCCGCGAGACGGAGATCTGCTGCCCAGCGGCGCGCTGATCGCGGGCGATCGCGTCCAGATGGCGCTGAGCGGGGACTTCAACAACAGCGGCTCGGTGCGCGGCGGGGACGTGGCCATCACGGCCCAGAACATCGCCAACATCGGCGACGTGCGGGGCACCAGCCTGGCGCTGAGCGCTCGGGACGATCTGCGCAACCTGGGCGGCACGCTGGCCGCCACCGGCGACATGAGCCTGACGGCGGGCCGCGACATCGTCATGGACAGCAGCACCGCCAGCGGCAGCGTGCGGCGCGGCCAGGTGACGACCAGCTCGACCATCCTGGATCAGGTGGCGACGCTCAGCGCTGGTGGCGTGATGGTGGTGCAGGCCGGACGGGATGTGTCGCTGCAGGCGACGCAGATCACGCAGGGGCAGGACGGCAAGGGGACAGACGGCGGCGTCTACATCCAGGCGGGGCGTGACCTGACGCTCGGCACGGTGGAGGTGGCCAGCGCGCGCGATGAGGTGCGCAACGCCAACAACTACAAGAAGGAGAGCGTCCGTCAGGATGTCGGCACGACGGTGCTGGCCGAGGGCTCGGTCGTGCTCAAGGCCGGGCAGGATGTCCTGGGCACGGCGGCTGCGCTCAAGAGCGCGGAGGGCGGCGTCACGGTGGTGGCCGGACGCGATGTGGCGCTGCTCGAGGGCGAGGCGACGCAGGTCGTCGAGCAGATGAGCCAGAAGAGCAAGAAGAGTGTGGTCAAGAAGAAGACGACCACGACCTACAGCCGGGTGGAGGAGACCACGTCGATCGGCACGAGCCTGTCGGGCGAGACGGTCGATGTGGTGGCGGGTCGGGACCTGACGCTGGTGGGGGGCCAGGTGGTCTCTGACCTGCGCACCTCGATGAAGGCCGGCAACGACCTGACCTTGGACGGGGCGACGAACACGCGGCAGATCGATCAGTTCCAGCAGACGGTGAAATCCGGCGTGATGAGCGGCGGCGGCATCGGCTTCTCGGTGGGCAAGCAATCGCTGGCGCAGACCACGAGGACCGTCGAGGCCACGAATGCCGGCTCGACGGTGGCCAGCGTGTCGGGTGATGTGACCTTGGTGGCGGGCCATGCCTATCGGCAGGTCGGCTCGGAGGTCACGGCGCCGGGCGGTGATGTGGTCATCCGGGGCCAATCGGTGGCGGTGGTCGAGGCTCGCCATCAGCAGTCGCAGGACACCGAGACCCGCTTCAAGCAAAGCGGGCTGACGGTGTCGCTGAGCGTGCCGGGGCTGTCCACCGCGATGGAGGCGGTGAAGGCGGGTGAGCACGTCACCCAGACCGACGATGACCGGATGAAGGCGTTGGCGGCGGCGACGGCGCTGTCCAAGGCGATGCAGGCGCAGGAGGAGATCGCCAAGCTGCAGGACATGGGCAGCGAGGCCCAGAAGCAGAGCATCCGGTTCAATGTGTCGGTGGGCAGCAGCAAGAGCACCACGCAGCAGTCGAGTCAATCGGATCAGTCGGCGGGCAGCGCCATCCTGGCGGGCGGCTCGCTGAGCGTGGTGGCGAGCGGCGGGGGCGAGGACTCGAACGTGACGGTGCGGGGAAGCGCGCTGTCCGGCCAGGACGTGTCGATCAAGGCGGACCACGCGATCCGGCTGGAGGCCTCGACCAACACCAGCGAGCAGCACAGCAGCAACAAGAGCAGCAGTGCGTCGGTGGGCGTGGGCTTCCAGCTGGGCGCCGAGAACAAGGCCGGGTTGACTGCCAGCGGCAGCGTGACCAAGGGCCACTCCGACGGCGCGGACACGAGCTTCACCGCCACCGAGATCAAGGGCGGCAGCCGCGTGACGCTGCAGTCCGGCGGCGACACCGCGCTGCAGGGCGCGGTCATCACGGCGCCGACCGTCAAGGCGCAGGTGGGCGGCGATCTGCTGATCGAGAGCCTGCAGGACACGGCGAAGTTCGACAGCAAGAGCAGCACCACGGGGGGCAGCGTCACGGCCTTCTTCGGGGCAGGCGGCAGCGCGAACTACAGCAAGTCCAAGGTGGATGCGGACTATGCGGCGGTTGGCACGCAGGCGGGCATCCGGGCGGGCGACGGTGGTTTTGAGGTGGAGGTGAAGGGCCACACCGAGCTCAAGGGCGGGGCGATCACCAGCAGCCAGGCGGCGATCGATGCGAGCAAGAACCGCCTGAGCACGGGCACCTTGAGCGCGAGCGATCTGGACAACCGCAGCCAGTTCAATGCGAGCGCCGTGACGGTGAGCGCGGGGACCAGTGGCGGCATGGCCGGTGCGTACAAGGACAGCGGGGATGAGC
Source organism: Burkholderiaceae bacterium (assembly GCA_913776825.1). Lineage (GTDB taxonomy): Bacteria > Pseudomonadota > Gammaproteobacteria > Burkholderiales > Burkholderiaceae_C > Roseateles. The sequence goes on from CAJYPV010000027.1 coordinate 414,004, forward strand.
GCAGCGCGACGCGGAGCACGATCAGCGCGGCGGTGACGACGATCACCAGCGGGGATGCGCAGAGTCAGGCGGTGCTGGACCAGCTCGATCGCGGTGCGACGTCGGATGCGACGGCCGGGAAGCTGGCGCAGGGCTGGGATGGGCAGAAGCTCGCCGAGCAGGTGAAGGTGAATGCGCAGATCGTGGCGGAGTTTGGGGCGCAGGCGGCGAAGGAAGGCGCCGACTTCGCGGACAGCAAATTAAACGAGCTGAGGATGGCTGCACAGAGGGCGCTGGCAAACGGGGACCACGGTGAGGCAGATCGTCTCTGGGAGGACGCCGAGAGGTGGGCTGAAGGCGGGGCCTACCGAATTGCAATGCATGGCGTGATCGGCGGCTTGGCAGCCAATGTTGGGGGCGTGTTAGGGGGTATTTCCAGTCAGGCGGTAGTTCCCGAAATCGCTCGGTTGATCAAAGAATCAGACCTTCCGATAGACGTAAAAAAGGGCTTGGTACTGATATCCGGCACTGCGATTGGTGCAATCGCAGGCGGTGCTGAAGGAGGTGGAATCGGGCTGGATGCAACAGCTAACAACTTTCTATCGTCGACTGATCTGCTGAAAAAGAACGAAGCTCTTGCCGTCCTCAGATCAGATGCGCAGAAAAATTGGTTTGAAAAACTACTTTCACCCACTTCAGGACTTCTCGATGCCGCGCAAACGCAAGTAGCGCTGCAGTATATGGATCGTCGAAGTGACACATTGTTGGAAGCGTACCGTCAAACCCCGTTTGCGCTCACAAACCAGGAGATTAACGAGCTCGGTGTCTATCTCGGCCTATATGCAGCAAGCAACGGTACCCAAGCTGCCGCAGATCTGGTGAAGTTTGGAACGCAATCGTCGCTTGTCGCTGGCGATGTTCCTCAGCTTGCTAGGAATGCAAAGTCTCTATTACAACTGAATGGACTGCACGAAAACCAAGCAGCCATAGGCACGCCTGCAATTGAAGCTTTAGGCGGTCCGGTAGGAGCACTTGTTCGAGCGGTTCAGGCTGCTCAAAGTAGTGTTCAGATTGGTGTAGGGCTCGCCGCCATTAAAAGTGGTGAGACCTCGTCAGGAATTATGGATGTGGGCCTCGGGCTACTCGGCTACAGCACGATGGTCACTGGTCAATATGCCATCAGCGCGAAAGGACTTGCAAAATCGGACGTGATTCACAATGGTGACGTGGGGGCTGTTGGTAACTATGCCGAGGGTAACCCGCTTCAGGCGGACCCAAGAAAGATTGACCGAAATACTTCCCGCGCTCTTTTAGATCAAGGTGCCGGTACCTTCACATGCGGCCATAACTCATGCGCAATGGTCATTGATTCGATGGGGAAGAAAGTTGATCCAGCCGACCTAATAAGCAAGATTCCGCCGGGTCCAGGAGGAATCTATGCCAAAGACGTTGTGAAACTTTTTAAATCCGAAGGGATTGATGCGGTGGCCTTAGAGCGACGCGATATCCGAGACATTGAACGTTACACTAAATCCGGTCAGCCAGTGATGACAAGGCTAGAAGGTGAAGGTAATTTTTCGCATTATGTGGTGGTGGATGGAGTTACAGTGAGAAACGGAATCCGGGTGGTTGCGGTTAGAGATCCGGATCGGGGTGTCGCGTATTTCAGTCCCGTGACAACGTTTGAAAAATATTTTTCAGGTGATGTTGTTCTTCCAAAGAAAGGCAAATGATGAAGGTTGATGAATTTTTCATGAAAATGTTAATTCCTGATAATTTGATATATGAGGGAATTGAAAATCTTAAGAATATACCGTGTGATTGCGATGTGGATTCGCAACGGTTTTTAATTAGGTTGTCTGGTCCTTTTCAAGAACTTACAGGAGAAGTTTTTGGATGGAATAAAAAGGATCTACAAGAGCGGGCACCCTCGCCTGTAGGCGGCAAAATTATGTTTCGCTGCAACGCCATGATATCGTTTGAAGCTATGGAGGGTGATAAATATAAGATTACTGATCTTTCATTCTTTATTCCATCTTTTCCGGGATGGTTTCCAATTATCTCAGGCGGACAATGGGCTGAGCCGGTTTGTCGTCACACCACGGAGGAGTTAAAAATGATCGCTGAATTTGAAGCCGAAATTGATGCGCGGTCTTCGAAAAAGAAAAATAATAAGAAGTATTGTTCTGAGTGAAGTTTATAGGGGTAAAGCTATTTTCATTATCAACAAAAGTGTGAGACATATTTTAATTTCAACTCCAATTTTCTTGGCGAATTGAGGCGTGCGAGACTTGCTTAATATGGCGGGCATGCGGACGAAAACGAAGGGGCCATCGTGTATTACTGCGCAAGCAAATTGATGTCAGAGGCCATGAATTTCGTTGATGCCACGAATGCTGGTTCAACAGAGGTCAGCACGTCGGCCGAAATCGCATTGATCGGTGGTCAGGAAAACCGATTGGCAATCCGGCTGAGAAGTCTAGAGACATGGCATTGATGTAGGAGTTCGCGCCAGTCCGTGGCGGTGGTCGAGGCCCGCCATCAGCAATCGCAGGACACCGAGACCCGCTTCAAGCAAAGCGGGCTGACGGTGTCGCCGAGCGTGCTGCGGCTGCCTACGGCGATGGAGGCGGGTAAGGGCCGGTAATCAAATTGTGATGTTGTGGGCATTGCCCCTCGGCAAATCGGCTCCCAGATCAGCGCGCCTGGCGGGAATGTCATCCTCCTAGGCAAGTCCGTCGTCAAGGCAGGCGACCATCAGTTGAAAGATTAGGCCTCTGGACGTGCGAGCGGTCCGTCACACCGCAGGCGGTGAAAGGGGAGCATTCGGTAGCCGGACCGGCGATAACCGGATCACCGCACTGCTGGCGGTGACTGCGCTGTTGAAGGCAATGCGTGGTCAGAAGATGAGGCCGACGTACTGTTGATCGGTGCTTGGCCTCCAGGATCAAAGCGCCTCCCTTAATGGGTCCTTGGGAAATGGCGTGAGGAAACTTTGTTTTATAGCTGAAGGCCAATGATATGAATGAGCAGCAAGATGAGTTCTCAATTCTGGCTCGTGAGCTACTTGAGTTCGTAAATGGTCGTCCGTTTGATGTTGCCTACGTCGAGTACGTGCTATTTGAGGGCGGGGCTCGTTCCACCCGCGGAATTCAAAAAGACTCGGTCACTGTGAATGATGGTCCTTCATCCAATAGACCACTAGAAAAGCTTGCCTACAGAACTGCCCGAGCGCTGGTTGAAAGAGCCAGCGAGGACTCCGGGGAAAAGGCGTGGGGCCTGATCTTCAAAATTTGGCCAAGCGGCAAATTCAACGTTGAGTACATCTACACCAAGCCAGATTGGCTAAAAGAAGATGACGACGAAGAGGATGACACTGGTTTAGACAACTCACTGTACGGGCCAAAATTAGATGAAGAAAAGTTCGCTCTGACCTGGCTGCAGGACGAAACCGCGAAGGAAACCGCGGCCTGGGGTTTAGGACGCGAAACCAGTTGGAACATCGACGTGCAGAGCGGCGAAATTTCTTGGACTTTTGATGGTAGGAAATCGAAGTCTGCGGCGATTCAGATTCTGGGTACATTGAAGGTTGACGACGGAGTATTCCGATGGTCATGGGCGAACTCATCAATTCCTGCACCATTAACGAAGTCCGCGTCGATCTTGCGCCGTTGGGGGGAAGAGCGAGGCATTGCAGAGTTCTCTGACGCGGCTGTTACTGTGGATGAGTTAAGGGTGTGGAGTTGGGCTGCGATGGCTGCTCAAATGTCCGGGGCTCGAGGGGCATACAGAGTGAAGGACAACGGGCTTTTTATCTACCTGGTTTTCGACAACTTGACATAAGCGCGCCTTAAGCGTGGCGGCATAGTGGAATAAAATGAAAGTACGCGCACGGTTTGTGATATTTATTTACCCGATCCTCAATTTCTTCCAGAGTTGAAAGTCGCGCACATTGTAGACAGATCGTTTAGGTATGAGGCCGATCGCCGGTATGTGGGTTTTGTTGGTGTGTCGCTTCCCAGGTTGAAAGGAGTTCTGGTAGTTTCTCAATTGCGCAGTAGGGGCGTTGTTGCGTTTAATGTCGCCGTCTCCTAGCGAGGTGCGAATGTTGGTTTGTCAAATGCACACGAAGTCGCGAGAAAGGAAGCTCTTCGCCTTGGTGCGGACGTGTCAGACGGTCAGGTCGAAAATCATGAGCCAAATCCCCTTTATTGGAGATTTGCAATGGCGAATGATAGGTCCGATCGCGTGGGGGGTTATGTCATGGTCGATCGTCTCGATGGACATATTTGGACGTGTGAAGAATACGAGAACTATATGTATGACTATAATAATGTGTTCTCATAGCAGAAGTGCTGATTATTCTGCTGATCTTCAAAGTGACTGATTTATTCAGCTGCGACGCACTTCAAGTTGCACGTACAGGCTGTGAAAAGTATCAGTCGACTGGCGCATTAGCCGGGTTTTGTGAGGTGCGCGATGACCGAATTGAATTGCCAGCTGAGTCAACGGATTTGGCGCACTTTGACGCCGCATGCTGGGCTAGTTCGGCGCCTCCTATCCGGCGATCAAAACGGCATGGCGGGGGCGGCGCCCAACTCGCCTCGTCAATGGCCAAACAGCCACTGGTGCGGCTCGGGGAGCCCAGCGTCGCCTCGGACGCCGGACAGTGTGACGTGCATTGACAAACAACGTGCAAATCCGTATTCCCTCTAATCTTGCGACTCAAAGAGATAAGAAATGAATTCAGTTCCCGTTTTTGCGCAAGGAGGCATCGTCGTCAGGAGGGCAGCGCTCGACGAGAAAATGATTGATGCGTTAGCGCTGTCGGAAGCTATGGAGTCCGCATTGCCAAGCGGATACGAAGGTGCAGAACTTCTTTCGTTTGGTCCGTCATTTGGAGATGAGGCAATGAATGAGTTTACTAAGCGTCTGACCGACTTGGGCTTGACGTATGTCGACGACTTCTTTTGCTTCAGTGTGGATGTGCCCGAATGGTGTGGGCTAAGGGTGGAACTGAAATCAATGTCTGGCCTTCGAAAAGCTGAAGGAATGCATTCCTCTGACTGCTAGTGGAGGCTGTAGAGATAATGTAAGAATGGCATTGCAGTCGGATGACGCATTTCAACCTGAAATTCAAGGTGAGCTAAGAATGCACTCTGTCCCACAGATCGATGAGGGCGTGAAGCATTTACTAGGCCGAGAGCCAAGTCCGAAGTGTATCGCCCATCTTACAAATGGAACTGGTTCTCGAGATGGATGCCTGCGCCTTCTTGCTTCGGCGGCAGCTGCACAATGCCTGCTTGCATGGTTTAGAGATGGTGATTTGCCGAATATGCGATATTGGGCATTTCTCGCGGCGAAAGCGGAGCGAATGGTGACGCAGAGCAACCCTGACTCTTGGTGGCCGACATATATGCATCTTTATCCGTTGCTGTCGGACGATCCAGATCTCATAGAGTGGTATGCGAAGAATCGCGTTTCGTATTTCATGAAAGATTCCATTGGCGATCGGGATAACCCCCGAAAGGATGCCTTTCATGGCTTTCAAGCACTGCTGGCCCTAAACGGAGACTGGTCTGAGCTTGAAAGTAGATCGATTGGGGCGTTGAGTGATTTGAAAGTCAAGCAGTCCAAATATGGTGTTGATTTCCAGTTTTATCTTGGCCTTGCGCGAAAAGATTCGGACCGAATGAGGTCTGCCATTGAGCAGATTGCTGGCCCCCTGGCTTCCGTTCGAAACGTGGAGCAGGCATTCGGTCTTACAGAAAAGCTCATTTCAACGCATGCCGTCATCTATTCAAAAATTGCGGCACTGTGGGGGTATTCATTGGTCATCGATTCCCCTTGGCTACCGGCTGAATGGATCCCTATGGATTCGCCCAACCGCACGGATTCGCCTTGGCCGTTTATGAACGACTTTTACGTCTGGCAACGTTACGAGGGTCAATGGGCGGCGTGGTCGCCTTCGAAGTCCTGAGCGTCAGCTCGCTAATCAACTCGGTACACGCATGGCAGCGTGGTTTAAATGGGCTTGCTTCGCTGGTCTCTGCGAGCCTCCAAAGTCAAAAGAATAGGGACAGGTCTCGCCCGTCCGTATGCGGCATCACGCTGGCCACGACAGGCTCGTCGCGGAATACGCCAAAACACTGCCTGGCCCGCCAGCAACTAGCTCAAGCCGCCATCCCGACGGCCCCGCCATCAAGCGCCGCTCACTTCGCCCTTACCGCCGGCCGTCGCTCCGCACGCTTCAATTCACCAGCCCGCAGCAGCTTGACTGCGGCATGCACCGTCTCCGCGACCTGTCGCACTTCCTGCTGCATCGCCTCATCACGATCCAGCGTGTCGTGGCTGTTGTAGTAGGGCTCGTAATAGCCGATGTAGCGGTCGATCCTCGACTGAGGGCCCGCTTCGATCAGGCCCATCCAGTCCAGCCAATCGCTGAGATTCCGGCGCTGCGATTCGATGCCCGCCACATCGCCATGCACCACCAGGCCGTAGACCCGTTCGGCCAGGTGCTTGGGATAGTCCCAGCCCTTCGCCTCGATGGCCTTCGCCTCTTCGGCCTTCTTGCCGTGCGTGCTGGTCGGGTCCGGATTGCCGCCGTCCGCGCACACCAGGCGATCGATCATCAGCTTGAGCGCACTGGGCGATTGATACCAATACGTCGGCGCGAACAGGATGACGCCGTGCGCGGAGACCCAACGCTCGTAGATCTCGTTCATCCAGTCATGGCTTTGCCCCAGCGAATGATTGGGATAGCAGGTGCACGGCCAGTGGCACAGGGGCATGGCGGTGGAGACGCATCCCTTGCACGGATGAATCTCGCGACCGTATTCAGAGGTCAGCAGGCTCAAGTCCAACACGTCGACGACCACGTCGGCATCCTTGAGCTGCTCCTTTGCCATCTGCGTCAGACGCCAGGTCTTGGACATCTCGCCCGGGCAGGTGCCATCGTTGCGATCACCGCCGCAGATCAGCAGGATGCGCGATCGGGTCGAGGGATCCGCCCAGCGCTTTTGCGCCTGCTTGAGCCGCTGATTCGCATCCAGCCATTGCACCGAGACCTCATAGGTCGGATCGGCGAATCCCTCGCCCGCCGGCCGGGTGATCGGCGCCTTGCGACCTTCCTTCAACGCGTCCCAAGCAATCGCCTCCAACCGCGCCAGCGCCTCATCCTCGGACCGGAAGGCGGGGTCGTAATAGCGCTGCATGAAGCGCTCGTGGAATTGCTCGCGGGTCAGCTCGGCGGGCTGCTGGCCCTTGCGAATCTCGGTCATGGCGGCCCCAACAATGATGGATCGCCCAGTGTGGGCCGCGGCGACGCCACGTCGCCATCAGACAGCGCCGGGTTGCAGGCGCGGCGTTGTCTGACAGCGGAGAAATGAGGCGGCCCACTCGACGCAGTCAGTGAGGACAGGATGAACGCGTCCCCGGCCCTCACGGCTTCAACGCGTCAAGGCATCACCGCCTCACCGCCTCACCACCGATAGCTGACCTTCGCGATGTACTGCCGCCCGTTGAAGCCGAACGGCGAGAACTGGCTGTAGCTCAAGATGCCGCCGACCGCATTGGCGGCGATCACCCGATCCGGGTAGCGGTTGCCCAGGTTGTCCACACCGGCGGTGATGCTCCAGGGCCCATGCTCCCAACCGCCGGAGACATCCACCACCCAGGCCGCACCGAAGGTTTGGTCGTTGGCAGGATTGCTCTGCCGGACGATGAAGCTGCCGTAGCGCGACGCCGCGATGCGCGCCGTCCAGTCGCGCCAGCGATGGTCGGCGCTCAGCACCAGTTTGTCCTTGGGCGATCCCACCGTGGCGCGGGCGATCGATACCCGATCGACCAGCTCCAGCCCGTTCGCGCTCAGCAAGGCCGGGTTGTCCGCCACATGACGCACCGAGTTGCGGGTGTGGTTGTAGGCCAGGCTGTACTGACCTCGCCCCGCCGCGCCCCAATCCTGCTGTAGCGTGCTCACCAGGTCGACGCCCCGGGTGCGGGTGTCCAGCGCATTGGTGAAGTACCGGCCGGCGCTGACCAGCACGCCCTGCGCGGCCAGTTGCGTGCGCAGGGCCGCCGGCAGGCTCAGGTTGGCGGATAGCAGCACCCGGTCGTCGATGTCGATCTGATAGACATCCAGCGTGGTCTGCCAGCGGTCGGTCGGTTGCAGCAACAGGCCGAGACTGAAATGGCGCGACTTCTCCGCTTTCAGGGAACGCGCGCCCAGCGCCGTCGCCGCTGCCGAATCGACCGGGAAGGTGCCCGCTTCCACCAGCGCCCCATTGATCAGATTGGTGGAGGTGGTGGCGAAGAACTGCTGCGCCAGTGACGGCGCACGGAAACCGGTCGACGCCGTGCCCCGCAACGCCACTTCGGGCGTGAACACATAGCGGCCCGACAGCTTGGCCGAGGTGGCTCGTCCGAAGTCGCTGTAGTCTTCGCCCCGCAGCGCGGCCGAGGCGCTGAAGCCACGCGCGAGTTCCGCTTCGGCGCCCACATACAGCGCCACATTGCGACGGGCATGGTCGCCGGCGTTGCCCGGCTGGAACCCAGGAAAGCCCGACGCACCGCCGGACTGATAAGACAGCGGCTCCCCGGCCTCGATGCCATAGCGCTCACGGCGCAGCTCCGCGCCGACGGACACGGTGACCGGCGACGCCAGCCCCGCATCGACGTCGCGCGACAGGTCGGCATTCAGCAACGTCTGCTGATTGCTGAGTCGGCCGGCGTCGAATCGGGTGGGGCTGGCCGCGCCAAGCGAGTAGTTGGCCGTGTGGTCCACATCGATGGCGAAGCGATTGCGGCCATGGTTGAGGCTGAGGTCCCAGCGCCAGTCGAGCCATTGGCCCCGCGCGCCCAGCACCAGGCCCACATCGGTGCTCGTGCTCTCCTGCAAGGGCAGGAAGCCTTGCGGATACAGCGAGGCCACGTTGTTGGCCGTGGCCGTGGCCAGGGTCCGCCAGAACGCGGCCGAGGTGGTCTCCCGATGACTGAAGGTGCCGATGGCATAGGCCTGGGCCTGCGGGCTGATGGTCAGCGCGGCATTCACCACCGCCGATTGCTGCGTGCTGTCGGGATCGCCCAGCCGGTTGTTGACCTGACCGCGGCGAGGCTCGGTGGCCGCATCCCGCGCATCGACACCCGCGCGATTGGTGCGCTGCTGATGTCGGGTCTCGACCGCGAGACGCGCCCATCCGCCATCACCCAGCGACAGGCCCGCATTCAGCGCCGCCGCACCGCGCTTGCCATCGCCTGCGTCGGTCTGTCCGGCGTCCAGATCGAGCGCGCCGCCGCGCGCACCCTTCTTCAGGACGATGTTGATCACGCCGGCAATCGCGTCCGAGCCGTACTGCGCGGCCGCGCCGTCGCGCAGCACTTCGACGCGCTCGATCGCCGCCATCGGAATCGCATTCAGATCAACCGGTGCCGAGCCTCGCCCCTGCGTGCCATTGATGTTGACCACGGCGGTGGTGTGGCGTCGCTTGCCGTCGATCAACACCAGCGTCTGATCCGGTGAGAGGCCGCGCAGTTGCGCCGGTCGCACCGCATCGGAGGCGTCGGTCAATGAGGGACGCGGGAAATTCAGCGAGGGCAGCAATTGCGCCAGCGCCGTCGCCAGTTCGGTGGTGCCCGTGCGCTGAAGCTCGCGCGCGCTGATCACATCCACCGGCGATTCGGATTCCGCCAGCGTGCGGTCCGCGCGCCGGGTGCCGGTCACCACCACCTGTTGAAGCGGCGCGGATGCGGTCGATCCGGCGGCGGAGGCAGAGGTCGTCTGCGCCCGCACCGGCTCGGACGCGGCCAGGCTCACGATCGCCGCCATGACGGCGGTGAGCGCGATCCATGGCGGCCGAAGCACGCCGAGGGCAGCGCCCTGCGTGGGCGACAAGGCGGTGAGGGCGGATGCAGCGAGGGAAGGTCGATTCATAGGTCGAAAGGCGTTCATGAAGCAGATGAAGAAGCCGGACCGCGCGGCCGATTCGCAGGGTCCGGAACGGCTGGCGGCCTGAGTGAGGTCGTGGCTGCAGCGTGCAGGCTCGCGGAGCCGCCCGACAGCTTGAGCAGTCGAGTTGCGGACGGAAACGAAGCGCTCCGAGCAAGCTCATGCGAAGGACGGTCTCGACAGGCGGGCCCTCTCTGCGACAGCGCAGGCGTGCGCCCAGTCCAACCCACGACGGTGCGCATCGCTCCGTGACGTGCGTCGAGTCGTCGCCCCCGGGCAAACCCGTCCCATGAACAGGGGAGGTGGAGATCCCGGACTGCGGGCTTCCCCGCAACCGTCCTGTCATCAACCGCGCCTACGCTTCGCGGGCTTCTCTCGATCGATTTCGGCGGGAGTCAAGCCCACAAGTTCACGGATTCGGCCATCTGGATAGCCGAAAACGTTTGCGGATAAACCAATGGCAGCCATTGCCATGCTGACAAGTTCGAGGGAGCTCATGAACATTCGATCGCTTCTGGTGGCCGCTGCCGCCTTCGTCGCCGTCTCGGCCCAAGCCACCGTCGTCGCCCAATGGGACTACAACCGCGGCAGCACCAAGCACAGCTTCAGCCAGAACGGCGCCAGCTTCGCGACGCTGGGGGGTGTGACGACGGCCTTCGTCAGCCAGACCGGCTCCTCCGACCCGAATGCGGGCCAGGCGCTCAACACCACCACCTACGGCAGCGCCACCACCGGCAACATGACCCGCGGTGTGCAGTTCGGCATCGACACCACCGGCTATGAACATCTGGTGCTGACCTTCGACCAGCGCAACAGCTCGACCGCGTCGGCCTGGACCGCCTTGCTCTACACCGTCGACGGCGACAACTGGACCCAGGCCACCAGCTTCCGCATGGCCACCGATGGCAGCTTCGTGAAGGGCCTGACCTACGACTTCTCGTCGGTGACGGGCGCCGCCAACAACGAGTCCTTCGCCATCCGCCTGGTCAGCATGTTCGCGCCCGGCCTGAGCAGCTACGTCGGCACCGGCGGGAACTATGCGTCCGGCGGCACCATCCGCTACGACATGGTCACCCTCTCCGGCACCGAGATCGTCGCCAGCGCCGTGCCGGAACCGGCGTCGATCGCGCTGATGCTGGCCGGGCTGGGCCTGGTCGGCGTGACGGCACGCCGTCGTCGTTCCGCGGCGTAAGGGCCGGCGGACGGCGTCGCTGTCGATCCCGATCCGATCCCGATCCGATCCCGTTCTCAAACTCGAATCGAAGGCGGACCGTCCGCTGAATCGATCGTTCGCGGCGGGGGACCTGAGGTCCTCCGTGTCTGCGTCTCTGTGCGTCTGCCTGTCCACGTGTCGGTCGGCTTGAGCGCCCGCGTGCGGCCGCGCGCAGGTCCGCCGCTGCCGCACCGCCAGGAAGTTGATGTGCCCGCGCGCTCTCCGAGCGCCAGATCCTGTTCCACCCACCGGCGCGCCGCGCGCGCCAAGCGAGTCCCACCATGAGCTCCTTCCGCGTCCTCTCCTCCGTGACGACTGGCGCCGTGTTGCGCGTGTCCAGTCTGAGTGTCCTGGTCCTGGCCTTGTCGGCCTGCGGCGGTGGTCGCGCGGTGGACAACCGCGTCCAGCCCGCCGCAGCCAGCGACGACCGTGCCACCGCGCTGGCCGTCGATCCCGCCGCCAAGTCGCCGGATCACCATGAATTCGACGCGGCGCTGGATGTGCCGTTCAACTCGGCCGAGCCCAGCGGCGCGCGTCGCTTCACCGTGCGGCTGGACTATGTCGGCGCTCCCGCCGGCACGCTGCTCGGCTATCGCGTCGAGCTGCGCCATGCCAGCGGCGCGCTGGTCAAGCGCTGGAGTGGCGTCGAGCGCTACGCCGGCGATGTAAAGACGGTCGAGCTGGACTGGGCCGGTCGCGGCGACGCCGGATGGGCCGATGGCGTCTACACCGCCACGCTGACGGCCGTCAGCGCCGGCGCGGGCACAGCGCTCAAGGGCGCGCCCGGCGAGGCCCAGTTCGACGAACTGGCCCAGGCCGGTGGCGGCCATGGCCCGGTCGTCCAGAGCTGGAACTTCGCGCTGGGCCGGCCGGCGCGGATCACGATGGGATCGCTGCGTCCGCTCGCGGTGCATGCCACGGGCGAGGCCGAGCAGCGCGCCCGCGCGCAAGCCGCCGCGGTGGGTGCGGGCAGCTGGCCCTACACCATCTACTACGGCAGCTTCCACGGGCAGACCAATGACTCCGATGGCGGCGGCGCGATCGGCAGCTGCAGCTCATCGCAGCCGGCGCAGACCGGCGCCTACGGCCCGGAGACCGCGTTCCCCTATGCGAAGAATGTCGGCCTGGACTTCTTCGCCAACACGGATCACAACCACTATTTCGACGGCTCCTCCAGCACCAACACCGCCGGCAGCGCCACCGCCGCCAAGGCGCGTTATCAGCGCGGCCTGGGCATCGCGGCCGACGTCACCGCCGCCAATCCCGGCTTCCTCGCGCTCTACGGGATGGAATGGGGCGTGATCAACAACGGCGGGCACCTGAACATCTTCAACAGCAATGAGCTGTTCTCGTGGGAATACAACGCGAGCAATGAGCTCTTTGGCGACCGCTTCATCGCCAAGAACGACTACGCGACCCTCTATGCGGTGATGCGCACCCAGGGTCTGATCGGTCAGTTCAATCATCCCGATGACTCTGGCCAGTTCATCATCAACGGCACCGACATGGCCTACAGCGCCGATGGCGACGAGGTGATGGTGATGTCCGAGGTGATGAACACCTCCGCCTTCTCCTCCAACACCACCGAGACCGAAACCTCGCGCAGCTCGTATGAAGGTGCCTGGAAGAAGCTGCTGGAGCGCGGCTTCCATGTGGCGCCGGCGACCAACCAGGACAACCACTGCGCCAACTGGGGCGCCAGCTACACCAACCGGACCGCCGTGCTGATCCCCAGCGGCACGCCGCTGAGCAAGGCCAGCCTGGTCGATGCGCTGAAGGCGCGCCGGGTGTTCGCCACGATGGACAAGCAGTCGCAACTGATCTTCAGTGCCAACGGCCGGATCATGGGCGAACGCTTCGACAACAGCGGACCGTTGTCGCTGAACGTCGGCTTCTACAACCCGCTCGGCCGCACTGTCGTGGCGACGGAAATCTGGGAAGGCGTGCCGGGACGCAATGGGACGGTCACGCTGACCAGCAACAGCGCCACGACCACGCTCACGCCCGCCAACGGCAAGCACTTCTACTACGCGAAGGTCACGCAGGACGATGGCAAGGTGCTGTGGTCCGCGCCGATCTGGGTGAATCAGGGCACTGCGGGTGGCGACACCACGCCGCCGACGGTCAGCGCCTCGGTGTCCGGGAGCACCGGCACCATCACCTTCACCGCCTCGGCGGCCGACAACGTCGGCGTCACCCGCGTGGAGTTCTGGGTGGACGGCGCCTTGAAGGACACGGTCACCACCGCGCCCTACACGCTGGCGGTCAACTCCACCCAACTGGCGAATGGCAGCCACACGCTGGCGGTCAAGGCCTTCGATGCGGCGGGCAACAGCACCACGTCGACGCCGGTGAGCTTCAACGTGAGCAACCCGGTCAATGCGGGGGATGAGGTCGAGCCCAACAACACCGTGGCGACGGCCAATGCGGTGGGCAACCGGTCGGCCATCACCGGCTATCTGAGCAGTGACAGCGACAAGGACTACTTCAAGGTCACCCTGGCCGCGAACCAGCGTCTGCGGGTGGACATGACCGGCCCGACCGCCAGCGGCGTCGACTACGACCTGTATGTCGTCTCCAGCACCGGTGCCGGCCTGGCCCGATCGGAAGGCACCTCCAGCAGCGAATCGCTGACCTATCAAAACGGCGCCACGGCGGCGACGGTCTACATCAAGGTGCAGGCCTACAGCGGCTCCAGCAGCACGCAGAGCTATCGGCTGTCGATCAGCTATCCCTGAGCGACGGGCCCGTCGTCGGGCGTGATGTCAGGCAGGCTCCCAGGCGGGATGTCAGGCGATATTTCAGGCTGGTTGCCAGCCTGATGGAGAGCCGCGGTTCGTCTCCTCACGAAACCGTCTTGCCGGATGGGTGTCGCGCAGCGATCAAGTCGCCGCGCGGCGCTTGCTGGCGCGCGCGGGTGGCGAAGGGGGCGCGGGTGGCGCCGATGGCGGCCCGGACACGGTGCCGGCGTCGTTCAGAAAGAGCATCGCGGACACATTGAAGCGCTTGGCCAGCCGCAGCGCCTGCCCGGCATTGATCGATCGCTTGCCCCGCAGCACCGCGCTGACCACCGGCTGGCCGCCCAGCTCCGCCGCCAGATCGGCTTGCTTCAAGCCGTTGGCGCTCATCAGCAGCTTGAGCGATTCGGCGGCGGAGGCCCGGGGCATCGGGTGCTTGAGCTGCTCATACGCTTCCATCCAGTCCGACAGACAGTCCAGCAGCGCCGTGGTGGGCGCGGACGGCGGCGCGGCCAGCAGCGCGCCGATCAGGGCGTGGTTGCGCTTGGCGTTGGACTCGGTCATGGCGAACGAGAGCCGGCCCAATTCGCCCTGGATGAGGGTCCAACCCAGGGCCACGTTGTCCCAGTCGATGGAGGTCTTCTTCATGCGTGCCCTGCAATATATAGCAATCTGCTCTTTTCGTGGGGCCCTTTTGGAGCGCACGAACCCACCGCTCCGCAAGCGCGGAGTCGGATGAAAGTTCGTGCACGGACTTGTCGCCCAAGTTCTGCGGCGATGCGGCGAGCTGGTATCGCGATGTGTCCTCAGGTCTCCCAGCCGCCGCCCAGGGCGAGGAAGAGCTGCACTTGCTCATCGACCAGCAACGCATCCGAGGCCGCGAGCGCGGCCTCGTTGGTGGCCAGCGCGCGCTCGGCATCCAGCGCATCCAGATAGCCGACCTTGCCGCCTTGGTACAGGCGCCGCGCCTGAGCCGCGACCACCGCCGCTGAATCGCGCGCGGCCTTCAGCGATGCCCGGCGGTCGAGCTCGCGGGCGTAGTCGTTGAGCGCGGTCTCGGTCTCGCGCAGCGCCGTCAGCACCACGCCGTCGAATCGCGCCGCAAGCTGGCGCGTGGAGGCCTCGGCTTGCGCGATGCGGGCATCGGCCACGCCGGTGTTGGGCAAGGTCCAGGAGATCAGCGGACCCAGGCTCCAGCTGAGCGTGTCGCTGTGACCGAAGCCCGCCAGCGTGCCGGCCGATCCGGCGGACAAGCCCAGCGAAATCTTCGGATAGCGGTCCGCCACCGCGACGCCGATGCGCGCCGTCGCCGCATGCAGCTCGCGCTCGGCCTGACGGATGTCCGGCCTGCGGCGCAGCAGTGCCGCGCCATCGCCCACCGGCAGCGGTCCGGCGACCTGCGGCGCCACATGGCATTGCGCCAGGTCACGCGGGAAGGCCTCCGGCAGATCGCCGGTCAGTGTGGCCAGTCGGTACAGCGCCGACTGCCGCTGCGCCAGCAGCGGCGGCAACGCGGCCTCCAGCTGCTGCAGCTGGCTGCGGGCGCGCGCGGCGTCCATCTCGCCGACGCGCCCCGCGCGCTGCAGGCGCTCCGTGAGGTTCAGCGCCTGCGACTGCAACTGGACCGACTGCTGCGCCGCCTCCAGCCGCTGACCGGTGGCGCAGGCCTGCGCATAGGCCCGCGCCGTACCGGCCGCCACATTGATCTTCACCAGGTCGAGCGCCGCGGTCGCGGCCTCGGTGCTGGCCTGCGCGGATTCGATGCCGCGCCGAATCTGACCGAACAGATCCAGTTGATAGGACAGGCTCACGCCCGCGCTGTAGCGATAGGTGTCCGCCGGCACGAAGTCCTTCTTCAGCATCGACAGGCCGGAGGGATGGCCATAACTCGGTCCGCCGCTGACGCTGACGGTCGGCCGCTCGCCGCCGCGCGCCTCGGATTCCATGGCCTGCACCCGCTCCAGATTGGCAGCGGCCTGGCGCAAGTCGGTGTTGTGGGCCAAGGCCTTCTCCACCAGCGCATCCAGCCGCGGATCCTGGAACAGCCGCCACCAGCGATCGGGCAACGGGGTCGCCTCGAACGGCGCCGCTTGACGGTTGCTGGCGCGCTCATCCGCCGCGCGCTCCTGTTCCAGGAATTGAGCGGAGGCCCGCGGCTGGTTGATCACGGCGGCGTCAGGCAGGTGATAGTCCGGCCCCTTCGGCGCGGTCGCGCAACCGGCCAGCACCAGCAGCGCCGTCAGCGTGGAGAGCCAACCCAAGCCGGGGCGACGATCACGAGACAGTGGCGGACGCGCGGCGATCGCATCGAGGTCACGAGCCGCTCGCGCGTTGAACGATGTCGGCAGGCGCTCTGGGAGGGCATGCGCCGTGTTCTGCAAGGCAATCGATGTCATGGCTTAACTCCTCAGCGACGCGGTCGATGCGACGGGGCGGCTCGATGCGGTCAGCGCCGCTGCCGAGCGTGTCGCGGTCGGCGTGGGCCGCTTCGTGGGCGGCGCTCCGGCGGTCACCGAATTCGCGGCGGAGGTCGCGTCGCGGGGCAACGCCGTCGCGGTGGGTGCGCGTGTGGCGATGGGCGCCGAAGCCGCGGCGGTGGCGGGCAGGACTTGCACGGTCACCGTCTGACCCGCGACCAGCCGCTCGCCAGCCGGCAGCGGATCCAGCCGAACCCGCACCGGCACCCGCTGCGGCAGCCGCACCCAGTTGAAGCTGGGATTCACGCTCGGCAGCAGGTTGGTGCTGGTGCTGCGATCCCGGTCGGCAATGCCTGCAGCGACGCTCTCCACCCGACCCATCAGCGGATGCGAGGCGCCCATCGGCAGCACCTGGACCGCATCACCCACATGGATGCGGGCGAGCTTGGTCTCTTCAAAGTAGCCTTCGACGTACAGCGAATGCTCATCCACCAGG